>CAWAWN010000001.1:0-1594000 GCA_963785815.1 uncultured Microthrixaceae bacterium
GACCGGGTCCGGGCCCGCGGGCGCAAGGTGGCCCAGATCCACCTGGTGAACCTCAACCCGTTCCCCCCGAACCTGGGGGAGGTGCTGGCCCGCTATCCCAAGGTGCTGGTGCCCGAGATGAACCTGGGCCAGCTCAGCCGCCTGCTGCGCGCCGAGTACCTGGTGGACGCCCGCTCGGTCAGCAAGGTCAAGGGTGTGCCCTTCACCGCCGGCGAGCTCGAGATCGAGATCCTGGAGGCCCTCGATGACTGACCTCATCCCCGTCACCACCAAGAAGGACTGGTCGAGCGACCAGGAGGTCCGCTGGTGCCCGGGGTGCGGGGACTACTCCATCCTCACCGCCGTGCAGATGCTCATGCCCGAGCTGGGCGTGCGCCGCGAGAACACGGTGTTCGTGTCGGGCATCGGGTGCGCGGCCCGCTTCCCGTACTACATGAGCACCTACGGGATGCACAGCATCCACGGCCGGGCGCCCGCGGTGGCGACCGGCGTGGCCATCGCCCGACCCGATCTCGACGTGTGGGTGGTGGGCGGCGACGGCGACATGCTGTCGATCGGGGGCAACCACCTGATCCACGCCCTCCGCCGCAACGTGAACCTCACCATCCTGATGTTCAACAACCAGATCTACGGCCTGACCAAGGGTCAGTACTCGCCCACCAGCGAGATCGGCAAGGTCACCAAGTCGACCCCGTTCGGGTCGATCGACCAGCCCTTCAACCCCATCAGCGTGGCCATCGGGGCCGAGGCCAGCTTCGTGGCCCGCACCCACGACATGGACCGCCAGCACATGATGGCCACCTTCAAGCGGGCGCACGACCACCCGGGTGCGGCCTTCGTGGAGATCTACCAGAACTGCAACGTCTTCAACGACGGGGCGTTCGAGGACATCACCGCCCGGGACAACCGGGCCGAGATGCTCATCCCCCTCGAGCACGGCGAGCCCATCCGCTTCGGCGCCGACCTGCAGCACGGCGTCGTCATGGGATCCGACGGCAAGCTCCGGGTGGTCGACGTGGCCGATGTGGGTGCCGACGCGCTGTTGATCCACGACGAGACGAACCAGGGCCTTGCCTTCCAGCTGTCCCGCCTGTCGAGCGGTCCGCATGAGCCCACCCCCATCGGCGTGTTCCGGGCCATCGAGCGCCCCGACTACGGCACCGAGGTCAGCCGCCAGCTGGCCGCGGCCCAGGAGGCCAACGGTCCCGGCGACCTGCGCGACCTGCTCCACTCCGGCGCCACCTGGACGGTCAACTGACCCACTCGGAAACTGGGCGTGAAATTCGCGCGGTATCCGAGCGCAAAGATGCCCAGTTTCCTACTCGTCCAGCAGCCTCAGCACCACGCCGGTGCGGGGCTTGGGGGCGAAGAAGGTGGTCTTGGGGGGCATGCGCTCCCCGCCGCGGGCGATCTCCACGATCTGCGAGACGGTGGCCGGGCGCAGCAGGAACCCGGCCTGGAACTCGCCGCTGCGCACCCGACGCCGCACGTGGTCGACCCCGTGCTGGAAGGTGAGCTCGTGGTCGG
Organism: uncultured Microthrixaceae bacterium; assembly: GCA_963785815.1. Classification (GTDB taxonomy): domain Bacteria; phylum Actinomycetota; class Acidimicrobiia; order Acidimicrobiales; family Acidimicrobilacustridaceae; genus UBA4742. The sequence continues at coordinate 1,528 of CAWAWN010000001.1, forward strand.
GCAGGGCCGCCAGCGCCGCGTCCAGCCGGCTGGTGTCGAGGTCCCGCACCCCGACGAAGCGCTCGGGTCGGGGTACCAGTGACCACACCCCGGCCGGCGTGACCAGGCCCAGCGCCCCCAGGTCGGCCAACCGGGCGGTGGGGTCGGGATCGGTGTGGGGCGGGTCGTCCACGTCGGGGTCGAGCTCGGCCACCTCGAAGAACGGGACCAGCGCCCCCGGCAGGTCGAACCCGTCGGGCAGTCCCCGCACCAGCCGGTGGATGGGGGCCACGTCGAGCTCGTCGTCGACCAGCTCGACCACGTAGGTGAGCACCGCGCCGGCGCCGGGAGCCCCGGCCCCGCCCAGGGCCTGCTGCTCGTCCCGGTAGGTCAGGCTGGTCTCGTAGCGATGGTGGCCGTCGGCGATGACCACCGGGTGGTCGCCGACGGCCGCCGAGATGGCCGCGGCCCGGGCGTCGTCCGGCACCACCCACAGGGAGTGGACCACTCCGTCGTCGGTCCACTGCACCACCGGCTCCTCGTCCACCTCGAGCAGGGCCGACAGCCCCGGCGCCGGCGAGAGGCCCCAGACCGCCGACAGGTTGGCCCGGGTGGCCTGCATGAGCCGCAGCCGATCGGACTTGGCCTTGGGCGTGGTGTGCTCGTGGGGCAGGATGGCGCCCTCACCGGGTCGGGACAGCTCCAGGGCGCCCAGCACCCCGGTGGTGTGGTGGGGACCGCCGGGACCGTCGGTGGCCATCCGGTACACGTAGAACGACGGCGGATCGCGCCGCAGCACCCCGTCGGCCAGCCAGCGATCCAGCTGGCGTCGGGCCTGGCGGTAGGGCTCGTCGTCGTCACCCGGCTGGGCCGGGCCGTCCCCCTCGGCCGACCCCTCGGCCACGGGCAGGTCGATGCCGACCACGTTGGCCGGGTCCCGCCCGACCAGCTCCTGGCGCCCGGCGGCGTCGATCACGTCGTAGGGCGGGGCGGTGACGCGGGCCACGTCGACCCGGTCGGGGTCGTAGCGGACACCGCGGAACGGTTCGAAACGAGGCACCCACCAGTCCTAGCAGACGGGCTGGGTCGCCCTGATCGGGTCGGAGGCGGACCGCCGCGTGCCACCATGGCCCGATGGCCTGGGTGCTCGATCTGGACGGTGTCGTGTGGCGGGGCGACCTGCCCATCGACGGGGCCGCCGAGGCCGTGGCCCGGCTGCGGGCCTCGGGCCAGCGCGTCCTGTTCGTCACCAACAACGCCCTGCCCACCCGGGACCAGGTGGCCGACAAGCTGGCGCGCCACGGCATCGCGGCCGGTGACGACCTCATCACCTCGCCCATGGCTGCGGCGTCGCTGTTGGAGCCGGGCCAGCGGGCCCTGGTGTGCGCCGGCCCGGGCGTGGCCGAGGCGCTGGCGGCGCGGGGGGTGGCGACGGCCGACGCCGGCCACGGCGATCCCGGAGCGGTCGACGCCGTGGTGGTCGGGTTGCACCTCGACTTCGACTACGGACGGCTGGACGTGGCGGCCCGGGCGGCGCGGAGCGGCGCCCGGCTCATCGCCACCAACGACGACACCACCTTTCCCGGCGAGCACGGGCTGGCACCCGGGGCGGGCTCGTTGCTGGCCGCCGTCGTCACCGCCAGCGGCGTCACACCGGTCGTCGCTGGCAAGCCCTACGCCCCGATGGTGGCCCTGGTGCAGGCCGAGGCGGGGCCGGACGGGGTGGCCGTCGGCGACCGGGCCGACACCGACGGCCGCTTCGCCCGGGCGCTGGGCTACCGCTTCGGGCTGGTGCTGACCGGGGTGACCACCGCCGCCGACCTGCCGGTGGATCCGGACCCGGATCTGGTGGCGGACGGACTTTTGACCCTGGTGGAGCGCCAGCTGCGCTCGTAGCGTGGTTCCCATGGACGACGATGACATCCTTTCCCGATCACGAGATGCCGGTGGTGAGGCGTGGCAGCGGGCGCAGGACGCGCTCGAGCAGCTCGCCCGCCAGCTCTCACGAGCCTCCGAGCAGCTGAACCGCGACTCCGAGTCACAGGCTCGGCAGGCCCAGGACCTGATGACCGACCTGCTCGAACGCGGTCGCGTGGCCAGCGAGCGCCTGCTCGAACAGGTGGAGCAGGAGCTGCGCACGCAGCTCTCCACCCTGCGCACCGACCTCGACCGGGTCAACGACCGCATCTCTGAGCTGGGTGACCGCCTGGGCGAAGCCCAGCAGCGCGTGGCCCGGGATCGTCGGGCCACGGCTCGGCGGGTCACGCGGCGGTCGACCAAGAAGGCGGCGACCAAGAAGGCTGCGGCCAGGAAGGCTGCGGCCAGGAAGGCCACCGCCAAGAAGGCGCCGGCCAGGAAGGCGCCGGCCAGGAAGGCCACCGCCAAGAAGGCGCCGGCCAGGAAGGCGCCGGCCAGGAAGGCCGCCGCCAAGAAGGCGCCGGCCAGGAAGGCTGCGACCAGGAAGGCCGCCGCCAAGAAGGCGCCGGCCAGGAAGGCCACCGCCAAGAAGGCCTGAGCTGAGGTGGCTCGAGCCGCGGTGGCCCGAGCCGATCCGGGCCGGGTCGCGTCCCAGGGACGCTCCGTCGGTCGAGGCGTCTAGGCTCCGAGCGTGGCTGCGCCGCGCCGACGGCTCGACGACGAGTTGGTCCGGCGGGCCCTCGCCCCGTCCCGCACCCAGGCCCAGGCCGACATCGCCGCGGGTCGGGTCCGGGTGTCCGGGGCCTTGGCCGACAAGCCGGCCCGACTGGTCCGCCCCGGCGACCCCATCGTGGTGGAGGGGCCGGGCCCCCGCTTCGTGAGCCGGGCCGGGGCCAAGCTCGAGAGCGCCCTGGAGCGCTTCGACGTGGTCGTGGCCGGTCGGCGGGCCGTGGACGCCGGCGCCTCCACGGGTGGGTTCACCGACTGCCTGCTCCAGCACGGCGTGGCCCACGTCATGGCCGTCGACGTCGGCCACGGCCAGCTCCACGAGCGGGTGGCCGGCGATCCGCGGGTGACGGTCCTGGACCGCACCAACGTGCGCACCTTGGCTCCCGACCAGGTGGGCGCGCCCGTCGACCTGGTGGTGGCCGACCTCTCGTTCATCTCCCTGCACCTGGTGCTCGACGCGCTGCTGGCCGTGCTGGCACCGGACGGCGATCTGGTCGTGCTGGTCAAGCCGCAGTTCGAGGCGGGCCGCCGTGTCGTGTCCAAGGGTCGTGGGATCGTGTCGGATCCGGCCGTGTGGCGGCGGGTCCTGGACGAGGTGTCGTCCGCGCTCGAGGACCGAGGAGCCGCCATCATGGGGTTGATGCCCTCGCCCATCACCGGCACCGACGGCAACGTCGAGTTCGTCGTCCACGCCCGCCCGGCGCCCTCCGTCGACGGTGGCCGGTCCGGTGGCCTGACCGGGTCGACCCTGGCGCAGGCCGTCGACCAGGCGCTGGCCGAGGTGGCCCCGCACGCGGCGGGGGACTGACGTGGCCGTCGTCGGGCTGGTGGTGCACCACGATCGGGCCGAGGCCGTGCGCGAGGCCCGCGACGTGGCCGTCTGGCTGCGCGAGCGAGGGGAGCAGGTCCGCCTGACCGACGCCGACGCCGCCCTGGCCGAGCTGGGCGTCCACGCGGTGGACGAGGACCACTTCGGCTCGGGCCTCGACGTGGCCGTGAGCCTGGGCGGCGATGGCAGCATCCTGCGGGCCGTGTCGCTGGTGTCGGCGCACGGCGTGCCCGTGCTGGGCGTCAACCTGGGCCAGCTGGGCTACCTCACCGAGATCGAGCCGGCCGGCCTGCAGGCGGCGTTGGAGCGGGTGCTGGCCGGCGAGCACCTCATCGAGGAGCGCATGTTGCTGGCCGTGACCGTCGAGCGCGCCGGGCGCCCGGTCGGACCCCCGGCGCTGGCGCTCAACGACGCCGTCATCGGTCGGACCCCCAGCGGTCACACCGTGCGGGTCGAGGTCAGCATCGACGACGAGCCGTTCACGCCCTACGCGGCCGACGGGCTGATCGTGGCCACGCCCACCGGATCGACCGCCTACAACCTGTCCGCCCGGGGCCCGATCGTGGCGCCCACCCACCTGGCCATGGTGCTCACCCCGGTCTCACCCCACATGCTCTTCGACCGCTCGCTCGTGCTCGAGCCCGACACCAGGCTGCGCCTGGCCGTGGCCGGGTCGCGGCCGGCCACGCTGTCCGTCGACGGTCGCGACGTCGAAGACCTGGCCGTGGGCGACGCCATCGTGTGCACTGCGTCACCCCACCGGGCCCGACTGGTGACCTTCGGGCCGCGCAACTTCCACCAGATCCTCAAGGCCAAGTTCCGCCTGAGCGACCGGTGAGCGCGCCGTGCTGAGCGAGCTGGCCGTCACCGACCTGGGCGTCATCCGCCAGCTGTCGCTGGTGCTGCCCGATGCCATGGTGGCGGTGACCGGCGAGACCGGGGCCGGCAAGACCCTGGTGGTCGAGGCCATCGACCTGCTCATGGGGGGCCGGGCCGATCCGTCCATGGTGCGCCACGGGGCCGACGAGGCCGTGGTCGAGGGTCGGTTCGTGGTGGCCGGCGACGAGGTGGTGGTGCGCCGGGTGGTCCCCGCTTCCGGTCGGTCGCGGGCCTACGTCGACGGCGCCCTGGCCACCGCCGCCGCGCTGGTCGAGCTGGGGACCACGCTCGTCGACCTGCACGGCCAGCACGACCACCAGTCGCTGCTGTCGCCCGCGGTGCAGCGCGACGCCCTCGACCGGTTCGGCGGGGTGGACCTCGGGACGCTGACCCAGGCCCGCCAGCAGGTGGCCGACCTCGAGCGCCAGCTGGCCGAGTTGGGCGGCGACGAGCGCGCCCGGGCCCGGGAGGTGGACCTCCTGCGCTTCCAGGTCGACGAGCTGGCCGCGGCCGGTTTGGACGACCCCGATGAGGACGAGCGCCTGGCTGCCGAGGAAGACACGCTGGCCGACGCCCTGGCCCACCAGGAGGCCGCGCTCGCCGCGCTCGCCGCCCTGGACGCCGACGAGGGGGCGGTGGCCGGCCTGGCCCAGGCCCTGGCCGCCCTCGACGGGCGCAGCCCGTTCGCCGAGGGGGTGGCCCGCCTGCGCGGCCTGGAGGCCGACCTGGTCGACGTGGCGGGCTGGGTCCGGTCCCGGGGCGAGTCGATCGACGACGACCCGGCCCGACTCGAAGCCGTGCAGCAGCGGCGCCGGCTGCTGCATGAGCTGACCCGCAAGTATGGCGACACCCTGGCCGAGGTCATCGAGTTCCACGCCGAGGCCGCGGCCCGGCTGGCCGCCCTCGAGGACCGCGACCGCCTGGCCGCCGAGCTGGACCAACGGTGCGCCCAGGCCCGGGAGGCGCGCCGCGAGGCCGAGCGGGCCGTGGCCGCGGCCCGCCGGGGAGCTGCGCCCCGCCTGGCCGAGGCCACCCGGGCCCACCTGGTCGAGCTGGCCATGCCCCAGGCCCGCGTCCAGGTCGACGTGGCGGGCGAGGCCGGCCAGGACGTCAGCTACCTGCTCGCCGCCAACCCGGGCAGCCCCCTGCGGCCCCTGGTCAAGGTGGCGTCGGGCGGCGAGCTGGCCCGCACCATGCTGGCCTTGCGCCTGGTGCTGACCGCGGCGCCGCCCACGCTGGTCTTCGACGAGGTGGACGCCGGGGTGGGTGGGGCCGCGGCCATCGCCGTGGGTCGTGCCCTGGCCTCGCTGGCCCACGATCACCAGGTGCTGGTGGTGACCCACCTGCCCCAGGTGGCGGCGTGGGCGGGGCTCCAGGTGGCCATCTCCAAGCGGGAGGTGGACGGCACCACGGTCACCGAGGCGCAGGGGCTGGAAGGCGAGGCCCGCCAGGTCGAGTTGGCCCGGATGCTCTCGGGCTCGCCCGACAGCGCCACCGCCCGCCGCCACGCCGCCGAGCTGCTGGCTGCCTCTCAGCTCTGAGGCCGCTCCGCATCGTCTGAGCCCTCCCACCAGCTCGTTTCCCCCATGCATCGGATGCGTTCGGACCCGCGATACGGTGAGGTTCCGTCGATGAAGCCGACGGTCCAGGAGGATCTCGTAGTGACGAAGCACATCTTCGTGACCGGAGGTGTGGCGAGCTCCCTGGGCAAGGGGCTCACCGCGTCCTCACTCGGTCGCCTGCTCAAGTCCCGTGGGTTGCGGGTCACGATGCAGAAGCTCGACCCCTACATCAACCTCGATCCGGGCACCATGAACCCGTTCGAGCACGGGGAGGTGTTCGTCACCGACGACGGGGGAGAGACCGATCTCGACCTCGGCCACTACGAGCGGTTCATCGACGAGGCCCTGTCCAAGGACTCCAACGCCACCACCGGCTCCATCTACTCGGCCGTGCTGGCGGCCGAGCGCCGCGGCGACTACCTGGGCAAGACCGTCCAGGTCATCCCCCACATCACCGACGAGATCAAGCGTCGCATCACCCGGCTGGCCGGCGACGCCGTCGACGTGGTCATCACCGAGGTCGGCGGCACGGTGGGCGACATCGAGATCCTGCCCTTCCTCGAAGCCATCCGGCAGTTCCGCCTGGACGTGGGACGCGACAACGTCTGCTACGTGCACGTCACGCTGGTGCCCTTCATCGGACCGTCGGGTGAGCAGAAGACCAAGCCCACCCAGCACTCGGTCACCGAGCTGCGCAGCCGCGGCATCCAGCCCGACGCCATCGTGTGCCGCAGCGAGTCGCCCATCTCCCAGGACCTCAAGCGCAAGATCTCGAACCTGTGCGACGTGCCCGTGGCCGCGGTGGTCAACGCCGCCGACGCCCGCAGCCTCTACGAGATCCCGCTCGTGCTGCACGAGGAGGGCCTCGACGAGGAGGTCTGCAAGATCCTGGGCCTGGGCGGTCGCGACGTGGACCTGTCCGAGTGGGAGATCATGATCGACCACATCGAGACGGCCACCGACCCCGTCCGCATCGGGATCATCGGCAAGTACGTGAGCCTGCCCGACGCCTACTTGTCGGTCATCGAGTCGCTCAAGCACGCCGGGTTCCATCACGGCGCCGACGTCGAGATCGACCTGATCCAGGCCGAGCAGGTCGAAGGGCTGCTGGCCGAGGGCCGCCTGCGCGACCTCGACGGCATCGTGATCCCCGGTGGGTTCGGCGAGCGCGGCATCGAGGGCAAGATCGCGGCGGCTGGCTACGCCCGGGAGAACGAGGTGCCCTGCCTGGGCCTGTGCCTGGGCATGCAGCTGATGACCGTCGACTTCGCCCGCAACGTGTTGGGCATGACCGGGGCCAACTCCAGCGAGTTCGACCCGGCCTCGCCCTACCCGGTGATCGACCTGATGGACTCCCAGCGCGACGTCACCGACATGGGCGGCACCATGCGCCTCGGCGCCTACGTGGCCAAGCTCACACCCGGCTCGCAGGTGGCCCGGATCTACGGCGAGGAGGTGGTGTCGGAGCGCCATCGGCACCGCTACGAGTTCAACCCCCGCTTCCGCAGCCGCTTCGACGAGTCCGACTTCGTGTGCTCCGGGTCGTCGCCCGACGGCCGGCTGGTCGAGTTCATCGAGCTGCGGGGCCACCCGTTCTGGGTCGGCACCCAGGCCCACCCCGAGTTCAAGAGCCGCCCGAACCGCCCGGCCCCCCTGTTCCGCGAGCTCATCGCCGCCGCCCTGGCCCGCGCCGAGGGGCGCAACCCCCACATCATCCAACTGGAGCGCGAATCCGCCAGCGAGCGTGAGTCCGCCGCTGCCTCGTGACCGATCTCGGCTTCGCCAGGTTGGGCGAGCGCGAGGTGTACCAGGGCCACGTCATCGGGTTGGGGATCGGCACCTTCCAGGCGCCGGACGGGACCACCTTCGAGCGCGACATCGTCCACCACCCCGGGGCGGTGGCCGTGGTGCCGCTGCTCGACGATGGTCGGGTGGTGATGGTGCGCCAGTACCGGGCCCCCATCGACCGCCTGCTGCTCGAGATCCCCGCCGGTCTGCGCGACGTGGCCGGCGAGGACCCCCAGGTGACGGCGGCCCGCGAGCTGGCCGAGGAGACGGGTCTGGGGGCCGAGCGGTTCGAGTGGTTGTGCGAGTTCCACAACTCGGCCGGGTGCAGCGACGAGACCATCGTCATCTACCTGGCCACCGGGCTGCAGCCGGTCGACCTCGACCGCCAGGGGGTGGAGGAGCAGCACATGACCATCGAGCAGGTGGCGCTCGACGACCTCGACGACCTGGTGGCCCGGGGCGAGCTCACCGACGCCAAATCCATCATCGGCCTGTCGCTGGTCCGCCGCCACCCGCGGCCCTGAGGTCGGCGTGGCACCCACGCCCGATCTCCCGTCGGGAGGCCTGCCCCTGGAGGCGGAGGACTTCCTGACCTGGTTGTCGGCCGAGCGCGGGCGGGCGGCCAACACGGTGACCGCCTACCGGCGGGACCTGACCGCCTACCTGGGTTGGCTGGCCGATCGCCACGTGGAGCTGGGCCAGGTCACCGAGGAGCAGCTGGGCGACTACGTGGCGCACCTGAGGGCCTCCGGCAAGGCGCCGGCCTCGGTGGCCCGGGCCCTGGTGGCGGTGCGCTCGCTGCACCGCTTCCTGCTCGACGAGGGCTACCGCGACCGCGATCCGGCCGCCGGCCTGGAGCAGCCACGGGTGCCCAAGGGCCTGCCCAAGCCCTTGTCCGAGGCGCAGGTCACCGCCCTGATCGACGCGGTGGTGGGCGACGACGCCCTGGCCCGGCGCGATCGGGCGATCCTCGAGGTGCTCTACGGCACCGGGTTGCGCATCTCCGAGCTGGTCGGGATCTCGCTGGCCGACCTCGACCTGGGCGGAGACCTGCTGCGGGTGCTGGGCAAGGGCTCCAAGGAGCGTGACGTCCCGGTCGGGTCGTTGGCCCACGCCGCCCTGGCCGCCTACCTCGGTCCCGGGGGGCGCGAGGTCCTGGTCCCGGACCGCTGGGCTCGCCGCGGCGACGCCGAGGCGCTGCTGCTGAACCAGCGGGGGAGCCGGCTGTCACGCCAGGGGGCCTGGCAGATCGTCCGCCGCTACGGCGAGCGCAGCGGATTGTCCGACCACCTGAGCCCCCACGTGCTGCGCCACTCCTGTGCCACCCACATGCTCGACCACGGCGCCGACATCCGGGTGGTCCAGGAGCTGCTGGGCCACGCCTCGCTCAGCACCACCCAGGTGTACACCCTGGTGTCGACCGAACGGATCTGGTCGGTGTACCGCTCGGCCCACCCGCGGGCTGCGGGGCCGCCCGCCTCGACGGGAATGGGTACCCTGGCGCGGTGACCGACACCACCGGATCCCGCGCCGAGGACACCGCCGCCGACTCCGACCTGGGTCCCGACGTGGCCGCCCAGCGGGGTGTGCTGATCCGCGAGCAGGAGCAGCTGGCGGCCGAGATCGACGAGCTGCACGTCGGGGATCCGAGCGAGGCGCACGACGAGAACTTCGCCGACAGCGGGCAGGTGGCGGCCGAGCAGGGCGAGAACATGGCCCTGGCCGGGCGCCTGCGCGAGCAGCTCGACGACGTGGCCCGCGCCCTGGACAAGCTCGACGCCGGCACCTACGGGCTGTGCGAGGCCTGCGGCGAGCCCATCAGCGCCGATCGCCTCGAGGCCATGCCCGCGGCGCGGTACTGCATCCACCACGCCGGCTGAGCTCGCCTTGGCCCGCGCCGCGCACCTGGCCAAGCGCTTCTTCGGTTCGCTGCGCCCGGGTGGTCCCCCCCGGGCCGAGCTGGACTGGGTGGATCGCCAGCTCCTCGACGGCGAGGCCGACCTGTGGCGCCGCATGAGCGGCCCCGATCGCCGTCACTCGGTGCTGGTGGCCCGGCGGGTGGAGCGCACGCTGGGCCACGAGGCCACCCGCGAGGTGCTGGCCGCCGCCCTGCTCCACGACGTGGGCAAGAAGGAGTCGGGGCTCGGGACCTACGGCCGGGTGATCGCCACGCTGTCCGGGGCGGCCGTGGGGCGAGACCCCGACACCATCCGCGACTGGACCCGCACCCGCGGCTTCACCCGCCGGGCCGGCCTGTACCTCCAGCACCCCAAGCTGGGCGGCGACCTGCTGGGGATGGCCGGCAGCGATCCCCTGACCGAGACCTGGGCTCGTGAGCACCACCTGCCCGCCGACCAGTGGACCATCGATCCGGTGGTGGCCCAGGCCCTCCACGACGCCGACGACGACTGACCGAGGCCTGTCCTGACCCCGTCAGGGCCGCCGACCGACGATCAGGCGGTCAGCGTCTGGAGCGGGGTGTGGCGGGCCATGACCTCGAAGTCGCGGTCGGCGTGCAGCACCGGGACGTCATGGCGCAGGGCGACCGCCGCGATCAGGCAGTCGTTGAGCTGTCGGGGGGTCTCGCCGTTGCGCCGGCACGTGCGATAGAGGTCGGCCGCGGCGTCGGCATCGAGGGCGGCGGCGATGGGGAGGTGGACCACCGCCGCCACCATCTGCCTGAGCTCGACCAGGTGCCGCGGGTTCCGCGCCCCGGCCAGCAGCTCCAGCTGCACGATGTCGGTGATCGCGACCCGATCGTCGTCGAGTGCGCTCCGCACGGCCACGTTCGCGGTGCTGCCGTCCCGTCGCAGGTAGGCGATCCATGCGGAGGTGTCGACCAGGATCACAGGTCGGGGGGCTCCCAGCCTGGGCGCAGCTCTTCGAGGTCGAGGTCGAAGCCGGTCCCCTCCATGGCCAGCAGCTCTCCCTTGGTCATGGGATCGCCGCCGACCAGCTGCTTGAGGGCCAGGATGACGGCGTCACGCTTGGTCTCCAGCGCGTACATCTGCATCGCTCGCTCGACCAGGTCGTCAGGGATGTCGATGTTGGTGCGGCTCATGGATCGACGATACCAAGACCTCGCTCAGGCATACACCGACATACACCTCAAGGTGTATGCGTCGGTCCTCAGAGCAGGCCGAGGGCGCGATGGGCCCGATGCAGGGTGGGGCCGGCGATCGAGCGGGCGTGGTTCGCCCCGGCGGCCAGGATGCCGGCGGTGGCGCTGGGATCGGCCTCCAGCTGGCGATAGCGGGCCTGGATGGGCTCGAGCAGGGCCACGACCGCCTCGGCCGTGTCGGCCTTGAGGGGCCCGTACTGGTCGTACCGCTCGGCGCAGGCCTGGGGCGTGCTGCCCGTGCAGGCGGCCAGGATGGACAGCAGGTTGGACACGCCTGGCTTGGCCGCCGGGTCGTAGCGCACCTCGTTGTCGGCGTCGGTGACCGCCCGGCGGATCTTCTTGCTCACCGAGCCGAGGTCCTCGAGCACCAGGACGCAGCCGGTCAGCGAGTCCGCCGACTTGGACATCTTGTTCTCAGGGTGCTGGAGGTCCATGACCCGGGCGCCGACGGGTGGGATGGCCGCCTCGGGCACCACGAACGTGGGCCCGTAGCGGTTGTTGAAGCGCTCGGCCAGGTTGCGGGTCAGCTCCAGGTGCTGGCGCTGGTCGTCGCCCACGGGCACCTTGTCGGCGTCGTAGAGGAGGATGTCGGCCGCCATGAGGGCGGGGTAGGTGAACAGCCCGGCCGAGACGAACTCGGCGTTGGCCGACTTGTCCTTGAACTGGGTCATGCGGCTGAGCTCGCCGTAGGAGGCGGTGCACTGCAGTATCCAGGCCAGGCCGGCGTGCTCGGCCACGTGGCTCTGCAGGAACAACGTGGACACCGCCGGATCGATGCCCACGGCCAGCAGGAGCTGGGCCAGCTCCATGGTGTTGGATCGCAGCTCGGCCGGGTCCTGGGGGAAGGTCAGGGCGTGCAGGTCGACCACGCAGTAGAGGGTCTCGTCCTCGTGTTGGGCGGCCACCCAGTGGCGCAGCGCCCCCAACAGGTTGCCGAGGTGCAGGGAGCCGGAGGGCTGGATGCCGGACAGGACGCGGGCCATGGGCGGCGATGCTAGGCCAGGCCCCGCGGCGCGCTGGAACGGGTTGGGCCGGGCCGGCCGTGGGCCGACCGGCCCAGGGGCGAAGGACTTCGGTCCCTGGTCCCGCCGGTGCTCGGGGGAGCAGGGTGGGGACCGACCCGGAGGATCAACATGTACGACCACATCATCGTCCCCTTCGACGGGACCGCCCACGCCCTGGGGGCCGCCCTGGCGGCGACCGACCTCTCGGAGCGCTTCGGCGCCGAGCTGGTGCTGGCCACCGCCGCCGACCTCGAGGGCGAGCGCGTCGAGCAGTTCAAGACGGCGGCCAGGAACCGCAGCGACAACCGGGTCACCGTCTGGGTGGAGCCGGCCCACATCGAGGCCCCGGCCATCGCCTCGGTCGTCGCCCACCGTCCCAACTCGCTCATCTGCATGTACACCAGCGCCCGCACGGGCGTCCGCCGGGCGGTGTACGGGAGCCTGGCCGAGTACCTGCTGCGCCACACCGACGCCCCCGTGCTGCTGTTCGGTCCGAGCTGGCGGCAGGGCAGCCTGGTCAACCTGCGCAACCTCATCGTGTGCCTGGACGGCACGCCCACGGCCGAGGCGGCCATCCCGTTGGCGGTCGGCTGGGCCCAGGCCATGCCGCTGAGCGCCGTGGTGCTCCACGTCGACCTGGGCGAGGCCGAACCGGCGGTCGACCTGGCCCGGTTGGCCTACCCGCTCGAGCAGCTCTGCACTGAGCTGGAGCGGGTCACCGTGCCCGACACCCGCCCGGTGGAGGTCATCGTGGACATGGCTCGGTCGTCCACCGCCTCCATGCTGGTCATGGCCACCCACGCCCGGGCCGGGCTCGACCGGCTCCTGGGCGGCAGCGTCACCGCCGAGGTGGTGGCGCGCTCGCCGGTGCCTGTGCTGGTCCAGCGCGGCCCGCTGCCGACCGTGCGCCCCAACTGGGTGGACGACCAGGCCGCCTCAGGGTCCTCCTGAGGCGTCGTCGTCAGGCCGTGTCCTGGGTGGTGACGCCCGGGATGGAGATCTTGCAGGTGTTGAGCAGGCGGTCGGTGACGCGTCCCAGCAGCGCGGTCTGCAGGTCGCTGAGGGCGGTGGGCACGGCCAGGCCGGCCAGCAAGGTGGCCTCATCGCCGGGGCTGAGCCGGCCCACCGCGGTCCCCAGGCAGGTCTGGTCGGCGGCCGACAGGGTGTTGCCCTGGTCGGCACCGGCCACGATGGCCGCGGCCAGGGTCGAGGTCGGGATGCACGACCTGGCCACCGATCCCATGGCGGCCAGGTCGCGGTCGCTGGCCGCCCGGTTGGCGGCCAGCGGGCGGGTGGCGGCGCGGTTGCGGGCGAAGGCGGAGGCGAGGCACTGCTCCTGGGCGCCGGTCAGCTTGTACACCGACGAGAGGGTCTGGGCCGCGGTGGCCGGGCTCACCGTGGGCGCCGAGGAGTGGCTGCACCCGCTCGAGGCCACCAGCAGGGCTCCCACGAGCACCGTGGCGGTGGCGAGACGGGCCATCGACCGACCGTAGCCGGGGGGCCTCTATCGTGTCGCCATGCCCTATGCGGTCCAGACCCCTGTCTACGACGGCCCCTTCGACCTGCTCCTGCACCTCATCCTGCGTGAGCAGGTCGACCTCTACGAGGTGTCGCTGAGCGCCATCGTCGACGCCTTCCTGGTCGAGGTGGCGGCCATGGACGCCCACCTGGACCTGGAGGCGGCCACCGAGTTCCTGCTCATCGCCGCCACCCTGGTCGAGCTCAAGTCCCGCCGCCTGCTGCCCGACGAGGGCGACCTCGACCTGGACGAGGAGCTGGCCCTGTGGGAGGAGCGGGACCTGCTCATCGCCCGCCTGCTGGAGTGCAAGACCTACAAGGATGCGGCCGCCGCCCTGGCCACCCTCTCGCTGGAGGCCGCCCGCTCCTACCCGCGCACGGCCGGCCTCGAGGACCGCTTCTTGAACCTCACGCCCGACCTGCTGGAGGGCGTGACCCCGGCCGACCTGGCCGCGGCCATGGGTCGGGCCCTCACGCCTCGACCGGTCCCGATGGTCGAGATCGCCCACATCCATGCGGTGCGGGTCAGCGTCATCGACGCCGTCGAGGAGCTGATCGACGAGCTGCCCCGGGTGGGTCGCATCAGCTTCCGCACCCTCACCGAGCCGTTGGTCGAGCGCCTCGAGGTGGTGGTGCGCTTCCTGGCCGTGCTCGAGCTCTACAAGCAGGGGCTCATCGACATCGACCAGGCCCTGACCTTCGGCGACATCGAGATCCGCTGGTTGGGCCGCGACGCGGCCGGCGCCCTGGATGACATCGGGGCCGACCTGGCCGCGGTCGACGCCTACGAGGGCTGATGAGCGACGAAGCCCGACAGGCGGTGGAGGCCATCCTGATGGTGGCCGACCGGCCCGTCGATCCCCATCTGCTGGCCCAGGTCACCGAGATGTCGCCGACGGCCATGCGGGCGCTGCTGGCCGAGCTGGCGGCCAGCTACGAGGCCGAGGACCGGGGGTTCGTGCTGGTCGAGGTGGCCGGGGGCTACCGCTTCCAGAGCCACCCCGACCTGACCGGCTACGTCGAGCGCTTCGTGCTCGAGGGCCAGAACGCCCGCCTGTCGTCGGCCGCGCTGGAGACCATCGCCATCGTGGCCTACAAGCAGCCCATCTCCCGAGCCCAGATCGCCTCCATCCGCGGGGTCAACGTCGACGGGGTCGTCCGCACCCTCGAGCAGCGGGGCTACATCGCCGAGGTCGCCCGCGACCCGGGGCCGGGGCAGGCCGTGCTGTTCGGCACCACCGACCTGTTCCTCGAGCGCCTCGGCCTGGCGTCGGTCGACGACCTGCCGCCGGTGGCGGGCTTCGTGCCCGGCGCGGACGTGGTCGAGGCCCTCGAGCAAGGCCTGCGCATCGACCTGGACGAGCCCGAGGCCACCGAGGCGCCCGAGGAGGCCGACGCCGTCGATCCCGAGGTGTCGGCGGAATCCGGCGGAGCCGGTGTCGACGGTGGCGCCTGAGCCGCGATCCTCGTCCGAGGCGCAAGGTGGCGAGCGGTTGCAGAAGGTGCTGGCTCGGGCCGGTCTGGGCAGCCGGCGGGTGTGCGAGAACCTGATCGACGACGGGCGCGTGCAGGTGAACGGCCAGGTGGCGGTGCTCGGGCGCCGGGTCGACGCCGAGGCCGACCTGATCGAGGTGGACGGCGCCGCCATCGGGGTGCGTCCCGGGCTGGTCCACTACCTGCTGAACAAGCCGGCCGGGGTGGTCACCACGGCGGACGACCCCCAGGGCCGGCCCACCGTGGTGAGCCTGGTCCCCGACGAGCCCCGGGTCTTCCCGGTGGGTCGCCTCGACCTCGACACCGAGGGTCTCCTGCTGCTCACCAACGACGGCGAGCTGACCCACCGGCTCACCCACCCGTCCTTCGGGGTGGACAAGGAGTACCTGGCCCACGTCGAGGGGCAGCCGACCCGGGCCGAGCTGCGTCGGCTGCGCGAGGGGGTCGAGCTGGACGACGGCCCGACCGCACCCGCCCAGGTGGCGCTGGTGTCGGAGGGGTTGGTCCGCATCGTGATCCACGAGGGGCGCAACCGACAGGTCCGACGCATGTGCGAGGCCATCGGCCACCCGGTCCGGCGGCTGGTGCGGGTGCGCATCGGGCCGCTGAACGACCGCCGCCTGAAGCCCGGGACCTGGCGGGCGCTCACCGTCGACGAGGTGCGCGCCCTGGAGCGGGCCGCGGTGGCCCCGACCGCCGGCGCGGGCCGGCCGGCCCAGGCGGGTCGGGGCAGGACCCGCCGATAGCATCCCGGCCATGCCCACCGCCGTCCGTGCCCTGCGAGGCGCCACCACCGTCGACGCCGACACCACCGAGCAGGTGCGCGAGCGCACGGCGACCCTGCTGGCCGCCATGCTCGAGGCCAACGAGATCCACCACGACGACCTGATCAGCGTCCTGTTCACCGCCACCGACGACATCCACTCGATGTTCCCGGCGCTGGCCGCCCGCGAGCACGGCCTCGACGACGTGCCGCTCATCTGCGCCCGCGAGCTGGATATCGAAGGGGCCACGCCCCGATGCATCCGTATCCTGCTGCACATGACCACCGACCGGTCCCGCGACGAGCTGCACCACATCTACCTCGAGGGCGCCGTCGACCTCCGCGACAAGCTGCCCAGCTGAGGTGACCTCGCGACGGGCCCAGATCGTGGGCACCGGGCTCATCGGCGGATCCATCGGGCTCGCGCTGCGGGCCCAGGGATGGACGGTCACCGGGTGGGACCACTCCGCAGAGGTGGCCGAGCGGGCGTCGGCCCTCGGCGCCATCGACGCCGTCGGCTGGGACTTCGAGGCCGATATCAGCTTCGTGGCCACGCCCGTGGGGGCGGTGCACGACGCCGTGATCGCGCTGCTGCACGGCGGGGCCCCGCTGGTGACCGACGTGGCCAGCGTGAAGACCCCGATGCTCGACCTGATGGACGACCACCGCTACGTGGGGGGCCACCCCATGGCCGGCTCCGAGCTTGAAGGGGTCGACGGCTCGCGCGCCGACCTGTTCGAGGGCGCCACCTGGGTGCTGACCCCGGTGGCCGGCACCCACGACGACGCCTTCGCCAAGGTGCGCTCGATCATCGCCTCGTTGGGGGCGTCGGTGGTGGCCCTGCCCCCCGATCGCCACGACTCGATGGTGGCCACCGTGTCCCACGTCCCGCACCTGACCGCGGCCACCATGATGCGCCTGGCCGCCGAGCGCTCCGAGGAGCATCGGGCGGTGCTGCGCCTGGCGGCCGGCGGCTTCCGGGACATGACCCGCATCGCCGCGGGCCACCCCGGCATCTGGCCCGACATCTGCGCCGAGAACCGCGACGCCATCGTGGCCGGCCTCGACGACCTGATCGACGGGTTGACCGACGTGCGCGCCATCGTGGCCACGGGCGACGCCCCCCGCCTGCTCGAGGTCCTGGGCGAGGCCCGCCGGGCCCGGGTGAACCTGCCGGCCCGGGTGGCTCGCCCCGAGGACCTGGTCGAGCTGCGCCTGACCATCCCCGACCGCGAAGGTGTGCTGGCCCCGATCTTCACCCTGGCCACCGACCTCGACGTGTCCATCGTCGACTTCGAGGTGGCCCACTCCATGGAGGGCCCCGAAGGCGTCCTGATCCTGGTGGTGGACGCGGAGGCGGGGGAGCGCCTCCAGGCCGGGCTCAGCGCCCAGGGCTACCGGCCGTCGCGCCGGGCCGTCGAATGAGCCTCGGCTCAGGGGCGCCACCTCGGGCGGTGTCGCCCCTGACCGGCCCGGTCGACGCCGTGGTGCCCATCCCGGGGTCCAAGAGCCTCAGCAACCGCGCCCTGCTGTGCGCGGCCCTGGCCCAGGGGACCAGCCACCTCTCGGGCGTGCTGGTGGCCGACGACACCCGGGCCATGATCGGGGCGCTCACCCGACTGCACGTCGACGTCGATCTGGTCGACCCCGAGGCCGGTCGGGTCGAGGTGGTCGGCACGGCCGGGCGGTTCCCCGAGGGTCCGCTCGACCTGGACGTGAACCTGTCCGGGACCTGCGCCCGCTTCCTGCTGCCGGCCCTGGGCATCGGCCCGGGGCCCTACCGCCTGGACGGGGCGCCGCCTCTGCAGGCGCGGCCCATGGGCCCGGCCATCACCGCCCTGCGCCACCTGGGGGTGGCGGTGTCCGAGCGGGGCCATCCGGGCCATCTGCCGGTGGTGGTCGACGGCCGGGTCACCGGGGCCTCGGTCGAGGCACCGGGGTCGCTGTCCAGCCAGTTCGTGTCCGGCCTGCTGCTGGCCGCGCCGTGCTACCGCGACGGCCTGACCGTCGAGGTGGCCGACGCGCTGGTGTCGGCGCCGTATGTGGCCATGACCCGGCAGGTGATGACCACGTTCGGGGCCCAGGTGAGCGAGCCCGGCGATGGCCGCTACCAGGTGGCGCCGGGGGGCTACCGGTCCGCGGCGTTCGCGGTGGAGCCGGACGCCTCGTCGGCCTCGTACTTCTTCGCGGCCGCCGCCGTGTGCGGCGGGCGGGTCCGGGTCGAGGGCCTGGGCGCCGAGTCGATGCAGGGGGACCTGGGGTTCGTGCGGGTGCTCGAGGAGATGGGCGCCCGGGTCCGCCAGACCGATCGGTTCACGGAGGTGACCGGCACCGGCACGCTCCACGGGGTCGACGTCGACCTGGTCGACATGCCCGACATGGCCCAGACCCTGGCCGCGGTGGCGGTGTTCGCCGATGGCCCCACCCGGGTGCGCGGCGTGGCCGTCATCCGGGGCCACGAGACCGACCGGGTGGCAGCCGTGGCCACCGAGCTGGCCCGTCTGGGCGTCGAGGTGGAGGTGCACGACGACGGGTGGGTGATCCAGCCGGGCGTGCCCGGTCCCGCGCGGGTCGAGACCTACGACGACCACCGCATGGCCATGAGCTTCGCCCTGGTCGGCCTGGTGGCCCCCGGCGTCGAGATCGCCGACCCGGGGTGCGTGGCCAAGACCTTCCCCGCCTACTGGGACCTGCTCGATCGCCTGCGGGATGGCACCCTGGTGCCAGGCGATTAGGGTGCGCTCTGCGATGAGGCAGACCATCAACAGGCCAGGCGCGGTGGCGGGCGGCGACCGATGAGGGTCATCGCCATCGACGGTCCGGCCGGCTCGGGCAAGTCGACCGTGGCCCGGGCCGTGGCCGCTCGGCTGGGCCTGGAGTACCTCGACACCGGCGCCATGTACCGGGCCGTGACCTTCGGGGCCATGCGCCGTGGCATCGATCCCGACGACATCGATCCGGTGGTCCGGGTGGCCGAGGACCTCGACCTGCGCATGGACGACCAGGGGACGGTCATGGTCGACGGGGTGGACGCCACCATCGAGATCCGCGGTCCCGAGGTGACCCGGGCCGTGAGCATCGTGGCCGCCAACCCCGGCGTGCGCCACGAGATGCGCCGCCGCCAGCGCGAGTGGGCCCTCGAGCGGGGCGGGGGCGTGATGGAGGGCCGCGACATCGGCACCGTCGTCTTCCCCGAGGCCGAGCTGAAGGTCTACCTCGACGCCAGCCCCGAGATCCGCGCCTCGCGCCGGTCCAAGGAGGTGGCCGACCTGGCCTACGAGACCGTGGCCGCCGACCTGGCCCGGCGCGACGCCCTCGACCAGGGTCGCGACGACTCGCCGCTGCAGGAGGCCACCGACGCCGTGGTCATCGACACCAGCGACCTGACCGTCGACCAGATCGTCTCCGCCGTGCTGTCCCATCTCGACCAACCCCGATCCCCGGGCTCGGCCGAGGCCTCACCGTGACCGACGAGGTCGTCCACCTGGAGGGGCACGAGTCCGGCGAGGAGATGACGCTGGGCATGCGGGTCTGGTACCGCACGCTGCGCGGGGTGGTCATCGGGGTGGGTCGGACCTACTTCCGGGCCTCGGTCGTCGGAGCCGCGCAGGTGCCCAAGACGGGCGCGTTCATCCTCGCCCCCGTCCACCGCTCGTACCTGGACACACCGGTGGTGGCCCTGGTCACCCGCCGGCGCCTGCGCTACATGGGCAAGGAGTCCATGTGGAAGAACAAGTTCGGGGCCTGGTTCTTCACCGGTGGTGGCGGGTTCCCGGTCAAGCGGGGGACGGCCGACCGCGAAGCGTTGCGAGCCTGCCAGACGGTCCTGGAGCGCGGTGAGCCCCTGGTGCTGTTCCCCGAGGGCACGCGGGGGTCAGGGCCGGTCGTGTCGGGCTTCCACGACGGCGCCGCCTACCTGTCGCTCAAGACCGGCGTCCCCATCGTGCCGGTGGGCCTGGGGGGCACCGAGGCGGCCATGCGCAAGGGCTCCAACATGGTCTACCCGGTCAAGATGACGGTCGTGGTGGGCGCGCCCATCCACCCCGCTCCGCCGACCGAGGGCGGCCGGGTGTCGCGCCGGGCGGTCCGCGAGCTGACGGCCACGCTCACCGACCGGGTGCAGGAGCTGTTCGACGAGGCGCAGCGCCGGGCCGGGCGACCGAACCCGCCTCGCGACGATCAGGCCTCCGGGGCCGAGCCCGAGGCGGAGGCCACGTAGGGGTCGAAGGCGGGGGGCTGGGAGCACAGTGCGGCTTCGATGCGCCGTCGCAGATCGGCGGTGGCCAGGGTGGTGCCCGACGCGTCGACCAGGTGCAGGGCAGGCGTGAGCGCGGCGGCGCCGTCGAACACCCACCGACCACCGCCGGACTCGTCGGCGGTGAGCTGCTCGGCCAGGGGAGCCAGGTCGACGCGGGGTCGCACCGTCCGGCTCTGGTACTGCACCCAGGACTCGTAGCGGTAGCGCAGCTCGACGGTGTCGCCTTGCACCAGCAGCACGGCGAACCCCTGCACCACCTCGTGCAGGGCGAGCGGATGGATCAGGTCGGACCACATGCCGCCGAAGCGGTGGCCACCGGTGGAGGTGGTGTCGTCGGGGAGGGTGACCACGCTCAGGTCGAGGTCGGGCACCTCCACGATTCGGACCCTTCCCGAGGCCAGCCGAGCCCGGTCGGCCTCCATCTGGGCGTCCTCGTCGGCCCACAGCGGACGGCAGGTGTCGGGATCGTCCAACCAACCCGGCACCCGGGGCAGCAGGTCGAGGTAGAGCCGGCCGCAGGTGTCGTCGTAGCTGCCGGCGAACACCGAGGGATCCAGCGGCGAGCGCTCGGGGTCGGCGCAGGCGGCGATGGCCATCGAGACGCGAGCCGCCGACACCGAGCTGGTCACCGCGAAGTCACCCGCCCGCGCCACCTCGACCACCCGCTCGGCCCGCGGGGTGGCGCCCACCGGGTCGACCAGGGCGTAGGTGCTCATCAGGCCGTCCTGGTCGAAGTGGTTGTTGGTCACCACCTCGGCGCCGCCGTGGCGTGACGGGACCGACAGGTAGGCCAGGGCCGACTCGGCCGACAGGTCCCGGCGCAGCTCGGGCGGGCACGGAGCCTGGGGCCAGTGCGACAGGGTCAGCACGGTGCTCGGGTTGGCCCGGCCGTCCACCACCACGTTGGGGATGTCGAGCGTCTCCAGGTAGGGCGCGAACCGCAGCGCTGGGGGCCACCAGGCCGTGGCCATCGCCGGTGCTGATCAGGCGGTGGGGACGATGCGGGCCGAGGCCGTGATCTCGCGCACCAACGGCTCGAAGTGCGACAGCGGCAGCGTGTCGTAGTCGGGGTCGAAGGCGATCTGGTCCCAGTCGTCGGCGAAGTGGGCGGCCAGGTCGTACCAGGGCTCGCCCTGGTACTGCTCGCGGGCGTCGGGATCGCCCCCGAAGTGGGCGTAGTAGTGGCGGCCCTGGAAGTCCTGGTGGGCCAGGATCATGTGGTAGGCGTCGCTGCTGACGTAGGGGCGGATGATCTCGGCGGCGATGGCCGGGTGGTTGGGCACGCTCACCGCCTTGCCGATGTCGTGGCAGAGGGAGGCGAACACGATCTCGGGCTCGGCACCAGCCCGCTCGGCCAGGGTGGCCGTCTGCAGGCAGTGCGTGAGCTGATCGGTGGCGAACCCGTCGGTGATGTCGCCCAGCGACTCGAGCATGGCCAGGATCCGATCGGCCACCCGCGACTGGTTGGCCGCCGTCTCCCTGCCGATGACCATCCACTGCTCGAGGGTGGACTCGTCCATGCGGGTGAACGTGGTGGTGGTATCGGTCATGCCCGCCAGTGTAAGACCATCGGTTTCGAGACGCCCGGTTCAGGCCGGTGGGTCGTAGCGCACCGACCCGGCGCGCGGCTGGCGCCACTGGTTGCGCCACTGGTTGCGCCGGTGGCGGGTGGTGAAGAAGAGCACCAGGCGCACCACGGCCAGGGCCAGGATCAGTCCGCCGATCAGCACGTGGCCGCTCACCCACAGGGCCACGCCCAGGGTGGCCACCAGCCCAGCGATCAGCAGGCGCAGCACCACCACGCCGGTACCGCCTCGGGGGGATGGCGGGTGGTAGGAGGGGTTCATGGCCCCATTGGACCGCGCGGATGTGAGGAGCCTGTGAGGGATCCGTCAACAGGCGCGCCAGGTCCGCCCGCTCGGGACCGATCGGTGGCCGCTTCCTCAGGACGGGATGCGGGTGCCGACCAGGGTGGCCAGGGTGGGGGACAGCCGCAGCTCGGTGGTGCGCAGCGCGGCATGGCCGAGCCAGTGCTGGCGAGGGGGGTCGTGGGCCGGCGCGCCCGGTTCGCCCACCGGGGTGAAGTCGTCGAGCACCACCGACCCGCGCTCGCTCAACCAGTCGGCCGGATCGAGCGGGGGGTCGTCGCCCGGCTCCTTGCCCTTGCCGCCGCCGTCGAGCACCAGCAGGTCGAACGGACCGTGCGGGCGTAGCTCGGTCCAGTTCCCGTGCACCACGGTCACGTTGGGTCGGTCGGCGAACAGCTCGGCCGACGAGGCCGCCCGGGTGGCGTCGCGCTCGACGCTGACGAACGTGGTGGCCGGGTCGGTGGCCTCGACCATCCAGGCCAGGCCCACGCCGCAGCCGGTGCCGGTCTCGCCGATGCGCCCGCCGCGCCAACCGGAGGCCAGCACGGCCAGCAGCCGGCCCTGCTCAGGGGCGCACGAGAAGTCGAAGCCCTGGCTCGAGGCCACCGCCAGCGCCGCCTCCACCAGTGGGGGCAGGTCGGTCAGGCCGGCATAGGCGGTGTTGCCTCCGACAGTCACGCGCGCAGTATGGACCAGGACCCGCTCAGAGCGAATCGAGAAACGCGTCGAGGGCGGCGTTGACCTGGTCGGGCGCCTCCTGCTGCACCCAGTGGCCGATGCCCTCGATGAGCGTGGCACCCCGGAAGTCGGTGCAGTTGGCGCCGGGGTCGGCATAGGTGTCGGCGCCGGGCACCATGGTCCGCACCGCGTCGCGCTCGCCGGCGATGAAGCACGAGGGCTGGTGGACCTGCGCGCCGACGATGTCGGCGGACGTCTCGGCATCGAAGGGCGCGGCCCGGTATCGGTTCAAGGAGCCGGTGAGCCCGGTGCGGGCGAAGACGGCCGTGATGGCGTCGAGGTCGGCGTCGCTGAGGAAGCTCAGCGGCCCGTCCGGCGGTTCGGGCAGCAGGTCCAACAGGGCGGCGTCGCGGGGCGCGTCCGGCAACCAGCAGTCGAGGGGCGCCTGGCCCGACAGGGCGAAGTACACGCGCTTGAGGGCGGCGCGCAGGTCGACGGCGAAGTCGGCCTCGGCCCGGCCCGGCGCCTGGAAGTAGAGCATGTAGAAGAAGCGATCGACGTAGAGCTGGTCGAACAGGTCGAGGATGGACATGGGCAGGATCGACGTGTGGGGGACGCTCAGCCCGACCACGGCTCGCACCCGATCGGGATGGCGGATGGCGGTGTGCCAGACGATGGGCGCGCCCCAGTCGTGGCCGACGAGCACGACCGGCTGGTCGTCGAGGGCGGCAGCCACCGCGGCCACGTCGCCGGCCAGCTCGAGAAGCGTGTATCGCTCGGGCTCGGGCGGGCTCGAGCTGCCGCCGTAGCCCCGCACGTCGAGAGCAGCCACGCGGTACCCGCGCTCGGACAGGTGGGCGACCTGGTGGCGGTACGAGTGGGGCAGCTCGGGCCATCCCGGCACGCACAGCACGGTGGGCCCGTCGCCGGTCACCTCGACGCGGAGCGTGATGTCGCCGTTGTCCACTGCCAGCTCGTCCACGTCGTCCCCAATCGTTGGCCGCCGGCCGCGGCTCGCCCGGTGGGCAACCTACCGGTCATGGGCGGCCGGAGCTCAGCCGGTCAGCAGGGGTGCGACCGTCACCGGCGTGGCCACCGGTGCAGCTGCCGAAGCCGCGGGGGTGGTCGGCACGCTCGCCATGGTTGTGGTCGGGGGCGCCTCGGTGGTGGAGGTGGTCGATGTCGTGGGAGGGGGTGGCAGCGGGGCGATGACCGCCTCGAAGGCGGCGGCGATGATCTGGTAGCCGTCGGCGTTGGCGTCGTCGCCGAAGCCCTCCGGTTGGCCCGGCGTGCACGTGATGTCCAGCCAGCGACAGGCGTTGTCCACGTTGCGCGGGATCGTGCCCCAGGGAGAGTCGACGAGGGTCCAGTCGTCCGACGCGAACGCCCCGGCCACGTCCGCCGACGGCGCCCCCACCGCCGAGTAGTCCGAGACCAGGTGTGCGTTCAGCTGGTCGAGGAGCGGGACCGTGGCCTCGGCCAGCGCCTGGCCGGCGGAGCCGTCGAGCCAGTTCCCGAGCAGCGGGTCGAAGTAGGTCATGCCGTAGAACGGCACATTGGGCCCCGCCGCGGCCCGCAGGCGGCTCAGGATGGTGGCCAGGTTGGTGTCCATGGTGGCCAGCGCGCTGTCGAAGCAGGTTGGATCGCTGCAGAAGACGATGTCGTTGCCACCGATGTCGATGGTGACCAACGCCACCTGCCCGGGATGCGCCTGCAGGAAGGCCACGGCCGCGTCCTCCTGGGACATCCCGGCGAAGCTGCAGATGCCGCCGTGCAACATGGTGTCGGTGGTCTCGCTGCTGCACCCGAGGTCGACGACGACCAGGTTCGGGTTCTCGGCCTGGTAGTGGTCCTCCAGCAGGTCGACGTAGCCCTGCCCGGGCCCGGCCGCGAAGCCGGTGGCCAGCGAGTCGCCCAGGGCCAGGTAGTAGATCGGATGGGTCGGGGACACCACCCCCGTGATGGTGACCGGTTGGCTGAGGTGGGTGAAGCCGCCCGAGCTGCCCCCGTAGGCGAAGGCGTTGAGGCTGAGCGTCGCCGGACCGTTGCCCAGGTGGGTCGGCTGGCTGGTCACCGCGGTGGACCAGGTGACGGGTGTCGGGCCACAGCCGATCGGCTCCAGATAGCCCGATGCGGTCACGGGCAAGGGCGCAGACTGGTCGACCTCCAGGGAGATGGACACCTCGGCGGGCTGATCGCAGGTGACGGTGCCCGACACCGCCACCTGGCCCGACGCCACCGCCACCAAGGTGGTCGAGGAGAGGCTCACGGTGACCGTGATGTTCCCGGAGGGCCCTGTGGTGGGCGGCGACTCGGCCGTGGTGGTCGGCGACGCGACGGTGGTCGGATCCGCGCCGGCCGGGATCGTGGCGGGGCGACCCACGCCCCAGGCTCCTGCCAGCGCCAGCGCCAGCACCACCACCACCGCCACCACGTTCGCGAGTCGCACGGCTCCCACCTCTCCCTCGACCGGTGCGGACCGGTGCCCGTCCCTATCACACCCACACCCCTGGTGCCCCGGTTGGGTTGCCTCATGGACGCCGGTTCGCCGGCCGACGAGACGCCGACGTCGCCAGCCGGTTGGGGCAGACTCCCAGACCCGGGCGGGTGGAACAGGAGGCAGCAGGTCGACGACGTCGCTCAGCGCCGCAGTGGGAGCTCTCCTCGCTCCAAGATGTCGCTCAGACGACGTTGGGCGGCGCGTAGGTTCTGCTGGTCGGCCGTCGAGAGGTACCAGCCGAGGTGACTGGCGCCGATCACCAGCTCGTAGCAGTGGTGGCGGGCTCCGGCGTCGCCCATCTCGTCCGGCGTCAGGGTCGACAAGGTCGCGGCCCAGGGATCGGCGGCGCCGACACCTGGGTACCAGGGCGAGAAGAAGGTGCAGTGGGCGGTGTCGTAGAGGAAGTCCCCACGCACCGAGCGCTTCCAGGAGAAGACGCCGGTCACCGTCGACGCGTCCTCGCTCACGAGCACGTTCTGGTAGAGGAGGTCGCCGTGGACCACGTGGCGCCGCTCCGCGCAGGCGTCGAGCAGCCCGGTGGCGCGGGCTTCGCAGGCGCGGAACAGTTGCTCGAGTGCCGGTTCCCTGCGCAGTGCTTCGCGCCAGCCCGCGGTTCGAGGGGAGCCGTCATCGAGGAGTTGGCTGAGAAGGTGGTTGCGCCACGAGTCCTGAGGAGCGAGGGTCGCTGGCTCACCGGCGACGGAGAGGTCGGGACGCTCCTCGATCGCCCGCAGCGCCCGGAGCAGGCTTCCCAGCATCGGGCCCGATCGCGGGCTCTCGTCTGTTCGGAGGTCCTCGAGGAAGCGTCCGTAGTGCCGCTCGGAGATGGCGAAGCCGACGCCGAAGGCGTGGCCGATCGCGACGACCCTGGGCACGGGAAGGTCGGGGCCGTTGAACCTGAACGCGGCCCGATCGGCCTCGAACCCCTCGGGGATGGTGCCGAGGCGCAGCACCAGGTCGTGACCTGCGACGCGGTAGGCGTAGGCGGCTGACCAGAAGCCGCCCGGCAGTGGGGCCAGCGACTCGATGGGCTCACCGTGGCGTGAGACGAGGAAGCGCTCGACGTCACCGATGGGGACATCGGGCTTCTGCGTCACGGAACCACATGCTGGCGGCGCGCTCGCCACGACGCCAGTCGATTGCCAACGTTGCGGCCGGTCAGGGCATCAAGGGAACGTGGTCGCCTCGGCACGCCCAAGTCGCTCCCCAGACCGGGGATCGGGGACACGGCTGCCCCGCCCGCTGCGCCGATGGGGCGCGGTGCCGGCTTGGGAGTACGAGCGTCTGGGCCGGGCCCGGCGTGGATCCGAGGTTCACTATGGGCAGGACTCCGCTACCCACCCACCGGGGGTGCAGCCGGATGGCCTCCCCGGTGTCGGTGATGAAGGAGTAGGCGGGAGGCTGGAACAACCGGCGGGTCACGCGGAGAAGGTGGCCCGGTGGCAGCGGTGGCGCGTCGGCGGTGTTGTGCGCGTCCAGCGGAAGGTAGACGGTCGGCGCCGGATTGCCGTTCGGGCCCGTGCGGACAACCGCTACGGGTGATCCGCACTCAGACACGATGGCCCATGTCCCTTTCCCGAGCGTCCTGGTAGTTCGGCGCGACGCGTGTGTCGTGCGATGAAGCCGGAACGAGGTACCAGCACGCGGCGCCAACAACAGCCACGGCGATGAGAACGACGAACAAGGGCACGAACCGGCGGCTTCGCCTCAACCGACCCCCCATGACGGCCGTTGCGTCAGGCAGCCGGGATCCGTCAATCCAGGTTGGTGAGCACGTTGCTGGCCTTCACCAGTCGGTCGTCGATCGGCGGGCGGTCGTGCACCGGGCCGCCGAGCGTGGAGGTGGCGCAGGTGTCGAGCGCGGTCAGCAGGTCGCGCAGGTTCCGCGGCGGCGGGAAGTACTCGTCCTCGTCGGTGATGGTGACCTCCTCGACCCCCAGGCGGGGGGCCAGGCGGGCGATCACGGCCTCGACCAGCTCCTCGGGGGCCGACGCGCCGGCGGTGACCCCCACGGTGCCAGCCAGGTCGTCGGGCAGCTCCTCGACGCCGTTGATGCGATGCACCCGCGGGCACCCGGCATCGCGGGCCAGGCTCTCGAGGGCCATGGTGTTCGAGGAGTTGGCCGAGCCGATCACCACCACCGCGTCGCAACGGGGAGCGATCTCCATCAGCGCCGACTGGCGGTTGGTGGTGGCGAAGCAGAGGTCGCTGCGTCCGGGCATCCACATGTCGGGGAAGCGCTCGTGGGTGGCGTCGAGCACGTCGCGCCAGTCGCGGTGGCTGAGGGTGGTCTGGGCCAGCAGGGCGACCGGCTGGTCGAACCCCGGCAGGGCCGCCACCTCCTCGACGCTCTGCACCCGGTGGATGGAGTCGGGGGCGACGGCCATGGTGCCCACCGCCTCCTCATGGCCCTCGTGGCCGACGTACACGATCTGGTAGCCCTTCCCGGCCCGCACCTTGACCTCGTGGTGCACCTTGGTCACCAGCGGGCACACGGCGTCGACCACGTAGCCGCCGCCGGCCCGGGCCTGGGCCACCACCTCGGGGGCCGAGCCGTGGGCGCTGAGCATGAGCGGGCGCCCGGGTGGGACCTCGGCCACGTCGTCCACGAACACCACGCCCAGGTCCTGGAACCGCTGGACCACCCGCTGGTTGTGGACGATCTCGTGGTAGCAGTACACGGGCGGCTCGAAGGCCCGCACCATCCAGGCCAGGGCCTTGATGGCCATCTCGACCCCGGCGCAGAACCCGCGGGGCGCGGCCAGCAGCACCCGTTCGACGTCGTCCATGGGCCCAGGCTACCGGTGGCCCGGGGGGACCCCGGAGGCCACCCGATAGCGTGGTGGGCCATGTCTGCTCCCCGAGTCGTCGCTGTCGCGCCCGGATCGCCGGCCGCCCGCGCCGGCATCGAGGTGGGCGACGAGATCGCGGCCATCGCCGGGCAGGTGCCGCGCGACGTCATCCAGTACCGGTTGCTGACCGACGAGCCCGACGTGGCCCTCGACGTGCACCGGGGCGGCCTCCAGCTGCAGGTCGAGGTGGCCAAGGCGGCGGGGGAGCCGCTGGGCGTCGAGGTGCACTCGGCCCTGTTCGACCAGGTGCGCACCTGCGACAACCACTGCGAGTTCTGCTTCATCTACCAGCTCCCGCCGGGGCTGCGCTCGAGCCTCTACCTCAAGGACGACGACTACCGGCTGTCGTTCCTCTACGGCAACTTCACCACCCTCACGCGCTTCACCGAGGCCGACCTCGAGCGCGTGGTCACCGAGCGGCTGTCGCCGCTGAACGTGAGCATCCACGCCACCGACCCCGAGGTCCGTGCCGACCTGCTGCGCAACCGGCGGGGGGCCACCAGCCTGCGCTGGTTACGGGCTCTGCTCGACCACGGCATCGAGGTGCACGGCCAGGTCGTGGTGTGCCCGGGCCTCAACGACGGGGCCGTGCTCGACGACACGCTCGCCGGCGTGCTCGACCGCTATCCCGAGCTGGCCAGCCTGTGCGTGGTGCCCCTCGGGGTGAGCCGCCACTCCCACGCCCCGCGCATGCGGCCCCACACGCCCGACGAGGCCGCCGCCGTCGTCGACACGGTGCACGACTGGCAGGAGATCTACCGGGTGGTCCTGGGTCACCGGCTGGTGTTCGCGGCCGACGAGTACTACCTGCTGGCCGGCTGCGACTTCCCGCCGGCCGAGACCTACGAGGGCTTCGCCATGCACGAGGACGGCATCGGCATGGCTCGCACCTTCGAGCGCGAGTTCCATGGGGTGGTGGACCAGCCCACCGGCGTGCGTCCCGGCTTCTTCGCCTGGGTCGACGGCGCCCCGGCCGAGGGCTACCGGGCTCCGCGCCAGGTGGCCGCCGGCCGGGCGCCCGTGCAGCTGCGTCCTCGCTCCGGTGCCCCGGCGGCCGTGCTAACCGGCCCGCTCGGGGCCCGGGTGCTGCGCCCCTTGGTGGCCGGGCTCGACCGACCAGACGTGCGGGTGGTCACGGTCGACAACCGGTTCTTCGGGGGCAACATCGGCGTCACCGGGTTGATGGTGGGCGACGACATCGACCGGGTGCTGCGCGACCAGCCCGAGGGGCACCGCTACCTGCTCCCCGACGTGTGCCTGACCCAGGGGCGGTTCCTGGACGGTCGGTCGCCCGACGACCTGCCCCGCGCCGTCGAGGTCGTGGCCACCGACGGCCTGGCCCTGCGCCACGCCCTGGGCGGGGGCGACCGATGACCGCGGATCCGCCCAGCGCGGAGCCGCCGAGCACCGGCGAGCTGCCGGTGGTGGCCATCGTGGGCCGGCCCAACGTGGGCAAGTCGACCCTGCTCAACCGCATCGTGGGCCGGCGCGAGGCCATCGTCGAGGAGCGACCCGGGGTCACCCGCGACCGCAAGGAGGTCGAGGCCGAGTGGCAGGGCCAGCCCTTCCTGCTGGTCGACACCGGCGGCTGGCTGCCCGGCGGCAGCGAGCTCGATGCCAAGGTCAGCCGCCAGAGCGAACGGGCCATCCGCGAGGCCCAAGCCGTGATCATGGTGGTCGACACGGTGGTCGGGGTGACCGAGGAGGACGCCCGGGTGGCCGACCTGCTGCGGCGCATCGACGTCCCCGTGCTGCTGGCGGTCAACAAGGTCGACGACACCAACCGCGAGCCCCTGGTGTGGGAGTTCGTGAACCTCGGTCTGGGCGATCCCCACCCGGTCAGCGCCCTGCACGGCCGCGGCACCGGCGACCTGCTCGACGACCTGTGCGCGGTCCTGCCCAACCGTCCCGGCGCGGTCGGCGCCCACGACGCCGAGCTCCCCGACGGCGAGGATGGGGGAGAGGCGCACGACGCGGGCGATCGCCTCGACGCCGATGGCCGCTTCGACCAGGACAAGGTCTTCTCGGTGGCGCTGGTGGGTCGGCCGAACGTGGGCAAGTCCACGTTGTTCAACCGCCTCATCGGTGAGGATCGCTCGGTGGTGCACGACCTGCCCGGCACCACCCGCGACGCCATCGACACGGTGGTCGAGACCGAGTCGGGCCCGGTGCGGTTCATCGACACGGCCGGGATGCGCCGCAAGGCGCGCATCGACGAGGGCACCGAGTACTACTCGTTCGTGCGGGCCCTGCAGGCCATCGACCGGGCCGATGTCGCCCTGCTGGTGATCGACGCCACCGTCAGCGTGACCCACCAGGACCAGCGCCTGGCCGAGCGCATCGACGCGGCCGGCTGTCCCGTGGTGGTGCTGCTCAACAAGTGGGAGACCCTCGACGCCGAGCAGCGCCTCGAGGTCACCTACCAGATCGGCCAGCGCCTGGCCTTCATCGGCGACGCCCCGGTGCTCAAGATCAGCGCGTTGACCGGCAAGGGCGTGCACCAGCTCCTGCCCGCCATCGCCGACACCATCGACGACTACCACAAGCGGGTGCCCACCCGGAAGGTCAACGAGGTGATCCGGTCGGCGCAGAACGCCCAGCCCGGTCCCCACGGGGTGCGCGTCCTGTACGCCATGCAAGGCGCCACCGATCCGCCCACCTTCACCTTGTTCGCCAACAAGGAGGTGCCGGCCCCGTACCTGCGCTACCTCAAGCGGCGCTTGCGCGAGGACTTCGACCTGGGCTCGACCCCCATCAAGATGCGCGTCCGGCTGCGCTCGGGCTGAGGCGATCCCAGCGTGCAGATCTCCGACATCCTCGGCCTGACCGACCACGGTCCCGACGTGTTCGTGGGCACCGGCCCGCAGTACCCGTGGGGTGGGCTCTACGGCGGCCAGATAGTGGCCCAGGCCCTCCAGGCCGCCACCAACACGGTGGACGACGGCTTCCGGGCCCACTCGCTGCGGGCCTACTTCATCCGCCGGGGCGACCAGCTCGAGCCGGTGCGCTACGAGGTCGACCGGCTGCGCAACGGTCGGTCCTTCTGCACCCGCCGGGTGGTGGCCCGCCAGGCCACCGGGGCCATCCTCAACCTCGAGGCCAGCTTCCAGGTACCCGAGGACGGACCCGATATCGAGACGGTCCGGTTCCCGACCGGCGTGCCCGACCCCGACAGCCTGCCCGAGTCGTCATGGACGCCGATGATGTCGCGCCGGCTGGTGCCCAGCACCGAGCTCGACCGCGAGGGCCGTTCGGGTCGGGGGCGGGTGGCCGCCTGGATGCGGCTGCACGACCCGCTCGACGACCGCCCCGAGATGCGGGCCGGCGGGCTGGCCTACCTGTCCGACGACCTGCCCACCGACGCGGTGGTGCGCGTCCACCCGTTGGGGGCCGAGAGCATCGAGGTGCTGCACCAAGTCGTGTACTCGGCCAGCCTGGACCACACCATCTGGTTCCACCGGGCCGTGCGGCCCGACCAGTGGCACCTGCACGACTTCAGCTGCCAGACCTACGTCGGTGGCCGCGGCCTGTCCATCGGCCACATCTTCGACCTGGCCGGCACCCACGTGGCCACGGTGGCCCAGGAGGTGCTGTTGCGCGACTCGCGCGACCGGTGAGCACGAATCCGACGGCGTCTGACCCGGATCTGACGGACCGCGGCTGGCCGTCACCGCTCCGGTAGCATCGTTGCACCATGGAACAGCCACTGCTGGCGGTCGCCGCCTTGGCTTGTGTGGTCGCGGCTGCCGTCTGGGGCCGGTCGGCCCGATACCGCCTGCGTGTGCTGCGCCGGGTCGAGGCCGAGTCCCAGGACCCGGACCTGCAGGCCATCGCCCGCTCCGACTACCGCAAGGACCTGCACACCACGATCCTCTACGGGATCCTGGCCGTGGTGTGCGCCGTCGACTCGGTGGCCCACACCACCGACGCCGTGCTCGTGCTGCTGGTGGTGGCCGTCCCGGCGGTCGTGTCCATCGTGCTGGGCCGCAACTTCGTGAGGGAGGCCCGCCTCGAGGTCATGCGCTCCGAGCTCGAGCGCCGCGCCCAGGAGGTGCTGGTGCAGGACGAGCTGGCCCCGCGGCGGTGGGCCGACCGCCTGGCACCCGACGACCTGCCCGACATCGCCGGGTTCGAGCTGGGCCGGGTCTACCAGGCTGGGTCGGGACTCATGGCCGGCGACTTCTACGACGTGTGCCGACTCAGCCCCACCCGCATCGCCGCCGTCATCGGCGACGTGACCGGCCACGGCATCGACCCGGCCATCACCGCCTTCCAGGCCAAGTACCTGCTGCGGGTCTTCCTGCGCCAGTTCCGCGATCCGGCCCAGGCCCTCGAGGAGCTCAACGCCCAGATGTCGGCGCTGGGTCGCCACGAGGAGTTCATCTCGCTGTGCGTGGTGGTGTTCGATACCGAGGCCGGGGCCCTGCGCTTCGCCTCGGCCGGGCACCCCATCGCCTGGCTGTGGCACGAGCGCGACGTGAACCCGCTGGCCGCCACCGGTCCGCTGCTCATGCTCGACGCCACGGCCACCTACTACAGCCGGGAGGTGCGCCTCGACCCGAACGACCTCTGCCTGCTCTACACCGACGGGTTGGCCGAGGCCCGCAACGGCGACCAGCTCTTCGGCGAGGAGCGGGTCGCCACCCAGCTCCGGCGGGATCCGGGGGTGGCGCCCGACGTGCTGTGCAAGTCGTTGCTGGAGGCGGCCCGGGACTTCTCCCGGGGTCCCATCACCGATGACGTGGCCATCCTGGCCGTCCGGCGCGTCTGACCCAGCCGTGGCGCCCGACCCCGAACCCGGATCAGATCTGGCGCGCCTGGCCGTCCGGGCCCGCCGAGGCAACCTGGATGCCGGCGGGGCCAAGCTCGAGGCCCAGCACAAGCTGTTCGTGCGCGACCGCCTCGACCTGTTGCTCGACCTGGGGTCGTTCGTGGAGGACGGCCTGCTGGCGAACGCCGCGGCCGGGGACCTGCCCGCCGACGGCGTGGTGACCGGTCTGGGCACCGTCGAGGGCCGGCCGGTGTGCGTCATGGCCAACGACCCCACGGTCAAGGCTGGTTCGTGGGGGGCGCGCACGGTCGAGAAGATCGTGCGCCTCACCGAGCGGGCTCTGCGCGACGAGCTGCCCGTGTTCTGGCTGGTCGACTCGGCCGGCGCCCGCATCACCGACCAGGTCGAGCTCTTCCCGGGCCGTCGGGGGGCGGGCCGAATCTTCTACAACCAGGTGCGACTGTCGGGCCGGGTGCCCCAGGTCTGCTGCCTGTTCGGGCCGTCGGCCGCTGGCGGGGCCTACATCCCGGCCTTCTGTGACCTGGTGATCATGGTGGAGGGCAACGCCTCGATGTACCTGGGGTCTCCCCGCATGGCCGAGATGGTGATCGGGGAGGTGGCCACCCTCGAGGAGATGGGTGGGGCCCGCATGCACGCCACGGTGTCGGGCTGTGGCGACAACCTGGCCGCCGACGACGCCGAGGCCATCGAGGCGGCCAAGGCCTGGTTCTCGTACCTGCCCGACCGGTGGCGCGACGCCCCGCCCACCTACCAGGACCAGGCCCCGGCCCGGCCGCTCACCGCCCGCGTGGTGCCGGTGGAGGAGGCGCAGGGCTACGACATGCACGCGCTGATCGACGGGGTGGTCGACGCCGAGAGCTTCTTCGAGATCAAGCCGCTGTTCGCCCCCGAGCTGGTCGTGGGCCTGGCTCGCCTGGGCGGCCGCCCGATCGGGGTGGTGGCCAACAACCCCATGCACAAGGGCGGCGTGCTGTTCGTCGACTCGGCCGACAAGGCGGCCCGGTTCATCTGGTTCTGCGACGCCTTCAACCTGCCGCTGGTGTTCCTGGCCGACGTGCCCGGATTCATGGTGGGCACCGAGGTCGAGCGCCAGGGCATCATCCGCCACGGAGCCAAGATGATCACCGCGGTGAGCGAGGCCACCGTGCCCAAGGTGTCGGTCATCGTGCGCAAGGCGTACGGCGCCGGCCTCTACGCCATGGCCGGTCCCGCCTTCGACCCCGAAGCCACCTTGGCCCTGCCCACGGCCAAGATCGCGGTCATGGGTCCCGAGGCCGCGGTCAACGCCGTGTTCGCCAACCGCATCGCCGCCATCGAGGACCCTGGCGAGCGCGACGCGTTCGTGGCCGAGCAGCGTCGCCTGTACGAGGCCGACGTCGACCTGGCGCGCCTGGCGTCGGAGCTGGTGGTCGACGCCGTGGTCGAGTTCGGCGACCTGCGCGGCGAGCTCATCGCCCGCCTGGCCTGCGCCGGCGGGGCTCGGCGCGACCTCACCCAACGCCACCACGGCGTCCCCCCGGTCTGAGCGGTCGTCGTGCCCTGGTGTGAGGACTGCGCCAAGTTCTGGAACCCCAACTCGATGCCGCCCGACGGCACCTGTCCATCGTGCGGGCGCCTGATCGGGGATCCCCCCAAGGCCCAGAAGGTGCCCTGGCACTTCTGGCTGATACTGGTGGCCCTGGGCATCTACCTGGCCTACCGCGCCTTCCAGGGCGTGGAGTGGCTCATCCACCGTTAGCCGGACCCGGTCGGGGGATCCTCGCCTGCGGTCTGGCGACCGAAGGAGTCGGGTCCGAGCTGGGGAGGGTGTGGCATGTCTGCAGACGGTGGCCGGGAGATGGTGGAGGTGACTCGGGCCGACTGGGAGGCCATGCACAGACGCATGGAACGCCTCGAGCGGGCGGCTGGCGTGTCGGCGGACGAGCCGACGACGTCAGCGGCGTTCTACCAGTAGGGACCGGCCATCGTCTCCGGCAGGACGAACATAGGTTCGATATCGTGGGACGATGGACTTCGGCACCGAGCAGTGGCAACTGGAGAACTGTCGACGCGCCCTGGCCATGGCTCCCGGCCACGGCCAGGCGCCGGTCACCAACAGCGAGCTGGAACGCCTGGTGGCCCGCCTGCAGCGGGCCGAGGCCGAGCTCGCTCACCTGGACGCGGGCCCCTACCAGGACCGCTCCGAAGCCCGGGGGGACTAGCCTGCCCCGCACAGTGGTACGGGATCGGTGGTCGGACAACTGGGGACGTCAACCGCGATGAGATTGCGCCGTTGGACGAGACATGACGAGGACCAGGCGGAGGTGGAGCGCGCCCGGCACGCCTGGCCGGACGGATGCAAGGGGGCGTTGAGCCTCTCGTTCGACGATGCCCGCCGATCGCAGGTCGACCTCGGGTTGGCCATCCTCGCCCAGCTGGACGTGGCCGCCACCTTCTTCGTGCTCCCCAGCGGCGTCAACCAGGACCGGCGCAGCTGGTCCGAGGTGGTGGGCGCGGGTCACGAGGTCGGCAACCACACCGCTCGCCACCCCTGCAGCGCCAACTTCGCCTGGTCGCGCCGCCACGCCATCGAGGACCTGACCCTCGACGACATGGCCGTCGAGATCGACGACGCCGACACCTGGATCACCCAGACCTTCGGGGTGGCGCCCCGCACCTTCGCCTACCCCTGTGGCCACACCCACGTGGGTCGGGGGAGCGAAGCCCGCAGCTTCGTGCCGTTGGTGGCCGACCGCTACCTCGCCGCCCGCACCTTCAACGACGTGGCGGTCAACTCGCCGGTGTATGGCGACTTGGCCCAGGTGAACGCCATGTGCAGCGACGGACTCGGGCTCGACCAGCTGCTACCGATCCTCGAGGCGACCGTCGACTGCGGCTCGTGGCTGGTGCTGGGCGGCCACGAGGTGGGCCGCAAGCCCGGTGACGAGACCACGCTGGAGACCACCCTCGTCGGCCTCGTCGAGTGGTGCCGGGCCAACGGGGTCTGGATCGACACCCTGGGCAACGTCGCCGCTCGGGTGCAGGCCCACCAGGACGCCGAGCAGAGCGAGCCCGTGTCGCACCCGTCGGCCACCGCCTGATCCTGGATCCGGCCCGACGGGGAGGGCGATCACCCGGACCGATCCGAAGGCCCCGGTATCCGATTCGTCCTAGGGTGGTGGCGTCACCTGGAGGGGACGAGCACCATGGGCGAACAGCGCAGTGAGCAGCCCGCCGGCGAGGGCGGAGTGGGGGAGACGACGCCACCCAGGGCCCCGGGAACCGGCCCGGCCCGCGAACCGGCGGTCATCGACCTGCGCTCGACGTCGCAGTCGGACGCCTCCGGCGAGGATGCGCCGACCGGGTGGCGACCGGGGGAGGGATGGCGGCGCGAAGGTTCGGGCGTGGCGCTGCGCCTGGCCGTGGCCCCCAGCGGCGAGCTCGACGTCCGCCTCCCGGCCATGTTCGCGGCCGAGGACGGGGGTGGCACCGCCACGGTGTCGGTGTTCGAGCCCGCGATCGACGACGCGGACCTGGACTCGGTCAACCAGCACCTGGCTGTCCACACGCTCGAACCCTCGGGCTGGCCGACGGCGCTGGCCCGGGCCGTCGACCTGGTGGAGCTCTCCCGGCCCACCCCCATCGCCCGACGGGCGTCGGTGGGCGAGCTGCTGAGCATCCAGCTGCGGGACCACTGCACCGAGCTGCTGGCCAACGAGGGTGGGGTTCGGGCCGGCGTGGGCGAATCGGTCCACCGCATGCGGGTCGCCTGCCGGCGGCTGCGCAGCCTGCTGGCCACCTACCGCCCGTGGCTGCGGGGCAGCCGTGTCGAGCGCCTGCGCGGCGAGCTGGGTCTGCTGTCCCAGGCTCTCGGGCGGGCTCGTGACACCGACGTGCTCCACCACCGCCTCGACCAGGAGATCGCCGCCCTGCCCCAGGAGCTGGTCGTGGGCCCGGTGCTCGCGCGCGTCGATCGCCAGCTGCGGGCTCGGGAGACGGCGGCGTTCGAGCTCATCTGGGCCGACCTGGACAGCGAGCGCTACCAGCAGATGGTCGAGCGGCTGGGTCGGCTGGCCAGCAACCCACCCCTGGCCGCGCACGCCAGGCGCCGCGCCGGCTCCGTGCTGACCGGTCGGATCGCCGAGGACGGTCGCCGGGTGCGCCGGGCGCACGCAGCCTACTCGCGCGGCCGGGACTCCGGGCGCAGCGAGCTCCTCCTCCACGAGGTGCGCAAGTCGGCCAAGCGGGCGCGCTACGCGGCCGAGTCGGCCCAGCCCGTCCTGGGTCGACCGGCGGTCCGCATGGCCAAGCGGATGCAGAAGGTCCAAGACGTCCTGGGGCAGAACCAGGACAGCGTGGCGGCGCGCCTGTTGATCCGCCACCTGGTGTTCCAGGCCCACCTGGCCGGAGAGAACTGCTTCACCTTCGGCCTGGTCTACGGCGTGGAGATGGCTCGTGCTTCCGAGGCGCGAGCCGCGGCCGAGCCGGCCATCCGCGCCGCGCTGGCGGCCAGCGAGGCGCTGAGCCACCGCTGAGATCCATCCGGCTCGACCGCGTGGGTTCGGTCCGGCCGGCAGGCGAAGGCCACCTGCGGCCTCGACGTGCCCGACCGCCGCCGCTTCACCGCACGGCCAGCGCCACGGCGAAGGCGGAGATGCGACCGAGCGAGGCCGTCACCAGGCTCAGCCCTGGACCGGGCGCGCTCAGCAGCCCGGTGGGGCTGACCGACGTGCGGGCGCCGGGGGGCAGGCTCCAGGGCGGCACGCTCCAGGTGGCCAGGTCGGTCACGTTCAGGCGGGTCCCGTTGGTCAACCAGGCGGTGAGCGTCAGCTGGCGGGTCTGGCCGGTTCGCAGGAGCACCAGCGGGGGGTCGACGAGGGCGAAGGCCACCGGGTTGACCACGGTGACCTGGGTCGACCCGGTGAGGCCGTCGACGGCGACCGAGACGATGGCCGACCCCACGCCGTGGGCGCTGACGGTGCCGGTCGACGACACGCTGGTCAGGGCGGGGTTCGAGCTGGTCCAGGTCGCGGTGGCGGTCACGTCCCTGGACGACCCGTCGCTGAAGCCCTCTGTGGCCCGCAGCTGCTCGGACAGCCCCTTCGGCACCTGCGCCTGCGGGGCGCTGACGGTCAGGCTGACCGGTACCGGGGCCGGGGTGAAGGCCACGTCTACCCAGTAGTCATCCCCGTTGAAGGTGCCGGTCGGGAACGCGGGTGTGGGGCTGTAGACGAACAACCCGTTGGGCGTGTCCGGGTTCCCACCCGGCGCGCTCAGCGGCGGGGCCACGTAGCCGCTGTTGGTGAAGTAGCCGTCGTCGACCGAGTAGTGGCCGGTGTCGGTGTGGTAGCCGGCCACGTAGGTGGTGCCGGCGGTGACGGCCACGGGCTGGGAGAAGGTGACCTGCTGCCAGCCGCTGGTCGTCTCGTCGGTGAAGGTGGCCTGGGCCAGCAGCGTGCCGTCCGAGGTCCAAAGGCTGCCGATGTGCTCGCCGGTGTTGGCCGAGGACTTGTAGAAGCGCACGCCGTCGACGAAGCCGTTGGTGGTCGAGCTGAACTGCACGCCGAGCTCGACCGACGCCGGATCGCCCGAGTCGACCACGGTCGGGGTCACGTCCGGTCCCCACAACGAGGTGGCGGCGGGAGGCGGCGTCGGGGCGGTCTGGGAGTAGACGACGTCGACCCAGTAGTTGTCGCCGTTGAACGTGCCGGTCGGGAAGGTCGGGGTGGCGCTGTAGGTGAACAGGCCGTTCGGGTCGGTGGCGTTGCCCGGGGCGGTGAGGGGGCCGTTGGTGTGCGCACCGCCGCTGAAGTAGCCGTCGTCGACCGAGTAGTGGCCGGTGTTGGTGTGGTAGCCGGCCACGTAGGTGGTGCCGGCGGTGACGGCCACGGGCTGGGAGAAGGCGACCTGTTGCCAGCCGCTGGTCGTCTCGTCGTTGAAGGTGGCCTGGGCCAACAGGGTGCCGCCCGAGGTCCACAGGCTGCCGACGTGGATGCCGGTGTTGGTCGAGGACTTGTAGAAGCGCACGCCGGAGATGAACCCGTCGGTGGCCGAGCTGAACTGCACGCCCAACTCGACGGCGTTGGGATCACCCGAGTCGACCGTGACCGGGGTGGTGGCCGACGACCACAGCGAGCAGGGGCACGGGGTGTCGGCCCCCGCCACCGCTGGCGTCACGACGGCGCTCACCGTCAGGGCCAGGCCGGCCACCAGGGTCAGCGTGACGGCCACGGTGAGCGCCCGCAACCGTGTGGTCCGTGATCGGCTCTGCGTCGTCGGTCGGTACACGGGCGTGCTCATGTTGGGTCTCCTCGGGCTCGCGCCAGGCGCCTCGGGGCATCATCGAGCTCTCGCCTGGCCTGAACCTGAACCCGGGCTGGTGATCGTCTGAAGTCACCCTCGACGGCTGAAGACTTCTTCAGGAATCTGTTGTTTACCTCCGGGCAGGGGATCGCGACACTGACCCCGTGGCGCGCCGAGCGTCCCGATCTTGCTGGGGAGCCGGACAGCTTGCCGCGACCGACCCCGGGAGGGTTCTGTGATGTCGAAGAGGTCGTCTGCCACCCGTACGCGCCGTGGCCTGGTCGTGGTCGTCTTGCTGGCTGGCACCATCGCGGTGGGCGTGGGCTTCACGCCCTCGCACGCGAATGCCGATCCGGTGATCGCCTACCCGAACCTCCAGGTCAAGATCCCCACCAACCAGATCTCCATCGCGGCCCCGGCGCCGTCGACCCGCGTGCTCGACTTCACCCACATCACCTGGAACGCAGGGGCGGGTCCGCTCGAGATCCAGCCATCCTACAACTCCACCACCGGGACGTCGACCGCGGTGCAGAACCTCTACACCCTGACCGGGTCCGCCACCTGGAGCTTCGTGAAGTCAGTGCCCATCGTGAAGTCCATGGCCTGGCATCCACCGACCGACTACGCCTTCCCCTTCTCCGGCTTCGGCCTCTACACGGTGGGTGCCAGCGGGGGCGTGGGCGCCCTCGTGGCCAGCAGCCCCAAGGTCTACTTCTGCATGACCCCCGACACGCTGGTGGGAGGGGTCCCGAACACGACGGCCAACCCCGCACCCGCCGCCTCGAACTGCTCGAACCCGAACGGCATCCTGGGCCTCTCGGTGGGCTGGGGCGACGAGTACGACTTCACCGACGCCGGCAACAACATCGACATCTCCAACCTGGCCGACGGGACCTACTGGCTGCGGGCCCAAGCTGACCCTTCCGGCTACTTCACCGCCGCGGGCACGGACCAGAGCGAGACCGACACCGAACTGCAGATCACCGGGACCACGGTGAAGGTGCTGCAGCAGGTGATGCCCGCCATCAGCCGCCCGGTGGTGGCCATCACCAACCCGATCGACGGCTCGACGGTCACCGGGGCCACCACCCTGCAGGCCACGGTGACCGACGCGGCCACGGTGACCAGTCTCCAGTTCCTGGTCGACGGCGCCGCCTTCGGCGGACCGATCACGACGGGTGGATCCAGCTACTCGCTGCCGGTGTCCAGCCTGGCACCGGGATCGCACGTGATCAGCGCCCAGGCCGTCGACTCGAACCAACTCACCGGCACCGCCCCGGCGGTCACCGTGTCCACGCCGGTGGCAGTGGGATCGATACAGCTCGACCAGCAGGTCCACAAGACCGGCAACAACAGCGTGACCACGGCCGCGTTCTCCACCACGGGGGGCAACGAGCAGCTGCTGGCCCTGGTGGGAGCGGATGCCGCGGCCACCGGTCAGACGGCCACGGTCTCGGGTGCGGGTCTGACCTGGACGTTGGTCAAGCGGGCCAACACCCAGCTGGGTGACGCCGAGATCTGGCAGGCGTTCGCCTCGGCCAAGCTGACCAACGTCACCGTCACCGCAACCGGCACCCAGAAGAACAAGGATCTCTCGCTCGACGTCATGTCCCTGAAGAACACGGCCGGCCTCGGTGCCTCGGTGGCGGGTGGCGCCAAGTCGGGCGCGCCCAAGGTGTCGATGACGGCAGTGGGGCCCGGTTCGATCGCCGTGGGTGTGGGTGAGGACTACGACAACGCCATCGCCCGCACCATCGGGGCCAACCAGACCCCGTTCTCCCAGTGGCTCGATCCCAGCGGCGACACCTACTGGTCGCAGTACACCTCCAACGCCGGTCCCGCCGTCGGTGGGACCCTCACCATCAACGACACCGCGCCCACCGGCGACCGCTGGAACCTGGCCGGGGTCGAGGTCGAGGCGGCGCCGTCCAGCTCCGGGCCGCCCGCGGTCATGGTGACGTCGCCCACCTCGGGCCAATCCGTGTCGGGCACCATCCCGTTGACGGCCACCACCACGACCCAGGGCGGGGCCACCGTCAAGTCGGTGCAGCTGCTGGTGGACGACGTGGCCTTCGGCTCCCCGTTGACCAGCGCGCCGTACACCGTCCCGCTCGACACGACGACCCTGGCCAACGGGGCCCACAGCGTGGGGGCGGTGGTCACCGACAGCAACAACGCGGTGGCCAACGCCACCCCTGTCGGCTTCACGGTGGCCAACGCCGCGCCGAGCTTCACGATCCAGATCACCCAGCCCCAGACCGGTGACACGGTCTCGGGTCCGGTGTCGATCACCTCGTCGGTGACCTCCAGCCACCCCGTCACCAGCGTGCAGTACTACCTCGACGGCCTGCCGTTGGGTGCGGCTCAGACCGTCTCGCCCTACACCCTGTCGTGGAACACCAAGACGGCCCTCAACGGCCACAACACCCTGACCGCGGTGGCCACCGACAGCACCAACACCCAAGCCACCTCAGACCCGGTCGTCGTCGACGTGAGCAACATCGCCGTGTGCTTCAACATGGACGTCGACGTGGTGGCCAAGGGATCCGGAGCGCAGACCACTGCCGCCTTCAGCACCGCCATGGGCTCGGAGCTGCTGTTGGCCTTCGTCGGCTCCGACGGTCCGGCCAGCAGCGCCCAGAAGGCCACCGTCACCGGTGCGGGGCTGACCTGGACGCTCGTGTCCCGGGCCAACACCTCGGCGGGTGACGCCGAGATCTGGCAGGCGACCGCGGCCAGCGCCCTGACCAACGTCAAGGTGAAGGCCACCCCGTCGGTCAAGGGCTACCGCACGTTCCTCAACGTGGTGGGCATCCAGGGCACCGGTGGGGTCGGAGCCTCGGCCAAGGCCAGCGCCACCACTGGACCCCCCACCGCATCGCTGGCCACCACCCAGCCCCAGTCGCTGGTCTTCGGGGTGGGCGACGACTGGGATTCGGCCACCGCTCGCGCCGTCGGGCCGAACCAGCTGCTCCTCAACCAGTGGCTGGACAACTCCACCGGCGACACCTACTGGACCCAGGAGTACACGGGCCAGACCGGCGCCGCCGGTTCGACGGTCACCTTGGACGACACGGCCCCCACCGCCGACCGGTGGAACTTCGCCCTGGTCGAGGTGCTGGCCGCCAACACCTCGAGCTACACCCCCTGACGATCTGACCGGTCGGCCGGCGCGCGAGGGGGAGCGTCGGCCGGTCCGGTCACCAACCCGAGGTCACGACGTGGACGGGTGCACCACGACGGTCGAGTAGGCGCCGGCCACGAACACCCGGGGGCTCCCGCTCCCGTCGGCCGGGACGGCCCAGGTGTCGTCGGCCGGCGTCCCCGAGGTCGAGCGGGGGAGGGCGTAGAGGACCGTCGAGTCGTCCAGCCACTCGGCCTGGTCGTCCACGCTGCGGGTCTCGGCCAGGGGGTGGTCGGCCAGGGTGGACAGGTCGAGCACCGACAACCGCCACTCCACCTTGCCCAGCGGCCCGATGTGGCGCGCCTTGTAGACGATGCGGGTGCCATCGGGAGAGATCGAGGGGCACTCGACCCCGCTGCGCAGCACCACCATCTGGCGGCGGGCCACGTCGCCCCGGACCAGGTAGTAGTTCCCGCCCGTGCTCTCGGTGGCGTAGAAGCGGTTGCTGTCGCTCGGATCGAAGGTGACCCCCCACAGGTTGCGGTCCACGCTGTCGATGGACTTGCCGTCCTTCAGGGTGGTGAACTGCTCCAGGTCGCCCAGCACCTTGCCCGCGTGCAGGTCGTAGAGCTGGGTGCGGGTCGAGTAGCTGGTGCCGGCATACGAGTCGCCGTACACGAAGGTGGTGGTGGCGCCGTACCGGCCGTCGTCGGAGATCCGGGCCCGGCTGGGCAACCCCACCAGGCCGATGGTGGACAGCCGATCGAAGCGCGAGTCGAAGATCACCGCGTCGTAGGTGGTGATGGCGCCCTGGTTCGTCACCAGGCACAGGCCGCGATCGCCGCCGTAGGCGACTCGGTCGCAGCTCAGCGACGTGACGCGGGGATGGTGGGGGTCGGCGACGGGGGTCACCGCCACCCGCCCGAAGTCGGCGTTCACCTCGGTCGAGCGGTACAGCATCCACGGTGCCTGTTCGAGCTGGCGCAGATCGGCCGGGTCGGCGGTGGTGGCCGGCGTCCCCCCGCGAGCGCTGACGGTGGACGCCTGGTGGTCCGAGAACAGGACGTAGCCGACCGCGCCGAGGACGCACACCGCGCACAGCAGGGCGAAGCCCAGGACGGGTCGGCGCCTCACCTGGCGAAGGCGAGATCCGAACGCCGCAGCGTGCAGGCGCCGAGCACCACCATGCCCACCAGCCCGGCGGTGAACAGGTGGACGGCGGCGGAGGGACCCAGCGCCGTCCAGG
This sequence comes from uncultured Microthrixaceae bacterium, assembly GCA_963785815.1. Lineage (GTDB taxonomy): Bacteria > Actinomycetota > Acidimicrobiia > Acidimicrobiales > Acidimicrobilacustridaceae > UBA4742. The sequence goes on from CAWAWN010000001.1 coordinate 44,711, forward strand.
CTGCGCCGAACGCCACCGAGGCGATGAGGTGGGCGATGGCGACGGCGCCGATGACCACCCCCATGCCGCTCGTGCGCAGCGTGGCCGGGATCAGGGGGCTGATCAGCGCCATGAGGACGCCGTCGGTGGCGGCGTAGTACCCCCCGAGCATGGCCAGCATGGCGAGGATCGTAGCCAGCCCGGTGCTCGACGACCCGACGACCAGCAGGGCGCCGACCAGCAGGACCTCCCCGCCCACGAACACCCGCAGCGGGCCGATCCGGTCGGCCAGGCGGCCGCACGGGACGGCGGCCAGCAGGAACACGACCGAGGTGCCGAAGAACAGCAGTGGGAAGTACGCCGCGCTCAGGTCCACCCGCCGTTCGAGGGCCAGGTAGAGCAGGGCATCACCGGGGGTGAGCAGCGCGAACCCGACCGCCAGCAGCCACACCCGGCGGAACCGGGGCTCGTGCAACAGGATGGCGGCGGCGGCCATGATCGACCGTCGGGTGCGCACCTGGTCGGGCTCGACCGGCGAACGGTGGTCCTCCACGAAGAAGTACAGGACGCCCAGCCCGATCACCGAGATGAAGAAGGCCACCACGAAGACAGCCTCGAACCCGCGCGGGTTGCGGGCCAGCAGGAACGCGGCCAACAGTGGCCCGGCCACCGCACCGGCGGTGTCGAAGGCCCGGTGCACCCCGAACGAGGCCCCCAACTTGTCGCGGGTGCTGCTCAGCGAGATGAGGGCGTCGCGTGGGGCGGTGCGGATGCCCTTGCCCAACCGATCGAGGTAGACCGCGCCCAGCACCGGGATCCAGCTGCCGCTGGCCACCACCAGGATCAGCCCGGCGCCCGCCGAGAGGCTGTAGCCGGTGCCGGCCATGCGCTTGTGGCGCTGGCGCCGGTCGGCGGCCACCGCGGCCAGCACGCAGAACACTGCGGCCAGCCCCTGGTACATGCCGTCGACCGCTCCGAACTGAAGGGGCGAGAAGCCGAACCGGACCACGAACAAGAGGGGCAGCACGGCCACCACCATCTCCGTGGAGACGTCGGTGAACATGCTGGTGAGGCCGAGCATGACCACGTTGTGCGATACACCTCGCACGCGACGTGGTGCATCGGGGGGTCGCTCCGCCAGAGGCGGCCTCGTGCCCAGGTACACGCCCCCATGTTCGGGTCGGTTCCTGATGCCCGCCTGAAGCCGGTCTGGTCCTTCGCTGAAGCGAGCGACGAGGTGCCGATCCGCCCCGGCCCTGTCGGATCGGGCCTGGCCGTGTTCGGTATCATCCGCACCTCCATGGCGAGCCGTTGTGATGTCGTCGTCGTGTCCGTCGCGCTGCTGCTGAGCGCGTGCAGCAGTTCGCGGTCGGCGGCACCGTCCACCACCGGGGCCGGAGGCGGGTCACGGCTGGAGGTGCGCGTGACCCGGGACGGGTGCACGCCCCGGCACCTGCGCACCGGGGTCGGCCTCACCCAGCTGGCCTTGGCCAACCACAGCTCCGCCCGCGCCAGCTTCGAGGTCCTGAGCGGCGACCACGTGGTGGGCCGGGTCGAGGCGCTGGCGGCGGGGGAGTCGTCGGTCATCTCGCTCGAGCTGACCCGTGGCGTGTACCGCACGGCGTGTCAGATCGGTGCGTCCGCCGACTCGGGTGAGCTGGCCGTGGGCGGGGCATCCGGATCGGTGGTGCTCAGCCAGGAACCCGATCTCCAGCAGGCCGCTGACCAGTACCGGTCCTTCCTGGCCGCTCGGGCCGACGCCCTGGTGGCCGACCTGACCAGCCTGGCCGCGGCCGTGGGTGCCGGGGACGTGGCCGGGGCCCGGACCGCCTACCTGCACACCCGGGCCGACCTTGGCGCGGTCGAACCGGCGGCCGACAACTTCGGCGACGCGGAACCGGCCGGACAGGACGACCTGGCCGAGGAGTTGGACGGACCGTCCGACGCCGGCCCGACCGATCCGGTGGTCGGGCTCCGCCTGGTCGAACAGGGTCTGTGGGGGACAGGTCCGGTGGTGGACGTGACCCAGGCCGTCGCCCGGGCACTGGCCACGGCTCGGCAGCTGCAGGTGCGCATCGGCGCCATGCACCTCGATGCCGTGGAGGCGGCCGGGGGATCCGGTGACGAGTTGGCCGAGGCCATCGCTCGGGCAGCCGGTGCCGCGCCCGCCCGTCCCCCGGGTCTGGCCGTGGCCGATCTGCAGGCCGCGGCCGAGGCGGCTGCCGGCCTGCTCGGTGCCCTGCACCCCGCCCTGGTCAGCCGGGACCCGGGACTGGATGCGGTCCTCGCCGAGCGCTTGGCCCGACTCGACGCCGCCATCGCCGCCGCCGGGACGTCCGGGATCGGGTCGGTCTCCGGCTCCGCCAGCCCGACCCCGACCTCGAGCTCGGCCGTGGTGGCCGCCGGCGACGCGCTGGCCGACGCCCTGGCCCAGATGGCCCCCGTGCTCGATCGGCCCGAGCGATGACCGAGCGCCCCGACGCCATGGGTCGGAGGGCCTTCCTGGCCGGGGCCGGCGGCCTGGGCGTGGCCGTCGGGGCCGGAGCCGTGGCCGCCTGGGATCGGGTGGACCCGGCGTCGGCCGCCCCCAACTCGCCGTCGGCCGGCCAGGGCTCGTACCCGTTCTGGGGCGCACACCAGGCCGGCATCGCCACGCCCGTCCAGGACCACCTGCGCTTCGCGGCCTTCGACCTGGTGGCCGGGCGTCGCCAGGACGTGGTCGAGCTCCTCCAGGCGTGGACGGCGGCCGCCGCCCAGCTCACCCAGGGACATCCGGTGGCCCCCCTCGACGACAACCTGGTGGCCGCGCCCGGCGACACCGGGGAGGCGGTCGGGTCCGGCCCGAGCCACCTGACCGTCACCATCGGGTTGGGCCCCGGGCTGTTCGAGTCCGGCGGCGTCGACCGCTACGGTCTGGCCGCCCGCCGGCCAGCCGCGCTGGCGGAGCTGCCCGCCTTCGCCGGCGACCAACTGGACTCGGCCCGATCCGGTGGTGACCTGGCCATCCAGGCCTGCTCGGACGACCCGCTGGTCGCCTTCCACGCTGTGCACAACCTGGCCCGCATCGGACGCGGCGCGGTGGTGGCCCGCTGGGCCCAGTCCGGGTTCGGCCGGACGTCGTCGACCACGACCGCCCAGCAGACACCCCGGAACCTCATGGGGATGAAGGACGGCACCAACAACATCCGGGCCGAGGACACCGGCCTCATGGATGACCAGGTCTGGGTCGGATCCGACGGCGGGTGGATGGCCGGCGGCAGCTACCTGGTGGCCCGGCGCATCCGGATCCTGCTCGAGCTGTGGGACCGCTCGTCGTTGGAGGAGCAGGAGGCCACCGTCGGGCGCCACAAGATCAGCGGCGCCCCCCTGGGCCGGATCCACGAGACCGATGCGGTGGACCTGGGCGCGCTGGACGCGGCGGGCCGGCCCCTCATCGGCCAGTCGGCCCACATCCGCCGGGCCGCGGCCACCTCGAACGGGGGCGCCCGGATCCTGCGCCGCGGCTACTCCTTCGACGACGGGGTGGACCAGGCCGGCGAGCACGACGCCGGGCTCTTCTTCCTGTGCTACCAGCGCGATCCCCGCGCGCAGTTCGCCACCATCCAACAGCACCTGGCCGACCAGGACGCGCTCAACGAGTACATCCGTCACACCGGCAGCGCCGTGTTCGCCTGCCCACCCGGGGCTCGATCGGGTGGCTGGATCGGCGAGGCGTTGTTCCGGTAGCCGGGGAGGAGCGCCCCTCGGCGCGCCTGGCCCGCGCCGGCTCAGCCCGGCGCGGCATCCTCGAGGCCCCCGTCGGCCGTCTCCCGATAGGTGCGGCCGCAGGTGCACGGGCTCCCCGGCGTGACGTCGGAGCCGCAGGCGCAGACCCAGCCCGTGCGCCGGGCGGGGACGCCGACCATGAGGGCGTGGGCGGGCACATCGGCAGTGACCACCGCACCTGCGCCGATCAGGGCGTGCTCGCCGATGGTGACCCCGCACACCACGGTCACGTTGGCCCCCAGGCTGGCGCCCCGGCGCACCACCGTGGGCACGAACTCCTCGGGCGGCAGGGAGTGACCGATCCGGGGTCGCAGGTCGTTGGTGAAGGTGACCCGCGGACCGATGAAGACGTCGTCGCCGATGTCCACCGCATCCCAGATCAGGCTGGCGTTCTTCACCGTGACCCGGTCGCCCAAGCGGGCCCCGCCCTCGACGAACACGTGGTCGCAGATGTTGCAGTCGGCCCCGACCCTGGCCCCCGCCAGCAGGTGGGCGAAGGCCCAGATCCGGGTCCTGGGGCCGACGTCGTCGGTCTCGCACAGGGCCGCGGGGTGGATCTGGACGGTGGGATCCAGCGGCATCGCCGCAGGCTACCGGTCCACGGGACCGGCGGGCCGAGTCCGGTCGACCGTAACCGGGTGACCCGCCAAGCGTCTCGGCGACGGAGTACCGAGGGTTCAGCCAGGTACAAGTATTGAAGGAATCTTGGCCTCGGGCTGGTGATCTCAGCAATTTCCGGCCACACTCTGTGTTCAAATCATCGTGAGTCCCCACCGATGGTGGGATGAGGGCGAAGCAGGACAGGGGAGTGCGACCCGGGCCTGGTTGGGCGTGGTCGTCACCTCTGCTCGAGGAGACCGATGAGCGTCGAGCTGGTTCCGGCGAACTGGAGCGCAGGGACGGTCGCTGCCCGTCGCGCGTCGGCGAACGGGTGGACCGGCGGCCCGCTCGACGTCGACCGGGGCGTGCTGCGCCTCGACGCCCAGCTCCGCGTGCTCGACGCCTGCGTCACGGCGCGGCGGATCGTCGGGCGGCGCCTCGAGGAGCTGGTCGGCACCCGCCTGCTCGACCTGGTCGAGGACGGCGCGGCCAACCTGGAGGCCCTGTGCCGGCAGCTGGTGGCGGGTGACATCCGGGTCGGGGTGCTCGAGGTGCGACCACTGGCCCACCACGTCGCCCTGCCCCGCTCCGAGCTCACGGTGAGCTGGTTGCCCCACCACGACGTCAACCGGGCCGTGTCGTCGCCCACCGGCTCGTTCGTCATCGTCATCACCCCGGTCGAGCGCGACCACGGCGCCCCCGCCGACCCGGCCACGACCGGCGAGATCGTGGAACGGGTGCCGGACCTGATCCTGCGCTACCGGTTGTGGCCCGAGCGGGGGTTCGACTACGTCGGGCCGTCCTGCCACGCGCTGCTCGGCTACCCGGCGGCCGCCTTCTACGCCCAGCCCGACCTGTTCCTGGACCTGGCCGTCGACCGCGCCGAGATGTCGGCCATGTTCGAGCGGTGGGAGGGGAGCGCGCCGTCCGCCGCCAACCCGGTGATCCGCCTGCGCCACCGCGACGGGCGGGTCCGGGCCTTCGAGCTGCGGACCACCAGCATCCGCAACCCCGAACGCCAGATCCTCGCCGTCGAGGCCGTGGGCCGGGAGGTGACCGACCGCGACGAGGCCGATCGCGAGCTGCGGGCCATCGTGGCCTTCCGCCGCAACATGCACGAGGTGGCCGGCGACGACCTCGACGAGGCCGAGCCGTCCGACGTGCTGCGGGCCGCGCTGGCCGCCGTGTGCGATCACACCGGCTGGGAGTTGGGCCACGTCCTGGTGGCTGGCAGCGAACCGGGGTTCCTGGTCTCGGCGGACGTCTGGCACCTGTCCGATGCCAAGCGGTTCGAGCCCCTGCGCCAGTTGACCGCGGGCCAGCAGTGGGCGGCCGACACCGATCTGGTGGGCGACGCCTTCATGCTGGCCATCACCACGGTCGCCGAGGTGGTCGAGTCCCAGACCAACGAACGGGGCCGCCAGGCCCGGCGTTGCGGCCTGCGCATGGCCGTGGCCGTCCCGGTGCCCATGGGTGACGGGGTGGGTGCCATCCTCGAGTTCTTCTCCGACGCGCCGACGCCTCCCGGCCCGGGCCTGATCCGCGCCCTGGAGGACGCCGCCGCTGAGGTGGGTCGGGCCATGAAGCGGACCAACAACGTGCTCACGATGCGCCGCCTGGACGAGGCCCGCAGCGCGTTCGTGGCTCGGGCCAGCCACGAGCTCCGCGGCCCCGTCGGTTCGGTGGCACTGATGGCCTCGGCGCTGGCCCGCCAGGCCCGCCAGTCGTCGTCGGCCGACCTGGCCTCTTCCCTGTCCCGGCTGGCCGAACGGGCCGAGCGGATCCAGGCCATGGCCACCCGACTGCTCGAGCTGTCCCAACTCGAGCGGGGTGGGCTCGAGGTCAACCTCGAGGCGGTGGCGGTGGCCGACGCGGTCGAGGCCGCGGTGGCCGCCATGCTGCCTGCCCTGGGGCCACCGGTGGTGGTCGATGTCATCGAGCCCGATCTCCGGGTGGTGGCCGATCCGCTGCTGCTCGAGGAGATGTTGGCCAACCTGCTGGCCAACGCCCGGCGCTACGGCGGGCCGAACATCTCCGTGGAGGTCCACGCCGTCGACGACCGCGTGGTCGTGGCAGTGTGCGACGACGGCCCCGGGGTCGCCCCTGAGCTGGTCGAGCACCTGTTCGAGCCGATGCGGGCCGCGTTGGCCACCCCCGACCACGCCGGCCTCGGCCTGGCGCTGGTCCGCCAGATGGCCCGCTCCCTCGGCGGCGAGGCCACCTACGAGCCCGCCGGAGACTCAAGCGCGCGCTTCGTGGTCACGCTCGTCCGGTCCTGATCGGCCCGCTGGCCCGTCGGGCCGGGGGATTCAGTAACACCTCAGTCCGGCTTCAGGTGGGTTTCAGGCCGCGAGGCCACGCTCGGGCGCAGGAGATGGGCCTGGTGGCGGTCCCTCCGCGCGACCCGAGCAAGGACGGCATCTGTCGTGAAACCAATCTGGAAGCGCCTGAGCATCGTCTCGGCCATGTTGCTCTTCGGGGCCGCCGCGGTGATCGTGCCCCTGGCCGCGCCGGCCCAGGCCGACCCCTGCGGGGCCGGTGGCAACCCGATCGCGTGTGAGAACTCGAAGCCGGGCACCCCGCAGTCGGTGTGGGACTCGGGCAGCGGTGACGCCTCCATCCAGGGCTTCGCCACCGACACGAGCGTGGACGTCGGCAGCACCATCTCGTTCAAGGTCCAGACGCCCGCCACCGCGTATCACCTCGACATCTACCGGATCGGCTACTACCAGGGCAACGGTGCCCGGCTCATCGCCACGGTGCAGCCGTCCGCTCACCTGCCCCAGAGCCAGCCGTCCTGCCTCAACGACCCCACCACCGGGCTGATCGACTGCGGCAACTGGGCCGTGTCGGCCTCGTGGACCGTGCCCTCCACCGCCGTGTCGGGCATCTACATCGCCCACCTGGTCCGCAACGACGGCAACCCCGACGACAACCAGATCCCGTTCGTGGTGCGCAACGACGCCAGCCACGCGGCCGTCGTGTACCAGGCCTCCGACACCACCTGGGAGGCCTACAACGACTGGGGTGGCAACAGCCTGTACAAGGGCTCGCCGGCCGGCCGCGCCTACAAGGTGAGCTTCAACCGGCCCTACGCCACCCGGGCCGACACCCCCGGCGGCCAGGACTACTTCATGGCCGAGGAATACCCGATGATCCGGTTCCTCGAGGCCAACGGGTACGACATGACCTACCAGTCGGGCGTCGACACGGACCGCTACGGCTCGTCGCTGACGAACCACAAGGTGTTCCTGTCGGTGGGCCACGACGAGTACTGGTCGGGCAACCAGCGGGCCAACGTGACCGCGGCGCGCAACGCCGGCGTGAACCTGGCGTTCTTCTCGGGCAACGAGGTCTTCTGGAAGACCCGCTACGAGCCGTCCATCGACGGGTCCAACACGAGCTACCGCACGCTGGTCACCTACAAGGAGACGACGGCCAACGCCAAGATCGACCCCACGTCGACCTGGACGGGCACCTGGCGGGATCCCCGGTTCAGCCCGCCGTCCGACGGCGGGCAGCCCGAGAACGGGCTCACCGGCACCATCTGGCAGGTGGAGTCGGCCAACGACGCCATCACCGTCCCCGCCGCCCAGGGCAAGAACCGCTTCTGGCGCAACACGTCGATGGCCACGCTGGCTCCCGGGACGACGGGCACGTTGGCTCCCAGCTCGCTGGGCTACGAGTGGGACTCCGATCTGGACAACGGCGCCCGCCCGCCCGGCCTCTTCGACCTCTCCACCACCACGCTCAGCGAGAGCCAGAAGCTGCTCGACTGGGGCTCGACCGTGGGTCCGGGCACGGCCACCCACAGCCTCACCACCTACCGGGCGTCGAGTGGGGCCCTGGTGTTCTCCGCCGGCACCGTCCAGTGGTCATGGGGACTCGACAGCACCCATGACGCCGGCCAGCTGGGGGTCACCGCCGGCTGGAACGGGGTCAACCCACCGGCCAACCGTGACATGCAGCAGGCCACGGTGAACATCCTGGCCGACATGGGCGCGCAGCCCACCACCCTCGCCTCCAACCTGGTCGCGGCCACGCTGTCCACCGACACCGCCCCGCCCACCGCCCAGATCACCTCCCCGGTGGCGGGGGCCCCCATCGGCAACGGTGGCACCACCACGGTGCAGGGCACCGCCACCGACGCCGGCGGCGGGCAGGTGGCGGGCGTCGAGGTGTCCCTCGACGGGGGCACCACCTGGCACCCGGCCACGGGCACCACGTCGTGGACCTACACCGGCTCGATGCACGGCACGGGCTCCCAGCCCATCGAGGCCCGCGCTGTCGATGACAGCGGCAACCTGCAGACCGCCCCGGCCACCGTCAACGTGGCCGTGTCGTGCCCCTGCACGATCTTCGGGGTCCCCACCAACCCGGTCCGGCCGGGCACGCCCGACACGGTCTCGACCCCCGACCCGACGGCCACCGAGGTGGGGACGAAGTTCCGCACCGATGCCAGCGGTTGGATCACCGGGGTGCGCTTCTACAAGGGCGCGGGCAACACCGGGACCCACACCGGAAGCGTGTGGACCTCGACCGGTCAGCTGCTGGGCACGGTGACCTTCACCAACGAGTCGGCCACCGGTTGGCAGGAAGCCGACTTCACCACGCCGGTGGCGGTGAGCGCCAACACGACCTACGTGGTCTCCTACTACGCGCCCAACGGGCACTACGCCTCCAGCGAGGCGTACTGGAAGACGTCCGGCAGCACCCAGGGGCCCATCCGCGCCCTGGCTGACGGGGCGGACGGGCCCAACGGGGTCTACACCTACGGCGGCGACGCCTTCCCGACGACGTCCTTCGACGCCACCAACTACTACGTCGACGCGGTGTTCACCACCAGCTCGCCCGGCGACACCACCCCGCCGACGGTGGTCGCCATGCAGCCGACCGCCGGTGCCTCCAGCGTGTCGACCTCGGTGGTCGTGGGCGCGGCGTTCTCCGAGGCCATCCAGCCCTCCACCGTCTCGTTCACGGTGTCGGGTCCCAGCGGACCCGTGGCCGGTTCGACCAGCAACCTCTGGGGCGTGATCTTCGGGTTCACCCCCACGGGCGGGCTGGCACCGGGCACCACCTACACAGCCACGGTGAGCGGCGCCAAGGACCTGGCCGGCAACACCATGACGTCTCCGACCAGCTGGACCTTCCGCACGGCGTACGCGCCGAACCCGCCTGGGGTGTGCCCCTGCAGCTTGTGGAACGACACGGTCGTCCCCGGCACACCCAACTCCGGGGACACGAGCGCGCTCGAGGTGGGCGTGCGCTTCACCTCCGACGTGGCCGGGACGGTCACAGGGGTTCGGTTCTACAAGGGCTCGCAGAACACGGGCACCCACACCGGGGAGCTGTGGTCGGCCTCGGGGACGATGCTGGCCAGCGCCACCTTCACGTCGGAGTCCACCTCGGGCTGGCAGCAGGTCAACTTCTCGACGCCGGTCGCCATCACCGCAGGCACGACCTACATCGCGTCCTACCACACCAACAGCGGCAACTACTCCGACACCATCGGGCAGTTCAACGGCGCCTCGGTGGACAACGCACCCCTGCACGCGCCGGCCTCGACCAGCACGGCGGGCAACGGGGTGTACGCCTACGGGTCGAGCGCCATCTTCCCGAGCAAGACCTGGAACGGGAGCAACTACTGGGTCGACGTGGTCTTCTCGCCCGAGGGGGACACCACCCCGCCGACGGTGTTGTCGACCTCGCCCTCCAACGGCGCCACCAACGTGTCGGTCTCGACCACCGTCTCCGCCACCATGAACGAGCTGTTGCAGTCGGGCACCGCGGCCATGAGCCTGACCAGCTCCGGGGGGACGGTGACCGGCACGGTCGCCTACAACTCCTCGGCCGGGACCGTCACCTTCACCCCCGGGGCCGCGCTGGCCGCGGGCACGCTGTACACGGCCACCATCAGCGGGGCCAAGGACGTCTTCGGCAACCAGATGTCGCCGTTCTCGTGGACCTTCACCACGGCTGGGGGGTCGTCGTGTCCGTGCAGCCTCTTCAGCTCCGCGTCCAGTCCCGGCGTGAGCTCGGTCGACGACTCGGCGTCGGTCGAGCTGGGCGTGCAGTTCACGCCCAGCACCAGCGGCTGGATCAGCGGGGTGCGCTTCTACAAGGGAGCCGGCAACAACGGCGTCCACACCGGCAGCCTGTGGACCTCGTCGGGGACCCTGATGAGCACGGGGACCTTCACCAACGAGACGGCCTCGGGCTGGCAGCAGCTGTTGTTCCCGACCCCGATCGCCGTCACCGGTGGGGTGACGTACGTGGCCTCGTACCACGCCCCCAACGGGCACTACGCGGCGGACCCCAACTTCTTCACCTCGACCCTCACCAATGGCCCGCTGTCGGCCCCGGCCACCACCAACGGGGTGTACGCCTACGGCAGCGGCGGCTTCCCGTCCAACACCTACGCGTCCACCAACTACTGGGTGGACGTGGACTTCAGCGTGACCCAGCCGCCCGACGTGGTGCCACCGGTGGTGAGCTCGGTGTCGCCGGTCGACGGCGCCACCAGCGTGCCCACGACGGCGACGCCGAGCGTGAGCTTCGACGAGCCCATGATGTCGGGCTCCATCGCCATGACCATGACCAGCTCGGGGGGACCGGTGGCGGGCACGCTGAGCTACTCCAGCTCGACCTTCACGGCCACCTTCACGCCCAGTTCGCCGCTGGCCGACTCGACCGCCTACACCCTCACCGTGACCGCGGCCGAGGACGCGGCGGGCAACTCCCTGGCCGCCCCCTACGCCTGGTCGCTGACCACGGCGGTGCCCACGCCGGCAGCAGGCTCCCCGCCCTACACGCTCTGGCCCGACGGCGTCGGCCCGTCCCCCGACTCGGTGAACGACCCCTCGCCGGTCGAGCTGGGCGTCAAGTTCCGGGTCGACGTCCCCGGCACCATCACCGCCATCGAGTTCTACAAGGGCGCGGCCAACACCGGCCCCCACACCGGGTCGCTGTGGACCTCGACCGGGGTGCAGTTGGCCACCGGTTCGTTCTCCGGTGAGTCGGCCGCCGGTTGGCAGACGCTCACCCTGACCACACCCGTGGCCATCGTGGCCGGCACCACCTACATCGTCTCGTACCACACCAGCTCGGGTGACTACGCGGTGACGCCGGAGGCCTTCGTGTCGGCCGGGGTCGACAACGGACCCTTGCACGCCCTGCAGTCCGGGGTCGACGGCACCAACGGGCTGTACCTGTACGGGTCGGGGGGCTTCCCCACCTCCGCCACCTCGGGCAACTACTGGGTCGAGCCCGTGTTCGTCCCCACCGGCTCATGAGCACCCTGGGGGTCGCCGTCGTCGGGGCCGGGTACTGGGGACCCAACCTGGTCCGCAACTTCCACGCCTCGCCGGCGTGGGACCTGCATTGGGTGTGCGACCTGGATGTGGAGCGCGCCGAACGCATCGGTGGGCGGGCGCCCGGGGTCCGGGTCACCGCCAGCCTGGATGACGTGCTCGACGACCCCGCGGTCACCGCCGTGGCGGTGGCCACCCCGGCGGCCACCCACACCGAGGTGGTCCTGGCCTGCCTCGAGGCCGGCAAGAACGTGCTGGTGGAGAAGCCGCTGGCCTCGTCGCTGGCCGACGGGGAGAAGCTGGTCGCCGCGGCCGAGGACCGCGACCTGGTGCTGATGTGCGACCACACCTACTGCTACACGCCCGCCGTGCTCAAGATCCACGAGCTGGTCTCGACCGGACAGCTCGGCGACATCCAGTACGTGGACTCGGTCCGGGTGAACCTGGGCCTGGTGCAACCCGACATCGACGTGCTCTGGGACCTCGGGCCCCACGACCTGTCGATCCTCGACTTCATCCTGCCGGCCGGCTCCCGCCCCAGCAGCGTGGCTGCGGTGGGAGCCGACCCGGTGGGGGCCGGCCACCTGTGCGTCGGCTACCTGACCCTTCCCCTGGGCGGCAGTGCCATCGCCCACGTGCACCTGAACTGGCTCAGCCCCACCAAGGTGCGCACCACGTTGATCGGTGGTTCGAAGAAGATGGTCCTGTGGGACGACCTCAACCCGTCGCAGCGCATCAGCGTCTACGACCGGGGGATCGAGATGCAGGAGGCGTCCGGGGGCGAGGCTCGCCGCCGGGCCCAGGTGGCGTACCGCCTGGGCGACATGGTGGCGCCCAGCCTGCCCGAGGGCGAAGCCCTCCAGGGGGTGGTCACCGAGCTGGCCGAGTCCATCCGCGAGCACCGGGCGCCGCTGACCGACGGGCGCTCCGGCCTGCGGGTGCTGGCCCTGCTCGAGGCCGCCAGCCGCAGCCTGGACCAGCAGGGCCTGTTCGTCGAGGTCGGCCGATGACCGCCAGGCCCAGCGCATCCCGCGAGCACCCGTACCGGGGTGAGCGGATCCTGGTCACGGGTGGGGCCGGGCTCATCGGGTCGACCATCATCGACCAGCTCCTGCCGTTCGAACCCCGTGAGATCGTCGTCTTCGACGATTTCAGCCGCGGTCGCCTGGCCAACATCGACGCCGCGCTGGCCTCGGGCCGGGTGACGGTGGTCGAGGGCGACGTGCGCGACCGCGCCGCCGTGGTCGAGGCCGTGGCCGGCATGGACGTCGTGTTCCACCAGGCGGCCATCCGCATCACCCGCTGCGCCGAGGAGCCGCGCCTGGCCCTCGAGGTGCTGGCCGACGGCACGTTCAACGTGGTGGAGGCCGCGGCCGGCGAGCGGGTCCGCCGGTTGGTGGCCGCCTCCTCGGCCTCGGTGTACGGCCAGGCCGAGGTGCTGCCCACCGCCGAGGACCACCACCCGTGGGACAACGAGACCCTGTACGGCGCGGCCAAGCAGTTCAACGAGGGCGTGCTGCGCTCGTTCCGCCAGACCCACGGGCTGGACTACATCGCCCTGCGCTACTTCAACGTGTACGGGCCGCGCATGGACATCTTCGGCGTCTACACCGAGGTGCTGGTGCGCTGGATGGAGCGGATCGAGGCGGGCGAGCCCCCCCTCATCCTGGGTGACGGCAGCCAGACGATGGACTTCGTCCACGTGGCCGACGTGGCCCGGGCCAACGTGGCGGCCGGCGCCACCACCTGCGAGGGCGAGGTGTTCAACGTCGGCCGAGGCATCTCGACCTCCCTGGTCGAGCTGGCCTCCATGTTGGCCCGGGTCATGGGCGCCGACCAGCTCATGCCGGTGCACGGGCCGGAACGGGCCACCAACGCCGTGCACACCCGCCAGGCCGACGTGACCAAGGCCAGGGAGCTGCTCGGGTTCGAGGCCAGCGTCGATCTCGAATCCGGGCTGGCGGACCTCGTCGAGTGGTGGCGGGCCTCGCGGCTGGAGGAGGATGCCCGGGCGGGCACGATCGCGGCGGCCTCGTGATGGCCGTCCCGGTGATGCGCCCATGGCTCGGTCCCGAGGAGGTCGAGGCCGTCACCGCGGCCCTGGAGTCGGGCTGGATCGCCCAGGGACCGAAGGTGCGCGAGTTCGAGGTCGCCATGGCCGCCCGGGTGGAGACCGCCCAGGGGATCGCGGTGTCGAACGCCACCGCCGGGTTGCACCTCTCGCTGCACCTGCTGGGCCTGGCGCCTGGCGACGAGGTGGTGGTGCCCTCGTTGTCGTTCATCGCAACTGCCAACTCGGTGTGCCAGACCGGCGCCACCCCGGTGTTCGCCGATGTGGACGAGGCGACCCAGAACCTCACGGCCAAGACCATCGAGGCCCGGTTGAGCGATCGCACGGCGGCGGTGATGGTGGTCGACCAGGCTGGCGTACCCGCCGATCTCGGACCAATCCACGAGCTGTGCGACCCCCTGGGGATCCCCGTGGTCGAGGACGCCGCCTGCGCGCTGGGCGCTACCCGTGAGGGCCGACCCGTCGGCGCCGGCGCCGACCTCGCCGTCTACTCCTTCCACCCCCGCAAGGTGATCACCACCGGCGAGGGCGGCATGATCGTCACCACCCGCGACGACTGGGCCGAGCGCCTGCGGCGCCTGCGCGAGCACGGCATGAGCCACAGCGCCTTCGATCGCCACGCCAGCTCCGGGCCTGTCGTCGAGTCCTACCTCGAGCGCGGCTTCAACTGCCGGATGACCGATCTGCAGGCCGCGGTGGGTCTGGTGCAGCTGGGCCGGCTCGACCAGATGGTCGAGGAGCGTCGCGCCGGCGCCCGGCGCTACCACGACGCCCTGATAGAGCTCCCCGGCGTGCAGGTGGTCTCCGACCCCGCCTACGGGACGACCAACTACCAGTCGTACTGGATCGTGCTGCCCGACGACTTCCCGCGGTCGCGCGACGAGGTCCTGGCCCGCCTGGACCAGGCCGGTGTCTCGGCCCGGCGCGGCATCATGGCCGCCCACCTCGAGCCCGCCTACGCCGCCGGCCCGGTGCCCTCGCTGCCGGTGACCGAGCGGCTCACCCGCCAGTCGCTCATCCTGCCCCTGTTTCACGGCATCACGCCGGCCGAACAGGACCTGGTCGTGTCGGTGCTGCTCGACGCCGGACGGGGTCGGCGATGACTCGGGCCCTCCAGCCACTCCTGCTCGTCGGGGCCGGTGGGCTCGGTCGCGAGACGGCGGAGCTGGTCCGCGCCATCAACTCGGTCGAGCCGGTGTGGGACCTGGTCGGTTTCCTGGACGACGACCCGAGGCTCGAGGGCACGGCGGTGGCCACCCTGCCCGTGCTGGGGCCTGTCGCGCTGGCGGAGGGGGCGGATGCGGCGGTGGCGGTGTGCACGGCCCGTCCGGCCGTGGGGTGCTCGCGCCCGGCGCTGGTCGAGCGGTTGAGCCTGCCGGCCGAGCGTCGACCGTCGCTCGTGCACCCCGCCGCCTGGCTGGCGCCCTCCACCACGATGGGCGCCGGCTGTCTGGTGCTGGCCGGGGTGGTGGCCACGGCCGACGTGGCCATCGGCGCCCACGTGGTGCTGATGCCCCAGGTGGTGCTGACCCATGACGACGTGGTGGACGACTACGCCTCACTCGCCTCGGGCGTGCGCCTGGGCGGCGGGGTGCATGTGGCCGCAGAGGGCTACCTGGGCGCCGGGGCGTTGATCCGCGAGGGCGTCGCCATCGGCTCGCAGGCGTTGATCGGCATGGGGTCGGTCGTGCTCGAGGACGTTCCCGCCGGCGAGGTGTGGGCCGGCGTGCCCGCCCGGCCGCGGCACGTCCCCGTGCCCGCCGCGTCGATCGCCGCGGTTCCCGCTGGAGGGTCGAGATGACCGTCACCCATTCACCGCGCACCGAGGCGATCCCCTTCGTCGACCTGGCCGCGCAGCACGCGGAGGTGGCTGGCGAGATCGAGGTCGGCTTCCGGTCGGTGATCGCCGACACCGGGTTCATCGGCGGAGCGGTGGTCGAGGCCTTCGAGCAGGAGCTGGCCGCCTGGTGGGGGCGTTCGCACGCCATCGGCGTGGCCAACGGCACCGACGCCATCGAGCTGATGCTGCGAGCGACGGGGATCGGCGGCGGCGACGAGGTGATCCTGCCCGCCAACACCTTCATCGCCACAGCCTCGGCCGTGGCCCGCACCGGCGCTCGCCCGGTGTTCGCCGATGTTGACCGAGCCCACCTGCTCATCGACCCCGAGCAGGTGGCGCAGCGGATCACGCCGCGGACCCGGGGTGTGATCGCCGTCCACCTGTACGGCCAGATGGCCCCCATGGAGCAGCTGACCCAGGTGGTGGAGGACCTGCCCGTCCTGCTGTTCGAGGACGCGGCCCAGGCCCACGGCGCCCGACGCCACGGCCTGTCCTCCGGTGGGCTGGGGTTGGCCGCGGCCACCAGCTTCTACCCCGGGAAGAACCTGGGGGCCTACGGCGACGGGGGGGCGGTGGTCACCGATCGCGACGAGCTGGCCCGTCGGGTGCGCCTGATCGCCAACCACGGGGCCTCGAACAAGTACGACCACGAGGTGCTGGGGTTCAACTCCCGTCTGGATGCCCTGCAGGCGGTGGTGCTCCAGGCCAAGCTGCGCCGGCTGGAGCAGTGGAACCAAGCCCGGGTCGAGGCCGCCAGCCGCTACGGCGAGCTCCTGGCCGACCTGGCTCCACTCTGGCTTCCCCAGACCATGGCCGGCAACGAGCACGTCTGGCACCTCTACACCGTGCGCCTCGAGCACCGCGACCGCCTGCAGGCCGGCCTGGCCGAGCGGGGGGTGGGCGCCGGCATCCACTACCCGGTGCCGCTGCACCTGGTGGGAGCGTTCGCGGCCCTGGGCTATCGCCGGGGCGACTTCCCTCATGCGGAAGAGGCGGCCGACCGCCTGCTCTCGCTGCCCATGCACCCGCACCTGTCGGCCGCCCAGCAGGAGCGCATCGCCGACATCATCACCCAGGAGCTGGCATGAACCCGTACCGCCGGCCAGTGGTGGCCAACCCGCTCGGGAGGAGCTGATGGAGTTCTGGACATCGGTCAAGGTGATCATCCGCCGTTGGTACGTGGTCGTCCCGTGCCTGCTGCTCACCGCGGTGATCGGCCTCTACCTGGTGAAGCACGTCCAGCCCACCTACCAGGCCAGCGGCTCGGTGCTGCTGAGCGGCAGCGGGCAGGCCGCGGACACCGAGACGGCGTCGACGGTGCCCGGGGTCAACCCCTACGCCAACATGGACCAGAGCCAGCTGGCGTTCCTGGTCAGCCAGAGCGCGGGCAGCACGGCGTTCCAGGAGCAGATGACCGCGGCCGGGGCCACCGGCGCCTACTCGGTCACCGCCATCCCCGGCGAGCCGGCCATGACCGTGACCCTCACGGCCCCGACGGCGGAGCAGGCCATGACCTCGTACCGCCGGCTGGTCACCCTGCTCAACGACCAGATCCACCTCAAGCAGCGGGCGGTCGGCGCCCCGACCAACACGTTCGTGGGCGTGCAGGACTGGACCAGCCCGTCCAGCGCCGTGCCCGTGAACGCCGCCAAAGTCAAGGCGCTCATCCTCGTGTTGGTCATCGGCCTGCTGCTCACGCTGGGCCTGACCTTCCTGGTCGACGCCATCCTGGTCCACGGCGCCCCGTGGTCGCGGTCGAACGACGAGGCCGACGATGCGCAGGACGACCTCGATGACGTCCTCGCCCTCGATGACCTCCTCGCCCACGACGAGGAAGGGCCGCGCCGGGGTCCGGTGGCCGTGCCCGCCCAGGTCGAGCTCGATGAGGGCGAGCTGAACGAGGAGGACCGGAGGTACGGGGCGGAGTTGGCCGGCGAGACGACGGTGCGACGGTCGTCGCGATACGAGATCGTGCTCCCCCTGCTGGCCGAGCGCAGCAGCCACTCGAAGTCCGTCGATGAGCGGCCGCGGGAGAGCCTGCCACCCTGGGTGCCCCCTGAGGAGCGCACCCGGGCGTCGGGGAGCTGACCGCCGCCGTGGGCGCCCCCGCTCCGGCCCGCCGACCCGGTCGGGTGCTGCCGGCGGCCCCCGACGAGACCCGGAAGCGGCCATCGCGCGATGCGGTGTCGTTGCTCACCGTCTTCCTGGTCATCGGCTTCGCCATCCCCGCCCCGCTGATCTTCAAGCCACTGGGTGGGGCGGGCACCCCCGCGGATCTGGTGGCGCTGGGCCTCCTGCTCTGGTGGGGACTGGCCAAGCTGGGCGCGGCCCAGGGCGTGGATCGCGGGCACCAGCCCGTCCGTGTCGCCCTGCTGGTGCTGGTGCTGGCCGCGCTGTGCAGCGTGGCCGGCCTGTTCCTGCGGCCGTTCAGCGGTGAGGAGGCCAGCGGGGCCTATCGCGGGCTGATCCTGATCGGGGCGCTGGTCGGGCTGGCGCTGCTCGCCGCCGACGGGATCTCCTCACTCGATCGGCTGCACACGCTCATGCGCCGGTTCGTGGCCGGCGTGTCGCTGGTGGCCGCGGTGGGCCTGGTCCAGTGGACGACGGGCTTCAACCCGGCGGCCACGCTGACCATCCCCGGCTTGGTCCGCAACGTCGACCTCACCCAGCAGAGCCGCTCGAACTTCGTGCGCGTCCAGTCCACCACGGTCCACCCCATCGAGCTGGGCTCGTTGCTCGGGATCGCGCTGCCCATCGCCGTGAGCTACGCCTTCCTGGCCCGTGACCGGCGCACCAAGTGGCTGCGATGGGCACAGGTCGGCCTGATCGCGGCCGTCATCCCGATGGCCCTGACCCGGACCGGGGTCATCGCCGCCGCCATCGGCCTGGTGGTGATCGCCCTGGACTGGACGTGGCGGCGTCGTGGACGAGCGCTGGCGGTGGTGGCCGCCGCGGTGGTGGCCATGCGGCTGGCCATCCCCGGGTTGGTCGGCAGCATCATCGCCCTGTTCGGCAACTTCTCCGAGGACTCGAGCACCCAGGACCGGGCCGGCCGCTGGCAGGTGGCCGGCCACTACTTCGAGCTGCACCCGTGGTTCGGCATGGGGCTGAACACGTTCTTCGCGGCTACGGGCCGCTACTTCGACAACCAGTACCTGGGTACAGCCACCGAGCTGGGTGCCCTCGGGCTGGCCGCGTGGCTGCTGCTCTTCCTGATCATGGCCTTCACCGCCCGGGGGGCGCGGCGACGGGCGGTCGACCCCGAGACCAGGGCGCTGGCTCAGGCGCTGGTGGGCGTGGCCCTGACCATGATGGTGATCTTCATGACCGCCGACATGATGAGCTACGACATGGAGATGGGCATGTTCTTCCTGCTGTTCGGGGCCACCGGCGCCCTGTGGCGTCTGACCGGGGGACAGCCGCGCCCGACGACCGACCAGCCGCGGTCCGACTACACGTCGCCGTTGGGCCCGTAGACCTCGTCCTCGATCAGGGCCAGCGCCTCGTCCTGGGCCGCCTTCCACTGGGGGCCTGTGAGCGCGGCGGTGGCCGCCGCCTCGGCCCGTTCGACCTGGTCGGGGGCCTCCACCGCCTGGCTGAGGGCATCGGCCAGGGCACCGGGCGTGGGGAAGGCCCAGCGGATGTGCGGGTTGGACAGCTCGCCCCGGGAGAAGGTGAGGTCGTTGATCACCGGGATCGTGCCGCAGGCCAGCATCTCGTCGGGGATCAGGGAGATGTTGGTGAAGGAGAGGGTGAGGCCGGCCACGCAGTGGTTGTAGAGCGCCCCCAGCTCGGTCGGCGAGAGCACACCGTGGTTCGTGGTCGGGAACCGGAAGCTGGCCGACTCGTCGCCGAAGGTGTGGATCTCCACCTCGGGGTGGCGGCGGTGCAGCTCCTCGAGGGCCAGCGATCCCAGCTCGAACCCGCGCCGGGCCACGTCCGGCTTGGCGTAGAAGACCACCCCGTCGCGTCGTCCGCGGTTCACCAGCCGGTAGAGGTCGGTGTCGCAACCGAACTCGAGGGAGGCGGCGTCGACCCCCATCTCGGTGCGCAACAGCTCGGCCAGCATCCGACCGATGGTGAAGGTTCGGAAGCCGAACCGGTAGGTGTCCTCGACCAGGGCGTACTCGGAACCCCGGGGGTAGAAGTAGGGCTCGAAGTCCTGCACGAAGTACATCCGCCGCGTCGGCCCGTGCGCGTGGGCCGCCACCGCGTGGGCGGTCGGCCAGCCCGTGGCGATGAGGGCGTCGGTGGGTCGGAACCCGTCGCGCACCGTCCGCACCTCGCCCCGGACCGCAGGCCAGTGCCGGCGGATGACCGCCTCCTGGGCCCGGATGTCGCCCTGGTAGCGGTCGTAGAGGTACACCACGCAGGTGTGGCCGGCTCGCTCGAGCCCCTCGACCAGGCGGAAGGTGGTGGTGTGGCCACCGGACCCGGGTGCCGGGGGAGCCATCACCCAGCCCACCGTCAGCGGCGTGGAGCGAGCCGGCCGCGAGACGGGGGCTGGCGCCACCAGGTGCTGCGAATCGGCCACGTCCCCGGGCAGGAGGGGGAACTCGGCCCGGCCGGCATCGAGGCGCTGGTACCCGGCCCGGACCACGCGCTGGGCCAGGCCCCGTGCGCCCTCGGCCTGGAGCACTCGGCGTCCCTGGTGCAGGCGCCGCACGATCCTGGTGGTGGGATCGGTCACGATCACACCCCTCGGCGCAGCCAGCGCCAGTGCGCCAGCTGGGCCCGGACCCGTCGGCTGACGGCGTGGGCGAAGAAGTGGGGGACGTAGGGGGCCAGCCCCGGGCCCACGCGGCGGCGTGCCTGCAGGGCGTGCCACTGGCGCAGCGACGTGGCATCGGGGCAGACCTCGCGAGCGAAGGTGACGTAGGGCTCGATCGGTTCGTGCACCGAGGTCCGGTCCAGGCTGCGGCAGGCCTCGTCCAGGGCCTCTGCGGCCAGGGCGCGGCGGGCCAGGTGCTGGAGGCGATCGCCGTCGGCGATGGCCAGGTCGTGGCCGTCGAAGAGCGTCTCGAACACCAGCCGGCGGTCCTGCAGGTCCATCAGCTTGGTGCTCGTCGAGGTCATGCTGGCCTCGTGGTCGCGGTGGTATGCCTGATCCGGACCCTCGAGGTGACCCACGTCGGCCACCGCCGCCATGCGCAGCCACATCTCCATGTCGTGGGCGAAGGCCAGCTCCGGGCGTTGGCCACCCACCACCTCGACCACCGAGCGGCGCATCACCACCTCGGGGGCGGTGATGCAGTTCCAGCCGGCCCGGCAGCGTCGTTCCAGCCAGGTGGCGCCGGGCCAGATGGTCCAACCCGTGACCTTGGTTCGGGGCGAGGCGGGGACGCGGTCGCCGGTGAAGTGCACCGGCCGACCGTAGGCCAGCCCCACGCTCGGCTCGGCCTCGAGCAGGGCCACGGCGCGGGCGAGCGCTCCTCGGGCCAGCAGGTCGTCGGCGTCCAGTCGCACGAGGTACCGGCCCTGCGCCCGCTCCAGCCCGTCGTTGAAGGTGTCCACCGGGCCCCGGTTGGTCCGATGTGCGACCACCGCCACCCGGGGGTCGGCGGCGGCCAACCGTCGGGCCAGGGCCAGACTGCCGTCGCGGGACCGGTCGTCGACGATGATCACGTCGACCTCCACCCCGGGCTGGTCGAGCACCGACGCCACCGCGGCGCGGAGGTAGCGCTCGTAGTCGAAGCAGGGCACCACCACGCTGACCCGGGGACGTGACCCGGATGGCAGCGCCTCGGGCCGGCGCCGGCGAGGCCGGGCCGACGCGCGGCCGTGCGGTCGCCCCACGGTGATCACAGGGGTTCCTTGTCGGCGGCGTACTCGCTGCCGGGGAGCCCGACCGGTGCGGGTGCCACCAACGCCTCTTCGACCAGGGCCTCGTCGACCGCCACCTGGTCCGCGGCCGGCTCCAGGACCACGACGTCGTCCCCCACGGGTTGGGCGGAGAGGCGGGGCCGTCGGTCCCAGGCGTCGCGCCCGGCGGCCCGCAGCGTGTTCAGGTGGGGGAGGACGTAGACCAGGCCACCCGCGGCCGCTCCGGTCAGGCAGGCCAGCGGGGGGTCGGCGATCTGTCGGCTCACCAGCCAGGCCAGGGCGGCCGCCGAACCAGCCCAGGCGGTGGCGGGCCCGAGCGCTCGGGCCACCGACCGCGGGCTCACCCCGGACTGGCTCAGGATGAGGGTGTACAGGGGCAGCATCAGCCCGGTCACCACGATGGCCTGCGCCGCGCCGGCCCCGGCGATGCCATGGCCGCGAACGCCGACCACCAGGGCCACGGTGAGGCCGATGAGCCAGGGGATCTGGGCCAGGAACACGGCGCGGGTCCGGCCCAGGGTGACCAGGAAGTCGCCGCTGAGCTCGAGCAGGATGCGCCCGGCGCCCAGCACGCTCAGACCCACCAAGGCGGTGGCGGCCAGCCCCCAGCGCTGCCCGTAGACGGTGACCACCAGCGGACGCCCGACGGCGCCCAGCAGGAAGCAGATGGGCAGGGTGATGGTGGCCACCACGCGCAGGGCGGCCGCGAACCGCTCGGGCATGTCCTCGCCGTCGCGCTGCAGGTGGGCGAAGCCTGGCAGCGAGACGCTTCGGACCACGGCCCCGAACAGGTTCATGGGCCAGCCCGAGATGTTGAAGGCCAGCACGTACAACCCCAACGCCGTGGCGCCGAGCACCCGGCCGACCACCACGTAGTCCACGTTCAAGACCGAGAAGGCGATGACGTTGGCGCCGGCCAGCGGCAGGCCGAAGGCCAGCAGCCGGCGGACCTGGTCGCGCTGCCAGCCCGGGGTGAACCGTCCTGGTCGATAGGTGAGCAGCAGCACCGTGCCCAGCAGCTGGCCGGCCACCCACGACCAGGCCAGGGCCATGGGACCCCAGCCGGCCAGGGCCAGGATGATGAGCAGGATGCCGCTGCTGGCCGTGTTGGCCATGTCGGCCACGAAGATGCGGTCCATGCGGAAGTGCCGCCGGAGATAGGCGGCGGGCACGGCGCTCAGGCCGGCGAGGGGAAGGGTCAGTGCCATCACGGCGATGGCGGGGGCGGCCTTGGGCGACCCCAGGAGCCGGGCGGCCAGGGGGGCACCGACGGCCATGAGCAGGCCGAGCAGGCAGGCCGAGGCCACGGCCAGGGTCACGACCGTGGGCGCGCCGCGATCGGCCAGGTCGTCCTCGTCGCGGATGAGGGCCGCCGACACGCCCATGTCGCTGACGTTGATGATGACGGTGTGCACCACCAGGGCCACGGCGAAGATGCCGAAGTCGCGCGGCGCCAGGATCCGGGCGATGACCACCCCCAGGGCGAACTGGGCGGCTCGCCCGATGGCCACGTCCAGGGTGGTCCAGAACGCGCCGCGCCGGATCAGGTCGGGCAGCTGGTCCTGCCGGGTCCGGGCGCTCACACGCCGCTCCGACGCCAGCGCCGCCACTGGATGCGGCCGTTGAGGTCGCGGGCCACGCGGTTGCATGCCGCCGACACGGCGGCCGGGGGCACGGCGGGGGGCTCCCGCCGGCGGTGGAGGGCCCGCCAGCCCCGCAGCGATGGCGCGTCGGGGTACACCCGCACCGAGAAGTCCATGAGCTGCTCGTCCACCTCGGGGGTGGCCGTGCCGTAGTCGTGGTCGGCGCAGGCTCGGTCCAGGGCGTCGATGGCCAGCGCACGCGATGCCTGGGCGTACAGCGCCGGGCCGGCCGCCACCGGTTCGGTGGACGAGAGGAGCACGGAGGCGAAGGCGGCCCGTCGGCCCTCGAGGTCGGTCAGATGGCCGGCGTTGGTGGTGCGCTGCATGCTCGAGGGGTGGACCCGGTAGAGGGCCTGGCAGGGTCCGTTGACCCGGCCCACGTCGGCCACCGCCGCCGCCCGCAGCCACATCTCGAAGTCGCCGGAGTGGGGCAGGTCTGCGTTGTAGCCGCCGATGGTCTGCTGGACCGAGCTCCTCATCACCACCTCGGGGCAGTAGATGCAGTTCCTGCCGCGACGGCTTCGCTGGCGAATCCATTCGGGGCCCGCCCACACCGTCCAATTGCGCACCTCAGTGGGGACGTCGGGCGGTTCATCCGTGAAGTCGATGGGGTGCCCATAGACGAATCCGACCGACGGATGAGCCTCCATCAAGGCGGTGGCTCTTGCCAGTGATCCGGGCACGAGCAGGTCGTCCGCCGACAACAGGACCACGTAGTCGGACTGGACCATTTCCAGCCCCTCGTTGTAGGTGGCGATGTGCCCCCGGTTCTGCTCGTGGCAGACGAGCCGGATCCGGGGCTCGGCGCGGGCGAGGTCGGCCGCCACCTGGGCGCTGCCGTCCGGTGAGGCATCGTCGATGAGGATGACCTCGACGTCCACGCCCTCCTGGTCGAGCGCACTCCCCACGGCGCCCGCCAGGTAGTGGCCGTAGTTGTAGCAGGGCACGACGACCGACACAGTCGGCGGTCGCATCAGCGGCCGGGGCCGGATGTGGCGCGTCATCGCGGGCTCGACCGGTGTCCGTTGGGTGTCGAAAGGTCGTATCTCATCCGGGGCGGGTCGTCGCTCTGCCGGTGTGGTCCTGTCTCGATCACCGGACTGGTCAGGGTCTGCGTTCGGTCTGCTCCTCAGTGTGGCGATCGCGCCTGAAGTGGGCCTGAAGCCCACCTGTGCCCTTCCTGAAGCTGAATAGGCAGGTCCGATTTCTCGGACTTCAGTGAGACATCAGTGTGGCTTCAGTGCGAATTCAGAGCGGTCACTCACAATGAATTCCACACCGAGGGTGGACGTGATCAGGATGAATGTGGGCAGCTCGGAAGCGCACAGCGGAGTGATGACGTGACCGTCGTGTCGGACGCGCGTCCGGGCTTCGGGCTCGGCGGCGACCTGCCGCCCACGGTCGCCCTCGATCCCGACGACCTGTCGCTGGTCGAGGGCCGCCTGTTGCTGGTGGCCAACGGCGGCGGGCACCTGAGCCAGCTGGTCCACCTCTACCCCCGCCTTCCGGATCTGGGCCGACCGCCGGTGTGGGTGACCAGCGAGACGCCCCAGTCACGCACCCTGCTGGCCGGCGAGATGGTCATGTGGGCGCCCGCCGTCGCCCCCCGTGACGTGGTCAACGTCATCCGATGCCTGGGCCTGGCCCGCAAGATGGTGCGCCACCGTCCGGCCATGGTGATAAGCACCGGGTCGGGGATCGCCCTCGGGTTCCTGCCCGTCCTGGCCGCGGCCGGCGTGCCCGCTCACTACGTGGAGAGCGCCACCCGGGCCGTGGGCCCGTCGCTCACCGGTCGCATCCTGGGCAAGTTCCCGCCGGTGAACATGTACACCCAGCACGAGCGCTGGGCCAGCCCTCGCTGGTGCTACACGGGCTCGGTCTTCGAGGGCTTCGCCGCCGTGCCCCGGTCGCCCAGGCCCGAGCGCATCAGCAAGGTGGTGGTCACGGTCGGGTCGCTCAAGTTCTCCTTCGAGCGCATGCTGCAACGGGTGGCCGACCTGATCCCTCGCGATGCCGAGGTGCTGTGGCAGGTGGGTTCGTCCGACGTGCGGGACATCGGCATCCAGGGTCGCCCGACGGTGCCGGCCGACGAGCTGGCCGCCGCCATCGCCGAGTCCGACCTGGTCGTCGCCCACGGCGGGACGGGCAGCGCCCTCACCGCTCACGAGGCCGGCCGGTGCCCGCTGCTGATCCGGCGCGAGGCTGCCTTCGGCGAGCACATCGACGACCACCAGGCCCAGACGGGCGACTACCTGGCCGCTCTGGGCCTGGCGGTGTCCCGACGGGTGTCGGACCTCAGAGAGGAAGACCTGTGGGAGGCGGCGGCCCGGGAGATCGTGCCCACGCGGACGCTGGCCCCGCTCGCCCTGGTCTGAGCCGTCACCGGGGCGCCCGCCACCGGCGGGCCCCTCGGCGTCAGCAGCTGCTGGGCGGTTGGGCGAAGGCGGCGCTGGTCTCGGCCACGTAGTTGCCTGTCCAGGTCATGGCCGTGTCGGCCGGGTTGTAGCCGTAGATGTAGTCGTTGCCGCCATACCCGTTGTCCGAGGAGAAGGCGTTGTTGGTGACGGTGATGTAGGTGGAGCCGCAGCCCTCCTGCATGTCGGCCCCGACGCCGCCCTCCAGGAACGAGCTGTCGACCGTGATGTGATCCGGCGGGGTCCAGGAGCCACCGTTCATGAACGCCGCGGTCACCCACTGGCCCGAGGTGGCGTGCAGGTAGGAGTGCTCGAGGGTCACGTGGTTGCCGCTGTCCGCGTCCACCGACTCGACGTGGAGGGTGCCGTTGTTGGTCGACGTGTAGGGGGAGTAGCTGTCCTGGATCAGGACGTTCTGTCCCGCCCAGTAGTTGTGGATGAACCCGTAGACGCTGCAGCGGAGGCAGGTGTAGTTCATGGCGCTGACACCCGTGTAGTCCCAGTTGGGGTTCA
This sequence comes from uncultured Microthrixaceae bacterium, assembly GCA_963785815.1. Taxonomy (GTDB): domain Bacteria; phylum Actinomycetota; class Acidimicrobiia; order Acidimicrobiales; family Acidimicrobilacustridaceae; genus UBA4742. The sequence continues at coordinate 70,669 of CAWAWN010000001.1, forward strand.
TGCCGTCGACGTCGGTGTCGATGATCTTCAGCCCGGTGACCACGCCGGCGCCCGAGCCGTCGCCGCCACCGCTGTTGACGGCGCTCGGCGCGGCTTCACCGTTGCCACCGGCGCACCCGTCCTGGGTGTGGATCAGCGAGTCTTGGATGGTGACGTTGTTCGCCTTCACCGCGATGCACCCGTCGATCCACTCGTGGGAGATGACCGCGCCGTTGGTGGTGATGGTCTGGTCACCGACGATGTGGGTGAGCGTCGATTGTCCGGCGAGGATCTGGGCTTCGGTGAAGCCGGTGCCGTTGTGCACGCCCGTGTGGCTGGCCCAGCAGGCGTTGGCCGCCTGGGTCAGGGCGCAGGGCACCGTGGAGGACCCGGACGTCACCGCGGTGGTGGTCGTGGTGGTCGCCGGCTGGGTGGTGGTCGTGGTGGGGGCCTGGGTGGAGGTCGTCGTGGTGGCCCTGGCGGTCGTGGTCGTGGTGGCCTTGGCGGTCGTGGTCGTCGACGACACGCTGGCCGTGGTCGACGGCTGGAAGGTCACGTCGATGTAGTAGTTGGTCTGCTCCCACGAGCTGGTGGGGAAGGTGGGGGAGGCGCTGTAGCTGTAGAGCCCGTCACCGCCCTGGACGCCGTCAGCCAGCGCCTGCACCTGCTGGGTTCCCGCCCCCTTGCCCTTGAAGTAGTACGTGTCATCGGAGTAGTGGCCGCTGTTGGTGTGGTAGCCGACCACGTACACGTGACCCGGCGTCACCGCCACGGGCGTGGTGAAGGAGGCTGACTGCCAGCCCGAGCGGGACTCGTGGCGGAACACGACGCTGGCCAGGCTGGTCCCCGAGGAGGTCCACAGGCCTCCGACGTGGGTGCCACCGTTCTTGTTGCCCTTGAAGTAGCGGACGCCGGTGATGGTGCCCGCGGTGAGCACGTTGAACTTCACCCCCACCTCGACGGCCTGGGCATCCGGGTCGGACTTCACCGACGGCACCGCCGTACCGAAGATGGTCTGGGTCGGCGGGGCCGCCTGGGCGCTCTCGAGGAAACCTCCGACGCCGGCGATCATCGTCAGGCAGACGACCGCGGCCAGGTATCGCCGCAAGCCGGGCGATGCTGCGAGCCGCTCGGCGGCCCGTTGGTGAGTGATGCGCAATGTCCCTCCCCTGGGGGGCTCGAGAACCGTCACTGGCGGAGGCGGCTTCATCGAGATCTGGCGTACAAGGTTTGGGATCGGCCACCGGGGTCGGCGGACTTTAGGAGGATTGGGTCGAAGGACCTAGGTCTGGAGGCCTGGTGGGACGGCCACTCCGGGGTTCCGATGTCGGGAACACTACAGTTCTGTGACGAACTGGAGGTGGACCTGAGGTGGCCTTTGCGGGGTCCGAGGTGCCCTCCGCCGGTCGCTCCCGTCCACCCTCCGTAGCCGATCGATGCCAGAAGCGTGTTGTCGGACCTTCGACACGCTGTGGGTTCGCGCCGAGCGGCCGGCTGGACTCGTCGAAGCGTCGTGCTGGCTTGGCCACGCTGCGTGACCAGCAGAAATATCTGAAAAGATGTTCGGCGGAGCGTGCCCGTCACGAGGTGACGAGCCGATCGCGGCTGATCTCGGACCCCGACCGCGCCGTCGGGGAGCTGGGGTCCGCCGCCCGCGCCGGCCCCGCGTCGCCGCGGCCTGATCCGCCTCGAGGAACCGGAACGGCGCCTGCTGCGCCGTTCCCCGAGGTCCCGTCGACCACCTCTACGTAACTGAACTGTAACCTTGTCGAGGCGAGGGGATCAGGCCGTCCGAGCCACCTTGGCGGAGGCCCGGATGGCCAGCAGTTGGAGCAGGTCGGTGTCGGGAGGGCCGTGGGTCTCGTACTCCAGGAACATCACGGTGCCCCTCATCCGGGCCACCACGACGGTCGAGGTGGTGCCCCCGGTCGTGGGCACCGAGACCGCCGCCGACTGGTCACCAACCAGGGGCAGGACCACGATCTGGGTCTGGCCGATGCCCGTGGAGGTCGACGGCTTGGTGGTGGTCGGGCAGCCGTGGAACGCCAGGCTCGTGAGCTGGTCGAAGCGCCGCGACGCTCCCGCGGTCGAGTAGCCCTCCAGCACCTCGACCAGGTTGGGCACACCCGCGGGAGAACCGAACCCCGCGGCGGCCACGGGCACCTTCTCGCTGCTCGGGGCGCCGCCGGTCAAGCAGGCCAGCGAGGTGGCGGCCACGTCGCTCGACGGCGGCACCGCCCGCCAGCCCTGGGGCAGGTCCGAGACGCTGAGCAGCTTGGCGTTGAGCCGGCGCTCCTGTGCCGCGGTCGAGGCGCCGCGCCCGAGCGAGGGCGCCAGCCAGATGACCACCGCGGCCGCCGCCACCAGGGCCGCGGCGATGAGGAGGGTGCGCCGGCGCGTCGACGCGGTCGACCCCGCCGGGGAGACGGCCGGAGCAGGGGTTGGCCGCGGGCCCGAGGTCGCCTCGGACTGCCGCGCCGCTCCTGGCGCGGCGACCGGGCTCGTCGTCGGACGGTCGCTGGCCTGGTCCGGCGGCGTGGATCCACTGCCGTTGCGTTCGGAGCTGGCCATCGCGGGTGCTGGGGCCGCGCCCGGGGTCGCGCCTGGGGTCGTGCCGGGGGCCGCGGCCGGTGGTGGCGGCGCAGGGGCCACGGCCGTGGCCGTGCGGGAACCGCTGTGTACGACCGCCGGTGCGGGCGGGGCCGCCGGCACGGGTGCAGGTGGAGCCGGGGGTCCGTCGACCGGGGGCGTCCAGTCAGGCGGCTTCAGGTGGACCGGGTCGTAGTTGCAGTTCTGGCACCAGTCCCAGCTCGGTTCGACGGGGATCCCGCAGCTCGGGCACCGGACGACGTCGCTTGCCATGAGCCGGCCGCCTCCTCTCGCTGCGCCGATCGTACCGGGGGGCCAGCCCGCGGGGCCGAGCCCGGGATGGTAGCGGGGCGGAGGCGCGGTGGTCAGTCGCTGGCCGCGGGCCAGCCCTGGCGCCATTCCGCACGCCGATCCCACAGCGCGGCCCATGTGCTCGGCGCGGTCCGGGTGTCGCTGCGGTCGGCGTGGCGCGAGCGGGAGCGGACGGCGGCCGCCGTCGTGGCCCGAAGCCACACCCCCGCCGAGAGGAGTGCGAGGGCGAGGGATCGGGCCCAGCCCGTCCACAGCTTCTCGATGAGCGCCGTCTTGCCCCGGAACAGCAGCACCTCCTTGCCCACCGCGGGCGAGGAGCCACCCCACAGGTGCTCGATGCAGGCGTCGGGAGCGATGATCGAGCGGTGGCCCAGGGCCTTGGCCCGGATGCCGAGGTCGGCGTCCTCGCCGTACATGAAGAAGCGCTCGTCGAAGCCGCCCAGCTCCTCCCACACCGAACGGCGGGCCAGCAGCAGGCAGCCGGACACGATGTCGACCTCTCGCTCGGTGTCGCGGGCCCAACCCCCGAGTCCTTCGGGGTTGAACAGGGCGAGGCGGGGGAACGCGGCCGAGAGCCCGGTGGCGAAGCAGGTCAGGCTCCACAGCGTGGGGCGGCCCCAGCAAGACATGGGGTCGAGGTCCCCGTTCGGTCGCAGGGCCCGCCCGCCCACCAGGGGGGCGTCGGGCCGTCGCCGGGCGGTCCCGACCAGGGCCGCCACGCATCCCGGGCGGACCACGGTGTCGGGGTTGAGCAGCAGGATGAACTCGGTGTCGGCCCGCCGTGCCGCGGCGTTGACGGCCCGCCCGAACCCGAGGTTGGTGTCGGAGCGGACCAGCTCCACGGCGGGGAAGCTCGACGCCACCACCTCGGCGGTGCCGTCGCGGGAGGCGTTGTCGAACACGATGACCCGGGAGCCGTCGTCGGGGACCTGGTCGACCAGGCTCTCGAGGCAACCCACGATGTGGTCGCGGTTCTGGTACGTGACGATGACCACGGTCACGGTGGCCGGACCGACGGCGTCCCCCTCAGGCCGGCTGGCGGAAGAAGGTCTGATGCCACACCTCCAACGACAGGAGGGTCCAGATCCGGATCGACTCGTCCCGCCGGCCGGCCTCGTGGCTGTCCAGGAGCTCCACGACCGCCTGCCGGTCGAGGGTGGTGCCGACGAAGGAGTCCGAGGCCAACAGCTGGTCGCGGGCCTGGTCGCGCAGATGCCCCCGGAACCACGTGTCGAGCGGCACCCGGAAGCCGACCTTGCGGCGATCCGTGATGCTGGTGGGCAGGTGCTGGCGGGCCACCTCCTTCAGGATCCACTTGGTCTGCCCGTGGCGGACCTTCAGGCTGGACGGCAGCGAGTAGGCCAGGGCCACCAGGTGGTGGTCCAGGAAGGGCGGTCGCAACTCGACGGACGCGGCCATGGCCATGCGATCGCCGCGCTCGAGCAGGTTGTCGGCCAGCCAGCCCGAGCAGTCGTAGGCCAGCATCCGCTCGATGGCGTCCTCGCCGGCCAGTCGAGGGGCGGGCGCAGGGCGCGAGGTCACCTGCCGCAGCAGGTGCCGGCGTTCGGGGGCGGTGAAGGGCGCGAACCAGGACTCGAGGCGATCCACCTCCGTGGCGCCCGAGGCCGACCGCAGGGCGATGCGGGCCCGGCCCGCCCGCTTGGGGGCCGAGCGCTCGGCCCAGCCCAGGGCCCCGGCACGCAGGCCGGCCGGCACCAGCCCGACCAGGCGGTCGTGACGGGCCACCCGGTACTTGGGGTAGCCGGCGAAGAGCTCGTCGCTGCCCTCGCCCGACAGCAGCACCTTCACCGACCGGCTGGCCAGCTCGGCCAGCTCGTACACGGCGACGTCCGCCGGCTCCGACAGCGGGGCGTCACGGTGCCAGGTGAGCCGGCGCCACCGGGCGGTGAAGTCGTCGGGCCGGACCACGACCTCGTGGTGGGTCGAGCCGAACAGTTGGCTGACTCGGCGGGCGTGGGGGAGCTCGTCGACGCGCTCGTCGTCGAAGCCCGCCGAGAAGGTCTCGATGGGGCCGCCCCGGGCGGCGGTGGCCAGAGCCACGATCAGGCTGCTGTCCACCCCGCCGCTCAGCAGCGAACCGACCGGGACGTCGGCCACCAGAGCCTGATCGACGGCATCGCGGAGGCCGGCGGACACCAGCTCGACCGCCTCGGCCTCGCCCATCGGGCGGCGGGTGCCCGTGGGCAGCGTCCAGTAGGACGCCAGGTCGGTGGTGCCGTCACGTCGGACCCGCAGGCGGTGGCCGGGCTCCAGCTTGCGGACGTGGCGGAACAGGGTGTGGGGCGCCAGCACCGCCCGGCGGGACAGGTACGAGTCGAGGCTGGCCAGATCGACCTCGGGTGGGCCCGGAAGGGCCGGCAGCAGGGCCTTGATCTCCGAGGCGAAGGCGAAGAGGTCGTCGTCGCGGTAGTAGAAGAGCGGCAGCACGCCCAACCGGTCGCGGTAGAGCCACAGGTCTTCACCGTCGTAGAGCCCGTAGGCGAACTGACCTCGCAGGTCCTGGACCGCCCGCTCGCCCCGGGACTGGTGCAGGGCCAGGATCACCTCGGTGTCACCGTCGGTGCGGAACGGGTAGGAGAGGCGGGTGCGCAGGTCGCGGTAGTTGAAGATCTCGCCGTTGAAGGTGATGTGGTGGCGACCATCGACCGACGCCATGGGCTGGGGGGAGCCGCCCACGTCGATGATGGACAGGCGGCGGTGCCCGAAGCCGACGGCGCCGTCGACCCAGACACCGGCGTCGTCCGGACCTCGGTGGACGAGCTGGTCGGCCATGCGTTGCAGCAGCTTGTCGTCTACCGCCTGGCCGTCGAAGCGACGGATGCCCACGATGCCGCACATGATCAGGAAGCCGGAGACTCGGCCAGCTGCATCAACAGGTCGGCCCGATCGTCCCACGACGATCCCGCCACCGCCGCGCGGCGTTGGTCCGGGGTGGCCGGCGACTCGCCGTGGAGGGCGGCGCGCACCTTGGCCACGAAGTCGTCCCGGTCGGTGGCGATGACCAGGACGTCGGCGAACGGCTGGAGCTGGGGGACGGCATCGGTGGTCACCACCGGGATGCCCAGGGCCAGGTACTCCCGTGACTTGATCGGGTTGATGTGGCGGGTCCACTCGTTGTGGAGGTACGGCATGAGGGCCACGTCGAAGCCAGACCCGTAGGCGGGGACCTCCTCGTAGGGCTTCGGTCCGAGCCAGTGCACGTTGTCGAACGGCTCGAAGCGCTTCATCGACGAGGTGGCCGCACCCACCAGCACGATGTGGGCCTCGGGGATCTCCCGGGCCAGGTGCTCGATGAGGTCCATGTCGATCTTGTAGTCGTCCAAGCTGCCGAAGAAGCCGACCCGGGGCTCGGGGATGGCAGCCAGGTCGGCCGGCAGATCCGACCTGGGATGGCGCACGAAGTGGTCGAGGTCCACGGCGTGGTCGAGGAACACCGCCCGCTCGCCGGCGACCGCGAGGTCCTCGTCCATCAGCTCGCGGTTCACGTACAGCAGCACGTCGGCTGCTTCCAGCAGCTCCCGTTCGGCCCGGACCACCGAGTCGCGGTCGATCTCGGGGTGGCTGGAGTACTTGTCCGCCTTGTTCACCACCAGCCGCCGCCGGGGGAGGCCGCGCACCGCCTGCCAGGCGGTGGGCAGGGTGATCATGCGAACCGGCTCGCGGATCCCGAGCACCCACTCGGCCACGGCCACCTGGGCCCGCACCACCGCGGCGTTGAGGGCGCGGCCGGTCGGGCTGGCGTAGAGCGGGATCACGATCGGGCTGAGCACGTAGAAGTTGGGGGCGTCGGCCACCGGTCGGCGGACCAGACGCGCCATGCTGCCCAGCTTGCGCAGGATGCGGCGCCCCGCCTCGCTGTTGCGGCCCGGAACGGGTAGGCGCATGCCCACGCTGTTCACGAACAGCACGCGCCGGGTGCGGGCCACGCGACGCATGAGCTGGGCCTCGGAGTGCGCGTGGCTGTCGTACCACCAGTCGATGCCGGCCATGCACACGTAGCTGGGGGCCGCCGGATCCTCCTGCTGCCTCCCGAGCCGGCCGGCCGCTCGCGCCAGCGCGGAGGTCATCGCCCGACCTTACCGTGCGGCGTCCGACGGACATGCGAGACTGTTGGCCCACGGTGGCCGGTCACGACGAGGAGCCAGCGGTGCGACGGTGGACGGCCTGGCAGGAGCGATTGGCGGGGTGGTCGACCGGTTCGTTGGTGGCCTCGCTGGCGGTGGTGGCGGTGGCCGGGGCGGCCTATTGCGCCAGCCTCGGCACGCGCGTCCGCTTCGCCGACGAGGCCGACTACCTGCGCCTGTCGTCCAACCTGACCAAGACCGGGGTGTACAGCCTGGACGGCGTCAACCCGTCGGCCTACCGACCGCCGGGCTACCCGTACCTGCTGGCTGCCCTGCGCGAGCTCGGCGGCTCGGTGTTCGTGCTGCGCGCCGTCAACGTGATCTTCCTGGCCGTGGCCGTGTGGGCCGCCTGGTGGCTGGCCCGGGCCATCGGCGGCCGGGCGGCGGCCACCCTGGCCGCGCCGGCCGTGGCCCTGTACCCGATCGGCTTCTACACGATGGGGGCGCTGTATCCCCAGACCATGGGCATGGCCCTGCTGCTCGTCGGTCTCGTGGCCTTGGCCGCCATCCCGGGTTGCCCGTCGCCCTGGTGGCGGGCCATCGGCGCCGGGGTGGCCTTCGGCGTGCTGATCGTGACCATCCCCACCTTCCTGCTGGCCCTGCTCATCGGGGCCGTCTGGCTGGTGTGGCGCACCCGGAAGGTCGGTGCCGCGCTGCTGATCGTGGGCGTGGCCGCCGTGCTCCCGCTGGCCTGGACGATCCGCAACGCGGCCGAGATGCACAGCTTCATCCCCGTGTCCACCAACAACGGGATCAACCTGGTCCTGGGCAACAGCCCCCACGCCGGTCCTCGCACCGGGGTGGACGCCGACATCAGCCGGTACACGCGCGTCATCGGGCAGCGGCACCTGGACGAGGTCCGATCCGACAGCTACCTGCGCACCGCGGCGCTGGACTGGATCAAGGGGCACCCGATGCGGGCCGGTCGACTGTTCGCCGAGAAGACGCTCAACTACTTCGCCCCATATGACCGCCTGGGCACCGATTCGCAGAACTCCGGCGCCCAGCAGGCGTTGGCCGTGGTCGTCTACCTGCCCCTGCTGGCCCTCTTCGTCCTGCGCCTGGTGCGTTGGCGGCGCGATCGACCTGACGCGCTGGAGAAGCTGCTCATCGTGCTCTACCTGGTGTCGGCGCCGGCCCAGGCGGTGTTCTTCACCCGGGTGCGGTTCCGGGTGCCCCTCGATCCACTGCTCATCGTGGTCGTGGCCGGCCTGTTGGCCCGCTGGCCCGGGGTCAGCCCGGACGACGACCGGGGCTCGCCCGATCAGGCGCCCATCTCGACCGGCTCGAGCTCCAGCGGAGACGGGGGTTCGGACGCGGAGACCTCGGACCCCTCATCCGGGGCCGCTCCCTCGTGACGACGCCGACGGGCCCGACGGAGTGCGCCCAGGCTGTCGATGGCGACCGTGTGGACGGTGGCCAGCAGGATGGCCGCGTCCATGCCGAGACGCCAGTTCTCGATGTAGAAGAGGTCGAGGTGGCGGTTGGCCTCGAACGAGGGGTTGTGCCGGGCCTCCACCTGCCAGAGCCCGGTGATGCCGGGTCGCATGTCCAGGCGAGCCAGGAAGGCCTGATCGAAACGAGCCGTCTCGGCCAGTAGGGCGGGCCGGGGCCCGACCAGGCTCAGCTCGCCCCGCAGCACGTTGACCAGCTGGGGCAGCTCGTCGATGCTGCTGGCCCGCAAGCAGCGCCCGACCCGGGTCACCCGGGGGTCGTCGGGCACCTTGAAGAAGGGCCCGCCGCGGACGTTGCGGGCCTCCAGGGCATCGAGCTGGGCCTCGGCGTCGGTGGTCATGGTCCGGAACTTGTGGATCACCACCGGCGAGCCGCCCCGGCCCACCCTGACCTGGTGGAACAGCACCGGACCTGGGTCGTCGAGCTTGACCAGGATGGCCGCCACCAGGCTGACCGGTGCGGTGACCACCAACAGGAGCGACGCACCCACCACGTCCATGGCCCGCTTGGCGGCCAGCGCGCCGCGGCGGGTGGCGGCCGGCTCCAGGTAGAAGAACGGCTCGTGGGCCATGGGCAGCGGACGCACCCGCCGGTGCTCGATCCGGCTCAGGCCACTGGAGAGGTGCACGTGCAGCCCAGCGGCGTGGACGTCCCGGATGATCACGTTGAGCTCGTCGGAGGCGATCCCGTTGGCGGCCACCAGGGCACCGGTGGCGCCGCTGCGGCTGGAGGCGGCCGCGGCCGAGCGGCGGGTCCCCAGCCACGGGCCGGCGTCGCCGTCCTCGGAGGGGAAGTCGTCGACGTGACCGACGGTGCGATAGCCGATCTCGGGGTGGCTGACCAGGAGTTGTGCGAGGTCGCTGACCCCGCGGCCCGCGCCGACCAGCACCACGGGGCGGCTCAGCTCGCCGCTGCGGCGCAGGAGCGTGACCCAGGCGTCGAAGCAGCTGCGGACCACCACCAGCACGACGAAGCTCGACAGCCCGCCGATCACGACGGGCGAGAGGGCGGGGGCCGCGGTGGTCATCTTGCCCAGACCCCAGGCCAGGGCGGTGAGCAGCCCGGCCACCGTGGCCTGGCGCTCGAGGGTGGCGGAGCGCACCGCGCTGATCCGGGACCGGTACAGGCCGAGGGCCCACGAGAGGGCCACGCCGGCGACGGTGAGGACCGCGGTCTGCACGGCGATGGTCAGCGCGCCGGCCTCTCGCCGACCGGTCAGGTCGCCGATCGACAGGGCCAGGGCCCACGAGCCGGCCAGGGCCAAGGCCTCGATGGTGATCAGGCGACGGCGCAGCGGTGGTCCAGGGGTGGCTCCGGAGCGCGCCTGGCGGGGACCGGCAGTGGACCGCCTGGCTCGGCGCAGCCGTCGTTCACGCGGGTCGGACGCCCTTGTTGACCACGTCCATGCGGTCATCGTCAACCATCCCAGCCCTCGGAGATCACGTCATCACGATGGCGTCTCCGGCTGAAGCCTGACTGAAGGGGCACTGAGGTGTTTCTGAACGCGCGTCGGGTTGGTCAGGTCGCTGCTGCCGGGTCCGGTGCCGATGACCACCTCGTAGCCGCTGACGCCCTGCGATCGGGCCAGACCGGCCGCCCCGACCGCTTGGGCCACCAGGGTCTTGGCGCTCCCACCCGGCAGGTGCGGGAAGGCGATGCCCATGCTCAGGCGCGTGGACCGGACCGTTCCCCCCACCCGGGGTGGGTCGTCGGAGATCTCGACCACCTGCTCGGCCAGCTCGATGATCTCCCGGTAGGAGTCGACCTGCTCGCACAGCAAGGCCATCCGGTGGCGGCCCACGACCAGGAGCGTCTGGCGCTCGCGAAGGCGCGGCGCGATGCGATCGACCATGGCCTGGTCGATCCCGACCTCCCAGGCCGGCTCCCACGGGGGGTCGCCGTCGTCGGCCGGCGCCACCAGCTCCATCTCGACCACCAGGACGGCGATGGTGGTGGCGGCGTGCTGGTGCGCCTCGAGCACCTCGTCCACCAAGGCCACGAAGGCGACGGCCGCGTGCTCGTCCCAGCCCTCGAGCCCCGTGCCCGGCTCCACGTCGCCCGCCACCTCATCGGGCGAGCCGAGCTCGGGCAGCCACAGGACCTTGCCCAGGGCCGTGCCGTCCAGGCCGACCAGCGGCTCCATGAGCAGGCGGGTCCGACGGGGCCTCGGATCGGCCACGTGGACCAGGGTGACCTCGCAGGCGCGTCCGCCGACGGCGGCCACCCGCTGGCTGGTGGCCTGGCGGCCCCCCAGATCGATGGCCGACTGCCAACCGGGGCCGAGCGAGGCGGCCGGGCTGAGCCCGCTGACCGCCGCCCAGGCTCGGTTGCCGTACACGGCTGATGCAGATCCGTCGACCACCAGCACGGGCAGCGGCAGCCATCCGGCCACCATCGCCAGCAACATCGCGGGGGTCTCCAGGTCGGGCCAACGGATGGGGGCGTCGGCCCAGGTGTCCGGCCAGGTGGCGGTGGCGTGGATGATCTGGGGCTGACCGGCATCTCGGACCGCACCCCGGTGGGATGGCCCTTGGTCGCAGTGGGCCTCCGGGATGAGCCGGGAGCCGGTCAGCCCCAGATCAGGTGGCGACACGACGAGACGGAAATGAGTCGCAGGTCGCCCACATGAGCACGGGGGAAGGGAGCGGCGTGGGTATGCCACTGCCCCCTCCCGATCCCCGTTGCCCACAAGCCTCTGAGGGTGGGCTCGAAGGCTGAAATGCGCGAAGCGAACTTCCTGAAGAGTTGCTGAAGTTCCTTTCCAAATGGGGGTGATCCACGCGATCATGACGACGGAGATGAGTGATCAGGCTCAGAGGGAGATGCCGGGCGAATGAGCACAGCGGCACCACGCGTGCTGGTGATCGATGACGACCCCTTCATGTGCGAAGCCTTGGCCATGGCATTGGGGTCCGAGGGCTACCAGGTCCGGACGGAGACAGACGGGACGTCGCTCGATGAGAGCTTCGCCGGCTTCAGGCCGTCGCTGGCCCTCGTCGACCTCGACCTCCCGGTGGGGCCGGACGGCGTCAGCATCACGAGGCGCCTGCGGGCCATGAGCGACCTGCCGGTCATGTTCGTGAGCGGGTCGACCCGGGTCGAGGACCGGGTGACCGGCCTCAAGGTCGGCGCCGACGACTTCCTGGTGAAGCCCTTCTCGATGGCCGAGCTTCTGGCCCGGGTCCAGTCGCTGTTGCGTCGATCCAAGGCGTTGCCGTCGAGCGTCCTCGAGGTGGGCGACATCCGCATCGACGACCGGGCCCATGTGGCCTGGCGGGGCGAGCACGTGCTGCAGCTGCGCAACCTCGAGTACCGCCTGCTGTACACCTTCTGCCGCCACGCCGGCCAGGTGCTGTCGAAGGCGCAGCTGCTCGACGCGGTGTGGGGTTTCGCGTTGTCCGACCCGAACCTGGTCGAGGTGCACGTCAGCCACCTGCGGGCCAAGCTCGAGGAGCACGGGCCGCGCGTCATCAAGACGATCCGCAGCGTGGGCTACGTCTTGGTGGCCGAACCGACGGCTTGATCCCGCACCGGTCCGCCTCCAGGCCACGCTCCGTGTTTGACTGAATGCGCATTGTGGTAATAGGGAAATGACCTGCCAGCGCGGATGATCCATGGGCGAGCAGGCGACCGCTACTATGCTCGGCCCCATGCTCATCCGCCGTCTCGCGGCAGCCACGGTCATCGCCCTGGTGGCGATGACCGTGACGGTCGTCCAGGCTTCGGCAACCACCGGAGCCACGCTGCAATGCGGGGTGAACCCCACCACCGACGTGCACCTCGACGCCGATCTGACCTGCGACAGCAGCTTCGTGATCGGCTCCAGCTCCGACACCACACCCATCTTCATCGACCTGGGTGGTCATTCGCTGACCATCACCACGCCCAACGCCGCCTGCCGGTTCGGCCAGGTGGGCCCGTTGTGCGCCATCCTGGCCGTGGGCCCGATCAAGCTGCGCAACGGCGTCGTGCAGGGGTCAGTGGGGCTGGCCTCGGTCCGGGCGGCGAACAACGTCCGTGGGGTGACCATCCACGGCGACCTGTGGAGCTCGGGGGTGGGCGCCCGGGTGGTGGCCAACACCATTTGGAACGGTTCGATTCACGTGTTCAGTGGCGATACCACGGTCGCCAACAACTTCGTCGGCACCGGCAGCATTTCGTTCTCGGACCTCGACAGCCAGATGAATATCGTCATCGACCACAACCTGATCGTGGCCAGCCCGACCGACGGCATCGCCGGCGTGCTGGGACAGGGTGGCGAGTTCGCCAACGACGTGACCGGCGAGATCCACGGCAACGCCATCAGCCGTCCGACCGGCGCCGGCATCAGCATCACCGGCGCCCTGACCAACCTGGGCGAGCTCGCGCTGATCCGCAACCGGGTGCTCAACAGCGGTGGCGACGGCATCCACATCGTGGGCCACGCCACCCCACCGACCCCCTACCTCGGGGGTCCGGTCACCCTCACCGGCAACAAGGTGGACGGCGCAGGTGGCATCGCCATCAACGCCCCGTGGGTGGACAACCTCTCGGGCACAGGCATCGTCGACGGCGGTGCCAACATCAGCCGCCGTTCTGCTTCGCCCTGCATCGGGGTGGTCTGCGGCTGACCAGGAGGTCAGGCACGCCGGTCGGCCACGCGCTCCTTCACCGACCGCAGGCCGTCGAGCACGACCGGGGGCAGCAGGCGGTGGGCCGTGCGCCGGGCGTCGAACGGCGTCCGCTTCCACGCTTCGTCGGGGCGCGGCTGGAAGTACGTCGACCGCGACTCGCTGGCCTCGCCCCGGGGCCGGCCGTTGGAGTAGTAGTACAGCGCCAACGATCGGCGGGTGCGCCCGGGTGGGCAGGCCAGCGGTTCGGGGTGCCCGTGGTAGCTGTGGTCGGTGGTGTTGAAGATGACGCAGCGGTTGGCCAGGGGCAGGATGCTGCGGCTCATGGTGGACATGTCCGGCGTCCAGAGCTCGAGCGCTCCGCCCCAGCGGGGATCCCAGTCGTCGTTGAGGTACACCAGCAGGTTCAGCCGCCGGTCCAGGCGCAGCTGCTCGTGCCGGTTGAAGTCGGCGTGGACGGCGAGGTGACCGCCGGGCTCGATCTGGTGGAGACCCCCACCCCAGTAGTAGGGATCGGGGATCAGTCCCCGGATGCCGGTCAGCCGCTCCAGGAAGCGCACCATGGTGGCGGAGTTGAACTCGTAGAGCAGGTGCTTGATGACCGGTGTCATCCGGGTGGTGTCGTCGGTGGCCAGCTTGCGCTCCTGGCGGGTGCTGAACCGCTGCCACTCCAGGTCACCCGGCTCTGGGAACTCGGCCTTGACGTCGTCGATCAGCTGCCGGGGCAGGAAGCCGTCGATGACCACGTGGGGGAAGGGCTCGGCGCCGCGGTAGCCGTCCGCCAGCTCGCTCGCCATGGTCTGGAGCGCGACGGGGTCGAAGGAGAACGTTCGTGAATCCGTGCCGGTCTGGAGGGCGCCGGCCATCTGGGTCTCCGCGACAGACATGGTGGAACTCCCGCTCGAGCGGTCGGTGCTCCAGGGTCGTACCCGCGCCTGAAGTCCACCTGAAGCGGGCCTGAGACCTTGCTGAACCGCCACCGGCGCGGGCCCATCGGCCGTCGACTGGCCGTCTTCGCCGCGGTCGTGGGGGTGCTGGCCGCCAGCTGCGCCAGCTGCGCCAGCTCCGGGCGAGGCGCCGAAGGCCCGGTGGGAGATCCGGCTGCCGCCCACCTGGCCACCTCGAACACCACGTCAGCCCCCGCCTGCGCCGAGGACGGTTCGGATGGGGCCCGCCAGTGCTGGCAGCGCCACACCGGCGTGCTGGGCTTCGCCATCGATCACGGGCAGCCCTGGACGCAGGGCTCGGCCCATCCCGACGCCCAGGACCCGAGCACCGACCCCAACCTGGTGACCCGGTGCGGGACCGCGACCCAGCCGGTCGAGATCGACCTGTTCGCCACCTCGACCACCGTCCACGGCGGCACCTGCCAGGGGCCGGTGCTCACCGGGTCGGGCCCTCTCCCGATCTACGGCCAGGTGGTCCACGCCCTGATCCACGGCTGCGTGAACGTGCACGTGGGCGGGGCAACGCTGGTGGACGACGCGTTCATCGACCGATCTCCGACCTGCGACACCGGAGGCGACGGCGGCAACGGATCGTCTCGCGAGTCGGGCGCCACCATCCAGACCGGGACCGGGTCACGCAGCCACTTCGCCCCGGTCCACCTGCTGTACGTCACCGTGGACGGCTACGGCTGCGACGTGGTCAGCGCCCACCAGGACTGCACCGACGTCTACGGCGTCGGCGGCACCGACATCTGGGCCCAGAACGTCAACGTGTTCGGCTACGCCCACGACTTCGAGGCGTTCGGACCCGGGCCCACCACCTCCACCACCGACACCTCCACGAACGTGCGCATCGCCGACTCCATGGCCCCCTGCTCGCTGTGCCACACCGTGCTCACGGGCGACCCCACCGACCCCTACGTGCACAACGAGGACGTCTACCTGTGGAACACCTCGGGCGTGATGCTCACCCACGACTGGTTCTCGGCTGACGCCGGCACCGAGGCCGATCCCCGCGGGTCCACGGCCAACACGTCGGCCGCGGTGTTCCAGAACGCCAACACCAACCTGACCTCGCTCGCCAGCAGCTACCTGGATGGCGGCAGCGGGTTCAACATCGAGGGGAACTGCCCGCAGGGCACGAACTCGAACGAGACCTTCGAGGACGACGCCCTGGCCCTGGCCAAGAACGACGGCTACGGCTACCCGGGTACGGTGGCCGCCTGGACCCCGACCACGACCGGCAACGTGTGGGGAGGGCGCAACCACTCGGCCGACGGGACGGTGGCTTCGATCCCGGCCCCGTCGCCCGGTGGTTGCTGACCCGGACGGATCGCGCTCAGCCCTCGAGGACCTCGAATATGCGCTCGGCCCGACGTCGCCACGAGTGTTCCCGGCGCACGATGGCCTGGGCGGCCAGCACCGCCTGGCGTCCGGCGAGGTCGTCCCGGTCGGCGTCCAGGCGGGCGGCCAGGTCAGACCCGTCCGGCGCCACCTGCAGGATGGCGTCGGTGGGCAGCAGCGTCTCGAACTCGCCGCTGCCGGGGAGGACCCCGAGCAGGCGGGCACCGGCGGCCAGGCCCTCGAGGTAGCGCATCACCAGCGGGCTGAACCCGCCGGTGCGCCGGGGGTCGTCCAGGTCGGGTGGGGTGACCACGAAGTAGCGGCTGCGGGCCACCAGGCGCCCGAGCTCGGCGGGGGAGGTCACCTCGCCCCCCACGGTCTGGTGGTAGCGCAGGCCACGCTCGCGGCAGTAGTGGGTGAGGGCGCGGTGCAGGGGTTCGTAACGGCGACCCATCCAGTAGGCGAAGAGGTCGCGCTCGGCGCCGTGGTCGACGAAGACATCGGTGTCGACGCCGAAGGGCAACCACTCGAAGCGACCTCGCGGGAACCGGTGGGTGAGCTCGTCACGAGCTTCCCGCATGGCCACGAAGCACGGGTCGAGGCGCTGGGCCACGGCCAGGCGGCCGATCTTGGTCACCGCCGGTCGCCAGCCGTCGATCACCAGGGCGGACCGCCGGGTCCGCCGCAGCAGCCGGGCGTGGGCGGCACACCACACGGGCCACTCGGGACGGGCGCTGATCTGCATCCAGAAGACCGTGTCGGCGTCCTGCACCGCCCGCAGGGTCCGACCCCAGGCCGCGAGGTCGAGGGGTCGCACCGGCGGCGGGGCCACGATCGGACGTCCCGTGCGCTCGGCGAGGGGCTCGAGCAGCGGGGGTCCCAGGGTGGGCCAGTTCGTGCCCGGGTCAAGGTTCCGGTTCGAGAGCGTGACGATCATCGCGTCCTCGGGGCCGGCGGTGCCACGTCCCGGACCGCCTAGAGCCGACGGTCGAGCAGCCCGGCCACGGCGCCCGGGCGGGTCACGAACACGAAGTTGTTGACGGAGACCTTGCCGGCACCCACGTCGACCGGGATCCGGTTCGGATCGCACAGCTCGCGGCCGACGTGCTGTTCAGGATCGCCCAGCGTGGATCGCCATCGCCATCGCCGGCGCAACGGGCCCGCCAAGGCGGTCGGGAGGTGCCGTTCGAGGCCCTTCAGCCGCTCGTACCGCATGGGCGGCGAATGGTACCGGACGGCGCGTCACGCCGTGCCGGAACTCGGATGAGCACGGGCCGGCGACGAGCAGGCGAACGCGTTCCACAGGTGCTAGACCTGCCGGCAACGTGGTCGGCTTCGGGGGCGGGCCGAGCGCGAGGGGAGAGGGGGCATCTTTGTCAGCCAGGGAGTCGACGCGGCTCGACGCGACCCAGGTCCTCCTCGCGCTGCTGGTCGACCTCCTCGATCAGACCCGAGAGCTGCTGGATGAAGCGGTGATCGAGCTGCGCGAGCAGCTGGCGGACCCTCCGGCCCCGGGGGAGCCTTCAGTCTGACGAGGGCGGGGGAGGGGCTGTCGGTGTCGGCGGTGGCGGAGCCAGGGCGGCGAGCTCGCCCTCCAAGGTGGCGCGCAGCTGGTCGAGCCCGCCGGTGGCTCGGGCCACGGCGAAGTCGATCCAGAAGCGGCACCACGGTTCGTGCTCGGCGTCGTAGGCGATGCCCGAGACCTTCTGCCGGTTGGACACCGACAGCATCGTCCAGTGGGCGTCGGCGGCGTGGGTGACGCTGATCAGCTTGGCCCACGCCCATTCGCGTGTCTGCTGGGAGCCGGCGAACACGGCTCGGGTGGTGGTCAGGGTGAAGGTGCCCACATCGATCGCGGTCGGCTTCTCCACCCCCTGCACGAAGGTGCCGTGGGAGGCGCCGACGCGGTAGCGCATCGAGCGGGTGCCCGGGACGTGCACCGACACGCCCTGGCTGCGGCCCTCCCAGTGCCCGGGCCCCTTGCGGGGCTCGACCAGGGTGGCTCCTTCCAGCGTGGCCAGCATCCGCTCGTCGGCCTTGAGGATGATCGGGATCGGGTGGCCATCGGCCGCGGTGATGCCGTCGTAGGAGCGGGCGATGTCGAGGAACTGGGCCAACAGGGCGACCTCGTCCGCCGCGTGGGCCGGTTCGGAGCCGTGGTGGTGGTGGTGGAAGATCACGATGGTCGTCGCCGGTGGTCCGCGCCCATGGGACCACACCGTACCGGTCGGTTGCCGGTGCAGCCGCTGGGTGTGCTGTACTCGGTCGATGGCTGATCAACTCGAGGTGTCCCGTGAGATCCAGGCGTCGCCCGAGGCGGTCTACGCCGCCATCTCGGACGTGACCCGCATGGGGGAGTGGTCCGAGGAGTGCGTGCGCTGCGAGTGGCACGACGGGGTGGCGGGCGCCGCCGTGGGCGCCACCTTCGACGGCCACAACCGCAACGGCGACAAGGAGTGGACCACCCAGGGTCGGATCATCGAGGCCGAGCCCGGACGCGCCTTCGCCTTCGAGTGCACGATGCACGACTTCCACTACTCGACCTGGGGCTATCGCATCGAGCCGACGGCGGCGGGGTGCCGGGTGACCGAGTGGAGCGAGGACCTGCGCCCCGAATCGGCTCTCGAGTTCAGCAAGCAGGTCTCGGGCATCGACGACCGCGGGGCCCGCAACCGCCAGACCATGGACAGCACCCTCGACCGGCTGGCGAAAGCTCTGGAGACCTGACCCCGGGACGTGCCGTCGCGGGCCAGGGGAGGTCGTGGTGCCTTGCGTGCGAGCGACAGCTAGCGTGCCGCCGCATGAGCGGCGGCGCGTGGCGGGACTCCAAGGCGGCTGACCTCCTCGGAATGGGTCGTGGCCGGCTTCCCGGTTGGACCTACGCCTATCAAGGCGGCGTGTTCGGCGCGCTGCTCTCCGTCGTCTTCTTCGTCATCACCGCGGTCAACGGTCACCCGGCTCTCCTGTGCCTCGCCGTGGCCCCGCTTTCCATCGGCTTGGCCCTGTTCGCCTATCCCCGGTACCGGCCACGCGACGCAGGACGAGTTCGGCAGAGGCGTCGCCCGACGGAGGCTGAAGTGGCTGCTTCGCGTGCCAGCAAGATGGCTGCGAGAAGGAGTTCGGGGCCGCGGCAGCGTCCTGCGAGATGAGGGGGCCGGGCTGCGTCGATGGGTGACGGGTGAAAGGCAAGAGGTCGTGCCCATGAGCTGTGGAGGCAGCTGGCGGTGGCGTTCGTCGGGTTCGTGTTCATGGGGCTCGGGCTGGTCGGTGCACTCGCGTCGGCGGTCAACCGGCGGTCGAAGCGGCCACCCTCGCCGCTTCATTTCGATGTGTCGTGGCGATCGTGGACGTGGTTCTTCATCGCGGTTGCGGCGCTCGGCTTGGTGCTGGTCACGGCGGCGTTCTTGTGACGCTGACCAGGGTGGGGTCGTCGTCGAGGGTGTCGACGGACGGCTTGGACGAGGCGTAGCGCGAGGTTCTCGCGGACTCACCGCGGACCGGGCCGCTTTCTCGAGACCACCGCCGAGACCGCGATCCCTTATCGTGATTGGTCGGGCTGGCGGGATTTGAACCCACGACCTTCGGTCCCCCAGACCGACGCGCTAACCAAGCTGCGCCACAGCCCGTGAAGGAGCCACCTTACTCGCTCCCGACCGACCCTCCGACGCAGTTGCCCGACCGCCCACCGTGCGCGTCAGGGCAGGTCGAAGCCGTGGTCGTCGTCGTCGGGATCCGTCGCCGAGCCGCGTGATTGGAGCCAGTCGTCGAGCTGGGCCAGCATCCGCTGGGCGCCCCCGGTGACCTGGTCGACCATGCCCAGGAAGCGCTCGCGGTAGTGGACCACCGCCGCCTCGAACTCGGCGGTGGGCGGCACCTCCTGGCCCCGCACCGGGTACACGCCCGAGCGCACCCGGTCGAAGTCCCCACCCTGCACCCACAAGATGAGCTCCCGCACCCGCCGCACCGCGAACGGGTGGGTCAGCCCGAACTCGAGCCACGCCCGACCCCAACGGGCGAACAGGTCCTCCTCGTCGTGGTAGTCGGTGGCCTGGGTGATGAAGGCGTCCACGCTCATGCCCTCGATGGCGCCACCCGCCAGGCGCATGAGCATGCGGCACGGCACCAGGGGATCCCCGGTCACCAACGCGCTGGCCCGGTCCGACGACAGCTCGGCCGCCCGCGCCCACTCCAGCAGCACCAGGTAGATGCCCCGGACCGGCAGCCCCACCAGCGGCTTGGGCATCGATCCGGCCAGGAACCGTCCCAGCAGCACCATGGCCGTCGTGTAGTAGACGTGGTCCGACAGCACGTGGCCCAGCTCGTGGGCCATCACCGCGTCGACCTCGTCGGGCGCATAGCTGGTCACCAGGCCCGAGGCCAGCACCACCATCGGCGTGTGGCTGCCCACGGTCATGGCGTTGGCCATGGGCGCCTGGGTCACGTACAGCGCGGGCACCGGGGCGAGGTCGAGGATGCGGGCGCACTCGCCGTAGCGGCCCCACAGGTCGGGCACCTGGTGCTCGCCGATGCGCACCGAGTCGCCGACCAGGATCTGGCGCAACCGCCGCTCGTGGCTCAGGTCGGCCAGACGCTTGACCACCTTGTCCATCAGCGGGATGGAGCGCAGCGCCGAGGTGGCCGCCCGGTCGGCCGGGTGCTCGTACGCCTTGGCGCTGATGGCCTCGAACGCCGGGGTATCAGCCAGTGACGGGGTCACGTCGGGAGCCTAGAGCGATGGCGCGATCGATCCAGGGCCACCCTGTAGCGTCGCGGTCCTGATGAGCGACGATCCGTCCGCCTCGCCCGACGGCGACGACGGGCCCCAGGACGAGGCGGAGGATGCGGCGGCCGAAGCCTCCGCGGCCCGCGCCATCCGCCGCCAGCGCCTGGCCAAGGTGGCCGACCTGCGCGCCGGGGGAGTGGTGCCCTACCCACCCCGGTTCGACCGCGATCGCACCCTGGGCGAGCTGCGCCGCCAGTTCGGCCACCTCGAGCCCGGGGCCGAGACCGACACCGCCGTGCGCGTGGCCGGCCGCCTCATGCTCAAGCGCGACCAGGGCAAGCTCATCTTCGCCACCCTGCGCGACCGCGAGGACGAGGTGCAGCTCTTCGTGTCGAAGTCGGTCATCGGCGACGACGCCTTCGCCGCCTTCGGCGACCTCGACCGGGGTGACTGGGTGGGCGCGGCCGGCACGGTCATGGCCACCCGCAAGGGCGAGCTGTCGGTGAAGCTGACCGGCTTCGAGCTGCTGTCCAAGGCCCTGCGCCCCCTGCCCGACAAGTGGAAGGGGCTGAGCGACGTCGACCGGCGCTACCGCCAGCGCTACGTCGACCTGGTGGTCAACGCCGAAGCCCGCCGCGTGCTCGAGGTGCGGGGCCGGGCGGTGGCCGCGCTGCGTCGCGCCCTCGACGACCAGGGCTACATCGAGGTCGAGACCCCGATGCTGAACCTGGTGCAGGGCGGCGCCACCGCACGCCCCTTCATCACCCACTACAACGCCCTCGATCTCGACACCTACCTGCGCATCGCCCTGGAGCTGCCGCTCAAGCGGCTCATCGTGGGCGGCATGGAGCGGGTCTTCGAGATCGGGCGCATCTTCCGCAACGAGGGCATCGACACCCGCCACAACCCCGAGTTCACCATGCTCGAGGCCTACGCCGCCTTCGACGACTACACCGACATGATGGTGCTGACCGAGAACCTCGTGGCCAGCGCGGCCCAGGCCGCCATCGGTCGCACCACCGTCGTGCTGCGCGGCGTCGAGATCGACCTGGCCCCGCCCTGGCGGCGCGCCACCATGACCGAACTGATCGCCGAGGAGCTGGGCGTGACCCTCCATGCGGGCATGCCCGTCGCCCAGGCCCGAGCCGTGCTCGACCAGCTCGGCCTGGGCTGGGAGGAGTCGTGGGGCGCCGGTCGGCTCACCCTCGAGGCCTACGACGAGCTGGTCGAGACCCGGGTCGACGGGCCGGTGATCGTCTACGACTACCCGCGTGAGACCTCGCCGCTGGCCAAGCCGCACCGCTCCGACCCGAACCTGGTCGAGCGCTTCGAGGTGATCGTGGCCGGCCGCGAGCTGGCCAACGCCTACAGCGAGCTCAACGACCCCGTCGAGCAGCTGGCCCGCTTCCGCCAGGAGGCCGAGGCCAAGGCCGCCGGCGACGCCGAGGCCAGCGACGTCGACCTCGACTACATCCGGGCCCTCGAGTACGGCATGCCCCCCGCCGGTGGCATGGGCATGGGCATCGACCGGCTGACCATGGTGCTGGCCGAGGTGGACTCGATCCGCGAGGTCATCCTGTTCCCGACGTTGCGACCCGAGACCACCCTCACCGAGGACGACTTCCCGGGCCTGGGTGACGGCCCGCCCCCCGGCTGAACCCATGAGCCACCGTCCGCTGCGGGCGCGGATCATCGGCTGGCTGACCGCGCTGTCGGGCGCGCTGCTGGTGCTGTCCACCCTGCCCCGCGTCCCCGAGCGCCTGGCCAGCGCCTATCGCTACGTCCCGCTGCCGCTGCGGGTCAGCGGCCGGGTGGTGACCATGCTGGTCGGCCTGCTCCTGCTGTTCCTGGCCGGCCAGCTGGGGCGGCGCAAGCACCGGGCCTGGCAGGTGGCCGTGGTGCTGTTCACCGTCAACATCGTGGCCAACCTGGCTCGTCTCGACCGGCCCCTGTCCGCCGGCTTGTCGGCGGCCATGTTGGTGCTCCTGCTCATCAGCCGCCGCGACTTCCAGGCCCCGCCCGACCCGCCGACCCTGTTCCAGTTCATCCGGTTCCTGCCCCTCTACTTCGGGGCCGTGTTCCTGTACGGGTTCGGCTTCATCTTCGCCCAGCGCAACCACGTGAACCCGCCCCCCACCATCGGGCGCACCCTCGATGCCATCCTCAGCGGGCTGGTCGGCGTTCCGGGCCCCTACGACTTCCACAGCGAGTTCATCGAACGCGCCTTCCGGGGCACCCTGCTGGCCGCCGGCCTGCTGGGCCTGATCATCGCCCTGGCCCTGCTGTTCCGCCCGATCGTGGCCCGACCCCAGCAGGAGGAGGGGGCCTGGGAGCACGCCAGCCGCCTGGTCCACGCCTACGGCACCGACACCCTGGCCTACTTCGCCCTGCGCGATGACAAGAGCTTCTTCTTCTCCTCCGACGGCGAGGCAATGATCGCCTACACCTACATCGGCCGCTACGCCCTGGCGTCGGGCGACCCCATCGGACGACCCGAGTCGATCGAGCTGGTCATCGACGAGTTCCTCGACATGTGTCGCAACCGCGCCTGGGGGGTGGCCTTCCTGGCCGTGTTGGAGAGCACGCGCGACCTCTACGTCGACCACGGCCTGCACACCTTCTACCTGGGTGACGAGGCCGTGGTGGATTGCCGGGGCTTCAGCCTCAAGGGCAAGAGGTGGAAGAGCATCCGACAGTCGGCCCAGCGCGTCGAGCGCACCTACCGCTTCGAGATGGTGACCGAGACCGACGCCTCGCCCGAGCTGATCCGTTCGCTCAACGACCTGAGCGCCAAGTGGCGGGGCAAGGCCCCCGAGCGGGGCTTCACCATGACGCTCAGCCGCGACGTCGAGGGCGAGAACGCCGAGTTCCGCCTGTGCGTGGCCCTCGACGAGCAGGACCAGGCGGGTGGCTTCCTGCGCATCGTGCCGGTGTACGGGGACGCACCGGGCTACACGCTCGACCTCATGCGCCGCGACCCCGACACGCCCAACGGCATGACCGAGTTCCTGCTCACCCGCACGATCATGGCGCTCGACGCCGAGGGGCTCGAGCGGTTGTCGATGAACTTCGCGGCCTGGGGCCGCCTGTTCTACGAGGACATCCACTACTCGCTGAGCCAGCGGCTGGCCAAGCAGGTCCTGGAGCTGTTCAACCCCTTCTACCAGATCAAGTCGCTCAAGGCCTTCAACCAGCGGTTCTACCCGACCTGGGTGCCCCGGGTCATCGTCTACGACGACGTCCGGGCCCTGCCCCGGGTGGGGTTGCTCTACGGCGGCGTCGAGGGGTTCATGAGCATCCCGGTGATCGGCAAGTACTTCCTGCCCCGCACCGTCGCCCACGTGAAGCCGCCGCGCCCGTCATCCTGACGCAGAAGTAGCGTTGCGAAGATGTGCGGTCGCTTCGTCTCTGCGTCCCCGCCCGACGAGATCGCGCGCTACTTCGACGCGGTCGACGACGGCGAGCACGCGACCGAGCCCAACTACAATGTGGCGCCGACCCAGGACGTCTACGCCGTCCTGGTCGACGGGGGAGTTCGACGGCTCGAGAGGCTGCACTGGGGACTGGTGCCGCGCTGGGCCAAGGATCCGAAGGTGGGCAACCGGATGATCAACGCCCGATCCGAGACCCTCGCCACCAAGGGAGCGTTCAAGCCCGCCCTGGCCAAGCGCCGCTGCATCATCCCGGCCGACGGGTTCTACGAGTGGAAGGTGGTGCCGGGCCAGAAGGCCAAGCAGCCCATGTACATCCACCGCCCCGACGGCGAGCCCATGGCCTTCGCCGGCCTGTGGGAGGTGTGGCGCAGCCCCGGCGGTGAGGGGGAGCTGCACTCGTGCACCATCATCACCGGGGCGGCCAACGAGAAGATGCGCCCGGTGCACGACCGCATGCCCATCATGTTGCCGCCCGACACCTGGCAGACCTGGCTCGACCCGGCGGTCGACGACCTCGACCTGCTGGGCCGGTTCCTGGTGCCGGCCCCCCCTGAGCTCATCGAGCTGCGTCCGGTCAGCACCGAGGTCAACAACGTGCGCCACCAGGGACCCCAGCTGCTCGACGAGGTCGAGGTCGAGCAGGTCGGGACAGATTGACCCTGACCTTCCGCCGACGGGCGGACAACCTCATCCTGCGTTGGCAGGGCAGGCTGGACAGCCCGGCCTCGGACCGGGTGCTGCCGTGGTCGGTGGCGGCCGTGCTGTTCGTGGTGCTGGCCCTGCTGTCGCTGGCCCAGGCCCGGTCGTTGATCGGGGCGCCAGACCTGGCCGCCTACACGCAGGCGTCGTGGCTGATCCGCCACGGCCACGACCCGGTCACCACCGTCACCAGCGGCACCAACGTGTTCTCCCAGCAGGGCGCGTTCGCCTTCTGGCCCATCGCCGAGCTGAGCCGGACGATCCCGGCCATCCCGCTGCTGCTCACCATCCAGTCCCTGGCTCTGGCCCTGACGGTGGTGCCCCTGTGGCGGGTGGCCCGACGGCTGGCCAACCTGCGGGCCGGCTCGGCGCTCATCGTGCTGCTGGTCTTCGCCGTCTACCCGATCGTCCAGACGCTCAACCTCGACGGGTTCCACCCCGAGACGGTGGCACTGCCCTTCCTGGTCGGCGCCGCCTACTTCGGCCTGTCCGAGCACTGGCGCCGCTTCGCCCTGTGCGCGGTGATCGCCGTGGCGTGCCGGGCCGACCTGGGTCTGGCCATCGCCGGGCTGGGCGTCCTGCTGATGGTCCAGGGCTATCGGCGGCGCGGTGCCATCACCGCCGTGGCCGGGGCGGTGTGGGCCCTCGGCTTCCTGTTCGTGCTCCAACCCCACATCGGCCATGCCGGCGTGACCCAGCTGGCCGCCTACTCCGCCTACGGCCACTCGCCCGGCGCGGTGGCGTGGGGCATGGTGCGCGACCCGGCCCGGCTGCTGGGCAACATGTTCGACCAGGACAACTTCCGGCTGCTGGTCTACCTGTTCGCGCCGGTGCTCTTCCTTCCCTTCCTCTCGCCGCGCTACCTGCTGCCCGTGGTGCCCCTCCAGCTCGTCTACCTGGCCGGCGACGTGTCGCCCGCCACGCGCTACGGGCCACAGGCCGTGGCCATCACCGCCTTCATCTTCCTGGCCACGCCGATGGGGCTGGCCCGGCTGGGTAGGCGCAGCGTCGAGAAGGTGACCGTCGACCGACGGGTGCTCATCACCGTGCTGCTGGCCTGCCTGTCGTTCTACGTGCTCATCGCACCGAGCACGCCCTATCGCACGCCGTGGGACTGGGGCGGTCGAGACGCCGCCGACGGTGCCCGGCTCGAGGCCCGCGACTCGGTCTCGGCCACCTCCTCGGTGCGGGCCAGCTCGTCGCTGCTGATGCTGCTGGCCCAGCGCCAGACGCTCTACGCGCTCGACACCCACAGCCTGGGCGACCCGACCAAGGCCGCGGCCCAGGCCACTCGTGGGGTGGACGTGATCATGGTCGACCGCCACGACCTGGGATCGGCCACCGCAGCCCAGGAGGCCGCCTTCGAGGTGGCGGTGGCCAAGGAGGGCTTCACCAAGCGCTCCGACGACCTGGGCATCGTGGTGCTGGCGCGCCATCGCTGACGCACCGACGCCGCAGGTCGGTCAGTCGCTCACCTGGCGGTGGCCGTCGGCCCGCAGGCCGGCCCGCAACCGCTCGGCCGCCTCGTCGAGCTCGGCCGGGTCCGGGTCCTGGGCGGCGCGGGCGAAGTCGAAGTCGCCCATGGCCCGGGTGGGGACCACGTGCAGGTGGCAGTGGTCGATCTCGTAGCCGGCGATGATGAGCCCGACCCGCTCGGGCTGGAACACCCGCTGCTGCACCCCACCGATCACGTGCGCCACCGACATGAGGTGGCCGGCCAGCTCCGCGTCGAGGTCGGTCCAGCGGTCGACCTCGGCCACCGGGACCACCAGGGTGTGGCCGGGCTGGAGGGGGTTGATGGACAGGAAGGCGACGCACCGCGGGTCGCGCCACACGAACCGCCCGGGCAGCTCGCCGTCGATGATGCGGGTGAAGATCGTGGTCATCGCCGGATCGTAGGCTGACCTCATGGCGTCCACCGAGGAATCGGCCGGCGACGAGTCGGCCATCCTCACCCTGCCCAACCTGATCACCGTGGTGCGGCTGGCCTGCCTGCCCCTCTTCCTGTACCTGCTCTTCGGACGTGACAACCGCGGCGCGGCGGCGGTCCTGCTGGCGCTGCTCGGGGCCACCGACTGGGTGGACGGCTACGCGGCCCGCCACCTCCACCAGGTCTCCAACCTGGGCAAGGTGCTCGACCCGGTGGCCGACCGCCTGCTGTTCTTCGTGGGTGTGGGCGGCATCCTGGTCGTGGGCGGCGCGGCGCCGGCCTGGTTCTGCTGGGCGGTCATCGCCCGCGAGGTGTTCGTGTCGGCGGCCGTGATCACCCTGGCCCTGCTCGGGGCCAGGCGCATCGACGTGACCTGGGTGGGCAAGGCGGGCACCTTCTCGCTCATGTTCGCCTTCCCGTTCTTCCTGGCCGGGTCGTCCACGTGGGCCATCGCCCCGCTGTTCTCCGTGCTGGGGTGGCTGGTGGGCATCCCCGGGCTGGTGCTGTCGTACTGGGCGGCGGCCACCTACGTGCCGATCGGCCTGCGCGCCCTGCGCGAAGGGCGGGCGGCGCGGGCCGCCGGGTAGGTTCTGCCCATGAAGGCCGTGATCATGGCTGGCGGCGAGGGCACCCGGCTGCGTCCCCTGACCTCCAACGCGCCCAAACCGATGCTGCCGTTGGTCAACCGCCCGATGATGGAGCACGTGGTCGAGCTGTTGAAGCGCCACGGCATCGACGACATCGTGGTCACCGTGGCGTTCATGGCCAACGCCATCCGCACCTACTTCGGCGACGGCTCCGAGTTCGGCGTGCACATGACCTATGCCACCGAGGAGTCACCCCTCGGCACCGCGGGCTCGGTGCGCAACGCCATGGACGAGCTGGACGAGCCGTTCCTGGTCATCTCCGGTGACGTCCTCACCGACATCGACCTGGGCGCCATCATCGAGCTCCACCAGAAGCGCCAGGCCATGGCCACCATCGGGCTGGTGCACGTCGAGAACCCGCTCGAGTTCGGCATCGTGATCACCCGCGAGGACGGCCGCATCGACCGCTTCCTGGAGAAGCCGACCTGGGGCCAGGTGTTCAGCGACACCATCAACACGGGCATCTTCGTGCTCGAGCCCCAGATCTTCGACCACATCGCCCCCGATCGACCGGTCGACTTCTCCAGCGAGGTCTTCCCGGACCTGCTCGAAGGCGACATCGCCCTCTACGGGGCCATCGCCGAGGGCTACTGGGAGGACGTGGGCACCCTCGACGCCTACGTCCGGGCCCACAAGGACATCCTCGACGGCAAGGTCCAGGTCAACATCCCGGGCTTCGAGCTGTCCCAGGGCGTGTGGCTGGGCGAGGGCGCCGAGATCAACCCGGAGGCGATCCTGGCCGGCCCGGCCGTGATCGGCGACAACTGCCGGGTCGAGGCCGGGGCCCGCATCGGCCAGTACACGGTGCTGGGCGCGAACGTGCGCGTGCGCCACGACGCCCAGCTCGATCGGGCCGTGGTCAACGACAACGCCTACCTGGGGGAGGGGGTGCGCCTGCGTGGCGCGGTGGTGGGTCGGGCCTGCGATCTGCGCAAGGGGGTGCGGGCCGACGAGGGCGTGGTCATCGGCGACGAGTGCTTCATCGGCGAGGAGGCCCACCTGGGGGCTGAGGTGAAGGTGTACCCGTTCAAGACGGTGGAGGCCGGCGCCACGGTCAACGACTCCATCGTGTGGGAGTCGCGGGGCGCCCGCAGCCTGTTCGGTCGCGACGGCGTGGTCGGCCTGGCCAACGTGGACATCACCCCCGAGCTGGCCACCAAGCTGGCCATGGCCTACGGCTCGATGCTCAAGAAGGGCACCCGGATCATCACCTCCCGCGACTCGAGCCGCTCGGCCCGCATGCTCAAGCGAGCCATGATGGCCGGGCTCAACGCGGCCGGGGTGGACGTGGAGGACCTCGAGGTGGCGTCGGTGCCGGTCACCCGCTTCATCGTGCGGCGGCCGTCGACCGCCGGGGGCGTGACCATCCGGCTGGTGCACGACGACCCCCAGTCGGTGCTCATCCGCTTCTTCGACGACCGGGGCCTCGACATCACCGAGGACGTGCAGCGCAAGATCGAGCGCCTGTTCAACCGGGAGGACTTCCGCCGGGTCTTCCCCGGCGAGATCGGCGACATCGGCTTCGCCCCCCGGGCCCTCGAGCACTACGCCACCGCCCTGGAGTCGACGGTCGACTTCGCCCGCATCCGTGACGCCCAGTTCAAGGTGGTCATCGACTACGCCTTCGGCTCGACCTCGTTCGCCATGCCCAACGTGCTGGCCAAGCTGGGCCTCGAGGTGCTGGCCGTGAACCCGTTCGTGTCCACCGCCGGGCTGTTGCGGGCCGACCTCGACGAGCACGCCCAGCGCGTGGCCGAGCTGGTGCGGGCCTCGGGGTCGCACCTGGGGGCGGTGCTCGACCCCGACGGCGAGCACCTGCGCCTGATCGACGACGAGGGCCACGTGCTGGGCGACGACGAGGCCCTGCTGGCCCTGCTGTCGCTGCTGCCGGGCAAGATCGCCGGCGACAAGGTGGCCCTGCCCGTGTCGGTCACCGAGCTGGCCGGGCGCATCGTCGCCGCCCACGGCACCGAGGTGGTGGTGACCAAGCTGTCCAACCGGGCGCTCATGGATGCCGCCACCGAGGCCGGGGTGGGCTTCGCCGGCAGCACCGACGGGGGCTTCATCCTGCCCGGCTTCCTGCCGGCCTTCGACGCCGCCGCCACCTTCATCAAGACGCTCGACCTGCTGGCCTTCCACGACCGGCGCCTGTCCGAGGTGGTGGCCGAGCTGCCCCGGCCCCACATGGCCCATGAGGTGGTGGTCACCCCGTGGGAGCAGAAGGGCACGGTCATGCGCACCCTGGTCGAGCAGAGCAAGGACCGCCAGGTCGACCTGGTCGACGGGGTGAAGGTGCACCACGACACGGGTTGGGCCCTGGCCCTGCCCGATCCCGAGGAGCCGGTCACCCACGTGTGGGCCGAGGGGACGAACGAGGCCGAGGCCCGGCGCCTGGCCCAGGAGTACGCCCGACGCATCCGCCAGATGGTGCGGTGAGCGCCGGCCAACCCTCGTCCGCCGGTTGAGGGTTGGCGGATCGGATAGCGTGCGCAAGATGAACGTGCCCAGCGATCTGCGCTACTCCTCCGACCACGAGTGGGTCCGGGCCGAGGGGGCGGCGTGGCGTGTGGGCATCACCGACTACGCCCAGGACGCGCTGGGCGACGTCGTCTACGTCGAGGTGCCCGAGGTGGGCACCCACGTCACCGCCGGCGCCAAGGTGAGCGAGGTCGAGTCGACCAAGTCGGTGAGCGACATCTTCGCCCCGGTCGACGGCACCATCGCCGAGGTGAACGCCGAGCTGGGTGACTCCCCGGAGCAGCTCAACGACGACCCCTACGGCTCGGGCTGGATCTGCGCCATCACCCCCGACGACCCGGCGGCGGCCGACGCCCTGCTCGACGCGGCGGCCTACACCGACCTCATCGACGGCTGACGGGGCGACCGGTGGCGGATCTCCACTGCAGCAGCTGCGGGCACCGCAACCAGATCGGCTCCAACTTCTGCTCGTCCTGTGGCGCCATCCTCGAGACCTCCGGCCCCGAGAACACCACCATCACGTTCCACCCCGCCGTGCCCGGCGACCCGGTGGAGGGCCTCGACCCGCCCGTCGTCGAGCGGGCCGACGTGGCCGCGGGCAGCGCCGTGCTGGTGGTGCGCGAGGGCTCCATCGCCGGCTCGCAGTTCGCCCTCACCCAGCCCACCACCAAAGCCGGGCGGCACCCCGACAGCGACATCTTCCTCGACGACGTGACCGTGTCGCGTCGCCACGCCGAGATCGTGGCTGGCCCCGACGGCTACGTGGTGCACGACGTGGGCTCGCTCAACGGGACCTACCTCAACCGGGAGCGCATCGAAGAGGCGCCCCTGGGCGACGGGGACGAGCTGCAGATCGGCAAGTTCAAGCTGGTGGTCGTGCTGGGGGAACCGACATGAACCGTGGCGGGGAGCTCCCCTGGTGACCGAACGATCGCACCTGTCGATCGGCGAGGTGCTCAACCTGCTCCAGGATGAGTTCCCCGACATCACCATCTCCAAGATCCGCTTCCTCGAGAGCCAGGGCCTGCTCGATCCCGAGCGCACGCCGTCGGGCTACCGGAAGTTCTACGAGGAGGACATCGAGCGGCTGCGCTGGATCCTGCGCCAGCAGAAGGAGAACTTCCTGCCTCTCAAGGTGATCAAGGATCGCCTGGCCTCGGGCCAGCTCGACGACGTGGGCCCGCCCGAGGCCGCGGCCATCGACGGCCAGGCCGCGCTGCCCATCGACCAGCCGGTCGAGGCGGCGCCGAAGCCCGACGAGCTCGAACCCGAGCTGGTCGAGGCCGAGCCGGTGGCCCGGTCCGATCGCAGCGCCACCCGGGCCGGCGTCCGCACGGCGCGGCGGGCCCGACCGGCGGCGAGCCGGCCGTCGGCGGTGCGCCCCGATCCCGGCCTGGAGGCCATCGCCGGACTGCACGAGACCGATCCCACCGGGGTGAGCCTGACCCGCGACGAGGTCCTGGCCGCGTCGGGGTTGTCGGCCAAGGAGCTGGGGGAGCTCGAGCGCTTCGGCCTGGTGGTGGGACGGTCGTTGGGCAACACCGTGTACTACGGCGACGACGCCCTGCTGGTGGCCCAGCTGGCCGCCGGCTTCATGAGCCACGGCGTCGAGGCGCGCCACCTGCGCATGTACAAGGTGGCGGCTGAGCGGGAGGCGGGCGTGTTCGAGCAACTGGTCATGCCCCTGCTCAAGCAGCGCAACCCGGGCGCCCGCCGCCAGGCCACCGAGCGCCTCGATGAGTTGGCGGGGCTGGGCTCGCGGCTGCGCTCGGCCATGTTGCGCCAGGCCCTGCAGGACCACCTCGGCACCACCCACTGAGCCTGCCCCGGCAGGGGTATCGTGGCCGGGTGATCCAGATGGAGGTCGTTGGGGTCCGCGTCGAGCTGCCGAGCAACACCCCCATCGTGTTGCTCCGCGAGGTGGAAGGCACCCGCCGCCTGCTGCCCATCTTCATCGGCGGTCCCGAGGCCACGGCCATCGCCCTGGCCCTCGACGAGGTCGAGACGCCCCGGCCCATGACCCACGACCTGATGAAGAACATGCTCGACGACCTGGGCGTGAGCCTCGAGCGCCTCGAGATCACCGACCTGTCCAGCGGCACCTTCTATGCCGAGATGCACCTGCGGGCCGCCGGTCGGGTCACCGTGGTGTCGAGTCGGCCCTCCGACGGCATCGCCCTGGCCATCCGCATGTCCTCGCCGGTGTTCGCGGCGGACGCGGTGGTGGAGGAGGCCGGCTACCTGGCCGACGACGAGGAGGAGCGCGAAGAGGTGGTCGAGCAGTTCCGGGAGTTCATCGACACCGTCAACCCCGACGACTTCAACTCCTGACCCAACCGATTCGTTGACGTGGGCCGCGGCGGTGGCTACCCTCGACCTTCCCGACACGGCTGTAGTTACGTGAGGGTGATCCAGAGGTCGAGATCGACGTTCAGGACAGAGAGCCGACCCTGACCTCCAGGGTGAGGCTCCAGTCGAGGCCAGGCGAGTGCTCGCCCGGGCCGGAGGGCAGGGAAAATGGTCGACCGTACACACGACGGCTACAGCGGGGCGAAGGCCGCGGAGATCGTCGGCATCACCTATCGCCAGCTCGACTACTGGGCCCGCACCGACCTGGTGCGCCCCTCGCTGGTCGATGCCACCGGCAGCGGCAGCCGCCGCCAGTACTCCTATCGAGATCTGCTCGAGCTGCGGGTCATCAAGTCGCTGCTCGATGCCGGCATCAAGCTCGAGTCGGTGCGCGAGGTGTTCAGCTACCTGCCGCGAGAACCTGGGCGAAGACGTGACCACCGCCAACCTGGTCATCCAGGGCAACCAGGCCGTGCTCGTCCGCGACGGGGGAGAGCTCATCGACCTCGTCAAGCGGGGCCAGGGGGTGCTCAACGTGCTGCCCATGGCCCACGTGGTCGACGAGCTCGACACCCGCATCGTCGAGATGCGACCGGCGGTCGCGGGCGCCACCGTCACCCGACTGGCTGCCGGCACCTGATCCTCACCTAGCGCAGCCCCCGAACCCACGACCCGCGGCGCCCGCCGCGGGTCGTTCCGCGTCCGGGGCGCGGATGCCCGGCCAGCCAGACATCCGCGGCCGGGAATTGAACATGGTTCATACTTTGAACGTGGTTCGACTCCAGGTGGTCTCAGACGATCGACGAGAGCGCCGACGTGACGCGCGACGCCAGCGCTACCTGGGCGCGGCCAGCCGGATCATCGATCGTGACGGCCTTCGCGGCGTGACCATGCAGGCCATCGCCGACGAGCTCGACTGCGCTATCGGGACCATCTACACGTACTTCCCGTCCAAGGCCGAGCTGCTGGCTGCGCTGACCCGCCAGGGGATCGAGACGCTGGCCGCCTCCTACACGGCCGCTCACCACCTGTGGGACGTCGAGCTGGGCGCCCAGGAGCTCGAACCGGGGCTGGCGGCCCTGGTCGAGCTGGTCGCCTACGCCGCCTTCATCGGGTCGGCCTCGGTGGTGTTCGCCGACGAGATCGCCCTGCAGCGGGGGCTGCTCAGCGGCGGGGCGCTGGAGGACGGGGCCAACCGGGGGACCGAACGGCCCCAGGCCTCGATCGAGGTGGTGCTGGCCCTGCTCGACACCCCCCGGTCGCTGATCGAGGGGGCGGTCGAGGCCGGGGCCCTCACACCCGGTGACGCCCTGGAGCGGGCGTTGCGCTGGCTGGCCAGCCTCCACGCCGTGCTGCTGGTCGAGCACCTGGCGCCCCTGGACCGCCACCTGTTCCGGGCCACCCACCACGCCCGGGCCCTCACCGCCGACCTGCTGGTGGGTTGGGGCGCAGCCCGTGAGGACGTCGAGGTGGCCAGCGCCCAGGTCGAGCGCCTGGCCGCGCTCGGGCCCATGGCCCCACCTCCGGGGTGATCGGCCTCGGGTCGGCAAGCCTCCCGGCGGTGGCTAGCCTCGCCCGATGACCCTGCGCACCTCACCCCTCGACGCCGAGCACCGAGCGCTGGGGGCCAAGCTGGTCGAGTTCGGCGGCTGGGACATGCCCCTGAGCTACCCGCAGGGCACCCTGGCCGAGCACCGGGCCTGCCGGCACGGGGCGGTGGCCTTCGACGTGAGCCACCTGGGCACCGTGCGGGTCACGGGGCCGGATGCCCTGGATCAGCTCCAGGCGGCGCTGACCAACGACCTGGGGCGCATCGGGCCCGGTCGGGCCCAGTACACGCACCTGCTCGACGAGCACGACGCCTCGGTGCTCGACGACATCATCGTGTGGTGGGTGGACGAAGGGTCCTTCGACGTCATGCCCAACGCCTCGAACACCGATCGGGTCACCGGCGCGTTGGCCACCGGGACCAGCCAGGCCCTCGACGTCACCGGCGAGCGGGCCATCATCGCCGTGCAGGGCCCCCAGGCCCGGGCCGCCCTGGCCCAGGTCAGCCCGACCGCGGCCGCCGTGCCGCGCTTCGAGGTGGCCCAGGTGGCGTGGGCCGGCACCACCCTGACCGTGGCCGGGACGGGCTACACGGGTGAGGACGGGGTCGAGTGCTCGGTGCCGGCCGACGCGGCCGCCGAGCTCTGGCAGGCGGTGCTGGCCGCAGGGGTGACCCCGGCCGGCCTGGGGGCCCGGGACACCTTGCGCCTCGAAGCCGGGCTGCCCCTGCACGGCCACGAGCTGGGACCGGGCATCACCCCGCTGCAGGCCGGGCTGGGGTGGGTCGTCAGCTGGGACAAGGGCGATTTCCGGGGTCGCGCCGCCCTGGCCGCCGAGCGCGAGCGGGGGATCACCCGCCGGCTGCGGGGCCTGTCCGTCGAGGGCCGGCGCCCGCCGCGGGCCGATCAGGCGGTGCTGGCCGACGGCCGGGAGGTGGGCGTGGTCACCAGCGGCAACTTCTCACCCGAGCTGGGCCACGGCATCGCCCTGGCCTTCGTCCCGCCCGACACCAAGGTCGGCGACGCCCTGGCCATCGACGTGCGGGGCGAGGCGGTGCCCGCCGAGGTGGTCAAGACCCCGTTCGTGGGTGGGCGCTGACCCGACGACCCGCCGCCCGACCTCGCGGCGGCCGGCGATCAGTCGCAGTGGGCGGCGGTCATGGCCTCGCTGATCACCGTCTGGTGGCCCAGGAAGGCGGCGGTGTCGCTGACCTGCTGGGCCAGCTGCTGTCCCGGTGCCGAGGCGGCCGGGTCCGACGTGGCCAGGGCCTGCTTGGCCAGGTCGTTGGCCTGGATGTAGGCGTCGATGGCCTGGGTCACCGACTCGCTGTGGGGCAGGCTGCCCAGGTCCACGCCCTCCAGGGACTTCAGGTCGTTCAGGGCGGCGGCGAAGGTGTCGGGATCGTAGGAGACCGTGCCGTCCTTGATGAGGGCGTAGGCGTCGGCCGTCTTCAGGCCGGCCAGCTTCTGGGGTTCGACGACGAGCTCGGCTCCGGCCGCCTTGACCTTGGTGCAGTCGACCTGCGACGAGCTGTCCGAGGACGCGCCGGTCGTGCTCGACCCTGCGCTCGAGACGGTGGTCGAGCTCGACGGCGGGCTGGTCGACTTGGACGACGAGCTGCAGCCCGCGGTCGACGACAGGGCGATCGCGACCGCCACGGCCAACAGGACAGATCCGCGCTTCATGATGTGCTCCCCAGCAGTTTGTCGGTGAACCAGCGATGAGCAACCTAGCCGGCGGCCTCGTCCTCGTCCGGGACCAGGTCGGTCACCGGCGGGCAGCTGCAGAAGACGTTGCGGTCGCCGTAGGCCCCGTCGATGCGCCCCACCGGGGGGAAGTAGCGGTCGGCCCGGCTCCCGGGCACGGGGAACGCCCCCAGCTCGCGGGGGTAGGGCCGATCCCAGGCGTCGATGGCCACGTCGTCGGCGGTGTGGGGGGCGTGGCGCAGCGGGCTGTCCTCGACCCGCCATCGCCCCTGGGCCACCTGGTCGATCTCGCCGCGGATGGCGATCATGGCGTCGGCGAAGCGGTCCAGCTCGACCTGGGACTCGGACTCGGTGGGTTCGATCATGAGCGTGCCGGCCACCGGGAACGACATGGTGGGGGCGTGGAAGCCGTAGTCGATGAGCCGCTTGGCCACGTCGTCGACGGTCACGCCCGTGGCTGCGGTCAGCGGGCGCAGGTCGAGGATGCACTCGTGGGCCACCCGCTCGTTCTGCCCGGTGTAGAGCACCGGGAAGTGCGGGGCCAGGCGCCGGGCCAGGTAGTTGGCGTTGAGGATGGCCACCGCGGTGGCCTCGGCCAGGCCGTCGCGCCCCATGAGGGCGATGTAGGCCCAGGAGATGGGCAGGATGCCGGCCGAACCCCAGGGGGCGGCCGAGATGGGACCGGTGCCGGTGGCCGGCCCGGCCTCGTCCACCAGCGGGTGGTTGGGCAGGAAGGGGGCCAGGTGGTCCCGCACCGCCACCGGTCCCACCCCCGGGCCACCACCGCCGTGGGGGATGCAGAAGGTCTTGTGCAGGTTGAGGTGGGACACGTCCGCCCCGAACCGACCCGGGCGGGCCACCCCCACCAGGGCGTTGAGGTTGGCCCCGTCCAGGTAGACCTGGCCGCCGTGGTCGTGGACGGCCGCGCAGATGTCGGTGATGGCGGCCTCGAACACGCCGTGGGTCGAGGGGTAGGTGACCATCAGGCACGACAGGTCGTCGTGGTGGGCTCGGGCCTTGGCCTCGAGGTCGGCGAGGTCGACGTTGCCCTGTTCGTCGCAGGCGACCACCACCACCTCGAGTCCGGCCATGGCCGCGCTGGCCGCGTTGGTGCCGTGGGCCGAGGCCGGGATGAGGCAGATCCGCCGGTGGTCGTCGCCTCGGCTGGCGTGGAAGGCCTGGATGGCCAACAGGCCGGCCAGCTCGCCCTGCGAGCCGGCGTTGGGCTGCACCGACACCTGGTCGTAGCCGGTGATCTCGGCCAGCCAGGCCTCGAGCTCGCCGATGAGCTGGCGGTAGCCCGCGGTCTGCTCGCGGGGCGCGAACGGGTGGATGGCACCGAACTCGGGCCACGTGACCGGGATCATCTCGGTGGTGGCGTTGAGCTTCATGGTGCACGAGCCCAGTGGGATCATGCTGCGGTCGAGGGCCAGGTCGCGGTCGGCCAGGCGGCGCAGGTAGCGCAGCATGGCCGTCTCGGAGTGGTGCTGGTGGAACACGGGGTGGGTCAGGATCGGCGACCGGCGCGCCAGGTGGGGCGGGATGTTCTCGGGCTCGGCGGTGAGGGTGGCGTCGAGCTCGTCGACCGAGGCCTCCACCCCGAAGGCGGCCCACACCGACTCGACCACCTGGCGGGTGGTGGTCTCGTCCAGGCTGACCGCCACGGTGTCGGCGTCGACGGGTCGCAGGTTGATGCCCCGGTCGCGCGCCGCCCCCAGCACGGCCCGGGCCCGCCCGGGCACCCGCACGGTGAGGGTGTCGAAGAAGGCGTCGGCCACCACGTGGACGTCGCTGTCGTTGAGCCCGGCGGCCAGGATGGCGGTGAGGCGGTGCACCCGGTTGGCGATGCGAGCCAGGCCATCGGGTCCGTGGTACGCGGCGTAGAGGCCTGCCATCACGGCCAGGAGCACCTGGGCGGTGCAGATGTTGCTGGTGGCCTTCTCCCGGCGGATGTGCTGCTCACGGGTCTGGAGGGTCAACCGGTAGGCCTGGCGCCCGGCGTCGTCCACCGAGACCCCGACCAGACGGCCGGGCAGGGTGCGCTTGTGGGCGTCGCGGGTGGCGATGAAGCCGGCGTGGGGGCCACCGAAGCCCAGCGGCACCCCGAAGCGCTGCGAGGAGCCGACCACGATGTCGGCGCCCACCTCGCCCGGCGGGCGCAGCAGGACCAGGGCCAGCAGGTCGGCGGCCACCGTGACCAGGGCGCCCGCCTGGTGGGCGGCCTCGATCACCTCGGCGTGGTCGCGCACCACCCCGCTCGAGCCCGGGTACTGGGCCAGCACGCCGAAGGTGCCGGCGGGCAGGTCGGCGCCGGCGCGCAGCTGGTCCACGTCACGGGTGACCACCTCGAGGCCCAGCGGCCGAGCCCGGGTGGCCACCACCGCCCGGGTCTGGGGATGGCAGTCCTGGTCGATCACGAAGACCGACCCGGCCTTGGGGTTGAGGCGATGGCTCATGGCCATGGCCTCGGCCGCGGCAGTGGCCTCGTCCAGCAGGGAGGCGTTGGCCATCTCCATGCCGGTCAGGTCGCAGACCATGGTCTGGAAGTTGAGCAGCGCCTCCAGCCGCCCCTGGGAGATCTCGGGTTGGTAGGGCGTGTAGGCGGTGTACCAGGCGGGGTTCTCCAACACGTTGCGCAGGATCACCGTGGGGGTCACCGTGTCGGAGTAGCCCAGGCCGATCAGCGAGGTGCGCACCTGGTTGCGCCCGGCCAGCTCCCGCAGCCGGGCCAGGGTCTCGGCCTCGCTGGCGCCCCGGGGCAGCGCCAGCTCGTGGCCGTCACGGATGGCGGCCGGCACCACCTGGTCGATCAGCTCGGTCAGCGATGACAGCCCGAGGCTGGCCAGCATGGCGGCCTGCTCGGCGGCGTCGGGCCCCACGTGGCGGGCGACGAACTCGTCGTGGGCTTCCAACTCGATCAACGTGGACATGGGCGGTCCTCTCGGGGCCGGGCGCGGCGACAGGTCGGGTGCGACGTGCCCGCGCTGTCCCGTGGACCTGAGAGTTTCCCCGGCCACCCCAGGGCGGCAGGTTTCCCCGTCGGTGAGCTCGTAGAGCTGCTCTCCAGCGTTGCCTACGCCTGCGGTTCGGGGGCCTGAGAGATTCCGGGCGGTTGCTCCTTCGGCGTCCCCGTCGATCGAGATCGGCGGGGGCTCTCCCACTGGCGATGATCAGCCTCGGTTGTGGCCCTGAGCTTATCCGCCGACCGGGCTCTGCTTGGCCGCCTGCTCCTCGCCGTGCTTGGCGATGGCGCCCATGATGGCCGAGCCCGCCGCCCCGATGAAGGTGGGCCGGTTCTCGGCCACCCAGGCCTTGGACTCGGCCGGGCGGCGGGAGGAGCCCTGGAAGTGGGGGAGCACCTTCTGGGCCAGCAGCTCGTAGGAGCGGTGGGTGGCCTCGGGGTTGGCCCACTCGTGGGCCTGCACCAGCAGGGTGCCGAAGCCGCCGTTGCTCTGCTCGACCAGCGTCTCGATCATCTCGATGCAGTCGTCCGGCGTGCCCACCACGCCGGCACCCATCTGGTTGATCTGGTCGGCCAGGTCGTCGGGCGGGCCCTCGGGCACGATGGGCAGGGCCGCCACCTTGCGGAAGTACTCGAAGTAGTCGTCCAGGCCGTAGGCCACGTCGCGGTAGGCCTGCTCGCGGGTCTCGGCCACGTGGATCTGCGACACCAGGCGCCACGACTGGCGGTCGGCCACGTTGTCGAACTCGGCGCAGCGCTGCTCCATGACGTCCCAGTGGTGGGCCAGCATGTCGAACCCGGCCGCCTGGGTGGCGCCGATGGACAGCAGCGAGCACCCGAACCGACCGGCGGCCCGCGGGCCCGAGGGCGAGATCATGGCTGCCACCGCCACCTCGGGGTGCGGGAACGAGTACGGCGTCAGGTGCAGGCGGGCGTTGGACAGCGTGAACCACTCGGATTCGTGGGTCACCGGCTCGTCGTCGCGCAGCAGCCGCAGCACGATCTCGAGCGACTCCTCCATGCGGTCGCGCTGGGTGGCCGGCTCGATGCCCAACATGAAGGCGTCGCTGGGCAGGGCACCGGGGCCGACGCCCAGCATGACCCGGCCCTTGGTCAGGTGGTCGAGCAGCACCAGGCGCTGGGCCACCATGAACGGGTGGTGGTAGGGCAGCGACACCACGCCGGTGCCCAGCTTGATGTGCTGGGTGCGCTGGGCGGCCGTGGCGATGAAGATCTCGGGCGAGGCGATGATCTCGTAGCCGCCAGAGTGGTGCTCGCCGATCCATGCCTCGTCGAACCCGAGCCGGTCGAGGTGCTCGATCAGCTGGAGGTCCCGCTCGAGGGCGTAGGTGGGGTTCTGCCCGGTCGGGTGGAACGGTGCCAGGAAGATGCCGAATCGCAGGGGCCAGTCCATCCCGTGACGCTAGTCCGATACTTGACCAGACGGTCAAGTATCTTGGCCCTCCGGTGGGCAAGCCTCCCTCCGGGCGCCTCCGGCATCCGGATCTCATCGGTCCAGCGGCTGCGGCCTGGCGGCCTACGCCTTCAATGCCCCGTAGAGCGCGTCGATCAGCGCCCGGTTGCGGTCGCTCTGCCAGCGGGGGATGACGTGGTTCATCACGTAGCCGAAGGCCACGCCCGCATCGGGGTCGGCGAAGCCCAGGGCCCCGCCGGTGCCGAAGTGGCCGAAGCTGCGTGGGTTGGGACCCAACGGCCGCCGTGGCGTGGTCGGCTGGAAGCCGAGCCCGACGGTCACGTCCAGGCCCAGGATGGGGTCGTGGCCCTGGGCCCGGGGCGCGGTGGCGTGGTCCAGCAGCGCCGGTGACAGCAGCCGGCCTGGCTCCAGGAGCGCGGCGTACACCCGGGCGATGCCCGACGCCGAGGCATGGGTGCTGGTCGAGCCGATCTGGGCGGCGCGCCACGCGGGCGTGTTGACCACCCCGATGGAGGAGTAGCCCGGCGGGTTGAAGTGGGCCAGGGCGTTCATGAGCAGGTCGCCCTGCAGGCCGTCGAAGGAGGCGACGGTGGGGATCGGGGCCGCCGGCGCCCACACCACCTCGGCGCACCGCCCCTGCTCGGCCTCGGGCACGCCCAGCCACACGTCGGCTGCCAGCGGCTCGGTCACCGAGGCCAGCCGGGGCCCGGGCATCTGGTCGCTGACCCGGTGCACGAGCTCGCCCACCAGGTGGCCGTAGGTGTTGGTGTGGTAAGCGATGCGCTCGCCCGGCACCCACCAGGCCTCGGTGGCGGCGACCGCCGCCGTCATCCGCTCCCAGTCGAACAGGTCCTCGTCGGTCAGCAGGTCCCGGATGGCGGGCACCCCGGCGCGGTGGCTGAGGGCGTGGGCCACCGTGGCGGTCGCCTTGCCGCCCGCCGCGAACTCGGGCCACACGTCGGCCACCGGCTGGTCGAGGGCCAGGTCCCCCTGGTCGACCAGTTGCAGGGCCACCAGGCCGAGCAGGGCCTTGCCCACCGAGTAGACGTCCACCAGGGTGTCGGCCTGCCAGGGGGAGGTGCCGGCCTCATCGGTCCAGCCGCCCACCAGGTCCACCACCGGCTGGCCGTCGACCAGCACGCACACCGCCGCACCCACCTCGCCGCGCTCGGTGAAGTTGGCGGCGAAGGCGTCGCGGACCGGCGCGAACCGAGGTTCGCAGCGGCCGTCGATCGGCGGGGGAGGCGGGGTCGGGACGATCAGCCGGGGACGATCAGTCGAGCAGGTCGGGTTGCTCGCGCACGATCTGCTCGTAGAGGGGTTGGAACCCCAGCCAGCCGGCGAAGTGGCCGCCCACCTGGCCCCGGGTCGTGTCGGCCATCTCCGGGTCGATGGAGATGGGGTTGCCCGCGGCCATGGCCAGCAGCTGGGCCTGACAGGTGCGCTCCATGGTGATGAACCACCAGGCCGCCTCGTCCACCGAGTGGCCCACGGTCAGCAGGCCGTGGTTGCGCAGGATGACGGCCTTGTTCTCGCCCAGAGCGTGGCCGATGCGCTTGCCCTCCTCGGTGTCGAGCACCACCCCGGTGTAGTCGTCGAACAGGGCGTGGTCGCCGTAGAAGGCGCACGAGTCCTGGGTGAGGGGGTCGAGCAGCTGGCCCAGCGACGAGAAGGCCTTGCCGTGCACCGAGTGCGAATGGGCCGCGGCCTGCACGTCGGGACGGGCGGCGTGGACCTGGGAGTGGATGGCGAAGGCGGCGCGGTTCACGTCCCAGCGACCTTCGACCACCTCGCCCTCGTGGTTCACCAGGATGAGGTCGGACGCCTTGATGAGGCTGAAGTCGATGGCGAAGGGGTTGACCCAGAAGTGGTCGCTGAGCTCGGGGTCGCGGGCGGTGATGTGGCCGGCGACGCCCTCGCTGAACCCGAACTTGCCGAACAGCCGGAAGGCGGCGGCCAGGCGCTGCTTGAGGTGCTGGCGATGGTCCTCGACGTCGTCGAACGTCGGCAACGAGTAGGGGATCGGCTTGGACACGGCGGAACCTCCTGGGCGCGCCGTCGGCGGCGCGGGCCCTCGGCCAACAGTCTACGATGTGGGGGCAACGAGTCCCGTGCCAGCGGGGGAAGCCGGTCGAAGTCCGGCACTGTCCCGCAGCCGTAGGCCGAGCCGCACCTCTCGGGGTGGGGTCCGGCGAGTCGGAATGCCCCTGGCCGGGTGGCTCTCGAGGCACCGTCGTGGAAAACGGGGCAGAGCCTGAGGTCTTCACCGCCGTGTGAGGTTCCCCGGGGATCGACCCGCAGAGAGGAACCCAACCGTGAAGACATCCCGTAGCTCCGCCGCCCTCGTGGTGGCCCTCATCGCCTTGCTGGGCTCGGTCCTGCCCGTGGTCCTGGCCGGCGCGCCGGCGGGGGCCTCCGGCCCGTCGAGCGATCCGGCCACGGCGGCCGGCTACGCCACCCGCTGGCTGTCGGCCCAGGTCACCCCGGGCGGCTACGTGGCCGACCACAACAACGATCCGGACCCCAGCGACACCGTGCTGACCGCCCTGTCGTTGGCCGCCACGGGTCACGACCAGGCCACGTTCGCGTCGATCATGACCTGGCTGGCCGGCCACGTGGACGACGTCACGGGGACGGGCACCGACGTCGACCCCGGCGCCACCGGCTACCTGATGCTGGCCGTGGCCGCCGCCCACGACGACGCCACGAACTTCGGTGGGGTGAACCTGGTCACCCGGCTGCAGGGCACGCTGGGCGCGTTCGAACCGGGCCTGTACGGCAGCTACGCCTCGGTGGGCGACCCCACCTACAGCGGCGTGTTCGAGCAGTCGTTGGCCCTCATGGGCCTCGCGGCGGTGGGCGCCAGCGAGAGCAGCGACGCCATCTCGTGGCTGGTCGACCAGCAGTGCGGCGGCTCCGACGAGTTCAACGGAGCCTGGATGTCGTATCGGGCCCCGGCCACGCCCCCGGCCACCGGCCTGAGCCCGTGCACCGCCTTCGACTCGTCCACCTACACCGGCATCGACACCAACTCGACCTCCCTGGCCTTCGAGGCCCTCGAGGCGGTGGGCCAGACCCCGACCTACGGCGCCCTGACCTGGCTGTCGCGCACCCAGAACGGCGACGGGTCGTGGGGCTTCTACGTGGGCAACGACGGCGATCCCAACTCGACCGCGCTGGTCATCCAGGCCATCGTGGCCGGGGGAGAGTCGCCCTCCGAGGCCTGGGGCCAACCGTCGGGCACGCCGCTGAGCGCGCTCCAGTCGTTCCAGCTGGGCTGCGACGCGGCGTCCAGCGACCAGGGCGCCCTCACCTTCCCGGGCAGCGGCGGCGCCCCCAACCTGCTGGCCACCGAGCAGGGCGCGTGGGGGCTGGCCCAGGTCGCCTTCCCGCTGACCTCGCCCACGTTCACGCCGTCACCGGTGCCGTGCCAGGCGACCACCACCACGTCCACGTCGAAGTCGACCTCGACGACCACGTCCACCACGACCGCGGTGGGCACGGGCACCGAGGCCGGCGTGGCCGTCCCGGTGCAAGCCTCCCCGACGCTCGCCGGCTGAACCGTCGCGGGCCCAAGTCCCCGAGTACCGGCTAATATCGTCACGTGACGATATCGACGGTGGAGGACCGGTGCCGGTGGTGCGGGCGGCCACTGGCCCAACGACCAGGACCGGGCCGTCCCCGGCGCTACTGCCGGCAGGGCTGTCGACAGCAGGCCCACCTGGCCCGCAAGCTGGCGGCTGCCCACGGCCTGGGCGACGACGACCTGATCGTGTCGCGCCCGGCGCTCGATGAGCTCCAGAGCCGGCTGTACTGCCTCCAGGCCGCCCTGGAGGATGTGTCCCGTGACCTGGCGGCGCTGGAGCGCACCGGCGCCTCCGACGATCCGGTCGAGCTGCGCCAGATGCTCGACTGGCTGGTCGACAACGCCGCCCCGGCCGCTGCCCTGTGGATCGAGCCCCGGACGGGCCGGCCCGGGTGATCCCCGACTGAGTTGACATAACGAGCATTATGGGCGGTTTACACACAGAACTGGACGACGAAATCGCGCGATTCCGCCCAGCCAAAGGTGCCCAGTTTCGTGGTGTCAGGGGGCGCCGATGACGTTGGGGTGCAGGCCGTTGGCCTCGGCCACGCCCAGGTACACCTCGAGCATGAAGCCGGCGTCGAAGACCGACTCGACGTTGTCGTCGTCGTCGAGGTTGAGGTTGGCGCCGGTGATGGCGAACCACACCTCGGTGGTCTCGGTGTTGTCGTCGGGCACGACGAGCGTGTGGATGGAGCC
Source organism: uncultured Microthrixaceae bacterium (assembly GCA_963785815.1). Lineage (GTDB taxonomy): Bacteria > Actinomycetota > Acidimicrobiia > Acidimicrobiales > Acidimicrobilacustridaceae > UBA4742. Next base: position 114,246 of record CAWAWN010000001.1, read on the forward strand.
GGCCGGCTCGTAGAGGTAGGACCCGGCCCGGTTCACCTCGGGGTACTCGGCGTACTTCCAGGCACCGCTGAGGGTGAAGGCGTAGACCTCGCCGGTGTGCTTGTGGCGCGGCACCCGCACGCCGGGCTGGAACCGGTTCTGGATGACCCACAGCCCGTGGTCGATGTCGACCTGCACCACCTTCAGCTCGACGCCGTCCCCCACGTCGACGTAGGGGCACTCGTCGGCTCCGCGGTGGATGGCCTGGGGGATTCCTTCGACGATGGTCATGGCTCCATCAAACCACGGCCGGCGGCGCGGGACATTCGCCAGGGGCAGAACGGCTCCGGTAGCGTCGTGGCCCATGCCCCGCAGGATCGAGGTCGAGCTCACCAGCAGCCGTGAGGACGGCACCTGGACCTGGCGCGCCGCCGGCGCCCGCCAGCCCAAGGGCGAGCTGGACGGCTCGCTGCTGCCCACCGGGGCCAAGGTCGGCGACATCGTGCGGGCCGAGGCCGACTTCGACATCGAGGGCATCACCGTGGTGGCCATCGAGGGCCCCAGGCAGGCCCGTCGTGAGCCCGAGCGGCTCGAGATCCTGGGCCCGGCCCGCGACGAGCAGCTGGTCACCACGACGCTGGTGCCCAAGCGCGGCCGCAGCGACTCGGGCGGCTCCGGTCGGCGCAGCCCGCGCCGTGACCGACCCGAGCGCGCCGACCGCGCCGAGCGCGCCGACCGCGGGGATCGCGCCGAGCGGGGGTCGCGGGCCTCGAGCGGTCGCGGTCGCCCGCCCAGCGGCGATCGCCCGGCTCGGCGGGAGCGTCCCGCTCGACCACCACGCCCCGAGCCCGAACCCCGGCCCAAGCTGAAGCGGCTGCGCGCCGGTCGGGCCCACCGCAACGAGGTGATGGCCTCGCTCCCCGAGGAGCATAAGCCGATCGCCGAGCAGGTGCTGCGCGGGGGCATCCCGGCCGTCCGCCAGGCCGTCGACAAGCAGAACGAGGCGGCTCGCGCCTCGGGCGCCCCGGAGATAAGGGCCGACGGCGTGGTGTCGATCGCCGAGCAGCTGCTCCCCCGGCTGCGCACCGCAGAGTGGCACGATCGGGCCGACGCCGCCCTGGCCGACGTCGACGAGGTGGCCCTCCAGGACCTCCGCTCGGTCGTGGTGGCGGCCGACCAGGCCGCCCGCGACGACGAGACCCGCGAGTTGGCGGCGCGGCTCCGGGAGGCGCTGACCCGCCGGGTCGAGCAGGAGCACGCCGCCTGGCTGACCGAGATCGCCCAGACGCTGGCCGATGGCCGAGCCGTGCGAGCCCTGCGCCTGAGCTCGCGGCCGCCCAAGGCCGGGGCTCCCCTGCCGGCGGACCTGTCCTCGCGCCTGGCCGAGGCGGCCAGCGGCTCGCTGACCGCCGACACCGCCCCCGATCGGTACGCCACCGTGCTCGACGCCCTGGCCTACTCGCCGGTGCGGGCCGTGGTCACCGCCCAGGGGGTGCCGGCCGAGCCGGGCGAGGCCCTGCTGGGCGTGGTGCGCAAGTTCGCCTCGCGGCTGCCCCAGATCGCCAGCGCCTTCGGCATCGAAGCCGGCGCCACACCTCCGCGACCCAAGCGGGTCCCCGCTCCCCCGCCACTCCCCGAGCCAGCGGAGCCGACCGTCGAGTCGGTCGAGCCGACGGTCGAGTCGGTCTGAGGTCAACTGGCCAGCACGGCCAGCAGGTCCCCCGGGTGGTCGAGCACCAGGTCACCCGGCTCGGCCCGGGCCCGCGGGTTCCAGCCGACCAGCGCGAAGCACGCTCCCACCGCGGCCGCGCAGCCACGATCGTGGGCGGTGTCGCCCACGAACACGACGTCGGCGCCGTCCACCTCCAGCGCCTCCAGCACCGGCCTCAGCTGCTTGGGGCCGTCGAAGGCGTCGCTGAAGCAGGCCACCTGGGGATGCCATCCCAGCCGGTCCAGCTCGGCGTGGCCCGATCGCGGGTGCTTGTTCGAGCACACGGCCCACCTGGTCAGGTCGGCCAGCAGCTCGACCACCCCGTCGAAGGGCCGGGCCCGCTCCGGGTCGTAGGCATCGAGGTAGGCCTCGAGCCCGACGCCCAGGCGGTCGCACTCGTGCTCCAGCACGTGGCCGAAGGTGACTGCGTCGCGAGGCACGCCCAGCGCCACGAAGGCTGCCGACAACGCCTCGTCGGAGTCGATCAGGGTGCCGTCGAGGTCGAACACGGGGACACGGGCCACGGCCCAGTTTGGCCTGACTAGGGTGCAGGGATGGTCGACTACGAGGTTCAAGGTCACATCGGGGTGCTCACCATCAACCGCCCCGACAAGAAGAACGCGGTCAACGGCGACGTGGCCCGCGGCATGGAAGCGGGCATCGATCAGATCGAGGACGATCCCGAGGTCTGGCTGGGCGTGCTCACCCACAAGGGCGATGTGTTCAGCGCCGGCGCCGATCTCAAGGCCATCAACGAGGGTCGGGCCGCGGACCTGAACACGGCCAAGGGCGGCTTCGGGGGCATCGCCTCGCGGGCGCGCACCAAGCCCATCATCGCCGCCGTCGACGGACCCGCCCTGGCCGGGGGCACCGAGATCGTCCTGTCCTGCGACCTGGTGGTGGCCAGCAGAGCCGCCTCCTTCGGGATCCCCGAGGTGAAGCGCTCGCTGGTGGCCGCGGCTGGCGGCCTGTTCCGCCTGCCGCGGGTCCTGCCCCCCAACATCGCCCTCGAGCTGGGCCTCACCGGTGATCCCATCACCGCCGAGCGGGCCTACCAGTTCGGTCTGGTCAACGAGCTGTGCGAGCCGGGCCAGGCCTTCGAGGCCGCCCTGGGTCTGGCCGGGCGCATCGCCGCCAACGCCCCGCTGGCCGTGCGCGAGACCCGACGCCTCATGCTCGAGCTGCGCGACGCCGACGACCAGACGGGCTTCTCCGAGTCGGGCCGGGCCCTGATGGCGCTGGCCGACACCGAGGACTTCTGGGAGGGCCCGAAGGCCTTCCTCGAGAAGCGTGACCCCGAGTGGAAGGGTCGCTGAGGGTTGGACGAGCGCGTCGTCGCGTCCCAGGTCCGCGTCTGGTCCTCGGGCGACTACCCGGTCATCGCCCGGCTGCTCCGGCCCATCAGCGTCGAGTTGGTGGAGGCGGTCGGCATCCAACCCGGTGATCGGGTGCTCGACGTCGCGGTGGGCAACGGCAACGCCGCCGTCGAAGCGGCCCGCCGGGGCGCACAGGTGACCGGCATCGACCTGACGCCCATCCAGATCGAGCGGGCTCGGGTGCGCTGCGCGGAGGAGCAGGTGGAGATCGACCTGCGGGTCGGCGACGCCGAGCGGCTCGAGGTGCCCGACGCCAGCTTCGATCGGGTCATCAGCGTGATGGGCGTCATCTTCGCCCCGGACCACCGGCGGGCCCTGGCCGAGATGGCCCGCGCCACCCGCCCGGGCGGCCGCGTGGCGCTGACGGCCTGGGCCGACGGCGGGTGGTCGGGCGCCTGGCGGCAGCGGGCGGCCGGGCTGCTCCCACCGCCGCCGCCGGGCAGCCCGCAACCCGATGCCTGGGGCGATCCCGACGAGGTGGCGCGGCGCATGGCTGCCGCCGGGCTGGAGGCCACCGTCGAGATCCGCACCTTCACCTGGGAGTTCGAGTCCGAGCAGGAGGCGCTCGACACCTTCGTGCGCTCGGCCGGGCCCTACGTGCAGTTCCTGGCCACGGCGGCCGAGCGGGGCGTGGCCGACCAGGCCATGGCCGTGCTGCGCGACGCCCTGTCCGAGCTCAACGTGGCCACCGGCGGCGCCTGCCGCCTGCCCGCCCCCTACCTCCTCGCCCTGGCCCGACGCTGAGCTCACCGCCGACCCCGGTCCGGACCTACACGGTCCTCGCCGCCCACTTCGGCGACCTGTTCTGGATCGAGCAGCTGGCGGCGCGCATCGACGCTCTGTCGCCGGCCGAGGTGGTCCCCGACCTCGTCCTGATCGACCAGGACCGCTCCCCCGCCTCCGCGGCGCGCCTGGCCCGGCTGCCCCGGGTGCGACAGGTGGTCCAATCCCCACCCTGCCCCGACCAGGTGGCCCGCCTGGGCCACGACCACCCGGCTGCGCTCAACCTGGCCATGTCCCTGCCCGTCGAGACCAGCCACCTGATGGTGGTCGACTCCGACAGCTTCCCGATCGATGGTTCGTGGCTGGCCCGGCTCGAGGCTCGGCTGGATGGCTGCGATGCCGTGGTGGCGGCCGACCCGAGGAGGTCCGGGCTCTCCCACCCGTGCCTCATGGTGCTGCCCGTCGACGCCCGGACGGGCCTCGACTTCGCGGAAGGCCTGCTCGAGGTCGGGATCGACACCGGTCGCCTCGTCGGGCTCCAGCTCGTCCGCGCCGGGTACCGCATCCACGTGGATCACCCCACCGCAGGCTTCGGTGGGCGACGCGGCAGCCTCTATCTGGACGGGACCTTCTACCACCACGGCTCGGGCTCCTTCGCGGCCCCGACGGCCGATCCGATCGTGCGCCGGCAGGTCCAGGCACCGGTGGAGGCGTTCTACCGGCGCAAGATCGGCCGGGACGACCTCGACCTCGGCCTGGGTGAGCGAGCCTTCCTGCGAGCCGCGACGCTGAGCCGGCAGCTGCGCCGACGGTTCAGGTGATCACCTCGATGATCCCGTGGTCGTGCAGGAACTCGGCCAGCCCGTCGACGAGCTGGCGATCCACCACCTGATCGAGCGGGACCCAGGCCGCCTCGGCCGCGTCGTCACCGGCCACCGGCTCGGCGTCGTCGAGCACGGTGACCTCGAAGTCGAGGATGACGAAGTGGCGGTCGGCGTCGGGCTCGATGCGCTCGACCCACCCAACCAGCTCGCCGCACACGGCCTCCAGGCCGGTCTCCTCGCGCAGCTCGCGCACCACGGCCTCGGCCACCAGCTCGCCCTGCTCGAGGCGACCACCCGGCACCGACCAGCTGCCCGCGGCCGGACCGTGGCCCCGTCGGATGAGCAGCAGCCGGCCGTCGTGGATGGCGATGGCCCCCACGCACAGCTCCGGACGGGCGCCTGGCCCCGGCTCGCTCACAGCGCCCGGTGCACCACGATGGCCCGGGCCTTCAGCCCGAAGGTCTCGAAGAAGTTCTTGGTCTCGCGGTCACCGGGCAGGGCCACGGCGTCGATGCCCACGCAGCCGCGCTCGACGCACCACGCCACCAGCAGGTCCATCATGGCCTCCCCCACCCCGACCCCCCGGGCACCGGGTTCGACGAAGAGCTCGTCCACCACCCCCAGGGCCCGGCCGTCGGCCAGACCGACCACCCGCACCGCGCCGTAGCCGACGGCGGCGTCGTCGATCGTGCCCACCACCACGTGCTGGTCGGGGTCGGTGAGCGCGCCGGACAGGCTCAGCCCCAGCGGCTCCGGGCGGGCCAGGGTGAGCGACCACAGCAGCCCGCCCCGTTGCGGGACGTGGTGCTCGATGGCCAGCCGGGCCAGGCGCTCCAGCTCCTCCAGGTCGTCGACCTGGGCGCGCCGGGCTCGCTCGATCACGCCGATCTCAACTGGGCGATCTTGTTCAGGATGGTCTTGCGCCCCCGCTCGGCGCTCTCGTAGCGACGCACGGCGTCGAGCTCGCCGTCGCTGAGGCCGCCCAGGCGTGGGACCACCTGTGAGGCCGACAGGTTGTCGTAGTCGGGGATGGCCAGGGTGGCCACGTCCGGCACCGGCTCGGCCTCGGTCGCCGGGGCGCGCTCGTCGGCCTCGTCGGCGGGTTCGCCGGCGTCGGGTCGGGCGGTCGGTTCGACGCCGGGACCGTGGAAGTCGAGCACCTCGGCCTCGAACCGCTCGACGTCGGCCGGGTCGGCCGGGGGCTCGTGGTCCTCGGGCAGCAGGCCGAGGGTCTGGAGCAGGGCCGAGACCTGCTCCTGGCTCTGGCCCAGGTAGCCGCCGGCCCGGTTCGAGCCCTTCTCGACCGCGTAGCGGCCCACCACCCGGGCCAGCACCACCTGGCTGCGCCCGCGGTCGATGAAGCGGGGCAGCAGCTGGCGGGCGTCGAGGGCGAAGCCCAACGGTGCGTAGACGAACAGCTCGAACCACTGGTCGACCGGGCTCTTCGACCGGGTCGGCCGGTTCGGGTCGTGCGAGGCCGGGTCGCCGGGCATCGAGCGCTCGGCTACTTCTTGGCCTTCTGCAGCACGGTGATGGCCGGGCAGTCGCTCTCGCCCACCGGGCAGGCCATCTGGTCGGCCGGACCGAACTGCCCCCGGTTGACCAGCAGGAAGCACCCCGTGCACACGAACTCGTTGGCCTTCTTGGGCGTGACGCCGTCGGGGGTCTCGGGGCCCCGGGCCTCGGCGACCTCGACCTCCTCCTCGTCCTCCTCGTCGTCCGCGGCGGCGATGCGGTCCTTGAGGATGGTGTCCAGGTCGGCCTCGACGTCGTCGGGGTCGACGACCTCCTCGTCCTCCTCGACGTCGTCGTCACCCACCTTCTTGCGGGCCCGCGGCGCGGGTTCGGCCACGACCTCGTCCACGTCTTCGACCTCGACGTCGACCGCCCCGTCGGCCTCGAACCCCTCGTCGCCTTCGACCAGCTCGTCGTCGAGCGCGTCCTCGTCGAGCGCGTCCTCGTCGAGCGCGTCCTCGTCCAGATCGACCTCGAGGTCCTCGTCGAACTCGTCGACGTCGTCGATCACATCGTCGTCTGCCATGACATCCTTGGGTTGGCGCCGTCAGCGGGGATTCCCGCGGGCGGGATGATAGACACACCCAGCCCGGTTCGTGCGAGTTGAGGCGGGATCAGAGCTGCTGGCGGCGCAGCTCGGCCCGGCGCTCGGCGTCGAGGCGCTCGAGGTCGGGCTCGGTGCTGTGGTCGACGAAGGTCATCAGCTCGGCCACCGCGTGGTGCCCGGCCTCGGCCGCGATCAACCGGTGCATCTCCTGGCCCACCTGCCGGTAGGCGGGATGGCCCTGGGGGGTGGTGCGCAGCTCGAGCAGGTGCATGGCCTCGCGGGCGTTGAACTGCATCACGAAGCGCACCTTGTAGGCCAGGGCCACCGCGTAGGCGGCCTGGGCCGGGAACCGCTCGACCAGGGCCTCGTAGAGGCCGGCCGAGCGCTCCATGGCCCCGTCGAACCCGGCCTGCTCACCGGCCGCCTCGATGGCGTCGGGCCGGGTGAAGCCGTGGTGGGGTGTGAGGGCCTGCCACTCGATGGTGAGCATGCGGTGGCGCTGGAGGTCGCGGAAGGCGCCGTAGTCGACCAGCACGTCGAACCGGTAGCCCAGCCGCTCGAGGGCCCGGCCGGGCTTGTGCCGGCGGTTGGTGCGGTCACCGGCGTACGCCCGCACCACGGCCAGGCGGTCCTCGGCCGACATGGCCCGCACCCGGCGCTCGATCTGGTCCTCGGGGAGCGTGAGGTGGGCGTAGAGCATGGCCGTGACCAGCTTCACCTCGGCGTCGGGATCGAAGTCGAGCAGGCGCACCACCGGCGCCGGGTCGACCGGCGTGGAGGCCGGGAACAGCCGGGCGGCCACCTCGTCCATGTTCGACCGGTTGGTCTCGAGGTACCGGCTCCAGGCCACGCCCCGGTCCTCCAGGTCGACCCGCTTGAGGAACGAGGGCACCACCTTGCGCAGCTCGACCAGCATGAGGTCGGCGTAGCTCGCGCGCCTCGGGCAGCGGCGAGGCCCGCAGGCGCAGCAGCAGCTGCTCGTAGCCCTGGCCGGTGCCGTAGATGCCGACGTTGGACAGCGAGGCGGCGGGCAGGATGCCGCGCAGGGCGTCGAAGGCCTTGGCCCGGATGGCCTGGCGGTACACGAAGTCGGAGTCCTCGCTGTTCTTGGGGAAGCGCGCCCGGTAGAAGTCCTGCATGCGGGGCAGCATCTCGGCGTAGGTGTCGAACAGCCGGTCCATGTCGCCCACGTAGCGGGTGCCCAACGACGACATGAGCACGTCGGGGTCGCGGTGGAACCGGTAGCGGCCCCCGATGCGGGCGTCGTAGGCGATGTATCGGGTCGACTGCTCGAGGTAGGCCATCAGCCGACCCCACTCGAGCAGCTTGGTGAGCACGTTCGAGGCCTGCTCGCAGGCCAGGTGCACCCCGCCCAGCTGGGCCACCGAGTCGTCGCCGTACTCGAGGAACACCCGGTCGTAGAGCTCCTCGGCCCGCCGCAGGCCCACCGTGGCATCGATGGTGGCGTCGCCGCTGATGTCCAACTCGTTCACGAACTCGTCGAGGAAGAGCCGGCGCAGGCTCTTGGCCGAGCGGGAGTAGCGGGCGAAGAGCGCCCCCTTGACCACTTCGGGCAGGTTGACCAGGGCGAACACCGGGCCGTCGAGGTTCGTGAAGTACCGGCGGAGGACGTCGGACTCCTCCGGCGTGAAGCTCTCGGCGACGTAGACGGTCACGGCTGGCGAGAGTAGAAGGTCGATCCGGCCCGGCCGCGGATGGCTCGCGATGCCATGTCAGGCCTGGTCGGCACCGTTTCCGGCCACTCCCGGGGTGCCGAAGGAGGCCTTGGCGCGCGCCATGGCGCCGGGCTGGAGCCAGAGGTCGGCGACGGTCATGGCCAGCGCCTTGGCCCCATCCAGCACCGCCGCGTCACCGGCGGGACCGGCGGCGTAGCCGGCGAACTCGGGGGTGTGGATGGAGATGTGCGGAGGTGACACGGCGATCATCGGGTGGATGCTGGGCACCGCGTAGCTGACGTTGCCCATGTCGGTGCTGCCCACCACCGAGAACGAGTCCTCGGGGCTGGCCAGCGGTCGCCCGATGGTGGCGGCATTGGCCGCGTACAGCTCGACCATGGGCTCGTTGTCGCGCATGTCGGCGTAGATGGGTTCCTGCCAGTCGAGCTCGATGGTGCAACCGGCGGCCAGGGCTCCGGCCTCGAGGCAGGCCACCACCCGGGCCTTGAGCTTCTCCAGCCGACGCACGTCGCCAGCCCGCACGTACCACTCGGCCTGGGCCCGGGCCGGGACGATGTTCGGCTTGTCGCCGCCGTCCAGGAAGATGCCGTGCAGGCGCTCGTCGGGGCGGATGTGCTGGCGCAGGGCGGCCACGTTCACGTAGCCCAGCACGGCGGCATCGAGCGCGTTCTGGCCCTTCCAGGGGAAGGCGGCGGCGTGGGCGGCCCGACCGTGGTAGGTGGCCACCACCCGGTGGATGGCGATCACGTTCATCGACCGCAGGTCGCCACCGGCCGGGTGCACCATCAGGGCGGCGTCGACGTCGTCGAAGGCGCCGGCGTCGATGAGGCGCACCTTGCCGCCGCCGCCCTCCTCGGCCGGCGTGCCCAGGATGACGATGCGCCCACCGGCCTGGTCGGCCAACGCGGCGGCCGCCAGCCCGGCCCCGAGGCCGGCGGCGGCGATGATGTTGTGCCCGCAGGCGTGGCCGATCCCCGGCAGGGCGTCGTACTCGCAGCACACGGCCACCGTCGGCCCCTCGGTGCCGGCCCGGCCCACGAAGGCCGTGTCGACGCCGTAGGCGTGGGGCTCCACCGTGATGCCGTCGTCGGCCATGACCTGGGTCAGCAGGTCGTGGGCGAACACCTCCTCGTAGCCGAGCTCGGGGTGCTCGTGGATGCGGTGGGACACGTCCACCAGCACCTCGGCCCGGGCATCGATGTCGGCGATGACCTGGCGCTTGGCCTGTTCGAGGTCCATCCCGGCAGCGTAGCGGCGCTCAGATGACCACCAGGAGGGCGTCGGGCTCGACCTCGATGCTCACCTCGCGCACCCTGGCCACCCGCTGGCCGTCGAGCCACAACGTCTCGGTGTGGACGAAGTTGCTCTGCCACTGCGAGGCCCGCGCCGTGGTCAGGTCTGGGTGGGGCAGGTGGGTGCCGGTGCGGGCCCGGGCCCGGGCCTGGAACAGGTCGCCGAGCGGCAGCCGACCGTCGGTGACGTCGAGCCGGGCGTCGCCGGGGTGGGCGCGAGGGCCGAGATCCCACTCCCCCAGCCACTGGGCGTTCATGACGGCCACGGCCCGACCCAGCCAGGCGCGGTGGCGGATGATGGCGTGGGCCACGAACCAGTGGCGGCGCCCGTCGGCCAGCTCCACCCGACCCAGGTCGACCGGGAACCGCATGGCCTCGGGCGACCGCAGGCGGGCCTCGTCCCCCAGGCCGCCCAGGGTCTTGCACAGGTCGCCGCCCAGCAGGCCCAGCGGTGGGATGGGCCGGTCGGCGGCCCGGGCGGCCTCCACCACGGTCCGGGCTTCGGCGTCGGTGCGCACCACCACCCCGTCGGCGGGCAGCGTCCCGGGCCCGCCCCAGGCCTCGCCCTTGCGGATGGTCACCGGTCCCGATCCGGGGCCGGTTCGAGCTGGTCGGTCGCCACCGACGAGGCGGCCACCACCCCGCGCAGGATGGCGTCGGTGGCCTGGCGGGCGGTGCGGGCCGTGGCCGGGTCGGGAGCGGCCTCGGCCACCTGGCCCAGCAGGTCGATCAGCAGCTTCACGTTGCGCACGAAGTCGCCGCCGGACAGGTCCTCGTCGGCCAGCACGTCGTCGAGCGCTTCGCCCGCCGCCCAGGCGTAGGCCAGGGCGAAGAACCCGGGGTCGGGCGGCCGGCTCGGGGGCAGGCCGGCGGCAGCCTCGTCGCGGTTCAGCTCGGCCGCCAGCTGCTCGAGCGCGTCGGCTCGGCGACGCACCTCGGCCGACGGGAACCAAGGGGCCTCCGGCGCGTTCGGGCTGCGATGCTCATAGGTCAGGCACGACACCATGCCGGCCAGGCTGGCCGGGTCGAGGCCGTCGAGCAGCCCGTCCTCCAGGGCCTCGACCACCAGCAGGTCCGATTCGTGGAAGATGCGCACCAGCCGCTCGCCACGTTCGGTCAGAGCCCATCCGTCGAGGTGCCCCCACCTCTCGAGCAGCTGCAGCACCTGGTCGAAGCGCCGGGCCAGGGACTCGGTCCGGCCCTGGATCTGGCGGCCGAGGTCGGCCACCTCCCGGGCTACCCGTTCGGCCTGGCGCGCCGCCCGGAGGTGCTGGTCCAGGTCGGGGCAGCCCGACACCGGGTGGTCCGCGCCCACCTCGGGGCGCGTAGCGGCCTCGTCGAGGTCGGGCTCGGGGGCTCCGCCGTGCACGTCCACCCGCGACAGGGCACGGGCCACCTCCCGTTGGAAGGCGCGGTTGCTGGGCGCGAACGGCGTGGGCAGCGTCAGCCGGCTCAGCACCTCGGGCCGGTGCGCGAAGTCGGCGCTGCCCAGGTTCATGACCCGCCGCTGGGCGGTGACCACCCGCAGGCGCACCGTGCCCCCTCGGCGGCGTGCCACCGTGAGCACCGCCACCGGCCCGGCCGACTTGCCACCTTCCAGCCGGATCACGTCGCCGGGTCGCAGCCGGCTCAGCCCCTCGTCGAGGGCCCGGCGGGGTGACGGGGCGACGGGCGGCTCGTCGCCCACCAGGGCGCGGTACTCGTCGACGTCGCCGCGCTCGCACGTGGCCGCCTCCAACAGCTCGGCCAGGGTGGTCTGGCGTCGGGCCAGCCGGGTCTCGAGGTGCACCACCGCCTGGTCGGCCTGGAACTGGGCGAAGCTCAGGTTGAGCAGGTGGTGGGCCGTCTGGGCCGGGTAGCGCCGGACCAGGTTGGCCGCCATGTTGTAGGTGGGCCGGAACGACGAGCTGAGCCCGAAGCTGCGGCTGGCCGCCAGCCCCGCCACCTCGCCGAAGGACACGAACGGCGACCACAGCACCACGGCGTGGCCGGTGGTGTCGATGCCCCGTCGGCCGGCGCGCCCGGTCAGCTGCGTGTACTGGCCGGGGCTCAGGAACTCGTGGCGCTCACCCGTGAACTTGGTCAGCTTCTCGATGACCACGCTGCGGGCCGGCATGTTGATGCCCAGGGCCAGGGTCTCGGTGGCGAACACAGCCCGCACCAGCCCCTGGCCGAAGCAGCGCTCGACCGCCTCCTTGAAGGGAGGCACCATGCCGGCGTGGTGGGCGGCCAGTCCGGCGTGCAGGCCGGCGCGGAAGCGGGCGAAGCCCAGGATCTCGAGGTCGCGGTCGGACAGACCGGCCACGTGCTCCTCCACGATCTGGTCGATCTGGTCGCGGGCGTCGCGCTCGACCAGGCGCACCCCGGCGTCGAGGCAGGCGATGACCGCGTCGTCGCAGGCCGCTCGGCTGAATATGAAGTAGATGGCGGGCAGCAGGTCCATCTCCTGGAGCTGGTCCACCACCTCGATGCGGCGGGGCGTGAACCAGCGGCGCCGGGGTCGGCCCCGGCCGGGTACGGGCGCCGCCAGGTCGAACCGCTGGCCGTCGGGGTTGGCCCGGCCGTCCACCAGCGTCGGGATAAGCCGCGGCTCGGGGTCGGCCCGGTCCCCCACCATGAACAGGTTGTTCAGCTCGATGGGGCGCTCGGTCTCGACCACCGTGGCCGTGGGTCCGCGCACGGTTCCGATCCAGGCCGCCAGCTCGGCCGCGTTGGAGACGGTGGCCGACAGGCACACCAGCCGCACGTCGGTGGGCAGGTGGATGATCACCTCCTCCCACACCGGACCCCGGTAGGCGTCCTGGAGGTAGTGGACCTCGTCGAGGACCACCCAGCCGAGGGCGTCGAGCGCCGGCGATCGGCTGTAGATCATGTTGCGCAGGACCTCGGTGGTCATCACCACGATCGGGGCGTCGCCGTTCACCGCGTTGTCGCCGGTCAGCAGGCCCACCACCTCGGGCCCGTGGCGGGCCACCAGGTCGTGGTACTTCTGGTTGGACAGCGCCTTGATGGGGGTGGTGTAGAAGGCCTTGCGGCCCTGGGTCAGGGCCTGCGCCACGGCGTGCTCGGCCACCACCGTCTTGCCGGATCCGGTCGGGGCCGAGACCAGCACCGACTCGCCCCGGTCGATGGCCGCGATGCCGTCGCGCTGGAAGCGGTCGAGCTCGAAGGCCGCCGTGGTCATCCCTCGCCGTCGGTCGCGGCCGTCTTGCGGGCTCGCTTGGCCTTGCGCTTGTTGAACGCCCACCCGAACAGGATGGCCATCTCGTAGAACAGGTAGAGCGGGATGGCCAGGGCCAGCATCGAGAAGGGGTCGCTCGACGGGGTGATGACGGCCGCCACCACCACGATGCCCACGATGGCCCAGCGGCGGGCGTGGCTGAGCTGGGCCGGCGTGATCACCCCGGCGATCTCGAGGGCGACCAGCAGCACCGGGAACTCGAAGCCGATGCCGAAGATGACGATCATCAGGACCACCAGCTTGAGGTAGTCGCCGATGTTGTAGACCTGCTTGATGTTCGAGCCGCCCACCGCGTTCAGGAAGATGAGGGTGGGCAGCAGCGAGACGTAGGCCACCGCCGCCCCCATCAGGAAGAAGACCAGCGCCCCCGCCGTGAACGGCACCGCGTACTTCTTCTCATGGGGGTACAGGCCTGGCGTGACGAAGCGCCACAGCTGCCACAGCAGAACCGGCATGGCCAGGATGATCCCCACGTAGCCGGCGATCTGGATGCGGGTCAGCAACGGGGCGATGGGGCTGCCGGCGATGATGATGGCGTGCTGGTTGGCGTTGTGGAGCGGGTCCGTGAGGAAGGTGAAGATGTAGGGGTACAGGAACCAGCCCACCACCGCCCCCACCATCACGGCGATGATCGACCGGATGATCCGGGTGCGCAGCTCGGCGATGTGCTCCCAGAGGGTCATGCGACCCTCGGCCGCGTCGATGCTCTCGCTCATGGGCGGCCGTTCGGCCCCGGATCAGGCCTGCGGGGCGTGCGTCGGGTCCAGATCGCCCTCGGCCGACGCGGTCGGCACGGTGGACGTCGAGGGCGGTGCATCGGCAACGGGGGCCTCAGGGCTGGGGGTCGGGAGCGGGTCGGCGTGGATGTTCGACGCCGGTGACGGCTCCGGATCGGCGACCGTCGGGGCGACGGGCCCGCCCTGTTCTAGCGGAGTTGCCGCGGCATCGGGACCAGGGACGGCATCGACGGCAGCCGGATCGGGCTGGACCCCCGCCGGTTCGGCCTGGGCCGCGGCCGCGGCCGTCGTGTTGGTCACGTCCATGGCCGTGCGCAGCTCCTGTTGGAACCCCTGGGAGATGCGGCGGAACTCGTTCAGGTACTTGCCGATCTGGCGAGCGGCGTTGGGCAGCTTGTCGGGCCCGAGCACCACGAGGGCGATGAGCAGGACGACCATGAGCTTCTCGGGGCCCACGTTGAACATGTGGCGATCCTACCGATGCGGCGCCTGTCCGAGGGAGTCGCGGGTCGACTGGGTGGCTCGGGCGGTGCGTCCCAGCTCTTGTCGTACGGAGCGGACGCCGTCGTGGATGGGTCGCAGGCGCACCAGCGACCGATCGAGCCGGGCCACCTCGGCGGCCATCGCCCGGGCGGCCCACACCATGGCCACCGCGGCCACCAGGGCCAGCCCGGACGGGATCAACCAGACCAACGACACCCGGCCAGCCTAACCGGGAGGCCTACCGGTCGAGCAGCTCGGACATGGCGTCCATCAGCCGGCGGTCGTCGCTCAACAGGTCGTGGAAGTCGAGCAGCTCGTCGTGGCTGATGGGCTCGCCGGTCCCTCGCGGCTCGCTGAGCTCGAGGGGCGGAGCCCAGGTCTCGTAGGTGACGCCGGACGCCACCAGCAGGTCGACGGTGCGGGGTTCGGCCGGCTTGACGACGGTCATCAGGCAGACCGGGCACCGGAACGCATAGGTCCCCTGGTTGTCGGCGGTGCAGACCCGGACGCGCACGTCCGCGGTGGTCAACTCCACGTCTCCGCACTCTGCGCAACTGGCCCGAATTGTCGCCATCGACGCCCTCTCCTCCGGCTATGCGTACGGAATCGGCACGCCCTGCAAGGGTCTTGAGGGGCGCGGGATGGGCCGAATGGCCCATTTCGGGCCCTGGCTACGATGGTCCGGTGCCCACCCGGCTCCCGTCGCTGCGCCGACCGCCCATCGCCTTCGCCCATCGGGGGGCCCGGGCCCATGCCCCGGAGAACACGCTCGAGGCGTTCGTGCTGGCCCGCAAGCTGGGGGCGACGGGGCTCGAGAGCGACGCCTGGCGCACCGCCGACGGCCGGGCCGTGCTCGACCACGACGGCGTGGTCGGTGGCCGGCTCCGGCGCCGGCCGATCGATCAGGTGGCCCGGGCCGACCTGCCGGCCCACATCCCCGAGCTCGACGAGCTGTACGCCACCTGCGGCTCCGACTTCGAGCTGTCGCTCGACGTGAAGGACGCGGCTGCGGTCGAGGCCGTGGTGGCCAGCGCCCGGGCCGCCGGTCCCGAGGCGCCGTCCCGGTTGTGGCTGTGCCACGGCGATCTCGATCTGCTCATCGCCTGGCGCCAGCGCTGGCCGGAGGTTCGCCTGGTGCACTCCACCTCGCTGCGCCACCTGGCCACGGGCCCCGAGCGCCACGCCGCCACCCTGGCCGACCACGGCATCGACGCCGTCAACCTGCACCAGAGCGAGTGGCGCGGAGGTGGCGGCATCGCCCTGTACCACCGCTTCGAGTGCCTCGCCTTCGCCTGGGACGTGCAGTTCGAGCGACTGATGGACGAGCTGTTCGACAGCGGGATCGACGGCCTCTACAGCGACCACGTGGATCGCCTGATGGACGTCTGGCACAAGCTGGATTGAGCCCGGCGGATTATCGCCGGGCCAGCATCAAAGTCCTCCGAGCCGGTTGAGGGGCCAGATGCGGAAGAAGGCGCGACCCACCACCGACGACTCGGGGATCGGGCCGAAGTAGCGGCTGTCCTCGGAGTCGGTGCGGTTGTCGCCCATGACCCACAGCTGTCCCTTGGGGATCTTGCAGGGCGCGTCCGGCGTGCAGGCCCACTTGCCCTGCACGGCGACGCTCACCGCGCCGGGGTCCAGGTAGGGCTCGTTGAGCTGCCGGCCGTCGATGTAGACGTGGTTGTTGGCGATGGTGACGGTGTCACCGGGCAGGCCGATGACCCGCTTGATCAGGTCGCTGACGTTGGTGGCGGGCTCGTCCTTGGGGCGCGAGAACACCACCACGTCGCCGCGGTGCACGTCGTGGAGCCGATAGCTCCACTTGTTGACCAGCACCCGGTCGCCCACGTGCAGGGTGCTCTCCATCGACTTGGAGGGGATGAAGAAGGCCTGGATCGACGTGGCCGAGATGAGCAGGGCGACGGCCACCGCCACCACCACCACCAGGAGCCACTCGAGGGCGCTGCGCTTCCAGGCCTCGGGCTTGTGGGGCGGTGCGGGCGAGGCGCTCGACTCGACCGGGGGGCGTGGCTCGCCGGGCGCACCCGCGCTGGGTTCGTCGGGAACGGCGTCAGCGAGCATCCGTCCGAGGCTAGCCGACACCTCCGATCACCCGGACTCGCCCTTACGGTACCGAGCCAGGATCCGCGCCGCCGCGTCCGCCCCGGCCCGACGCAGCTCGGGCGGTCCCGCCGACACCGAAGCCGCCGGGCCCAGGCGCAGCGCCAGCCGTTCGAGCCACGCCGGCGCGGTGATGGCCAACGTGGCGCGCAGGCGGCCGTCGCCCAGCTCCTCCAGGGCCTCGGTCGGGTACTGCTCGACCACCCAGCGAGCCTCGGGCGCCAGCTCGATCACCACGCGAGGATCGGAGGCCGACGGGTTGAACACCGACTCGGACGGCAGGTCGGCCGGCGGGTCGAACGTGGTGTCCAGCAGCTCGGCCGAGCTGATGCGGTCGAGGCGGAAGAGGCGCTCGTCGGCGGCCAGATGGCACCACGCCGCCGCGTACCACTGGCCCTGGTCGCTGGTCACCCGGTAGGGGTCGATGACCCGGTGGGTGTGGGTGTCGCGGCCGTAGGCGTAGTAGTCGATGGCCACCTGCCGGTGCTGGCGCACCGCCACCCGCAGCGTCTCGAGCACGTCGTCGCGCACCTCGCCCAAGCGCACGTCCAGGCTGGCCTCCCCGCCCGTCGCCCCCAGCGCGGCCGACAGCTTGGCCAGGCCGCGGGCCAGGGGGCCGTCGGGATCGGCGCCGGGGACCGTGAGGAGGGTGGAGCCGGCCGCCACCAGGGCCACGGCCTGCTCGGGGGTGAGCTGGAGGGGACGGTCGAAGGCCTGGGGCAGGGTGATGTGCACCTGCCCGTCCTCGACGTACAGCTCGATCAGCACATCGGGGGTGTACGGGTACAACCCCACCATCGACACCGTGTCCAGGTCGCGCAGGAGCAGCTCGGGGTCGATGGCGAAGCGCCGGCAGATCTCCTCCACCGACGCGCTCGGTTGGCTCGCCACCCACGGCACCAGGCTGAGCAGTCGGGCCACGCGCTCGGAGGCGCCGGTGCGGCTCATGCGGGGGCGGCCTGGGCCAGCTCGGACAGCCAGGTGACCATCTCCTGGCGCTGGGCCGGCGGGCCCATGACCTCGGCCCGGTCGAGGAAGCCCAACACGAAGGACCGGAAGGCCGGCCAGTTCGTCACGGCCACCTCGAAGGTGGCGGATCCGTCGGTGTGGCGTTCGACCACGGTGGTGTCGCCCAGCTGGCTGGTGGCCCAGCCCACCTGGTCGGCATCCACCCGCAGGCGGGCTGTCACCTCTGGCCCCATCCCCAGCCGCCACGGCTCGTCGGGCAGCCCGGAGCCGGCCTCGACCCGGGGGTAGCCGCCGGGGTCGCCCAGCTCCACGCGGTCGGCGATGCGGTCCAGGCGGAAGTTGCGCTCGTCCTGGCGGCCGTGGTCGAAGCCCGTGAGGTACCAGTGGCCCCGCTGGAAGCCGACGCGGTGCGGATCGACGTGGCGGATCTCGTCGTTGTACGTGAAGGTCGCCTGGCGCCGTTCGGCGCAGGCCTGGAACAGCGAGCCCAGGTTCGGGTCGGCGGGCAGCGAGGCGACCGCCTCGTCGCCGTCGGCCGGGTCGTCCACCACCCCACCCAGCTTCCAGAGGGCGTCGGGGCCGTCCAGGCCCTCGAGGCGCACGGCCTGGCGGGCCAGGTGCAGGGCCGCCAGCTCGTCGGGCTCGAAGCCGGGATCGGTCAGGTAGTAGCGGTCGCGGTCGATGCGGTAGCCCTCGGTGGGTGGATCGACCCCCTCGATCGGTTCGAGCACGAGGGGGACCCCCATCTCGCGCAGGTCGTCCTTGTCGCGCTCGAAGGCCCGGCGGAAGCTGAGCTTCGCCTCGGGGTAACCGGGGACGCGGCCCCGGAGCTCCTCCGCGGTGAGCGGCCGGGTGGTCGACAGCAGGGTGCTGATCAGGTTGAGCAGGCGCTCGGCCTTGTCGACGGTGGCCACGGCTCAGAGCGAGGCGATGAGCTTCTCGACCCGCTCGTCGCGCGACTTGAAGGGGTCCTTGCACAGGACGGTGCGCTGGGCCTGGTCGTTGAGCTTCAGGTGCACCCAGTCGACGGTGTAGTCGCGCTTGCGCTCCTTGGCCCGGCGGATGAACTCGCCCCGCAGCCGAGCCCGGGTGGTCTGGGGCGGGACGTCCATGGCCTCGTCGATGTCGGCGTCGTCGCACATGCGCTCGACCAGCCCGCGTGACTGCATCTTGTAGAACACCCCACGATCGCGGTTCACGTCGTGGTACTGCAGGTCGAGCAGTGCCACCCGGGGGTGGCTGAGGGGCAGGTCCTCGCGCTCGCGGTAGCGCTCGATCAGGTTGTGCTTGATCACCCAGTCGACCTCGCGGTCGAGCTTGAGCGGGTCGTTCTCGATGGTGGTCAGGCAGTGCTCCCACATCTCGAGCGCCTGGGCCTCGAGCGGGCTCAGCTCGCGCTTCTCCGCGTACTTGAGCGCCCGGTTGAGGTACTCGCCCTGGATCTCCAGCGCGCTGGCCTCGCGGCCGTTGGCCAGGCGCACCCGACGCCGGCAGGTGATGTCGTGGCTGATCTCGCGGATGGCCCGGATGGGGTTCTCCAGCGTCATGTCCCGCAGGACCACGTTGGGCTCCTCGAGCATGCGCAGCAGGATGCTGGCCGCCCCCACCTTCAGGAAGGTGGAGTACTCGCTCATGTTGGAGTCGCCCACGATCACGTGCAGGCGCCGGTAGCGCTCGGCGTCGGCGTGGGGCTCGTCGCGGGTGTTGATGATGGGCCGCGAGCGGGTGGTGGCGCTGGAGATGCCCTCCCAGATGTGCTCGGCCCGCTGGCTCACGCAGAAGGTGGCGCCCCGGGCCGTCTGGAGCACCTTGCCGGCCCCGGCGTAGATCTGGCGGCTGACCAGGAACGGGATGAGCACCTCGGCGTAGGTGCTGAAGTCGTCGCGCCGGCTGGTCAGGTAGTTCTCGTGGCAGCCGTAGCTGTTGCCGGCCGAGTCGGTGTTGTTCTTGAACAGGTAGATGACGCCGCGGATGCCCTCCTCTCGCAGGCGCTGCTCGGCGCTGGCCAGGAGCTGCTCGAGGATGCGCTCGCCCGCCTTGTCGTGGACCACCAGGTCGTAGATGGAGTCGCACTCGGGCGTGGCGTACTCGGGGTGGCTGCCCACGTCGAGGTAGAGGCGGGCGCCGTTGGCCAGGAACACGTTGCTGGACCGCCCCCACGAGACCACCCGGCGGAACAGGTACCGGGCCACCTCGTCGGGGCTCAGCCGGCGCTGGCCGCGGAGCGTGCACGTGACCCCGTACTCGTTCTCCAGACCGAAGATCCGGCGCTCCATGGCGTGAGGCTATCGGCGCGCGGCCACGCTGGTAGGCACCCAGCCCGACCTGCGGGGCGACCTCAGGCCAGCAGGTCGGCCCGCTCGTCCAACTCCAGGCGGCGGAAGGCCCGGCGGGCCTCGGTGCGCTCGAGCACCGCGGCCTCCAGCTCCTCCGCGCCCAGGGTGCGATCGGGGCCGGCCAGCGCCGTCACCGAGGCCCGCAGGGCGCCCGGCAGGTCGAAGTCGTCGGCCCAGGCCTCGGTGAGGCGGGTGTTGATGGCCTCGGCCTCGCCGCCCAGCACGGTGAAGGACTCCTCGTCCATCACCGTGCCGTCGTAGAGGATGTGGAAGAGCCGGTCGTCGGCCCGGGTGGCGCCCACCTCGGCCACCAGGATCTCGACCTCCATGGGCTTCATCTCGTGCGTGAAGATCTGGCCCAGGATGGAGGCGTACTGGTTGGCCAGGCTGCGGGCGTCCACGTCCTCGCGGCTGTAGGCGTAGCCCTTGAGGTCGGCGGCGCGCACCCCGGCGATGCGCAGCTGGTCGAACTCGTTGTACTTGCCCACGCCGGCGAAGGCGATCCGGTCGTAGATCTCCGACACCTTGCGCAGCGTCGACGACGGGTTCTCGGCGCAGATCAGGATGCCCTGGTCGTAGACGGCGGCCACCAGGCTGCGCCCCCGGGCGATGCCCTTGCGGGCGTAGTCGGCCCGGTCCTTCATGACCTGCTCGGGGGCCACGTAGAACGGCATGCTCATGACGGATCCCCTGCGTCGTCGGTCGTCTCGGCCCGGAACGTCGTGGGCCCCTGCCGGTCGGCCAGCACGGCCACCAGGGCGGCGAAGCGCTCGGCGATCTCGGGCTCGCCCACCCGCTCGAACCCGGCGGCGGTGATGGTGGCCATCGTCGGGTAGATGCCGCGGACCAGGTCGGGACCGCCGGTGGCCGAGTCGTCGTCGGCCGCGGTGAACAGGGCGCTGATGGCCAGGTCGAGCGCCTCGGGCCGGGTGAGCCCCTCACGGAAGCCGAGCTTGACCACGGTGCCGGCGTGGAGGCTGCCCGACCCGGTGGAGGCGAAGTTGCTCTCCTCGTAGCGGCCGCCGGTGACGTCGTACTGGAACAGCCGACCCCGGCCCCGCGCCACGTCGTAGCCGGCGAACAGGGGCACCACGGCCAGGCCCTGCATGGCCGCCGGCAGGTTGGACCGCACCATGGTGGACAGCTGGTTGGCCTTGCCGTCGAGGCTGAGGGCCGACGCCTCGACCTTCTCGTAGTGCTCGAGCTGGAGCTGGAAGAGCTTGACCATGTCCATGGCCGGCCCCGCCGCCCCGGCGATGGCCACCCCGGAGTGCCGGTCGGCGGCGAACACCTTCTCCATGGCTCGGTGCGAGATCAGGTTGCCGCTGGTGGCCCGGCGGTCACCGGCCATGACCACCCCGTCGGCGAAGCGCACGGCCACCACGGTGGTGGCGTGGGTGATGGGCAGCACCCCATCGAGGCTGGACACGGGCGCCGGAGGCTCGAGGCCGACGCGCCGGAGCAGCTCGGCGAAACTGGGCCCCGGGTCGTCGTGGGGCGAGAACATGGGCAGGGTCACGGCTGCGTACGCTACCGGCTCCCCTGCGCGAGCCGGGTCACGGGGGGTGAGGACTACTCGCCGCCCTTCTGGACATAGCTACGGACGAACTCCTCGGCGTTGGTCTCGAGCACGTCGTCGATCTCGTCGAGCAGGTCGTCGAGCTCGGCTTTGATCTTCTCGCCCTTCTCCGACGCGGCGGGGGCCTCGTCGATCTCGGCGTCCTTCTTGGCCGGTGCCGGCTTGCGGATCTGCTCTCGTTCAGCCATCTGACCCTCTCCGAAATCCTTGGGTGCTCGGCATCGTCACGAGCCCAACCTGTCGAGCAACTCCGACGATGTCTTGCAATCGGCCAACAACGTACCCACGTGAGCTTCCGTTCCGCGCGTCGGTTCCATCATGGGCACGCGGCGCAGGGGCTCGCGGCCGATGTCGAAGACCAGCGAGTCCCAGTTGGCGGCCACGATGTCGTCGGACCAGCGCTGGAGGCACTTGCCCCGGAAGTAGGCGCGGGTGTCGACCGGCGGCTCGGAGACGGCCGTGGCCACCTCCTCGTCGGTGGTCAGCCGTTGGACCCCGAGGCGGTCGAACAGCGACTTGTCGGGCCGCAGGTCGGCGTACTGCAGGTCGAGGGCGGCCAGGCGGGCGTCGTCCCAGGCCAGCCCGTGGCGCTGGCGGTAGCCGTCGATCAGGCGGTACTTGGCCACCCAGTCGAGCTGGTCGGCCAGCGCCATGGGGTCGACCTCGAGGGTGGTCAGCACGTGCTCCCAGCGCGACAGCACCTCGGCCCCCACCGATTCGCCCACGCACTCGAGTCCGGCCGACTCCGCGTACTTGCGGGCCCGGTCGAGCAGCTCCCACTGCACGTCCAGGGCGGTCACGGTGGTGCCGTCCACCAGCTCCAGCGGGGCGCGCAGGTCGAGGTCGTAGGACACCTGGCGCATGGCCCAAACCGGCGTGTTGAAGCTGAACTGGCGAGGCAGGGCGTCGTCCTCGATCATGGCCAGCACGATGGCGGTGGTGCCGACCTTGAGGAAGGTCGAGATCTCCGACAGGTTGGCGTCGCCCACGATGACGTGAAGGCGGCGGTAGCGGGTGGCGTCGCAGTGCGGCTCGTCGCGGGTGTTGACGATGGGCCGCTTGAGCGTCGTCTCCAGCCCCACCTCCTCTTCGAAGAAGTCGGCCCGTTGGGTGAGCTGGAAGGGCACCTGCTGGCTGGAGGTGCCCGGTGCCTCGCAGCCGACCTTGCCCGAGCCGGTGAAGATCTGGCGCGTGATGAAGTGGGCCATCACGTGGGTCACGATGCGCCCGAACGGGAGCTGGCGGTCCATCAGGTAGTTCTCGTGGCAGCCGTAGCTGTTGCCCTTGCCGTCGGAGTTGTTCTTGTAGACGACGATCTCCTGCCCCTCGGGCAGGACGCGCCGGGCGGCCTCCATGGAGCGTCGGGCGATGAGCTCGGCCGCCCGGTCGAAGACCACCACCGCCCGGGCGTCGGCGCACTCGGGGGTGGACAGCTCGGGGTGGGCGTGGTCGACGTAGTAGCGGGCGCCGTTGGTCAGCACGGCGTTGACCAGGTGGGTCTCCACCTCGGGCGGCATGGAGCCGGCCGGCGTGGTGCCCCGGGCGTCGTTGCCGGGCGACTCGTCCTCGAAGTCCCACCCCACGTTGGGCACGGCCGCCGGTGCCTCGGAGCGCCGGGTCTCGTTCAGGTAGGCGTTGATCAACATGGACGAGGCCGCGATGGGGTTCGACTCGGCCACGCCGCGGATCAGGATCCCGTACTCGGTCTCGATGCCGCAGATCTTGGGGATCGCCATGGACTCGACGCTAGAGGTATTGCCCGGTGGCCACCCGCTCGATGGCCCGGCCGCCGGTGGTGTCGGCGTCGTCGCGCTTGATGAGGGTGCGCACGTAGATGATGCGCTCGCCCTTCTTGCCCGAGATCTTGGCCCAGTCGTCCGGGTTGGTCGTGTTGGGCAGGTCCTCGTGCTCCTTGTACTCCTGGTGGATCGACTCGATCAGGTCGTTCACGCAGATGCCGGGGTTGCCCTGGTCGATCAGGCGCTTGATGGCCAGCTTCTTGGCCCGGCGCACGATGTTCTCGATCATGGCGCCGGAGGAGAAGTCCTTGAAGTACATGACCTCCTTGTCGCCGTTCTGGTAGGTCACCTCCAGGAACTGGTTGGCCTCGTCGTCGCGGTACATCTCGGCCACCGTCTGCTCGATCATGGCCCGCACCGCCTTGTCGCGGTCGCCCCCGCCCAGCGAGGCCACCTCGCCCTCGTCGAGGGGCAGGTCGGACTCGAGGTAGCGGGCGAAGATCTGGGCCGCCGCCTCCTCGTTGGGGCGCTCGATCTTGATCTTCACGTCCAGGCGGCCGGGGCGCAGGATGGCCGGGTCGATGAGGTCCTCGCGGTTGGAGGCGCCGATCACGATGACGTTCTTGAGCGTCTCCACCCCGTCGATCTCGGCCAGCAGCTGGGGCACGATGGTCGACTCCATGTCGGAGCTGATGCCCGTGCCCCGCGTGCGGAAGAGCGAGTCCATCTCGTCGAAGAAGACGATGACCGGCCAGCCCTCCTCGCTCTTCTCCCGGGCCCGCTGGAACACCAGGCGGATCTGGCGCTCGGTCTCGCCCACGTACTTGTTCAGCAGCTCGGGGCCCTTGATGTTCAGGAAGTAGCTGCGGGCCTGGTGGTCGCCACTGACCTCGGCCACCTTCTTGGCCAACGAGTTGGCCACCGCCTTGGCGATGAGGGTCTTGCCGCAGCCCGGTGGGCCGTAGAGCAGGATGCCCTTGGGGGCGGGCAGCCGGTAGTCGGCGAACAGGTCGTGGTGCACGAAGGGCAGCTCGACGGCGTCGGTGATCTGCTCGATCTGGCGGTCGAGGCCGCCCACGTCGTCGTAGGAGATGTCGGGCACCTCCTCGAGGATCAGCTCCTCGACCTCGGGTCGGGGCAGCACCTCGAGCAGCAGGCCCGACCGCACGTCCTGGAGCACGGAGTCGCCGGCGCGGATCTTGGTGCCCCGGAGCACGTCGGCCAGCTCGGCCACCCGCTCCTCGTCGGCCCGGCCCACGATCATGGCCCGGGTGCCGTCCTCGAGCAGCTCCTTGAAGGTGACCACCTCGCCCGTGAGCTCGGGGGTGCGGGCCAGCACCACGTTGAGCGACTCGTTGAGCACCACCTCGGCGCCCCGCGTCAGGTCGTCGCCGGTCAGGTCGGGGTGCACCGACACCCGCATCTTGCGGCCGCCGGAGAAGACGTCGACGGTGCCGTCGTCGTTGCTGCCCAGCAGCGTGCCGTAGGCCGACGGCGGCTGGGTCAGCTTCTCGACCTCGTCGCGCAGCGCGGCGATGTGCTCGCGGGCCTCACGCAGGGTGTAGGTCAGCTTCTCGTTCTGCGACACGGCCTGGGCCAGCTGGCCCTTGCTCTCGAGCAGGCGCTCCTCGAGCGTGCGCACGCGCTTCGGGGCGTCGGCCAGGCGCCGCCGCAGCGACGCCACCTCTTCCTCGAGCAGTCGGGCCTGGTCTCGCAGCTCGCCCAGCTCGGTCGACGGGTCGCTGGCGCGCCGCGCCCTGGACCCGCCTCCACCTACGTCGAGCGGCTCTTCTTCGCGGCCTTCGTTGACGGGGATCACCTCCTCCGCGATCGTGATCGGACCCTACACCGGGCCTCGCGGCGATCGGCGGAGCGGGGTCGATTTGCTCACGATCCTCGCGGCGTAGCACGCTCGCGCCCAGCTGATTTCCCTTGTGTCACTCGGGTTAATTGCCGACAAGGGACTACACTCGTCTGAGCAGGTGCCCCGCGGCACCCGATCTCGCCCCCCCACGACCACTCGAGAGAGGTACGGCGCACCATGAAGGTCTGGATCGATCAGGATCTCTGCACCGGCGACGGGCTCTGCGAAGAGATCGCCCCCGACGTGTTCACGCTGCTCGACGACGGGCTGGCGTACGTCAAGGAGGGTGACAAGGTCTTCTCGAACCCGGGTGGTGCCGAGGGCCTGGCCAACGTGCCGTCGGGTCAGGACGAGGCCGTCATCGAGTCCGCCGAGGAGTGCCCCGGCGAGTGCATCTTCATCGAGATCGAGTAGTCCGCCCCCGCGATGATCTGGCGGTGAACGAGCCGTCGCGCGGTCGGCTGCTGATCGCCGGGCCGAGCCTGGGCGACGCCAACTTCGATCGAACCATCGTGTACCTGCTCGAGCACGGTCCGGACGGGTCCCTGGGGGTCGTGGTCAACCGACCCAGCCAGTTCGAGGTGGCCCGGGCCCTGCCGGGCTGGGCCGACGCGGTCGGGCCGCCGCCGGTGGTGTTCAGCGGAGGCCCGGTGGAAGCCGGTGTGGCCATGGGCCTGGCTCGCGTGCGCGCCCCGGTGTCGGGTGACGGCTGGTCCGAGATCCAGCCCGGCGTCGGCTCGGTCGATCTGAGCCTCGGTCCCGAGTCGGTGGGCGGCGACATCGTGGTGGCTCGGGTCTTCGTGGGCTACGCCGGCTGGGGTGCGGGTCAGCTCGACCACGAGCTCAGCGCCGGCGCCTGGTTCGTGGTGGACGCCGAGCCCGACGACCTGTTCAGCGAGCGCCCCGAGCACCTCTGGGGCACCGTGCTCAGCCGCCAGCAGGCCCGCTCCGCCATGAGCGACTCGAACCCCTCCTGGAACTGAAGGTATTACGCGCAGTCCTCGGTCGAGACCTTCGCGGTGTGGGGCTGGGCCAGCAGGGCGCGCAGCTCGGAGGTGGCCAGGGCGTAGGACAGGCCCGACTGGTCGGTGGACACGGCGAAGGCCACCCCCACCACCTGGCCGGAGCCGTCCACCACCGCCGAGCCCGAATCGCCCGGGGCCAGGGCTGCGGCCAGCGCCAGCACCTGGCGGTCGACCTGGTTCCGCCCGTAGATGTCGCTGCTGGTGGCGGTGATCTGGCGGGACACCTCGAAGGGCGCCACCCGCAGGGGGGCGCCGCCCGGGTGGCCGAACACGCCGCCCCGCTGGCCCACCTCGGGGTTGGCCAACGGCAGCGACGGGCGGGACAGGTGGGCGACCGACAGCACGGCCAGGTCCCGCTCGGGGTCGAAGGCCACCACCGCGGCCGGCAGGCGGCTCCCGTCGTCGCGGATCACCGTGGTGCTGGGTTCGCCGGCCACCACGTGGGCGTTGGTCACGACCAGGTCGGGGGCCACCGCGAACCCGGAGCCGTCCAGGATGCGCTGGCACGAGATGCCCTCGACCTTGACCACCGATCGGGCCACGGCCGCCTCGGTGGTCGGGGCCAGCCCGGTGGCGGCCGGGGGTGGGATGGCCGGCGCGTTCGGATCGAGGGCCTCGATGACCGACGGGAACCGGGTGGGGCCCACCAACGTCTCCACCATCTGGGAGGCGTCGGGGGCGGTGGGCAGGTCCTGGGCGAAGGCGCGGGCGATGCGGGAGTGGGCCGTCAGGTCGGCCGGCCACCCGTGCGTAGCGGCCACCAGGGGAAGCAGGAGCCAGATGAGCGCGGCCACCCCGATCAGCCCGGCCAGGGCACCGAAGGCGCGATCGACCCGCACGACGGCGCCCGAGCGGGGTCGGGGCGCGTAGCGCAGCCCGAGGGCCAACCCGATGGTCTGACCCAGGACGGCCGCGGCCAGCACGACGGCCAGCGCCACCAGGACCAGCTGGTCGCGGGGGGACCCGTCGACGCGGTCGAGCACCCAGGGCAGCACCCGCACGCCCACCACCAGCCCGGCTCCCAGCCCGACCCACGACAGCACGCGGGTGGTGAAGCCGAGGCGGTAGCCCGCCACCACCGCTGCGACGGCCGCCGCCACCAGCGCAGCGTCGAGGGCGTTCATCCCTCCAGCATCAACGACCGACGAGGCGCGCGTGGGTCAGGAAGCCGGTGTGGGCCACCATCCGGTGATCGGGGCGCACCGCCGGCCCCTCGATGTGCCAACTGCGCTGGAGGACCTCGAGGGTCTCGGCCATGGCGAAGGGCGCGTCGGCCAGCGCCTCGCGCAGCTGGCTGGCCTGGGTGATGCTGGGCGTGTAGGCCACGAGCAGGCCCCCGGGGGCCAGGGCCTCGAGGCTGTGGGGCACGACCCGCCAGGGCTCGGGCAGGTCCAGCACGATGCGGTCGAAGGGCTCGCCTTCGGGGTCGATGCCGTCGTAGCAGTCGCGGATGTGCACCTGGTAGCGATCCAGCACCTCTTCGCCCAGGAAGGAGGCGACGTTGGTGCGGGCCCGGTTGGCGAAGTCCTCGCGCAGCTCGTAGCCGGTGATGGCGGCGCCGGCCCGCAGCATGGTCATGGACAGCGCTCCCGACCCGATGCCCGACTCGAGCACCCGCACCCCCGGGGTGATGTCGGCCAGCAGCAGGATGGGACCGAGGTCCTTGGGATAGATGACCTGCGCGCCGCGCGGCATCTTCAGGATGAAGTCGGACAGGGTCGGGCGCAGCACGCGGTAGCCCTGCCCGCGGGTGGAGCGCACCGTCACGCCCTCGGGCTGGCCGACGATGTCGGCGTGGGCCACGAAGCCGGCATGGGAGTGGAACTCGCCGCCCTCGGCGAGCACCACCAGGTAGCGCCGGTGCTTGCTGTCGATCAGCAGGACCCGCTCGCCCAGCCCCAGCGGCGCGCTCACCCGGCGCTCGCGGCGCGGGTGGCCCGCAGCTCGACGGGCACCGGCGGCAGCTGGCCCCCGGCGCGCTCGACCAGGCGGCAGAAGGCGCAGCGATCGGCGGTGGTGGGCGCCCCGCATCCGGGGCACGGGTGCAGCTCGTCCTGCTGGAGGGCGGCGTCGGTGCGGAAGCGGGCCGAGGCCCGGCTCAGGAAGCCGAAGTAGAAGTCGTGCTTCGAGCCGGGCGACGTCACCTCGATGGCGTTGAGCGCCTCCTTGTAGCCCAGGTGCTTGTTGCCCACGGCCATCGGGCACTCCTCGACGATGTAGTCGATGCCGCGCACCACGCAGTAGGCGGCCATCTCCCGCTCGCCCAGCCGCACCAGCGGCTTGACCTTGCGCGGGAAGCCGTTGGCCGCCGGCAGCACCGGGAGCTGGCGGCCCAGGTAGTCGGTCTGCCAGCGCAGCACGTTGCCGAACAGCACGGCGGCCTCGTCGTCGAGGTTGTGGCCCGTGGCCACCACGTCGTAGTCGCCGTCGAGGGCGGCCCGGTCGAAGAGGTGGCGCTTGGACAGCCCGCAGGCCGAGCACGGCACCCGCTTGGCCGCCCGTGACCCCTCGGGGATGTCGTAGCCGTAGTCGCCAGGCAGGTCGATCTCGACCAGGCGCGCCCCGCGTGTGGCGGCGAAGGCCCGGGCGTAGCCGCCGGAGGCGTCGCTGTAGTCGCCGAGGCCCAGCCCCAGGTACAGGCCGTCCACGCGGTGGCCCAGCTCCAGGAGCAGGTCCCACAGGGCCAGCGAATCCTTCCCGCCGGAGACGGCCACCAGCACCCGCTCCCCCGGCTCGATCATGTCGAACTCGTCGATGGCCTTGGCCACCTGGTCGCGGCACAGCTTGAGGAAGTGCTCGGCGCAGAAGTTGGCGTTGTGCCGACGGATGTCGATGATGGCCGGCTCGCGGCACACCCGGCACTTCACGGCGCCGGCACCCAGGCAGGTTCTGAGCCACCGGAGATGACCGGGCGGATCTCGACGTCGTCGTCGGCCCCCAGCCAGCCGTCGCCGGCCACGATGGTGCCCTCCCGGATGACCAGCACGGACTCGCGGTTGATGTCGAGGCGGGCCAGCAGGGTGGAGACCTGCATGGCGCCGTCGACCTCCAGCTCGCGCCGCGGGTTGCGCAGCAGGACCTTCATGCCGAGGCCGGAGCCCGCTTCGCCGACCGCGCCTGCTTGCGGCGCTGCCGCCGCGAGGGCAGCGGGGGCTGGTGGGTGATGACCACGCTCTGGCCCGCCCCCAGGCGATCGCGGTAGATCACCGCCGTCTCGGGTCGGGTGAGCCACTGGAAGAAGCGGATGGTCCACACCACCGCCCCGACGGCCAGCCACACCTGGCTACCGCCCAGGAAGCCCCGGCTCAGGGCCTTGGCCCGCAGGTAGGCCAGCATCAGATGCGCCGGACCTCGACGATGGTGCGGTTGCGCCGCCCCCGCCGTCGGCCCAGGACGAAGGCGACGCCCACGATGGCCACCCCGATGACGATGGCCGCGGTCAACCCGTAGCTGCGGGCCTCCTCGCCGATGACCTCGACCTCGCCCTGCAGCTCGCGGAACTTGGCCTCGATGTCGGCGCGGCTGATGGGCTCGGCCCGGCCGGCGGCCTCCTCCTCGACGGCCATCAGGTGGCGCCCTGGTGCTCGCGGGCGCCGTGGGTGATGCGCCAGCCCGCGAGCCCGATCACGGCAGCCACCCCGATCGCCACGATCAGGTAGGGCACCCACGACCAGTTGCCCTGGAAGGTCGAGCCGGTCTCGGTCTGCAGGGCGCGCAGGGCGCTGAGGGCCACGAAGAACACGCCGGTGGCGAGCAGCACGGCCCCCAGCGCACCCCAGGCCAGATAGGAGCCCAGCGCCTTGAGGGGATCGACGGTCTCCTGCTGTGCGTAGGCCTTGAGCAGGTCGAGCAGCTCCTGGAGGATGTCGGTGACGCTCTTGGGCGCCTGCTTGGCCACGGGGCTCCTCGGATCGGCCGTTGGACAGGTGCGGAAGGTGTATCCCGGCTGCCGTCGGCGTGCAAGCACTCAGCCCGGATCGCCGCCGTCCAGCTCCACCCGCCGCTGCAGGTCCTCGTCGATGTCCCCGAGCAGGACGGCCAGGGCCTCGAGTCGATCGACGGTGGAAGCGGTGGCCAGCAGCCGATGCTGGTCGGCCGGCCCCAACGGCGCCACCGCCGCCATCTGGAAGCTGGCCAGCTCGACGTCGTCGGCCAGCTCGATGGTGGCGTCGGGCACCCGGTCGCCCAGCTCGGCGGCCACGGCCAGCACCCGTCGCAGCTGGGCCACCACCGGGGCCAGCTCCCCGGGTGAGGCCGGCCCCTCGTCGGGCCACTCCGCCACGTCGGCCCGGGGATAGGGATCGTCCGCGAGCCATCCCTGCACCCGGATGCGACCAACCCCGACGGTGCCCAGCGCCCACCGACCGCCGTCCATCTCCACCGCCTCGAGGATCTGGGCGACGGTCCCCACGCCGCTGCGCTGGTCGCCCCCGCCCACCTCGCTCCCCCGCTCGATGAGCACCACGCCGAACTGGCGGTCGTCGGCCAGGCAGTCGTGGACCAGAGCGCGGTACCGGGGTTCGAACACGTGCAGGGGCAGGTACAGGCTGGGGAACAGCACCGTCCCCAGGGGGAACATGGGCAGCCACGCTGCCCGCGACGAAGGTGACAGCTCCGACACGGCGGCTAGGAGCCGGCGGCTTGGGGGGCCAGGGCGGCGAGCGAAGTGGAGGCGCCGTACTGGGTCAGGGCCAGGGCCACCTGGTCGAGCAGGGCGGGGCCGGTCGGTGCGTTGCCGTTGATCAGGCAGGCGAAGGTGAGGACCTGCCCCGAGACCGAGTGGACGTAGCCGGCCAGGGCGTTGACCGTGTTCAGCGTGCCGGTCTTGGCCTCGACCCGCCCGGCCGCCGGGGTGTTGTTGAGCCGGAAGCGAAGGGTGCCGGTCTGACCCGCCACCGGCAGGCTCTTGGCCAGCACCGAGTCGGGACCGGCCCGATCCAAGGTGGCCGTGAGCAGGTTGCAGGTCACCCGGTTGCCCAGGTCCAGCCCCGAGCCGTCGACGGTGACCGAGCCGGCGGTGGGCAGGCCCAACTGGGCCAGGGTGTCGTGGACCACCCGGACGCCGGCCGCGGTCGAGCCCTGGTGGGCCACGGTGGCGCCCAGGTACTTGGCCAGCACCTCGGCGGTGGTGTCGTCGCTGCGCCGCAGCATCTCCAGCAGGCTCTGGGAGAGCGGCAGCGAGTCGAGGGTGGCCACCGGGCGGGCGTCGGCCGGGGCGGTGGCCGCCGCGCCCCCGCCCGTCACGGTGACGCCCTGTTGGCGCAGCAGCGTGATGAGGGTGGCCGCGGCCAGCAGGGGCGGGTTGCCGGCGGCCCGGTTGGCCGAGGGGGCCTCGGGGTCGTCGGTCAGGCCCGTGAAGCCGCCGTTGACCATGAGGGCGCTGAGCGGGCCGACCTCCCCGGCGGTGATGTAGCGGGCCGGCCAGCTCGCCACGTAGCGCTGGGTGTCGAACATCGACTCGTCGCCCACCACGTTGCCGTGGACAGTCGTGATGCCCGCCGCCTTGATGGCCGCGGCCAGCTTGGCGAAGTCGTCGTAGGGCTCGTTCGGGTCCTCCTGGGAGGGCTGGTCGCCGGTGGTCTGGAGCAGCGGGTCGCCGCCCCCAACCACGTACAGGTCGCCGTCGATGACCCCGTTGCTCACCGTGCCGGCGGTGACGGCCCGGGTCTTGAAGGTGAGGTCGGGGCTGTCGTGGGCCAGAGCGGCGGTGGCCGTGAGGAGCTTCTCGGTCGACGCCGGCACCAGCGGCAGGGTGCCCTTCACGTCGTCGATGGTGCGCCCGTCGGCGTGGACCACCAGGCAGGTGGTGGGTGGGGCCTGCGCCACGATGGGCGCCAGCGCGGCCAGCACCTGGGTGTCGGCCGCCTGGGCGGCCAGCAGGGTGGGCAGCCGGCGGGCCGACAGCACCGGAGTGGCCAGGCGGGCGGGACGCGCCGGGTTCCCGGCCTTCGCCGCCGCGCCGGGCGCCGCCAGCGCGACCAGGGCGAGGACCGCCACCGCGGCCAGGGTCCGTCGAGCCATCTGGTCGAGCGTAAGAGATGGGCGGCCGTCGCAGGGCGCGCCCGACCTCACCGGCGGTGGTGGCGCCGCCATCGAGCTCGCTCCCACAGGTGGGCGAGGGCGTCGACGGCCCGGTTGGAGGAGGGATAGCAGAGCTTGCCGGCGTCGACCACGCCTCGCACCGCGGCGTTGTCGGGGAAGGTCACGGCCAGCTCGGTGGCCACCAGCACGGGCTTGCCCAGCTCGTCGGCCAGGGCGGCGGCGGCGGCGGTGTAGCGGTGGTCCTGGCGGTCGTGGTAGGCCACGATGCGTTCCAGGCCATGGTCGGGGTAGAACGGGCCGTCACGCTCCAGTCGGGCCTGGTTGGACTGGATGCCCATGCCCAGCAGGATCACGCCGTCCACGTCGGGGTGGCGAGCGGTGATCTCCAGCACGGTGGTGATGGTGTCGCGGGTCTCCCCGCCGGCCAGGTCGATCGGGTTGTTGCGACTCCAGCGCGGGGCAGCTCGGCGTCGAGGGCGGCGATCAGGTCGTCGGGCAGCACCGTCAGCTCGAGGGACGAGCCGGCGATGGCATCGGCGGTCACCACGCCCCAACCGCCGGCGGTGGTGACCACGGCCACCCGCGGCCCGGCGGGCTCGGGTTGGGTGGCGAAGGTGGCCGCCACCTCGTAGGCCTCCTCGATGGTGGCCGCCCGGATGACGCCGGCCTGGCGGCACATGCCGTCGAAGACCCGGTCGTCGGTGGCCAGCGAGCCGGTGTGGCTGGCCGCGGCCCGCTGCCCCCCCGAGGTGGCACCTCCCTTGACCAGGACCACCGGGATGCGGGCGGCCACCTCGCGGATCTCCTCGAAGAAGCGACGGCCATCGGCGATGCCCTCCACGTAGGCCAGGGCCACGTCGGTGGCCGGGTCGTCGGCGTAGAAGGCCAGGAAGTCGGTGACGCCCACCATGGCCGAGTTGCCGGCCGACACGGCCCGGCTGATGCCTACCCCGCTGGCGCACGCGTAGTTCATGAACGACGACACGAAGTTGCCGGACTGGCTGGCCACCCCGATGCGCCCGGCCGGCGGGTACGGGGCCACGATCTGGGCGCACAGCGACGACGGGGTGGACACCACGCCCTGCCCGTTGGGCCCCACCACCAGGATGCCCAGCTCGTCGGCCAGGGCCACCAGCTCTTCCTGGGCCCGGCGGCCTTCCGCGCCGGCTTCCCCATAGCCGGCCGAGGCCAGGAAGGCGGCGGTGATGCCCTTGGCGGCCGCGGCCCGCAGCAGCCCGGCGTTGGTGGCGGCGGGGGTGCACACGAAGACCAGGTCGGCCGCCCCGTCGGGGATCTCCTCGAGGGTGGCCACCGTCTCGATGCCGAGCACCGGCTCGGCCTCGCGGTTGGTGGCGAAGACGCGCCCGCCGTAGCCGTTGGACACGATGTTGTGCAGGGCCACGAAGCCGAACTTGCCCGGGTGGGTGGAGGCGCCCGCCACCACCACGCCCTCGGGGTCGAACAGGGCCTGGAACTGCTCGGGGCGCGGCGCGCCCATCAGCCTCGCTCCCCCAGCTCCACGAGCGCGTCGACGGCGATGGGGGTGCCGTCCACGATGATCAACGGGTTCAGGTCGGCGGAGACCAGGTCGGGCGTGCTCTCGGCCGCCCGGGACAGCCCGAGCAGCACGTCGGCCAACCGTTGGCGATCCACGGCCGGCTCGCCCCGGAACGGTCCCAGCAGGGCCTGGGTGGCCAGGTCGTCGATCATCTCGCGGGCGTCGGCCCGATCGATGGGCACCAGCCGGATGCTGACGTCGGCCACCGCCTCGGCCAGGATCCCACCCACCCCCACCATCACCGTCATCCCGAACTGCGGGTCGTCGGCCAGCCCGGCGATGAGCTCGCGGTTGCCCTTGACCATGGGCGCCACCAGCAGCCCGACCTCGCCATCGTCGGCGGTGGCTGCGGCCAGCAGGTCCCCCGCCGCGCGGCGCACCGCCTCGGCGTCGCCCAACCCCAGGCGGACCAGTCCCCGCTCGGTCTTGTGGGCGATGTGGTCGCCGCACAGCTTGACCACCACCGGGTAGGTCACCGCCTCGGCCGCTTCCACGGCGGCGTCGACGTCGTCGACCACCCGCTCGGGCAGCACGGGCAGGCCGAAGCCGGCCAGGAGGGCCTTGGAGTCCGCCTCGGACAGGGTCGGCATGGCTGCGTACCCTACTCAGCCATGTTCGGGAGACGGCCGTGCACGGGCTGATCGAGGGGTTCTACGGCCCGCCCTGGTCGTGGGCCGACCGCTCGGAGGTGCTGCGCTTCGGCCACGAGCGCGGCCTCGACCTCTACCTGTACGGACCCAAGGACGACCCGCTCCACCGCGAGCGCTGGCGCGAGCCCTACCCCCCCGACCAGCTCGAGGGGTTCGCCGGACTGGTGGCCGAGCAGACGATGGGGATCGGGTTCGCCATCTCCCCCGGGCTGTCCATCGACGTCGACTCGGACGAGGACCGCGCCGCGCTGGGGGCCAAGGTCGACCAGGTGCTGGGAGTGGGCGTGGGGGTCGTGGCCCTCCTGCTCGACGACATCCCGGTGCGGCCCGGGCTGGGTCCCGAGCACGCCCGGTTGACCGCCTGGCTCCACGACCACCTGGACGGACGGGCGCAGCTCATCCTCACCCCCACCGAGTACGCGGGCACCGCGCCGTCGGCCTACCTCGACGCCCTGGCGGTCGGGGTGCCCGACGACGTCCCCATCGGCTGGACCGGTCGGCGGGTGGTGGCCGACGAGATCACGGTGGCGGAGGCCCGGGCCCGGGCCGAGTCGCTGGGCGGCCGCCTGCCGTTCGTGTGGGACAACTACCCGGTCAACGACGGGCTGATGGCCGACCGCCTGTTCCTGGGCCCGCTGCGAGGGCGCGAACCGGGCCTGCTGGCGGTGTGCTCGGGCTATGTGGCCAACCCCATGGTCCAGCCCCGGGCCTCGAAGCTGCCGCTGGCGTCGATGGCCGCCTGGGCGCGCCGCGAGGACCCGCTGGTGGCCTGGCACGACACCGCTGAGCAGCTGGGTTGGCTGGTGCTGGCCCAGGCCTGCGACGGTGCCCATCCCGCCGCGCTGGTGGCGGCCGGCGACCTGGACGGGCTCGAGTCGTGGCTGCACGACGCCCGCCACGTGGAGGCGCCCGGGCTGGAGGGCGAAGCCGGGCCGTGGTTGGAGCAGACCCGGGCCGAGGCCCGGGTGGGTCGGGCCGCGGTGCGCCTGCTGCGCCGGCTCGACGAGGACCCCGAGGCGGCCGTGGGCGAGGACGCCCTGGCCCTGGCCCTGGGCTGGCAGGCCTTGCGCCGCTCGCCCGTCACCGTCATGGGGCCGCGCTGCTCGGTGCGCCCCATCCTGTTCAACGACGCCCACGGCGAGTGGCAGTGGGACCCGGCCTCCGTCCAGGTCGACGCCAACGCGATCGATGCACTGGTGCGTCGAGCACTCGGGATCTGAAGGCGAAGGCCGCCAGGCAGGAGCGGCTGGACCCACGACACCCGGATGCCGAAGGCGCCCGCCGGGAGGCTTGCCACCAGAGGGCCGGGAGATCAGGGCTCCAGGGCCGTGCCGAAGAACTCGAGGATGTGATCGAGGCGGGCGGCCAGCATGTCCTCGGCCAGGGGGTCGCGGTCGACCAGGCCCTCGATGAAGGGCAGGTCGCTGAAGTAGCTGAGCAGGGCGCCGTACATGGTCAGGAGCAGCTGCTCGGGATCGAACTTGCGGAACCGGCCCGCCCCCATCTCCCGATCGAAGTAGTCGACCGCCCGTTCGAACAGGGGCCGCAGGGCCACGCCCAGGTCGATGCCCAGGTGCCGGTCGGAGTCGAGGGCCTCGCGGCGCACGATGCGCACGAACTCGGGGTTCTCCCGGAAGAAGGCGAACCCGGCGATGATGACCCGCTCCACCTGGGCCCAGCCCTCGCCCGTGTGGTCACCCTCGGTGGCGATCTCCACCCGGCCGATCCACTCCAGCAGGGCCGTCTGGAACACCTCCTGGTAGATGGCATCCTTGGAGGGGAAGTGGTGCAGCACGCTGGAGCGGCGGATCCCGACGGCCTCGGCTATGTCGTTCAGCGACGTGCCGTCGTACCCGTGCTCGGCGAACCCACGTCGGGCCTCGAGCAGGATCGCGTCACGTGTCGTAGGCGCCGTCTGCTCATTCGCCACGGGGTCAGGGTACCGAAGGCGGCCAGCTAGGGTGCGACCAATGGACATCGTGGCTGCCCTGTTCGTCGACGGCATCGACCTGCGGCCGGTCCCCGGACCCTCCACCCGCATCGACCTGACGGGCATCCAGTTCTCGGCGCCGGCCCCTGGTCCCTACCCGGTGACCATCGAGCCCCACCTGGTGGTGATCGTGCGCTGCGCCCCCGACGACCGGGGCGAGGGAGCCCTCGAGGTGTGCTACCAGCGCGACGGCGAGCAGGTGGCCCGCAACGTGCAGCCGCTGGTGGTCGAGCCGGGCAAGTTCAACTACCGGCTGGTGCGGGCCGAGCTCAGCTTCGACGAGCCGGGCACCGTGGAGGCCCACTGCCGCATCGACCTGGGCCCGGTGACCGTGGTGCCCTACACCCTGCTGAACCCCGTCACCCCGGAGGAGACCCCTTGACCACCCCGGAGCTCGAGCAGCGGGCCATCGACGTGATCCGGGGGTTGGCCATGGATGGCCCCAACGCGGCGCGCTCGGGTCACCAGGGCACAGGCATGGCCCTGGCCCCGCTGGCCCACGTGCTGTGGACCCGCATCATGGACTACGACGCCGAGGCCCCCGACTGGCCCGACCGCGATCGGTTCGTGCTGTCCAACGGCCACGCCTCGATCCTGCTCTACGCCATGCTCTACCTGACCGGCTACGGGCTCACGCTGGACGACCTCAAGGCCTTCCGCCAGTGGGGCAGCCTGACGCCGGGCCACCCCGAGGCCGGCCACACGGTTGGCGTCGAGGTCACCACCGGTCCGCTGGGCCAGGGTGTGGCCAACGGCGTCGGCCTGGGGTTGGCCGAGCGCTGGCTGCGGGCGCGGTACGGGTCCGACGTGGTCGACCACCACACCTTCGTGGTGGCGGGCGACGGCTGCCTGGAGGAGGGCATCAGCCACGAGGCCGCCTCCCTGGCCGGTCACCTGGGGCTGGGGCGCCTGGTCTACGTCTACGACGACAACCACGTGTCCATCGACGGCCCCACCGAGCTGGCCCTCGACGACGACCCGGTCAAGCGCTTCGAGGCCTACGGGTGGCACGTGGAGGACGTGGGCGAGATGGCCAACGACCTCGACGGGCTGGAGGCCGCCCTGCGCCGGGCCATGGAGGTGGACGACGCCCCCTCGCTGGTGGTGCTGCGCAGCCACATCGCCTACCCGTCCCCCGACCACACCGACGACTACGAGACCCACGGCTACGCCCTGAAGGACCCGGAGATCGCCGCGGCCAAGGCCGTCATGGGCATCCCCGACGAGCCCTTCTGGGTGCCCGACGACGTGGTCGAGCTCTACCGCCAGGCCGGGCGTCGAGGCCGAGGACATCGCCTGGCCTGGCAGACCCGCTTCGACGGCTGGACCGGTGACAAGGTCTCGTTCGAGGCAGCTCAGGCCGGCGACGGGCTGGCCGGGTGGGAGGCCACGCTGCCCACCTTCACCCCCGGAGACAAGATCGCCACCCGGGTGGCCAGCGCCACCTGCCTCAACGCCATCGCCGGGGTGGTCCCCGGCCTCCTGCCCGGCTCGGCCGACCTGACCGGCAACACCGGGGTGAAGCTCTCCGACGGCGTGACCCAGTCGGCCGCCGACCCGGCCGGGGCCCAGGTCCACTACGGCATCCGCGAGCACGCCATGGGCGCCATCATGAACGGGCTGGCCAAGCACGGCGGCGTGCTGCCGGTCGGGGGCACCTTCCTGGTGTTCAGCGACTACATGCGGGGTTCGGTGCGCCTGGCCGCGCTGTCCCGGGCCAAGGTCATCTACTCGTTCACCCACGACTCGGTGGGGGTGGGCGAGGACGGGCCGACCCACCAGCCCGTCGAGCACGTGGCCGCCCTGCGGGCCATCCCCCAGCTGCGCGTGATCCGGCCAGCCGACGCCAACGAGACGGCCGAGGCCTGGCAGGTGGCGGTGGACGGAGACGGCCCCACCGCCCTCATCCTGAGTCGCCAGGGCCTGCCGGTGCTCGAGGGCACGGCCGGGGGTGATCGGGTGGCCAAGGGCGGGTACGTGCTGTCCGAACCGGCGGACGGAGCCGAGGTGGTGCTGGTGGGCACCGGCAGCGAGGTGTGGGTGTGCGTCGACGCCGCCGCCCGGCTGACCGGCGAGGGCATCGGCGCCCGGGTGGTGTCGCTGCCCTCGTGGGACCTGTTCGCCGCCCAGCCCGAGGACTACCGCACCTCCGTGCTGCCGGCCCGGCTGCCCACCCTGTCGGTCGAGGCCGGGATCACCTTCGGGTGGGACCGCTATGCCGACGACTCGCTGGGCATCGACCACTTCGGGGCCAGCGCACCGGGCGAGGTGGTGCTGGAGAAGTTCGGCTTCACCCCGGACAACGTGGCCGCTCGGGCCCGTGCGCTGCTTGAATGAGCACATGACCCGACTCCAGGATCTCCACACCCAGCAGGACCAGAGCCCGTGGCTCGACAACCTCAAGCGGGGCTGGATCACCAGCGGCGAGCTCCAGCGCTGGGTGGAGCGGGGCGTCCGGGGCATCACCTCGAACCCGTCCATCTTCCAGAAGGCCATCGAGGGCAACGCCGACTACGACGACCAGCTGCGGTCCCTGGTGGCCGAGGGCACCTCCGTCGACGACACCTACTGGGACCTGGTCATCTCCGACATCGGCCACGCCCTGTCGATCCTGCGGCCGGTCCACGACGAGTCCGACGGGGTCGACGGCTACGTCTCGGTCGAGGTGGCCCCGGCCCTGGCCCGCGACACCGCGGGCACCATCTCGTCCGCCCGCCACCTGCACGACACGATCGACGCCCCCAACCTCTACGTGAAGATCCCCGGCACGGCCGAGGGCGTGCCCGCCATCCAGCAGATGATCAGCGAGGGCCGCAGCATCAACGTGACCCTGCTGTTCTCGGTGGAGCGCTACGGCGAGGTGGTCGAGGCCTACCTGTCGGGGCTCGAGAGCTGCCCGGGCGACCTGTCCAAGGTGTCCTCGGTGGCCAGCTTCTTCGTCAGCCGGGTCGACACCGAGGTCGACCACCGCCTCGAGCAGGTCGGCTCGGACGAGGCCCTGGCCCTGCGGGGCAAGGCGGCGGTGGCGAACGCCAAGGTGGCCTACCAGCTGTTCCTCGAGCGCTTCTCGGGTCCCCGCTGGGAGGCGCTGGCGGCGCGCGGCGCCCGGGTGCAGCGGCCGCTGTGGGCGTCCACCTCCACCAAGAACCCGGCGTACCGGGACACGCTCTACATCGACGAGCTCATCGGGCCCCACACGGTCAACACCATCCCCGACGCCACCCTCGACGCCTTCGAGGACCACGGCACCCTGGCCCGCACGGTCGACCAGGGGGTCGACGTGGCCCGGGCCGACCTCGACGGGCTGGCCGCGGTGGGCGTCGACCTGG
Source organism: uncultured Microthrixaceae bacterium (assembly GCA_963785815.1). Lineage (GTDB taxonomy): Bacteria > Actinomycetota > Acidimicrobiia > Acidimicrobiales > Acidimicrobilacustridaceae > UBA4742. The sequence goes on from CAWAWN010000001.1 coordinate 153,576, forward strand.
CCGACGTGACCCGGGTGCTCGAGGACGAAGGGGTGGCCTCTTTCACCAAGTCGTTCGACGAGTTGCTCGGCAGCCTGACGGCCAAGGCCGAGAGCTTCCGGAGCTGAACGAGTCCCGACCAGCGGAGGGCACGGATGCAGGGTTCGCTCATCGTCGTCGACGACGTGGCCACGGAGTTCGCCACCCGCGTCGTGCAGGCCTTCCGGACGCGCCCGAACGAGGGCTTCTCGTTGGTCCTGTCGGGAGGCGAGACGGCCCGGGAGTGCTACCAACGCCTGGCCGACCACGCCGAGCAGGGCGATGACCACCTCGACTGGTGGAAGGTCGACCTCTACTGGGGTGACGAGCGCTGCGTGCCGCTGGACGACCCCGACTCCAACTACCGCCTGGCTCGCGAGACCCTGCTCGAGCGGGTGGGGGCGGCCAACGCCGCCTACCCCATGCGCTGCGACGAGGGGCCCGACCCCTACCAGCTGCGGGTGGGTGAGCTGGGCCACTTCGACCTGGTGCACCTGGGCCTGGGTCCCGACGGCCACACCGCCTCGCTGTTCCCCCACTCGGCCGCCCTCGACGCCGATCCGGGCCGGCTGGTGGTGATGAACGACGACCCGCTGGCCACCAACCCCCACCGCCGCATGACCCTCACCTTCGCCGGCATCGCCCGGGCCCGGCTCGTGCTGGTGACCGTGGCCGGCGAGTCCAAGCGGGAGGCGCTGGCCCGGGTGGTGGCTGGCGACGACGTCCCGGCCGCGCGCATCGCGGCCGACCAGGTCGTCTGGTTGGCCGATCCGGCGGCGGCCGGCGACCTCGTCGGTGCTTGAGTCCGGCAACCGGCCGATAGGGTTCGCCCGGTGACCGGGGATCTGGCGAGGTTGCCCATCGACGAGCTGCTGGCTCGGGCCCGGGCGGTGCGCGACGAGACCTACGGCACGCGGGTGACCTACTCGCCCAAGGTGTTCATCCCGCTGACCATGCTGTGTCGCGACAGGTGCGGCTACTGCACGTTCGCCCAGCCGCCGGCTCGGCTGGCCGCGCCCTACCTCGAGCCCGACGAGGTGCTGGCCATCGCCCGGGCCGGGGCCCGGGCGGGCTGCCACGAGGCCCTGTTCACCCTGGGTGAGCGGCCCGAGGAGCGCTACCCGGTGGCGCGGGCCTGGCTCGACGACCATGGCTACGGCTCGACCGTCGACTACCTGGCGGCCATGGCCCGGCGGGTGGTGGGCGAGATCGGGTTGCTCCCCCACGCCAACGCCGGCGCCCTGCTCCCCGACGAGCTCGCCCGGCTGCGTGCCGTGGCTCCGTCGCAGGGGATGATGGTCGAGTCCCTCAACCCGTCGCTCGACGCCCACCTGGGCTCGCCCGACAAGACCCCCGAGCGCCGCCTGGCCACCCTCGAGGCCGCCGGCGAGCTGGCCATCCCCTTCACCACCGGCATCCTGGTCGGCATCGGCGAGTCGCGTGACGACCGCATCGCCGCCCTCGAGGCCATCGCCGCCTCGCACCGGCGGTGGGGCCACGTGCAGGAGGTGATCGTCCAGAACTTCCTGCCCAAGGTGGGCACGACCATGTTCCGGGCTCGCCCCTGCCCCACCGACGAGTACGTCGACGCCATCGCCCTGGCCCGGTTGATCCTGCCGCCCGAGGTGCACCTGCAGGCCCCGCCCAACCTGTCCGACGACTTCGGCGGCCTGCTCGACGCCGGCATCGACGACTGGGGTGGCGTGTCGCCGGTGACCGCCGACCACGTGAACCCCGAGCGCCCATGGCCCGACCTCGACCGGCTGCGCGACGTCACCGAGGCCCACGGTCGGGTGCTGGCTCCCCGGCTCACCGCGTACCCCACCCACGTGCTCGACCCCGAGCGCTGGTTCGACCCGTCGCTGCGCTTCGCGGTGATGGACCGCAGCGACGCCGAGGGCCTGGGCCGCGACGACCCCGGTGCGGTGTTCGTGCAGCAGATCAAGCCGGCGTCGGCCGAACAGGTCGACGACGGCATCGAGGTGCTCCACATCGGCCCCCGCAGCACCGCCTGGTACTCGGGGGCCTCGGTCGAGCCCGCCACCCTGGTGCCCGGATCGCCTCGGTCCACCGGAGCGGTGGGCGACGTGCTGGCCGGCGTGCTCATGGGCCACGAGGTGGGCGTCGACCAGATCGTCACCCTGTTCTCGGCGCGGGGTCCGGAGGTGGCGGCCGTGGCCGAGGTGGCCGACGACCTGCGCCGCCAGGTGGTGGGCGACACCGTCACCTTCGTCCACAACCGCAACATCAACTACACGAACGTGTGCACGTTCAAGTGCCGGTTCTGCGGCTTCTCGAAGGGGCCCCTCTCGCTCAACCTGCGAGGCACGCCCTACCTGCTCACCCTCGACGACATCGCCGGACGCACGGTCGAGGCCGCTCAGCTGGGCGCCACCGAGGTGTGCCTCCAGGGAGGCATCCACCCCAGCTTCGACGGCGACTACTACATCGACGTGACCCGGGCCGTGAAGGAGGCCGTGCCCGACATGCACGTGCACGGCTTCACCGCCCTCGAGGTCACCGAGGGGGCCAAGCGGCTGGGCGAGCCGCTGACCGCCTATCTGGCCCGCCTGCGCGACGCCGGCCTGCGCACGCTGCCCGGCACCGCGGCCGAGATCCTCGATGACGAGATCCGCGAGCTGCTGTGCCCCGACAAGATCACCACCGACGAGTGGCTCGAGGCGCACCGCGCCGCCCACTCGGTCGGGCTCAACTCCAACGTCACCATCATGTTCGGGGCGGTGGAGCAGCCCGTCCACTGGGCCCGGCACATGGTGCGCACCCGCGAGCTGCAGAAGGAGACGGGCGGCTTCACCGAGTTCGTGCCGCTCCCCTTCGTGCACATGGCGGCCCCCATCTACCTCCAGCACAAGGCCCGCCGGGGCCCCACCTTCCGCGAGACCGTGCTGATGCACGCCGTGGGTCGCATCGCCTACCACGGGTGGATCGACAACATCCAGGTGTCGTGGGTGAAGATGGGCCACGCCGGCGTGCGCCAGATGCTGCAGGCCGGGGTGAACGACCTGGGGGGCACGCTGATGGACGAGAACATCTCCCGGGCTGCAGGTGCGTCGCACGGCCAGGGCCTGGAGGAGGCCGACTTCCGCGAGCTGGTCGCGCCCCTGGGCCGCGCCCTCGAGCAGCGCACCACCCTCTACGGGCGCGTCGCGGTCGCCTGAGCGTGGCGCGACGAGCCCGCTACCGCACCGGCCACGACGAGCTCGACACCCGCATCGCCGAGCTGATCGAGGCGTCCGGGGTCAACGACAACGAGGACCTGGTCTTCGAGATGGTGGTGTCGGCCGTCCGGATGGGGCGCGAGGCGGCTGACCGCGGCGACCTGAAGCTGGTCAACGCCGCCCTCAAGGAGCTGCGCTACTCCTTCCTGGTGTTCGAGCCCTACGTCGAGGTGCCCAAGGTGGCCATCTTCGGCTCGGCCCGGCTGACGCACGACCAGCCCTCCTACGCCATGGCGCGCGACTTCGGCGCGGCCATGGTGGCCCGCGACTGGATGGTGATCACCGGGGCCGGGCCCGGGATCATGGAGGCGGGCATCGAGGGCGCGGGTCCCGAGCACGCCTTCGGGGTCAACATCGTGCTGCCCTTCGAGCAGGACGCCACTCCCCTGCTGGCCGGCGACCCGAAGCTGATCAACTACCGCTACTTCTTCACCCGCAAGCTCACCTTCATGAAGGAGTCGCGGGCCTTCGCCCTGCTGCCCGGCGGGTTCGGCACCATGGACGAGGGCTTCGAGCTGCTGACGCTCATGCAGACGGGGCGCTCCCCCATCGCGCCGGTGGTCATGCTGGCCGAGCCCGGCAGCACGTACTGGGAGGCCTGGCTGGCCTTCGCCACCGAGGAGCTGGGATCGCGTCGGCTGATCTCCGACGACGACCTCAACCTGGTGAAGATCACCCATGACATCAACGAGGCGGTCGAGGAGATCTGCGGCTTCTACTCGACCTTCCACTCCATGCGCTTCGTTGGCCGTCGGCTGGTGCTGCGGCTCAGCCGGCAGCTGACCGACGTCGAGCTGGCCGGCCTCGACCGGGACTTCGCCGACATCGTCGTCTCGGGCGGCTTCGAGCGGGTCGGCGCGGCCCCGTCCGAGATCGAGGACGGGGACGTGGCCGACCTGCCTCGGGTGGCCTTCCGCTTCGACCGCATGAGCTACGCCCGGCTGCGTCGCCTCATCGATCGCATCAACGGGCGGGACTGATCGCCCAGCTGAGCGGCCGACCCGCTGGGCCAGGGCGGCCGGCGTCAGGGTGGGAGCGGCTGGGGGTTCAGCATCCCGTAGGCGCCGGGGTTGACCGGTCGCCCGGCGCCGAGCTGGAACGACTCGAACAGGTGGTCGCAGGGCCCAGGTGGTACGGCGCCCGGGGTCTGCACGGCGGGCTGGCCCCACGAGAAGCTGTAGCCGCTGACCTCGTCGTCGGGCGGCCCGCTGGCCGCGCCGGCCCGGGCGAACAGGTCGTGCATGACCGCCTTGTCCTCGTCGCTCCAGTCGGCGATGACGTCGTCGAGGATCGCGGCGAGACGCTCGACGTCGCTCAGCTCGAAGCTCGTTCCGGGCATCGGGTCCCTCCATCGATCGGTCGGCCACCAGCACCCATCCTGACGCCGGCCCCCGGGGTTGGTTACGGGCCGCCATGGCATCGAACGCTTCGTCCGTCGAACACTTGATCGGGGTTGGGCCGCCTGGTAGGGTCGTACGTATGTTCTTGGCGGAGCAGGCGGTCGATCGAGCGGTGTGCGATGTGGATGCGGTGTCCCGCGCGGACCGTTCCGTTGGGGCGGCGGGCGGGGTGCAGGCTCGGTTGGGTGTGCTGGCCGAGCGGGGGCGGGTGTTGGCCACCCAGATCGGTTCGTTGCAGGCCGAGTTGGTCGACGTGGTGGCGGAGGTGCGCCAGCTGGAGGGGTCGTTGGCGAGCGGGACGGTTCGGCAGTGGTTGGGGTTGGAGTGGGGTCTGACGCCGGGCGAAGCGGCCCGGACGGTGCGCTTGGCTGAGCGGCTCTCCCTGTTGCCCCAGTTGCGGGTCGCGTTCGCGGCGGGGAAGGTCTCTGAGGGGACCGTCGAGTTGTTGGCCCGGGTGGCGACGCCGGAGAACGAGGGCCGGTTGTTGGCCACCGCCGAGGTGGCCACGGGCGCCCAGCTCCAGACGTTGGTGCGTGACCTGCAACGGGTGGCCGACGCGGGCGGGTCCGGTGAGGATCCGGTGGCCGAGCCGGCGGACGGGTTCCGGTGGCACATCGATGAGGCCGGCCGGTACCGGTGGGGTGGGTCGAGTGCGCCGGATCAGGGGGCGGCCATCGTGGCCGCCATCGACGCGGCCCGAGCCGCGGATCTCGACGATGGCGGTTCGGGGGCACAGCCGTTGTCCAACAGCGAGGCGTTGGCTCGGGTGGCCGACGCCTACCTGGGTGGGCTGGTAGACGACGACGGCGTGCTGGCCGAGCGGTACCTGACCATCCTGCACATCCGTGACGGTGCCGCCTACCTCCAAGACGGCGGGGCGGTCGATCCGGCCGTGGCCCGACTGATGGCGTGCTGCTCGTGGGCCACCGCCGTCACCGTGGTCGACGGCGCACCGGTCACCGCCACCTCGCGGACCCGGTTGGCCACCCCGACCCAACGGCGGGCCCTGCTGGTGCGCGACCGGTGCTGCCAATACCCCGGCTGTGGGCGCACCCGCCACCTGCGGGCCCACCACGTGCGCCACCGCGAGCACGGCGGCCCGACGCAGCTCGACAACTTGATGCTGCTGTGCGCGACCCATCACCGGTTGATCCACGGTCCCGGTTGGAACGTCGACGGTCAGCCCCGCCGATGGCGGTTCACCCGACCCGACGGCCTGGTCGTGCGACCCGCACCCCGGCCGCCACCCGCGCCACCCGACGCTCCACCCCCGCCACCCCGAACGGCCCCCGCCGGCGACCCCCTCACCCAGTTCGGCCGCGACGTCATCCTCCACGACTGGCTCACCCCCGCCTGAGCCACGGCGCGCCGTGGATGATGAAGCCGGTGCGAATCGCCCCTCGCGTGATCCCCTTCGTCATCCTGCTGTCGTCGCTAGGCGCCTATTCGGCTCGCACGCCCGCTCGGATGGTGGAGGCCGACTCGGCCTGCGCCGTCGGGGGACCCTGAGCGGCGGCCGCCAGGGGGCAGGTGTCAGGGACCGTCGGGCCCGGAGACGTCCACGTCCACCCGGTCGAACCACAGGTCGAGGTCGTCGAGCGCAGCCACGGCGCGCACGGCCGCAGCTTGGGACACCTGGGGATCGAGCTCGACCGAGGTGCGGATCACGACGCGCAGCCGGGTGTCGGTGTGGGTCGGGCAGACCTCGAACGACATCTCCGGAGCTCCATGGCGCTCGACCACGCCTTCTACCGCGGCGCGCACGGCGTCGACGATCGGATCCATGGCGGAACGGCCCAGCTCCTCGACGCGATCGCCCAGCCGGGCATCGAGCGGGTCGACCACCTCGGCCACCCAACGCTCGTAAGCGGCTCCTTCGGATCGACCGACGACCATCACCGGGATGCGTCGGCGCAGCGCGCAGCGGACACCGGCCTCGCTCTCGGTGCTGGGTCCGCCCGACCCACGAACGGCCATGGCCACGTCGACCGGCCAGCGGTCCAGCGGGCACCCGCTCTGGTCCGGCATCCCGGCGCAGAGCCGACCGTCGAGCTCGGCTTCGTGCTCGGTGTCGTGCACGCCGTCGCAGCGCACCACCTCGTGGCCGGCCGCCACCAACGCGGCGACAGCGGTTCCTTCGTCTCCAACCTCGCGCTCCATGGCCAACACGCGCATGGCGACCTCCTGCAGACATCCGGGGGACTGTGCTGCCCGCATCATCGACCGTCCTCGGGCCACCACGACAGGGACCAAAGTCCCCACCTCGAACCGGTCGGCCGGTTGGCAGTTCAGTCGAAGCCGTCGTCGGGCTCGCGCAGCACGTTGATGGCCTTCTCCACCGCCCGCCGGGCCCGGGTAAGGCGCTTCTCGTCCACCGGCAGCTCGTGGCCCCCGGCATCGATCGACTCGCGCAGCCGCTCGAGGGCCAGGTCGGCCAGCTCCTCGGCGATGACCTCGAGGCGTTGGCGGATGTCGTCGAACTCTCCGGACATCGGGACTTCCTACCGCAGATACGCTGCGGCCACCATGGCTGCCCCCGATGCCGCGCCCTCCGACGGGTCGCGTCCCGACGACCTGCACGAGTGGCTCTCGTTCGACCTCGACGGCGAGACCTACCAGTTCGACGTGACCTTCCTCACCAGCCCATGGATCTGCATCTTCGGCCGTGGCTGTCCCGGCGTGCTCACCGGTCCGGCCCCCGAGCTCGAGCAGGGCTGCTGCAGCTACGGCGCCCACTTCACCGACAAGGCCGATCGCAAGCGCGTGGCCAGGGTGGCCGCCACCATGGACGCCGACGAGTGGCAGTACAAGGATGAGGCCGACGCCCTGGGCGGCCCGATCCACCGCAACGACGACGGCGAGTGGGTGACGCACATCACCGACGACGCCTGCATCTTCCTGAACCGCCCCGGTCATCCCAACGGGGCCGGCTGCGCCCTGCACCAGGCCGCGCTGGCCCGAGGCGAGCGGTTCCTCGATTGGAAGCCCGACGTGTGTTGGCAGCTCCCCCTGCGCCTCGAGCACAAGGTCGACGACAACGACCACACCACCAACGTGCTGCGCGAGTGGAAGCGGCGCGACTGGGGCGCGGGCGGGTTCGAGTTCGACTGGTGGTGCACCGACGCCGACGACGCCTTCGTGGGGCACCGCCCCGTCTACCAGGAGCTGGCTGACGAGATCACCGAGCTCGTGGGCGCGGTAGCCTTCGCGGCACTCGTCCGCGAGCTGGATCGCCGTCCTGGCGAGCAGCTCCTCGCTCACCCCGCCCTCAAGAAGCGGCGCTGATCCGCCGACAGGAGCGCCATGCGTGCTTTCACCGCCGAAGAGCTCGAACAGGCGGCCACCGACGAGGGGATGATCTTCCCCGACTTCGTGATCGACCAGCTGGTGGCCGCCGTCGACGCCGGCAAGCACGTCATCCTCACCGGCCCGCCCGGCACCGGCAAGACGACGCTGGCGTACCTGGCGGCCGACGTGGCCCGCCAGGCCATGTTCTGCACCGGCTACCTGCCCACCACCGCCACCTCCGAGTGGACCACCTTCGAGACCATCGGCGGCCTGCAGCCGACCCCCGACGGCCTCATCTACCGTCCCGGCCTGTTCGTGGAGGCCATCGAGAGCGGCCGCTGGCTGGTCATCGACGAGCTCAACCGGTCCAACTTCGACCGGGCCTTCGGCCAGCTCTTCACCGTGCTGTCGGGCTCCGCCGTGGTGCTGCCCTTCAAGCGCAAGGGCCAGCCCAACCCGCTGTCGATCGTGCCCAGTGGGGTCGAGCCCCCCGACAAGACCGACGTCATCCGGGTGCCGGCCAACTGGCGCATCATCGCCACCATGAACGTGTTCGACAAGAACCTGCTGTTCGACATGTCCTACGCCCTCATGCGCCGCTTCGCCTTCATCGAGGTGGGCACGCCCGACGACTGGGCCTACGAGAAGCTCCTCCAGGGTCCCGGTGACCTGGTGGCCAAGCTGCTGCCCCTGCGGCGCTTCACCAACCTCGGCCCCGCCGTCTACCTGGATGCGGCCAAGTACGCGGCCCGCCGGGCCAAGGACGCGCCCACCGAGTCGCGCCTCATCTACGAGGTGTTCTACGCCTACTTCCTGCCTCAGTTCGAGGGCATGGAGGATCGCCGGGCCACCACGCTGTACCGCACGGTGGCACAACTGATGGACCCACCCGAGCAATCCGAGGCCCAACGCACCATCTCCGAGGTGCTCGGGGTCGAGCTGGCGGTGTGACCGTCCTCGACCGCGACCTGGTCCCGGCCGGCGACGGCCCGGCCGACGCCTTCCTGGAGATCTGGAACCGCCTGTCGCGCCCCTTCGACGTGCCGCGCACGGTGTCGGCCCTGGTTGGCCTGCCGGTCAACGAGGTGGCCCAGATGGTGGGGGCCCGGCTGGCCACCTCGCCCGAGGCCGAGGGGCTGCTCGACGCCATGCCCAAGGTGGTCCGGTCCCTGGCCACCTCGTTGCAGACCCAGACCGAGCGCTGCATCGGCAACCTCCGCGGGCCGGTGCTGTGGAGCGAGACCATGTCGGCCCGGGCCTCGAGCTTCGGCGACGAGGGCCTGTTCGTGTGCAAGACGCCGTCGCGGGCCTACGACATCGACGAGAACCGGGTGCTGGTGGCGTCGCTGCTCATGATCAGCGACGCCGCCCGCGGCGCCGAGCACAACAACGAGCGGGCGCTCGACGACCCGTTGCTGCGGGCGGCCCGGCGCAACGGCAACGAGGCCAACCGGTTCGCCCAGCACCCGTCGCTGGCCCGGGTCACCCAGGAGCGACCCAACGCCCGGGCCATCAAGCGCACCCGTTCGGGCAAGCACCGCAAGTCGTACCAACCGGCCCTGGACATGCTCGAGCGCTACGCCAACCCGCTCGATGCCCAGGACGTGTGGGCCCTGTGCGACGAACGCACCCGGGCTCAGCACCGGGCGCTGGTCGGGGTGATGACCCGCCTCGAGCGCCAGGGCGCCACCCGGCTGCCCGCCTTCCGGGTCGAGCGCGGCGCGCTGTTCACCGGCCCGGTGCAGTACTACCACGGCCGTCGCCTGGGTGACCGGACCCGCATGTCGGGGATCGTCATCGGTCAGCTGTTGATCGACGTCCCCGATCGCCTCCACGACCCGAGCCGCCGACGGGCCGAGGCACGCCTGGCCGCTCGGGCCGGGTCGCGGACCACGATGGTGGTGATGGGCGAGGAGGACCTCGACCGGGCGTTGGAGCGAGCCATCGAGCTGGCCACCGGCTGAGGGCGCGCCCGGCTAGCGCTTCTGGCGCCGCCGATCCTGTTCGCGCAGGAGGCGCTTGCGCACCCGCAGGCTCGACGGGGTGACCTCGACCAGCTCGTCGTCGGCGATGAACTCGATGCCGGTCTCGAGGGTGAGGACGCGGGGCGGCACCAGCTTGATGGCCTCGTCCGCGGCGTGGGTGCGGATGTTGGTCTTCTGCTTCTCCCGCACCACGTTGACGATCATGTCGTCGGGCTTGGCGTTCTCCCCCACCACCATGCCCTCGTACACGGATGTGCCCGGCCCGATGAAGAACTCGCCCCGGGCCTGGAGGTTGTCCAGGGCGTAGCCGGTGGAGGTGCCGGCCCGATCCGCGATCATGGCCCCGCCCTTGCGCCCGGGGAGGTCGCCCACCCAGGGCGTCCAGCCGGCGTGGTGCTGGTGCATGAGGGCGGTGCCCCGGGTGGCGGTCAGCAGCAGTGAGCGGAACCCGATCAGCCCGCGGCTGGGGGCCTCGATGCTCACGATGGTGCGCCCGGCGTCGCCCGGGCGCAGGTCGGTGACCTTGCCCTTGCGGGGGGCCAGGGCCTGGGTGACCGTGCCCACGTGCTCGTCAGGGACGTCGATCACGGCCCGTTCGAGGGGCTCGTGGCGCTTGCCGTTGATCTCGCGCACGATGACCTCGGGCCGACTGACCTGGAGCTCGTAGCCCTCTCGACGCATCGACTCGATGAGCACCGAGAGCTGGAGCTCGCCCCGGCCGGCCACCTCGATGATGTCGGGCGAGGCGGTGTCGGCCAGGCGGATCGACACGTTGCCCAGCACCTCGCGCTCGAGGCGGTCGCGCAGGTGGCGCGACGTCAGGTACGAGCCCTCCTTGCCCGCCAACGGGGAGGTGTTGACCGCGAAGGTCATGCGCAGCACCGGCTCGTCGACCACCAGGCGCGGCAGGGCCTTGGGGTCGACCGACGAGGCGATGGTGTCGCCGATCTCGACCTCGGGGAACCCGGCCACCACGAACAGGTCGCCGGCCGTGCGCTCGTCGACGTCGATCCGGCTGATGCCCTCGAAGCCCATCAGGTTGGCCAGCTTGCGGCGCAGCGGGCTCTGGCCCTCGTCCTCCTCGCACAGCGCCACCTGGTCGCCCTTGCGCATGGTGCCCTGGATGACGCGCCCCACCGCCAGGCGACCCAGGTACTCCGAGGCGTCCAGGCTGGTGACGATGGCCTGCAACGGCGCCTCGGGATCGCCCTCGGGAGCGGGCAGCGTGTCGACGATGGCCTCGAACAGGGGCGTCAGGTCGTCGTCGGGTCCGGGCATGCCGACCCCGGCCACGGCTCGGCCCTCGCGGGCCACGGCCGAGATGATGGGGAACTCGATGCGCTCGTCGGAGGCGTCGAGGTCCAGGAAGAGCTGGTAGATCTCGTCGAGCACCTCGTCGGCGCGGGCGTCCTGGCGGTCGACCTTGTTGAGCACCACCACCGAGGGCAGGCCGGCGGCCAGGGCCTTGGACAGCACGTAGCGGGTCTGGGGCAGGGGGCCCTCGGCCGCGTCGACCAGCAGCAGCACGCCGTCGACCAGGGCCAGCGCCCGCTCGACCTCACCCCCGAAGTCGGCGTGACCGGGGGTGTCCACCAGGTTGATGCGCACATCGCCCCACTGCACCGAGGCCGCCTTGGCCAGGATGGTGATGCCGCGCTCGCGCTCCTGGTCGTTCGAGTCCATGACGCGGTCGACCAGGGCCTCGTGGGTGCCGAAGACGTGGGTGGCGCGCAACATGGCGTCGACCAGGGTGGTCTTGCCGTGGTCGACGTGCGCGACGAGCGCGAGGTTGCGTAGGGCGGTGCTGGACATCGGTTCAGGCCATCAGATCAGGATGGGAACAGGCCCTCGTCGCTGTCTTCGTGGAGGCACCACGAGGCGTGGTCGCGTCCGGGCTCGGCGCCGCACTCGGGGCAGGGCTCGGAGTCACGGCGATCGAGGATCGCGTCGAAGTCGAGGTCGTTGGTGTGCTTGAGTGCTCGGGCTTCTTCGAAGCGCCGATGTCGCCCCTTCTTCACGGGCCAACTCCAAGTGGTGACGAGTGATCGCCCGTGCAGTGTAGCCCCTCGGTGCCTGTTCCAACTCGCTGACCTGCGACGATGCCCTCCGGCGTTCTCCAAGTCTTTCAAGTGGTCTCAGATCACTCCAGACTTTGGCGCGATCGGACCTCCAGGGCCAGCTCGCCGTGGCCGGTGAAGGCCAGCGCGGCCTCGCCTTCGACCAGTCGGCGGATGGGTTCGCCCACCAGCTCGGCCCGCCAGCCCTGGCTGAGCCGGGCCCCCGGATCGTCGCGCAGCAGGGCCTCGATGTCGGACCGGGTGGCCAGCAGCCCGGTGTCGATCTCGAGGTTGCGGGCCAGCTGGCTGACCCAGGCCGACACCAGCGCCACTGCGGGCCGCAGCTCGCGGTCGAGCTCGCGCGGTTCGGGGTCGTCGGACGGCTCGGGCTGGCGGGCCATGCCCTCGGCCACCGCGGCCAGGATGCCGTCGGACTGGTTGGACCGCAGGGACCGGTCGTCCACGCCACGCACGCCGCGTAGCTGGTCGCGGGTGGTCGGGTGGCGCTGGGCGATGCCCACGATGGCCAGGTCGGACAGGACGTGGCGAATCGGCTGGTCGGTCTCGGCCGCCCGTCGCTCACGCCAGGCGGCCACCGACTGGGCCACGCGACGGGCCTGGCCGTGCAGCTGGCGGATCTCCTTGACCCGGCGCCAGGCCTGCTCGGGGTCGCGGCCACCGCGCTCGCGCAGGCGCACGGCCTCGCACTCGTCGAGCACCCACTGCCAGCGACCGCGGGCCTCGAGGTCGGCGGCCAGCTTCTGGTGGACCTCCAACAGGTGCTCGACGTCGCCCGCCGCGTAGGACAGCTGGTTGGCGTCCAGCGGCCGGGCCAGCCAGTCGGTCAGGCGGTGGCCCTTGGCCAGGCGGATGCCCAGGATGCGCTCGTAGAGGGCGGCCAGCGACGGCGTGGACATGCCGATGAACCCCGCCGCGATCTGGGTGTCGAGCAGGTGGGCCGGGCCCGTGCCGCAGGCCAGTTCGAGCACCTCGAGATCCTGGTCGGAGGCGTGGAGCACGGCCAGCCCGTCGCCGTCGAGGATCTCGGCCAGCGGGGCGATGTCGACGGCCAGCGGGTCGACCAGGGCCAGGCCGTCGCTCCAGGCCACCTGCACCAACGCCAGCTTCGGGAAGTAGGTGCGTTCGCGGTGGAACTCGGTGTCGACCGCATAGGCCGGGGCGCCGCGCAGGGCGTCGAGGACGGCGGCGAACCCGGCCTCGGTGTCGACCAGTCGGTGGTCGGTCACCGAGTGGTCAACTCGCACCGCCGGTGTCGACCGGGAAGCCCGCGTCGATCCAGGCCAGGGTGCCCCCGGCCACGTTGACGACCTCGTAGCCCTCGGTGACCAGGAACTCGCCGGCCCGCCCGCTGCGGGCCCCGCTGCGACAGATCAGGTAGAGCGGCCGGGCCTCGGGCAGCTCGCCCAGCCGGTCGGGCACCTCGGCCAGCGGGATGAGCTGCGCCCCCGGCACGTGGGCCTCGTGGTACTCGTCGGGTTGGCGCACGTCGACGATGGGGGCACCCGCCTGGTGGTGGACGCGCAGCTCGTCGACATCGATCTCGGGAACGGTCACGGGGCGAGCGTAGCGGCGCAGGTCCTCGGGTCGGTCCACGTCGGCCAGCCGGACCGGGTCGAGGTGGGCCACGGGGACCACGGCCAGCCCGGCCAGGGCGCGGTGCAACGCCCGCTCCCCCGTGGTGAACGATGCCAGCAGCGCCGATCGCGCCGACCGGCGGTAGGCGGCCGGGACGGGTTGGCGTCGACCCTCGACCACCGGCACCGCCACCTGGGCCTCGCGATGGCGGTCGAGGGCGTCGACCAACGCGCCCACGCTGGCCGCATCGATGGCCGGCAGATCGCACGACAGCACGACCACCACGGCCTCCGCCGCCAGGGCCAGCGCACCCAGCACGCCGCCCAGCGGGCCCTGGCCCGGGTGCTCGTCCGGCCGGGCCTCGAGCCCGACCGCGGCGAGGGCGGCTAGGTCACCCCCCACGCAGAACACCTCCGACGCGCCGGCGCCGGCCAGGGCGGCGGCGGCCACGGCGGCCAGTGGGCGACCGTCCAGGTGCACCAGCGCCTTGTCGGTCCCCATGCGCGACGACGCCCCTCCGGTGAGCACCGCACCGCTGAAGCCGGGGCGACCGCGACCGGTCACCTCAACCGCCGTAGTTCATGCGCGTGTCCTCCATGCGCAGCACCGGGGTGTCCTCGTCGCGCTGGAACCCGCAGGCCACCACCTCACCGATGAACAACGTCGTGTCGCCCACCTCGACCTGCTCACGCAGCTCGCAGTCGAACCAGGCCGGGGCCTGGTCGAGCACGGGCGCACCGTTGGGGCTGTCGTGGCAGGCGAAGCCGTTGGCCGTGAAGCCGTCGGCCGGCCCGGCGGCCAGGTCGATCTCGACCGGTTTGGTGAACTTGCGGACGATGGCCCGGTCCTCGCGGTCGATGGTGTTGAGGGTGAACCGGGCGCCCTCGGTTACCAGGCGATGGGTCAGGGCGCCGTGCTCCACCCCGATGGCCAGCTGCTTGGGGGCGAAGCTGACCTGGGTGACCCAGTTGCAGGTCATGAGGTTGCGCTCGTCGCCGGCCCGGCTGCCCACCAGGTACAGCCCGCTGGGCAGCGTCCACAGGGCCCGGCGCCGCATCCGGTCGTAGGCGTCGCGCTGCTCGTCGGTGTCGACGCCCGCCGGGAACGGGCCGATGGGGTCGTCCTGGGTGTGGGGCATGACCGGGAGCCTAAGCGCCCCGCCGGTACGGTGATCCGGCCATGTCCGCCCGTCCCCTCGTCGCCGCGGCCACCTTCGTCGTCGTGTCGGCGGCGCTGGTCGGCTGCGCGCATCCCGTGCGCTACGACCCCTACCTCACCACCATCGACATCCAGCAGGCGGGGTCCGAGGCGGCCAACGACGTCGGCCTGAACCTGTACTACGGGTACGAGTGCGAGGTCGACGGCGACCCGAAGGACCAGACCCGCTTCACCGTCGACTGCCAGACCACCACGGGCGA
This sequence comes from uncultured Microthrixaceae bacterium, assembly GCA_963785815.1. Classification (GTDB taxonomy): domain Bacteria; phylum Actinomycetota; class Acidimicrobiia; order Acidimicrobiales; family Acidimicrobilacustridaceae; genus UBA4742. Next base: position 168,577 of record CAWAWN010000001.1, read on the forward strand.
CGGCCGTCCCACCACCCTGACGGGGACGGGCCAGGCGGACAACAACCGCCATTACCACGGGACCTGGGTCATCCAGGTCGACGAGCGCACGGTGGCCACCCTGCACTGCCTGGGCAGCGAGGAGGCCCCTCGCTGCTGACGCCGCCGGTCAGCCGGGCCCGGCCACCAGCTCGGCGTAAGCCGGGTGACGCCGGATGTACTCGGCGATGAACGGGCAGGTGACGATGATCTGCAGGCCGCGGCGAGCCAGGTCGTCGAGGGTGTCGCGCGCCAGCCGGCCCCCCAGGCCGTGGCTCTCGAAGGTCGGGTCGATCTCGGTGTGGACCAGGTCGACCACGTTGGCCCGGCGCCGGTACTGCACGAACCCGGCCAGCTGGCCGTCGACCGCGATCTCGTAGCGCTGTCGGCCGGGCTGGTCGGTGACGACGATCGAGTCGGCGTCGTCGGCGTCGGTCATCGGTCGGCGGGCGGCCACTGGGGGTCGAGCTGGCGCAGGAAGAGGGCGCAGCGCTCGGCCTCGTCGGTCTCCCCGATGGACTCGGCCGAGGCCCGCAGCCCGTCGAGCGCCCGCAGGAAGCCGCGGTTGGGCTCGTGCTGCCAGCGCACGTAGCCCGACCCACGCCAGCCGTTCTGGCGCAGCCGGTCCAGGCCGCGGTGGTACCCCACCCGGAAGGCGGCGTAGGACTCGACCGGATCGCGTCCCAGCTCGCCCAGGCGGGCCCAGCCGTCCAGGAAGCGCGGGTTGGCGGCCACCACTGCCGACACCGCGGCGCGGCGGCTGGCGTCGTCGGGCTGGGCCAGGGCGTCGGCCAGGGCGGCGCGGGCCTCAGCCGGCTCCAGGTCGAGCACGGTCTCCGGGGGACCCTGCGTCAGGTTCACCGCTGACAGGTCGGACATGCTCCGATGCTAGGCGCACGAACGCCGCGAACCGATCGGGGTGGCTGGTGTGGGCACCATGGCCCGACCCCTCGACCACGATGCACCGCCCCTCCGGCACCTGGTCGGCCAGCTGTCGCGCCGCCTCCTGGTGGTACGGCTTGGACCGGGTGCCGTAGCCGGTCACCACCGGCACCGTCACCCGGGCGGGGTCGTAGGGCGCGGCGCGGCGCAGCGCGGCCAGCTCGGCCACCAGCGCCGGCCCCTCGGCTCGGCGCGCCTCGCGGGTGCGCCGCGGCAGCCGCTCCCACATCTCGTCGCCCACGATTGCCCGCATGAAGCGCTCGGCCGCGTCGGCGGCGTCCGCCTCGGCCAGCGCGGTGCCCCCGGCCGATCGGGCCGGCCACGACGCGCTCCACGACATGGGTGACTCGAACGCCCCCACCGAGACCACCACGTCGGGTCGACGGACGGCCGCGGCCACCGCGATCACCCCGCCCAGGCTGTGTCCCACCGCCGCCACCGGTCCCGGGCCCGCCACGGCCAGCAGGTCGTCCACGTGGTCCTCGATGGTCGGCGCCACCCCGGCGGCCAACGATCGTCCGTAGCCGCGGCGGTCGTAGCGGACCACGTCGAGCTCGGGCAGGCGCCGGGTGACCTTGATGAACGACGCGGCCCGGTCCATGGAACCGTGCACCAGCACCACGCGGGTGACGGGACGCTCGTGGTCGGGCGCGGTCGGCGGCCGATCGTAGACCGCGAGCCCGTCGACGCGACGGTCGACGGCGCCGATCACTGCACGCGCATCAGGCGCAACGTGTCGGTGGCGCGGCCATGGCGGTCGGGCGAGCCGGACAGCACCGCCACCAGCTCGCCGGTGCGCACCTCGCCCCGGGTGCGCGCCACCTCGACGGCCCGGGTCACCATCTCGTCGATCGGAGCCTGGTCGAGCGGGTAGGCCCGCACCCCCCAGCTCATGGACAGCTGGCGCACCGTGCGCTCGTCGGGGCTGAAGGCCAGGATCCGCGCTTCGGGCCGCAGCCGGGCGATGGAGCGGGCGGTGAACCCGGTGGTGGTGATGCACAGGATGGCCGCGGCCCGCGTCTCGAGGGCGGCGCGCCACGAGGCCATGGTCATGGCGTCGGTGACGGCCAGGTCGACGTCGTCGGCCGAGGTCAGCCGCAGTTCGGCCAGTCCGCGGGCCCATCCCTTGTAGTCGAACAGGGCGTCGGCCCGGCTGGCGATGCGGGCCATCGTGCCCACTGCGTTGACGGGGTCGTCGCCGATGGCGGTCTCCCCCGAGAGCATGACGGCCGACGAGCCGTCGAACACGGCGTTGGCGATGTCAGAGGCCTCGGCCCGCGTCGGGGTGGGCGCGTGCACCATGGACTCGAGCATCTGGGTGGCGGTGATGGCCGGGCGCCCCAGCGAGATGCACTTGCGCAGGATCTGCTTCTGCAGGTGGGGCAGCTCCTCGATGGGCATCTCGGCGCCCAGGTCGCCGCGGGCCACCATGACGGCGCCCGACGCCTCGATGATGCCGTCGAGGTTCTCGACGGCGGCGCGCGTCTCGATCTTGGCCACCACCAGCGGGCCCCGGGGGTGGGGCTCGACACCGACCCGGCGGACGTCGTGGGCCGAGCGCACGAAGGAGATGGCCACCATGTCCACACCGGCCTCGACGAAGGCGTCGAGCATGACCAGGTCCTCGGCAGTGGGGGTGGACAGCCGGAGGCGGTCCGACGGGATGTGCACCCCGGGCCGGCCTGTGAGCGGGCCGCCGTGTATAACGCGCACCTCGATGCTGTCGCCGTCGTCGCTGATGGCCTCGACCACCACCGCGCCGTCGCCGAAGCCGAGCCGGTCGCCGTGGCGGACGTCGTGGAGCAGGTCGTCGTAGTCGACCTGCACGACCTCGGCGCTGCTGGGGCCCTGGCCCGGCACCAGGCGCAGGATGTCGCCCTCGTTGACCATCACGCCGTGGTCGGGGAAGTGACCGGCCCGCACCTTGGGGCCGGGCAGGTCGGCCAGGATGCCGACCTCGCGGTCGAGGTCGGCGGCCACGGCCCGGATCCGGCGGAAGCGCTCGAGCGCCACGTCCAGGCCGTCGTGGGCCAGGCCGATGCGGGCCACGTCCATGCCGGCCGAGATCAGCTCCTTGAGGGTGACCTCGTCCTCGGACGCCGGCCCGATGGTGGCGATGATCTTGGTTCGGCGGGACATGCACCCAACGGTACCGTGCGGGGTCGCCGGCTCTGGGGCACGGTCCCCGGTGCGCAGCCTCGCCCGCCCCATCACCTTGTCGCATTTCCGCCAGCACAAATCACGCCGATGGTGTTTGCTGGCCAGGTGATCGAGGACTTCGACGCCTGCTACCGGGCCTGCCGCTCACGGGATGCCCGCTTCGACGGCTGGATCTTCGTGGCCGTCACCTCCACCCACATCTACTGCCGACCGAGCTGCCCGGCCATGACCCCCAAGCCGGCCAACCTCCGCTTCTACCCCACCGCCGCCGCGGCCCAGCAGGCCGGCTTCCGGGCGTGCCGGCGCTGCCGTCCCGACGCCTCCCCCGGCTCGCCGGAGTGGGACGTGCGGGCCGACGTGGTGGCCCGGGCCATGCGGGCCATCGCCGACGGCGTCGTCGACCGCGAAGGGGTGGCCGGGCTGGCCGACCGGCTGGGCTACGGCGTGCGCCAGATCGAGCGGCTGGTCCAGGCCGAGCTGGGGGTGGGCCCGTTGGCCATCGCCCGGGCCCAGCGGGCGCAGACGGCGCGGGTGCTGATCGAGACCACCGACCTGCCGTTCTCCGAGGTGGCCTTCGCCGCCGGGTTCTCCAGCATCCGCCAGTTCAACGACACCATCCGCCAGGTCTTCGCCCTGACCCCCACCGACCTGCGTGGCCGCCGCCGGCCCGTCGAGCTGAGCGGATCGCAGGTGCTGCGGGTGCGGCTGAGCCACCGGCTCCCGTACGCGGCCGAGGGGGTGCTGGCCCACCTGGCCCTCACCGCCGTGCCCGGTGTCGAGCACTTCGACGTCGACACCACGTCCTACCGGCGCACCCTCCGCTTGCCCCATGGTGCCGGCCTGGCCACGCTGGTCCCGCGGATCGACCACGTCGAGTGCCTCCTGCGCCTGGACGACCTGCGTGACCTGCCGGCGGCCGTGGCCCGGCTGCGGTGGCTGTTCGACCTGGACGCCGATCCGGTTGCGGTCGACGAGGCCCTGAGCCACGACCCGGTCCTGGCTCCGCTGGTGGCCAAGCAACCGGGCCGGCGGGTGCCCCGCACCCCGGACGGGGCCGAGGTCGCGGTGCGGGCCGTGCTGGGTCAGCAGGTCTCCACCGCGGCCGCCCGCGGCGCGACGGCCCGGCTGGTGGAGGCGCTGGGTGAGCCGCTGGCCCGCCCCGAGGGCACCCTCACGCACCTGTTCCCCACCCCGGAGGCCCTGGCCGACGGGGCCGCCGACATCCTCCGCGGCCCGGCCCGACGCACGACCACCGTGGTGGCGCTGGCTCGGGCGCTGGCCGAGGGTGCCCTGGTGGTCGAGCCCGACGCCGATCGCGATGACGCCCGCCACCGGCTCGAGGCCATCGCCGGCATCGGTCCGTGGACGAGCGCGACGGTGGCCATGCGGGCCCTGGGCGACCCGGATGCCTTCGTGGCCGACGACCTGGGGGTGCGGGCCGCGGCCCGGGCCCTCGGGCTGCCCACCCACCGGCGGGGCCTGCTCGATCGCAGCGCCGCCTGGAGCCCGTGGCGGGCGTACGCCACCCAGTACCTGTGGGGCTCCCTCGACCATCCCGTCGCCCACCTCAGCCGCAGGCCCTGACAGGAGACAGCCATGAACACCGACACGACCGACACGACCACCACGAGCACCACGATCTGGGCCGAGACCCCGAGCCCCATCGGCGAGCTGCTGGCCCTGGGCGACGACCAGGGCCGGGTGACCGGCCTGTACGTCCACGGGGAGGCCGGAGCTCGGGAGGTCGACCCGGGGTGGCGTCACGAACCCGAGACGCTGCGTCCGGTCCTCGACCAGCTCCACGCCTACTTCGACGGCGGGCTGACCGACTTCGAGTTGGAGCTGGCGCCGGTGGGTACGCCGTTCCAGCGTGAGGTGTGGGCGGCACTGGTGGCCATCCCGTACGGGGAGACCGCCTCGTACCGCGAGATCGCCCTGGAGGTGGGTCGGCCCGGGTCGAGCCGGGCCGTCGGCCAGGCCAACGGCCGCAACCCCATCTCCATCGTCGTGCCCTGCCACCGCGTGATCGCGGCCGACGGCACCCTCGGGGGCTATGGGTGGGGCCTTCCCCGCAAGCGTTGGTTGCTCGACCACGAGGCCAAGGTGGCCGGGAAGGCGCTGACCAGCCCGTAGCATCCGTCGGTGCACCTGCTGCTGATCCGCCACGCCCTGCCGGTGCGGGTCGAGTCGGCGTCCGGACCGGCCGACCCGGAGCTGGCCCCACTGGGGTGGGAGCAGGCCGGTCGGTTGGCCGCCTGGCTGTTGGCCGAACCGGTGGACGCGGTGTGCTCGAGCCCGCTGCGCCGCGCCGTGCAGACGGCGGAGCCGCTGGCCGAGGCCACCAGGCACCCGGTGCAGATCGTGGACGGTCTGTCCGAGTGGGACCGCGACTCGAGCTCCTATGTCCCCATCGAGGAGCTGCGCGCCGCCAACGACCCGATGTGGAAGTCCTTGGCCGCCGGCGCGCTGCACGAGTTGGGCGTCGACGGCCCGTCGTTCCAGGCCCGGGTGGTGGCCGCGGTCGACGGCATCGCGGCGCGCCACCCCGACCAGGTGGTGGCGGTCGTGTGCCACGGCGGCGTGCTCAACGCCTACCTGTCGGCCGTGCTCGGCCTGGACCGGGTGCTGTTCTTCCCGCCCGACTACACGTGCATCAACCGGGTGCAGGTGGGGCGGTCGGGCAGGCGCCTGCTGCGCACCCTCAACGAGACCCCTCACCTGCGCGGGCTGGCCGGGGCCTGAGGAACGCCGACCGTGTCCGAGATCACCCGGGACGACCCGCTGCCGACCCGACGTCGTGGCCCTGCTCGAACGCCACCTGGCCTTCGCCCACGAGCTCAGCCCGCCGGAGGACGTGCACGCCCTCGACCTCGACGGGCTGACCCGGCCCGACATCGCCTTCTTCAGCTTCCGTCGCGATGGTGAGTTGCTCGGTGTGGGCGCCCTGCGCACCCTCGACGCCGACCACGGCGAGCTCAAGTCGATGCACACCGCCCAGGAGGCTCGGGGCCAGGGTGTCGGCTCGGCCCTGGTGGCCCACCTCCTGTTCGAGGCCCGCCGCCAGGGCCTGCGCCGGGTCAGCCTGGAGACCGGCAGCATGGACGCCTTCGCGCCGGCCAGGGCCCTGTACACCCGCGCCGGCTTCGAGCCCTGCGGGCCCTTCGGCGACTACCAACCCAGCCCCCACAGCACCTGGATGACCCGCACGCTGGGCTAGGAGCGGGGCACGTCCTTCCAGGCCAGGGCCTTGTCGGTGCGGATGTCGCCCGGCAGGCCCAGCACCCGCTCGCCCAGGATGTTCTTCATGACCTCGGTGGTGCCACCCTCGATGCTGTTGGCCCGCATGCGCAGGAAGCCCTTCTGCGGGCAGTCCCACGACATGGTGGACGTGGGACGGACCATCTCGTAGCTGGTGTAGAGCATGCCGTCGGCCCCCATGAGGTCGACGACGAAGGACGACACCGCCTTGTTGTGCTCCGCGGAGAGGATCTTGCCCACCGAGCCCTCGGGTCCGGGCGTGCCCTTCGACCGCAGCTGCGAGGCCCGGATGTTGGTCAGCCGCAGCACCTCGGCATCGATCCACAGCCTCATGAGGGCGTCGCGCCCGGCCGCCCCGGCGCGAGCCGACCCCCCTTTGCGCCAGGCGTCGAGGGCCAGGCGGATGATGCCGCCCTCGCGGGGCGCGATGGTGCCGCCGATCGACACCCGCTCGTTCATCAGCGTGGTCAGCGACACCCGCCAGCCCTCCCCCACCTCGCCCAGGCGCTCGCCGTCGGGGATGCGCACATCGGTCAGGAAGACCTCGTTGAACTCGGCCTCCCCGGTCATCTGCCGCAGGGGCCGCACGTCGACCCCGGGCGCCTGCATGTCGATCACGAAGTAGGTCATGCCCTTGTGCTTGGGGGCGTCGGGGTCGGTGCGGGCGATGAGCATCCCCCAGCGGGCCAGGTGGGCCAGCGTGGTCCACACCTTCTGCCCGTTCACCCGCCACTCGTCGCCGTCGCGCACGGCCATGGTGGCCAGCGAGGCCACGTCCGAACCCGCCCCGGGCTCGCTGAACAGCTGGCACCAGATCTCCTCGCCGGTGAACAGGGGGCGGAGGTAGCGAGCCTGCTGCTCGTCGCTGCCGTGCGCCACCACGGTGGGCGCGCCCATGCCGTAGCCGATGGGGTTGCGGGCGTAGGGCATCGGCGCCTTGGCCCGACCCAGCCGCTCGTTGACCGGGCGCTGCTGGCGCGGGTCCAGCCCCAACCCGCCGCATCCCTCGGGGAACTGCACCCACGCCAGGCCGGCGTCGAACTGCGCCCCCAGGAACTCGACCGGCGGGGTGGTCCCGGGATCGTGGTCGGCCAGCAGTTGGTCGCAGCGCTCGAGCAGCTCGTCGTCGGTCATGCCCCGAGGCTACGGAGCGTGCGGGCCCGACGTGGAACCGGGGCGCGACCAGCAGACGGTGCGCAGGTTCGGCTTCTGGCGCAGCGCCTCCACCAGCCGCCGGCTGTCGAAGCCGGGCAGGCGGGTCAACGCCTCGGCCACGCCGCTGTCCTCGAGCTGGTCGATGGGGACCAGGCAACCGTGCTCGGCGTCGCCCGACACGATGATCACCCCTCCGGAGGCGGCGTGGGGGCCCCGGCGGGCGGTGAGCACCTCCACCTCGGTCACGTCCACCCAGTCGACGCCCTCGTGGCGGCCATCGGCCAGGGTCCGGTGCACGCCGAACTCGTCCGCGGTGAGCTCGACGGTGTCGGCCCGCAGGGACGACTGCCGCCGGCGGTTGCGCGACACCGCGATCAGGACGAAGACGGGACCGAGCAGCAGCAGGGCCTTGAACCAGAAGTCCATCGACCTTCAGTTCAGGCGGGCTCGGAGCCGATCGGCGTTGCGCCGGTACTCGGCGCCCAGCGATCCACCCAGCAGCTCGGCGGCGTCGTCGTACTGGCGGGCCGCGTCGCCGAAGCGGCCGTGGGCGGCCAGCGCGGCGGCCAGCTCGCCCCGGTCCTCACCGGAGGAGCCCGGCAACCGGTTGACCAGCTCGAGCACCCCCACCAGGGAGGCCCGGTCGCCGCGGGCGGCGAAGATGGTGCGCAGGTTGGCCAGGGTGCGCGAGACGATCAGCCGGGGGCCGACAGGGGCCAGGTAGGCCGGGTGGAAGGCGGCGTCGGCGCCGTGCACGGCGTGGAACACGTTGGCGCAGGTCGCGGAGTCGAGCAGGCGACCTCCGCCGAAGGGGTCCACGAAGACGTCGTGGTCGACCTGGTCGCGCAGCAGGAAGTGGCCGGGCATGCCCACGCCCACCAGGGGGACCCCGATTCGGCGACCCACGGCCAGGGTGAGCACGGCCAGGCTGATGGGGATGCCCAGGCGCCGGGTCACCACCTGGTCGAGGTAGGAGTTGCGCGGGTCGTAGTAGTCGGTGCGGTTGCCGGCGAAGCCCAGATCGGCGAACAGGTGGCGGATGAGCCCGTCGAGGGTTGGGCGCGAGCAGCCGGCGGCCAGGTCGTCGAGGCGGCCCAGCTCGTCCGCCAGGTCGAGGGAGGGCTGGAACCGGGCCGCCACCAGCAGCACCGCCTCGTCGAGGGGCAGCTCCGCCTCCGGGCGGGCCACCACTTTGCCGAAGCGCTCGGCCAGACGCCCGGTGTCCACAGCCGCCACGGTAGCGTCGGTGGCCATGTATCCCGGATCCTTCGCCCAGTCGCGCCCCGACCACCCAGCCGTGATCATGGGGGCCACCGGCGAGACCGTGACCTACGCCCAGCTCGACGACGAGGCCCTGCGCCTGGCCCACCTGCTGTCGTCGGCGGGGCTCTCGCCCGGTGACCACGTGGCCTTCTGCATCGAGAACCAGGCCCACTTCCACGCAGTGGCCTGGGGGGCGCACTACGCCGGGCTCTACTACACGGCCATCAGCACCCGCCTCACCGCCGAGGAGACGGGCTACATCGTCAACGACTGCGGCGCCCGCGCCTTCCTGACGTCCGCCCAGCTGGCCGATCGGGCGGCCGAGCTGGTCGAGCTCACGCCGTCGGTCGAGCTGCGCCTGCTGGTGCCCAGCCCCGATGCTCCCGGCGTGACCGTGCCGGGCTACGACGACTACCTGGCCGCCCTGGCCCAGGCGTCCACCGAGCCCTTGGTCGACGCGGTGGCCGGCAAGGACATGCTCTACAGCTCCGGCACCACCGGGCGCCCCAAGGGGGTGAAGTCCTCGCCGCCGTCGGATCCGCTCGACACGCCGACGCCGGTCAACGGGCTGTGCCTCCTGCTGTTCGGCCTGACCGAGGACACGGTGTACCTGTCCCCGGCGCCGCTGTACCACTCGGCCCCGCTGCGCTTCAGCATGGCGGTGCACCAGTCGGGCGCCACGGTGGTGGTCATGGAGCACTTCGACGCCGAGGAGGCCCTGGCCCTCATCGAGCGGTACCGGGTCACCTTCAGCCAGTGGGTGCCCACCATGTTCATCCGCATGCTCAAGCTGCCCGACGGGGCGCGCCGGGCCCACGACCTGTCCAGCCACCAGGTGGCGGTGCACGCCGCCGCGCCGTGCCCGGTGCAGGTCAAGGCGGCCATGATCGACTGGTGGGGGCCGATCCTGCACGAGTACTACGCCGGCACCGAGGGCAACGGCTTCGTCTACACCAACGCCGAGGACTGGCTGGCCCACCCCGGCACCGTGGGGCGCAACCTGACCGGGGAGATCCACATCCTGGACGAGGAGGGCGAGGAGGTGCCCACCGGTGAGTCGGGCACCATCTGGTTCGGGGGGACGGCCGAGTTCGAGTACCACAACGACCCGGTCAAGACGGCCGAGTCGCGCCACCCCAAGGGCTGGAGCACGCTGGGGGACATCGGCCGGCTCGACGCCGACGGCTTCCTCTACCTGACCGACCGCAAGGCGTACATGATCATCTCCGGGGGCGTGAACATCTATCCCCAGGAAACCGAGAACCTGCTGTCGATGCACCCGCAGGTGGCCGACGTGGCCGTCATCGGCGTGCCCAACGAGGACTTCGGCGAGGAGGTCAAGGCCGTGGTGCAACCAGCCGAAGGCGTGACGCCGTCGCCCGAGCTCGAGCGCGAGCTGATCACGTACTGCCGTGAGCACCTGGCCGACGTGAAGTGCCCCCGCAGCGTCGACTTCGTGGCCGAGCTGCCTCGCCACCCCACGGGCAAGCTCTACAAGCGCCTGGTGCGCGACCAGTACTGGGCGGGCCACGAGTCCAACCTCATCTGAGGCGGCCGTGGCTGCGTCCCGCTTCGCCTTCCTGGACCAGGCCGAGCCCATCGCCTTCGCCCACCGCGGCGGGGCCGGGGACTGGCCCGAGAACACCATGCCCGCCTTCGAGGGTGCGGTGGCCCTGGGCTACCGCTACGTCGAGACCGACGTGCACGTCACCGCCGACGGCGTGCTGTGCGCCTTCCACGACGAGCGGCTCGACCGCGTCACCGACCGCACCGGCCTCATCCGCGAGCTGCCCTGGGCAGACGTGTCCCAGGCCCGGGTGGACGGCACCGAGCCCATCCCCCGCCTAGACGACCTGCTCGAGACCTGGCCCGATCTCCGGGTGAACATCGATCCGAAGCACGACTCGGCCGTCGACGCCCTGGCCGCCACCCTGCGGCGCCACCAGGCCATCGATCGGGTGTGCCTCGGTGCCTTCTCCGATCGGCGGCTGGCCCGCCTGCGCAACCTGCTGGGCCCCGGCCTGTGCACCTCGCTGGGGCCGGCCGGCGTGACCCGCTTGCGGGCGGCCAGCTACGGCAGCCCCAGCGGACGCCTCGACGCCGGGTGCGTGCAGGTCCCTCCGGTCCAGGGCCGGGTCACCCTCGTCGACCGCCGTTTCGTGGCCGCCGCCCATCGCCGGGGGCTGGCCGTGCACGTGTGGACCATCGACGACCCCGCCGAGATGGTGCGCCTGCTCGACCTGGAGGTGGACGGGATCATGACCGACCGCCCCGCCGTGCTCAAGCAGGTGCTGGTCGATCGGGGTCAGTGGCCGGGCTCGACGCCCGAGGGATCAGCACCTCGGGGTTGAGGATCCCGGCCGGGTCGAGGGCGCGCTTGATGGCGGCGAAGACCTCGATCTCGGTGGCCGACCGGTTCAGCCCGAGCCAGGCGCGCTTGGCCGCCCCGATGCCGTGCTCGGCGGAGATGGAGCCGCCGCGGTCGGCCACCAGGTGCAGCACCGTGTCGTCCACCCGCTCGTCGTCGGGGGCCAGGCCGGTCACGTTCACGTGGATGTTGCCGTCGCCCAGGTGACCGAACTGCCAGACCCGGGCGTGGGGGGCCACGGTCCGGACCCGCTCGTCCACGTCGGCCACGAACGCGGCGAGCTGCCCCAGGGGCAGGGTCACGTCCAGTTTGTGGGGAGGTCCCAACGTGTTGATGGCCGGCGTGTGGTCGTGGCGGTAGGCCCACAGCGACTCGGCCCCGGACCGGTCCGTGGCCACCACCGAGCCGACCACCCCGGCGTCGGCGGCCACGGCGTGGCCGAGCGCGGCGGCGGCCCGCCCGTCCACCTCGGCGCGGGCCTCGACCAGCACCATCGCGGGCCAGCGGTCGGGGGTGGGCGGCGGTCGCTCGAAGGCCCGACAGACCAGCTCCACGCCGTCGGCCAACATGAGCTCGGCCGCGCTCAGGCCGGGGACCGCGGACCGGAGGCGGGACACGGCCGCCACGGCGTCGGCCACGGTGGCGAACCCGACCAGGGCCACGCATCGGTCGCGCTCGTCGGGCACCAGCTGCAGGCGGGCCGCGGTGATCACCGCCAGCGTGCCCTCGCTGCCGCACAGCAGACCGGCCAGGTCGTAGCCGGTGTTGTCCTTGGCCAACCCGCCGAGGTGGCGCACGACGCGCCCGTCGGCCAGCACGGCCTCGATGCCGGCCAGCTGGGCCCGGGTGGTGCCCCATCGCAGCACGTGCACCCCGCCGGCGTTGGTGGCGATGGTGCCCCCCACGGTCGCCGTGTCGCGTGCCGCGAAGTCGACGGCGTAGGTGAGGCCGTGGGGCGCCGCCGCCTCGGCCACCGCCGCCAGGGTGACCCCGGCTCCGACCGTGACCTGCGCGGCGAGCGGATCCACCGGGCCGATGTGGTCGAGCCGTCGCAGGTCCACGACGAGCTCGCCGTGGAGCGGCACGCCTCCGCCGACCAGCCCGGTGTTGCCGCCCTGGGGCACCACGGCCACGGACCGGTCGTGGCACAGGGCCAGGATCCGGGCCACCTGGTCGACGTCGGCGGGGCGGACGACGGCCGGCGTCGACCCCACGAAGCGGCCGGTCCAGTCGGTGCTGGCGTCGCGGGTGCGGTCCGGATCGGTGATGACGTGGTCAGCTCCCACGACCGCGGCCAGCGCATCGAGCATGTGCCATCCTCGCACCCGTGGCTTCTCGTGCCCATGGTGCCCCGCTGCGCACCCACTACGCGGCCCAGGGCATGGTGTGCAGCGTCGACCCGCTGGCCTCGGCTGCCGGCGTGGCGCTGTTGCGCGCCGGGGGGACGGCCGCTGACGCGGCCGTGGCCACCAGCGCGGTGCTGGCCGTCACCACCCCGCACATGTGCGGCATGGGCGGTGACCTGTTCGCCCTGGTCCACGACGGCTCGGTGGCCGCGCTGGACAGCTCTGGGCGCGCCGGGTCGGGCGCGGATCCCGATCGGCTGTGGTCGGAGGGGGCCCGCCGCATGCCCTTCGAGCTGGACATCCGTTCGGTCACCGTGCCCGGGTGCGTCGACGGGTGGTTGGCCCTTCACGAGCGCTACGGGTGCCTCGGGCTCGAACAGGCGCTGGCTCCGGCCATCGGCTACGCCCGCGACGGCTTCCCCGCCGGTGCGCTGCTGGCCTCCATGGTGCCCCTGGTCGTCGGGCGCCCCGGGGCCGAGGACTTCGGCCCCGGACCTCGCCTGCGAGCCGGAACCGTGCTCACCCGTCCCGGGGTGGCGCGGGCTCTCGAGGCGGTGGTCCGCCACGGCCGCGACGGCTTCTACGGGGGTGAGTTCGGCCAGGGGCTGCTCGAGCTGGGGGCGGGCGAGTACCGACCCGACGACCTGGCCCGCCCGCTGGCCGGCTGGGTCGTGCCGCTGGGCCGGCGGGCGTGGGGGGCGGACGTGTGGACCACCCCTCCGGCCTCGCAGGGGTACCTGAGCCTGGCCGGCGCCATCCTGGCCGAGGGGCTCGAGCTGCCCGACGACGTCGCCGACCCGGCGTGGCCGCACCTGCTGTCGGAGTGCGCCCGCCTGGCCGCCTTCGACCGCCCGGCGCGGCTGCACGCCGACGCCGACCCCGACGAGCTGCTGGACCCGGCCGAGCTGGATCGCAGGCGCTCCTGGATCAGGCCCGACCGGGTGGCGCCACGGCCCTCGCCGGGAGACGGCGGGGGCACCATCCACCTGGCCGTGGTGGATGCCGAGCGGATGGGCGTCTCGCTCATCCAGAGCAACGCCAGCGGCTTCGGCTCCGGCCTGTTCGAGCCCCGCACCGGCATCAACCTGCACAACCGAGGCATCGGCTTCGCCCTCACCCCCGGCCACCCGGCCCGCTACGGGCCCGGTCGGCGCCCGCCCCACACCCTCTCCCCCGCCCTGATCACCCACCCCGACGGGCGGCTGCAGGCGGTGCTGGGCTCGATGGGTGGGGACGCGCAGCCCCAGATCGTGCTGCAGCTGCTGGCTCGGCACCTGCGCCACGGGCAGTCGCCGGCCCGGGCCGTGCACGAGCCGCGGTTCGCGCTGGCGCGCCACGCCCCCGGGCCCGGGTTCGACACCTGGGAGGACCCGAGCCTGCTCGGCATCGACGTCGAGGCGGACGCCCCGGCCGCCTGGGTCCCCGGCCTCCAAGCCCGTGGCCACGACGTGCGGGTGGTCGAGCCGGCCAACCACGGGATGGGCCACGCCCACCTCATCGCGGTGGACGGCGACACCCTGGCCGGCGCCAGCGACTGGCGGTCGGGTACCGGTTCAGCGTGGGGATATTGAGGCGGCGGAACAGCGTGCAGCCGCTCGACCGATGACACCCAGATGCCGAAGGCGCCCGCAGGGAGGCTTGCCGACCGAAGGGCCGATCAGTAGGGCCACTCCTGCTGCGGGTCGTGACCCAGGCGCACGGCCAGGTGGCGCTGGTGGCCGAGGATGAGGCCCTTGTACACCACGTTGCGCACGAACCAGGGCAGCTCGGCCAGCTGGCGGGCGACGTTCACCACCGTCTCCACCGGACCCAGGCGGGACCGGCGGAACTCGGTCATGGAGCCGGCCCGGCCCAGGTAGCGCCACCGCGGCGACCAGGTGAGGCTGGTCAGGATGGCCCCGGTCACGCCCACCGAGCTGAACGAGTCGTGGATCAGCAGGGTGCCGCCCGGGGGCACCCGCGCGCCCCATCGGCGGATGTCGTCTCGGGCCGGCCGGTAGCGGTGGGCGCCGTCGATGTAGAGCAGCTCGACCGGGCCGTCGTGGTCGGCCAGCGCGTCCTGGGACCAGCGACGCAGGTAGGTGACGCGGTCGGCCACCCCGGCGTCGGCCAGGTTGCGCTGGAAGATCTGGCTGTCGGACTCGGCCTCGACGTCCATGCCCGAGATCTCCTGAGGGCCCCGGTCGTTGCCGGCGTGGGGGTCGATGGCTGTGACCGAGGTGCCCGCCGGCGCGGCCGAGGCCAGCACGATGGTGGAGCGGCCCTGGAAGCTGCCCACCTCGACCACCTGGTCGCCCGGGCGCAGGGCCTGCGCCGACTCCCACAGCAGCCGGGCCTGGTCGTCGGTCATCCACCCCGAGATGTCGGCCACCCGGTCGAGGACCGCCTCGAAGCAGTCAGCGGCGTCGGGTGGCTCCGGCGGGCGGTCGGTGTCGGCAGGCACGAGCCAGCCACTGTACCGGCCGCCGCGGGGGCGGATGCCGCCGCGGCGGCCGGTTGCCGGGCGAGAATGGATCGGGTGCGTGTCCTGTCGGCCCTCGTGGCGTGGGCGGTCCTGTCGGTGGCCCCGGTGGCGCCGGTGGTCGCCGCGGCCCAGACCCCGTCGACGTCGGGGCCCACCACCACCCTGACCCCTCCCGCCACCGCCGCGTCGCCGGACGCTCCGCCCCCGGTCCAGGACAGCCGGCTCTCCCCGGCCCTGGTGGGCGTGGCCGTGTCCAGCTCGGCCTACCAGGCCGCGCAGCACGCCTACGCCCGCGACTGGAGCCGCCGCCTCGACGCCCTTGCCCGCCAAGCGGCGGCCGACACCCGCCTCGGGCAGCTGGCCGCCACGCAGGCGGCGCTCTCCGCCGACCTCACCGCCGCCACCCGGCGTCACGACCAGGCCGAGGCCGAGGTGGTGCGCCTGCGGGCCTCCCTGCGGGTGCTGGGCATCGCCCTGTACGTCCAGGGCGGGCCGGACCCCACCGGGGTGTCGGTGCTGGATCCGGCCCAGG
This sequence comes from uncultured Microthrixaceae bacterium, assembly GCA_963785815.1. GTDB lineage: Bacteria > Actinomycetota > Acidimicrobiia > Acidimicrobiales > Acidimicrobilacustridaceae > UBA4742. The sequence continues at coordinate 184,083 of CAWAWN010000001.1, forward strand.
CCAGTGCCGCCGCCAGGTCGGAGGTCCTGGTGGACACGGTGGCCCACGACTCGATCGTGGCTCTCGTCCAGGACCAGGCCGTGGTCACCGCCACGCACGCCCAGGCCACCCACGACCTGACCGGGCTGGCGGACGTGAGCCGGGCCCAGGCCCAGACCCAGGCGCAGCTGACCCAGGCCCAGCGCGACCAGGTGTCGGCCGACACGGCCGTGGCCCGGGATCGCACCCGGGTGGCCGATGCGCGGCTGACCGCCTCGGTCACGGGCACGGACCTGACCCTGGTGGTGCTCGACGCCTACTGGCGGGCCGCGGCGCGGATGGCCGCGCAGCAGCCGGCGTGCCAGCTGAGCTGGCCGGCCCTGGCCGGGATCGGCCGGGTGGAGAGCCGCAACGGCACCTTCGGCGGCGACTCGGTGAGCGCCGCGGGCGAGGAGGCCACGCCCATCATCGGCATCCCCCTCGACGGCACCGACGGCACCCAGCGCATCGCCGACACCGACGGCGGCGCCCTCGACCAGGACCCCGTGTACGACCACGCCGTGGGCCCCATGCAGATCCTGCCCTCGGCCTGGCGACGCTACGGCCTCGACGGCAACGGCGACGGCCAGCGCGACCCCCAGAACCTCTACGACGCCGCCGTGGCCGCGGCGGTCATGCTGTGCCGCTACGGCCCGCTCGACGCCGATGCCGGCCTGTCCCGCACCTTCTTCCACTACAACCCGTCCGACGCCTACGTGGCCGAGGTCCTCGGCTACACGCACGCGTACCAGGCCTTCGTGGTCCCGCCCGTCACGTGATGTGGAAATCCCTGGTGACAACTCGCCGTCGCCTGGGGACGAGGAAGGAATGTGTGGGGACAACCCTGGGGATCGGCGATTGGCGCTTGACCATCGGGCGGCGGTGGCGGAATGTGCTCTACAGCCCGGCTGACACAGCGAGCGGCCAGGGACGGACCGAGGGGCAACCCGAGGCGAGGACCGGGTCGGGAGCTGCGGGAACCGGTTGGAGGGGAAACCGAAGGGGCAACCCGGAGGCGGAACCGAAGGCCGGGGAACGAGTGCAGCAGGGTGAGGAACAGGAGTCCCGCCCCTCCCTTCGGGGAGAACGGCAGGTCGAAGGGGTCGAGCACTCGGCGCCGGAGACGTGTGGGGGCTCCTGGTTCGCACGGGTCGGCCCCGAGAGGCAGAACCGGCTTCGGCCGGACCGCTTCTCGGGGCCGCTGTGCGTTTTCGAACCAGCATCGACAACGCGACCGAAAGGGGCCGTTGGGTTATTGACAGAGTGCTAGTCCAAGCCTAGGTTCGCAAGCCTGTGGCCGGAGTCACAGCTGATTGCCTAGGGGGAACCACATTGGAACTTCTGCACCCGCGTCATCGATGGACCATCGGGCTGGTGTCCGTGGTCTGCGTGTTGGCCATCGCCGCCACGGCGTGCGGCAGTTCCAAGAGCTCGAGCGGGGGCACCACACCGACCACTGGGGCGCACACCAGCCAGACGCTGGCCGCCACCACCCCACCCAAGTCGGGAGGCTCGATCACCGTCGGCCTCGAGGCCGAGCAGAGCGGGTTCAACCCGGCCAACACCAACACCCGCTGGGACATCTCCGGCACCGAGGAGGGTCTGGCCATCTACGACCCGATGGCCGCCTTCGACATCGAGGGCAACTGGAAGCCCTACCTGGCCAAGTCGTTCGTTCCCAACGCCGACTACACCTCGTGGACCGTGACCATGCGGTCCGGCATCACCTTCCAGGACGGCGAGCCCCTGACCGCCGACGCGGTGACGACGGCCTACAAGGCGTTCATCGCCGGCGCCCTCACCGGGCCCGTCTTCTCCGACGTCCAGTCGGTGCAGACCACCGGACCGCTCACGCTGACCTTCACCATGAAGGAGCCCTGGGTGACCTTCCCGGCCTCGCTGACCTCGCAGGTGGGCATGATCCCGGCGCCGTCGACCATGACCGACAAGGACCCGGCGACGGGCGCCCCCAAGGCCACCGACGCCAGCAACTCCCACCCGATCGGGACCGGCCCCTTCACGTTCGTGAGCTGGACGCCCAACAGCCAGCTGGTCACGACCAGGAACAAGAGCTACTGGCGCAAGGACAGCAACGGCGTGCAGCTGCCCTACCTCAACGGCATCACCTTCAAGCCCATCACCGATCACGGCACCCGGGACTCGGCCATGGACGCCGGCAACATCGACGTCGAGCAGAACGACAACGCCAACAGCCTCATCCACTTCCGCCAGGAGGCGTCGGCCGGCAAGGTCCAGCTGGTGGAGGACAACGGGCCGGGTGAGGAGACCGACTTCGTCATCGTCAACACCCAGGACCCGGCCATGAGCGACCCGCTGGTGCGCGAGGCCATGGCCTACGCCACCAACCGGCAGGCCTACAACACGCTGATCAACCAGGGCATCCTCGAGGACGCCAACGGGCCGTTCAAGCCCATCTCCAAGTGGTACACGAAGACCGACTACCCCAACTACGACCTGGCCAAGGCCAAGCAGCTGGTGCAGCAGTACACGCAGAAGACCGGCCACCCGCCGACCTTCACGCTGGGCGCCACCAATGACCCGGACGCCCAGAAGGGAGCCACCGCGCTCCAGCAGATGTGGGACCAGGCCGGCATGAAGATCACCACCAAGAGCATCGACCAGACCAGCTTCATCTCCCAGGCGGTCACCGGCGCCTACCAGGCCAACGTGTGGCGCCAGTTCGGGGCCATCGACCCCGACACCGACGCGCTGTGGTGGTACTCGGCCAACGCCGGAACCGGGGCGAGCGGGGGTCTGGCCCTCAACATCGCCCGCAACAAGGACCCCCAGGTCGACGCCGCCCTGAACAAGGGGCGCCAGTCGACCTCGTTCGCCGACCGCAAGGCCGCCTACGACCAGCTCCAGCAGCGCTTCGCGGCCGACATCCCCTATGTGTGGCTCCAGCACGTGATCTGGTTCATCGTGGCCGGCAACCACGTGCGAGGTCTGACCAACGGTCCCCTGCCCGACGGCGAGGCGTCGCTGCCCATCGGTGGCGGCGGCGACTTCGGCGGGGTCGTCCGTTGGACCCAGATGTGGCTCACGAACGCGTGATGCCGGCCGACGGGAGAGCGAGATGAGGTTCGTCCGCAAGCGCGTGCTGCAACTCGTCCTGGTGCTGCTGGCCGTCACGTTCTTGTCGTTCCTGATGATCAACCTGCTGCCCGGCGACCCGGCCCGGGCGGTGTGCGGCATCAGCTGCGACCAGAAGGCCTACGAGCAGACGCGGGCCGACCTGGGGCTCGACCACAACATCGTGTACCGCTACGTCACCTGGCTGAAGGACCTGGTCAGCGGCGACATGGGCACGTCGGCCACCAACAAGCAGCCGGTGTCCCAGGCGCTGTCCCAGCGGCTGCCGGTGACCATCGAGCTGCTCATCTACTCCGAGATCATCGCCCTGGTGCTGGCCATCCCGTTGGCCATCCTGGCCGCGCAACGGGCGGGCTCGGTGTTCGACCGCGCCTCCACCACGGTGGCGTTCGGCATGTTGTCGGTACCCGACTTCGTGGTGGGGATCCTGCTGATCCTGATCTTCGCCGTGAACCTGGGGTGGTTCCCCGTCACCAAACAGGTGGGATTCTTCAGCGACCCCGTCGGCAACCTCCACGACATGTTCCTGCCCGCCCTGACGCTGGCCTTCGGGGAGATGGCGGTCTACATGCGCCTGCTGCGCACCGACCTCATCTCCACGCTGCAGGAGGACTACATCACCATGGCCAAGGCCAAGGGGATCTCCTCGCGCCGGGTGCTGCTGCGCCACGCCTTCCGCCCGTCGAGCTTCTCGCTCATCACCGTGATCGGCCTGGACATGGGCCGGCTCATCGGCGGCGCCTTCATCGTCGAGATCCTCTTCGCCCTCAACGGCATGGGCAGCTACATCGTGACCAGCATCTTCTCGCGGGACTACATCCCGGTGCAGGGGGGCGTGGTGCTGGTGGCCGTCGGCTACGTGCTCATCAACTTCGGGGTGGACATGCTCTACGCCGTGATCGACCCCAGGATCCGCCATGCCCGCGCCCTCGCCTAGCCCCGACCCCGGCGAGCGGCTGACCGAGGAGCTGGGCTCGGCCGCCTACGACGGCGGCGACATGCACCTCGGCACCAACTACGCCGAGGAGATCGGCACCATCGCCGACGGCCAGGTGGCCGAGCTCGAGATCCTCCACACGTTGGATCCGGATCAGGTCTCGGGCCAGGCCATCAAGAAGCGCCTGGGTCTGGCCTTCTGGGTGGCGAGCAGCTGGATCGCGCTGGTCACCACGTTGGCCATCCTGGCCCCCTGGCTGCCGCTCAAGGACCCGAACTTCCAGGACTACACCGCCCTCAAGCAGGGCCCCAGCTCGACCTACTGGCTGGGCACCGACGACCTGGGTCGCGACATCTTGTCCCGCCTGATCTGGGGCGCCCGGGTGTCGCTCACGGTGGGCGTCAGCTCCATCCTGTTCGCCCTGCTCATCGGGGTGACGATCGGGGTGATCGCCGGCTTCTTCAAGGGTCGCACCGAGAGCGCGCTCATGGGCCTCATGGATGTCCTGCTCGCCTTCCCGGCCCTGCTGCTGGCGCTGGCCATCATCACCTTCACCGACAACCACAGCGTCTGGAACATCTCCCTGGCCATCGGCATCGTGTCCATCGCCCCCATCGCCCGGCTGGTGCGCGCGTCCACGCTGGTGTTCTCCGAGCGCGAGTTCGTGCTGGCGTCGCGGACCCTTGGCGCGGGCAACTGGCGCATCATGGCCAAGGAGATCCTGCCCAACGTCATGCTGCCGGTGCTGTCGTTCGCCATCATCGGCGTGGCCATCGCCATCGTGGCCGAGGGCGGCCTGGCCTTCCTGGGCCTGTCGGTGCCGCCCCCGCAGGCCACCTGGGGATCGATGATCAACGAAGGCCGCTACTTCCTGGCCACCAACCCGGCCATCTCCCTCATCCCCTGCGCGGCGATGTTCCTCACCGTGCTGTCCCTGAACCTGGCCGGTGACCGGGTGCGGGAGTACTTCGACGTGAAGGAGGGTGGCCTGTGAGTCGCAAGGTGATCACCGGCTCGGCCACCGGCGCCGGCGAGGCCACCGCCGACCTGCTCAAGGTCGTCGACCTCAAGACCCACTTCCGAACCGAGCGGGGCGCGGTGCGCGCCGTGGACGGGGTGTCCCTCGAGCTGGCCCGAGGACGCACGCTGGGCGTGGTGGGCGAGTCGGGCTCGGGCAAGACCATCCTGTCGCGCTCGATCATGGGGCTGCTGCCCAAGAAGAACGTGATCCGGGAGGGCCACGTCTACTACGAGGGCACCGACGTCATCGGCCACTCCCAGAACCAGATGCGCAACATCTGGGGGTCGGAGATGGCCATGGTCTTCCAGGACCCGATGACCTCGCTCAACCCGGTGATCAAGATCGGGCGCCAGATCACCGAGTCGCTGGTGCACCACCTCAAGATGGACAAGGGCGAAGCCCGCGACACCGCCCTGGCCCTGCTCCAGTCGGTGGGCATCCCCGAGCCCGCCCAACGGCTGGGCGAGTACCCCCACCAGCTCTCGGGCGGCATGCGCCAGCGGGTCACCATCGCCATCGCCCTGGCCTGCGGCCCCAAGATCCTCTTCGCCGACGAGCCCACCACCGCCCTGGACGTGACCGTGCAGGCCCAGATCCTGAACCTGTTGGGCCGTCAGCAGTCCGAGCGTCACATGGCCATGATCCTGGTCACCCACGACCTGGGCGTGGTGGCCGGGCGCACCGACGACATCGCGGTGATGTACGCCGGCAAGGTGGTGGAGCAGGCGCCCACCAGCGTGCTGTTCTCCAAGATGAAGATGCCCTACACCGAGGCGCTGCTCAGCTCCATCCCCAAGCTCGACAACGCCACCCACACCAAGCTGGAGATCATCCCGGGCCGCCCGCCCGACCTGGTCAACCCGCCCAAGGGCTGCAACTTCGCCCCCCGGTGCAAGTACGTCCAGGACAAGTGCCTGACCGAGGAGCCCCCGTTGGTGCAGGCCGAGACCCCCGGACACCTCTACCGCTGCTGGTTCCCGGTGGACACCGCCGAAGGGCGCAAGGCCCTGGCCGACAACCAGGCCCGCACGGTCGACCAGGCCGCGGCCGACCGCGCCGAGGCCGGTTCGCCGGCGCCGGTGGGGAGCTGACATGGCTGGCAGCGGCACCGCCCACATGCGCGAACCGGCCGAGGTCCTGTTGCGGGCCGAGAACCTGGTGGTGGAGTTCCCGGTGGGTTCCACCGGGCTCAAGGTCCACGCCGTCACCGACGTCAGCCTGGACGTGCGGGAGGGCGAGACGCTCGGGCTGGTGGGCGAGTCGGGGTGTGGGAAGTCGACCACCGGCCGGGCGCTCATGCAGCTGCCCAAGCCCACGTCCGGCTCGGTGGTGTACCGGGGCAACGACCTGACCACGCTCAAGTCCGAGGAGCTGCGCCAGGTCCGTCCCGAGATGCAGATGATCTTCCAGGACCCGATCTCGTCGCTCAACCCCCGTCGCAAGGTGGGCGACATCGTGGCCGAGCCGTTGCGCATCTGGAAGCGGGGCACCGCCGAGGAGCAGCGCAAGATCGTGGCCGAGACGCTCGAGGCCGTGGGCCTCGATCCGGAGACGGCCATGGACCGTCGGCCCCACCAGTTCTCCGGGGGCCAGTGCCAGCGCATCTGCATCGCCCGCGCCCTGGTGCTCGACCCCAAGGTCATCATCTGCGACGAGCCGGTCTCCGCCCTGGACGTGTCCGTACAGGCGCAGATCCTGAACCTGCTCGAGGACATGAAGCAGCGCTACGGCCTGACCCTGGTCTTCATCGCCCACGACCTGGCCGTGGTCAAGAACGTGAGCGACCGGGTGGCGGTGATGTACCTCGGCAAGTTGTGCGAGGTGGCCAAGCCCGACGACCTCTACGACAAGCCGGCGCATCCCTACACGGCGGCCCTGCTCACCTCCATCCCCGTGCCCGACCCCAGCGTGGACCCCACCGCCAGCGATGCCCTGGCCGGCGAGCTGCCCTCCCCCATCGCCCCGCCCAGCGGCTGCCGGTTCCGCACCCGCTGCCCGAGGGCCCAGGAGATGTGCGCCCAGATCGAACCCAAGATGCACTCGATCGGCCTGGGCCATTACGTGGCCTGCCACTTCCCGCTGGAGATCTCCGACAGCCCCACGCGAGCCACCCGGGCTGCCGCGGCGGGTTGAGCGGCGGGGATCGAGCGGGATGGGGGCCCACCGATGACCGCACCGACGCCGACCCGTACGCGCGACGCGCCTCGATCCGGAGGTGCGGCGGGAGCAGATCCTGGCGTCGGCCGAACAGGTCTTCGAGCGGCGCGATCCGGCCGAGGTGACCTTCGAGGAGCTGGCCGGGGCGGCCGGGGTGTCGCGGGCGCTGGTCTACAACTACTTCGGGGACAAGGGCGGGCTGGTGGCGTCGGTCTACGTGCGCAGCCTGCACCGGCTGGACGAGGCGCTGGCCCGCGCCGTCGACCCCGGCGCCCCGGCCGACCAGCGGCTGCGGGCCGCGGTGCACTGCTACCTGTCCTTCGCGGCCGAGAACTCGGCCGGCTTCCGCCTCATGGGGGCCACCGCCGGCTTCGACCACCCCGACGTGCGCCGGGTGCGGCGCCAGCGCTTCGAGCACCTGGCCCGCGACTGGGGCGGCGGCACCGGGGCGCGCATCCTGGCCCGGGGCATGATCGACTTCCTGGAGGGCGCCACCGTGGCCTGGGTCGAGGCCGGCGCCAGCGACATCGAGGCGGTGACCGACCTGGTCTTCACCTCGCTGTGGGCCGGTCTGTCGAGCTGGGCCGACCAGGGTGCCGGACGGGTGAAAGGATGAGCCCATGCCCACACCGCCTGAGATGAACATCGACACCAGCACGATCTACCGGGTCACCATCGGCACCGACCGGGGTGACATCGTCATGGACCTCGATCCGCGCCTGGCGCCCAAGACCGTGAACAACTTCGTGAACCTGGCCCGCCAGGGCTACTACGACAACCTGAGCTTCCATCGGGTGGAGCCCGGCTTCGTGATCCAGGGCGGCTGCCCCGAGGGCTCGGGCCGGGGCGGTCCGGGCTACAAGTTCGAGGACGAGCCGGTCCAGGGCGAGTACCTGCCGGGGACGGTGGCCATGGCCAACGCCGGGCCGAACACCAACGGCTCCCAGTTCTTCATCTGCCTCAGCGACCTGCGCAACGGGCTGGGCAAGCAGTACAACCTGTTCGGCCAGGTCACCAGCGGCATGGACGCGGTCCAGGCCATCCAGCGAGGCGACGTGTTCCGCTCGGTGACCGTCGAGGAGCTCCCCGCATCCTGAGCCTGGAGCTCTCCGAGCCGGTCGACCTGGCCCGCACGCTGGGCGGGCTGCGGACCGGGGCCCGGCTGCGCCGGGCAGTCGACGGCGTGTGGTGGACGACCCGGACCCTCCAGGGTCCGGCCACGGTGCGCTTCGCCGCGACCGATTCGACGGGTCGGCCCACCTCGGTGGTCGAGGTGACGGCCTGGGGGCCCGGGGCCGAGGCGGCGCTGGCCGCCGCCCCGGGCCTGGTCGGCACTCACGACGACCCCTCGGACTTCCGACCCACCCATCCGGTGGTGGCCGAGGGCTGGCGGCGCCACCCCGGGCTGCGGCTGGGCCGGACCGGGGCGGTCATGGACGCCCTGGTGCCCGCCATCGTGTTCCAGCGGGTGCCCGCGGCGGACGCGGCTCGCACCTGGCGGCGCCTGACCCGGCGCTTCGCCCAGCGCGCTCCGGGACCGGCCGACCTGGTCCTGTCGCCCGATCCGGCCCGCCTGGCGGCCCTGACCTATCCCGACCTGCACCGCTTCGGGTTGGAGCGGCGGCGGGCCATGACCCTGCTGGTGGCCTGTCGGGCCGCCAGCCGCCTCGAGCAGCTGGCCCGGCGGACGACCGACCAGCTGCTGGCCGGGCTGGCCCAGCTGCCCGGCGTCGGCCGGTGGACCGCGCTGACCGTGGCCCGGGTGGTCCACGGTGGAGCGGACACGGTGGTGGTGGGCGACTACAACCTGCCGGCGCTGGTGGCCTGGAACCTGGCCGGCGAGCGCACGGCCGATGACGCCCGCATGCTGGAGCTGCTCGAGGGCGACCGCCCCCATCGGGCCCGCGTGCTCCAGGTCATCGCCGCAGCCGGCTCACGGCCGCCCCGCCACGGTCCCCGGCTGCGCCCCGCCGCCGTCACGCTCAGTCCTTGAGCGCACCACCTGGGCGCTCAGTCCTTGAGCGCACCACATGGGCGCTCAGTCCTTGAGCGCCACCGCGTTGGGCGTGACGTTCATCTTGGGCTCGTAGTCGGCCACGTCCACGTCGTGGGCGGCCTGGCCCATGGAGGACCGCAGCTCGGCCCGACAGCGCTCGCAGGGGCCGTAGAAGCGAGCCGGGCCCGACGCCCCGCAGCGGGGGCAGGTCACGTCCTGGTCGGCGGCGATCTCCACGGCGCCGAGCCTGGCACACTCAGCCCGGTGGCGGGGGGAACACCGTGACCGAGCCGGGCTCGAAGTACTGGTCCCCGCCGCTCACCACGATCGTCTGGGAACCGGGACGGGCCTGCCCCAGGGCGGTGACCAGCTGCTCGCACTGGGTGCCGAAGGTGCGGTAGGCCCCCTGCCACACCAGGAAGATGCGGCGGCCGTGAGCCCGGGCCAGCAGCTCGGTGGCGTACCTCTGGGGGTCGGCGGCCGCGTTGCGCTTGGCGTAGTCGACCCAGTCCACCCGCTGGGGTGGGCCGAAGGTCGGGTACACGACCTCGTCGAGGTGCAGGCGCGGATCGATCGAGCGGCTGAAGGCCGGGCCGAGCTGGTCGGGGCAGAAGGCCACCACGTCACCGGCTTGGGCCGCGTGGTTGATGGCGTCGGCCGCCACCCGACCCTGGGTGCGGGGATAGGTCACGTTCCAGTACGCGCCCAGCAGGCACAGGGCCAGGAAGGCGGCCAGCGCGCCGGTCAGCACCTGCGGGTCGTCGAAGCAGGCCAGCCCGGCGGCCATCAGCAACGCCACCAGGGGGTACACCACCGCCGCGTAGCGGGTGGCGTAGGTGGTGGCGGTGACCAGGCTCGCCCCCGCGCCCAGCAGCAGCGTGAGGCCGGCCACCACCGCTTCGGCCCGCAGGCGCCGGCGGGTGCGCAGGTCGAGCTCGATGGCCAGCCGGCCGGTGGCCTGGCCGAACAGGCCCAGCACCACCAGCACCACCATGACCGCGCCGACGGCGATGGCGTCCTTGAACGCCCCGCCGCCGAAGTCCTGGACGGTGGCGCCCAGCATGTTGGTCGGCCGCTGCACGCCGGCCCACGGCGTGCCGGTGTGGGCCGCCTGGTAGAGGAACGACGGGATCCAGGGGACGAAGAAGAGACCGCCGGCGGCGATGGCCACGAAGGCCCGACCGGTGCTCCGACGCTGCTCGGGATGGCGCCACCAGGCCCAGGCCAGGGTGAGCTCGACCGAGCCCAGCAGCCAGATCGACCAGTAGTGGGTCAACAGCATGAGCCCCGACACCACGCCCAGCGCCACCAACCGCAGCCAGCCGTCGCGGTGGTGCCGGGCGATGTCGTCGATGAGCAGGGCCAGCACCAGCACCCCCACCATCAACATGGCGTACATGCGGGTCTCGGTGGCGTAGCGGAGCACGAACGGCGACATGGCCATCACGGCGGTGAACAGCCAGGCCAGGCGGCGCCCGCCGTGGCGGCGGCCCACCAGCCAGGCCAGGGGCAGGATGGCGACGGCGAACAGCCCCGACAAGGCGCGCACGGCCACGTCCCCGGTGCCGAAGAGCGACATCCAGCCGTGCAGCAGGAAGTAGAACAGCGGCGGGTGCCCGTCGTGGCGCAGGGCGGCCGGGATCTGCGACAGCGGCAGCTTGGCGATGTTGACCGACAGGGCCTCGTCCAGCCACAGGGCGGAGCGGGTCACGAACCGCAGCACCAGCCCCACCGCGATGGCCCCGATGGCCAGCACCACGACGGCTCGGGGGGCCGGCGGGTCGGCGGGTCGCTCAGCGTCTTCGTCAGCCACCTCCTGACCCTAGTTTCGGTCCGGTGGGTGGCCGAAGCATGACCAGGTTGCTCACTAGACTGCCGCCCCGTGAATCAGGTCGTGATCATCGGGGCTGGCCCCGCCGGGCTGACCGCGGCCTACCAGCTGGTGAAGGCCGGGATCGTCCCCGAGGTGCTCGAGGCCGACTCGGTGGTCGGCGGCATCAGCCGCACCGCCCAGGCCGACGGCTGGCGCTTCGACATCGGCGGCCACCGCTTCTTCACCAAGGTCGAGCGGGTCGAGGCCCTGTGGCACGAGATCCTGGCTGACGACGAGTTCCTGCTGCGGCCCCGCATGAGCCGCATGTACCACGACGGCAAGTTCTACGACTACCCGATCAAGCCGGTGAAGGCCCTGCGCACCCTGGGGATGGTGGAGGCCGTGCGCTGCGGCTGCTCGTACCTGTGGGCCCAGGTGCGCCCGCCGGCGGACCAGTCCATGCTCGAGGGCTACATCGTGGCCCAGTACGGCCGGCGGCTCTACTCCCACTTCTTCGAGAGCTACAACGAGACGGTGTGGGGGGTGCCGGCCACGCAGATCTCGGCGGACTGGGGGGCCCAGCGCATCAAGGACATGTCGCTGTTCAAGGCGGTGTGGGAGCCGCTGCGGGCCCGGGTGGTGGGCCGCCGAGACAAGTCCAGCCAGCTCACCAGCCTCATCGAGGAGTTCCAGTACCCCAAGTACGGCCCCGGCATGATGTGGGAGCGGTGCCGCGACCTGGTGGAGGCGGCCGGCGTCGACATCCAGATGGACACCGAGGTCACGGCCGTGGCCCACCGCGACGGCCTGGCCGTGTCGGTGACCGGTCGCTCGGGCGGGGCGGAGACCGAACACCCAGCCGACCACGTGATCTCGTCCATGCCCTTCCCCCGCCTGGTGCAGGCCATGGTGCCGCCGGCGCCACCCGAGGTCCTGGCCGCGGCCAGCCAGCTCACGTTCCGCGACTTCGTCACCGTGGCCCTGGTGGTCCCCGAGGCGGCCGCCTTCCCCGACAACTGGATCTACATCCACTCGGCCGAGGTGCGGCCGCTGGGGCGCATCCAGAACTTCGGGTCCTGGTCGCCCTACCTGGTCAAGGACGGCCGCACCTGCCTGGGCCTGGAGTACTTCGTGTTCGAGGGCGACGAGTTCTGGAGCAGCTCCGACGAGGACCTGGTGGCGCGGGGCATCGCCGACCTGGACCGCCTCGGCCTGGTCGACGCGGCCGCCGTGGAGCACGGCTACGTGGTGCGAATGCCCAAGGCCTACCCGGTCTACGACGAGGACTACCGGGCCAACGTGGCCGTGCTGCGGACGTGGCTGGAGGCCAACGCCCCCAACGTGCACCCGGTCGGGCGCAACGGCATGCACAAGTACAACAACCAGGACCACTCCATGCTGACGGCCATGCTGACGGTGGAGAACATCCTGGGTGCCCACCACGACATCTGGGATGTCAACGTGGAGCAGGAGTACCACGAGCAGGTGGGGCCCGACGACCGCCCCGTCGGCGGCGAGCGGGGCACGGGGCGCGACGCCCCGGTGATCCCGCGGGAGGCCTATCCGCCGGGCCATCCGCTGCACGTGGACCCGACCGGCGTGGCATGAGCCTCTCCGAGATCGCCCACGCCGCCGGGTTGCGGCGCATCCACGTGCTGGCCTGGCGGGACCTGGCCGACGTGGAGGCCGGCGGCTCCGAGCTGCACGCGGCCGAGGTGGTGCGCCGCTGGGCCGAGGCCGGCCTGGAGGTCACCATGCGCACCTCCTACGCCCAGGGCCACCCCCCCGAGGCGGTGCGCGACGGCTACCGGGTGGTTCGCAAGCACGGGCGCTTCATGGTCTTCCCCACCACCGTGCTGTCCGAGCTGACCGGCCGGATGGGCCCCTACGACGGGCTGGTCGAGTACTGGAACGGCACGCCCTACCTGAGCCCGCTGTGGGCCCGGGCCCCCCACATCACCGTGGTGCACCACGTGCACCGCGACATGTGGCGCCTCGTGCTCGACGAGCGCCTCGCCCCGTGGGGCGAGTTCATCGAGCGGCGGGTGGCGCCGCCCTTCTACCGCCACACCCCCCTGGTGACCCTGTCGGAGTCGTCAAGGCGCGAGCTGATCGAGTACCTGCACTTCTCGGCCAGCCAGATCACCGTGGTGCCCCCGGGCATCGACGCCCGCTACACGCCCGGAGGCACGCGCAGCCCGGTGCCCCTGGTGGTGGCCGTCGGTCGGCTCATGGCCCCCAAGCGGTTCGACGAGCTCATCCGGGTCGTGGCCGAGGTGCGCGAGCAGCACCACAACACGCAGCTGGTGATCGTCGGCGACGGCTACGAGCGCCTGGCCCTGGAGGCACAGATCTCTGACCTGGACGCCACCGACTGGGTTCGCCTGGCCGGCCACGTGTCCGACGACGAGCTCATCGACCTCTACCGCCAGGCGTGGCTGGTGGCCAGCGCGTCCATCGCCGAGGGCTGGGGCATGACCCTCACCGAGGCGGCCGCCTGTGCCACCCCGGCGGTGGCCACCCGCATCAACGGTCACACCGATGCCGTCCTCGACGGACGCAGCGGCCTGCTGGCCGACGGCTCGCGCGACCTGGCCGCCAAGATCGCGCAGGTCATCGGCGACGACGACCTGCGGGCGCGGCTGAGCGACGGTGCCACCAAGTACGCGGCCCAGCTCACCTGGGACGCCACCGCCGTCGGGGTGCTCACCCCGCTGGCCGATGAAGCTCTGCGCCGGCGCCTGCGGGCCGGCGGACATCGACCTCGGTGAGGCGCCGGAACTGGGGCTACTGGGCCACCATCGCCATCCCGGCGGTGCTGACCTACGTGCCGCTGCTGCTCACCCAGCCCGGCGAGGTCGGCGCGGACACCAAGACCTACCTCTACCTGAACCCGGGCAAGGTGCTGGCCGAGGCGCCCTACGTCTGGAACAGCCAGATCGGCATGGGCACCGTGACCCACCAGTACATCGGCTACCTGTGGCCGATGGGGCCGTTCTACTGGGTGTTCCAGCAGCTCGGCGTGGCGGACTGGATCGCCCAGCGCATCTGGCTGGGCACGCTCGTGCTGGCCGCCGGCCTCGGGGTGCGCTACCTGTGCAGGACGTTGGGCTGGGGCGAGGACGAGGGAGCCGACGGAGCGGACGCCCGCCTCGGCCGGGCGGCCTGGGGCGGGATCCTGGTGGCCAGCCTGGCCTACATGTTCAGCCCGTACCTGCTGGAGTACGCGGCGCGCATCTCGGTCATCCTGCTGCCGTGGGCGGCCCTGCCATGGATGATCGCCCTCACGGCCAAGGCGGTCCGCCACGGCGGTTGGCGCTACCCGGCCCTGTTCGCGCTGGTGGTGCTGACCGTGGGCGGCATCAACGCCACCGCCCTGCTCATGATCGGCACCGGCCCGCTGCTGTACGTGGGCTGGGCTGTGTTCGTCGACCACGAGGTGACCGGACGCCAGGCCCTGGCCGCGATGGGGCGCCTGGGCGTGCTCACGGTGGTGACGTCGCTGTGGTGGATCGCCGGGCTGTGGGCCGAGGGCAAGTACGGCCTGCCCGTGACCAAGTACACCGAGACCTACAAGACGGTGGCCGAGGTGTCCAGCGCCCCCGAGGTGCTGCGGGGTCTGGGCTACTGGTTCTTCTACGGGGACGACAAGCTGGGACCGTGGACGGCGCCCAGCGCCACCTACACCACCAACCTGGCCGCCCTGAGCCTGTCCTACCTCGTGCCGGTGCTGGCCATCGTGGCCGCGGCCCTCGTGCGCTGGCGCTACCGGGCCCTGTTCCTGGGCATCACCGTGGTGGGCGCCTTCACCGCCATCGCCTCCCACCCGTGGAGCAACCCGTCGCTGACCGGTGCGCTGTTCAAGGCCTTCACCCGCACCGACGCCGGGCTGGCCCTGCGGTCCACGCCCCGGGCCGTGCCCCTGGTCATCCTCGGGTTGGCCCTGTTCCTGGGGGCCGGGGTGACCGCCCTGGGTCGGCTGCGGCCCAACTTCTCGATCGGGCTCACCGCCCTGGCCTCGCTGGTGCTGTTCGCCAACCTGTCCACCCTGTGGACCGGTCAGATGGTGGCCAAGAACCTGGAACGGCCCGAGAACATCCCCAGCTACTGGACCCAGGCCGCCGACTACCTCCAGAGCCAGGGCTCGGCCACCCGCGTGCTGGAGGTGCCCGGGTCGGACTTCGCCAGCTACCGGTGGGGCAACACCGTCGACCCGGTCACCCCCGGGCTGATGACCCGGCCGTACGTGGCCCACGAGCTGTTCCAGTACGGCTCGGCCCAGTCGGCCTCGCTGCTCGACGCCTTCGACACCCGCTTCGCCGAGGGGGACATGGATCCCCGGGCCATCGCCCCCATCGCCCGGCTCATGGGGGCCGGCGACGTCGTCGACCGCAGCGACCTCCAGTACGAGCGCTACCGCACCGCCCGCCCGGTGCCCGTGTGGGACCTGTTGACCCATGCGCCGGGGCTGGCCACGCCGGTGCCCTTCGGCTCCACGTCGCCGAACGTGGCCGGTCCCACCCAGCCCATGGTGGACGAGGTCGCGCTGGGCACCGATCCGAACCTGCCCAACCCGCCCAAGGTGGCCAGCTTCTCGGTCGACCAGCCGGCCGACATCGTGCGCACCCACCCGTCGTCGGGCTCGCTGCTCATGGCCGGCAACGCCGACGGCCTGGTCGACGTCGCGCCCCTGGGCCTGCTCGACGGGCCCCAGGCCACGTTCTTCGCCGCCTCCTACGCCACCGACCCGACCGGCTTCGCCAAGATCTACGACGACGACGCCACCCTGGTGGTGACCGACACCAACCGCAAGCGGGCCGAGCGCTGGGGCACCATCCGCGAGCAGACCGGCTACACGGAACGGGCCGACGAGGTGGCGCCCTACGACCCCACCGACCAGCGCCTGGAGGTGTTCCCGGGTCAGACCTCGGCGGACCAGACCGTCACCGAGCAGCGGGGCGGAGCCATCCTCACCGCCAGCGACTACGGCAACCCGGTGACCTACACGCCCGACGACCGCCCGGCCAACGCCATGGACGGCGACCCCGAGAGCGCCTGGCGGGTGGGCGCCCTGGAGGACCCCACCGGGGCGCACCTGGACATCGCCCTGGACCACCCGGTCACCACCGACCACATGACACTGCTCCAGCCCATCAACCTGGTGCGCAACCGGTGGCTGACCCAGATCTCGCTCACCTTCGACGACCGCAAGCCCATCACCATCGACCTGGACGCCTCGTCTCGTGCCCAGCCCGGCGAAACCGTCCGCTTCCCGACCCAGACCTTCCACCACCTCACCATCACGGTGCGCGGCACCAACATCGCCAAGCGCCCCGAGTACGACGGGGTCAGCGGTGTGGGCTTCGCCGAGATCACCATCCCGGGCGTCAACAAGGTGGACGAGCTGGTGCGACCGCCCACCGACCTGCTGTCACGCGCCGGGGCCTCCTCCATCGACCACCCCCTGGTGGAGGTGTTCACTCGCCTGCGGTCCAACCCGGCCGAGCCCGTGCGCCTCGACGAGGAGGTGCGGATGAACCGCCTCATCGAGCTGCCCACGGCCCGCTCGTTCTCCATCACCGGCTCGGCCGCGCTGTCGGACTACGTGCCCGACTCCACCATCGACCAGCTGGTGGGCGTCCCCGACGCGGCCCACGGGGGCATCACCGCCGACTCCTCGGGGCACCTCCAGGGATCGATCGACATGCGGGCCTCCGCCGCCCTGGACGGGAACCCGGCCACCTTCTGGAGCGGCGTGTTCAACCAGGCCACCGGCGCCTGGTTGCAGTACACCTTCCCCCACCCCACCACCGTGACCCACCTCGACCTGCAGCTGGTGGCCGACGGCCGCCACTCGGTGCCCACCCAGCTCACCATCACCCCCGACGGCGACGCGGCCAAGGCGGTGGTGGTGGACGTGCCGGCGGTGGCCGACCAGGCCAAGCCCAACGCCACCGCCTCGGTCCCGGTGACCCTGCCCACCCCCGTCACCGGCCAGGCGCTTCGCTTCACGGTGACCGGTGCCCGGGTGGTGGAGGAGAAGGACTGGTACTCCAACTCCAAGAGCCAGGCGCCGGTGGCCATCGCCGAGCTGGGCATCCCGGGCCAGCAGGTGGCCGCGGCCCCGGCCCGCTTCGACAGCGGCTGTCGCGCCGACCTCGTCACGGTGGACGGCAAGGCCGTGTCCGTGCGGGTGACCGGCACCACCGCCGACGCGGTGGCCCGCAAGGAGCTCACCGTCACCGAGTGCGGGACCGCCCCGCTGACGCTGAGCAAGGGCGATCACATCCTGCGCACCGCCACCGGGCGCCAGCTGGGCATCGACGTCGACCAGCTGGCCCTGGCCTCCGCCGCCGGCGGTGCCGCCCAGCCCCTGAGGGTCCTGACCACGGCCAAGGCCGCGGCCGCCCCGGGTCCCAAGGTGGTGACCGACCACACCGGGCGGATCAGCTACGACCTCACCGTACCCCAGGCCACCAAGCCGTTCTGGCTGGCCGTCGACCAGTCCTGGAGCGTGGGCTGGCACGCCACCGTGGACGGCAAGGCGCTGCCGCCGCCCCAGGTCATCGACGGCTACGGCAACGGCTGGCTCATCGATCCGGCCGTCTACGGCACCGGGCCCCTGAAGATCCACGTCTCGTGGCAGCCCCAGTCCACCGTGTGGCTGGCGCTGGGCATCAGCGCGCTCGGCGTGCTGGTGTCGCTGGTGCTGGTGTTCGTGGGCAGGGGCCGGCGCCGGCGGCGCGCCGCGTCCCTGGGTGCCGACTTCCCCTTCGAGCCGCTCCTGACCCGGATGTTCACCGAGACCGCTGGTCCCATCGGGCTGGGCGCCAGCCTGGTGGCCACGGTCGCCTTCGCCATCTTCGTGGCGCTGACCACACCCTGGGACGGCTGGTCGGTCCCCGCCCTGGTGGTGATCGTGGGGGCCACCGTGTTCGGCACCTACCGCCATCGCCGCGGCCGGGCCGTGGCCACCCTCATGGCGGCCGGCTCGCTGGGCCTGGCCGCGCTCTACATCGTCCAGGCCCAGCTCCGCCACCCCAACCCGGCCGACTTCCAGTGGGCCGTGCAGTTCGACAAGGTGAACGCCTTCGGGCTCCTGGCCCTCTACCTGCTCCTGGTCGAGGGCGTCCGCGAGCTGCTGATCCGACGGCGGTCGTCGTCGTCGGCTACGAGATCCGGCCAGGCGGCGGAGCCGGCCGACCACGTCGTGGAGCCGTCAGTCGGCTGACGGCGGGCGCCGGGCGCGCTTGCGCTCTGACTGCGCCCGCTTGGCATCCAGGCGACGCTGGCGTGCCGCCGGCGACGGGCGGGTGGCCCGCCGGGGACGGCGCACGTGCAGGGCGGCGGCCAGCGTCGCGGCCAGCCGTTGCTGGGCCAGAGCGCGGTTGCGGGCCTGGGAGCGCTCGTCGTCGACCACCACCCGCACCTCGGGCCCGAGCGTGTCCAGCAGCCGGGTCCGTTGGGCCTGGCTGAGGGCGCTCGAGGCGGCCACGTCGAAGCGCAGCTCCACCCGGGTCTTGGACCGGTTGGCGTGCTGCCCGCCCGGACCCCCGCTGGGTCCGAAGCGCTCGACCAGCTCGTCGAGGGGGATGGCGCAGCTCGGCGTCACGTGCAGGAAGCCATCCGACGACGCCACGTCGGCATGGTAACGATCACTAGTGTCGGACCGTGACCTCCGAGCCCGACAACCTGCCCGTCGTCCTGGTGCACGGCTTCGCCAGCTCCGGAGTCCGCACCTGGGGCGAGAGCGGCTGGCTGGACCTGCTGGCCGACGCCGGGCGCCCGGTGGTGGCCCTCGACCTGCTGGGCCACGGCGCGGCCGACAAGCCCCACGACCCCCAGGCCTACGCCCAGCTCGAGGAGCTGGCCCTGGCCGACTTCCCCGAGGGCCAGGTCGACGCCATCGGCTTCTCCTTGGGGGCGCGCACCCTGTTGGTCCTGGCCGCGGCCCACCCCGAGCGCTTCGGGCGCCTGGTGCTGGCCGGGGTGGGAGCCAACCTCCTGCGCGCCGACCAGAGCTCGGCCGAGCTGGCCGACCACATCGAGCAGGCCGACGAGCTCACCCCCGACGCCTCCCCGGTGGCCCAGTACTTTCGGGCCCAGGCCCGCGAGCCCGGCAGCGATCCCCTGGCTCTGGCCGCCTGCATGCGCCGCAACCCCCCGCCGGTCACGGCCGAGGTGCTGGCCCGGGTCACCTGCCCGGTGCTGCTGGTGATGGGCGACCGGGACTTCGCCGGTCCGGCCGAGCCGCTGGCCGAACTGCTGCCCGACGCCCGGGTGGTCACCCTGCGCGGCGTGGACCACTTCGCCACGCCCAAGGACTTCGGCTTCCTCGACGCCGGCCTCGACTTCGTCGGCGCCGCGCTGGGCTGATCGCTCCCCGTGGCCGACTTCGTCCTGGCCGTGGACCTCGACGGGGTGTGCGCCGACCACGCCGCCGCCTTCGCCGAGGTGGTGGCGCGCGAGCGCGGGGTCGACGTCGCCTCGCTCGACCCCCAGCGCAGCTGGAACTTCCACGAGTGGGGCCTCACCGACGAGGACTTCGACCGCCTGCACCGCCGCGCCGTGCTCGAGCACCGCATGTTCCGCGACATGCCGGTGGTGCCGGGCGCGGCCGAGGTCCTGTGGCGGCTCAGCGACGCCGGCGTGTGGATCCGCATCGTGACCCACCGTTTGTACGCCAACTGGGGCCACGCCATCGCCGTGGGCGACACGGTCGAGTGGCTGGACCGGGTCGGCATCCCCTATCGCGACCTGTGCTTCCTGGGCACCAAGCCCGAGGTGGAGGCCGACCTCTACGTCGAGGACGCGCCCCACAACCTGGCCGAGCTGGCCGCGGCCGGCAACCAGGTGGTCATCTTCGACCAGCCCTACAACCGCGACGTCCCCGGACGGCGGGCTCGCAGCTGGGACGAGGTGGAGGCGGCCGTGGTCGAGCTGCGCCTGGCCCGGGGCCAGTCCGTGCAGCAGGTGCTGGCGCTGCCCGACGCCGCCGAGGACCGGTTGCGGGGCCAGATCGGCGTGGCCGCCAGGCCCGACCCGGTCGTCCGCCAGGCTCAACCCGGTCGCCTCGCGGCCGATGAGTAGGACGAGCCGTACTGGGGCTCCGGACCAGCTGTCGGGAAGCGCGCGTGAACGGAACCATCGATCGTGAGCAGGAGCAGGCGAAGCTGCGCGCCGACGACGTCGGGGCGCGGGCTGGTCGCGACCTGGCCCTGATCGTGGCCGTGGGCGTGGGCGTGGCCGTGCTGGCCTGGTACACGGGCGCGCTGTCGCACGTCACCGATTGGGCCGACGACCTGAGCGGCCAGGGGCGCAGCGGGCTGCTGGCCATCCTGGTGGTGCTGCCCATCGGGGCCGCCGTGTTCGCCGTGCGCCGCTACCGCGACACCAAGGCCACCCGGGCCACCCTCTACCGCCTCTCCTACCACGACGCCCTGACCGGCCTGCCCAACCGACGGTTCCTGGGTGACGGGTTCGACCAGATGCTCAAGCTGACCCGCCGGCGCAACGGGCGCATCGCCGTCCTGTTCGTCGACCTGGACGGCCTCGAGGAGGTCAACCACAGCTACGGCCAGGCCGTCGGCGACCAGCTGGTGGTGGCGATGGCCGCCCGGCTCACCGAGGTGCTGGGACCCGACGACCGGGCGGTGCGCTACGGGGGCGATCAGTTCGTCCTGTTCTGCCCCGACGTGTCCACCACCCTGTCGGCCGAGCGCATCGCCCGGTCGGTGGTGGCGTCGGTCGAGACGCCGTTCCAGATGGGCGACGCCACCGTGGCCGTCTCGGCCAACATCGGCCTGGCCATCACCGAGGAACGGTGCTCGCGTCCCGACGAGGTCCTGCGCGACGCGGACGCGGCCCTGCACCAGGCCAAGCAGGCCGGCCGGGGTCACTACGCCATGTTCGACCGGGCCATCCGCGACCAGATCACGCCGTCCACCGCCGAGCGCCGCCTGCGCCAGGCCCTCGACAACGGCGAGCTGCAGCTCTACTACCAGCCCATCGTGTCGCTGTGGACCAAGCGGCTGGTCGGAGTGGAGGCGCTCTTGCACTGGAAGGACCCGACCCGCGGGGGGATCAACCCCGAGGAGTTCATGGACGCCCTGGAGGACACCGGCCTGATCGTGCCCGTCGGGGGGTGGATCATCGAGGAGGTGGCCCGCCAGTGCCGGGCCTGGCACGACGCCTTCCCCGAACGGCCCACCCTGACGGTCAAGATCAACGTCTCGGAGCGCCAGCTGGGCCAGGCCAACTTCGTGAGCCAGGTACAGGCCGCGCTGGAGCGCTCGCACGCCGATCCGGCCTGGATCTACCTGGAGATCGCCGAAGGCGTGCTCATGCACGACCCGGCCGCCATCGCCGACATGCTGGCCGAGGTCCGCACCTTGGGCGTGAACCTGGCCATCGACCACTTCGGCACGGGGTACTCCTCGCTCATCCACCTGCGCCGCCTCGAGCTGGCCATGCTGACCATCGACGGGTCGTTCGTGGACGGTCTGGTCGGGTCGCACGAGGACACCACCATCGTCGAGCACGTCATCGGGATGGCCAAGGCCCTGGGCATGGTCACGGTGGCCGAGGGCGTCGTGCAGGCCGATCAGGTCGAGCGGCTGCGCCAGCTGAACTGCGACCTGGCCCAGGGCTGGTACTTCAGCCACCCCCAGCCGCCGTCGGTCATCACCGAGCTGCTGGCCGAGGGTGGGGGGCAGGAGTGGCAGCCGCCGGAGAAGCCGGCGGACGACTACGCCGCCCCGGTGGTGGTCGTGGACCGCTTCGAACCGGCCTGAGCCGCCCGGTAGAGGGCGTCGGCCACCTCGTGGGCCCGCGCCGCCACGGTGAAGTCGGGCGTGGCCGCCACGCCCTGGGCCACCGCCTCGATGAAGGCCTGGTCGGGGTTGCGCAGGTCGATGCCCATCGCCCCCAGTGCGACCGTGAGGTCGGTGCCGCCCACCGAGCCGTGGTCGTCGCCGGGGCGGGTCCAGTGGACGGGACCCCACAGGTCGTCCTCCAGCCAGAAGTGGGCCCGCTCGCAGATGACCTCGACCCGGCGCAGGCTGGGCCGCTCGAGCAGGTCGTGCCACACCGACACCAGCGACCCCAGGGCGCCCGAGGCGAACTCCAGGGTGGCCACGAACACGTCCTCGATGCCGGCCAGCTGGTGGAGCTCGCGCGAGCTGGCCGACACCGCCTCGATAGGCCCGAGCACCCACTCGAGGATGTCGAGGTCGTGGATGGAGTGCTCGAGCAGCGTGCCCGAGCCGGCCTTGGTGGGATCGGCCCGCCAGGTCGAGCCGTACTGGCCCTGGATGGGCAGGTACTGGTCGTCGCGCAGCACGACGCTCATCACCCGACCGCTGTCGGGCCGCGCCACCAGCTGGCGCAGGTAGGCGAAGGCCGGCGAGTCGCGCAGCACCAGGCCAACCTGGTTGACCACCCCGGCCTCCGTCACCGCCGCCACCATCGAGCGGGCGGTGGCCAGGTCGACGGCCAGGGGCTTCTCGCAGAACACCGGCAGGCCCCGAGCCGCGGCCGCCGCCACCAGGCGCGGGTGCTCGGAGGTCCAGGTGCACACGTACACGGCGTCGACGGCGTCGAGCAGGGCGTCCTCGGTGGCCGCCACCTGTGCCCCGCTGGCCGAGGCGAAGGCGTCGGCCTTGGCCGCGTCCGGATCGTGCACCAGGGCGATGTGTGCATCCACCCCGGAGGTGTGGAGCATCTTGCCGTGGTGGTGGGCGATGAACCCGCCCCCGAGGAACCCGACTCGCACGGTCATGGCGGCATGCTAGGCGCCGCCCTCAGCCCACCTCCGCCGCCGGGAGGTCAGCCACCCGCCGCTGGAAGACGGCCACCGTGGCGGCGATGGTGTCGGTGCCGGCGATCCGGGCCTGGGGGCCGTCGGCGGTCAGGAAGTACAGGCCGAGCAGCAGCCGGCCCCGGCGCAGGAACACCAGCACGGCCCGATCCATCGGTTGGCTGGCCACCTCGGCCTGCACCGACCAGGCCACCTGGTCGATCCCGGGGGGATGGCCCGAGCCCGCGTCGGCCGCGGCGCGCACCTGCACCCGCCCCGGGCACCGCGAGGCCATGCCGCGAACCTCGGCCATGGCCTCGGCCGCGCCGGCCTGGTCCTGGTACAGCACGGCCTCGGTGCTCATCACCGCCTCGCCGGTCGAGTCGCTCACCTCCACCTGGTGGCGCGCCTGGCGCCGGCTCTCGCTGGCGTAGTGACCCGAGCAGAGGTCGAGGGTGGGCTGGCTGAGCTGGTCGCCCTGGTCGATCAGTCGCGCCGTCCAGCCGGGGCCGAGGTCGGCGGCGGCCACGCTCACCTGGTCGAGCACCGCCTGGTCGCGGGCAACGGGCATGGGCGTCGTCGGCCGGGCCACGTCTCCGACCGGGTTCACCGGAGCCAGGGCCACGTGCTGGACCACGGCCACGGCCACCGCCGCCACCACCAGCGCGGTGACCACGATCCCCACCGCCGCCAAGCTGCGCCGAGCCCCCATGCCGTTGGCAGACTAGGGCATGCCCCGGGTGAGCGAGGATCACAAGCAGGCCGTGCGCCGGCGCATCCTGGATGCGGCCCTCACCTGCCTGGATCGCAACGGCTTCCAGGACATCACCACCCGCGAGCTGCTGGCCGAGGCCGGCCTGTCCACTGGCACCTTCTACAACTACTTCCGCTCCAAGGAGGACCTCTACGCCACGTTGGCGGCCGAGGCGCTCACCGCCGACGTGTCCCAGGCCATGGCCGACCGCCCGGCCTCGGCCGTGGGCCACGGCCTGCTGGCGTTCCTGCAGGACGTCCTGTTGGCCGACTCCCCCAGCGCCTCGGCCGTGGCCCGGTTCCGCTCCCGGGTGGTGGACGGCCCCCAGGCGGCCGAGGCCATCGGCGGCCTGAACCAGTTCGTCATCGCCACCTTCGCCCCGCTGGTGGCCGAGTCGGCCGACGACGGCTTCCTGCGGGCCGACCTGGATGCCGAGGCCCTGGTCGAGCTCATCGACGTGCTGTGGGACGGGATGAGCCGCCGCAGCGCGGCCGACGCCTTCCAGACCAGCTACGCCCGGGTGGCCCGGGTGCTCGTGCAGGTCCTGCTGGACGGGATCGTCTCCGCCGCCCGCCGCGCCGAGGTGCCCAACGTCTGACGGCCGGAATACCTGAGCGGATTGGTCGGTTCTGCCCTGTAATCTTGTAATGGCCGTTGCATAGACGGCGCGAACTCAGGAGCCCACATGGCCGAGACGACCATCCAGACGCTACCGGTGCTGCCCTTGAGCCAGGGCGTGGTGCTGCCCCAGATGGTGGTCACCATCGCCCTCGAGACCGACGAGGCGAAGGCCGTAGCGGCCGCAGCCGGCCCGGCGGGCCGCATCCTGCTCGTGCCCCGGGTCGAGGGGCGCTACGCCCGGGTGGGCGTGGTGGCCACCATCGAGGACCGCGGTCCCCTGCCCAACGGCACCCCGGCCATGGTCATCCGAGCCGAGCGCCGGGCCCAGGTGGGCGCGGGCGTGGTCGGCCAGGGCGATGCCCTGTGGGTCGAGGCCGAGCTGGTGGCGGACAGCCCGGTCACGGATCGCACCGACGAGCTGGCCCGCGAGTACCGGGCCGCCGCCGGGCTGCTGCTCGAGCGCCTGGGCGGCCGGCGCATGGGCGCCATGCTGCGCGATGTCGACGGTCCCGGTGCCCTGGCCGACACGGCCGGCTGGTGGCCGGACCTGTCCACCGAGCGCAAGATCGAGCTGCTCGAGGCCATCGACGTGGACGAGCGGCTGGAGAAGGTCACCGCCTGGGTCAAGGAAGCGCTGGCCGAGGCCGAGCTCAGCGACCGCATCCGCTCGGACGTGTCCGACGGCATGGAGAAGACCCAGCGCGAGTTCCTGCTGCGCCAGCAGCTGGCCGCCATCCGCCGCGAGCTGGGTGAGGAGGGCGACGACGAGGACGGCATCGAGGCCTTCCGAGCCCGCCTGGCCGACCGCGACATCCCGGCCGAGGTGGCCACTGCCATCGAGCGCGAGCTGGGTCGGCTGGAGCGCACCAGCCCCCAGGCCGCCGAGTCGGGCTGGATCCGCACCTGGCTGGACACCATCATCGAGCTGCCCTGGGGTGTGCGCTCCACCGACCACCTCGACCTGGGCGACGCCCGGGCCGTGCTCGACGCCGACCACTCGGGCCTGGACGAGGTGAAGGACCGCATCGTCGAGGAGCTGGCCGTGCGCAAGCTGCGCCTCGCCCGCGCCGCCGACACCGAGGTCCCGACCGGCCGTGACCGCCCGTCCATCCTCGTGCTGGTCGGCCCGCCCGGGGTGGGCAAGACCTCGCTGGGCGAGTCGGTGGCCCGCGCCCTGGGCCGCTCGTTCGTGCGGGTGGCCCTGGGAGGCGTGCGCGACGAGGCCGAGATCCGAGGTCACCGCCGCACCTACGTCGGGGCCCAGCCCGGTCGCATCGTGCGGGCCATGACCGAGGCCGGCACCATGAACCCGGTCTTCCTGCTCGACGAGATCGACAAGGTGGGCAGCGACTGGCGCGGCGACCCCTCCTCGGCGCTGCTCGAGGTGCTCGACCCGGCGCAGAACCACTCGTTCCGCGACCACTACCTGGAGGTCGACCTGGAC
The DNA here is from genome assembly GCA_963785815.1 of uncultured Microthrixaceae bacterium. Lineage (GTDB taxonomy): Bacteria > Actinomycetota > Acidimicrobiia > Acidimicrobiales > Acidimicrobilacustridaceae > UBA4742. Next base: position 209,755 of record CAWAWN010000001.1, read on the forward strand.
CTGTCGGCGGTGCTGTTCATCGCCACCGCCAACGTGCTCGACACCATCCCCGCGCCCCTGCTCGACCGCATGGAGATCATCACCCTCGACGGCTACACCGACGAGGAGAAGGTCGTGATCGCCCGCGACCACCTGCTGGCCCGCCAGCTGGAGCGCAACGGCCTGCGGCCCACCGAGGTGACCGTGACCGACGAGGCGCTGGCCACCCTGGTGTCGGACTACACCCGCGAAGCCGGCGTGCGCGGCCTGGAGCGCCAGCTGGGCAAGGTGCTGCGCAAGACCGCCACCAAGGTGGCCACCACCTCCGAGCGCGACACCGAGCCCGAGGTGTTCGTGGTCGACCACGACGCGGTGCGCCAGGCCCTGGGCCGGGCCCGCGTGACCCGCGACGAGGCCAACCGCACGCCGGCCACGGGCGTGGTCAACGGCCTGGCCGTCACCGGGGCGGGGGGCGACGTGCTGGTGGTGGAGGCCACCGCCATGGACGGCGAGCAGGGCCTGACCCTGACCGGTCAGCTCGGTGACGTGATGACCGAGTCGGGCCAGATCGCCCTGTCCTTCATCCGGGCCCACCGCGACGAGCTGGGCATCGAGCCCGCCGCCCTGGAGCGGCGGATCCACGTGCACTTCCCCGCCGGGGCGGTGCCCAAGGACGGCCCCTCCGCCGGGGTCACCATGACCACGGCGCTGGCCAGCCTGCTCAGCGGTCGCCCGGTCAAGCCGTCGGTGGCCATGACCGGTGAGGTGACCCTGCAGGGCAAGGTGCTGCCCATCGGCGGGGTCAAGCAGAAGCTGCTGGCCGCCCACCGGGCCGGCATCACCGACGTGGTCATCCCCCAGCGCAACGAGCCCGATCTGGACGACCTGCCCGACGCCATCCGCGACGGACTGGTCATCCACCCGGTCTCCGACGTGCGAGAGGTGCTCGAGCTGGCGCTGGCCTAGGCCGGCGCCAAGCGCCGGGTCAGGAACTCGACCAGCAGGTCGTTGGTCTGACCCGGCTGCTCGGCCTGGGTGAAGTGGCCGCAGCGGGTCAGCTCGTGCATCTCCAGGTCGCCGATCAGCTCGGGCATGCCCTGGGCCAGGGCCGGAGTGAGCACGGGATCCCACTCGGCGGTGACCATCAGGCACGGCACGCCGTCGATGCGGGCCCCTTCCTGGTCGGGGGTCAGCTCCCAGTTGCGATCGAAGTTGCGGTACCAGTTCAGCGCGCCGGTGAACCCGGTGTCGGTGAAGGTGTCGACGTAGACCGCCATCTCCTGCGGGCTGAGCAGGGGCTGGCCGAGACGGGGGCCGGCCACCACCCGCTCGAAGGTGAGCGCCGACTCGGGGACGGTGTCGGCCACGGCTTCGGCCGCGGCGGCCACCTCCTCGGGGGGCACGGCTGTGCGCCACAGGGCGTCGTAGAGCCCGGCCACGTCGGCAGCCAGCACGGCGTCGGCCCGGCCGGGCTCCTGGAACTCGACGATGTAGTTGCGCTCGCCGCCCACCATGCGGAACAGCTCGGTGGGCGGCACGGGCAGGCGGGCCACGAACGGGGTGTTGAGGCCCACCACGCCGGCCACCCGATCGGGGTGCAGCAGCGGCATCTGCCAGACCACGAAACCGCCCCAGTCGTGCCCCACGAACACGGCACGCTCGACCTCGAGGGCGTCGAGCAGCCCGACCAGGTCACCGGTCAGGTGGAAGATGTCGTAGTCCTCGACGGCGTCGGGCCGGGAGCTGCCGCCGTAGCCCCGCTGGTCGGGGGCGACGGCCCGGAAGCCGGCGGCGGCCACCGCCGGCAGCTGGTCGCGCCAGCCGTAGGCCAGGTCGGGGAAGCCGTGGGAGAACACCACCGCCGGCCGGCGTCCGTCGAGCTGCGCCGGCGTCGACTCGTACACCGACAGGGCGACGTCGCCGAGGTCGACCAGGCGCTGGGTGGCGCCTGGGATCTGGTAGGTCACGGCTGCTCCTGTCGTGGCGATCGGCTCAGGGCGAAGGTGCCGGCGTCCACCAGGGCCCGGCTGAGCGGGCGCACCAGCTCGCGCAGACGTCGGCACCCGTCGGCCCCCAGGTGCTCCCAGGGGGCCATGGCCAGCTCGTCGGTGCGGGCCTCCAGGTCGAGGCGATGCTCGCGGCCGGGCTCGGTCAGCGTGCCGTCGCCGTGCAGCCAACCCCGCTCGACCAGGTCGTGGCCCGCCGCCGTCCACTCCTCGTCGGTGCGGGCCCGGGTGGCCTGGAGCACGGCACCGGGCACCTCACCGGTGCCGGCGTGGATGACCAGGGCCTCGAGCCCGGAGATGCCCTGCTCCACCAGGCAGGCGACGTGGCCGTCGCCCCGGAACTCGCGCAGCAGGGTGACCGCGTGCCACAGCACCAGGTGGGGGGCCTCGGGCCAGTCCAGGGCGGCGTGGGCCGCGTACAGCGGCCGGCCGTCGAGGGTGCACCCGGCGGCGGCCCGGCGAGCCAGCTCGGCCGCCTCGGTCACCTCTTGGCCGTCGACGCCCTCGCCCAGGACCCGGCGCAGGGTGGCGTCCACACCGGATCGCCGAGCCTCGACGATGGCGGCCGGGGTGGCCCGCGACCAGGCCGCGGGGATGGCGGCGCGGACCAGGTCGGGCGAGAAGTTGTAGAAGGTGGCGATCACCACCTCGGCCGGCACCGCCCCCATGGCCGCCGCCCGCGAGGCGAAGTAGCCCATCTGGCGATCGTCGATGCCCACCGCCGCGTAGGCCGCGGCCGGTTCGGGCGCGAAGTACACGAACCCGTGGTAGGGCTCGAGCGTACGGTGCATCTTGCGGGCGAGCGTGGTGTCCAGCGTGCCCGGAGCCTATGTCGTGGGGATCTCGGACCCCGGGCTTCAGCCGGCGGCGGCCGCCGAGGCCCGAACCAGTGCGTGCTGCACCAGCTCGAGCAGCGCCATCTTGGTGGCGGCCCGGTCACGGGCGTCGGTGGTCACCATCGGCACGTCCTCGGGGACGGTCAGCGCCTCGCGGACGTCGTCGAGCGAGTGCTGCTGCTTGCCGTGGAACAGGTTGACGGCCACGATGAACGGCACGCCCTGGGTCTCCATGTAGTCGACCGCCGGGAAGCAGTCGGCCAGGCGGCTGGTGTCCACCAGCACCACCGCGCCGATGGCGCCACGGACCAGGTCGTCCCACATGAACTTGAACCGATCCTGCCCGGGCGTGCCGAACAGGTAGAGGATCAGGTCGGAGCCGAGCGTGATGCGCCCGAAGTCCATGGCCACCGTGGTCGACGTCTTGCCGGTGTTGGTGCCACCGGTCTCGTCGATCCCCTCGGCCACCTTGGTCATGGCGGCCTCGGTGGTCAGCGGGGCGATCTCGGAGATGGAACCCACGAACGTGGTCTTGCCCACCGCGAACCCTCCGGCCACGATGATCTTGACCGGGAGCGGGACGCCCTCGTCTTCGGGAACGGTTTCGGCTGAGGCTGGGGCCTCAGAGCGCTTGAAGGCCATCGAGCACCCTTTCGAGCAGTTTGAGGTCCGGGCGTTCGCCCGTCTTGGAGTGTTGCGGCTGGTAACTCGTCAGGAGACCCTGCTCGGCCATGTCACCCACCAGGACCCGCGCCACCCCGAGGGGGACGCTGAGGTGGGCGGAGATCTCGGCGATCGAGATCGGGGCATTGCAGAGGGAGACGATCTTCTTGCGTTCGAGCGCCAGGCGGGGCGCTGCGGACACGCCCTGGGGGGTGACCCGGACGAGGGTTTCGAGCGGCAGGTCGACGGACGAGCGCGTGCGACCCTGGGTGATCACGTACGAACGTACGCGAAGGGCGGGGCCGCCATCGTCGGACTCGTCGTCGAACGTGCTCATCGCGGAGCGCGCTCTGCAGCTCTGCCCGAAGCTCGGGCGTGAGGACGGCGCCAGCCTTCTCGACCAGCACGGCCATCTCGTAGCCGACCAGTCCGACGTCGCACTCGGCGTTGGCCACGCAGGCCAGACCTGAACCGTCGCTGATCCCCGTGACGAAGAGGAACGCGTTCTCCATCTCGATGATCACCTCGTTGACCGCTCCTCCACCGAAGCGGCCAGCGGCGCCGTAGGCCAGGCCGATGAGACCCGAGGCCACGGCCGCGAAGCGGTCGGCGGCGTCACGATCGAGGCCGGCAGAGGTGGCGATGGGGAGCCCATCGGAGGACACGACGACCGCCTCGTTGACGCCGGGCACCCGCTCGGCGAAGTTCTGCACCAGCCAGTTGAGGTTCCTGGCTTCGGAGCTGAGTTCCATGGTTGAGTTCCTGTCCTCCGGGAGTCGTGCGGGTCGTCGGGTTTCGTGGATCAAGATTCGGGCGTGTCGGTACTTGCACCATCGGCGCTGCCACGGCCCTTATTGAGCCCTGAGCGGTAGCGAGACAGCATCTTGCGCACTTCCTCAGGCGATCGCTGGCTGTTGGCCGTGGTGCGGGCCGCCATCATGGGCATCCCGCCCCCGGCCGCGTCCTCGGAGCGCTTCTTGGGGGTGCGTCGGACCAGACCGGCGGCGGTGAGCTCGGCCGGTGCCTCCACCTTGGCCTCGGGGGCCTCGACGACGGCCTCGGTGGCGGTCACCACCGGGGCTTCGTCGGCCGCCGTGGGGGCGGCCTCGGGCATGGCCGGCGGGGCGTCGACCGGGCCGGCCACCCCGAAGGCGCCGGGCACGCTGTCGAGCTCGGAGAGCCCCTCGGTGCTGGGCTCGGTCGGCAGCTGGCCCGGGGCGTTCTCGACCGGGCCGGGGGCCAGCTCGTCGCTGACCAGGGACTGCAGGCCGCGCTCGAACTCGTCGCCCTCGGGCACGGCATCGAGGTAGGTGGCGGGCTCCTCGGCCAGGTCGTCGACGGTGGTGTCGGTGTCGGCCTCGTCCACCGCCGACGCCTCGGCGGCGCGCACCTCGTCCTCGAACTCGGCCCGCTCGAGGGTCTCCTCGAACTCGTCGAGCTCGAGCTCCACCCCGGCGGCGGCGTCGGCTGCCACCGCCGCGTCGGTCTCCTCGTCGACCACGATGATGTCGGGCTCGGTGATCTCGGGCTCGGTGGTCTCGGGGGCGGCCGGCGGCGCGGGCGCCTCGTCGACCACCTCGTTGACCACGGGAGCGGCCATGGGCTGGCCGTCCACCGTGACCAGCGCCGGGGGCAGGGTCACCAGGGCGGTGACGCCACCGGAGGGCGAGGACGTGAGTCGCACGGCCACCCCGAAGCGGGACGCCAGACGGCCGATGACGATGAAGCCCAGGGAGCGGCTCAGGGCCAGGCCGACGAGCGGCGGGCGGGCCAGCTGGGTGTTGGCCTCGGCCAGCTGGTCGGCGCTCATGCCGATGCCCTGGTCGCTCACCGACAGCGTGTAGCCGTCGTCGGCGCGGTGGCCCACGATCTCGACGGTGGTGTCCGGCGGTGAGAAGTGGGTGGCGTTCTCCATGAGCTCGGAGAGCAGGTGGGCGAGGTCGACGGCCACGTTGCCGCCGACGGTCACGTCGTCGAGGGCCAGCAGCGAGATGCGGGCGAAGTCCTCGACCTCGCCGATGGCCACGCGGACCACGTCGGCCAGGGCGACCGGGCGACCCCGGCGGCGAGGCGGCTCGGCGCCGGCCAGCACCAGCAGCGACTCGGCGTTGCGTCGCATGCGGGTGGCCAGGTGGTCGAGCTTGAAGAGGTTGTCGAGCTGGTCGGCGTCCTCCTCGTTGGCCTCGAGCTGGTCGATGAACTCGATCTGGCGGTCGAGGAGCGTCTGGTTGCGGCGGGCCAGGTTGATGAAGATGTCGCCGATGCCCTTGCGGAGCAGGGCGCCCTGCTCCTCGGCCACCTCGATGGTCACGTGCTGGATGGAGTTGAAGGCGTCAGCCAGCTGGCCGATCTCGTCCTTGGAGTTGATGTCGATCGGGGCCAGGGCCTCGGTCAGCGAGGCACCGCTCTCATCGGGGTTCCGCAGGCGCTCGACCAGGCCGGGCAGCTTGTCGGTGGACAGCGTGTAGGCGGCCGAGGTGAGCTTCTTGAGCGGCACGGTCACGGCCCGGGCCACGTAGAAGGCGATCAGCAGGGCGATGGCGATCGAGCCGAAGGCGCCGACCACGAACAGGGCCGCCTCTCGCTGGGCCTTGGACCGCAGCGACTGAGCCGCACTGGTCACCTCGCCGATGACCGTGGTCTCGGCCGACTTCAGCTGGCCGAGCTGGTCGGTGGCGGCCTTGACGGTGGAGGTCTTGTCGATGGCCACGTAGTTGCCGTCCTGGTCGATGGCGACCTTGGGCGAGAACGGGGCCAGGTTGACGCCCGAGGGGCCGGCCTGGGTGGCGACGCTGTTGGAGCCGTTCAGGGGGCTGGTGGCCGGGGCCGCCGGGTAGGCGAAGGCCACGGTGTCGAAGATCTGCTTCTCGACCGCGGCCATGGAGGCGCTGGAGCCGGTGGCGTTGCGCAGCAGGCCCTTCTGGTCGGCGGTGGCCGAGTCGTAGTACACGTTCTCGGCGTTGCCCTCGTCACCGGAGGCGGTGGTCAGCGCGTTGTAGATGTCGCAGCTAGAGTTGACCACCTGGCAGGGCACGGTGGACTGGCCGCTGCTGGGCCAGGTCTGGGGGAACTGACCGGCCTCGACCAGCGCCACCGACAGGGCGGCCTCGTTGGCCTCGGCGGCCTTGACCGCGTTCAGGTTGGCGAAGGTGGTCAGGTCGCGGGCCAGGGCCGGGTCGTTGGCCGAGGCGGCGATGGCCGTGTTGAGCTGGGCCAGATCGGTCGAGGCGCTGTTGTACTGGCTGATGGCGGTGGGAGCCGGTGTCTCCAGGCCGTCCACCGAGCGGCGCTGCGTGTCCAGGTTGCTCAGGGCGCTGTTGACCGCGCTCACGTCCTTGGCCAGGTCAGCGGACTCCTTGCCGGGGTTGACCTGCTTCAAGGTGGTGTTGTACTGGCTGACGGCGGCGTCGGTGGCCTTGCGCTGGGCGGTCAGCTCGCTCTGCCAGGACGTGCCCCCGCTGGCCATGTACGCCGCCGAGTAGGTGGCCTCGAGCTGGAGCTGGTGGGCCACGTTGGCGTTGACGGCGGCCATGTTGGCCAGCTGCTCGACCCGTTGGGTCGTGCTGGAGGTGCTCAGCCGCTGGCTCACACCCACGAAGCCGAGGATGAGCAGCACCAGCACCGGCGCCACCAGCACGGCGATCAGCTTGGTTCCGACCTTCATGTTCTTGAGCATCACTGGCCTCGGGTTGGTTGGATCGATCCCCGTTGGAGTCCTGCACCCATCGACCGGGCCGACTCGATCTTGAGCGCTCGTGTGACGAATTTCATCGGCGTCATCTTCCGTCGTTCCCCGTCGTCGCGTCGCCCACCGGCGATCCCGCTCACCGCAGCGGCCACACTACCCGCGCGCCGCGAAGCGACCGGATGATCAGGTCGAGGCCAACAATCCCGCCCTTGCGTCGCGTTGCTCGCTAGTGTGTCGGCGATTCGACCGAGCACGAGAGGACACCGGCGTGAGCGACACTTCGCAAGGACCAGGATGGTGGCAGGCCTCCGACGGCAAGTGGTACCCGCCCGAGCAGGCGCCCGGGTACCAGGCGCCCGCCGCGGGCGCGCCGAGTGAGTCGCCCGGGGCCACGGGGGGCGTGTCGAGCCAGTGGGGCACGTTGGCCGACTGGCCCCAGCGGGCCATCGGCATCATCATCGACTGGGCCTTCCTGGTCGTGATCTGGATCGTCGGCTACATCATCGTGGTCATCCTGAGCCAGATCTCCGGCGCGCTGGGGGCGCTCTTCTTCCTCGTGCTGTGGCTCTTCGAGCTGGTGAGCTGGCTGTACATGGGCTACCTGGTCGGCACCAACGGGCGCAGCCCGGGCATGGCCATCATGGGGCTCAAGTGCATCGGCGACGAGTCCGGCCAGATCATCGGTGGTGGCACCGGGGTGATCCGCTCCATCGCCCACATCGTCGACAGCATCATCTGCTACATCGGGTGGCTGTTCCCCCTGTGGGACGTCAAGCGCCAGACCATCGCCGACAAGATCATGAAGACCGTGGTCCTCACCGATCAGCCCAAGGCGTCGTTCAGCATCGACCTGTTCAAGCCCAACTCCTGATCCCGGCTCTCCCCCGGTGATCAGGGGGAGAGCGGCGCCGGCAGCAGGGTGTGGCCCATGAGGTGCCGGTCGACCGCGGCGGCGGCTGACCGGCCCTCGGCGATGGCCCACACGATCAGGCTCTGGCCTCGGCCCATGTCGCCGCACACGAAGACGTCGTCGACGTTGGTGGCCCAGCGCTGGTCGCGCCCCACGTTGCCCCGATCGGTCAGCTCGACGCCCAGGTCAGCCAGCAGCCCCTCGGGCTGGGGGCCGCTGAAGCCCATGGCCAGCAGGACCAGCTCGCAGGGCAGGTCGAAGTCGGTACCGTCCACCCGCTCGAAGGTGGGCCGTCCGTCGACCACGCGGCTCTCGACCTCGTGGCCTCGCAGGCCGCTCACCTGGCCGTCGGTGCCCACGAACTCGGTGGTGGTGACCGAGTAGACCCGCTCGCCGCCCTCCTCGTGGGCCGAGGAGGTGCGCAGCATCAGCGGCCACAGGGGCCACGGGGTGGACTCGGCCCGCTGGTCGGGTGGGCGGGGCATGATCTCGAACTGGTGGACCGACACCGCACCCTGGCGGTGCGAGGTGCCCAGGCAGTCGGCCCCCGTGTCGCCGCCACCGATGATGACCACCCGCTTGCCGCTGGCCGAGATGGGGCTGGCGTCGAGGTCGCCCTGCTGCACCCGGTTGGCGAGGGGCAGGAACTCCATGGCCTGGTGGATGCCCGACAGCTCGCGTCCGGGGATGGGCAGGTCCCGGGCCACGGTGGAGCCGCCGGCCAGCACGATGGCGTCGAACTGCTGGCGCAGCTCGTCGGCGGTGATGTCCACGCCCACCTCGGTGGAGGTGCGGAACTCGGTGCCCTCGGCTCGCATCTGGTCGAGCCGCCGGTCGAGGTGGCGCTTCTCCATCTTGAACTCGGGGATGCCGTAGCGCAGCAGCCCCCCCGGGCGATCGGCCCGCTCGAACACCACCACGGTGTGGCCGGCGCGGGTCAGCTGCTGGGCGGCAGCCAGCCCCGCCGGGCCTGATCCGACCACCGCCACCGACCTGCCCGTGCGCACCGTGGGCACCACCGGGCGCACCCAGCCCTCGGAGAAGGCGCGGTCGATGATCTCCACCTCGACCTGCTTGATGGTCACCGGATCGGCGTTGATGCCCAGCACGCAGGCGGCCTCGCACGGCGCCGGGCACAGCCGCCCGGTGAACTCCGGGAAGTTGTTGGTGGCGTGGAGGCGGTCGATGGCCTCGCGCCAGTGGTCGCGGTAGACGAGGTCGTTCCACTCGGGGATGAGGTTGCCCAGCGGGCAGCCGTTGTTGCAGAACGGGATGCCGCAGTCCATGCACCGGCTGGCCTGGGTGCGCGTCTGCTGGATGGGGAACGGCTCGTAGACCTCCCGCCAGTCCTTGAGGCGCACGGGCACGGCCCGCCTCCGGGGCAGGTTGCGATCGTGCTTGAGGAACCCGGTGACATCTCCCATCAGCAGAACATCCTCATGACCTTGCGGCCTCCATGATCGCCTCCATCGGGTCGGTGCCGTCGATCTCGGCCTGGCGCTGGGCCTCGAGCACGCGCTTGTAGTCGCGGGGCATGACCCGCACGAACCGGGTCCTGGCCTGGTCCCAGTCGTCGAGCAACCCCCGCGCCATGGCCGAGTCGGTCTCGTGGAGGTGGCGCTCGATGTGCTCGCGCAGCCACGTCTCGTCGTCGGGACCGAGGGTCTCCACGTCGACCATCTCCAGGTTGGTGCGGCTCAGGAACCAGCCATCGGTGTCGTTCACGTAGGCGATGCCCCCGGACATGCCGGCGCCGAAGTTGCGGCCGGTCTCGCCCAGCACCACCACCCGGCCCCCGGTCATGTACTCGCAGCCGTGGTCGCCCACGCCCTCGACCACCGCCACCGCGCCCGAGTTGCGCACTGCGAACCGCTCCCCCACCACGCCCCGCACGTAGAGCTCGCCGCCGGTGGCGCCGTAGAGGATGACGTTGCCGGCGATGATGTTGTCCTCGGCCACGAAGGGCGAGTCGGCCGGGGGGCGCAGCACGATGCGCCCCCCCGACAGGCCCTTGCCCACGTAGTCGTTGGCGTCGCCCTCCAGGTGCAGGGTGATGCCTCGGGGCAGGAACGCTCCCAGGCTCTGGCCGGCCGAGCCGGTCAGCGACACGGTGATGGTGTCATCAGGCAGGCCGTCGCCGCCGTGGCGCCGGGTGAGCTCGTAGCCCAGCATGGTGCCGACGGTGCGGTTGACGTTGGCGATGGGCGAGTGGATCTCCACCCGTTCGCCCCGCTCCAGGGCGGGGGCCGCGGCCTCGATGAGCTGGCGGTCGAGGGCCCGGTCGAGCCCGTGGTCCTGGCCCACCACCTGGTGGAGGTTGCTGCCCGGGGCCAGCGCCGGCTGGTGCAGGATGGGCGTGAGGTCGAGCCCCGAGGCCTTCCAGTGGTCGATGGCGTCGACCACGTCGAGGCGGTCGACCCGGCCCACCGCCTCGGCCAGCGTGCGGAAGCCCAGCTGGGCCAGCAGCTCGCGCACCTCCTGGGCGATGTACTCGAAGAAGGTGATCACGAACTCGGGCTTGCCGCTGAAGCGCCGGCGCAGCTCCGGGTTCTGGGTGGCCACCCCCACCGGACAGGTGTCGAGGTGGCAGACCCGCATCATCACGCAGCCCGACACCACCAGCGGGGCGGTGGCGAAGCCGAACTCCTCGGCGCCCAGCAGGGCGGCGATGACCACGTCGCGGCCGGTCTTGAGCTGGCCGTCGGCCTGCACCACGATGCGGTCGCGCAGCCCGTTGAGCAGCAGCGTCTGCTGCGTCTCGGCCAGGCCCAGCTCCCAGGGGGCACCGGCGTGCTTGAGCGAGGTGAGCGGCGACGCACCCGTGCCCCCGTCGTGGCCTGAGATGAGCACCACGTCGGCGTGGGCCTTGGACACGCCGGCCGCCACCGTGCCCACCCCGACCTCGGCCACCAGCTTGACGTGGACGCGGGCCTGCGGGTTGGCGTTCTTGAGGTCGTGGATGAGCTGGGCCAGGTCCTCGATCGAGTAGATGTCGTGATGGGGTGGCGGGCTGATCAGCCCCACCCCGGGCGTGGAGTTCCGGGTCTTGGCGATCCAGGGGTACACCTTCAGGCCCTGCAGCTGGCCGCCCTCGCCGGGCTTGGCCCCCTGGGCCATCTTGATCTGCAGGTCATCGGCGTTGACCAGGTACTCGCTGGTCACCCCGAACCGGCCCGAGGCCACCTGCTTGACCGCACTGCGGCGCAGATCGCCGTTGTCGTCGGGGGTGAAGCGGTCGGCGTCCTCCCCACCCTCGCCGGTGTTGGACTTGGCGCCGATGCGGTTCATGGCGATGGCCAGGGTCTCATGGGCCTCGGCCGAGATGGAGCCGTAGGACATGGCCCCGGTGGCGAAGCGCTTGACGATCTCGGCGACGGGCTCGACCTCGTCGATGGGGATGGCGGCGTCGGCGTCGGCGGTGAATTGGAACAACCCCCGCAGGGTGGCCAGGGTGCGGCTCTGCTCGTCGACGGCCCGGGTGTACTCCTTGAAGATCTCGTAGCGCTTCGATCGGGTGGCGTGTTGGAGCTTGAACACGGTGTCGGGGTTGAACAGGTGGTACTCGCCCTCGCGGCGCCACTGGTACTCGCCACCCACGTTCAGCTGGCGGTGGGCCCGCTCGGTGGGCCGGTCCGGGAAGGCCACGGCGTGGCGCTCGGCCACCTCCCGGGCCACCTCGTCGAGGCCGATGCCGCCCAGCCGCGACACGGTGCCGGTGAAGAACTCGTCGACCAGGTCCTGGGACAGGCCGATGGCCTCGAATATCTGGGCGCCGGTGTAGGAGGCCACGGTGGAGATGCCCATCTTGGACATGACCTTCAGCACGCCCTTGCCGCACGCCTTGATGTAGTTGCGCACCGCCTTGACCGGATCGGTGATCTCGGTGAGGCCCTCGGCGATGAGGTCCTCGATGGTCTCGAAGGCCAGGTACGGGTTGATGGCGGCGGCCCCGTAGCCCACCAACAGGGCCATGTGGTGCACCTCCCGGGCATCGCCCGTCTCGACCACCAGGCCCACCCGGGTGCGCGACTTCTCACGGATCAGGTGGTGGTGCACGGCCGACATGGCCAGCAGAGACGGGATGGGACCCAGGCTGGGCGAGCTGTTGCGATCGGACAGGATGAGGATGTTGCTGCCGTCCTCGATGGCCTGGCTGGCCTGGTGGCGCAGCTCGTCGAGCGCCCGGCGCAGTCCGGGACCCCCGGCCGCCACCTCGAACAGGCAGGGCAGGGTGGTCGAGCGGAAGTCCTCCATGCCGTCGTAGGTGTGGATCTGGGTCAGCTTGGCCAGGTCGTCGTTGTCGATGATCGGGCGCGACAGGTGGATCTGGCGACACGACGCCGGGCCCGGGTCGAGCAGGTTGCCCTCGGGGCCGATGGTGCCGCCCAGCGAGGTCACCAGCTCCTCGCGGATGGCGTCGAGGGGCGGGTTGGTGACCTGGGCGAACAGCTGGGTGAAGTAGTCGAACAGCAGCCGGGGTCGCGACGAGAGCACGGCGATGGGCGTGTCGGTGCCCATCGAGCCGATGGGCTCGGCCCCGGTGCGCGCCATCGGCTCGATCAGCACCTTGAGCTCTTCGGTGGTGTAGCCGAACACCCGCTGGCGGTGGATGACCGAGCTGTGGGGTCGCAGCTCGTGGGCCCGGAAGGGCAGGCCGTCGAGCTCGACCAGCTGGTCGTGGAGCCACTGGCGGTAGGGGTGGGCGGCGGCCAGGCGGGTCTTGAGCTCGTCGTCGCCCACGATGCGGCCCATGGCCGTGTCCACCAGGAACATGCGCCCGGGCTGGAGCCGGCCCTTGTGCACCACCCGGGCGGGGTCCACGTCGAGGACCCCGACCTCCGACGCCATGATGACCAGGTCGTCGGAGGTCACCCAGTAGCGCGACGGGCGCAGGCCGTTGCGGTCGAGCACGGCACCGATCACGGTGCCGTCGGTGAAGGCGATGGAGGCAGGCCCGTCCCAGGGCTCCATGAGCGAGGCGTGGTAGCGGTAGAAGGCCCGCTGGTCGAGCGGCATCGACTCGTGGTTCTCCCACGCCTCCGGGATCATCATCAGCACGGCGTGGGGCAGCTCGTAGCCCCCCAGGTGCAGCAGCTCGAGCACCTCGTCGAAGGTGGCCGAGTCGCTGGCCCCGGGGGTGCAGATGGGGAAGATCCGATCGAGGTCGCCGGTCAGCCACTCGGTCCGGAGCAGGGCCTCGCGGGCCCGCATCCAGTTGCGGTTGCCCTGCACCGTGTTGATCTCGCCGTTGTGGGCGATGTAGCGGAACGGGTGGGCCAGGGGCCACGACGGGAAGGTGTTGGTGGAGAAGCGGGAGTGGACCAGGGCCAGGGCCGACTCGACCCGCTCGTCCCGGAGGTCCGCGAAGAACTCGGAGAGCTGCGGGGTGGTGAGCATGCCCTTGTAGACCAGGGTGCGGCACGACAGGCTGGGGAAGTAGACGCTGCCATCGGCACCCGGCGTGCCCACCTCGTGCTCGATGCGCTTGCGCACGATGTAGGCCCGGCGCTCCAGGCTCTCGTGCATCAGGCCGTCGCCGGCCAGGAACACCTGCCGGAAGGAGGGCTCGACGGCAGCAGCGGTGGAGCCGATCATCGAGTCATCGACGGGCAGGTCGCGCCAGCCCAGCACCCGCAGGCCCTCGCTGGCCGCGATCTTCTCGACCGCGTCGACGGCTTCGCCCGCCTTGGCCGGATCGGTGGGCAGGAAGGCGATGCCGGTGGCGTAGGAGCCCTCGGCGGGCAGGGCGAAGCCGACCACCTCGCGCAGGAACCGGTCGGGGATCTGCAGGAGGATGCCGGCGCCGTCACCGGTGTTGACCTCGCTGCCCGAGGCGCCGCGGTGCTGGAGGTTGCACAGGGCGCCGATGCCCTGGCGCACGATGTCGTGGCTGCGCAGGCCCTTCATGTGGACGATGAAGTTGACCCCGCAGGCGTCGTGCTCGTGGGTGGGGTCGTAGAGGCCCTGGCGGGGCGGCAGGTCGTGGCGCATTCGTCTTCCCTGGAAGCGGTTCCCGAACGTGGCGATCATTCAGGCTGCCGGGTCGACGCTGGCCCTGCTGCTGAGCGAAGCATCGTAGCGGCCCGGCCGCTGGCCCGGCCAACCAGATATAGCCTCCCCGGCGTGGCTGAACCGGTGGTTGCCGATCTCCTGGCCTTCCTGGCCGCCTCGCCGTCGCCGTACCACGCCGTGGCCGAGGCGGCCCGGCGGCTGGCGGCTGCCGGGTTCTCCGAGCGCGCCGAGGCGATCGCCTGGCCCGACGACCTCGGGCCCGGGTTCGTGCGGCGGGGCGGCAGCCTGGTGGCGTGGGGGGTCGGGGCCGATCTCGGCACCGAGCGCGGCGCCTTCCGGGTGATCGGGGCCCACACCGACAGCCCCAACCTGCGGGTCAAGCCGCGGCCCGAGACCACGAGCGCGGGCTGGCAGCAGCTGGGGGTGGAGATCTACGGGGGCGCCCTGCTCAACTCCTGGCTCGACCGCGACCTGGGCCTGTCCGGACGGGTGGGGGTCCGGGTCGGGGACCAGGTCGAGGTCCGCCTGGTGCGAGACGACCGGCCGCTGCTGCGGGTGCCCCAGCTCGCCATCCACCTCGATCGCGAGGTGAACCAGGTCGGTCTGAAGCTCAACCCGCAGCTGCACCTGACGCCCATCTGGGGGGTCGGCGGTGGGAGCAGCTCCTTCGGGGCCTACCTGGCCGAGCAGCTCGACGTCGAGCCCGACCGGGTCCTGTCCTGGGACGTCATGGCCCACGACGTGGTGCCCCCCACCCTGGCCGGTCGCCACCAGGAGCTGGTCAGCTCGTCGCGGATCGACAACCAGCTGTCGTGCTGGGCCGCGGTCGAGGCCCTGATCCGATCGTCGGGTGCCGCCGAGGCGGCGAACGGTCCCACGCCGGTGATCGTGCTGTTCGACCACGAGGAGATCGGCAGCGTGTCGTCCTCGGGCGCCGACAGCGACCTGTTGGCCACCGTGCTCGAGCGCCTGGTGCTGGCCACGGGCGGCGATCGCGCCGGCTACCTGGCCGCGGTGTCGCGGTCCTCGGCGGTGTCGGCCGACGGCGCGCACGCCACCCACCCCAACTACGCCGAGCGCCACGACCCCACCCACCAGGTGGTGGTCAACGCCGGACCGGTGATCAAGCACAACGCCAACGTGCGCTACGCCAGCGACGCCACCACGGTGGCGTGGTTCCGCTCGGTGTGCGCCGATGCCGGTGTCCCGGTGCAGCTCTTCGTGTCACGCGACGACATCCCCTGCGGGTCGACGATCGGCCCGATCACCGCCGCCCGCCTGGGCATCCCCACGGTGGACGTGGGTGTGGCCCAGCTGGCCATGCACTCGTGCCGCGAGCTCTGCGGCGCGCAGGATCCCGTCCTGTTCGTCCGGGCCCTGTCGGCGGCCCTGGCCGACTAGATCTGCCGCTCGGCGCCAGCCCAGTACTGGTCGCGCAGCAGCCGGGTGTAGAGCTTGCCGGTCGGATGGCGGGGCAGCTCGTCGAGGAAGTCGATGGAGCGGGGCACCTTGTAGCCGGCCACGTGGCGGCGGGCGAAGGTCAGGATGTCGGCTTCCAGCTCGGCCGACGGCGCGAACCCGTCGCGCAGCTCCACCGCGGCCTTGACCGACTCGCCCCACTCCTCGTCCGGGATGCCGAACACGGCCGCGTCGCCCACGGCGGGATGCTCGATCAGGACCTGCTCCACCTCGGCCGGGTAGATGTTGACCCCGCCGGAGATGATCATGTTGGCCGCCCGGTCGGCCAGGTAGACCCAGCCGTCCTCGTCCACCCGGCCGATGTCGCCGATGGTGTAGGTGCCGGGCTCCCGGAAGGCCGACGCCGTCTTCTCCGGGGCGTTGTGGTACTCGAAGACCCGATCGGTGAGCTGGTTGTGGCACCACAGGGTGCCCGTCTCCCCCGCCGGCAGTCGCCGGCCCTCGGCGTCGGTGGCGAACACCTCGTAGCTGGGCACGGCTCGACCCACGGTGCCCGGGTGCGCGAGCCAGTCGGCCGACGACACCATGGTCACCACCCCGCCCTCGCTGGCGCCCCAGTACTCGACCAGCACCGGGCCCCACCACTCGATCATGCGCTGCTTGACCGGCACCGACACCGGCGCCGCCCCGTGCAGCACGTGGCCCAGCGACGAGGGGTCGAACGCGTCGCGCCGGTCGTCGGGCAGGCGCAGCAGCCGCACGAACATGGTGGGCACCAGGTGCGAGTTGTGCACCCGCCGCTCCTCGATGAGCTCCAGGGCGGTCTGCTCGTCCCAGTGGGGCATGACCACCAGCGGGGCGCCGTTGAACAGGTCGATGGTGGCGAAGCCGAGCGGGGCGGCGTGGTACAGCGGGCCGGTGACCAGGTGCGGGCCCCGTCCGTCCAGGCCGACGATCGGTCCGGTGGCCCGCGACAGCCCGAGCTGGCGGCCGATGGTCGACTGGGCCACCCGCTTGACCCCCTTGGGACGTCCGGTGGTGCCGCTGGTGTAGAGCATGGAACCGCCGGCCGGACCCTCGGGGTCCCAGTCGGCGGTTCCGGCCGCGGCCACGGCCCGATCCAGTTCGTCGCCCAGCACCAGCACGGGGCGCCCGTCCGCCGCGGCCCGGGCCGTGGTCTCGTAGACCGGATCGGCGAACACCGCGGCCGACTGGCTGTCGTCCACGATGTAGCCCGCCTCCTCGGCGGTCAGGTGCCAGTTCACCGGCGTCAACCACACCCCGGCCACCAGCGCCCCCAGCGCCAGCTCGACGAACTCGACCCGGTTGCCCACGATCATGGAGGCGTGGCCACCCGGCGGGATGCCGAGGTCGTCGCGCAGCAGGTGTCCGATGCGGGTGGCTCGCTCGGCCAGCTCCGTCCAGGACCGGGTGCGGGTCAGGTCGTCGAGGGCCAGCCCGTTGCGGTCGTGATCGGCGGCCAGCCCTTCGAGCAGCACCGCCGGAGCCTACCGAGGTGCGGGCTGGCTAGCGTGCCCGGGTGACCCTCGACGAGGCCCTGGGCGTGCTGGCGCTGGGCCGGGGCGCGACCGAGGACGAGGCCCGCACCGCGTACCGCCGCCTGGTGGGCGTGGCCCATCCGGATCGGGCCGGGGACGACCCCGAGGCCACCCGGCGCACCGCCCGGCTGACCCAGGCGTACGCGGTGGTGCGCCGCGCCCTGGCCGAGGCCACCATGGCCGAGGCGGAGGCCGAGGCGGAGGTGGAGGTCGAGGTGGAGGTCGACCAGGACTCCATCCTCCTCGACGTCCCGGCCGACGAGGCCTTCGCGGCCCTGTTCGAGGCGGCCGGCCGCGTCGGCCACGTCGCCTACTTCGACCGGAACCTCGGCCTGCTGGAGACGGTGGTGCGCTTCGAGGGCGGGCCGTCGTGCTCGGTGCTCATCACGCTCCAGGGGCGGGCCCACGGCACCGAGGCCTTCTGCACGATGGAGTCGATCGAGGCTGCGCCCACCCCGCCCATCGCCGTCGTGGTGGAGGCGCTGGTCGACGAGCTGTCGACGCCTCGTTGAGCGGGCGGGGCGCTCAGAGGTCGTCGCCGTAGGGGGTGTCGTCCACCCCGCCGGCGATCTCGAGCAGGCTGCCCAGGGCCTGGGCCGACAGCAGCCGGTCGGTGGTGGCGGGCGGCGCCGAGGTGCCGACCGGCACCAGCACCCGCAGCCCCCCGGGCACCACGCGGATGACCAGCGGGGTGGCCAGCTCCATGGCCTCGCCGTCCACACCGGCCAGCACCGTCCCGCTGTCGGAGTCGATGCGCAGCTCCGTCCCGCTCCACTGGTCGCACCCGGGCACCCGCTCCAGGTCGATCCCCACCGTCAGGCGGCGGAAGGCGGCGGCCAGCTCGTCGCGGTCGGCCGCGGCCAGCACCAGCACCCCCAGCTCGCCGCCCTGGAGCGAGACGCGCCGCCCGGTGCCGTCGAGGCCGACCAGGGCCCGGTACGGGTTGTTGGACACCAGCAGGACCTGGGCGGTGGAGTAGGCGGTGCCCGTCGGTGAGCGGAACTGCAGGTCGATGGCCCGATCGCCCTCCATGAGCGCGGGCAGGAGGTCGGCGGCGGCCTTGAGCCGGCCGTCGCGGTAGGCGGGGTCCTCGACGATGTACGGGTACATGCCCAGCGACACGTTGTTCACGAAGAAGCGGTCGCCGGCCAGGCCGTGGTCGACCCGGATCTCGATGCCCTCGTCGAAGGCGTCCAGCGACGAGCGGGGATCGGACCGGTCCAGGTTGAGGTCGAGGGCGAAGTGGTTGCGGGTGCCGGCGGGGATGCACACGAAGGGCAGGTCGTGAGCCACGCACACGGCGGCCACGTCGGCCTGGGAGCCGTCACCGCCCGCCATGCCCAGCACCTCGGCACCGTCGGCCACGGCCTGCTCGGCCAGCGCGGTGAGGTCGTCATCGCGCTCGAGCACCACCGCCTCGACCCCGCGCCGGCGGGCCTCGGCCACCAGGTCGAACTGCTCGACCTTGCCCCCGCCCGACTTGGGGTTGAGGAACAGCACCCGCTTGGCCGTGGCCACCCGCCGTCGAGGTCCGGCGACGGTGGGGGCGGCGGCGGTGCGCACGTAGCCCCGCTGGGCGTAGACCCCGAACACGCCGGCGGCGGCCAGCGCCACCACCGTGAGCAGCGACGCCCACAGGTGGTGGACCGCCAGGGTCACCACGCAGACCACGAGCACCACCCCGCCGACGGCCCCGAACACCAGCCACCGGCCGCGGTGGTGGCCCCGCGACACCGCACCGCGAACGACGCCCGAGACGACCAGCGCCAGGCCCGCCAGGGCCAGCACGAACACGACCGGTCGGCTGAGGGCGATGAGCAGGACGGTCAGCGCCCCGACCACGCCGAGCACGATGGCCGCCGCCGCCGCGGCCCGGCGGCGCAGGGGTGGACCGGTGGCCTGCACGCCGCCGAATCTACCTGTCGCGAGCATCCGCCACCGCCGGTGACCGGTCGAGCACCATAGCGGTTCATGCAAGCGATGGAGCGTGTGCACGTGATCCCCGATGTGGGCACCACCACCCGCCCACGGCCCTCCTCGAGCCGCGCCTGGTTGCTCGACCCGGTCGCCTTCCACGCCAGCTTCGACGAGCTCTACGCCGGGGTCGACCGGGCCGAGGGACTGGCCCGGATGCGCTGGCTGGCCACCCAGGTGTGGCGCAGCGTCGACCCCGTCACCCACGGCTACGTGGACCGCCTGCGCACGGGCTCGGCCGACGACTGGGAGGCGGCCTACCACGACTCCCACCTGGTCGACTGGTACCGGGTGCTGATGGCCGACCACCTCTCCCCCGCGCCCGGCGTGAGCGATCCCCGGGCTCTGCGCCTGGGGCTGCCCGGGTTGGGCTGGACCCCGGCCGAGGCACGCCGGGCCGTGTACGGGCGCGAGCTGATGGGCCTGGTCGAGGCCTACGCCGACCCGGTGGTGGCCGGCGACATCGGTCCCCAGCTGCTGGTGGACAGCCGCGGTTGGCTGGGTCCCGACGACGTGGAGCACGCCCTGGTCCGCCTGCGGGGCATCGAGCCGGCGGGGTTCCGAGACGCCCAGCCGCTGGTCCCCCTGGTCGAGGAGCTCTACGCCACCCTGGCCATGGCCGCGCAGCACCCGGACCGGGTGCTGCTGGTGCTGGCCGACTGACGTACGCTGCGCGGATGAGCGACACCGGGGACGAGGCCATCATCGACGAGCTGCGGGCGTGGCTCGAGCAGAACTGGGACCCGGACCTGACCGTGGCCGAGTGGTGGGAGCGACTCGGCCTGGCCGGCTGGTGCGCCCCGACCTGGCCGCTCGAGTGGTACGGCAAGGGCGTCAGCCGGGACGAGGCCAACCAGATCAGCCGGGTGATCGCCGAGTTCGGGGCGGCCGGGCCCCCCAGCGGGCTGGGGCTGCTGCTGGCCGGGCCCACCATCGTGGCTCACGGCACCGACGAGCAGAAGAGCCGGTTCCTGCCCGACATCGTCACGGGCCGCCAGGCCTGGTGCCAGCTCTTCAGCGAGCCCGGCGCCGGGTCCGACCTGGCCGGCCTGCAGGCCAAGGCCGTGCGCGACGGCGACGAGTGGATCGTCAACGGCCAGAAGGTGTGGACGTCCGGGGCCCAGGTGGCCGACCTGGGCATGCTGCTGGCCCGCACCGATGCCGACGTGGCCAAGCACGCCGGCATCAGCTACTTCGGCGTGGCCATGGACCAGCCGGGCATGGACGTGCGCCCGCTGCGGGAGATGACCGGCCGGGCCCTGTTCAACGAGGTCTTCATGACCGACGTGCGCGTGGCCGACGCCGATCTGATCGGCGGCGTGAACAACGGTTGGCAGGTGGCCAACACCACCCTGGCCAACGAGCGCGCCGGGTTGGGCGCGGGCGGTGGCGGGGCGGCCGGCAGCGCCATCCCCGGCACCAAGGCCGGGATGCTCGAGCGCCGGGTGGGCGACTTCGTCACCGGTGCCCGCTCGGGCACCGGCAGCACCCTGTCGGGGCGCAGCGCGACGATGCTGGTCGACCTGGCCCGGGACCTGGGCCGGGCCGACGACGCCAACCTGCGTCAGGACCTGATGCGCCTCTACACCCTCAACGAGATCGCCCGGTACACCAACCTGCGAGCCAAGGCGGCCAAGGCCGCCGGGAAGGCGCCTGGGCCCGAGGGCAACACGGCCAAGCTGTCCATGAGCCGCATCACCCGGCTCAGCCGCGACCTGGGCCTGGCCATCCTGGGGGCCGGGGGCATGCTCATCGGCGCCGACGCGCCGCTCAACGGGATGCTGGCCGAGATGGCCCTGTTCGCGCCGGCCGTGTCCATCTACGGCGGCAGCGACGAGATCCAGAAGAACATCATCGGCGAGCGGGTGCTGGGCCTGCCCAGCGAGCCGCGTCCCGACAAGGGCGTCCCCTTCAAGGACCTCAAGGTCGGGACCCAGACGGCGTGACGCTCAGATCACCGTGATGGTGGGCTCCACGGTGATGGTGGTGCGCAGGCTGTTGGCGATGTAGCACTCGCGATGGGCCACCTCGCACAGGTGGCGCAGGCGGGCCTCGGTCGCCGGTGCACGCGCCGTGATGCGGGGCCGCAGCCGGATCTCGGTGATGCGCACCGGACGGTCGTCGTCGGGCATCACCGCCTCGGCGTCGTCCTGGTAGGCGATCACGTCGAGGCGGGCCCGGGCCGCCACGGCCAGGAAGGACAGCAGCTGGCACGACGCCGCCGCGGCCACCAGCAGAGCCTCGGGGTTGAGTCGGGCGGGGTCGCCCCCGAAGGCGGCATCGCCGCTGAGGGCCAGCGCCGCCTCGGCCGGCGGTGCGCTGACCAAGTGGTTGCGGTCGTATCGCTCGTAGCCCACGGCCGTGGTCCCCTCCCAGGAGCACGTGGCTCGGTACTGGTGGTTCACCCCACGAACTCGGCCACCACCTCGGCCGCCGGGCGAGCGATCACGGCCCGGTTGCCCGAGACCAGGATCGGGCGCTGCATGAGCTCGGGGTGCTCGACCAGCAGGTCCACCACCTCGGCCCGGGTGGTGTAGCCGTCGCCGTCCAGGCCGAGCTCCTCGAAGCGCTTGTCGTGTCGCACCAGGGTGGCCGGCTCGCTCTCGAGCTGGTCGAGCAGCTGCTCCAGGCCGGTCCGGTCGAGCGGGGTCTTGAGGTACTCGACCACGTGGGGGTCGACGCCCCGGGACTCCAGCTCGCCCAGGGCGGTGCGCGACGACGAGCAGCGGGGGTTGTGGAAGATGGTCACGTCAGCCATGGCCGTCAGTATCGCAGCAGCTGGTCGCGCAGCAGGTCGAGGCCCAGCGGACCCAGATCCAGGGCGTAGGCGTGGAAGGCCTTGAGGTCGAAGGCATCGCCGTGGCGGGCCCGGGCGTCGGCCCGTGCCTGGAGCCAGACCCGCTCGCCTACCTTGTAGCTGATGGCCTGGCCCGGCCAGCCCAGGTAGCGGACCAGCTCGCTGGCCACGAAGGACTCGGGGTGGCGCGACCGCAGGCGCAGGAACTCGCGGCCGTGGTCGGGGGTCCAGCGCTCCCCCGGGGCGAAGGTGGGCTCGGGTCCCGGCTGGCTGGTGGGGATGGCCAGCTCGAGGTGCATGCCGATGTCGATGATGACCCGCACCGCCCGCATGGCCTGAGCCGCCAGCATCCCCATCCGGTACTCGGGCCGGTCGAGGAACCCGAACTCGTCCATGAGCCGCTCGGCGTAGAGCGCCCACCCCTCGCCGTGGCCGGAGATGAAGGTCATCCGGGCGAAGCGCGAGAGGCGCTCGCGCTGGTACACCACCTGGGCCACCTGGAGGTGGTGGCCGGGCACCCCCTCGTGGTACGCGGTGCTCATCTCGGTCCACAGCGGGAACCGGGTCTGGTCGGCCGGAGGCGGGTACCAGGTGCGTCCCGGACGGCTGAAGTCCTCGGAGGGGCCGGTGTAGTACATGGCCGCGGCCCCGCCGGGGGGCGCGATCATGGCCTCCACCGTGCGCACCGGCGGGGCGATGTCGAAGTAGGTGCCCTCCAGGGCGGACATGGCCCGGTCCATGAGGGCCTGGAGCCAGTCGCGCAGCGCGTCAGTGCCCTCCACGGCCAGCTCGCTGTCGTGCTCCAACCACTCGACGGTCTCGGCGATGCCCGCGTCCGGGGGGAGGTGCCGGCACTCGCCGGCCATGTCGGCCTCGATGCGGGCCAGCTCGTCCCAGGCCCACTCGTAGGCCTCGGCCAGGTCGACGTCGGCCCCCAGGAAGGCCCGGGCCAGCACCTGGTAGCGCTCGGCGCCCACCGCGTCGGCCTCGCCGGCGTCGGGCGCGTAGGTGTCGCGCAGGTAGCGGGCCAGCTCGGCGTAGGCCTCGGTGGCGGCCGAGGCGGCCGCGTCGAGCTCGTCGCGCTGTGCCGGGGTCACGCCGGCGACCCCGTCGGCCTCGGTCACCAGGTGGTCGAAGAAGGGGGCATCGGGGCCGGCTCCGGCCCAGCCTCCAGCCTGCTGGGCCGCTTCCAGGGCCTGGCGTCGGGCGGCGACCAGCCCCAGGCTGCGACCCTGCTCGTAGGTGGCGATCAGGCCCCGCACGGCCTCGGGGACCTGGGCCAGCCGACGGCCGGCCACCTCCCAGTCGGCCGCGGTGTCGTAGGCCATCAGGTCGAAGACGTCGCGGATCGCCTGCACCGGGCTGGCGATGTTGTTGAGGTCGCGCACGGGCTCCCGCGCGTCGGTCAGCGAGAGCTGGGTGTCGAGGCGCTCGACCAGCAGGGCGGCTGCCAGCTGTTGGGGGCCGTCCGGCAGCTCCAGGGCGGCCAGGTCGACCAACGTCTGGCGGCACAGGGCGGCGCGGGCCTCGATCCCGTCGGGCGAGAAGTCGGTCAGGCGGTCGTCGTGGCCGGCGACCCCCTGCTCGGTGGCCCACACCGGATCGAGGGCGGCGGCGTCGTCGACGTAGGCGTCGGCCAGCTGGAACACCGGCGTCTGCTGGAGGGAGTCCATGGCCCTGATCCTGGCAGGGCCCTTGCCGCGGTGCTCAGCCAGTTCCGCGCCTGGGCAACAGGGCGGCGGCGGCGCACACCGCCGTGTAGCCCACCACCACGCCCCAGAACAGCAGGTCGCCGGGGTGGTGCACGTAGCGGTCGAAGCCGACGCCCAGGGCCACGCCCATGGGCACGGCCAGCACCTGTTGCAGGTGTCGGTGGTAGCCGATCCAGCCCCGGTGCTCGGCCACGAACTCGACCACGCCGGGCAGCGGCAGCAGCACGAGCAGCCACGGGTCCAGGGGGTGGGGCCAACGCACCCCGGCCAGGGCCAGGGCCAGGGCGGCGAAGGCCACGGGGTACAGGGCCAGGCAGCGCCGGCACACGTGGCTGCGCCCGAGGCGGACACAGCGGTCGTAGTCCTCGGGGTAGTGGTGCGCCAGCCACCACGGCGAGATGTGGTCGTCGTCCGGGAGCCCGGGCATCGGCCGATGCTACGGTGACGACGTGGCCCTCGAGGTTGACATGATCTCCAAGGTGATCATCGACAAGGAGTGGTTCAGCGTCGAGCTGGGCACCTTCGAGGTGGTCGAGATGGCCTTCGTGGACGAGACGGGCACACCCGTGCACGACCCCCTCGACACCATGGCCTACACGTTCCTCACGCCCAACCGGGATCGGTACTACGGGCCGTTGTCCGCCATCCAGCTGTACAAGCTGGCTGACCGCTAGGAGCCATCGATGTCCACGACGGTGTCGGGGGTGGTGGCGCGGGCGGTGGGCCGGCCGGTCGAGGTGGTCGACGTGGTGGTGCCCGACCCCGGTCCGGGTGAGGTCACGGTGGACGTGGCCGCTTGCGGGGTGTGCCACACCGACCTGCACTACCGCCAGGGCGGCATCAACGACGAGTTCCCGTTCCTGTTGGGCCACGAGGCGGCCGGCACGGTGGCCGAGGTCGGCCCCGGGGTCACCGAGGTGGCGCCGGGCGACTTCGTGGTCCTCAACTGGCGCGCCGTGTGCGGGCAGTGCCGGGCGTGTCGACGGGGTCGGCCCCAGTACTGCTTCGCCACCCACAACGCCCGCCAGCCCATGACCCTCGCCGACGGCACCGCGCTCGGCGCCGGCGTTGGGCATCGGCGCCTTCGTGCCGCGGACCCTGGTGGCCGCCGGGCAGGCCACCAAGGTCGACCCCGAGGCCGACCCGGCTGCGGCCGGCCTGCTGGGCTGCGGCGTGATGGCCGGCTTCGGGGCGGCGGTCAACACTGGTGGGGTGGGCCTGGGCGACTCGGTGGCCGTGTTCGGCTGTGGCGGGGTGGGCAACGCCGCGGTGGCCGGTGCGGCCATGGTCGGGGCCAGCCCCATCATCGCCGTCGACCTCGACGCGACCAAGCTGGCCTGGGCCCGCGACTTCGGGGCCACCCACACGGTGGACGCCTCGGCCGTCGACCCGGTGGAGGCGGTGCGCGACCTGACCGGGGGCTTCGGGGCGGACGTGTGCATCGAGGCGGTCGGCAACCCGAAGGTGCTGGAACAGGCCTTCTTCGCCCGGGACCTGGCGGGCACCGTGGTGCAGGTGGGGGTCCCCACCCCGGACATGGCCCTGCCGGACATCCCCATGATCGAGTTCTTCGGTCGGGGCGGCGCCCTCAAGCCCTCGTGGTACGGCGACTGCCTGCCCAGCCGCGACTTCCCGATGCTGATCGAGCACTTCCGGGCCGGGCGCTTCCCGCTCGACCGCTTCGTGAGCGAGCGCATCGGGCTGGGCGACGTCGAGGAGGCGTTCCACAGGATGGAGCGCGGCGAGGTGCTGCGTTCGGTCGTGGTGCTGGACTGAGGCACTACGCTCGATCCATGAGCGACGTGCGCACCGACATCACGGTCGACCCGACCCTCAGCGAGGGCGACCACGAGCGCTTCGCCCACATCGTCAAGAAGTCCGAGCTCACCGACGCCATGATCTACGGCAAGGAGATCACTGCCTTGTGCGGCAAGCGGTGGATCCCGACGCGCGACCCCGAGAAGTTCCCGGTGTGCCCGGACTGCCGCGATCGCCTGTCGTCGATGCCCTGACCGCCAGCCCTCAGGGCACCGATTCGAGCGCCCCGTAGAGGTCCTGCAGGGTGCGCAGGTCGACCAGCGCGGCGTCGGGCAGGGCGACGCCGTGACGGAGCTCGGCCCAGGACACGACCTCGAGGATGGCGATCGAGTCGAGGCCGAGGTCGTCCGCCAGACGGCAGCCGCCGGCCAGCGCCCCCCCGGTCGGGTGGGTGACCAGATCCGGGAAGGTGGTGATCAGCTCGTCGGTGAACTGGTCGAAGGAGCCGAGCCGGCCGGACCGGTCCAGGCCGATCCCGGGGTCGGCGGCGCCCACGTCGGCTCGGTCGAGGAAGGCCAGCACGTCGCGGCCGTCGGCCAGGAAGGTGTCGCGCCAGAAGGCCAGGACGACCAGGTCGTGGGTCTGGCCGCCCCGCAGCAGGTGGCCGCGCAGGCGACCCTCCTCCCGGGCGCCCGGCAACCGGAGCACGCCGTCGGCCCGGGCCAGGGACAGGTCGGTGGTCTCGGCGTAGACCTTGCGCAACGACGTGGTGGCGAAGGCGTGGCGCAGCCACAGGGCGGCCGCCTCACCCCCGGCTGTGGCCGAGGTCGCCTCCGGGTCGACGAGCACGCTCAGGTAGGCCACCTGGTTGGCGCCGTCCTCGTTGAACAGGCTCACGAGGCCCAGGCACCGGCGGGGCTGTCCGCGCGGGCAGATGACGCGCTGGGAGTGCACGCCCTCCCACAGGAAGCCCGGGAAGGCATCGGGCGGCACGTCGCGGGCCAGGTTGCGCCAGGTGGTCATGCCGGCGGAGTTGCAGAGGTCGTAGAGCGGCCCGTAGTCGTCGGGCACCAACGCCCGCAGCTCGATGGTCCGTCCGGTCAGGGTCACGGTGAGTCGTCCGGGTTGCACCGGACGTGGAAACACAGGGCGATGTGCTCGGGCACCGTAACCCGTCGCCGGTGGTGCGAGGAGCCGACCACGTAGGTCAGCTCGATGGCCTGCAGCGAGCCGCGGCGCACGCCCGCGTCGCGGAGTCGGTACCCGACCACGAGCCACTGGGCCCGACCCAGCACGGATTGGCCGTGGTCGTCGCCGTGGGGCGGCACGGTGGCCGGCATCCGACCGAGCAGCTGCCCCTTGAGGTCGTCGCGGAGCACGGCCGGGAAGCCGAGCATGCCGGCACCCGCCGAGGCACCGTCGGCGTAGGGCACCAGCTCGACCCCGACCACCACCAGGCCGTGGGCGCCGATCGGTCGGTAGCCGATCACCGAGATCGGTTGGTCGTCGGTGTTGGCGATCATGTTGCCGTAGCTGCGGTACACGCTCTGGGGTGAGGCGGCGGAGCCTCCGAGACGCCAGCCGGAGCCGGGTTCGGGCTGCAGGGGGCCGGAGGCGGTCGGGACGACCGTCGCGCCCGGAGGCGGCTTCAGCTGCGACGCCGTGTCGATCCACCTCCAGCCAACCAGCGCGATGAGACCGGCCAGGGCGAGCGGTGCGGCGCGCCGCAGCCGTGAGGGCTGGGCCATCGTCAGCTGCTCATGTTGCCGGCCACCACCCACGTGCTCTCCTTCACCGGCTTCGCGGACGTCCCGCAGAGGTGCTTGCTGGCTGTGGTCGAGTTGTTCGTGTACTTGTTGGTGATCGTGGCCCCGAAGTAGTTGACGTTCGTCACGGTCACCCCACCCGTGAACGGGCTCGGGTTGGTCGGGATGCTGGCGGTGTACGAGTTGTTGAAGCTCGTGTACGTGTTGGCGTCGGACTGGGCGTACAGGGTGGGGCCGACGACGAAGTCGTCGTGGGAGCCGCTGGGCGCGCTGCAGGCGGGCATCAGGCCCCACGTGTCGGCCGAGAAGTCGCTGTACCAGCCGCCCTTCTCGACGGTGTAGTAGGTGGGCCACTCGCCCGGGTCGCCGGGCGGCGGCCCCTGGTAGAACCAGCACTTCCACGTGTACTCGTACGTGTAGCTGCTGATCCAGTACTTGCGCCCGATGTCCTGGGTGGAGCTGGCCGTGGTGGTGCCGCCGCCCGTGAGGGTGAGCGAGGAGCCGGTGGTGGTGCTCCCGGCCACGGACCAGGTGTTGCTGCCGTTGGCGGTGAACCCGACGGTGTAGGAGCTGGTGTCGGTGTTCTGATAGGTGAACCCGACGGCCCAGGGGCTGTTCTTGGCCACGTTCGACGCGCCGATGTAGGACTTGCTCGGGGCCAACTCGGCGCTGCCCCACGCCGTGCAGCCGGGGTTGTACTTGGGGCCGGGGACGTGCGGCTGGAGTCCGGCCGCCTCGGCGGCGGCGGAGGCCGCCGGCGAGTCGACCACCCGCAGGTCGGTCGACACCCCGTCGAGCGGGCCGAACGCCCGGCTGAGCTCGTCGGTCGAGGGTCGCGAGCGGAGCCCGGACAACGAGCGTTGGGCGGCCAGGCCCGGCCCGGCCGGCGCCCACCGCCCGACCTCGGGCAGCCACCGCACGGTGTTGATGGCGATGCTGCCCTGGCCCCCGGTGCCGGCCACCGCCACCACGGTGAGGTTGCCGGTGGGGTCGGTCAGCCCGGCCAGCGTCGGCGACCAGGCGGCGCGGGCCACGAACGCCCCATGCCCGTCGGTGACGGCCGAGCTGAGCGGGTGCAGCTGGTCCTTGCCGTCGCGCACGTAGAGCGTTACCGCCCCGGCTGCCGGCCGGCCGGCGGCGTCGCGCACCACGCCGGACCACAGCACGGGCGCGGCCGGGGCCGCGACCGGTGTGCTACCGGCTGGAGGGGCGAGGACCCCGCCGGTGCCGATCAGGAGCCCGGCTGCCGTTGCCGAGATGGTAGCCGTGCGCACCAAGGAGTAGAATCTCGTATCCGCCATGATGTACCACTACCACGGCTGTCAAGACCCTCATCAGGCGCTAGGGACGATGATCGAGATCGACTGCGCCGGCATCGTGTACAGGAAGGCGTTCTGCGCCGACGTGGTCAGCCCGGCGGCGGCCACCGGCGCCGCCTTGGCCGAGGTGATCGTGTACACCTCGGCCGTGTGGAAGACGGTCTCGGCCGTCAGCTCCACCGCCGCGGTGCGCGCCGTCGTGGCCTTGTTGATGGCCACCAGCACCACCTGGTCGTGGTTGGCCGCCATCATCGAGGCGTACACCGTCGCCGTCGCCGGATCGCTGCTGGTGGCCTGCACCGAGGTGTCACCGAACGAGCCGCCGTTGCCGTCGTAGTTGCGGAAGGCCTCGAAGGCGGCGGTGGAGAACGTCTCGTTGCTGAACAGGGGCCAGTAGGCGGCGTCGGTGACGCCCTGCTGGCCGAAGATGCCCAGCACGTCGGCATCGGCGATGGCCCCGCTGATCTCGTTGCCCCCGCCGTAGTCCCACTCGCTCACCGACAGCCCGGTGCCGGGGTAGTCGGCCGCGATCTTGGACTGGAGGCCGGGCAGCAGGTCGATGGGACCGTGCAGCACGTCGTCGGTGATCCAGCTGCTCTCCACGTAGGACGGGTCCCACAACGAGCGCGGGGCCTGCTCGCGCGCCGCGACCTCCGCGGCGCCGTCCCCCGAGGCGTCGTTGGTGATGCGCACGCCCCCGCCGGTGGCCTCGGGGTACCAGTGGACGTCGAGGTCGTCGATGAGCCGCTCCCCGGTGGCGGTGGACGCCGAGCTCATCGCGTGGAGGTACCAGTCCACGAAGTCGCCGTCCGCCGCGGCGTCGCTGGCGTTCTGGAGGTTGGTGAAGCCCTCCCAGCCGTAGTTGACCGGACCCACGATCTTGACCGACGGCCACACGGCCTTGACCGCCTTGGCGTACGCCGCGTCGCGCAGGGCCAGCTCGGCGTAGGCGACGGCGTTGGGGTGCACCTCGGGGTGGGTCTGGCTCCACAGGTCGGGCTCGTTGTCGAGCTGGATCATCACCGGTGCGCCCGGGACGGCCTGCTTGAGCCAGTTCACGAACTCGTCCTGGTACACCTTGCCGTCGGTGGTGCTCGGGTGCAGCGAGAAGGCCGAGCCCTTGGTGGGCAGGTTCTGGTCGAAGTGGAGGGCCAGGTAGTTGGGCGTGTTCTGGATGTTGCACTGGGCACCCTCGTCGCCGGCCACGTGGTCCACGATGGGGATGGTGATCAGCGAGGTGGCCCCGGCCGCGGCCGCCGCGGTCACCGTGGGCTTGATGGCGGCGCCCGGCGTGGTCGATGAGCTGAGGTAGTCGTCGTTCTCGTAGCAGTAGTCGCTGCCCGCGTTGGAGGCGTTGGTCTCCCAGTTGTAGGCCGTCCAGCGGTTGCCGCCGAGTCGGACCAGGGTGGCCCGGGTGGCCGCCAACTGGGCGCTGGTGGGCGAGTTGAGGCCGTAGACGAGCGGCGAGATGGCGCGGTTGGCCTGGCTGGTGTCGATGGTCAGCGTGATCTGGGCGCTCCCCGGGTTCCCGGGGCTGAACAGGCATCCGCTGCACGCCATGAGCCCGACCACCAGGACGCCGAGGGCCATGCCCCGCCCGAGGCGGGCACGGCGCGTGCTGACCCGGGCCACTCCGCTCGCGTAGGTCATAGGACCTAGATCGTCGGGTCCCCCGGCGGACTTGAGTGCCGGTCGGGTGGCGACGACGATGGCACCATGCGCGAACCCAAGTCCTTCCACCTGAGCGCCGAGGTGCACGCGTACCTGATGGCCCACAGCTCGGCCATCGACGAGATCCAGGCCGACCTGATCGCCGAGACGGCGGAGGCGACCGGGGGATTCGCCCGCATGCAGATCTCCCCCGAGCAGGGCATCTTCATGACGCTGCTGACCAGCGCCATCGGGGCGCGCCAGGCGGTCGAGGTGGGGACGTTCACGGGCTACTCCTCGCTGGCCGTGGCCCGGGGACTACCCGACGACGGCCACCTGCTGTGCTGCGACGTGAGCGAGGAGTGGACCGGCATCGCCCGCAGGTACTGGGACCGGGCCGGGGTGTCGGACCGCATCACCCTCGAGATCGGGCCGGCGGCCGACACGCTGGCGGCCCTCGATCCCGAGCCCGCCTTCGACCTGGCCTTCATCGACGCCGACAAGACCGGCTACGCGCGCTACTTCGATGAGCTGGTCCCCCGCATGCGCACCGGCGGGCTCATCCTCGTCGACAACGTGCTGTGGTCGGGCAACGTGATCGACCCCGGCGACACCTCCGACGACACGGTGGCCCTGCGCGCCTTCAACGACCAGGTGGTGGCCGATCCGCGGGTCGACTGCGTCATGTTGGCCGTGGGCGACGGGCTCTCCATCATCGCCAAGCGCTGAGCGGCGGGCCCGGCGCGTCAGGCGTCCTCCACGACCCACGGCCGGCGGTCCAGCGCGCCGGGGTCGAACCGCGACACCAGCTCGTCGGGAGCCACCGGCTCCCCCGTCTCGGCCAGACCCAGGCTGGCGGCCAGCCGCGACCGCACCTGGGCAGGGCCCTCGCCCCGCGCCCGGCGCTGGGCCAGGGTGACGGCGCCATCGCGCTTGGCCAGCCGCTGGCCGTCAGGTCCCAGCACCAGGGGGACGTGGGCGTAGGTGGGTGGCTCGATCCCCAGCAGCCGGGCCAGGTGCATCTGGCGCGGGGTCGAGCTGAGCAGGTCGTCGCCCCGCACCACCTGCCCGATGCGCTGGGCGCCGTCGTCCACCACCACGGCCAGGTTGTAGGCGGCGATCCCGTCGTTGCGGCGCAGCACCAGGTCGTCGACCACGGCGGTCACCGGACCGCACAGCTGGTCGACGACCGTGACCTCGGGGCCGCCGGCCAGCAGGCGCAGGGCCGCGGGCCGGCCGCTGGCCTCGCGCTCGGCGCGCTGGCGCCGGGTGAGCCGGCGGCAGGTGCCGGGGTAGGCACCGGCGGGAGCGATGGCACCGGCGGGGCTCACCCCCCGCCCGTGGGGAGCCAGGGTGGCCTGGTGGATCTCGGCTCGGGTGCACCAGCAGGGGTAGGTCCGTCCGGCGTCGACCAGGCGGGCGATGGCGTCGGCGAAGCGCTGCGGGTGCTCGCGCTGGCAGGTGACCGGACCGTCCCAGTCGAGCCCGAGAGCCGCCAGGTCGTCCAGCTGCCCCTGGCCGTGGGCGACGAACGAGGCGGCTGGGTCGAGGTCCTCCATGCGGACCCGGAAGGCCGCGTCGTCGGCCCGAGCGAACAACCAGGCCAGCAAGGCGGTGCGGAGGTTCCCCAGGTGGAGCGCGGCGGTGGGGCTGGGGGCGAAGCGACCGTCGGGCATCGCGGCATCGTTGCACGCCCCTACGATGGTCGGGTGACCGACGTGCAGTGGCTCGACGAGGAGGAGCAGCAGACCTGGCGCACCTGGCTGCGCCACTCCCTGCTGCTGTTCGACCGCCTCGATGCCGAGCTGCGCCACAGCCACGGGCTGGGCCTGGCCGACTACGAGATCCTGGTGCAGCTGTCCGAGGCCCCCGACCACCGCCTGCGCATGAGCGATCTGGCCGAGCAGGCCCTGGTGTCGCGCAGCCGGCTGACCCACCGGGTCGACCGCCTGGTCGCCGCCGGGCTGGTCGAGCGGCGGCCGTGCCCCACCGACCGACGTGGGCTGTTCGCCGTGCTCAGCGCCGACGGCCAACGGGTGTTGGACGAGGCCGCCCCCACCCACGTGGAGGGCGTGCGCCGCTACGCCATCGACCCGCTCTCGCCAGACACGCGCCGGGCGCTGGGCGAGCAGTTGGTCGCCCCGCTGGCCGACCTCCAGGCCCAGGGCGCCACCATCAACTGCCCCGGCGGCGACTGAGCGCTCACCGCGTCGGCCGGGCCACCCGGTCGCGAAGGCGTCGGAGCTTCGCCCGGGGCCGGGGCAGCCGGTTGGCCGCCCGGGCGCCCGCGCCGGTCACGGCCACGACCGCGGCCGATCGCCGGCGGGCCCGCCGGTCGAGCAGCGCGGCCACCGCCGCCGGCACCTCGGGCGGGTCGTCCCAGGCGTCGATGCCGGCAGGCCCTGAGCCCAGCACCAGGCACACCAAGTCGTGGGTGCCGATCCCGAGGGCGTCGCTCAGCACCGGCACCCGGGTGGCCGGCCACTCCAGGTTGCTGTTGGGGCTGGCCGAGCGCACCTCCGGGCGCCGCCGACCCCGCAGGGCGATCAGGCCCGACCGACCGCGGGGCGAGGTGACCAGCGCCGCATCGGCGCGGAGCTGGTCGACGTGGGTGGGCGCGCCGGACGGGTCGGGATCGAGGCCCAGGGCGAAGCCGAACTCGCGGGCCCGCAGGCGACGGCCTGTGCGGATGCGGTGGGCCCGGACGTGCCACGGCGCCTGCCCCCACATCACGGTGTCCACCACCACATCGGGCCAGGGACGCCAGCGGGAGGCGACCAGCTCCCCGTCGATCTCCACGTCCTCGGGGGTGCCCCGCTGGCGCTGATCGCCCTCGGCGTCGACCAGCCACAAGGTGGAGTCGCCCGCACCCCCCGAATCCGGTCGGGTCACGTCCAGGCTGAACCCGAACCGCGAGGAGTAGGCCAGCCGCTGGTACTTGGGCGCTCCGTCGTTCAGCCACGGGGCGACCGGCTGGCCGGTGGCCAGGGCCAGCACCTGCTCCGGGTCGTGGCTCAGCACCAGGCCGGGGCGGGCCTGGACCACGGCTCGCGAGGGCGGCTCCAGGGCCAGCTCCTCGGCCAGCCAGAAGGGGTGGTCGGGGGGCGCGGCCAGCGCGAGGAACGCCTTCATGGCCCAGTAGGGCGAGGCAGGTGAGGTGTAGCCCTCGGCCACCCGCGGGTTGGGGTAGCCGTAGCCCACGCTAAGCACGCCGTCGCGATCGGCGATCGGACGCCCCGACCAGTAGCGCAGGTTGCGCAGGTAGAGCCCCTTCGCCGTGCCCCAGGGCAGGGCCTCCACGTCGGCCAGGGCCAGGGCGCCCCAGAAGGCGGCCTGGGCAAACCGATAGGTCATGGACCGGCCGTAGGCCAGACCGGCGCCGTCCGGTCCGTACCAGTGCTGCAGGTCCTGGGCGAAGCGAGCGGCGCGCTGGCGGAAGCGCTCGGCGCGGTCGGCCTGGCCTAGGCCGGACGCGGCGTAGACCAGCCCGTAGGTGTGGAGGGCGAAGGCGCCGTACCAGTCGAAGGTGCCGTCGGGCCCATCGCGGTACCAGCCATCGTCTCGGTACAGCTCGTCGATGCCGTCCAGGGCCTCCTGGTGCGCCCGACGCTCGTAGCCCACACCCACCCGCTCGAGGCCGAGGTCGGCCAGCACCCGGAAGAACAGCCAGTTGTTGGGACGGATGGCGCAGCGGTCGACGGCGGACAGCCACCGGGCCACGTGGGTGCGGGCCGAGGTCTCCAACGGCTCCCACAGCTGGTCGGGGGCGAGCAGCAGCGCCGCGCCCACGGCCCCGGCCTCGACCGTGCGTTGGTCGTGGTCGACGACGGGACCCCAGTACTCGACGTGGGACGGATCGGTGCCGCTGGCCAGGCCCTCTCGCACCCGCTCCCAGTGGTCGAAGGCGTCGCCCCCGGCGTGGAGCGCGGCCAGCCCCCACAGCGGTCGGGCGAACCCCTCGAGCTCGGCCGCCGCGGGGTCGAAGCTGGCCGCGGCTGGGCCCAGGCGCACCCGCGCCCCCGCGGGGCTCAGGTGGGCCAGCAAGGGGTCGTAGCAGGCCCGAGCGGCTCGCGCCACGTCGTCGCGGTGGCGGAGGGGGTTCCCGGACAACGGGTTGACGCCGGCGGGAGCGACGTCGACCCCGGCACCGACCCCAGCGTCGATGATCGGTTGTGGCATGGCCCCCTGAGCCTGCCAGAATCGACCGATGCCCTCCACCCCTTGGCCCGCGGGCTTTCGCGCCCACGTGGGTTCGATCGGCATCAAGGACGCCGACGACGACGTGGCGGTGCTGGTCGCCCGCGAGCCCGTGGCTGCGGCCGCCGTGTTCACCCGGAGCCGGTTCGAGGGCCCCAGCGTCACCATCAGCCGGGACCACGCGGCCGATGGACGGCTGCAGTCCTTCGTGGTCATCGCCCGCAACGCCAACGTGGCCACCGGGCCGCAGGGTCGCGCCGATGCCGAGGAGGTGGTCGAGCGCGTGGCGGCCCTGGTGGGGTGCGCGTCCGACGACGTGCTCATCGCCTCCACCGGCGTGATCGGACGGCCGTACCCGATGGACCGCGTGCGGGCCCACTTCGACGGCCTGGGGGCAGACGACGCCTGGGGTGGGGCCGATCCCGAGGCGGTGGCGGCGGCCATGATGACGACCGACACCGTCGCCAAGGTGGCCTCGGCCACCTGCGGTCCCGGCACCGTCGTCGGGATGGCCAAGGGCGTGGGCATGATCGAGCCCGACATGGCCACGCTGATCGCGCTGTTCGTCACCGACGTCGAGCTGCCGGCCGGGCCGCTCGACCTCGTGTTCCGCCGCGTCATCGACCGCACGCTCAACGCCCTGAGCATCGACACCGACACGTCGACCAGCGACACGGCCGCCGTCATGGCCTCGGGGGCGGCAGGACCGGTCTCCGCCGCCCACCTCGAGGCGGCGCTTGGTCAGGTGGCCCTCGAGCTGACCCGCCAGATCGCAGCCGACGGCGAGGGCGCCACCACGCTCATCGAGGTGCGGGTCACCGGCGGCCGCGACGACCAGCAGGCCAAGCGGGTGGGCAAGGCGGTGGTCAACTCGCCGCTGGTCAAGACGGCGGTGCACGGCGCCGACCCCAACTGGGGCAGGGTGGCCATGGCCATCGGCAAGTGCCAG
Source organism: uncultured Microthrixaceae bacterium (assembly GCA_963785815.1). Taxonomy (GTDB): domain Bacteria; phylum Actinomycetota; class Acidimicrobiia; order Acidimicrobiales; family Acidimicrobilacustridaceae; genus UBA4742. The sequence goes on from CAWAWN010000001.1 coordinate 244,949, forward strand.
GAGGACACCGACATCGACCCCGACCGGGTCACCATCGCCTTCGGTGAGGCCGAGGTCTACCCGCACCTGCTCGACGAGGCGGCGCTGAGCGCCCTGAGCGGCTACCTGGCCGGCGACGAGGTGGTCATCGCCGTCGACCTGGGGATCGCCTCGGGGAGCTTCACGGTCTACGGCTGCGACCTCACCGACGGCTACGTGCGCATCAACGCCGACTACACGACCTGACGAGGTGCGCCGGCAGGCGCACCGACCCATGAGGTCGGGCTGGGCTAGGTTCGGCAAGATCTGACGCCGCGTCAGGCGCCGACCAAGGGGGACCTGTGCTCTCGTCCTGGGACGACTTCCCGGTGCACCAGGTGGCCGAGACCATCCGCCACGTGGGCACCAGCGATCGCAACTTCTACGACCGCTACTACTTCAACCTCCACGGCTCGAGCGACGAGCTGTTCCTGATCCTGGGCCTGGGCCAGTACCCCAACCTGGGGGTGTCGGACGCCTTCACCCTGGTGCGCCGGGGCACCGAGCACCGGGTGGTCCGCTCCTCCAAGGAGCTGGTCGACCGTCGCGACACGTCGGTGGGGCCGCTGCGGGTCGAGGTCATCGAGCCGCTGAGGTCGCTGCGGGTGGTGCTCGAACCCAACGAGTGGGGCGTGTCCTACGACCTGCGCTGGGACGGCGCCATCCCCGCCTTCGAGGAGCCGCGCCACTACATCCGCAAGCACGGCCGGGTGCTCTTCGACACCATGCGCTTCGCCCAGACGGGCACCTGGACCGGCCAGATGCGCCTGGACGACGACGTCATCGAGGTCACCCCGGATCGCTGGAAGGGCACCCGGGACCGCTCGTGGGGCGTCCGCCCGGTGGGTGAGGCCGAGGCGCCGGGCATCCACGCCGACGACCCGTCGGTGTCGGGGATGTGGAACTACGCGCCCATGCAGTTCGACGACTACTCGATCCTCTACATCGTGCAGGAGCCGGACGCGGTCGACGGCAAGCCGGCCTCCCGGGTGATGGACGAGGCGGTGAAGATCTGGAACGATCCGACCCGCGAGCCCGAGTGGCTGGGGTCGCCCGAGCACCGCCACACCTTCGTGCCCGGCACCCGCATGGTGTCGGAGTCGATCCTGTCGTTCCCCCACGCCCCGGGCGGTCCCCTGGAGGTGGCCGTCACCCCGTTGCTCAACAGCCACATCGGCATCGGCACCGGCTACGGGATGGACGCCGACTGGAAGCACGGAGCCTGGCAGGGCCCGCTGGTGGTGCAGGGGCTCACCCTCGACACCGAGGCCGACCGGGAGCGGTTCTTCGGCATCGTCGACGCCGTGGCCCGGTTCGAGACCAGCGACGGCGACGTGGGCTACGGCCTGCACGAGTACATGTTCCTGGGCCCCTACGCCCCCTATGGCTTCACCAGCTTCATGGAGGTGCCCTGATGGCCCCATCCGACGCCCCGACGATGGATCCCGAGCAGCTGCGGGCCCTGGCCGAGCGGTTCTGGCACCTGCTCTACGTGGTGCGCGACCTCGATGCCGTGGGCTCGATGTTCGCCCTGGACGGCTTCTACGCGGACGTGCCGGTGGACGACGGGGGCGCCACCGGTCCGGCCCAGATCGCGGCCCGCATCCGCATCGGCTTCGAGCCGGTGCAGTCCTTCGACCACGCCATCGAGCGCATCGTGGTGGACGGCAACACCGTGGTCACCGAGCACGCCGAGACGTGGCACTTCGACGACCAGACGTCGGTGACCCTGCCCTTCGTGTCGGTTCAGGAGGTGGGACCCGACGGCCTGCTGGTGCTGTGGCGCGACTACTGGAACCTGGACACGCTGCTGGGGGCCGCGCCCGAGTGGTGGGTCACCCATGTGATGAGCCAGCCGCCGCTGGCCGAGCTGGCCGAGCCGGGCCAGCCGGTGTCGACCTAGACCCCGGCGGCGACCGTCTGCCACCCCGGTCGCACCAGGTCGGGGGGCGGGCGGTCCCGACGCCAGCGCTCGGGGGCCAGCACCAGCCGGCCGGCGCCGGGCGCCACGGTACCGAGCCGGAGGTGGTCCCCCAGGGCCCCGGCCCACCACGAGAAGGTGGAGTTGGCGATGACCAGGTGGTCGCAGCGGGCCATGTCCACCAGGGCGTCGACCGCCGGGTGGGCGTGGACGCCCTGGTCGGTGGCCAGCTCGGCCGACCGTCCCCGCCCCCGGAGGTGCTCGACCATGAGGCCGCCGAACACGGCGTCGTCGGCGTAGATCCGCAGCTGCACCTCGCCGAGCTGCTCGTCGACCCGGGCCAGGGCGGCATCGTAGTAGTCCATGGACAGCTCCCAGCCCCGCGGCAGGTAGTCGCCCCGGCGAAAGTGCAGGCCGACCACCGGCGGGCTGGCCGGCGTCTCGGCCGGCGCCTCCCCCAGCTCGGTCAGCACGTGGTCGATCACGGGGTCGAGCACCGACTCGAACAGCGCCAGGCACTGGAAGTGGCCGCGGATGAAGCAGGGTGCCACCAGCTGGTCGACACGGGGGTCGTGGCGGAACGCCTCCTTGCTGTTGAGGTGGCGTTCGGGGCGATGCCGGCGCCGGCGCAGGGGCAACCAGACCCGCAGCTGGACGGTCCGCACCCACTGGTCGACGGGGGTGGCCCGCAGCTCGGCCACCCGCAGCAGGTCGACGTCGGACGCCTCGACGTACGCCGTGCCGATGCAGTGGGCCAGCGTGGGGTCGTGGTGCTCGACGTCGAAGCGCAGCGGGCACCCGAGTCGCCGCGACAGGGCTGTGCCCAGCGCGAACTGGAAGAGCTGGTTGCCCAGCTCGCCCTGGAGGCGCATCACCACCACGTCGTCGGCCGCGAAGAGGCCCAGGGCGGCGGCGGCCAGCGCGCGCGTCGACATGGCCGGAGCGTACGGCCTGGCGAGCGGCGGGTGGTCGACCGGCCCCGGTAACGTCGCCGGATGAGCCTCGTGCTGGTCGACCACCCGCTCCCCCACGTCACCCTGGTCACCCTGAACCGCCCCGAGCGGCTGAACGCCATGTCCATCGACCTGGTCATCGAGCTGCACGACGCCCTCGAGGCCACCGCGGCCGACAACGACTGCTGGGTGGTGGTGCTGACCGGCGCCGGCCGAGCCTTCTGCTCGGGCCTCGACCTCAAGGACTACGGGATCATCCCCAACATCGACGGCCTCTCGGTGGGCCGCATCGCGCAACGCTCCATGCGCTACTACTCCCGGCTCATCCCGACGATGCGGGCCATGCCCCAGCCGGTGATCGCCGCGGTGAACGGGCCGTCCTACGGCGGGGGCATGTGCCTCACCCTGGGGGCCGAGCTGCGGTTCGCGTCGGAGTCGGCCACCTTCAACAGCACCGGCATCGTCAACGGCCTCACCAGCACCGAGCTGGGGGCCAGCTGGCTGCTGCCCCGCCTGGTGGGAGCGGCCCACGCCAACGACATCCTGTTGACCGGGCGCACCGTCGACGCGGCCGAGGCGCTGCGCATGGGCCTGGTGTCGCGGGTGGTGGCCGAGGGCGAGGTGGTGGACGCCGCGCTGGAGGTGGCGGCCGCCATGACCCGCTACAGCCCCTACGGCCTGGCCATGACCAAGGACGTCATCTGGGTCAACCTGGAGAACCCCAGCCTGACCTCGGCCATCGAGATCGAGGACCGCAACCAGCTCATGCTGGGCTTCACCGAGAACCTGCCCGAGGCCATCCGCGCCTTCGACCAGGACCGCGACCCCGTCTACACCGACGAACCCCGCCGCGACCTGTTCGGATGATCTCGGGCCGCCGTCTCCTCGGGTCGGCTGGGGGTGGCACCATGAGGCCGAGCTCCAAGGAGGGGACCCGATGACCATCTCGCGCCGGTCGTTCCTGTTGGGCGGCACCGCGGCGGCGGCCGGCTTCTCGTTGGCGGCCTGCAGCAGCGGCAAGTCCACCACCTCGGCCACGGCCACCACGCGAGCGGTCACGACCACGACCGCCCGCGTGCGCCAGGTGGGTGAGCGCCCGGACCCGTCCAAGCCCGAGGGCACCGACCTGCTGCCCCAGATCGAGCACATCGTCGTACTCATGATGGAGAACCACTCCTTCGACAACTACTTCGGCGTGCTCGGGCGCGGCGACGGCCTGAAGCTCGACAAGGCGGGCAAGCCCGTGCCCGCCCACCCCAATCTGGATGCCTCCGGCACCGCCGTGCCCCTGTTCCGCATGGCCAACACCTGCCAGCCCGACGGCCTGCCCAGCCAGCAGTGGAACGACATGATCACCCAGTGGGACGACGGGAAGATGGACGGCTTCGTGCGGTCCCTGAGTGGGCCCACTGCCATGGGGTACTGGGACGGTCAGGACATCCCCTTCTACTACGGGCTGGCCAAGACCTTCCCCGTCTGCGACCGGTGGTTCGCCTCCTGCTTCGGTCAGACCTACCCCAACCGTCGGTACCTGCTCTCGGGCACGTCGATGGGCACGATCCACACCAGCCCCGAGCCCGACGCCACCACGTTGGTCCCCACCAACGGCACCATCTTCGACGCCTTCAACCGTCACGGCATCACCTGGAAGGACTACTACCAGAGCGGTCCCAGCCTCGGCCTCTACCTGCCCGACCTGGCCAAGAACGTGGACAAGACGGCCAAGATGGCGCAGTTCTACGTCGATGCCGCGGCTGGCCAGCTGCCGGCTTTCAGCCTGCTCGAGCCCGACTTCGACAAGCAGTCGGAGGAGGACCCCCAGGACATCAGCGTGGGTGAGACCTTCGCGGCCAAGGTGACCGACGCGGTGATGCAGAGCCCCAACTGGTCCAAGACCGTGTTCATCTGGATCTACGACGAGCACGGCGGGTACTACGACCACGTCCCCCCGCCGCCCGCCCTCGCCCCCGACGACATCCCGCCGCGCTACAAGCCGGGCGACCAGCCCTTCGGGTTCGACCGCTACGGGTTCCGGGTGCCGGCCGCCATCGTCTCGCCCTACGCCAGGAAGGAGTACGTCTCCCACGTGGTGCACGACCACACCTCGGTCCTGAGCCTGGCCGAGCACAAGTGGAACCTCCCGGCGCTCACCAGGCGGGACGGCGCGGCCGACAACCTGCTCGACTCGCTCGACCTGCACGCCACACCTGCCTTCCTGCACCCGCCGACCCTGCCGGCGCCCAAGAACACGAGCGCCTCGGATCCCATCGCCACCCCCATCTGCACTGCACCCGGCCCGATCCCGAACCCCGCGGGGTGACATGACCGTGCCCCGGGGGCTCGATCCCCGCACCCCCGTGCTGGTCGGCGCCGCCACCCTGACCCAACGCGATGACGATCCGATCGCCGCTCGCGATGCGCTCGAGCTGATGGGCGACGTCACCCGCGCCGCCGCGGTCGACGCCGGTGCCCGCTCGGCCGACGACCTGCTGGCCAGCATCGGCCTGGTGCTGGTGCCCGAGGGCATCTGGTCCCACACCGATCCGGGGCGGCACCTGGCCCAGGCCGTCGGGGCCTCGGCCCACACGGTGCTGGCCGAGGTGGGCGTGCTCCAGCAGACCCTGTTCACCCGCGCCGCGTGCGTGCCGTGGCCGACGGCCGGGTGGACGTGGCCCTGGTGGTGGGCGGCGAGGACAAGCACCGCCAGCTCCGCGCCGCCATCGAGGGGATCGAGCTGGACCCGACCCGGGAAGGGCGGGCCGGAGGAGCGCCGGATGAGCGCTGGGCGCCGGCCGGCGAGATCCTCAGCCGCATGGAGATCGAGCGCGACCTGGCCGTCCCGGCCCAGCAGTACGCGCTCATCGAGTCCGCCCTGGCCCACGCCGAGGGCCGCCCGCCGGCGGCCAACGCGGATCGACTGGGGGCGCTGTGGGCGCGGTTCGCGGCGGTCGCCGCCACCCGGCCCGAGGCGTGGGATCGCTCGGCGCCCGACGCCAGCCACATCGCCCAGCCGAGCGACGCCAACCGCATGCTGTCGACGCCCTACACCAAGCTGCTGTGCTCTCAGTGGAACGTCGACCAGGCCGCCGCCCTGGTGGTGGTCTCGGTTTCCGAGGCCGAGCGTCGCGGCATCCCCCGCGACCGCTGGATCTTCCCCCTGGCTGCGGCCGAGTCGAACCTCATGGTGCCCCTGAGCGTCCGGGCCGACCTGCACCGCTCGCCGGCGGTGGCCGAGGTGGGCCGAGCCGTGCTGGCCGCCGTCGACCGGGGCGCGGCGCTGGCGGCGTTCGACGTGGTGGACCTCTACAGCTGCTTCCCGGCCGCCGTCGGGGTCCAGGCCCGCGAGCTGGGCCTGGACGAGGGTGGCGCCCTCACCGTCACCGGCGGCATGACGTTCGGCGGCGGTCCCCTGAACAACTACGGCCTGCAGGCCCTGGCCGTGCTGGCCGAGCGCTTGCGGGCCGCCCCTGGCGCCGTCGGCCTGGTCACCTCCATCAGCGGGATGCTCACCAAGTTCGGCGGGTCGGTGTGGTCGACCCGGCCAGCCGACGGCGGGTTCGTGGACGTCGACGTGACCGAGGCCGTGGCCGACGCCACCGGGGTGCGCCGCGGCGATCCGGAGGCGCAGGGGCCGGCGAGGGTGGTGGCGGCCACGGTGATCCACGACCGGGGCCAGCCGTCGCGGGCCGTCGCCGTGCTGGACACCGCTGACGGGAGCCGCACCGTGGCCCGGTGCCACCAGGCCGACGTGGTCACAGCCATGGTCTGCGAGGACTGGATCGGGCGCGGCGTGGTGGTCACCGAGCCGGGTGCCTTCGTCCCCGCCTGAGGGCGTGCTCACCGCCGCCGGCTCCGGTAGAATTGAAACAGGTTCTCATTCGACGCATCAGGGGGTGCTCGCCCATGAGCCACGTGGAATCCCGTCCGACCACCGGTGAGCACTACACGATCATCTCGGCTGACTGCCACGCCGGCGGCAGCCACGAGATGTACCGCGAGTACCTCGACCCGGCCTGGATCCCCGAGTTCGACGCCTGGCGGGAGAAGTACAAGAACCCCTTCCGCGACCTGCAGGACGGCGGCCGCATCCGCAACTGGGACGACGCCAGGCGCAACGGCGACCTGGAGGCCGACGGCATCGTGGGCGAGGTGGTGTTCCCCAACACCGTGCCGCCCTTCTTCCCCAACTTCGTCCTGTTCGCCCGCCCACCCACCGACGATCAGTACCCAGCCCGGTTGGCCGGCATCCGAGCCCACAACCGATGGCTGGCCGACTGGTGCGCCCGGTTCCCCGACCGCCGGGCCGGTATCGGCCAGGTCTTCCTCAACGACGTGGACGAGGCCATAGCCGATGTCGAGTGGTGCCACGCCAACGGCCTGCGCGGCGGCGTGCTGATCTCGGCCATCCCGCCCGACGTGAAGTACGTCAAGCCCCTCTACGACCCCTGCTACGACCCGCTCTGGGCGGCCTGCCAGGACCTCGGCATGCCGGTGAACAGCCACGGCGGCACCGGGCTGCCCGACTACGGGCGCTACCCGGCGGCCGCCCTGCTGTTCATCACCGAGGTGCCGTTCTACTCGCAGCGGGCGTTCGTGCAGCTGCTGTTCGCCGGCGTCTTCGAGCGCTTCCCCCGGCTCAAGTTCGTCATGACCGAGATGGGCTGTGCCTGGCTGCCGCCGATGCTCGCGCACTTCGACCGGATGATGGCCCAGATCCGCGACACCGGTCGCATCGGCGAGATGCGCTACGCGGAGGGCGACGTGCTGCCCCGGTCAGCCACCGAGTACTTCCAGCAGAACTGCTGGGTGGGAGCGAGCCAACCCGGCCCCGACGACGTGCGGGCCATGCAGAAGCTCGGCGTGGACCGCTGCATGTGGGGGTCGGACTACCCCCACGAGGAGGGCACCGGTCCCTTCACCCGCGAGCACCTGCGCCAGCGCTTCCACGACCGCCCGGCCGACGAGCTGCGCCAGGTCCTGGGCGCCAACGCCGCCGCGCTCTACGGCTTCGACCTGGCTGCGCTGGCCCCGCTGGCCGACCACGTCGGCCCGACGGTGGGCGAGGTGGCCACCCCGCTGGACCACCTGCCCGAGCACCCCAACGAGGCGTTGCTGCGGGTCTGAGACCCGAGCCCGGCGACCGGCCCATGTCCGGCGGGCGCGTTCAGCCGCAGTGGTCGGCGTCGTGGCCGGGTGAGGCGGGCACGTCGAGAGCCGGGCTGCGATCGAAGAAGCCGTAGGGCACCAGGGAGAAGCCCGTGTACTCGACGGGCATGACCGGCCAGTCCTCGGGGCGCGGGATGTGGGTGATGCCGAAGGTGTGCCACAGCACCACGTCGGTGTCGGCCAGGTCGCGGTCAGCCGCCGTCCAAGCCGGCAGGCCGTCGCCGCCGGTGTGCTGGTTCGGGTGGTCGCCGGCGGCTCGACGCTCGTCGGGTCGGTAGGGGGTGACCCACAGGTTCCGGGTGGCGAAGGCGGCGCGACGGGCCACGCTGGAGGCCGGGTCGGCCAGCAGGGTCGGGGTGGCCTGGGGCACCAGCTTGTAGGCCACCGGCTGGCCCAGGGCGTTGAGCACGTTCGGGTTGACCACCTTCCACGTGCGGCTGCGGGCCGGATCGACCAGCCGCCTGGCCGCCTGCTCGGTGGACAGCGGGGTGGCCCGGCTGGTGAAGCTGTTGGCCAGCGGGTTGTCCGGACCGGGCGGGTCCGCCACCGCGTCGAGCTCGTAGACGGTGTTGGTGGGGCCGTCCACGTCGAGGTCGAGGCGCACGTTGAACAGGTGCTGGTGGTACGGAGCAGCCAGCTGCGGAGCGACCACCGACGCGTGGTCGGGTTGCTCGCCGGGAGCCAGCGCCATGGTGGACAGGATCCCGGTGAGCTTGACCTCCAGCGAGATCGTGCCGTCCAGGTAGAGGTACCAGAAGAAGCCGTACTCGTAGTTGCCCACCGTCGAGATGGAGCTGATGACCAGCCGCCGGGACCGGCGGACCTCGGTGGTCCCGGCGTGCAGGTCGACGTGCTTCCACCCGATGCCGTAGTCCTCCTCGTGGATGCAGATGGCGCTGGGGAGCGTCTGGGCCTGGCCCCGCTCGGAGGCGAAGTCCACGTCGAGGTAGCGGATCTCGCCCAGGCAGTCGCAGCCCAGGGTGAGCGAGTTGGCCATGCGGCCCAGCCCCCACTCCCCCACGTCGAAGGCGTTCTTCCACCCGTGCATGGGACCGGGGTGGCCGTAGGGGACCACCATCTCGCTCACCGAGGCCCGGTGCATGATCGAGCGGACCCGACCGCCGTCGGCGTAGCCGACCGTGTGCAGCACCAGGCCCTCGTAGGGATCCATGGTCACCCGCAGCGACCACTTCTGCCAGCGCAGCTGGTTGCCCTCGAGCTCGAAGCTGACGCCCTCGGGCTGGGTGATCTCGAGGGGGCGCAGGTCGGTGCGGGGCGCCGGGGCGTCCGGCCCCCGGTAGGCGCCGGGATCGGGAGGCAGGGGCACCACGCCGTGGTCGACCACCTCGAGCACCTCGCCCCGAGCCATGTCCACGAAGGCGATCAGCCCCTCGATGGGTCGGGCGTAGCCGTTGTCGGTCGGCTGCTCGCGGTAGTAGGCCAGGCAGCGGGTGATGCGCCGGCCCTCTTCATGGGCCACCCCGAAGCTGCCGGCCGGCCAGGGGTCGATCTGCACCTGGGCGGGGTCCGTGATCCCCCGTCGGGCCAGGGCGGCCTGCCAGTCCGGGTGGTCGATGAGGGCGACGATGGTGATGAGCGACTCCTCGAACAGCAGCGCCGGGCGCAGGTCGGCCAGCTCGTCCCAGCGCACGACCGCGCCGCGGTCGAGGTCGACGACCGCCTCGATCACGTCGGTGGCCGGACCGGGCACGATCACCAGGCGCACCCGGCGTGGCGGGGCGGACCCCTGGTCCACGAATCGGCGCCACTCGTCCTTGGTGGGCTCGTCCAGGCCGACGTAGGCGAAGCGCGCCGCCTCGGTCATGCCCGGATGGCGGTGGGCGACGGCCACCGCCGCCTCGATCTCCGCCCCGACCAGGGCGTCGAGTGGATGCGCGGCCATGGCAGGAGCATAAGGTAGGACGACGCCCGATCGATCCCGATCGGAACCGGCCAGGGGGAACTGGGTATGGGCTTCGAGCTGTCCGGCAGTCGGGTCCTGGTGACCGGCGCGTCCTCGGGCATCGGCGCCGGGCTGGCCGAGAGCTTCGCCGCCGCCGGCGCGTCGGTGGGCATCTGTGCCCGACGCGCCGATCGCCTGGCCGAGGTGGCCGCCCGATGCCAGGCCCACGGGGTGGACGTCCACTCGTGGACCACCGACGTGTCCGACCCGGCCCAGGTCGACGCCCTGGCCGCGGACGCCCTCGACGCCCTGGGCGGCATCGATCTGCTGGTCAACAACGCCGGCATCCCGAAGCGTCGCCACGTCACCGCCCTCGACCTGGCCACGGTGGAGCACGTCACCCGGGTCAACTACCTGGCCCCGGTGCAGCTCACCCTGGCCCTGCTGCCCCAGATGCTGGCTCGGGGGTCGGGCCGGATCGTCAACGTCTCGTCGGTGGCGGCCACCCTGTCCTCGCCGGGCGAGTCGGCCTACAGCGCGTCCAAGGCCGCCCTGGCCGTGTTCTCGGAGTCGTTGAGCGTCGACCTGTGGGACCGGGGGGTCCGGGCCATGGTCGTGTACCCCGGCGTGGTCGACACCGAGCTGTTCACCCTGCCCGACAACGACCCGTTCACGGCTGACATCCAGCCCATACCCGTGTCCGAGCTGGTGGCCGCCACCCTCGACGCCCTCGGGCGGGACGCGGTCGAGGTCTACGTCCCCGACTACTTCAAGGAGTTCGCGGTGGGCAAGGCCAACAACATCGAGGGCTTCCTGGCCGGGTCCGCCGCCTTCGCCCGCCAGCAGGAGTCCGGGAACTCGGCCACCTGAGCCACCCGCGTCCGGGGCGGGAACGCCGTCGGTGAGCACGGCCAGGTCGTAGGCCTGGTCGGCGGGGAGCCAAGGGGGCGGAGGGCTCGGTCAGGTTGGGCAGCAGCAGGATCTGGTCGGTGGCCGTGGTGGTGGGGGGCCACGGTGATCCGGGTCGTCGCCGGCGCCCGGCGCCGTGGCCGGGACGGTCCGGGACGGTGCGATGGGCTTTACCTCGGTCTTCGGTGCGATCTGCGTACCCTGCGCAATGTCGCCCCCCGACCTGCTGATCAGCCCCACGCCGAGCAGTGCACCGACCAGCAGCAGGGCTCCGACACCCCACGAACGCCGATGGCCTGCCCCACGTGACCACGCACCGCCATCACCCCAGGTCGACCGCCCTCAGGGGGCATCTCAGCCGCATCTGTGAGATGCCTGTGAAGGACCGCCGACCGATCGCCCCGACTGCCTTTGCGAATACGATGGAGCCCCCACCATGACCGACGATCGCACACCGTTCGACGCCTCCCAGACGCCACCCGGCGACCCGGGTGATCCGTCGACGTGGCCGGCCACGCCGCCGCCGTGGAGCGAGCCGGGGGCCACAGCCGCGTCGACCGGGGCCTGGAGCTGGGGCCACGCCGCCCCGCGGCCCCCCATGCCCGCGCCCCCCACGCCCGCGCCGCCCACGCCCGCGCCGCCGGCTGCCGGCCATCCCGGCTATGCCGCGCCGGGCGCCCAGCCCGTCCAGTCCGTCCAGCCCAGCCTGTTCGGCCCCGCGGCCCAGGCCGGCACCTGGGGCCCCGCCGATCCGACCCAGGTCAACCCCACCCAGGTCAACCCCACCCAGGTCAACCCCACCCAGGTCAACCCCACCCAGGCGCCGCTCGCCCAGCCCAACCCGTGGGCCCAGGTGGGCCAGCCGGTGCACCGCAGCCCCGGCGGCCAGTTCTGGTGGGCCGGCGCCCCGGTCGGCCAGGCGCCCACCCCGCCGCCCGCCGCCCCGCCGGTGGCCCCGGTCCACTCCCGCAAGCGCAACGTGCTGGCCTTCGTCGGTGGCCTCACCGTGGCCAGCCTGCTCATCGGGGCGGGTGCCCTGGTGCGCGAGGGCTTCCAGAACACCAGCCACAACAGCGCGCAACCGCCAGCCACCACCCTGCCCAGCTCGGGCTCGGGCGGCTCGGGCGGCTCGAACAACCCGTTCGGCAGCGGCGGCAACGGCAACAGCTTCGGCCCGGGGTCGACCACGCCTTCCACCACCCCGCAGTCGAGCGCCTCGGCCCAGGCCATCGCCAGCAAGGTCGACCCCTCGGTGGTCGACATCGACACCAAGCTGAGCTACCAGCAGGCGGCGGCGGCCGGCACCGGCCAGATCCTCACCAGCAACGGCGAGATCTTGACCAACAACCACGTGGTCGACGGCGCCACCTCGATCACGGCCACGGTGGTCAGCACCGGCAAGACCTACACGGCCCAGGTGGTGGGCACCGACGCCACCGATGACGTGGCCGTCCTCCAGCTCCAGGGCGCCTCGGGCCTCACCCCGATCCAGACGGCCGACTCCTCCAGGGTGGCCACGGGTGACCAGGTCGTGGCCATCGGCAACGCCGGGGGAACCGGCGGCACGCCCAGCGTGGTCACCGGGTCGGTCACCGACACCAACCAGTCCATCACGGCCAGCGACGAGAGCGGCTCGGACGCCGAGCAGCTCAGCGGGCTCATCCAGACCGACGCCCCGATCGTGGCCGGCGACTCGGGCGGCCCGCTGGTCAACACGAACGGCCAGGTGATCGGCATGGACACCGCCGCCTCGTCCCAGAACCAGTTCGCCTCCCAGTCGAGCGTGGGCTTCGCCATCCCCATCAACCACGCCCTGTCCATCGCCAAGGCGATCGAAGCCGGCCAGGCCAGCTCGAAGATCCACATCGGCGAGACGGCCTTCCTGGGCGTCGAGATCGCGCCCGCCAACTCCAGCTCGGACGGCACCGGCTACGGGTCGGGATACGGCTCCGGGCTGGGCTCGAACAACGGCAACAGCGGCTCCTCGTCCACCAACGGCGTCACCGTGCAGGGCGTGGTCAGCGGGTCGCCCGCCGACAAGGCCGGCATCACCGGGGGCGACACCATCACCGCCTTCGGCGGCAAGGCCGTCGACTCGCAGAAGACGCTGAGCGCCCTGACCAGCGCCCACCACCCCGGCGACCGGGTGTCGGTCACCTGGACCGACGCCTCCGGTGCCAGCCACACGGCCACGGTGACCCTCATCGTCGGGCCCACCGGCTGAGCGGCTCCCGTGGTTCGGTGTAACCCGGTCGCGCCGGTAACGTCAGTGCCACTGTGACCGCCGACGACCAGACCCTCGACGATCCCGAGGCTGCGGCCCGCCTGCTGTCCAAGCTGCGGACGTTCGTGGCCGACAGCCTCGACGAGCAGGAGAGCGCCCTGCTGGCGGTCCTGCTGGCGCCCGGGGTGGCCATGGCCTATCCCGACGACGAGGTGGTGGGGTTCGCCGTCGACTGGCACGCCAACGCCCTCCCCGATGCGCTGGCCACCACCCTGCGTGAGGGCGGCCTGCGGGTCGAAGGGCTCTGACCGTCAGGGCGATGCGTGCTGCCCGGCGCGACGGCCCCGGCGGCTCGACACCATCTCGGCCCGGGCCGAGTCGATGCAGTCCTCGCAGGTCTCGAGGTGTCGGCTGGCCTGCGCCGGATCGGTCTGGCCGAGCATCCGGAAGGTGGGACAGCCCAGGTCGGGCTGGCTGACCATGAGCTCGAGCATCAGGGCGTGGCGCATGCGGCGCCGGGCCCGGTGCACGATGACCTTGGCGGCCCCCGACTTCACCCCCAGGGCGGCGCCCACCTCGTCGGGGGTGAACCCGAGCTGGGTGACCAGGGCCACAGCGGTGGCGTCGCGGCGCGACAGCCCCGACACGCAGCCCTGCACCTGCTGGGCCAGGTCGTTGAGCTCGCTGACCACGTCGGGCCGGGGGTCGGTGGACACGATGGCGTCGGCCTGGTCCTCTTCGAGGGCGATGACCCGCTTGCCGGCCCGCAGCTGGTCGACGGCGGCGTGGCGGGCGATGGACAGCAGCCAGGGTCGGAACCGGTCGGGCTCGCGCAGGCCGTCGAGGTGCTGGAGGGCGCGGGCGAACGTGTCCTGGATGATGTCGGCCACCGTGTCGGCATCGCGGACGTGGGACACGGCCACGGCCCGCACCGCCCCGACGTGGGCCCGGTAGAGCTCGTCGAAGGCCTCCGACCGCCCGGCGCGCACCTCGGCGACCAGCTCGGCATCGGTTCGGGGCACCAGCCCACGGGTCCGCACGCTGCCGATGGTAGGCCGTTGGGACCATACTGGTCGACGTCACGCCACGATCGCCTCGGGAGGGGTCGCACGCATGGGTGATCCGCGCCATGGTCGCAGAGCGCCCGCCCTGGTGGCGGTGGCGTTGCTGCTCGGCCTGACCCTGGCCCTGAACCCCCTGGTCACCTCATCCGGTCAGGCCGCGGTCGCCCCGCACGGCATCACGCTCAACCCGACCTCTGGTCTGCCGAACTCGTCCGTCTCCGTGAGCCTGTTCGGGCCCTGGCCTGGCGATGTGGGCACGACGACCTTTGTGCCCTGCAGCGTGACCCTCACCTGGAACGGCCAACCTTGGTCCACGACGCCGGCGGCGGTGCAGGGACTCGCGGGGCAATCAGCCACTGGCTCCGTGCCCGCCGGCGCAGCCGTCGGGTCCAACACCGTCACGGCGAACTGCGTCGACGGCAACACCGGCCGTCTGCTGTCCGCGAACTCGGCCATCTTCACCCTGAATCCGGTTACGTGGACCCTCACGGACACGCCCTCGACCATGGTGGCGGGCACGTCCACCGTGGTGCTGCTCACCGGCGCGAACAACGCTCCGGGGGATCCGAGGTGCGCCGGGTTGCAGTACTACCTGGATGGTCACCTGCTCGCCACCCAAGGTGCGCCCTACAACTATCCCCTGCCGTCGTCGACAGCGGTCGGATCCCACACCTTCAAGATCTCCTGCGGCACCGCTCCGTTGAACGGCTCCGCCACGGCCACCTTCACCGTGACGCCGCGCCCGACGACCACCACCACGACGAGGGGCACCACCACCACGACGGCCCGAGGATCCACGACCACCACGGCGAAGGGGGCGACCACCACCACGGCCAAGGGGGCGACGACCACCACCGGGAAGGGCTCGTCCGGGTCGACCAGTTCGTCGGGATCGACCACCAGCGTGAGCATCGACTCGACGCCCACCACGGTGCCCGGTGAGGCCCCGATCACGTCCTCCACCTACCTGCGGCTGACGGCGTTGGCCATCGCCCCGGGCGCCTCGGTGAGCGCCAACGGCCGGGGGTGTGACGCCGGCGCGCCGGTCGCCTTGACCATCGGCTCGACCTCGGTGGGCCGCACCCGGGCCAGCGCCAGCGGCGCCTTCCACGCCCCCCTGACCCTGGGCCCGCTGGGCGTCGGCCGATACACGGTGGTGGCGCGCTGCGGCGTGATCCTGGCCGCGCCCCTCGACATCGTGCTGGCCAGCCAGGTGAGCGCGGCCACCTCGACGTTGGCCATCATCATCTTCGTGCTGCTCATCGGCGCCCTGGCCTTCCGCCGCCAGATCTTCCCCCGCCAGCCCCGCCGGGCGCCCTCCGCCCCGCCCCCGGAAACGGAGTCGCCCACGTGACGCCCGCAGCTGCCGCCCCACGCCGATCGGGCCCACGGCTGGGCGCGCCCCTGGCCGCGCTGGTCGTCACGGCCACCCTGGCGCTGTCGACCGGGTTCGCCGTGCTGGCCTCCCCGGCGCTGGCCACGTCCAACGGGGTCAGCCTGTCCACCACCATCGGCGGTCAGCCGGTGGCCGGCTCGTCGGCCTCCCACCCCGTGAAGCTGTACCCGAACCGCCCGGCCGTCATCGACATCGAGGTGACCAACGCCGGGAGCACGCCGGTCACGGTGGGCCACGTCTCGTTGAACGGCACGGTCGCCGGCCTCACCTTCTATGCCTACGACACCGCGGTCCACCTCACCGTCGGGCCCCGCCGGGCCACCCACCTGCGCTACGGGTTGGACCTCACCGGTCTCGACGGGCAGGCCACCGGCCTGATCCCGGCCACCATCTCGATCGCCGACACCCGCCACCAGCACCTGGCGTCGCAGTCGATGGTGACCGACGTCCAGGGCTCGCTCGACTCGGTGTACGGCCTGTTCGGCCTCGCCCTGCTGGTGCTCACGGTCCTGGCCATCATCGGGGTGACGGTGTCGATCGCCACCCACCGCATGCCTCCCAACCGGTGGCGCCGGGGGCTGCGCATGCTCACCCCGGGCGTCGGCCTGGGCCTGGTGGTGGTGTTCTCGCTCTCCGCCCTGTCGGTGTGGGTGCCCACACCCGGGACGTGGCTGGTGGTGGTGCTCATCTTCGCCGCGGTGTTCTTCGTGCTCGGCTACCTGACGCCCAACCCGACCGTGGACGACGAGGACGACGAGGACGACGAGGACGACGACGACCTCTACCTGCCCGTGGCCGCCCCGCCGGTGTCCGTCGATGAGCCCACCACATGACCCTGGACCAGGATCAGGTCGAGGCGGCCCTCCCCAGCTACGAGATCGGCGCCGAGCTCGGCCGCGGCGGCTGGGGCGTGGTCCTGGCCGGCACCCATCGCCAGCTGGGGCGGAAGGTGGCCATCAAGCAGCTGCCCCGGGCCTTCGCCGCCGATCCGGACGTCCGGGCCCGCTTCACCGCCGAGGCGCGGGTGCTGGCGTCGCTCGACCACCCCCACATCGTCCCGGTCTACGACTACGTGGAGCAGGACGGGCTGTGCCTGCTGGTGATGGAGCAGCTGCCGGGCGGCACGCTGTGGAGCCGGTTCTCCACCGACGGCTTCACGCCCCCGGCGGCCACCGCCGCGGTGCTGGCCAGCATCGCCGGGCTCCAGGCGGCCCACGAGCACCACATCCTGCACCGCGACGTGAAGCCCGAGAACCTCATGTTCTCCTCGTCGGGCGCGCTGAAGGTGACCGACTTCGGCATCGCCAAGGTGGTGGGGGGTGAGGGCACCCTGGCCACCCGGGCGGGCGAGGTGGTGGGCACCCCCGCCTACATCGCGCCCGAGCAGGCGCGGGGGCGGACCTCTCCCCCGCCACCGACGTCTACGCCGTGGCCACCATGTACTACGAGCTGCTGTCGGGCCAACTGCCCTTCGCCGACGACGGCGACGCCATGGCCCTGCTGTTCAAGCACGCCTTCGAGTCGCCGGTGCCGCTGCTGGACGTGGCGCCCTTCGTGCCCGCCGCGCTGGCCGAGGTGGTCATGCGCGGCCTGGCCACCGATCCGGCCGACCGCTACCCGACGGCCGAGGCCTTCGGGGTGGCCATCGCCGAAGCCGCCACCGCCGCCTGGGGTGCGGGGTGGCTGGCCGCCGAGGGCACGCCGGTGATGGGAGCCAGCTCCATCGTGGCCGCCACCGACCGGGTCAGCGCCGCCCCGCGGCCTCCCACCCTGGCCGATGTGGCAACGGTCGAGCCGGCCGACCCGGATGCGCCGGCTGACCCGCAGGCCCCGGCGCCGCCCACCATCGGCGAGACGGCTCCGCCCGACGCGCCGGCACCCCCGCCGCCAGCGTCGGCCCCGGCCGCGGCCGCGCCGGCTCCTCCGACCATCGCCGACCTGCCGGCCGTGCACCCCACCGGTGCCGAGCACCGGGCCGGCGTCGACCTGGTCGATGTGGCCGAGGACGAGCTGGTCCCGGTCAAGGAGGTCCTGACCCCGCCCCCGAAGGCCACCGTCCCCCTGTTGATCGCCGTCGCCCTGGTCGTCGTCACCATCCTGGTGGCGTTGCTCGGCATCGGGTCCGGGTCCTCGGGGGGCCTTCCCCCCGGCCAGGTCACCGTGGCCGGCAAGGACCCGGCTGGCGGCCAGGTGCTGCACCTCGACCTGTCCAAGCCGATCCCGGTGGGCGCGGCCGCCGGCGCGGCGCCTGGCGCCACCCGGGCCAAGCTCACCCTGCAGGCGCTGGGCCAGCAGGTGTCGCAGTCGAGCGCCCCGCTCAAGCCGTTCGGCTCGGGGAAGGTGGCCACCATCGACGCCTCGTCGGCCCGCTACCTCTACGGCGGACGCTTCACCGCCCGCCTCGACCTGACTGGTCCCCCCGTCCCTGCCACCGAGGGATCTGGGGTCGAGCCCGTTCCGGTCACGCTCAGCCACGTCGACTTCGGGGTGACCACCAAGCAGTTCGGGCTGCTCACCGCGGCGGGGGCGGCCGTGATCCTGGTGCTGCTGTTCGCCCTGGCCTACGCCGAGTCGTTCGCCCGATCGCTACGCAAGGGCAAGCGGTCGACGGCGGCCATGATCGGGATGACGACCATGGGCGCCCTGATCGGTGTGGCCGTCGTCGGCCTGGCCTGGGTGCTGGCCATCCGGCTGCCGACGATCGCCACGGTGGTGGCCGGCGCGGTGCTGGGCGGCGCCGCCGGCGCCGCGTTCGCCGTGGGATCGATGCGGCTGGGCCGCCAACGCCGGTACGGGCGGGCACTGCGACGGGAGCAGCGGGCATGACCAGCTACGACGTGGATGTGGTGGAGCCCGATCGCGAGCCCCGGCGGCTGGTGGTGGACGGCACCGTCGAGGTGGGCCGCGAGTGCGACGGGCTGAACCTCGACGACGGGCGGGTGTCGCGTCGACACCTGACCCTGGCCGCCACCGACGACGGGCTGGTGGTCACCGACCTGGGCAGCACCAACGGCACCCTGGTCAACGGCGTGCGCATCGACGGCCCGACCCTGGTCACGGCGGTCGACACCATCGAGCTGGGTTCGGTCGTCCTGCGCCCGGTCGCCGTCGCGATGCCCGCGCCGGAGCCGCCGCCCGCGCCGGAACCGCCGCCCGCGCCCGAGCCGCCGCCCGCGCCGGAACCGCCGCCCGCGCCGGAACCGCCGCCCGCGCCCGAGCCGGAGGCGGTGGTGGCGAAGGCCCGGCCGGTGCTCGAGGAGATGGAGTCGCGCCCCACCGATGCGGCGGTCATCCGCTGGCGCCCGGGCACCACGGGCGCCCAGGCGGTGGCCGGGGTGGCCCGCGACGCCCGCCGGGCCCGGCGCCACCTGGCCGGTCTCGGCTCCGAGCCGTGGGGGGTGGTGCCCACCATCTGCCTGGTCGATCCGTTCCCCGACCTCGACGACCCCACCCGCACCGTGACCAGCGGCACCGTGGTGGACGGCGTCCGCAACGAGATCTGGATGGTCGTCACCCCCGAGTCGCCCCCGGAGCCGCTGGAGCGGCCCATGGCCCTGCTGTTCGGGGCGGGCCTGCCCGCGGCCGAGACCATCGGCCCCCTGCTGGAGGGCTACGGCCTCTACGTGGCCGACAGCCCGGACGTGGACGAGCAGCTGCGCGAGATCGACCTGCCCGGGCTGGGCCAGGCCGAGGGCGAGCTGGCGGCGGCCATGGCCCTGTCCTTCGTGCGCTACCTGGTGGCCCGGGGGGGCAAGGAGGCCTTCCTGCGCATGCTGGCCACCGCCCAGCCCGGACACCTCGACGGCGCCGCCCAGAAGGAGTACGGCACCGGCATGGCCGCCCTGGAGGAGGGCTGGCGCCAGAAGCTGGCCGCCGGCGCCCCCGACATGAAGACGTCGCAGTTCGTGCGCCTGGCCGGGCGCTACCTGCGACCCCACAAGCGGCGTGAGATCGAGATGTTCGTCTACATGCTGCTGGGGCTGGCCTTCACCGTGGTCTACCCGTTCGTGTTCAAGAACCTGCTCGACAAGTCGATCCCCAGCGGCCAGTTCTCCGAGGTCCTCAAGCAGCTGGCCATCCTCAGCATCGCCTTCGTCGTCGGCGCCGTGGCCCAGGTGCGAGGCGCCTACCTGTCGGCGGTGGTGAGCGGATCGGTGGTGCGCCAGCTGCGCCAGGAGATGTTCACCAAGATGCAGCACCTGTCCCAGGGTTGGTACAACCAGCACCAGCAGGGCGACGTGCTGTCGCGGGTGTTCTCCGACGTGGGGATGCTCGAGCAGGGCCTGTCCCAGACCCTGCGCGGCGGCCTGGTCCAGATCCTCACGCTGGTGGTGTCGGCCACCGTGCTGATCGTGCTCGACCCCTGGCTGGCCCTCATCGTGCTGCTGGGCGCCCCGATCATCGCCCTCATCTACAAGGCCATGTCCAAGGGCGCCCAGACCCGCAGCATCGCCGTGCAGGAGGAGACGGGCAGCGTGCTGACCGTGGCCTCGGAGAACTACGGGGCCCAGGGCGTGGTCAAGGCCTTCGGCCTCCAGCTGCGGGAGATCGGCCGGTTCCGCCAGTCGAGCGACCGCCTGTTCGACCGCCAGGTCAAGCTCCAGCTCTTCGGGGGCCTGTTCGGCGTGTCGGTGCAGATGGTGGTGACCGCCCTGCAGGTCTTCATCCTCGGCTTCGGCGCCTGGCTCATCCTGCACGGCCACCTGACCATCGGTGGTCTGGTGGCCTTCATGAGCCTCATGGGCCAGACCCTGGCCCCGGTCACCGTCCTGACCGGCATCGGCCAGCAGATCCAGTCCTCCACCGGCGCGCTGGTGCGCATCAACGAGGTGCTCGAGGCCGAGCCGGAGGTGGTCGAGCAGCCCGACGCCCCGGATCTGGCACCGCTGAGCTCCACCATCGAGCTGCGCGGCGTGGGGTTCTCCTACACGCCCGAGCGACGCACGCTCGACGACGTCAACGTGACCATCGACGCCGGCCAGCGGGTCGCCTTCGTAGGCCCCACCGGGGCGGGCAAGTCCTCGGTGCTCCAGCTGCTCATGCGCTTCTACGACCCTGACGAGGGCGCCATCTCCTTCGACGGGGTCGACATCCGGGACCGCACGCTGGCGTCGCTGCGAGGACAGCTGGGCGTGGTGTTCCAGGACACGTTCCTGTTCAACTCGACCATCGGCGAGAACATCGGGCTGGGGAACCCGTCGGCCACCGACACCCAGATCCAGGAGGCGGCCAAGGCCGCCGAGCTGCACGACTTCGTGATGACGCTGCCGCGGGGCTACGAGACCCTGGTGGGCGAGCGGGGCGGTCGTCTCTCGGGCGGCCAGCGCCAGCGCCTGTCGATCGCCCGGGCCCTGCTGCGCGACCCGCGCGTGCTGGTGCTCGACGAGGCCACCTCGGCGCTCGACCCCCGCACCGAACGGCTCATCGCCGACACCCTCGAGCGGGTGGGCGCGGGCCGCACCACCATCGCCGTGACCCACCGACTCACCTCCATCACCGGCTACGACCAGATCTTCGTGGTGGTGGCCGGCCAGGTGGTGGAGCACGGCGCCCACACCCAGCTGGTGGCGGCCGGTGGGGTGTACGCCTCGCTGTGGGCCGAGCAGACGGGCGCGGCCATGCCGGCCGAGGCGCCCTTCGACGCGGCCACGGCGCTGGCCCGCATCCCGCTGTTCGCCAACCTGGACCCCGCCGGGCTGGGCGACGTGGCCGCCCGGATGCGGGCCGTCGAGCTGGCCGCGGGCGAGCGCATGCCCGAAGGGGGCGGTCGCCTGGCGGTGCTGCGCCACGGCCGGGCCACGGTGCTGGCCCCGGACTTCACCGGGGAGCTGGCCTCGGTGGCCGAGATCGGACCGGGCGACGTGTTCGGGCTGTCGGCTCTGCTCGGCGAGGAGAAGGGCTACGTGCTGGCCGCCGTCGACCAGGTCTCGTTGGTCGTGCTCGACGACGAGGCCATCCGGGGCCTGGCCGGGGTGCACCCGTCCATCGCCGCCGCGCTCGAAGGCACCCGCCGGCCGGCAGCCGCCCCCGCGGGCGGGCAGCGTCTGTCACGATTGACGATGGCACCCGGCAATCGGATGTCCATCGTGTCTGCGCCGTCCGGACCGACGGCCGAGGAGGTCCGACGGATGACGGGAAGCATGCCGGCGGTGAAGCAGTGAACCTGGTGCTGCACACGATCCTCAGCGAGGCGGGCGCGGTGACCGCCGCGGGCCAGGGGTGGATCCTCGAGCCCAAGGGGGACGAGCTCGAGGTGGTGGCCGCCATCGGCGCCGGCGACCTGGTCGGGACTCGCGTGCCGGCCGAGGGCGGCACCGCCGGCTACGTGCTGGCCTCGGGCCAGCCGGTGGCCATGATGCCCCGGGCCGACGACCCGGCCAGCCAGGCCGGCGTGGTCGGCCTTCTCGGGCTCCGGCCCTCCTCGGTGCTGTGCGTGCCCTGCGCCTACGACGACGACGTGCTGGGCGTGCTCGAGCTGGTCGACAAGGCGGGCGGTGCCTTCAGCTTCGACGACGTCGAGCTGTCCACCGTGCTGGCCAACATCGCCGGCTCGGCCCTGCGCGAGCAGGGCCCGGCGATCTCGGCCCGCCCCGCCGACGAGCTGGCTGGCGATCTGCGCCAGCTCTCGGCGGCGGATCCCGCGGCCTACGTGCGGGTGGCCACCGTCCTCGAGGCGCTCCTCGCCCGTGGCTGATCCCCCCATGAAACCTATGAAGCCGGGGGGCGGCCAGCCGCCTCCGCCGGCCCCGTCCGCCGACCCCGGCGTCCCGCGACCGGAGTGGACCCGTGAGTCGGCCGTGCTGCGCATCGACCAGCTCCTCACCACCCTCGACGACATCACCCCCGAGTGGGCCTGGGGCGGCTCCACCGGCCGCGGCGTGCGGGTGGCCGTCATCGACAGCGGGGTGGAGGCCGACCACCCCGACCTGGGCGACTGCGTGGACCGCGACGGCGGGGTGACCGTGGCCCTCAACGACCAGGGCGAGCCCGAGGTGTCCGTCGAGGCCCACGAGGACGTCTTCGGCCACGGCACGGCCTGCGCCGGGATCATCCACCGGTTGGCCCCCGATGCCCGCATCACCAGCGTCCGGGTGCTCGGGGCGGGCCTGAGCGGCAAGGCCACCGTCTTCCTGACCGGCCTGGCCTGGGCCATCGAGCAGGGCTTCGACGTGATCAACCTGTCGTTGGGCACGGGCAAGCGCGACTGGGCCCTGCCCTTCTACGAGCTGTGCGACAAGGCGTACTTCCGCGGATCGCTGCTGGTCACCGCGGCCAACAACATGGCGCGACCCAGCTACCCGTCGCTGTTCGCCTCGGTCACCAGCGTGGCCTGCAACCTGTCGAAGGACCCGTTCCACTTCCACTACAACCCGGACCCGCCCACCGAGTTCCTGGCCCCGGGCATCGACGTGGAGGTGAGCTGGCGGGGCGGGACCCGCCAGCTGAGCACCGGCAACTCCTACGCCGCGCCGCACCTGGCCGGGATCGCCGCCCTCATCAAGTCCAAGCACGGCGACCTGCGGCCCTTCCAGCTCAAGACCGTGCTCATGGCTACGGCCTCCAACGTACAGGAGGCCACCACCCCGGCCGGGAAGCTGACCGGGGCGCTGACCGCGGCGCGGCTCACGGCCCTGGGCGGACGGGCCACCTCCGCCCTCAGCGTCGTGAATCAATCGCCACCTTGATGGCGCCGGTGCGCTCCTGGTCGGCGATGGTCACGAAGGCGTCGCGCCAGTCGCTCAGCGCGAAGGTGTGGGTGAGCATGGGGGTCAGGTCGATCCGGCCGGCTTGCACCAGATCGAGGTAGTGCTCGATGCCGTGCTTGCGGACCCCCTCGACCTCCTCGATGCCGAAGGCGTTGGAGCCGACCCAGCTGATCTCCTTGAAGTAGAGCGGGCTCCACTCCCAGCGGCCGGGCGCGTGCACGCCGCTCTTGACCAGGGTGCCCCGGGCCTTGAGCAGGCGCACCTCGATCTCGAAGGTCTCGGGCTTGCCGATGGTGTCGTAGGCCACGTCGATGCCGCCGGGATGGCACATGGGGAACCCGTCGAGGCCCTCCATGGTCGGTCGTAGCACGCCGCCGGACCAGGCGGCGAGGTCCTCGAGCAGGGCCATCCGGTCGCCCAGCCGGACCACGTGGTGGGCCCCGAAGCGGGTCACCATCTCGGCCTGGGCGTCGAAGCGGGCCACCACCGCCACCTCGACGTCGGGGTAGAGGGCCGACAGGATCGACACCGCACAGCACCCGAGCGACCCGGCGCCCCACACCAGGACCTTGCCGCCCGGGGGTGGCGGGTGGCGGGTGATGCTGTGGAGCGACACGGAGAACGGGTCGGCGAAGATGGCCGCCTGGTCGCTCACCGAGTCGGGGACGGCGAAGAGCATGGTGGTGTGGGCCGGCATGAGCTCGGCGTAGCCCCCGGTG
Organism: uncultured Microthrixaceae bacterium; assembly: GCA_963785815.1. Taxonomy (GTDB): domain Bacteria; phylum Actinomycetota; class Acidimicrobiia; order Acidimicrobiales; family Acidimicrobilacustridaceae; genus UBA4742. The sequence goes on from CAWAWN010000001.1 coordinate 268,928, forward strand.
GCGTCGCTGGACACGCCGGTGTGGATGCCGATCGAGATGTCGCCGGGGGCGGTGAAGTTCCAGCACAGGCTGAAGTCCCCGGCGGCACAGGCCGGGCAGATGGGATCGATGCCCCGGGGACGACAGGACAGCCACGGGTTGAGCACCACGCGCTGGCCCGGCGCGAACCCCGACGCCTGCGGCCCCAGCTCGACCACCTCGGCCACGACCTCGTGGCCCATGACCTGGGGGAACGAGCAGAACCCGCTCATGGCGTTGTCGTTGTCGCCCTCGCCGAAGTCGAGCAGGATCTGCTTGGAGTCCGAGCCGCAGATCCCGGTCAGCCGCGGCCGGGTGACCAGCCAGTCGGGTCGCAGCGGCCGGGCGTCGGGGACGTCGCGCAGGGCCACCGGGGTGACGGCCAGGTTGGCCACCAGCGGGTTGGCGTCGGGTGGCGGCGTCCACGGTTCGGCCCGGGTCCCGAAGACCAGCGCTCTCACGGGTGGCAACCTAGTGCTTCGAGGCGCTCGGTCAGCAGCTCGTTGACCGGGCGCGACCACAGGAACCCGATGTGGCCCCCCGGGTACCAGCGCAGTCGGGGGTGGCCCCAGTGCTCCCAGAGGCTGACGGGCTGGCGGGCGGGCACGAATCGGTCCCCCAGCCCGGCGTAGATGGTTCGGTGCTCATGAGGTGCGAGCGGCTCGAACGACAGCGGCGACACCACCCGGAAGGCACGATCGGCCTCGGGCCCCAGCAGCCCCGCTGACCGCGCCGTGCGCGCCAGCGGGTCCGGCGAGTGGCGAGCGAACAGGGCAGGGAGGTCGACCGCCGGGACGCCGGCCACCACCGCGTCCACCGGCTCGAGCCCGGCCACCAGCGACGCCGTGTAGCCGCCCAGCGACACCCCGTAGAGCACCACCGGCCCATCGGAGGTCGAGCGGATCCATCGCACGAGGCGGCGCACGTCCCACACCGCCTGGGCCAGCGCGTGGATGGATCGGACCAGGTCGTAGGAGAGCATCTGGGGCGAGTCGGCCTGCCGGCGGGGCCCGTGCAGGGGCAGCACCGGCAGAGCCACGTCCGCCCCGAGCTCGTCGCGCAGGCGCCGCACGTGGAAGGCCAGGAAGTCGGCCTGGGGGGTGCCGGTGCCGAAGCCGTGGATGCACACGACCCATGGTCGGGCCGAGCGCCGGCCGGCTCGGTCGTGGCGGAGCAGGGCGGCCTGGAAGGGTCGGTCGGGTGCCCCCGGCGACCACCGGTCCGACCCCGGGTCGTCCGATCGGGGGCGGTAGCGGCTCGGCGCCGTCAGCAGCTCGTAGCGCTCACGCCACCAGCGGGCAGGTCGCAGCGACAGGGCACCGTCGTCGAGCGGCGGCGGGGTCCGGTGGAAGGCGGCGGGATCGGCCAGCCAGCCCCGCTCCTCGAACTGGCGACCAGCCGCAGCCAGCTCGGAGGCGGCCCGGGCCAGCTCGTCAGGTTCGGGCGGCGGCTGGGAGCCGACCATGGCCCCCAGGAACAGCTCGTCGAGGGCCACGTTGCCGGTCAGGCGCAGGTTGGCCACCGGCGCCGGCCGTCCCGCCGGCCGGATCACCCGGCGTCGGGTCACGGTGCCGGCTGCCCAGGCCGCGGTGCGCGGCGCGGCGCCGAGCACGCCGCGGGCCGTGGTGAGGGGGCGAAGGGCGCTCGCCATCGCGGCATGGTACTGGTCACCTCCTCGCCGGGACGCGACCCGAGCCCATCCGGCACCGCGGTCGTCCCGCGAGAAGATGGGCCGATGCAGCGACTGAGCGGCATGGACGCCTCGTTCTTCTACCTGGAGACGCCCACCTCGCACATGCACATCATCGGGGTGATCGTGATCGACGGTTCCACGATGCCGGGCGGCTACTCGTTCGAGAAGATCCGCGCCCTGTTCGAGGAGCGACTGGACGTGCTGCCGCCCTTCCGCCGCCGCCCCGTGTTCGTCCCCTTCGGCCTCGACCACCCGGTGTGGATCGAGGATGCCGACTTCGATCTGGACAAGCACATCCGCCGCATGGCCGCACCCGCTCCCGGTTCGCCGCACGACCTGGCCGACATCGTGGGCCACATCTCCAGCGTGCCCCTCGACCGCAGCCGCCCGCTGTGGGAGCTCACCGTGGTCGAGGGTCTGGAGCACGATCAGGTGGCCCTGGTCACCAAGATGCACCACTCGTCCATCGACGGGGTGTCGGGGGCCGACCTGCTCGTCCACCTCTTCGACCTCGAGCCCGCGCCACCGGCGCCGGCGCCACCCGAGGTGCCGTGGCACGGCGAACCGGTTCCCTCTGACGTCGAGCTGGTCACCGAGGCCCTGGTCCGGTCCGTGCGCCGGCCGGCCCGTCTGGTGCGCACCCTCTACCGGACCAGCCAGTCGGCCGTGAACGTGGTCCGCATGCTGCTCGACAGCGACGTCGACGCCGCCCTGCCGCTCACGGCTCCGCGGATCATGTTCTCCGGGGAGATGACCCCGCACCGCGACGTGGCCTTCGGGCGCGCCGACCTCGAGGACCTCAAGGTCATCAAGGACACCTTCGGCACCACCGTGAACGACGTGGTCCTGGCCGCCTGCACCCGGTCGCTGCGCAAGTACCTGATCGACCACGACGACCTGCCGGACAAGCCGCTCATCGCCAGCGTGCCGGTCTCGGTTCGCAGCGGCGAGGACGAGAGCGGGGGCAACAAGGTCTCGGCCATGTTCGCGGCGCTGCCCGTCCAGCTCGAGGACCCGGTCGACCAGCTCAGCGAGATCCACCTGTCCATGAGCTCGGCCAAGGAGCTGCACCACGCCATCGGCGCCGACATGCTCCAGGACTGGACCGAGTCCATGGGTCCGGCGGTGCTCAACCAGGCCAGCCGGCTGTTGTCGCGGCTGCGCCAGGCCGACCGCAACACGGGCATCAACCTGGCCGAGCGGGTGGCCATCCACAACGTGGTCATCTCCAACGTGCCCGGCCCGCCGTTCCCGCTGTACGTTGCGGGGGCCCGCATGGTGGCCACCTATCCGCTGGGCCCCGTCCTGTTCGGGGCCGGGCTCAACCTGACCGTGCTGTCCAACATGGGCAACGTCGACATCTCCGCCGTCGGCTGCACCGAATTGGTGCCCGACATCTTCCAGCTCACCGACGGCTTCGCCGACGCCGTGGCCGAGCTGCTCGAGGCAGCTCGGGCCCGCCAGGGGAAGCTGGAAGGGAGCGCGAAGAAGGCCGCCAAGGCGAAGGACGACTCGAAGAAGGCGAGGAAGTCGCACGGGGCGAAGGACGACTCGAAGAAGGCGAAGAAGGCGAAGAAGTCCCACGCGGTGAAGACCCCGTGAGTCGACTCGGAGGTCTCCGATGACGTCCCGTCCCACCGGCCGTCTGGCCCGGGCCCTCCTGGTGGTCTCGCTGGTGGTCGGCCTCAGCGTGATGGCCCCCGCCCTGCCCGTCGCGGCTGTCCCCCGGCCGCCGACGCCGGCAGGCTGCCTGCCCCCGACCGAGCCGGCCGCCGCCACCGAGGGGCCGTACGTGGTGGGCGAGCGCACCGTGACCTTCGTGGACACCTCCCGCCCCACCGCGGCCGATCCGGCCCGAGGCTTGCTCGCCCACCCCGACCGCACCCTGGTCACCACCATCCTCTACCCAGCGGTGGGCACCGCCTCGAAGGTGGCGGCTCGGGCCAAGCCTCCGGTGGTGGGGGCCGCACCCGCGGCCGGCGCCTTCCCGCTGGTCGAGTTCTCCCACGGCGTCACGGCCACCGGGCCGGAGTACGTGCCCGTCATCGAGGCCTGGGTCCGGGCCGGCTACGTGGTGGCCGCGCCCACGTTCCCGCTGACCAGCGGTGCCGGAGCCAGCATCGCGGATGTGGTCAACCAACCGGCCGACGTGAGCTTCGTCCTCACCTCGATGACGGCGTTGGGGACGAACCCGACCGACCCGCTGTTCGGGCACCTGGCCCCCGGCTGCACGGCCATCGCCGGCCACTCCCTGGGGGCCATCACCACCCTGGCCACCGTGTACGACTCGTGCTGCGCCGAGCCGCGGGCCCGGGCCGCCATCTCCCTGTCGGGGTGGGCGCTGCCCCTCGACGGGGGCAACTACACCAACGCCCCGCCGGTGCCGCTGCTGCTGGTGCATGGCGACGCGGACCAGACGGTTCCCTACTCGGCCAGCCAGCAGGCCTTCGCCGAGCTGCATGGCTTCCGGTGGTTCCTCACCCTGCACGGGGCCGGCCACGTCAGCATCTTCGTCAAGCCCTGGAACCAGATCCTGCTCGACGGCGTCATCGCCTTCCTCAACTACCAACTCAAGGGCGACCGCCACCTGGAGATGGGCTTCCCCCAGCAGGCCCAGCACTCAGGCGTGGCCAGCCTCCAACGCGCCAGCTGACGGTTCCACCCGCTCGGGGAGCAGCAGGATGGCGCCGGCCAGGAAGCACAGGGCACCCACGAACGTGCCGAGGTTGGACAGCTCGACGTTGCGCAGCGTGTCGGTGCTGGGCACCACGTAGGAGGCCACGGCCGAGGCACCGAAGGCGATGGAGCCCACCAGGTTGGCCACGGTGATCCACCAGGGCAACGACTGGGGCTGCCACCGCCACCACCCGTGGCAGACCTCGACCCAGGCGATGGTGCTGGCCACCAGGAAGGCGATGGAGCCAAGGGCGTCGGGTCGCCAGACGCGGGCGTTGGCCACCGAAGCCGACAGGTCGCTGTGGATGGCGTAGCCGGTGCTCAGGTTGAACCAGACGGTTCCGGCCAGCTGCACGGCGCTGGCCGACCAACCGAGGTGGTGGGGTGCCCACACGAACCACCGACGTCGGCGTCCGTCGCCCGGGGCGTCGCCGCGAGCCTCGAGCGCCTCGCCCAGGTCGTCGACCGCCTCGCGGTACTGGAGCGTGGCCGCCGAGGTGAAGAAGATCGACCCCACGAAGAAGGTGACGGCGGTGGTCGTCACCCCGACCGCCTCCGCGTAGGGCGGCAGGGCGCCCAGGGCGAACAGGATCGAGCCGATGGCGAAGAGCACCGCGATCCACCATCCCCGGCTGCGAGGCGCCCACCAGGTGGCGTCGGGGCGGTGGTCGCCGAGCGGGTGCTTGCGCAGCCACCGGGCCTCGAGCGAGCGGCGCACCTCGAGAGGTCGGCGGGCGCGGCGCCCCGACGGGGTGCTCAGGTCGGCGTCACTCATCCTCGCCGGCGCCATAGGCGCGGTCGCGGCGCTTGACCTTGACGAAGGCCACGACCACCAGGACGGCCAGGGCGATGAAGATGAGCAGTCCGAAGTACATGCGCGCAGGAGCGTAGTGGGTCAAGATGGCGCCGCTCGTCTGCCCCGAGGGAGAGGTTCGTTCGCATGACCCTGCACCGCCGCGAGACCGTCCGAGATCAACTCGACGACAGCGTGTTCGCCGACCGCGACCTGGCCAAGGCCGCGCCCAAGTACAAGTTCCCCAACGAGGAGTGGCGGCCGGTCGACGCCTTCCAGGTGGTGTCCGACCAGATCATGCTCGACGGCAACTCCCGCCAGAACCTGGCCACGTTCTGCCAGACCTGGGAGGAGCCCGAGGTCCACCGCCTGATGGACCTGTCCATCGACAAGAACATGATCGACAAGGACGAGTACCCCCAGACCGCCGAGGTCGAGAAGCGCTGCGTGCACATGCTGGCCGACCTCTGGAACGCCCCCGACTCGGCCGACACGGTGGGCTGCTCGGCGATCGGCTCCTCCGAGGCCTGCATGTTGGGGGGCATGGCGGCCAAGTGGCGTTGGCGCGAGCGTCGACGCGCCGAGGGGAAGCCCACCGACAAGCCCAACATGGTGTGCGGGCCGGTCCAGGTGGTGTGGCACAAGTTCGCCAAGTACTGGGACATCGAGATGCGCGAGGTGCCCATGCGCCAGGGCCACTACGCCATGGACGCCCAGGACATGCTCGAGCGGGTGGACGAGAACACCATCATGGTGGTGCCCACCTTCGGGGTGACCTACACCGGGTCCTACGAGCTGGTGAAGCCGTTGGCCGAGGCCCTCGACGACCTCGAGGCCCGCACCGGGCTGTCGGTCGACATCCACGTGGATGGGGCCAGCGGGGCCTTCCTGGCGCCCTTCTGCGCCCCTGACATCGAGTGGGACTTCCGCCTCCCCCGCGTGAAGTCGATCAGCACCTCGGGCCACAAGTTCGGCCTGGCCCCGCTGGGGGTGGGCTGGGTGATCTGGCGCGATGCCGCGGAGCTCCCGGACGACCTGATCTTCCACGTGAGCTACCTGGGCGGCGACATGCCCGTGTTCCAGATCAACTTCTCGCGCCCCGCCGGTCAGATCGTGGCCCAGTACTACGACTTCATGCGCCTGGGGAAGGAGGGCTACCGACGCGTCCACCAGGCCTCGTACGACACCGGGCAGTTCCTGGCCGCCGAGATCGTCAAGCTGGGCCCCTTCGAGCTGATCTGCGACAGCGACCCGCTCACCGGCATCCCGTCGGTGGCCTGGCGCATCCCCGAAGGCGTCGACCCGGGCTACACGCTCTACGACCTGGCCGATCGTCTGCGCACCCAGGGCTGGCAGGTGCCGGCCTACCCGCTCACCGGCGAGGTGGCCGACATCGCCGTCCAGCGCATCCTGGTCCGCCAGGACGTGAGCCGCGACCTGGCCACCAACCTGCTCGGCGACTTCAAGGAGGCGGTGGCGCACTTCGACAAGCACCCGGTGACCGTGAACATGACTCCCGAGGAAGCCTCCGGCTTCAGCCACCTCTAGGCCGCCATGAGCGCTCCTCTCGATCCGTCCACCGTCGACGTCCCAACGCTGCTGCGGTCACGCCAGTACCTGGTCCTGCTGGTGCTGGCCGGCCTCATCGGCGTGCCCATCTCGGCGGTGGCCTACCTCTTCCTGAAGCTGGTCGACGAGTCCCAGACCTGGGTGTTCTCCACGCTCCCGTCCGATCTGGGCTTCCATCCGGTCCCGATGTGGTGGCCGATCCTGCCCACGGTGGTGGCCGGCGTGGTGGTCAGCCTGGCCATCGCCTACCTCCCGGGCCACGGGGGCCACGAACCGGCTGACGGCTTCCAGGCCGGCGGCACGCCCGAACCGAGCTGGGTTCCCGGGGTGTTCCTGGCTGCGCTGGCCACCCTGGCCCTGGGCATCGTGTTGGGCCCCGAGGCGCCGCTGATCCTGATCGGGGGCGGGCTCGGCGTCCTGGCCGTGCACCTGGCCGCCCGCCAGGCCCCGCCCATGACCGCCACCGTCATGGCCGCGGCCGGCAGCTTCGCCGCCATCAGCACCCTGTTGGGCTCCCCCCTGCTCGGCGCGTTCCTGCTGCTGGAGGCGTCGGGCCTCGGCGGCCCGATCGTGGGCCTGGTGCTCATCCCCGGCCTGCTGGCCGCCGGGGTGGGCAGCCTCATCATGATCGGGCTGGACTCGTGGTCGGGTTGGGGGACGCTGTCGCTGAGCCTGCCCGCGCTCCCGCCCTTCGCCCACCCCAACGGCGTGATGTTCCTCTACGCCCTGGCCTTCGGGCTGGTGGCCGGTGTGATCGGCTGGCCCATCCGGGTGGCGGCCCGTCTGCTGCGGCCGGTGGTGGACCGCCGGCGCCTGCTGCTGACCCCGGTGGTCGGCCTGGCCGTGGGCCTGGTGGCCATCGCCTTCGCCGAGATCACCGGCAAGGGCGCCACCCAGGTGCTGTTCTCGGGGCAGAACCAGCTCGGTCCGCTGGTCGGCCAGGCCGCCACCTGGTCGGTGGGGGCGCTCATCTTCCTGATCCTGGCCAAGGCCGTCGCCTATTCCCTGTCGCTGAGCAGCTTCCGGGGCGGTCCCATCTTCCCGGCCATGTTCATCGGTGGGGCGCTGGGCATGGTGGCGGCGCACCTGCCCGGCATGTCGCTGGTGCCGGGCGTGGCCATGGGCATCGGGGTGATGGCGGCCATCATGCTCGGCCTGCCCTTCACCTCCGTGCTGCTGGCCACGCTGCTGCTGGGCAAGGACGGGCTCACCGCCATGCCCCTCGTGATCGTGGCCGTGGCCGTGACCTACGTGGTGGCGGCGTGGATCCAGCCCTCCATCGACCGGATCACCGGACCGGTGGTGGCCGAGGTCGAGCCGACCGCCACACCCAGCCCGTCGACCTAGGCCTTGTGGCTGGCCAGCAGGTAGACGCCCTTGGCGGCCAGCACGATCCCGAAGCCGGCCGACAGGATGACGATGCCGCGGTCGCGGTTGCGATCCACCCAGTCCTGGAGTCGCGCCAACCGCTCTCGGGCGGCGTCGGGCGAGATGATGTAGTAGGTCTGCATGGTGGCCATGCTGGAGGTGGCCAGCAGGCAGAACAGCACCAGGACCACGATGGTGGCGGTGGTGTGCAGGTCGGCCTCGAGCACCACGGTGACACCGGCGGCCACCAGACCCCAGGGCTGGAGCAGGAAGCCCAGGGCGGCCGCGCCCCAAGCCGACATGCGGTCGACGCGGGCCATCCAGGCAGGCTGCTTGCGGGGCCGGTCCGCCGGTCGCTTGGACACCCGCCAGGCCACGGCCAGCAGCGCCATCCCCACCACCACGTTGGCGATGGCGCTCCACAGGGCAGGCTGGGTGTTGCGCGCCGGCGGCTGGCCGCCGGTGACCAGCAGGGTGCCGGCCACGATGGCGGCCAGCGAGGCGATCCAGGCGACGATGAAGGCGAAGCCGTTGCGCCGGGCGTGGTCGCTGCCCAGCACCAGGATGAAGCCCACCACCGGGATGGGTTCGATGGTGATGGCGACGCCCAGGAGGAGGAGCTCACCCATCGGACGCGGTCCGCTCGAAGGCGTCGGCGGCGTGGGGCACCGAGGTGTAGAGGGCGTCGGCCCCGACCTTGTCGAGGATGCCGTAGCGGTCCAGCTCGGTGCGCACCTCGTCCATGACCTCGGCGAACACCAGGCGTATGTGGCGCTCGTCGAGCTCGGCCACCACCTGCAGCAGCACCTGGGCGCCCGTGTAGTCGATGTCGGGCAGGGCGGCGGCATCGATGCACAGCCAGCGCACGGGCTCGTCGGTGTCGGCCAGGAACCCGTTGATGTCGGAGAAGAAGTGGTTGGCGTTGGCGTAGTACAGGTCCCCGGCGAAGCGATAGATGACCAGGCCGGGTTCGCTGCGCTCGTCGGGCTTGGCCGGTACCGAGTGCCACCCGGCCACCCCTCCGGTGAGCGGTTCGATCACGGCCGTGTGCGGGCGGTAGGAGTGGCGGAGGTGATCGATCACCGACAGGACGATGGCCAGGATGATGCCCTGTTCCACCCCCACGAACACCACCGTGAGCGCGGTCAGGGTGGCCACGACGAACTCGTCGCGCCGCAGCCGCAACACCTTGGCCATGCCGCCCAGGTCGACCAGCTCGACGCCGATGATGAACACCACCGACGAGAGCACGGCCTTGGGCATGTACTGGATGGGCACGGTCAGGAACAGCAGCACGATGGCCACGATGACCCCGGTGGTGAGCTGGGCCAGCTGGCTCTTGCCCCCGGCGCTGTCGACCATCTGGGTCTTGGTCGGGCTGCCGTTGACCACGAAGGTGCCCGACAGCCCGGCGGCCAGGCTGGCCGCACCGAGGCCGACCAGGTCGACGTCCTCGTCGAACTCGTCGTTGTACTTGGCCGCGTACGCCCGCGACGTGGCCGCGCTCTGGGCCAGCACCAGCACGAAGATGGACACGGCGGTGCCCATCAGCTCGGGGACGTCGGACCACTTCACGCTGGGGAGCCCGATCTTGGGCAGCCCTCCCGGCACCGGGCCGAGGGTGGCCACCCCGTGAGCCGCCAGGTTCCAGTGCCAGCTGATGATGATGGCGCCGATCACCGCGATCAGCGCGCCGGGGATCTTCCGGGTCACGAACTTGGTGCCCAGGATGACGACGACCACCCCGGCGGTGACGGCCACGGTGGTCCAGCTGATGTCGCCCAGGTTCTTGAACGTGCTGGCCAACTTGGCCAGCGTGTTGTCGAAGTGGTGGCTGCCGATCGTCACGCCGGTGCCCTCGGGGATGCCCAGCATCCCGCCCACCTGGCCACACGCCACCTGGATGCCGACACCGGTCAGGAACCCGATGAGGACGGTGCGCGACAGGAAGTCGGCCAGGAACCCCAGGCCCACCAGCCGGGCCAGGATGAGCAGGGCGGCGGCCATCAGGGCCAGGAGGCCGGCCAGGGCCACGTACTGCTTGGAGCCGGTGGCGGCCAGCCCGGCCAGGCCGGCGGCCATGACCGCGGCGGTGGCCGAGTCCGCGCCGACGACCAGGTGGCGCGATGACCCCAGCAGGGCGAAGGCCAGCACCGGCAACAGGATCGTGTAGAGCCCGGTGATGACCGGCATGCCGGCGATGGTCGTGTAGCCCATGACCTCGGGGATGGCCAGCGCGGCCAAGGTGACCCCGGCCAGGACCTCCACCGGGATCCGGCTCCGGTCGATGGGCAGCACGCCCTGCAGCAGCGGAAGTCGGTGCCGGGGTGGTGCATGGCTCGATCCGTGCTGAGCGGTCACGGGTCCCCTCCCTCATGAGGCCATGCGCAGTGGATACCCGCACGCTAGCCATCGGCCCCTAGCATCTGCCCGATGCCCACCCTCCCCGGCCCCGCTGACGAGGCCGACGCCGCCGCGCCGCCCGTGGACGCGCCGGCCACCCGTCGCGCCACCTGGTGGCAGGCCATGGGACGGGTGGCGACGGCGGTGCGCGAAGCCGACGAGGCCCAGATCGAGGCGGCCGTGGCCCAGCTGGGGCAGTCGCGTCGCTGGCTGGCCCCCCTGAGCTACATCGCCGGCGGCTTCGGCCTGCTCGTCGACGGGGTCAAGCTGATCTTCCTGAACTGGCGGTTGACCCTCATCGAGATCCTGCCCGCGGTCTGGATCTGGGTCACGTTCTGGGACCTCAAGGCCCACGCCCTCAAGGGTCGCAGCTTCACGATCGTGCGCGGTCCCCTGGCGCTGTTGGTGGCCGCCGTGGTGGTGGCCATCACGGTCGGCGCCTACTTCTGCAACGCCGTCTTCGCCTACGCCGTGTCCGGCCCGCGCCCACCGCGCATCGGTCCCGCCACGGCCAAGACCCGCAACCACTGGCGCCTCATCCTCGGCTGGGGCTTCGCCGTGGGCCTGGGCCATGCCGTGGCCACCATCTTCGTGGCTCGCGCCGGCGTCTTCTGGTTCACGCTGGCCCTGGGGTTGGTGCTGCTGGTCATGATGACGTCGTTCGTGTCGGTGCCGGCGCAGATCATCGGCTCGCAGCAGGTGAAGCTGCCCATGAAGGACAAGATCAGCGCGGGCGCAGCCAGCGGGGCCATGAGCGCGGTCCTGACCAGCCCCGGGTTCGTCTTCAACCGACTGGGCCTGCTGCTGGCCGGCACCAAGGCGCTGCAGATCCCCGGGGTGGTGCTGTTCTCCATCGGGATCGCCCTGCAGGCCGCAGCCACCTCGGGAGCCAAGGCCGTGAAGCTGGGCACCCGGTTCTCCGGCGGCGGCGACGGCGCGTCGGCCGCCCCCGCAGGCGAAGCGCTCGATGGGTGAGGGCCGGCGCTCGCCGGGGTGGGCACCTCGGGTGGCGTCGAGGGCTCGCGGAAGGGCCCGGGTCCTCCTCGACCCGGGCCCGTCCGTCAGGGTTGCGCCCGCGATCAGGCGGCCGGTGGGGCGAAGGTGGCCGTGAAGGCGTTGCCCGGGCCGGGGATGATCAGGTTCAGGATGGGCGTGATCAGCAGGCCGCACCCGGTGAACTTGGGCACCGTGTAGGTCGACGTGAACGTCGAGGCCCCGGTCAGGTTCACCGGGCCGGACATGTCGACGGTGATGGGCGAGACGCCCCGGCAGTTGTTGCCCACCAGGTTCAGGTGCGGGGCCAGGCTCAGGGTGGCGCTGGTGATGGCGAAGGTGAACGAGGCGTTCACCGTGACCGTCTGGGTGGCCAGGTCCACGTGACCTGTGATGGGACCGTTCTCCTTCATGGCGAAGGTGGCCGTGGCCAGCGGGATGCCGGCCAGGGAGATGGTCTTGGACGCCGGCGGCAGCGCCAGGTTGCCGGTCAGGGCTCCGGTGGTGAGGTCGACCTGGCCGGTGAAGGTGCCGGGCGGCACGGTCACGCTCAGGTTGAGGCTCTTGAGGGTCGTGGACGCGTTCACCGTCCAGCTGATGGGGATGACGGTGTCGGCCGAGGCCGTGGGTGCGGCCGTGGCCAGGCCGAAGCCGGCGAGCACCAGGGCCATGAGGACGGCGAGGCCGCCGCGGGTGAGACGGGTGTACATGGGGTCTCCATCTGTTCGGGCGCGCGGATGAGCGGTCCGGGCACCCGTGCCTCCCAGGAAACTGGCTCCCCCCTGGCACAGCCGGTCTGCATCCGACCCGTCAAACCGTCGAGCGGTGACTGACAGTGACAGTGTCACTCTCAGTGTGACCGATGTCAACACGTTCCGTGGTCAAATCGCTCAAGTCGACCGGCTGAGCGGCCGATATCGGCCGCTCAGCGGGCCCGGTCGGCCTCTTCGATGAGGTGGGCCAGATCGCTGAGGGCGTAGACCCCGCCACCCGGACGCCCCCGGATCAGGTCGGCCACCAGCCCGGTCCACCCGGTCTGGTGCGAGGCCCCCAGGCCGGCGCCGTCGTCGCCGTGGAAGTACTCGCTGAACACCAGGTTGTCCTTCCAGGCCGGGTCGGTTTGCAGGCGCTCGTCCTGTCCGAACACCGGTCGGCGGCCATCGGGGCCCACCAGGAACAGCGAGATGAGGCGTCGCTGGAGGTCGGCGGCGATGGCGTCGAGGGTGAGCTGGCGGCCCGACCCGGTCGGGTACTCGACGAGGAACTCGGGCCCGAAGTACTGGTGGTAGCGCTCGAGGGCGCTGATCAGCAAGTAGTTCAGGGGGAACCACACCGGTCCCCGCCAGTTGGAGTTCCCCCCGAACATGGCGGTGGTCGACTCGGCTGGCTCGTAGTCGACGGTGGCGGCCACCCCGTCGACCTCGATGCGGTAGGGGTGGTCGCGGTGGTACGCGGAGAGGGCCCGCACCCCGTGGGGGGACAGGAACTCCTCCTCGTCGAAGAGCTTGGTGAACAGCCGCCGCAGGTGGTCCTCGCCCACCACCGACAGCAGGTACCGCGGCGGGTCGTCAGAAGACCGGTCGCCCCGAGCCTTCAGCCCGACCAGGTCGCCGAGGCGGGCGTCTCCCTCCGGGTCGATCAGGCGGGCGAAGGCCTTGCCCACGGTCTGGGCCCGGGCCACCACGTGCTCGTCGATCACGGCGGCGGCCAGCAGCGGGATGATCCCGACCATGGAGCGCACCGCCACCGGCACCGTCCGGCCGTCGGGGGTGGTGAGCGAGTCGCAGTAGAACCCGTCCTGCTCGTCCCACACGCCCTGGCTCTCCATGGCCGTGCGGATGGCGGCGAAGTGCTCGAGGAACTTGAGCACCAGGTCGGTGGCCGGACGCGAACCGGTGCGGTTGAGGATGGAGGCCATGGTGGCCATGGCCAGGGCATAGGTGGCCATCCAGCCGGTGGCGTCGGACTGCTGGAGCACCACGCCGGCCGGCAGGTGCGAGCGGTCGATGGGCCCGATGTTGTCCAGGCCCAGGAAGCCACCCTCGAACAGGTTGGACCCGTCGGCGTCCTCCAGGTTCACCCACCAGGTGAAGTTGACCAGCAGCTTGTCGAACACCCGGCTCAGGAAGTCGAGGTCGCGCCCCCCGTCGATGGCGAACACCTCCAGCGCGGCCCAGGCCTGCACGGGCGGGTTCACGTCGCCGAAGTCCCACTCGTAGGCCGGCAGGGCGCCGTTGGGGTGCTGGAACCACTCGCGGCACAGCAACAGGAGCTGGTACTTGGCGAAGGCCGGGTCGAGGTGGGCCAGGGCCACGCAGTGGAAGCCCAGGTCCCAGGCCGCGAACCAGGGGTACTCCCACTTGTCGGGCATGGACATGATGTCGAACGACTGGAAGGTGAGCCAGCGGGCGTTGCGGCCCTGCCGACGGGCGTCCGGTGGCGGCTCCTGGGTGGGGTCGCCGGCCAGCCAGCGCGACACGTCGTAGTCGTAGAGCTGCTTGCTCCACAGCATCCCGGCGAAGGCCTGGCGCATCACCTGGGTCTGGTCGTCATCGGCCGCGGCGGGGGCCATCTCGGCGTAGAACTCGTCGGCCTCGGCTCGACGCCGGGCGACGACCTGGTCGAAGTCGGCGCCGAGGGCCTTGGCCGGCTTCTGGGGCTTGGTCCCCACCGGCCGCAGCCGCAGTCGGAGCTCGGCGGTGGCGCCGGCGGCCACGTCGAGGCGGTACCAGCACGAGGCCTTGGTGCCGCGCCGGTCGGGGTTGACGGTGGGCTGGCCGTCCACCACGTGGTCGTTGATGCCGTCCTTGGGGAACGGGGTGATCGGGGCGACGTCGTAGAGGCGGGCGGTGTTGGTCTCGTTCTCGCAGAACACCAGCTCGGGTGGGGAGCCGTCGGGCCCCGGGCCGGCCAGCAGCTCGAGGGGACCGAGCACGGGGTGGTCGACCAGGATGCGACCGTCGTCGCCGGCGGTCAGCAGGGGCCTGGGGGCGTCTGCGTCCCACGACCAGGTGTTGCGGAACCAGGTGGTGGGCAGCACGTGCAGGGCGGCGGCGTCGGGCCCGGCGTTGGTGACCCGCACCACCATGAGCAGGTCGGTGGGGTCGTTCTTGGCGTAGTCGACCTCGACCACCCAGTAGCGGTCCTCGTCGAAGGCGCCGGTGTCGAGCAGCTCGTACTCCGGGTCGAGCCGGCTGCGGCGGCCGTTCTCGGCGATCAGGTCCTCGTAGGGGAAGCGGCACTGGGGGTAGTGGTAGCGCCAGCGGTTCCAGGCGTGGCTGGGCACGGCGTCGAGGTACCACCAGTACTCCTTGACGTCCTCGCCGTGGTTGCCCTGCGTGCTGGTCAGGCCGAACATGCGCTCCTTGAGCGTCGGGTCGACCCCGTTCCACAGGGCCAGGCCCAGGCACAGTCGCTGCTCCACGTCGCTGAAGCCGGCCATGCCGTCCTCACCCCAGCGATAGGCGCGGGACCGGGCGTGGTCGTGGGGGAAGGAGGTCCACGCCTCGCCGTCAGGGCTGTAGTCCTCTCGGACGGTCCCCCACTGGCGCTCGCTCAGGTAGGGGCCCCACTGGTACCAGGGACCGGCCTGGCGCAGGCCGTCCTCGAGGTGCCCGAAGGACTCGACCCGGGCGCGCTCGGCTCCGCTCGAACCTGGGCTCATGGCCGACTGGCCCGCCGATCAGTCTTCGGGGATGGCCTCCCACCACTGGCACCACCACTCGGCACCCACCAGGATGCGCAACTTCTGGTGCCAGCAGTAGGAGATCTCGGCGGTGGGCTCGAGGTAGTAGAGGCAGTTCTCGCACTTCTCGTCGCCTGACGGGTGGCCCTTGAGCACGGCGTTCTGCGACAGGTGCCGCAGCTCGATCGACAGCTTCTCGTCGATCTCCTTGGGCTCGGGTGGCGGGATCACGTAGTCGGACATGCCGGGAAAGCTACCAAGCCCGGACCCGACTCCTGTCCGCCGAGTCCGCCGGTCCCCCGCCCCCGATCAGCCGTCGGTGGAGGTCTCGGTGTTGAAGGTGATCACCCCACCGGCGCACACCGCGGTGACCTCGGAGGAGACGCTGCCCTTGGCGAACTCGACGTGGAGGGTGCTGGCCGAGACACGTGACGCCTCGGCCGCGAAGCCGGCGTCGGGCGGATCGGCCAGCAGCGTGGCCGCGTCGGCGATGCACTGCACCCGCACCGTGCCCCCCGTGACCGTGACCGACCGCACCGATGAGGGCGGCGGTGCCTGGGTGGTCACCGGGGAGCTGGTGGTGGGGGGCGACGAGCGGGTCGTGGTCGTGGTGGTGGCCCCCGGTCCGCCCGAGCCCGAGCTGGGGGCGGTCGTCGGGGTGGCCGCGCCCGGCGAGGTGCCGCGTCCGGCTGTGGTCCCGGTGGCACCCGGGCTCGAGGTAGCCGTCGCCGGGCCCGCGGGCGGGTCCGTGGAGGCCGTGGCCCCGGAGCGGTCGGCGGCGGACCCCGAGGCGTCGGTCGAGGTGGTGACCGCGCTGGACACGTCGGCGGCCTGGCCGACGTGGGCGGTGGAGAAGCTGGCCGGGCCGGTCACCTTGGCCCCGGCCAGGTTGATGGCCACGATCGAGGCGGCCATGGCCAGCACCGTGCCGCACACCCACAGGGCCCCCAGCACCAGGCGTCGGCGGGGCGTGGGATCGGCCATGAGCCCAGTGTGGGGGGCCGACCTGCGCGGCGGTCCTAAGGGCAGGTAAAGGGTGAGCTAAGCCCTCGGCGGCATCGCTGACAGCCGGGCCGGTGACCCCTAGGGTCGCTGCGTGCCGGTGGTGGTGATCATCGAGGACGACCCGCGCATCCGCGCCGGGGTCGCCCTGGCCCTCGACGACCGGGGCCACGCCGTCACGTCGGCTTCCAGCGGCATGGCCGGGCTCAAGCTGGTGGTGGACGAGCAACCCGAGGTGGTCGTGCTCGACCTGGGCCTGCCCGACATCGAGGGCCTGGACCTGCTGCGCATGGTGCGGGCGGTCAGCGCGGTGCCCATCATCGTGGCCACGGCGCGTGACGACGACCAGCAGATCGTGGCCACCCTGGACGCCGGCGCCGACGACTACGTGGTCAAGCCCTACTCGGCCGACCAGCTCGACGCCCGCATCCGGGCGGTGCTGCGCCGGGTCGGCCTGGGGCCGGCGTCGGGCTCCCTGACCGTCGGTCAGCTGGTGGTGGACGAGGCGGCCCACGAGGTCCACCTGGCCGGCACCTCCCTCGACCTGAGCCCCAAGGAGTTCGAGCTGCTGGCCTACCTGGCCGCTCACGCCGGCCAGGTGGTGACCAAGCGCCAGCTGCTCGGCACCATCTGGCACCAGCCCTACGGCGGGGCCGACAAGACGGTGGACGTCCACCTGTCCTGGCTGCGGCGCAAGCTGGGCGAGTCGGCCGCCGAACCCCGCTACCTCCACACCATCCGGGGGGTCGGGGTCAAGCTGGTGGATCCCGAGGCCTGAGCGTGCGGGGCCGGCTGGTGATGGGGGCGGCGGCCATCACCTCGACGATCATCCTGGCCTTCGCCATCCCGCTCGGGTTGCTGATCCAGCGCGTGGCCCACGACCGCGCCATCGTGGCCGCCCAGCGGTCAGCCCAGGCCCTGCTGCCCGTGCTGTCGGTGGCCCCGTCCGACGCCGGCCGGGTCATCCAGGGGCTCAACGTGAACAGCGCGGCCCAGGTCTCGGTGATCGACGCCCACGGCGGGGTGATGGGTCCCTCCGCGCCGGTCGACCAGGCGCTGGTGGCCGCCCGGCGGCGGGCCATGACCATCTCGGTGCGCGGCGGCCAGCGGGTGCTGGTGCCGGTGGTGGTGCCCACCGGGTCCATCGACGTGATCTCGGTCTTCGTGCCCGACGCCGCCCTCGACCACGGGGTGATGTCGGCTTGGGCCGTGCTGGCCGGGCTCAGCCTGATGCTGCTGGTCGTGGTGGTGGTGGCCGCCGACCGGGTGGCTCGCAGCGTCGTGCGCCCGGTGGCCGAGCTGGCCCACACGGCCGAGCAGCTGGGGGCCGGCGACCTCGACGCCCGGGTGTCCCCGGGCGGGCCGCCCGAGATCGTCGAGGTGGGCCACACCCTCAACCGCCTGGCCGAGCGGATCGTCGAACTGCTGGCCGCCGAGCGGGAGCTGGTGGCGGACCTGTCGCACCGGCTGCGCACCCCGATCACCGCTCTGCGCCTCGACGTGGACGCCCTGACCGACCCCGACGAGCGCCAGCGGGTGGCGGCCGGCGTCGACGAGGTGGTTCGCGCCGTCGACCAGGTCATCGTCGAGGCTCGGCGCCAGGTGGCCGAGGACGAGCCGGCCACCTGCGACCTGGTGGCGGTGACCGCGGCCCGGGTCGCCTTCTGGCAGGTGCTGGCCCAGGAGCAGGGGCGCCCGGTCGAGCTCGCGCTCCCCGACGGCCAGGCCCAGGTGGCGGTGCGGGCCCGCGACCTCGAGGCCGCCCTGGACGCCCTGGTGGGCAACGTCATCGCCCACACCCCCGAGGCCACCGGTCTCACCATCGAGGTAGGCGGCGGATCAGAGGCCGGCTGGTGGTTGGCCGTCCGGGACCAGGGTCCCGGCTTCGACCCCGAGGCGGCGATGGCGCGGGGCACCAGTGGTGCGGGCTCGACCGGGCTCGGGCTCGACATCGCCCGGCGCACCGCCGAGTCGGGCGGGGGGCACCTGACCGTGGACCGCGCCCCGGGCGGCGGCGCCACGGTGACCATGGGCTTCGGAGCCCGGTCGACCTCGGGCAGCTGAGCCCCCGGCGGCCACCGAGGCCCGGCGGCCGGGCCCCGACACCCGGTAGAAGATGAAGAAGGAGGCGCCGGCCAGCAGGGCCAGCACGAACCAGCGCACCAGCGGGAGGTGGGCGTCGGTACCGGCGGTGAGCAGGTGGAGGCTGGCGCCCACGGCCATGGCGTAGCTCGAGAAGTGGATCCCCTTCCACAGCCGCCGCGGGATCCGGCGCATGGCCAGCGAGGTGACCTCCACCGCCACGAGCAAGTAGAAGGCGGCGATGCCCCAGGCCACCGCCCCGGGCTTCCAGCGGGTGGCGAAGGGGACGAGCACCTGCTCCGGGGTGAAGGGGACGTACCGATCGACCAGCAGGGCACCGACGTGCACGCCCACGAACACCAGGGTGAGCCCGCCCAGGAAGCGGTGGAGGTCGTTCAGCCAGGGGGCCCGGGGCCGGCGTCCCAGCGCCCGGGTGGACAGGGCCAGGCCGACGACCACGGCCGCCCAGGCCAATGCCCAGGCGGTCAGTCCACAGGCTCGGGCCACGTACCACGGCAGCGGTCCGGTCATGCCACGAACCGCGCCAGGTCCCCCGCTGGTCGGCGGTGGCCGTGGTCGTCGACCAGGAACCCGCAGGCGCCCGAGGTGGCCAGCAGCTCGTGCCCGCCGTCCGGCCCGGCGATCAGCGCCGCCTTGGCCAGCACCTCGGCCCAGGCCGCCGACTCGGCCAGCACGGTCACCGTGCGCACGCCCGAGGTGGCGGGGCGACCGGTGGCGGGATCGATCAGGTGGTGGGCCAGGCCCGCCGAGGTCTCCCAGCGGCGGCTGTGGGTGGCCGAGGTGGCCACTGCGCCCTGGGCCACCCGCAGGACCCGGCCGTCCCAGCTCGATCGGCCGGTGCCGTCGTCGGGGTCGTGGCCCCAGTCGTCCACGCCGATCGACCAGGCCTCGCCGTCGGGGGGACGGCCGCGCAGGGCCAGGTCGCCGCCCAGGTCGACGCACACGCCCTCGGCTCCCCGCGCCACCAGGTGGGTGGCGGTGAGGTCGGCGGCCCGTCCCTTGCCGATGCCGCCCAGGTCGAGGGCCACGCCAGGCGGGAGCGTGACCGTGCCGCGCTCGGGGTCCAACCCGATTCCGACCGGGCCCGGGGCGGGCTGGCCGTGGGGCGGGAGTCGCACCCGGCGCACCTCCTCGTAGCTGCGGTCGTAGCCGGCGGCCACCAGCGCGGCTCCGACCGTCGGGTCGAACCGACCCGACGTCGACCGCCACGCCTCGATGGCCTGGGCCACCAGGTCGAAGGTGAGCGGCGACACGGCCACCGGACCGGAACCGGCGGCCTGGTTCAGCGCGCTCAGCTCGCTGGCCGGGTCGAAGCGCGTCCAGCGGCGCTCCAGGTCGGCGATCTGGGCCTGGCCCTCCTCGCACCAGCGGGCCGCATCCGGGCCCGAGCACGCGATGAGGGCCTCGGTGCCCATCGCCGAGAAGCGATGCTCAAGGAGCGGGAGGGCTGGCATGGGTGACCGTGGTCGGGGGCGACGTGGTGGGCGGGCTGGTGGTCGCCGTGGTGGGCGGCGGGGGACTCGTCACCGGCGCCGCGGGCGGTGCCGTCGCGACCGGCGCGCCCGGGGTCGTCGGCGCGGTGGCGGCCGGCGCGCCCGCGGCGGGGGCCCGGCCCGGGGCCGTGGTCCCGCCACCGGCCGGGGTGGCCGGAGCCACCTGGACCCCGCCGGTGGCCTGCGGGGTGGTGCCCCCCGCCGTCGGGAGGACCGAGGTGGTGGCGGTAGCCCCGGGTTGGCTGGCGCCCAGCGCCGCGACGGTGGTGGGCCCGGTCAGCCCTGCGGCCGCGTCGACGCGCCCCGATGTCGCGGTGGGAGCCGTCGCCGCGGTGGTGGTCGCCTGGGCCATGGCCCCCACCATCAGGGCCGAGGCCGCGCCCGTCGCCAGCCCGACCGCCAGACGGGCCCGTCCGGCCGGGTGCGCAGCCCGCGGTTCAGTCATCGTTGGGCTCGGTGGTGGTGGTGCGCGGTGGCCGGGTGGTGGAGGTGGTGGTCGAGGGCGGCGACGTCGTGGTGGTGGCCGCGGTGGTGGGGGGAGACGTCGGCGGGCCGGACGTGGTCGGCGGTGCCGCCGAGGGCCCGGTCGTCGACGGTGGCGCGCTCGGCGATGACGGCGCGGCTGTCGGGACCGCCGCGGTCGAGACCGACGAGGACACCGGCGGGGCCGGCGCCGCGGTGCTCGGGGCTCCGGCGGGGGCCGGCGCGACCTGGCTCGGCGAGCCCGTGGCCACGCCCGCGAGCGTGGTGGTCGTCACCCGGCCGGAGTCGGCCAGTCGCGCCGGGGGCTGGGACCGGGGGATCGATCGGGGGGCGACCGCCAGCCCACCGATGACGAGCAGGCCGGCCGCGGCCGAGCCGGACAGCAGGAGGGCGGGGCGGCGTCGCACCTCCGAAGTGTCGGCCGCCCGGTCTGCGCTCCGCTCTAAGCAGGCGCCACCTGGACCTCAAGACATGGATAAGGATCCGCCGGACGCGCGGGTGCGCCCTGGGCGTATCCTGGCGGCGATGGACGCCTCATCCGTCTTCCGGCTGCGCGGTGAACGCCAGGACGACGTGGTGCGGCTGTGGCTGGCCGGCGACTTCGACCAGACCCAGCGTGACACCGTGATCGACGCGCTCGACGAGGGCGACACGCCTTCGGAGATCCAGATCGACATGAGTGAGGTCCGGTTCATGGGCTCGTCGGGGCTGTCGGCGCTCATCCACGCCTGCCGCCTGCTCCAGCCGAGCGGGGGGCGGGTGGTGCTGATCGACCCGGCCAGCCCGGTCGTCCGCCTGCTGGACACCTGCGGGCTCACCCACCTGTTCACCATCCAGCTCTCGTGAGGTCGCGCCGCCCATGACCAAGGTTCGGGTCCACAACCTGGCCATGTCCCTCGACGGCTACGCCGCCGGCCCCCACCAGGACGAGGACAACCCTCTCGGCGTGGGCGGTCGGGCGCTGCACGAGTGGGTGTTCGAGACCCGTACCGGGCGGGCGATGATCGGTGAGCCGGGCGGTTCCGAGGGGCTCGACGACGAGTACCTGCGGGCCGGCGAGGAGGGCATCGGGGCCACCATCATGGGCCGCAACATGTTCGGGCCGGTCCGGGGACCCTGGGGGGGATCGACCTGGAGGGGCTGGTGGGGCGACGAACCCCCGTACCACCACCCGGTGTTCGTGCTCACCCACCACGCCCGCCCACCCCTGGAGATGCAGGGCGGCACCGTGTTCCACTTCGTCACCGACGGCATCGAGGCTGCTCACCAGTTGGCGGTGGCGGCCGCCGACGGCGCCGACATCCGACTGGGGGGCGGGGCGTCCACCGTGCAGCAGTACCTGCAGGCCGGCCTGGTGGACGAGATGCACGTGGCCGTGGTGCCGGTCCTGCTCGGCTCGGGCGAGCGGCTCTTCGACCTCGACCCCGTCGCCCTCGGCTACCAGGTCGTCGACCACGCCGCCTCGTCGGCCGTCACCCACGTGCGGTTGGCGCGGAGGTGAGGGAGCACACCTTCTCCTTCGAGGTGGACGCCACCCCGGAGGAGGTGTGGGCCGCCCTGCATCCCCGGCCCCGGCCGAACCCCGACGGTGGACCCCGGGTGATCGAGCACGGTGGGGTGCGCATCGAGATCCTCAGCGAGGGCGACGAGGACGGCCAGGGCCTGGTCCGCACCTGCACCTACGCGGTGCCCCGGTGGTTGCTGTCCGGCGGGGTGGGGCGCTCCTGGGAGTGCGTCACCGAGTCGCGCCCGCCCACCTCCTCGCGCTACGAGGCCGTGGGCAAGCCCCTGTGGTCCAAGGCGTCGGGCTGGCACCGCATCGAGGCCCTGGACGACCAGCGCAGCCGGGTGCACTTCGGCGAGACCTACCACGCCTTCAACCCGGTCATGCGGGGCCTGTTCGAGGGGGCCGTGCACCGGTTCATCTCCAAGGACAACGACCGGCTGGTGCAGGCCGCGGTCACCCAGGGCGTGGCCCGTCGGCGGGCTCGACGCAGCAGCGCCTAGCGCGCCGCGGCGACGGCGAAGGCGCCGGCCATGGCCGTCCACCCCGAGCTGTTGGCCTCACGCAGGGGCGGGCCCGCCGCGCCCAGGCGCTCCCATCCCGACTGGACGATGTCGAGTCGCGACGTGCCGTCGCCCAGGTCCACGAACGTCACCTCCACATCGGTGGCCTGGTCGGGTTCACGGCCGATGTGCCAGGCATAGCCCAGCCGGTGGGGTGGCTCCCACGAGGTGATGCGTCCCCACTCGATCTCCGCGCCGTCGGAGGTCCGCTCGTAGATGCGCCCGCCCAGCCGGGGTTCGAGGGCGACGCGGGTGTCGGGGTCGCCCGAGGCCGAGTGCCCCGGCGGCCACCAGCTCGACAAGCGGTTGGTCCACACGTCGAAGGCGTGGTCCACCGGACAGGCGATGTCGAAGCTCAACCGCAGCGGTGGGGCGCTCACGGGCCGCCCCGCCCGGGTCGAGGCGTGGTGTTCTCAGCCATGAGCCGGAAGCGGGTGGCGGCGTCGCCCCACACCTGGGTCAGGAACTGCTCCACCGCGGCCAGGCCGTCGTCGTGGAGGCGGTAGATGCGACGGGTGCCCTGGGGCTCCTCGACGACCAGGCCGGCCTCCTTCAGCAGGCGGAGGTGGCGCGACACCGCCGGCCGGCTGATGGGCAGCTCCTCGGCCACCTCCCCCACCGACCGCCCGCCCTGGGCCAGCAGCTCGACGATGGCGCGGCGGTGGTGGTCGCCCAGGGCCTCGAAGGGGTCCCGGGCCGGTTGGGCCACGGCGACGGCCCTCAGCCCGAGGCCACCGAGGTGGCCCGCATGCGGTTGTTGCGGGGCTGGTGCTCCAGCTCGGCCCGCCCCAGCTCCTCGAGGACCGGTGGGACGTAGTTGGCGAAGCGGCCCCGCAGGCCCTTCTTCAGGCCGTACCAGCCGCCCACGGGGTTGTCCGCGGCCCGCGCCCACGCCTCCACAGAGCCTTCCGCCGCGGGCTTCTGCTCATCGGCGTTGCCCAGAGGCACCCAGTCGGCCCGGGACACGAGCATGGCCTCCAGATCGTCCAAGCACGACAGGTGGTAGCGCAGCTGGTTCTTGCCCACCTGGACGACCAGGGCCGGCGGATCGAGGGCCTCGTCGCGGTAGGCCTCGTAGGTCGACCCGCCGCTCGGGGTCCGCAGGACCCAGGGCGACGCGGCGGTGCCGTCGCCGCTCACGGCGCGTCCACCCCGGCCGGCTGGGGGAACCCGAAGGATCCGACCACCTCGGCGCCCAGGGCCACCGGCGCCGCGTCGCAGCGCGCCCCGATGTCGGCCGTGAAGGCGGCGAAGGCGGGGATGGCCGCGAGCGGGTTGGCGCCGTCTGGGGTGTCCACCTGGGCCAGGTGCACGAACGTGACACCGTCGGCCAGGCGGAAGCTGACGTAGCGCAGGCCGCCGGGCTGCTCTTCGGCGAGCTCGGCGAACACGGCCTCGATCAGGGCCTGGTTCTCGTCGGCCCGATCGGGTTTGGTCTGGTACCGGACGATCGTGGTGCTCATGGGTCCCCCTCGACGGCGCTCGCTGGTAACGACACGGTTACGGTAACGGCAGGGTTACCGAGTGGCAACCCTCAGGGCGAGCCGGCCACCGTCGTGGTGGTGGTGGTCGACGTCGAGGTCGTGCTGGTCGACGTCGAGGTGGTGGTGGGGGCCGTGGTGGTCGTCGTCCGCTCGGCCGTGGTGGTGGTGCTGCGCTCGGTGGTGGTCGGGTGCAGCGTGGTCGACGTGCTGGTCGACGTCGTGGTGGTGGTGCTGGACGCGGGGGTCGAGCTCTTGTTGGCCAGGGCGATGGCCAGCACGACGATGACGGCCACCAGGGCCACGCCGACGATGATCACCGGCACCAACCAGCCGGGCCGGCCCGGTTGCTGGCCGGACTCGGCGACCGCCGCCTCGTACCCGCCGGCCGGCGTGGCCGACGGGTCGGCCGGCGCCGCCGCGGGGGTGGTGGCCGGCATCTGGGTGGTGGGCTCCTCGGGCGTGTCGCTCATGGCCAGAGGCTAGAACCGTCGCGCCGGTGGGGGCGGGTACCATCCGCCGAGGGCGACCTACGTCCTGGTGCACGGTGGTGGTCACGGCGGCTGGTGCTACCAGAAGGTGGCGCGGCGGCTCCAGGAGGCCGGCCACACCGTCTACCTGCGCGACGTGATCCTGGTGGGCCACAGCTACGGCGGCATGGTCATCACCGGGGTGGCCGACCGGGCCGCCGACCGGGTGGGCCGCATCGTGTACCTCGACGCCGCCAACCCCCGCAACGGCCAGTCGCTGGTCGACGTGGCCGGCCCCTACATCCTCATGGACGAGTACCGACAGGCCGGTCGGCTTCGGGACATCGACACCGGCCACGAACTGATGATCACCGAGCCCGAGGCCGTCACCGACATCCTGGTGGAGATCGCCGAGTCCTAGGCGGCTCGACCCGGCACGGCTCTCACGACGACGATGGCCTCAGCCGGCGGACCGGACGGTGCGCTCCAGGATGCCCAGGGTGGCCTTCAGAGCTGACTCGGGCACGATCGGCCACCCTCCCCGCGACGTCCAGCGCTCCTCGACCGCCGACCAGTCGTAGATGGAGGTGACCAGGGTGCCGCCCTCGGCCGGCTCCAGGCGATAGCCGTAGTAGTGACCGATGCTCGGGAAGTTCAGGCCCGACACCTCCCAGGTCAGGTACCGGTCCGGTTCGAAGGCGGTGAAGGTCACGGTCACGTCGTACTTGCCCATGGGCAGGTCGCCCAGGGCCTCGCGGTCCATGTGGATCACGAAGGTGTCACCCGCCGCCTTGGCCGGCTCGCCCGTGCAGGACTGGAGCATGCCCGAGGCGTCGATGGCCACCTGGCCCTCCGGGCTGCTCACGATGCGGAAGATGTCGGCCGCGTCGGCCGGGATCAGCCGTTGGACCTCGATGCGTTGGCTCATGGGCTCATCCTGGCAGCTGCCCGCGCCGCGGACGCAGCTCAGGTCGAGACGATGGTGGCGCCCGAGGTGCCCGGGGCGCCGTAGAGCTGGGCGAAGCCCACCTTGGGCTGACCGGGCACCTGGCGATCCCCGGCGGTGCCGCGCAGCTGCTGGGTGAGCTCGTAGATCTGGCGCAGGCCCGACGCGCCCACCGGCTCGCCGTTGGCCATGAGCCCGCCGTCGGTGTTGACGGGCATGCGGCCGCCGATCTCGGTCTGGCCCTCGGCGATGAGCTGCTCCTGGTCGCCGTCGGCGCAGAACCCGGTCTCGGCCATGTGGATGACCTCGGCGCCGGCCTCGGTGTCCTGGAGCTGGATCACGTCGACCTCGTCGGGGCCGATGCCAGCCAGCTCGAAGGCGGCCCGCGAGGCCTCGACGGTGGGCCCGTCCACCACCGGCAGCGACGCCCAGGTGCCGTGCACCTCGAAGGCGCCGAGCTGGCGGGTGCGCACCGCGGTGGCCCGCAGGTAGACGGGCGAGGACGTGTAGCGGTGTGCCTGGTCAGCCCGGCACAGGATCACGGCGGCCGCGCCCTCGTCGGGGGCGCAGAACATGAACTGGCGCAGCGGGTGGTTGAGCACGCGCGACTCGAGGATCTGCTCCTCGGTGAGGGGCTGGCGGCGGAAGGCGTTGGGGTTGAGCGAGCCGTTGCGGAAGTTCTTGGCCCCCACCCGGGCCAGGGTCTGGTCGCTGATGCCGTGGTCGTGCATGTAGCGGTTGATCTTCATGCCGAAGTACTTGGTGGTCAGGAAGTGCCCGGCCTCGCCGTACCAGGCCGGCAGGGCGTACTCGACCGGGTCGGCCGAGAAGGCCCGGGCCGGGTGCTTGTCCATCCCCACGGCCAGCCCCAGGTCATAGGCCCCCAGGGAGATCATCTTGGCCGCCATGTCCAGCGACGAGGCGGCGGTGGCACACCCGTTGTAGATGTTGGTGAACGGGATGCCGGTGGGGCCCAGGTAGGTGACCACGCTGTCGGGGTTGTCCACCTCGTAGCTGCCCCCGAACGCGAACTGGACGTCACGCCACTCAACCCCGGCGTCGGCCAGGGCGAAGCGGATGGCGTCGGCGCCCATCTCCACCGCCGACTTGCCCGGGAACCGGCCGAACGGGTGGAGGCCCACCCCGATGATGGCCACGTCGTTCATGCTGGCTCCTGGCTCGATGCGGCGGTCGGGGCGAAGGCGAAGGACACGACCTCGTTGCCCTCCTCGTCGGTGCGCAGCGGGATGAGGACGAGCTCGACCGGCATGCCGAACTCGAGGCGCTCGGGGTCGCTCTCGGTCAGCCTCGACTCGATCATCAGATGCTCGGACACCTGCACCCAGCCCATGCCGAAGGGCTCGAAGGTCGCAGGGTCGGTGTTGCCCACATAGGGCGGGGCCACCGGCGGGAACGACTGG
Source organism: uncultured Microthrixaceae bacterium (assembly GCA_963785815.1). Classification (GTDB taxonomy): domain Bacteria; phylum Actinomycetota; class Acidimicrobiia; order Acidimicrobiales; family Acidimicrobilacustridaceae; genus UBA4742. The sequence continues at coordinate 295,592 of CAWAWN010000001.1, forward strand.
GTGGTCCAGGTGTAGAGCGTGCCTCGCGGCTCGAGCAGCTGCTCGGCCACGTCGCCGCCACCGCACCCCGGGCAGTGGGTCTGGGCCGGGAAGACGACCAGGTCGCAGGCCGGGCAGGCCGAGGCGATCAGGCGAGACTCGTCGGACGGCCAGGTGAAGAGGCCTTCGGCGATGGGGACTCGGGCCAACGGTGGCTCCTGGGTTCGGCGGGGCGGGTGGGAGCGTGATGCTATCTTCAGGAGAATCATATTCTTACCTGCGGCGGTGGAGGAGAAGGCCTGATGGGAGAGCTGGACGGCAAGATCGCGGTCATCACGGGTGCGGGGTCGGGCATGGCCCGGGCCACCGCCGCGGTGTTCGTCCGCGAGGGCGCCCAGGTGCTGGCCGCCGACATCACCGGCCGCGAGGAGGAGACGGCGGCCGAGCTGGGCGATGCCGTGGTGGCCCACCGCTGCGACGTCACCGACGAGGCCCAGGTCGAGGCCATGTTCGCCGCCGCGCTGGCCCGGTTCGGCCGGGTGGACGCGGTGCTCAACGTGGCCGGCATCGGTGGCGCCCAGGCCGTGGCCGACATCACCATGGAGGAGTACGACCGCATCATGGACGTCGACCTGCGGGGGGTCCTGCTCGGCACCAAGCACGGCATCCGGTCCATGCTCGAGACCGGTGGCGGGGTGATCACCAACTGGTCGTCCACGGGCGGGCTGAACGCCTCCTCCATGCCGGTGAGCGTCTACTCGGCGGCCAAGCACGGTGTGATCGCCTTCACCAAGGCGGCGGCGGTGGAGTACGGCACCCGTGGCATCCGGGCCAACGCCATCTGCCCGGGCTTCATCGAGACCGAGCTGACCGGTGGCGCCGGTTCGGCCGAGCGGTTCCCGGCCCTGGTCCAGAACACCGCCCTCAAGCGCGGCGGCCAGCCGGCCGAGGTGGGCGAGCTGGCCGCCTTCCTGAGCTCGGACCGCGCCGGCTTCATCACCGGCGCCGCCATCCCCATCGACGGAGGGCTCACCGCCCGGTTCGACTGAGCCGCCCGCCCGCAAGTTCGGTTTGCCGCGCCTCCGTGGGGCGGCCTTGCCGCCGCCTCGACTCCGCACCTAATGTTTGTTTCGCTCGGCCGGACCACGAGGGGGCCAGGTGTCCTACGAGAGCAGCGCGGAACCGATCAAGCTCGGCTACCTGTTCGACTTCGTGCTGCCCGAGGGCTACCCCGAGGCGCAGCGGCTGGACCTGACCCGACCCTTCGAGATGGTCTTCCGACAAGGCCTCGAGCAGGGACTCATCGATCGCCCGGTCGAGATCGTGTTCCGCGAGGTGGAGGGGCTGCCCAAGGGCACGGTCAAGGCGGTGATCGACGCCTACGCCGAGCTGGTGGACGAGGGCTGTCTGGCCGTGTTCGGCCCGGCCATCACCGACAACGCCGTGCCCACCCGCGAGGCCATCGAGGAGCGGTTCCGGGTGCCGGCCATCTCGGTCACCGGCTCGGAGGAATGGCCCGGCGAGTGGACCTTCTGCCTCCCGCAGGGTTCGATGACCGACGAGCCGATCTTCTGGGCCCAGCTGCTGGACAAGGCCGGGCACCGCACGGTCGGCTGCCTGGTCGAGCAGTCGCTGGTGGGCGACTCCTACGTCCGCTCCTTCCGTCGGGCCTGCGCGGCACGCGGCATCCGGATCGTGGCCGAGGAGTGGATCCCCCAGACGGCCCAGGACGTGACCCCGGAGGTGGCCCGCTTGCGCGAGGTCCGCCCGGACGCCCTGGTGCACTGCGGGTTCGGCTTCGGGGTGGTGCGGGTCAACCCGGCGCTGGAGGCGCTGGGCTGGGACCCCCCGCGGTTCATGGGCACCGCCTTCCAGAACGCCTGGATCAACGAGCTCATCTGGAACGCGATGCTGGGCTGGGTCGGCGTCGACCAGTACGACCCGGACAACCCGGTGGGCCAGGCCTTCCTGGACGAGTTCGAGGCGGCCTACGACCGGCGACCGGAGTACTGCGTCCCGGTGGTGAACCGGGACCTGGCCGTGGTGCTGCTGCACGCCTTCGCCGACGCCCACCCGCTGAGCCCCCGCGGGGTCAAGGAGGCGCTCGAACGGGTGAAGATGCTGCCGGCGGCCAGCGGCGCGCCCGGGACCTACCTCTCGTTCGGCAGCTGGACCCGTCGGGGCTGGATGGGGGCTGGTTACCTGGTGGCGCGACAGCTCGACCCCGACGGCGTATCCGCCCACCTGGTCGACCGCTTCGGGCAGGGATGAGCCCGACGCGCCGCGTCGTGGTGACCGGGGCGTCGCGCGGGCTGGGTCTGGCCACCGCCGCCCACCTCCACCGCCAGGGCTGGCACGTCCTGGCCGCGGTGCGCGACCCCGGGACGGCGCGGGCCCGGCTCCAACTGGCCACCGGGGCCCGGGACGGCGACGCCCGCCTGGACGTCGTCCGCCTCGACCTGGCCGACGACGAGTCGATCGAGCATGCGGCGACCGCCATCGGGTCGCGGGTCGACGCCCCCGACGGCATCGTGCACAACGCCGGCATCACCACCGTGGGCAGCGTCGAGGACGTCCCCGCCGCGACCTGGGACGAGCTGTTCCGCACGAACCTGTTCGGGCCGGTGCGCCTGACCCAGGCGCTGCTGCCCGCCATGCGTCGCGCCGGACGCGGCCGGGTGGTGGCCGTCTCCAGCCAGGGGGCGATCCGGGGCATGCCGTCCATCAGCGCCTACGGCGCCAGCAAGGCCGCCCTCGAGCGGTGGGCCCAGTCGTTGGCGGCCGAGGTCGCGCCCTTCGGGATCGGCGTGAGCGTCCTGGTGGCGGGCACCTTCAGGACCGACATCCTCGAGCCGACCGAGACGTTCCGAGACCCCGACGGCCCCTACGCCGAGCTCTACGACAACCTGGAGCGGGTGGGCGGACGCATGCTGCGCTTCGCGGCGGCCCCCGAGCGGTTCGCCCCGGCCGTGGAGCGGGCGCTGAACGAGCGCGCCAGCTTCACCCGCCGCGGGGTGGGACCCGATGCCCGCCTGATGCTGGGAGCCAGCCGGGTGCTGCCCGAGCGTACGCTGGCCCGCCTGATCGCCATGGCGCTGGGCCTGCCCAAGGCCCACTCGGAGCGGGGAGAACCATGAACAGCTCGAAACAGACCGCCACGGACTCGACCCCGGCCTTCGCCGACACCGACTTCTTCGTGGACGAATCGCTCTACGAGGACCCGTACCCCTACTACGAGTACCTGCGGGACGAGCGCGGACCGGTCTGGATCGACGAGCGCTACCCGGTGGCGGTGGTCACCGGCCACGACGAGGAGATGGCGGTGCTGCGCGACCACGCCACCTTCTCGTCGTGCAACTCCCCCACCGGCCCGTTCCCCGGGCTGCCCGTGCCGGTGGAGGGCGACGACGCCGACCCGGTCATCGAGGCGCACCGCGACGAGCTGCCCATGCACGAGTACATGGTGTGCATGGACCCGCCCCGCCACGACGAGTACCGGGGGCTGATGTGGCGGCTGTTCACCCCCCGCCAGATGAAGCGCAACGAGGACTTCATGTGGCGCCTGGCCGACGAGTTCATCGACCGGTTCGTCGAGACCGGCGAGGTCGAGTTCAGCGCCCAGTACGCCTCACCGTTCGCCGGCCTGGTCATCGCCGACCTGCTGGGCGTCCCCGAAGAGGACTTCCCCCGCTTCCGGGCCTGGTTCGACCACCAGGTCGGCGACTTCGCCGAGGCCGGGGCCATCACCGGCGACCCGCTCACCTTCTTCCAGGAGTCCTTCGCCGACTACGTGACCGATCGACGCCAGCACCCCCAGTCCGACGTGCTCACCAGCCTGGCCGAGGCCACCTTCTCGGACGGCTCCGAGCCCTCGGCGTTGGAGCTGGGTCGCGAGTCGGCCTTCATCTTCGTGGCCGGGCAGGAGACCACGGTCCGGCTCATCACCTTCGCCCTGCGCTACCTGGCCGAGCACCCCGAGGTGCAACAGCAGCTGCGCGACGACCGCGACCTCATCCCCAACTTCCTGGAGGAGGTGCTGCGGGTCGAGAGCCCGATCAAGGCCCACTTCCGCATGGCCCGCCACACAACCACCCTGGGGGGCGTGACGATTCCCGCCGGGATGAGCGTGATGCTGCTCAACGGGGCGGCCAACCGCGACCCCAGGCGCTTCGAGTGCCCGGGCGAGGTCCAGATCGACCGTCCCAACGCCCGCGAGCAGCTGGCCTTCAGCCGGGGGGCGCACTCGTGCCTGGGCCAGTCGCTGGCTCGGGCCGAGTCCCGCGTGACCATCGAGCGGGTGCTCGATCGGATGGGCGACATCCGCATCGACGAGGCCCAGCACGGCCCGGCCGGCGACCGGCACTGGGAGTACCTGCCCACCTGGCTCTTCCGGGGCCTGACCGAGCTGCACCTGCGGTTCACGCCGGTGGCCGCGCCGAGCCGCGCCGGGGACTCGACCACCTAGTCCTGGGGCAGGGCCGCGAAGTCCTTCTTGGCGGTGCGGTACCACTTCATCCCGGAGATGGGGTGCTTCCAACGGCCCTTCATGTCGGCCAGCGCGTCGCGGTGCACCTCGTCACCTCCTTCGACGACCTGGTTGAGGTGGGCGTCCTGGGCCTTGATGACCGAGTCGGCGTCGTCACCGTGGTGGGCATGATCACAGGGTCCGCCGAGCTGGCGGCACGTCATCGTCTTCATGACCAGGACCATACGAAGGATGGACCGGCGGACGCTTCTCCGATCCTGCTCGATCTGAGGTCGTTCCCACCCACCTGACCGCCGGATGACCTTCGCCCCTGGCGCCGGGGCAGCCGAGGCGCCATCGTGTCGAGGTGATCCGACTGCCGCGCCCGCCCACCCCGAAGGTGCCGCCCATCGCTCCCCCGCGCCACGAGGGGGTGATCCGGGTCAGCCGAGGCCGGGTGCTCGGCTACGCCGCCTTCGGCGACCCGGAGGGCCGGCTCGTGCTGTGGCACCACGGCACGCCGGGCGCACGCCGCCAGATCCCGGTGCTGGCCCGACGCAGTGCCGAGCGGCTCGGGATCCACCTGGTGAGCGTCGAGCGACCGGGCGTCGGCGACTCGACCGACCACCGCTATCGATCGATCCGGGACTGGGCGCCGGACGCGGCCGCGGTGGCCGACCACCTCGGTCACGAGCAGTTCGCGGTGGTGGGGCTCTCGGGCGGCGGTCCGTACGCGCTGGCCTGCGCCCACGAGCTGCCGGAGCGGGTGCGGGCCGTCGGTCTGCTGGGCAGCGTGTGCCCGGTCGTGGGCCCGGACACGGTGCCCGGGGCCAGCATCGTGGACCTGGCCGTGCGGTTCCAGTGCCTGCTGCAGCCGCTGCGGTCGGTGGCCACCCCCGCGCTGTGGCTGGCGGTGCAGCCGTTCCTGCCCGCCACCCACCCGATCCTGGCGCTCTACGCCAGCCGGATGCCCCCCGGCGATCGGGTGGTCTTCGCCCAGCCCGAGGTCGAGGCGATGGTCATCGACGACATCGTGAACGCCACCCGCACGAGGTTCGGGGCGGTGGCGCACGACGTGGCCCTGTTCGGGCGCGACTGGGGGTTCTCGATCGGCGACGTGGGGGTCCCGGTGGTCTGGTGGCACGGCGAGGACGACAACATCATCCCGGTCGACCACGCCCGGCGCACCAGCGAGCTGCTCCCGACGTGTCGCCTCGAGGTGCGGCCGGGCGAGAGCCACATCGGTGCCTTCGCCATCGCCGATGTCGTCCTCGAGACCCTCCTCACCGCCTGGTCGGAGTAGGCGGCTCGGCCGGCTCGCCCTCAGCTCACGCCCATCAGCTCCCGCATGTTGCCGCCCATGACCTGGGCCACCTCGTCGTCGTCCAGCCCCATCTCCTGGCGAGCGAACACGGCGTACTCGACGGGGTCGGCCAGGCCCTCGGGGTGGGGCCAGTCGGAGTTGAACAGGATGTGGTCGAGCCCGATGGTGTCGATGAGGGGCTCGAGCGGCTCCTCCCAGTACGGGGCCACGTAGAGGCTGCGGCGCAGCGAGTCGAGCGGAGGCTCGGCGAAGAGGTGGGGCATCTTGCCGTAGCCGTCGAGCAGGTCCTCGACGACCCGTCGCATCCACACGCCGCCGTTCTCGATGGAGCCCAGCCGCACGTCGGGGAACCGGGCCAACATGCCGTGGCACACCGCAGACATGACCGTGTCCATGATCGGCCGGTGGGACTGGGACACGATGGCGAACACGTCCTGCTCGAAGGGTCGCATCTCGCGCTCGGCCCCGCTCCACTCGTTGGCGAAGCGCTGGTAGCCGGAGTTGGAGGCGTGCAGCATGACCGGGATGCCGGCCTCCTGGACCCGGGCCCAGAAGGGGTCGCTGTCGGGCAGGAACGGCGAGCGGGGGCCGCGGAAGCCGGCCACGGGACCGGGCCGGACCAGCACCGTCCGGGCGCCGCGCTCGAGGGCCCACTCCAGCTCGGTGACCGCGCCCTCGGCCGTGGCCAGGTTGATGACCGGCGTGGTGAAGATGCGGCCCCGGTGGTCGAACCCCCACTCGTCGTAGAGCCAGCGGTTGAAGGCGTGGATGAGGACCTGGGTGCCCACCGGGTCGTCCATGAAGCTGACCTCGAGCAGCGAGGCCAGCGTGGGGAAGTTGACGATGCACTCGATGTGCATGCGGTCCATCAGGGCCAGGCGGGCGTCGCGGTCGGTGAACTCGGGGATGGCCCGCATGGGCCGGACGATCTCGCGATAGCTCTTGCCCTCGTCGTTGCGACCCGAGAAGTACTCGGCGGCCGAGCCGGGTTCGGCCACCACCCCGAAGGTGGGGTTGGGGATGTAGTCGGAGATCTTGCCGCGGATGATCATCTTGGTGCGGCCGTCGACCTCGGCCAGCCGAACCAGGCCCCGGTACTCCTCGGGCAGGTAGCGGGTGAAGGCGTCGGCGCCCTCGTAGAGGTGGAAGTCGCAGTCGAACACCCGGTGGCCCGAGTCCGTGTAGGTCATGTCGGGGCGATGGCGGCTGTACTCCATGGGGTTCGTCCTCCCGTTCGGTGGTCCTCGACCAGACCGTACGAAGGTGCGGGCGTGGACCCCAGGGTCCAAGGTCCCAACTTCTAACAGCGGTGTCACGTTGGCGCGACGGATGTCGGTGGTGAGCCAGAACCGGCCAGTCCTTGACCGGTTTTGACCCGTACGGTCCGGGGTAGGAAGACGCGCAACGAGCCTTGGAGGAATCCCATGTCCGAACGTGACGGCTACATCCCCGGTGTGCCCTGTTGGGTCGACTCCAGCCAGCCCGACCCGAAGGCCGCCGCCGGCTTCTACGGCGAGCTGTTCGGGTGGGACCTCGAGGACGTGATGCCCGAGGGCGCCGGGGTCAGCTACTTCATCGGTCGCATCCGCGGCGGCGATGTCGGTGCCGTCGGGCCCATCCCCGACGGCGCTCCCCCGCAGGCCAACTGGAACACCTACATCTGGGTCGACGACGTCGACGCCACGGTGGCGCAGGTCCGGGAGGCGGGCGGCGAGGCGACCGATCCGATGGACGTGATGGACGCCGGGCGGACGGCTGTGGTCACCGACCCCGAAGGAGCCTCGTTCATGCTCTGGCAGGCAGGGCGGCACCGGGGCTCGAAGGTCGTCAACGAGCACGGCGCGGTGAACTTCAACAACCTCGTGACCGCCGATGTGGACCAGGCCGAGTCCTTCTACGGCGCGGTGTTCGGCTGGAAGGCGCTCGACCTGCCGTCGGGAACGGTCTGGACGCTGCCCGGGTACGGCGACCACCTGGAAGCGTCCACCCCGGGACTGCGCCAGCAGATGGCCGACATGGGGGCGCCCGACGGCTTCATCGACGTGGTCGCGGCGGTGGAACCGATGTCCGACGCGTCGGCTGGGGCTGCCCGGTGGACGGTCACCTTCGGCGTCGACGACGTCGATGCCATCGCGGCCAAGGCCAAGGGGCTCGGCGCCAAGGTGGTGACCGAGCCCCACGACATGCCGTGGAGCCGACAGGCGCTGATCGAGGACCCCCAGGGCGCGAGGTTCATCACGTCCCAGTTCGTGGCCGAGAACAGCAACATCGAGGTCTAGCTGCGGTCCTCCTTCCCCCTGCCTTCACCTCACGGCCAGTGGAGGCCCTGGTAGAGGTCGGGGTTGGCCGTCGCCCACTGATCGAGGTGGTCAGCCAGGTGCTCAGGCAGGGCTCCGCCCGCGGGGAAGGAGGACTTCCGAACGAAGACGACCGGCGTGCACGGGAGGTCATCGCCGAAGCGTTGAACGAGCGAGCGGACAATCATTCGGTTGTAAACGTTCATCCGTCGTCGCGGCTGTGTCATCGGTGGAGGTTGTGTGTGCGGTGGACGACGACGCAAGCGATCCCGCCGATGACGGCTTCAGCGCGTGGTTTCGGGCCGAGCTGCCCTCGGTCCTACGGGTCGTCGAGGTGATCGTCGGGGACCGGGCCGTCGCTCAGGAAGTCACCCAAGACGCGTTCGTCGAGGCGCTCCGGTGGTGGCCGAAGGTTCACGACTACGACCGGCCGGGCGCATGGGTGCGCCGGGTTGCCATCCGTAGGGCGGTGCGGGTGCGTGACCGCCAAGTCGCTGAGACGTCGACGGCACCGGTCCGCGAGGGCGAAGCACCGTCACCGACCGACATCGATCTGCGGCGAGCGGTGGCTTCGTTGCCTCGTGCCCAGCGCGCTGCAGTCGTTCTCTTCTATCTGGAGGACCGGCCTGTGGTCGATGTCCCTGCAAGCCGCCATCCCGCTTTCGCCAATGGACCTGGCCACCCTTGATCGGTTCGAGGCCGACGTGCGCAGTGCTGGGTCGAGGTCCTTGACCGCCTCGCCGATCTCGATGAGTCGGACTCGAACCGCGTCGTAGACCAGCCCGTCCGACAAGGTGCCCCGCTCGAGGTGGGCGTCGATGGCCTCGATCGGGGCGCGTATGTCATCGAGCCGCTCATGGTCGTCTCTCACAGCGGGATCGCCTCGGCCAGGACGGTCGGGGCGATGCTGGGCTTCAGGCTGCGCGCCGGGACCAGGTCGACGGGGCGCCCGAGGAGCTCGGCCAGCTCTCGTTCAAGCCCGATGAGTCCGAACAGGCCAACACCAGGGGCCAGGTCGACCAGGAGGTCGATGTCGCTATCTGGGGTGTCGGTCCCGCGTGCGACGCTGCCGAACACGCGGACGTTGGACGCCTTCCGTCGCCCCGCCGTCTCGATGATGGCGGTCCGTCTGCGCCGGAGTCGGCGACCGAGCGAGGTGTCGGGCAGGCCCCGCGGCTGGGATCCGCTGGCAACGAGGTCCACGTGGAGTGAGTGGCCAGTGGCCTCGATGAGCTTGGTGAGCATGGGCAGGGCCGGTTCCCGTCGCCCGTGCTCGTAGGCGCTGATGACCGGCTGCGAGACACCGGCACGGCGCGCCAGCTCCGCCTGTGAGAGGCCCGCCCTGTGACGGGCGTCGAGGAGAAGCGATCCAGCGGATGCCAGGTAGAAGAGCATATCGGATCGGCTATGAGTAAAGGTGAAGTCGCCTCACGAAGGCTGCTGTCGACGGGCGGCCAGTTGCCTCACCCGATCAGCGGCGCGCTGGTCGGCTTCGATGCGCTCATCGATCTCGCCGGGGTATGCCGCGTAGAAGTCGACGGCCAGACGGACCTGTGCTGCGGTCAGGCCGCCCGCCTCTGCGACCAAGCGGGCCCGCTCCTCGCCTTCGGCGGTGGAGGCCTTGACATCCCGGATGACCTCCCATACGTCAGGGCCCTCCACGAGGGCCGCCCGCCGGCCAGTTGGCCCATCGCGGTAGGCGATCCCAGGAAATCGCCGCGTCTTGGCGGACTCGTCGTCAGGCGGGGCATTCATCGGGCCACGATCTCGATGACCTGGCTGCCCATGTACGCGGCGTCTACGAAGCCAAGGACGCCTACGCGGAGCTCTTCGCCTTCACCCTCGACAGGAGCAGCGGCGGCCTCTCCCCCACCACCCGCTACCGCGACTACGCCATCAGCCGCACGCTCATCCACTGGGAGAGCCAATCGAACACCCGAGCGGACAGCCCCACCGGCCTGCGCTACCGCAACCAGGAGCGCGATGGTCGAGCCATCCTGCTGTTCACCCGTCTGAGAGCCGACGATCGTGTGGGGGTTTGTGTCGGAGGGGGGACTTGAACAAATGTTCGATCGATACCGGCTAGTCCGGGCTGGTCCACATATATCCTGGTCAGAGGCCCTTTTCCGGAGATCGTCGTCCGGCTGCGTGTCGCCGAATCCGGGCCGATCCGGAGCCTTTCGCTGACATCTCCCTGACAAACGACACAGACCCTTGGAGGTTGATATCAGAGGAAGTGTTGTATATTGGTCGTCATGAGTCTCGCCGAACACACCTTCACCCACATGCTGCGGAACTCCGGCGACGTGCTCGCCGAGGTGGAGCACCGCGATGTCGTCCTGCGCCGTCGCGACGGCGAGGACCTGTTCCTCGGGTTGCGAGCCAGGGAAGAGTCGGTGCGCGACGCGCTCGGTGTCCTCGCCCGTCTCCTGCTCGCGGCGAGCATCGACCCCGAAACGCGCGGACGGGTCGTCGGAGCGCTGTCGGCATCGCTGCCCTGGGCCAAGTTCCTTCCCGACGACGAGCGAGACGAATTCTTCGACGCACTCGTATCGACGGCCGCCGCGTGCGTCGATCTCGACACCTTCGACCCTCTGGCGCACCTCATCGAAGGTTGGAGGGCCACCGCGGAGATCCATGCTAACCCTGAGCTCGCCGAACTTCTGCGTGCCCCGCGCTCCGGCCCGCCGGTGAAGATCAAGCGTCCGAAGGCCAGCTGAGAATGGCACGGGCGGAGCGGATCGCTCGTCCGCCGCGCACCGACGAGTGGGAAATCGTCGCGGCGGACAAGGGGGTGTCGGACGAATGGGAGCGGTGGGCGAGGCAGGAGCCGAACGCCCTCGCGGCGGCATACGACCATCTGGCGACGAACCCCACGCAGTTCTCGCCACGCCAGAAGCGGCTCGAGGGCCGCACCTACGGGACAGGCAGCTACGACGGAAGGACGTTCGACCGCTGGCAGTACGAGGTCACCGCCGGCGGTCGGATCTTTTACTTCGTCGACGACCCGACCGAAGGGGATCGCAAGAAGGCCAATCGTCAGGGCCGCGGGCCGAAGCCGCGCCGACGGGTGATCATCGAGGCAGTCCATCCCGGACATCCGAAGGAAACCGAGCGCAAGCGCGGCTGAGGCCTCAGGCTTCAGCGTGGTTGGACCCGCACGCGAGCGCTGGATGCATGGGGCACTCACGGCGGCACGGCTGGGAGATCTTCGGCGATCCACGCGTGGTACTCGCCGAGTCGGCGGCGCGTCACTACTCCGGCGGCAACTCGGTTTGCGCGAGGAACTCTTCTCGGCTCAGCCTCGGCGCTGGCGGCGCACCCAGGATGTTCTCGATCGACTGCTCGAGGTAGGCGCGGAACGACGGATCGGCCAGGGCCTTCTGCGCGCCGGCCCACGATCGATCGAGGTCAGCCTGGAGGGCCAACTCTTCGCTGGTGAGGTTCTCGTGACGCACTGACAACTTCCGGGTCCTTTGCCGGACTACCTGGTGAAGGTTACCCAGCCGACTTCGCGAGCCATCGGCTTCTCGCGTGCCGTCCCCGGCGTCTTCCGTCGTCGATGCCTGAGCTACAGGTCGCGTTCGACACCGAGATCACGGCCAGCGGGCTCCCGCCACCAGGGTTCAGGTGCGGTGACCGGGGCGGGGAGCCGGTCGAGGAGTTCTCGGGTGCGGGCAGGGAGGCGGGCCAGGTCCCGTGCGCCTGGCAGGATCCCGTCGAGTTGGTCTCGTTCCGCGCCGAGCGACCGCTCCGCCCCGGCCACCTCCTGGTTGAGCCGGTCGAGGCGGCGGGCCGTGTCAGGGTGGCTGGCGAGCCACTCGACCCTGGCGGCGGCTCGCTGCTCGAGGTCGCGCACATCGGTTTCGAGCGTGGTCAGCGATGTGCGCAGGGACTGGCGGTGGGGTTCGGCGAGCTGGTCGAAGCGCGCGGTGGCCTGGTCGAGGTGGCTGTCGAGTTGGCGCTGGGTGCGCTTGGCGGCTCGGTGCTCGCTCCCCCGGGTGCAGGCTGCTCGCCAGTTGGCGCTGTCCCGACGCTGTTGGACGTCGCGTCTGGTCTGGGCTGCGTCGCCGATCTTGGTGCCGTACCACTCGCCCCTGCCGTCCTCGAGATGCTCGAGTGATCGCTGGGTGGCGGTCACCTTGGCACGCACCTGGTGGAGTTGGTCGGTGACGTCGGGTGGGATGGTGCTCTCGACGGCGTCTCGTTCGGCTTGGAGTCGGGCGTGGCGCATCGCGGTGCGCATGGCGGTTGGCGCGGCTGGGTCACGTTCGAGGGCGAAGGCGTCGGTGACGGGGGTGCCGGTGTCGATGGCCCAGCGTTGCCGGCGTTCGACGAGCCAGTCGCGCTTGAGGTCGTCGGCGGCCTGGACGGTGTCGTCGGCGATGACATAGACGGTCGAGTGGTGGCGGGCTCGGGACATCGAGACGTAGGCCAGCTCGCGGCCGCCGCCGTCCTCGAGGCGGTGGGAGGTGTCGACGGTGGCGCCTTGGCTGCGGTGCACGGTGACGGCGTAGCCGTGGGCTAGGTGATCGCGGCCGGTGAGCGCTTTGGGGAACGGTTGGACGCGGCCGTCTTCCATGCGCGCCTGGATGGAGCCGTTGTTCGTGTCGACCGAGGTGATGGTGCCGCGTTCGCTGGTGACGATCTCGCCCCGGGCCCCCGGAGCGAGGGTGACGATGCGGTCGCCGGCCCGATACTGGCGTCCACCGGGGGCGGTGATCGCCGGTCCGGTCAGCCGGCCACGGTCGCCGAAGGCTTCCCGGCCGAGCTGGTTGAGGGCATCGACGTTGGCGCGGCGCCACGCCAGCATGGTCGTGTCGCGCCCGGCGTCGACATCGCCGATCCACCCGTCGACGACCGCCGCGATCACCTCGGGTCGATCGGGAGCGGTGACGATGCGGCCGTGGGCGGCCATCCAGTCCACGGCGGCATCCACGCTGCCGGCGCGCAGGTCGTCGAGAGCAGCCCGCTCGGTCGGGTCGGCCTGGCGTACGTTCTGGTCGAGGACCCAAACGCCGGGCTCGTGGCGTTCGACGAGCGCGCCGAGGCTCCCCCCGGGCCCGACCGCGCCGAGCTGGCGGTCGTCGCCGACCATCACGACCTTGGCGCCGGCATCGTCGGCCGCGGTCAACAGCCGCAGGAGGTCGGGGTCGTCGGTCATGCCGGCTTCGTCGAGGATCACGACGGTGGCGGCGTCGAGGCGGGTCCGCTGGTGATCGAGGCGCCACAGCAGCGAGGCGAGGGTCGATGACGGCCCGATACCGGCGTCTCGTCCGAGGGTGCGGGCGGCCTGGCCGGAGGTGGCAGCACCCACCACGGTGTAGCCGGCCTGTTCGAACGCGACCCGGACCGTGGCCAGGGCGGTGGTCTTGCCGGCGCCGGCCACACCGATGACGAGATCGACGCCGTGGCCCGAGGTGCAGATCCCCGACACCGCCGCCTGCTGGCCACGAGTGAGCAGGATCCCCCGGTGGGCGTGTTGGGTGTCAATGATGGCCTGGGTTACGGCCGTGTCCGGGATGCGAGCGGCGTCGCTCCGGCGTCGGCCGGCCTCGACGACCGCGGCGATGGCCTGCTCGGTGGCCAGCACGCTGACCGGCACGTACGCCTGTTGCTTGGCGCCGGCCACCCCGACCAGGGGGATGGCAGCCGGATCGGCGAGGACCCGGTCGACAACCCGGCCCAGCTCTGAGGAGTCGAGTCCGAACAGGTGGGGTGCGGCGGCGACCACGACGTCACGTCGGGAGAACACCTTCTGAGCGGCGAGGCGCCCGTCAGGGGCCAACAGATCAGCCACCAGGACCTGCACACGCTCGGGGGTGAGGTCATCAGCGATCCGCCGGTCACGGGCCAGGTCCACGGCCCGGTTCATGTCCTCGACGCTCAGCCCGACCGTGTTGAGCTCGGCCCGCCACAGTGCCATCAGGTCGTCGACGGGCTGGTGGCGCTTGGCCTGGCGGCTGTTTCGTGCCGCGTGGCTGCGGGCCCGGTAGGAGTCGAAGCCGACCCGGACCATCTCGTCGCTGATCTCGTCTGACCGCTTCGAGTGCACGCGCATGGCCTCGTCCGGGATGCCGGCGATGGCCCAGTGTCCCAGCCGCCCCGAGGGGCCGTCGTCGGCCACGATGCCGTAGCCACGGTCGACCGCGACCTTCGCCGCGCAGAGCCGCCCGTAGGCGGTGGCGGCATGGAGGTGTTCCCGCCACATCGTGGTGTCCGGTGCCTTCCAACCGCCATGGTCGTCGAGCATCTCCACGGCGTTGGCGATCAGCACATGGTCATGGGGGCACGGGTCGCCGGCTCGTGAGGTGGCGTGGCGGGTGGAGGCATACACCAGTCCGCTGGTCCGGGACACGGCCGCCTGTCGGCCCCGGCGACCACCAGCACCCTCGGTGAGCGCGTCGAGATAGGCCATGGTGGCGTCGCGCTCGGCGTCGAGGATGGCGTGCATGTCATCCACCCGACCGATCACACCCAGCTCGGCCACCGACTTGTGGGCCGACACGACCAACTCCATCCCGGGTCGTTTGGTGGTGGTGAGGCGTTGCCCGGTGATGGGGTCGAGGGCGCCACCGGGGCCGAAGAGGTCTTCGTAGTGCTCCGAGCGGACGTGACCGGCCAAGCCGAGCCGTCCAGCACCGGCGCCTCCCCAGGTCAGCGGGGATTCGCCCCGCTCGGTGTAGTAGCCGAGCGCAGCACCGGGGTGATCGTCGCCGCGACCGAGCACGGTCTGGCGGGGGAGTGTCGGATCAACGGTGTAACTGGCCTGGCCTGACAGGCTGGATCCCAGGTGGGGTCTGGCCCGAGAGGACAGGCAGTGACCGAGGTGTCTGAAGTGACGGTAGACGCTGAGCCGCCGGTGGCGGTGGTGTTGGCGCCGCCGGCGGAGCCGGGTGGAGATGCCCGGGTGGAGCTGGCGGCTCGGCTGGTGGAGGAGGCTCAGGCGACCGGGGTGGGTCTGGTCGGCCCGGGGGGCCTGCTTGCTGAGCTCACCAGGCAGGTGCTCGAGCTGGGTCTCGAGGTGGAGATGGCCGAGCATCTCGGCTATGACAAGCACGACCCGGCCGGCCGCGACGGCGGGAACTCGCGCAACGGGACCCGTTCGAAGACGGTGATCACCGAGGTCGGCCCCGTCGAGATCGACGTGCCCCGCGACCGCGACGGGTCCTTCGAGCCGAAGACGGTGCGCAAACGTCAGCGGCGCCTCGAAGGCGTCGACGCCATGGTGTTGTCGTTGTTCGCGAAGGGTCTCACCACTGGGGAGATCTCCGCGCACCTGGCCGAGGTGTACGGCACGGAGGTGTCGCGGGAGACGATCAGCAAGATCACCGACGCGGTCGTCGAGGAGATGGGCGACTGGCTGGTGCGGCCGCTGGATCGGGTCTACCCGGTGGTCTTCATCGACGCCATCCACGTGAAGGTCCGCGACGGCCAGGTCGCCAACCGGGCCTTCTACTGCGCCATCGGCGTCACCGTCGACGGCAAACGCGACATTCTCGGCATCTGGCCCTCCGCTGGCGGCGAAGGCGCCAAGTTCTGGCTGGCGGTGTTGACCGAGATCCGCAACCGCGGCGTCGCCGACGTGTGCATCGTGTGCTGCGACGGCCTCAAAGGTCTGCCCGACGCCATCGCCGCCACCTGGCCCGACGCCATCGTCCAGACCTGCGTGCTGCACCTGATCCGCAACACCTTCCGCTTCGCGGCCCGCCAGCACTGGGACGCCATGGCCCGACGGCTGCGGCCCGTGTACACCGCGATCAACGAGGACGACGCCCGAGCCCGTCTCGCCGAGTTCTACGACGAGTGGGCCGAGCGCTACCCCGCCATCCGCACCCTCTGGGACGGGGCCTGGGCCGAGTTCGTGCCGTTCCTCGACTATCCCGTCGAGGTGCGCCGCGTGATCTACAGCACCAACGCCATCGAGAGCCTGCACGCCCGCATGCGACGTGCCACCCGAGCCCGGGGACACTTCCCCAACGAGCAAGCCGCGCTCAAGTGCCTCTACCTTGTCGTGCGTAGCCTCGACCCCACGGGCCGAGGCGCCGAGAGATGGATGAACCGATGGAAGCCCGCACTCAACGCGTTCGCCGTCACCTTCGACGGCCGACTCTTCCCCCAAGACCAATGACAACCGCCAGCGCCAGTTACACCGTTACCCGGACAGTCCCGACAACGGGGGATTGACAACGACAACCCCCCGTTGTCAGAGTGTTCGTATGGCGAAGACACCTCACATCGAGGATCACCAGGAGACGTTTCGTCGGCTGGAGGACGTGCGCGCTCGAGCGATCGAGCACACGCGACTTGCGTGTGAGTTCCACCGGGAGCGACGCAGCATCATCGGCGCGCTGATCGACTCAGGTTTCTCGCAGGCCGACATCGCACGGGAGATCGGAGTGACCCGCCAGGCCATCCAGAAGATGATGAGTGTGTAGATGACGGCCCGCCTGGCCCGACGTTCGGGGAACGGCACGTCAGCACACGCCCGGGCACGATCATGGACAGCGACGTCGTGGCTGCCCCATGATCGCCGAGTGGATGAGCCGCAGCAGCTGCACGGCAACCGGTACTGGCGGCTCGCCGTCTGGGCCCTACGCATCGGGTATGTCGCTTTGGCCGTCGCGCTGGTGGGCCTCATCGTGTTGGTCAGCACGTCGACGCCGTGGGTGCTGGCCATCGGGGTGATCGGCTGGCTCGGTGCCGCTGCCGTCACCGTGACCGGTGTCCTGCGGGCCCGGCACGAGCTGTCCGATCCGCGACCAGGGCTCTGGCCGATGCGATTCATGCTCATCCACGACACCGTCCACGCCAGGTCGTCGCCTCAGGCCTTCTGACACCGCCACGCCCGCCCCGAACGGCACTGAGGTCCCGCGTCGTCCCCCCGCGCAGCTCAGGAACTTTTCGCTGACAAATCGCTGACAAGCGACACAAATCAGGCCCTCGGGCCCGGTCTTACAATCCGCTGACCAGCACTTTCGTGCTGGTCAGGTTGTGTCGGAGGGGGGACTTGAACCCCCACGCCCTTAACGGGCACCAGCCCCTCAAGCTGGCGCGTCTGCCTATTCCGCCACTCCGACGTGGCTGCTCGAGGGGCCTTTCTTCCCCGGTGAGCGAGGAGCCATCCTAGCGCGGCCCCGCTCCCCTTCCGAACCCGGCCCCCGCTACGAGCCGGTCGTCCCCGTGGTGCCCGAGGTAGCCTTGACCTCGACCCGGTTGACGTCGAACGTCCCGTCCAGCCTGGGCGAGTAGTCGTGCACCCGGCCGGCCAGGGCCAGCACCTGCTGGTACGACGCCAACGGCACCACCGCGTAGTCGGCCGCGATCGTGCGCTGGAGGTTCTCGTACATCAACAGCCGCTGCGACTCGGGGGCGTACGCCTGGGCCGCCCGCAGCTGGGCGTCGACCTCCGCCGACTTGAACGCCGTCGAGTTGTCCAACGACGTCGACCGGAACAGCGGCGACAGGTACGCCCCCGCCGAGGGCCACAGCCCCACCCAACCCGTCCGGAACAGCTGCTGGCGTCCCGTGGTGATGAACGACTGGTACGTGGCGAACGGCTGGGGCACCACCTTCATGGGGATGCCCGCCTGGGCCAACTCGTAGCCGACGGTGTTGGCCAGCGACACGTCGGCCGGATCGTCGTCGGTGTCGATCTCGACCAGGGGCACGCCCCCGTTGGGATACGCCTGGGCCACCAGCGCCTTGGAAACGGCCACCGAGTAGGCGCAGTTCGGCCCACACGGATCAGCGACCGTCCCCGGCACCCCGGCCGGCACCACCCCGGCGCTCGGCACCAGCCCCGGCAGCACCCCCGACACCACGGCGTGGCGGTCGACGGCCACGATGATGGCCCGGCGGAACAGCGGGTTGGCGAAGGTCGGGCTGGCCAGGTTGATCCCGAAGAACTCCTCGGCGCCCAACGGCGCCTGGATCGTGTAGCCGATCGATCCTCCGGTGGCGCGGGCCTTCTGCGCCGGCGGCACCTCGGCCCAGTCGGCCTGGCCGGCCCGCACCGCAGCCAACGCCGCGGCGTCCGTGGGCTCGCGGGTCAGGTCCACCTCGTCCAGCTCGGCCACCGACCCGGCGCTGCGCACCAGCCGCAACGTCCGGCCGTCGTCGGCCGCCAGCTTGAACGGTCCCGAGCCCTGCGGCGCGTCCAGGGCCAGCGTGGTCGTGGACCCGGCCGCGGTCGTGCCCGTGGCCCGGGGCGCGGCCAGCTCGTGGCCGGCCTTGACCACCGCGTACACCGGCGACGCCAGCAGCTGGGGCAGCTCGGCGTCAGGCGCCGTGGTGGTGATGCGCAGCGTGCCGTCACCGGCGGCCAGACCCTTCAGGGTCGTCGACTTGCCGGCCACCAGATCGGCATAGCCCTCGATCACGTCCAGGCGGGCGCCGGCCAGCGTGCTGTTGCCCGTGCGGGCCACGGCCGTGAGCGAGGTGATGATGTCCGATGGCGTCACCGCCGAGCCGTCGGCGAACCGGGCGTGGGGATCGATCGTGAACGTCCAGGTGGTGCCCACCGTGGTGGGCGCCGGCACGGTGGTGCCGGTGGAGCCAGTCGTGGCCTGTGGGGCCGGCGCCGCCGGCGCGTTCGACACCCACCTGGTGGCCAGGGCGGGCACCGCCTGGTTGTGGGCCGGATCGATGGCGGTCAGCCCCCGGTCCAACAGGTTCACGGCCACCATGTCGGCCAGGTTGGTGGGCACCAGCCGGGCCGGATCGAGCGTGTTCAGCCCCACCACGGCCAGACGCAGGGTGCCGCCGGTGTGGGTGATCGCCGAATGCCCCGACGACGAGTTGCTGGAACAGGACGAGGCGGTGAGGGTCAGGGCGCCGGCAACCGCGAGGGCCCAGCGCAGGGGGGCTCTCACCCGCGAACCATCAGGCCAGCTACTTGTCCATCAGGAAGGCGAGCGACACCGACGTGATGGTGAACAGCAGGGCCGCGAGGAGCGTGAGGCGATCGAGGTTCTTCTCGACGACCGTGGAACCCGCGGCCGTGGCCCCCATGCCTCCACCGAACATGTCGGACAGGCCCCCGCCCTTGCCGCTGTGCAGCAGGATCAAGAAGATGAGCCCGCCGCAGATCGCCACGTGGACCGTGAGCACGATGATCAGCAGCACAACACGCCCCCGGGGGTCTGGACGGGCGGACAGGAACCCGGCCACGTTAGCAGGGGCCGTCCCGCGTTCGGCCATCGGGGGCGCCATCCCAGGCCCCCGAACGGGCTCAGAGGACCTTGGCCTCCTCGGCGAAGTGGCAGGCCACCGGGTGTCCGACCCCCGGATCGACCAGGGGAGGCTCGACCTTGGCGCAGATGTCCTGGGCCTTCCAGCACCGGGTGCGGAACCGGCAGCCCGAGGGCGGGTTGGCCGGGCTGGGAACGTCGCCCTCCAGCACGATCCGGCGACGGGCCCGCTCGTGGTGGGGATCGGGGATGGGCACGGCCGACATCAGGGCCTGGGTGTAGGGGTGGGCGGCGTGCTCGTAGACGTCCTCGGCCGCCCCCACCTCCACGATCTTGCCCAGGTACATCACGGCCACCACGTCGGAGATGTGGCGCACCACCGACAGGTCGTGGGCGATGAACACGTACGACAGCCCCAGGCGGTCCTGCAGGTCCTCCAGCAGGTTGACCACACCGGCCTGGATGGACACGTCCAGCGCCGACACCGGCTCGTCGAGCACCAGCAGCTCGGGTTCGGTGGAGATGGCCCGGGCGATCCCGATGCGCTGGCGCTGCCCGCCGGAGAACTCGTGGGGGAAGCGGTTGCCGTGCTCGGGGTTCAAGCCCACCAGGGTCATGAGCTCCTTGACCCGGTCGCTGGTGTCGCGCTTGGACCGTCCCGCGATGTCGAGCGGTTCGCCGATGATGGCCCGCACCGTCATGCGCGGGTTGAGCGAGGCGTACGGGTCCTGGAACACGATCTGGGCCCGCCGACGGAACCGACCCATGCCCCGGCCGTCGAGTCGGAACACGTCTTCACCGTCGAAGTTGACCGTCCCCGACGTCGCCTCGATCAGTCGCAGCACCAGGCGGCCGGTGGTGGACTTGCCGCACCCGGACTCCCCCACCAGACCCACCGTCTGGCCCCGGCCGACCATGAAGCTCACCCCGCTGACCGCCTGCACCCCGCCCACCACCCGCTGCAGCAGGCCGGCCCGGATGGGGAAGACCTTCACCAGGTCGGTGACGGTCAGGATGGGTTCGACCCCGTCCAGGGCGAAGGGCTCGACGTGGGTCGGGGTCTCGACGGTGCTCACGCCACCGGCTCCGGGGCGGGCTCGGCCGTGGCCCGGAACAGCTCGGCCGCGAAGTGGCAGGCCGAGACGTGCCCCGGGGCCACCTCGGTCAGCTCCGGGCGTTGCGTGTCGCAGGTGCCGGGCACGGCGTGAGGGCAGCGCGGGTTGAAGGCGCACCCCGGGGGCAGGAAGATCAGCGACGGCGGCTGGCCCTTGATGCGGTGCAGCTTCTCGCCGTCACGCCGACGATCCAGGCGGGGCAGGGAGGCCAGCAGGCCCTGGGCGTAGGGGTGGCTGGGCCGGTAGAAGACGTCGTCGACCGTGCCGCCCTCGACCTGGCGACCGGCGTACATGACGAGGATGCGGTCGGTCACCCCGGCCACCACGCCCAGGTCGTGGGTGATGAGCAGGATGGCCGAGCGGGTCCGCTCCTGGATGCGCTCGAGCACCTCCAGCACCTGGGCCTGGATGGTCACGTCGAGGGCGGTGGTGGGCTCGTCGGCGATGATCACGTCGGGGTCGTTGGCGATCGACATGGCGATCATGGCCCGTTGGCGCATGCCCCCGGAGTACTCGTGGGGGTACTGCTCGGCCCGCTCCCGCGAGTTGGGGATGCCCACCAGGTCGAGCAGGTGGACCACCCGGTCGTCGGTGGTGGCCACCTTCTCCCCGCTGTGCACGGCGATGGCCTCGGCGATCTGGTCGCCCACCTTCAGCACCGGGTTGAGGGCGGCCAGCGCGTCCTGGAAGACCATGGCGATGCGCTTGCCCCGGATCTGGTCGAGCTCCTTCTCGGGCAGCCCCAGGATGTTGCGGCCGCGGAAGCGCACCTCGCCGGTGATGGTGGCCCGCTTGGTGGAGAGCAGGCCCAGTATGGCCATGGACGTGACCGTCTTGCCCGACCCGGACTCACCCACGATGCCCAGCGTCTCGCCCTCTCGCAGGGTGTAGCTGACGTTCTGCACGGCCTTGACCACGCCGTCGTCGGTCTTGAACTCCACCGACAGGTCCCGCACCTCGAGCAGGGGCGCGCTCGGGTCCTCCAGCTCGGGGACCTGGCCGGCGTCGCCGCGGCTGAGCCGTTCGGGGGCCCCCGGCTCCTCGACCACGTAGTCGCTCGGGTCGCTCACCGGTGTCACTCGCTGCTCTGGGGATCGAAGGCGTCGCGCAGGCCGTCACCCAGGAAGTTCACGGCCAGCACGGTCAGGAAGATCATCAGGCCCGGGAAGTAGATGAGGTAGGCCTCCGGGGTTCCCACCTGCCCCTCGGCCGTGGTCAGCATGTTGCCCCACGACGTCGTCGGCGGCTGCACCCCGAAGCCCAGGAACGACAGGGTCGACTCGGTGATGATGGCGGTGGCCACGGCCAGGGTGGCCGACACCATGATCGGGCCGATGATGTTGGGCAGGATGTGGCGCCAGATGATCCGCCAGCTCGACGCGCCCGACGCCCTCGCCGCTTCCACGAACTCCTTCTCCCGCAGGGAGAGGACCAGCCCGCGCACGACGCGGGCGGTGTACATCCAGAAGACGGCGGCCAACACGAGCGAGATCACCCAGGGCGTCCCCCCGAACTTCTTGATGGCGATGGCCAGGATCACCAGCGACGGCACGATCAGGAACAGGTCGGTCAGCCGCATCAGGATCTCGTCCTGCCACTTGCCGAAGAACCCGGCGATGGCGCCCGCGGCGGTGCCGATGAGGGTCGACAGCGCGCCCACCACCAGACCGATGCGCAGCGATATCTGGCCGGCGTAGAGGATCTCGGTGAACTCGTCGCGACCCAGGTCGTCGGTGCCCATGATGTGCTGGGCGGACGGAGGCTGGTCGGCCAGCAGCAGGTTCTGGTCGTTCTTCGGGTAGGGCGCGATCCACGGCGCCCCGAAGCACATCACGAACAACAGGATGAGCAGCACCACCGAGAAGATGGCCATGCGGTGGTGCAGGAACCGGCGGCGGAACAGCTGCCACTGGGTGCGGGGCTTGGGCTCCGCGCCCTGGGCCAGGCCCAGGTCGAGGTGCTCGTGCTCGAGGCCGACCTGCGACCCGGTGTCGCCGAAGCCGAGCCCCATGAGCTCGTGGGCCCGCTCCCCCTCTGTGGTGGGCACCCGCGACGGCCGTTCGGCGCCGTAGGAGTCCTCGTCGATGCTCATGTGAGCCTCACCCTCGGGTCGAGGTAGCCGTAGGCGATGTCAGCGATCAGGTTGAACAGCACCACGAAGCCGGCCGTGACCAGCGTCCACACCACCAGCACCTGGGCGTCGCCCGCGGTCAGGGCGTCGTAGAAGACCCGGCCCATGCCCTGGATCGAGAAGATGTACTCGGTGATGATCAGGCCGCCGAACAGGCCGCCGATGTCGATGGCCACCACCGACACCACCGGGATCAGGGCGTTGCGGAAGGCGTGCTTGACCACCACGGCCCGCCGGGGCACGCCCTTGGCCTTGGCCGTGCGCACGTAGTCGAGGGACATGACGTCGAGCATGGAGGCGCGCTGGTAGCGGCTCCACTCGGCGATGAACTGGATGGTCAGGGTGAGCACCGGCAGGATCAGGTGCTGGAGGTAGTCGACGTTCCACCCGCTCTGGCCGGGTGAGTGGAGGCCCACGAAGTCGAGCGGGGTGTTGGCCATGCCGAACCACTGCTTGGGCTTGAAGGCCAGGAACTCGATGGCCAGCAGGCCGAACCAGAACGGGGGCATGGAGATGCCCAGGAAGGACAACCCGGTGAACAGGTAGTCACCGATGGAGTACTGGCGCACGGCCGAGTAGATGCCCAGGGCCACCGACAGGACCAACGAGATGATGATCCCGGGGATGATCAGCTGGAGCGTGTTGTTCATGGCCGGGCGCAGCATGGAGGTGACCGAGTCGCCGGTGCGCGAGCTGGTGCCCCAGTCGCCGGTCACGAACTTGCCCAGGAAGCGCTCGTACTGGACCACGACCGGCTTGTCGAGGCCCTCGGAGTGCTTGAGGCGGGCGACCGCGGTCTTGTCCTTGGAGAAGGCGAACCGGGCCAGCGGGTTGACCGTCTCGCGGATGCCCAGGAACACCAGGAACGACGCCACCAGCAGGACGATGACCGAGTAGCCCAGCCGTCGGATCAGGAACGCAACCATGCGGTCACCAGTGTGGTGGATCCAACCGGACGACGCCGGGCTGGACGGGGAGCGGACGGGCGGAGCAGGGGAACGGCTGGGGCCCGGCCACCGAGATGACCGGGCCCCCACCGCACGAGGTACGACAGGGGATCAGCTCTTGATGCCCCAGTCCTGCACGTTCCACCACGGACCGAGGATGGCGTTGTCGCCAACCGGGCCCAC
This sequence comes from uncultured Microthrixaceae bacterium, assembly GCA_963785815.1. Lineage (GTDB taxonomy): Bacteria > Actinomycetota > Acidimicrobiia > Acidimicrobiales > Acidimicrobilacustridaceae > UBA4742. The sequence continues at coordinate 319,225 of CAWAWN010000001.1, forward strand.
GACGGTCTTCTGCCACAGCACGATGTTGGGCAGCGGATCCAGCGGCATGGAGACGGCGGCGCTGGCCGTCAGGCCGTCCGCCTTCTTGTTGGCCGTCGTCCGGGTCGAGTCGTTGAGGCTGTTGTCGACGATCCCGAGCTGGGTGTCCAACCCGTCCACGTTGGTCCGGGTGAAGTTCTCACCCGTCTGCTGGTTGGCAGCCGTGGGGATGTTGGTGCTGCACATGATGTTGCACCGACCGGGGTCGATGGTGGTCAGGTCCTGGGCGTACAGCGCCAGCTGGAAGGTCCCGGCCGGCAGGGTGGTGCCGAACAGGTCGCTGGCTGCCTGGTTGGTGACCGTGAGCTTGATGCCGGCGGTCTGCAGTTGCTTCTGCAGGATCGACTCGGTCTCCTCCCGGCGCTTGTTGCCGGTCGTGCTCGAGATGGTCAGGGCCAGCTCCTGGCCGCCCTTGGCGTAGATGCCGCTCGAATCCTTGGCGTACCCGTCGCCGGTGAGCAACGAGCTGACCTTGGAGAGGTCGAGCTTGTAGCCGGCGAACGCGTTCGGGTCGGAGAAGCTGTTGACGATCGGGGCGTTGATCACGTTCAGGGCCGTGGTCACGCCCAGCTTGCCGAACAGCGCCTTGACGATGGCGTTGCGGTCGATGGCGTAGCCGATGGCCTGGCGCACCTTCAAGTCGTTGAGCGGCGGGGCGCCCATCTGCATCCAGATGACCTCGAAGGCCCCGGTGTCAGCCGTGTAGTACGAGTTGGCGCCGGGGATGCCCGAGCCGATCTGGCTGACCACGTCGAGCTGGGGCTGCGGGTAGATCATCTTGACCTGGCCCGACTTGAAGGCCTGGAACTCGGTGGCGGTGTCGCTCACCAGCTGGAAGACGATCTTGTCCACGTGGGACTTGTCCGGGCCGTACCACTTGGGGTTCGGGACCAGCGTGATCGACGAGCCCTTGTCCCAGGAGGTCATCATGTACGGGCCGCCGGACCAGGTGTAGCCGTCCTTCATGAGGGCGTCCTGGTCCTTGCCCTGGAGCAGGTGCGACGGGAAGATCCCGTAGCCACCGCCGAACAGGCCCTGCCAGGCCGCGTACGGCTTGGAGAAGGTCACGACCGCGGTGTGGGGATCGCTGTCGTCCACGCCCGAGATGTCGTTGTAGCCGGTGGGGTCGTAGATGTTCTGCCCGTTGGCGATGTGATCCCAGGTGTACTTGAAGTCGGTGGAGGTGATGGGCTGGCCATCGCTCCACACGGCCTTCGGGTTGATCTTGTAGGTGACCTTCAGGTTCGGCGAGGTCTCCACCGCCGGAGCCCCGTCGAGCAGCACGTTGGGCTCGTACTTGTAGCTGCCGTCGGACTGCTTGATGGCGTCGAAGGCCCTGGGCATGGTGGGGACGTTGGCGTCCCAGAAGCCCCAGCTGGCGCCGGCGCACTGGTCGGTCCAGTCCATGCAGTCGGGCTCTTGCTCAGCCCCGATGGTCAGCGTGCCACCTTGCGGTATCGAGGAGGACGCGGCGGTCGTGGCGGTCGTGGCTGTCTTGCTCGAGCTCGAGCAGGCGGCGGCCAGGATGGCCACCGGCACGAGCGCTGCCGCGATGAGGCGTGTAAGCCCGATTCTCCGTTTCACACATGTCTCCCATTGTCCGGCGGATGAGGAGACGCCGTGATCCGTGCAGTCCCACTCTGCGGGCCCCCGACGTCCGGTCAAGCGCAGGTAAACTAGCACTGAAACAGCGACTGCACGATTACACCGTCAATGGATTAATCGTTTCGAAACGGTCCGTCCGACCCGGGCCGATCGACCCAGGCGCCGCGCTAGGCCCGGTCGAAGCCGACGATGCGGGCGAACTCCTCGGGGTCGAGGCTGGCTCCGCCCACCAGTGCCCCGTCGACGTCGGGCTGGTGCATCAGCTCCGAGGCGTTGTCGCCCTTGACCGACCCGCCGTACTGGATGCGGACCGAGGCGGCGGCGTCGGCGCCGGCCACCTCGGCCACCGTGGCCCGGATCCAGGCGCACACCGTCTGGGCGTCCTCCGCGGTGGCCGTGCGGCCGGTGCCGATGGCCCAGATGGGCTCGTAGGCGATGACCAGACCACCCACCTGACCTGCGGCGATGCCGGCCAGCCCGGCCCGCACCTGGCCGGTGACCTTGTCCTGGGTCACCTCGGCCTCGCGTTCGGCCAGCGTCTCGCCCACGCACATGATGGGCGTCATCTCGTGGGCCAACACGGCGGCCAGCTTGCGGTTCACCACCTCGTCGGTCTCGCCGAACAGCTCCCGGCGCTCGGAGTGGCCCACGATCACGTAGCGCACGTTGAGCTTGGCCAGGAACACCGGGGACACCTCACCGGTGAAGGCGCCCTTCTCCTCCCAGTGGCAGTTCTGGGCGCCCAGGGCGATGTCGGTCTTCTCCGACTCGAGGAAGGTCTGGGCGCTGCGGATGTCGGTGAACGGCGGGTGAACGGAGACGTCCACCTCGGCCAGGTCGGCCGACGTCAGCAGGTAGCGCAGCTTGTCCAGGGTGGCCACCGTCTCCCAGTGGTTCAGGTTCATCTTCCAGTTGCCGCTGATGAGCGGGCGGCGATCAGACATTCGGGGCTCCTCGCAGCTCAAGCATTCGGCGCGCGTCGCAGCGCTTCGAGGCCGGGGAGGTCGCCGCGCTCGAGCAGCTCGAGCGACGCTCCCCCGCCGGTGGACACGTGGTCGACCTCGGCCTGGAGGCCGAAGGCGGCGAGTGCGGCGGCGCTGTCGCCCCCGCCCACCACGGTGAAGGCCCGGGACTCGGCCATGGCCTCGGCCACGGTGCGGGTGCCGGCGGCGAAGCGAGGATCCTCGAACACGCCCATGGGGCCGTTCCAGAACACCGTGCGGGCCTCGCCGATCAGGTCGGTGAACTCGGCCGCCGACCCGGGGCCGATGTCGAGGCCCATCCAGCCGTCGGGGATCTCCACCCCGAGCTGGCGCACCTCGCCGCCGGCGTCGGGATCGCCGATCTTGCCCCCGGGACCCAGGGCGGTGATGTCGTGGGGCACGGTGATGGGCGCGTCGGCGTCGAGCAGGGCCCGGCAGGTCTCGATCTGGTCGGTCTCCACCAGGCTGGAGCCGATGTGGTGGCCCTGGGCGGCCAGGAAGGTGAAGCACATCCCTCCGCCGATGATCAGGCGGTCGGCCACCTCGAGCAGGGCGCGGATCACGCCCAGCTTGTCGCTCACCTTCGACCCGCCCAGCACCACCACGAACGGGCGGCGGGGCTCCTCGCGCAGCGGGAGCAGGACCTCGACCTCCCGGGCCAGCAGGCGACCGGCCGCGCTGGGCAGGAACCGGGGCGGCCCCACGATGGAGGCGTGGGCCCGGTGCGAGGCGCCGAAGGCGTCGTTCACGTAGGCGTCCTGGCCCTCGATCAGGCGCTGGACGAAGGCAGGGTCGTCAGCGGTCTCGCCCGGGTCGAACCGCAGGTTCTCGAGCAGCTCCACCCCGGGCGCCAGCTCGGCCAGGCGCCGGCGCACCGGCTCCACCGAGTAGCGGGGGTCGGGCGCGCCCTTGGGTCGGCCCAGGTGGGTGCAGGCGGTGACCGTGGCCCCGTGGCCCTGTAGCCACTCGATGGTGGGCACGGCGGCGCGGATGCGCAGGTCGTCGGTGATGTGTCCGCCGTCGATGGGGACGTTGAAGTCGGCGCGCAGCAGCACGCGCGTGCCGGCCAGATCGCCCAGGTCCTCGAGTTGGGGGACGCTCACTGGTTGGCGGCGCCGACGATCTTGACCAGGTCGACCAGGCGGTTCGAGTAGCCCCACTCGTTGTCGTACCAGCCGAGCACCTTGACGAGGTTGCCCATGGCCATGGTCAGCTTCGAGTCGAACGTGCACGAGGCCGGCGAGCCCACGATGTCGGAGGACACGAGCGGGTCGTCCGAGTAGACGAGCACGTCGGCCAGCGGGCCGGAGCTGGCCGCGGCCTTGAAGGCCTCGTTGATCTCGTCGACGGTCACCTCGCGGTTGAGGATGCCCACGAAGTCGGTGATGGAGCCGTCGGGGGTGGGCACCCGCAGCGAGGTGCCGTCCAGCTTGCCGTTGAGGGCCTCGAGCACCAGGCCGGTGGCCTTGGCCGCGCCGGTCGAGGCCGGGATGATGTTGATGGCCGCGGCCCGGGCCCGGCGGGGGTCGCTGTGGGGGCCGTCGACCAGGTTCTGGTCACCGGTGTAGCTGTGGACCGTGGTCATCAGGCCCTTCTCGACCCCGAAGGCGTCGTCCAGCACCTTGATCATGGGCACGAAGCAGTTGGTCGTGCACGAGGCGTTCGACACCACCTTGTGGGCGTCGGGATCGAAGGTGTCGTCGTTGACCCCGACCACGAACGTGGCGTCGGCGCCGGTGGCCGGGGCGGAGATGACCACCCGGGGGGCGCCGGCCTCGAGGTGGGCCGCAGCCTTCTCGCGGGCGGTGAAGAAGCCGGTGGACTCGACCACCACGTCGACCCCCAGGCTGCCCCACGGCAGGGCGGCCGGATCGCGCTCGGCGGTGATCTGCAGCAGCTGGCCGTCGACCTCGATGCCCTTGTCGGTGGCCACCACGGTGGCGTCGAGGCGGCCCATCACCGAGTCGTACTTGAGGAGGTGGGCCATCTCGGCCACCGAGCCCAGGTCGTTGGCCGACACGATCTCGATGTCGGCGCCGGACTGGCGAACCGCCCGGTAGAAGTTGCGGCCGATGCGACCGAAGCCGTTGACGCCGACACGAATGGTCATGTGGTGCTGCCTCCCTGGTTGACGGCACGCGGCCGAACGATTGGCCCTATCCGATCATGTCGGCCCGCAGGCTGCCAGTCCGCCCGCCGCCGGGCGGCCCCACGCCTCACCGCTCGATGTCCCGATGGGTCACCTTGGGCTCGTAGCCGTGTTGGCGCAGGCGGGCCGCCACCTCCTCGGCGATGGCCACCGAGCGGTGGTGGCCGCCGGTGCAGCCCAGGGCCAGGGTGAGGTAGCTCTTGCCTTCGCGCACGTAGGCGGGCAGCAGCAGCTCGAGCAGCGAGAGCAACTCGTCGAGGAACTGACCCGACACCGGCTGGTCGAGCACGTAGCGCCGGACCGGCTCGTCCAGGCCGGTGAGGTCGCGCAGCTCCTCCACCCAGTGGGGGTTGGGCAGGAAGCGGCAGTCGATGACCAGGTCGGTGTCGAGGGGCAGGCCGTGCTTGTAGCCGAACGAGGTGAGCGTGGTCTGCATGCCCGAATCGGACGTCATGTCGCCGAACAGGTCGAGCACGCGGGCCCGCAGTTGGTGCACGTTGAGGTCGGAGGTGTCGACCACCACGTCGGCCTCGGCCTTCACCGGCTCCAGCACCCGCCGCTCGGCCTCGATGGCTTCGGCCAGGCTGCGGTCGGTGGCCAGCGGATGGCGACGTCGGGTGCTCTCGTAGCGCCGCACCAGCACGTCGGTCGAGGCCTCCAGGAACACGATGCGCAGGCGCACGCCCTGGTCCTCCAACATCTTCAGGGCCGGCAGCACCTCGTCGTGGTACGGCCCGGTGCCCACCACCAGCACCACCTTGGCGATGCTGGACCCGGGTGAGCTGGCCAGCTCGGACACCTTGGGGATGAGCAGGGGGGGCAGGTTGTCGATGACGAACCAGCCCAGGTCCTCGAGGATGTCGGCCGCCTGTGACCGCCCCGCCCCGGACAAGCCGGTGATCACGATGAACTCGTTCACCCGTACAGCCTACTGATCCGGACCCCGGCGACGGGCGGCCAGCACCGCCAGGCGCGGGATGGACGCGGCCTCGCCGTACTCGGGGGCGCGGGCCAGGAAGCCGGGCGGGGGCGGCGGCTCGAGCATGCGCTCGAGGTCCAGGCCGCAGGCCACCATCGTGTTCAGGTAGCGGCTCAGCGGACGGTGCACGAAGCGGATGAACACCCCGGATTCGACCTGCTCGACCGTCGAGCCCTCGCTCAGGTAGGGACCGATGCGCCAGTACTGCTCGGGCGGGTCCAGGATCTGGTCGTCGATCCAGCCGCTGCCCGGGGTCTGCAGCAGCGGGTGGTTGAGCATGAGCAGGAACCGGCCCCCGGGGCGCAGCACCCGGGCCACCTCGGCCACCGCGCCGTCCAGGTCGTCGATGTGCTCGAACACCAGGCAGGCCACCACCGCGTCGAACGAGCCGACCGCGAAGGGCAGGTCGAGGGCCCCGGCCTGCACGTAGCCGACCTCGGCGCCCCGTCGGCGCGCCTCGGAGACCTGGTTGCGGGCGCCGTCGACGCCCACCACGTGGGCCCGGTGGGCCTGCTGGATGCGACGGGCCAGCTGGCCGTCACCGGTGCCCACGTCGAGCACCCGGTCGAACCCGGCCAACCAGGCCTCGGCCAGAGGCAGGATCTGCTCGGTGTACTCGGGATCGGCGCCGTCGGTGAACTCCCGCTGCCACCACTCGGCGTGGGCCTCCCAGGCCGCGTCGGTCATCGCTCGCCCGTCATCGGGTCGGCGAGTGGATCTTGTCGTACACGGCGCGGCCCACCGACTCGGGCAGCCAGGCCAGCTCGAGCAGGTCCTCGAGCGACGCCTGCTTGACCGCGCCCACGCCGCCGAGCTCCTTGACGAGGCGCTTCTGGCGCACCGGTCCCAGTCCCGGGATGTCGTCGAGCACCGAGCGGGTCATGCGCTTGCCCCGCAGCTCGCGGTGGTAGGTGATGGCGAAGCGGTGGGCCTCGTCGCGCACCCGCTGCAGCAGGTAGAGGGCCTCGCTCTGGCGCGGGATGCGCACCGGCTCGGACCGGCCGGGCACGTAGACCTCCTCGAACCGCTTGGCCAGCGACGCCAGCGGGATCTCGTCGGTCAGGCCCAGCTCGGCCACCACCCGCTCGGCCACGCTCAGCTGGCCCTTCCCGCCGTCGACCAGCAGCAGCTGAGGTGGGTAGGCGAAGCGCCCCCGCTCGCTGGCCGGGCGTTCGCGCTCGACCAGGTAGTTGGTCAGGCGACGGGTGAGCACCTGCTCCATGGCCGCGAAGTCGTCGTTGCCCTGGTCGCCCTTGATCTTGAAGCGGCGGTACTGGCTCTTGGCCGGCAGGCCGTCCTCGAGCACGACCATGGAGCCCACGTAGTCGCTGCCCTGGATGTGGCTCATGTCGTAGCACTCGATGCGCAGCGGGGCGGCGGGCAGGTCGAGGGCGGCCTGGAGCTCGTTGAGGGCCTTGGCCCGCGTGTTGTGGTCGGCGGCGCGGCGGAGGCGGTGGCGGGTGAACTCCTCGGTGGCGTTGCGCGTCACCGTCTCGAGCAGGGCCCGCTTGTCGCCTCGCTGGGGCACCCGGATGGTGACCCGCGAGCCGCGCTGCTCGGTGAGCCAGCGCTGGTACAGGTCGGGGTCGGCCGAATCGACGGGCACCAGCACCTGCTTGGGCACCCCCATGGGCGGCGGGTCGTAGTACAGGCCCTCGAGCACCGAGTCGACCAGCTCGCCGGGCGACACGTCCTCCACCTTGTCGATCACGAACCCCTTGCGGCCCACCACCCGGCCCCGCCGCACGAAGAACACCTGGACGGCCGCCTCCAGCTCGTCATCCGCGATGCCCACCACGTCGACGTCCTCGGCCCTGTCCACCACCATCTGCTGCTTGGCGATGGCCTTGCGCACCGCCTCCAGCCGATCGCGCAGGCGGGCGGCCAGCTCGAAGGCCAGCTGGTCGGCCGCCTCGCGCATCTCGGTCTCGAGCCGCCCCACGATGGCGTCGGTGTTGCCGTCCAGGAAGTCGATCAGCTCGGCCACCAGCACGTCGTAGGCGGCCCGGTCGATCTCCCCCACGCACGGACCCGAGCACTTCTCGATGTGGAACAGCAGGCACGGCCGCCCCAGCTTCTGGTGGCGGCCCAGCTTGTTGTCCGAGCAGGTGCGGATGGGGAACGTGCGCAGCAGCAGGTCGAGGGTCTCGCGGATGGCGTAGGCGTGGCCGTACGGCCCGAAGTAGCGGACCCCCTTGCGCTTGGTGCCCCGCATGACCATGGCCCGGGGCCACTCGTCGTCGAGGGTCACGGCCAGGAACGGGTAGCTCTTGTCGTCCTTGAGGCGGATGTTGAAGCGGGGCTGGTGCTGCTTGATCAGGCTGTACTCGAGCATCAGCGCTTCGACGTCGTTGCGCACCTGGATCCACTCCACCGACTCGGCGGTGGCCACCATCTGGGCGGTGCGAGCGGGCAGGTTCGCCGGGTTCTGGAAGTAGTTCGACAGCCGGGCCCGCAGGTTCTTGGCCTTGCCCACGTAGATGACGCGCCCCTGGGCGTCCTTGAACTGGTAGCTGCCCGGCGTGTCGGGGATGGTGCCGGCCGCGGGTCGCTGGATCACGGACCCATCCTGCCCGATCCCGGCTAGGGAACGGCCCGGGGGTGGCGCAGGCCGCGGCCGGGGCCAGCGCCATGGTCACCAAGGCGGCCGTGCGCCGCCTCAGCAGGCCGCGCCAGCCCGACCGCGCCAGGATCAACCCGGCCACCCGACCGGTGCGTTCCGGCCCCGCGCCGCTCGATCTCGGCCTACACTGATCCTGCCGGCCTGGTATCCGGCGACATATCGGCTCCGAGACCGACATCCCCGTGGCGTGGCGACCAGGCTGTCCCCACCGGTCACATCGGAGCCCTCCTCGACGGAGGTCGACCCACATCATGCTGCGACTCCAGGCTCCGCTCCCCGAGCGGTACACCGACGCACCCCTGCCCGAGCTCGAAGCCGCCATCGCCAGGGCCAAGGCCGATCTGGGCGAGCGCCTGTTCATCCTCGGCCACCACTACCAGCGCGACGAGGTGATGCGCTGGGCCGACGCCCGGGGCGACTCGTTCCGCCTCTCCGTCCTGGCCCGGGAGCGGGCCCAGGCCGACTACATCGTGTTCTGCGGCGTCCACTTCATGGCGGAATCGGCCGACGTCCTCACCGGCGACCACCAGCAGGTGATCCTGCCCGACCTGAACGCCGGTTGCTCGATGGCCGACATGGCCGACATCGACCAGGTCACCGAGGCGTGGGACGACCTGGGTCGGGTCACCGACCTGCGCAGGCTCGTCCCCATCACGTACATGAACTCGTCCGCGGCCATCAAGGCCTTCGTGGGCCAGCACGGCGGAGCGGTGTGCACCTCGACCAACGCCCGAGCCGTGCTGGAGTGGGCCTTCGCGCCGGCCGAGGACGGTGGCGCCAGCGGACGCCAGGTGCTGTTCTTCCCCGACCAGCACCTGGGGCGCAACACCGGGTACCAGATGGGCTTCGACGAGGCCGACATGAGGGTGTGGGATCCACGCCACGAACTGGGTGGGCTCGACGACGTGGAGGCCAAACAAGCCACCTTCCTGCTGTGGAAGGGCCACTGCTCGGTCCACCAGCGCTTCCGGCCCGCCCACATCGAGGCCTTCCGGGCCCAGCATCCCGATGGCATCGTGGTGGCGCACCCGGAGTGCGCCCACGACGTGTGCGAGCTCGCCGACCAGGTCGGCTCCACCGACTACATCATCAACGCGGTGCAGGCCGCGCCGGTCGGTGCCACCATCGCGGTGGCCACCGAGATCCATCTGGTGCAGCGCCTGGACGCCGAGACGCCGGACAAGACGGTCGTGTCGCTCGACCCGCTGATCTGCCCGTGCTCGACCATGTTCCGGATCGACGCCCCCCACCTGGCCTGGGTGCTCGACAACCTGGTCGAGGGCAAGGTGGTCAACCGGATCACCGTCGGCCGCGAGGAGGCGGCGTGGGCCCGGGTCGCGCTCGACCGCATGTTGGCCATCACCTGATCTACCCGCCGGCCACCGCGCGCTCGGACCCGCGACGTCGCGGCTATCGCGGCGTCGTCACGAAGAACGCGCAGGCCGCGGCGATCGGGATGGCGAGCGCGGAGGCCCAGAGCATCGGCTGCCACACGGCGATCCGCGCTCGCCGTGCCGCCAACCCGTGCAGCGCATCGGTCGTGACCACGGCCACGATCGCGGACGTGGCGACGAAGGCGGGGAAGCCGATCAGCGCAGCGGCCGCCAGGGCGGAGGCGGTGATCACCAGGCGACCTGTCTCCCAGCGGATCAGGTGCGGGCTGTGCCCGGCCCCGATGGCCAGAGTCCCCGACACCCCCAAGACCATCCGCCACGGGATGGCCACGGCGAGGACGACGACCACCATGGCCACGCCCTGCCACGACGAGCCCAGGAACAGCCGGAAGAGCGGAGCCACGACGATCGTGGCCAGGGCGGCGGTCAGGCCGATGAGGAACAGCTGCCGGGACCGCTGTGCATAGTGGCGCTGGCGTTCGTCGTCGCCGGCTCCTTCACCGAAGTCGACGAGCATGACGCGCTGCACCGCGTACGTCACCTGCGAGGTCATCAGGGCGGCGATGCGGAATGCGAGGCTGTACACGGAGAACGCCGCGGACGAGATGAGCACGCCGACGAGCAGGTAGTCGATGTTCGCGCAGCCGTACGCGAGACACTGGGTGAGCCACACGCTGAGGATGGGTGTGCTGGTCGCCCCCGTCCCGAATACGGCTCGCCAGCGCCGGCAGAGCAGCGACTCCGCCACGTGCTTGGCGATGAAGGCTGCGCCGGTCAGCACGACGGCGAGCTCGGGGTGCAGCAGCGCCAGGCCGATTATGGCCGCAAAGATCGCGACACCCGCGACCTCGATCAGCGCCACCCGCTGCAGGTGCCCGAGGCGCAACAGCGCCGCCTTTCGCACGAAGGCCTCGGCGGACAGGCCCCAGATCAGGACGAAGCAACCCGTCACGCTCCGGCTGTCGCCCGCCAGCGCCACCGCCAGCACCGCGCCACCTACGGCGATGACGACGTTGGCCAGGCGCACACGTCGGAGCATGAGGAAGTTCACCTGTCCGGTCTGGGCTCGCATCACGCCCATCCCGAGGCCGAAGTCCGACAGCATGATCGCCAGCGAGTTCAGGACGAACAGCAGCGCAACTGGGGCGTAGCTCTCGACGCCGAGACGACGGGCGAGGAGCAGCGAGGCGAGTCCGAACCCGCCCTGCTCGCAGACGCGCGCCACTACGAGGTGCCGGAGCCGCCCCTGGCGGCCGACCCCCGGTGCCGATCCCCCCGCCTCGAACCCCTCCAGCTCCGACCGCGGGGAATCGGTCACGGGACGGACAGCCCGATCGCGTCGGCGACGGTCCACGCGGTGCGGTCCGCCGTCCACTCGCCTTCAACGCGCTCCCGGGCGCGACGAGCGAGGGTCCGGCGGCGCTCGGCGTCGGCCAGCCCGTCGATGGCCGAGGCGAGCGCAGCCACGTCGCGCGCCGGGACCACGACCCCGGCGTCGTCGATGAGCTCGGAGATCGAGCCGGTGTCGGCCGCGACGACCGCGGCCCCCGACGCCATCGCCTCGATGAGCGCCATCGGAGTTCCGTCCCGGTCGCCCGCCCCGGTCTCGACGCTGGCGAGACAGCTGACGCTGGCGCGGCGCAGCCAGGCTGCGACCTCGGGCTCGTCGAGGCCCCCGGCGAGGGTCACGCGCGTCTCCAACCCGAGCCGCCCGATCAGCTCCTCGAGCTGGGACCGCATGGGGCCCTCACCCACGATGACCGCCCGCCAGGGCACGCTCGTCCTCGCGAGCGCTTCGAGGAGCAGATCGTGGCCCTTCTTCTCGACCAGCCGCCCGACCGAGACCACCAAGTCGTCTTCACGGTCGCTGTCGACGTCGACGAGCCAGTCCCGCGGGACGCCGAGTCGGGTGACCGTGGCATCGACGTCCCAACGCCGGCCCACGATCTCGCGGGTCGCGGTGCGATTCGGTGAACACCGCATGGGCACTGCACAGCGGCACCCCGGTGAAGTCGTCGAGGAAGCGCTCGTCATGGATCTCGAAGGCGTGGAGCGACACGCTGTACGGACGGCCCGACACCTGGGCCGCCGCCCAGGTCGCGGTCGCCGCGACCCAACCGAAGTGGGCATGGAGGTGACCGGCGGGCAGGTTTCCCGAACCGACCCACGACATGCCCACGCCCGCCGCCACGAGCTGGCGGGGGACGTTGCGCGGCGCGCTGCGCCGCACCACCGTGGTGAACACCCTCGCCGTGCGCATCGGTCGGCGCCGCGCGACCTTGACCAGGCCGCCGAGCACCCGCGCCGGCGGGGCCCATCCCGCGTCGATCCCGGCGTCGACGCGGCCCGGTCGCTTGAGGGACATGGCGTGCACGCTCGCCCCCAGGTCGGCCAGCGCCAGGGCCTCTCGGCGCACAAAGGTCTGGCTGGGCTCGCCCCATCGACTCACCACGTAGACGATGGACGAACCCGTAGTGGGCTCCGACGACGACTCCCCAGCCGCGAGCTCGGTAGCCACTCCGGTGACCCAGCCCGCGGCCACCGAAGCCGAGGCGACGACGCCGTAGCCGTGCGCGACCATCCCCCCGCGTGGCCCTGAGGGGCCGCTTCGGTCGAACACGACGACCGACGCGGCGGCGGCGGTGGCGGCGAGGACCCGCCCCTTACGACCGAGCCGGAGCCATGCGGCGATCGCGAGCACTGCGGCCAGGGGTGTGCCGAGCAGCAGCAGCTGCCGGGCCTGCGGGCGATCGTCCGTCGAGCGCCAGTAGCGCACCTTCCACGAGCCGAACCGGCGGTACTGGGAGAACAGCTCCGCCAGCGTCGCACGCGGCACATAGCCGACCGCCAGCCGCGACTCGAACCAAACCATCCCGACGGACGACATGCGGCGGTTGAGCTCGAAATCCTGGTTCGTGGCGAAGCGCTCGTCCCATCCACCGCAGGCCCGGAGCTGCGCCGTGCGGAAGGCGCCGAGATAGACGGTGTCGGCGGGACCGCTCGCCGCTCCCCGGCGATAGCGGGACCCGCCCATCCCCCACCGGTTGTTGAGGGCGCGCGCGATTCCCAGGTCGCGCGCCTGTGGTGACCGTGCCACCGCCACCTGCGCGCCCCCTACCACCGCGACCTCGGGCCGGCTCAGCAGGACGTCGACACAGGTGCTTACGTAGTCAACCGGGATGCGGCTGCGGGCATCAACCCGACACAGCACCTCTCCTCGGGCCCGTGCGAGGCCCAGGTTGAGACCGACCGGCGTCGATCCGGCAGGGTTGTCCACGATCTCGCAGCTCGCGAACGGATTCGCTCGCATGCGGCTCTCGACCAGCGCAGCCGTCCCGTCGGTGGACCCCCCGTCGACCACCAGCACCTCGAGGCGCGAGCTCGGATAGTCCTGCTCGGCGACTGCGTCGAGGCATTCCAGCATCCACTCGACCTCGTTGCGAGCGGGGATGAGCACGGTGACCAGCGGCAGCTCCTCGCTCATCGGCCAGCACCACCGAGCACGCTGCGAACGGTGCGGCCGACGATGCGCAGGTCCAGGCCCAGGGACTGGTGGCGCAGGTAGAAGAACTCATACTGGAGCTTCTCGAGCGCATCGCGCTCGTCGCCGGCATAGCCGTACTTGACCTGGGCCCACCCGGTCAGACCCGGCCGGACCAGGTGTCGCAGGTCATAGAAGGGCAACTTCTCGCGCAGCTCCGCCACGTACTGGGGCTGCTCGGGGCGGGGACCGACCAGGGCCAGGTCGCCCTTGAGGATGTTGAGCATCTGGGGCAGCTCGTCGAGATGGGTCACCCGCAGCACCCGACCGAACGGCGTGACGCGCGGGTCGTTCTCGGCCGTCCAGTCGGCGGCGCGCTCGTCGCCGGCTCGCATGCTGCGGAACTTGTAGATGGTGAACAGCTCACCACCCTTGCCCACCCGCTCCTGCGTGTAGAGGAGGGGGCCGTGGTTGGCCACGAGGTTGCCGACCACCACCCCCAGCGCCGCCAGGCACACGACGGGCAGCGCGATCAGGGCCACGCAGAAGTCGATGATGCGCTTGACGCGGCCGTAGCGGCCACGGTGCACCTCGCCGATGTCGAACAGCAGCGACACCCGCTCGAGCTCGGAGACCGGGATCATCCCGAGCCACTCCTCGTAGAACAGCGACAGCGTTCGCACCCGGGTGCCGCCCTGGTGGGCCTCGGCCGCCTGGGCCACCACCGGCGCTGCGGACTGGGCCTCGCGGTCCAGCACCAGGAGCGAGACGTGATCTCTGGCCACCTGGTCCAGCAGGGGGTGGTCGGCGACGCCGGCCGGCTCGGCGTCGGTGACCGAGACGACCCCGACCAGGCGCGCCGGGCGTTCGGCGCTGCGAGCCAGCTCCTGTCGCATCACCGCGGTGCTGGCCGTGTCGCTGACGACCAGCACCCGGTCGCGACCCGCGGCTCCGGCCGCAGCGTCAGTGGCGAAGGCGGCACAGATCAGGTACCAGGGCACCAGCAGGATGGCCGAGCCGAAGACCACGAATCGGGGCAGCAGGGCATCGCCCACCGCCAGCTGCACCAGGGAGATCCCCAGCGCCCCCAGGACGGCGGCGGCCAGCGCCGTGGTCAGGGCCTGACGGGGGTTGCGGGGCAGGTCGGGCAGACCCAGGCCGTAGGCAGCCAGGGCCAGCAGGACGATGTAGGCCAGGGCCCAGGCGAACCGGCTGGAACCGTGGAAGCTGTACGGCGGGTTGGCCACGTAGGCGGCATGGATCTTGCTCAGGCCCAGCACGACCCCGGCGATGCCGAGGTACAGCACGGGCCGGGCGGCGCGCCGCATCGGTCAGCCGGCTTCGAGCAGCGGCGCGAGGAAGCGACCGGTGTAGCTGCCCGAGGTCTTGGCCACCAGCTCGGGGGTGCCTTCGACCAACACGGTCCCGCCTCCATCGCCCCCCTCGGGGCCCAGGTCGATGATCCAGTCCGCGGTCTTGATGACGTCGAGGTTGTGCTCGATCACCAAGACCGTATTCCCTTGATCGACCAGACGACTGAGCACCGTGAGCAGTTTGCGGATGTCCTCGAAGTGCAGGCCCGTTGTGGGCTCGTCGAGGACGTACATGGTGTGGCCGGTGGAGCGCTTGGCCAGCTCGCTGGCCAGCTTCACCCGCTGGGCCTCACCGCCCGACAGGGTGGGCGCCGGCTGGCCGAGGCGCACGTAGCCAAGGCCCACGTCGACGATGGTCTGCATGTGGCGGGCGATGGCCGGCTGGTTGGAGAAGAAGGCCAGGGCCTCCTCGCACGACAGGTCGAGGATCTCGGCGATGTTGCGGCCCTTGAAGGTGATGTCGAGGGTGTCGCGGTTGTAGCGGGCGCCCTTGCACACCTCGCAGGGCACGTACACGTCGGGCAGGAAGTGCATCTCGATCTTGATGGTGCCGTCGCCGGCGCAGGCCTCGCACCGACCACCGTTCACGTTGAACGAGAAGCGACCGGGGAGGTAGCCGCGGACCTTGGCCTCGGTGGTCTGGGCGAACAGCTTGCGGATGTGGTCGAACACGCCGGTGTAGGTGGCCGGGTTGGATCGCGGGGTGCGCCCGATGGGTGACTGGTCGATGTCGATGACCTTGTCGATGGCGTCGAGGCCCTCGACGGTGGTGTGGCGCCCGGGCGGCACCTTGGACCCGTACACCCGCTGCATGAGGGCCCGAAGCAGGATGTCGTTCACCAGGGTGGACTTGCCCGACCCGGACACCCCGGTCACCGCCACCAGGCAGCCGAGGGGGAACTCCACGTCGATGTCGCGCAGGTTGTTCTCGCGGGCGCCGCGCACGACCAGCGACTCGGCCGCCGGCTTGCGCCGCAGCTCGGGCACCGGGATGGTCTTGCGCCCCGACAGGTACTGCCCGGTGACGGACGTGCGGGACTTGAGCAGACCCTTGACGGGACCGGCGTAGACCACGTCGCCGCCGTGCTCGCCCGCACCCGGGCCGATGTCGACCACGTGGTCGGCCACCTTGATGGTCTCCTCGTCGTGCTCGACCACCAGCACGGTGTTGCCCAGCCCGCGCAGCCGCTCGAGGGTCTCGATGAGGCGGCTGGTTGTCGCGCTGGTGCAGGCCGATGGACGGCTCGTCGAGCACGTAGAGCACACCCACCAGGCCGCTGCCGATCTGGGAGGCCAGGCGGATGCGCTGGGCCTCGCCTCCGGCCAGGGTGGCGGCCGAGCGGGCCAGGTTGAGGTAGTCGAGGCCCACGTCGAGCAGGAAGCCCATGCGGGCGTTGATCTCCTTGACCACCCGATCGGCGATCAGGTGGTCGCGCTCGGTCAGGGTGAGCCCGGCCAGCACCTCGGCCGCCTTGCGGATCGACATCATGGAGATGTCGGCGATGTTGTGGCCGTCGATGGTGACGGCCAGGGTGAGGGGTTTGAGCCGGGCCCCGCCGCACTCGGGGCAGGGCACCTCGCGCATGTAGCCCTCGATCTGCTCGCGGGCGGCGTCGCTCTCGGCCTCGCTGTGGCGGCGCTGGAGGTACGGGATGATGCCCTCGAAGCGAGCCTCGTAGCTGCGGCTGCGGCCGTAGCGGTTGCGGTACTGCACCTTGACGCGGCCGGCCATGCCGTAGAGCAGGATCTTCTGCTTGGCCTTGGGCAGCTTCGCCCAGGGCACGTCCATCGGGATCTTGTTGGCCTCGCACACCGATTCGAGCAGGCGGGCGAAGTACTGGCTGCGACCGCCGGCCCACGGCGTCAGCGCCCCCTGGGCCACCGTCAGGGCCGGGTTGGGCACCACCAGCTCGGGGTCGACCTCGAAGCGGGTGCCCAGGCCGTCGCAGTGCTCGCAGGCCCCATAGGGCGAGTTGAAGGAGAAGTTGCGGGGGGCCAGCTCCTCGTAGGAGCGGCCGCAGACAGGGCAGGCCAGGTGCTGGGAGAAGGTGAGGGTCTCCTCCTCGGCTTCGCCTTCGCGTGGCACCAGGTGCACCTCGGCCACCCCCTCGGCCAGGCGCAGCGCCGTCTCCAACGAGTCGGTCAGACGCCGCTCGATGCCCTCACGACGGACCAGCCGGTCGACGATCACCTCGATGGTGTGCTGCTCGTAGCGGGCCAGGTCGAACTTCTCGGTCAGCTCGTGGACCTCGCCGTCGACCCGGGCCCGGGCGAAGCCCTGGGTGGCCAGGTCGGCCAGCAGCGTGTCGTAGGTGCCCTTGCGCCCCCGCACCACCGGGGCCAGCACCTCGAAGCGGCTGCCCTCGGGCAGCTCGAGGATGCGGTCGACGATCTGCTGGGGGGTCTGGCGGGTGATGGCGGAGCCGTCGAAGGGGCAGTGCGGGACGCCGATGCGGGCGTAGAGCAACCGCAGGTAGTCGTAGACCTCGGTGATGGTGCCGACCGTCGAGCGGGGGTTGCGCGACGCGCTCTTCTGGTCGATGGAGATGGCCGGCGACAGCCCCTCGATGAAGTCCACGTCGGGCTTGTCCATCTGGCCCAGGAACTGGCGGGCGTAGGCCGACAGGGACTCGACGTAGCGACGCTGGCCCTCGGCGTAGATGGTGTCGAAGGCCAGGGAGGACTTGCCCGAGCCGGACAGGCCGGTGAACACGATCAGGCGGTCGCGGGGCAGCTCGAGCGAGATGTTGCGGAGGTTGTGCTCGCGCGCCCCCCGGATGGTGATGGTGTCGGCCACCGGCTCAGCCTACCGAGGTCCTCCCACTCGAACACGTGTTTGCCGAGACCCCCTCGGGGGATGTCAGCCGGTCCCCGTGTACTCCAGCACCGAGACGTCCAGGGCCAGGCCGGGGATCGTCTCCTGCACCCGCCAACCGGGCAGCTCGGCCAGGTCGCCCTGCTGGTCGTCCGACACCAGCACGGCGTGGGTCACCCCTCGCGCCGCCAGGCGGTCGCCGTAGCGACGCAGCTCGTCGCGACTCGGGGGTCACCCAGACGTAGTGGGAGAAGTCGCGGGCGTCGAGCTGGGGCAGCAACCGGTTCGACGAGATCACCACCGGTGCCTCGAAACCACCGCTGGTGCCGGCCCGAGGCGCTTCGTGGGCGATGGCGTCGAGCACGGCGGCCGTGTCGCGGTGGCTGGAGCGGACGGCCAGCAGACCGCCGGCCGAGGCGATCGCCGACACGGCCACCAACGCACCGACCACGATCCGGGCCAGATCGGCGCCATGTCGTCGGATGACGGGCACGGCCGCGAAGGTGATCACCGGCACGGCCAGGGGCACCACGATGGCGAAGTAGCGACCGCCCCACTCGACCCCGCCCCCGATGGCGTACTCGGTGAGCAGCACGCCCCCGGCCACCGCCGCGCTGGCCAGGGCCAGCAGGGGCGCGGTGGTGTCGCGCAGGGCCCGCCGACCCGAGGCCCACACCAGGAACCAGCCGGCCGGGAAGGCGATGGCCAGCCCCGGCACGGACCCGGGCGAGGCGGCCAGCAGGCGAAGGCCGTAGCAGACGACGCCCAGGACCAACGGGACCAGGACCCAGGCCGGTCGCGCCCGGCGCCAGTGCGACAGCAGGGCCGCAGCCAGCAGAGCCAGCGCCCCCAGGCCGAGCAGCGTGTCGACCGTGGTGTTGCCGCTGTAGCTGGCCTGGAACCAGGTGGTGTGCAGTGCCTCCCATCGCGCCGACAGCCACGACGAAGGGCTGGCGTTGGGCGGGACCGGCAGCGGGGTGCCGATGATGGCCCGCCACCAGAGCCGGTCGGACAGCCAGGCCAGGGCGCTGCCCGCCACGCCCGCCACGGCCACGGCCACGCCCCGACGAGCGGGGATCCGCCGCCACAGGGTCAGCACCAGGATGGCCGCGGCGAGAGCGGGCCCGACCAGCAGGGCCTCGGTGCGCAGCATGGCCGCCACCCACAACCAGACGGTCACCGCCACCGACGCCGCCAACCGCGCCCCACGAGAGCGGTGTGGCCGCAGCACGGCCAGCACCGCCACCCCGGCCCCGGCCACCGCGGCGGCGGCCAGGGTGTGGGCCTGCACCAGGTAGGCGTCGATGAACAGCGGGCTGGCCAGCCCGACCAGCCAGAGCACGGGTACGTCGAGCCCGCGGCCGAGCCGCCGAGCGATGCAGGCAGCCAGGACGGCGGCGGCCAGCGTGCCGGCCATGCCGACCAGCACCATCCCCGCCGTGCCGCCCAGCCAGTCGGCCCCGGCCAGCACCACGGGGTACAGGGGGTGCTTGGCCAGGGGGGCCATGCCCCGGCTGCCGTGGTCGCCGCGCACGAACGGCCGGGCCTGGTCCTCGGGATCGATGGCGCGGATCGGCGAGTGGTAGCGCCAGCCCTGCCCGTCGGCCAGCATCCGGGCCTGGAGCACCGCCGCGCCCTCGTCGCTGCTGAAGGCGACCCGGGGGGCGGTCAGCCAGAAGCCCAGCACGAGGACCAGGGCCAGGGCCAGCACGTGCCAGCCGAAGTGGCGGCTGGTGGCCTGCTCGGCCCGATCGGCCACCACCGTGGTCACGTCGGGTCCCGCTCGTAGACGGTGTATCGGAAGTCGACCCCCAGCCACTGCTGGATCTGGTGGGAGACCTCTTGGTAGCCGGCGACCGAGCGTGGGGGTCGGTCGGCGCCGTCGGCGGTGATCAGGCCGAAGCGCTCGAATCCGGCGTCGGTCACGATGCGGGCGGCTCCGGCCACGTCCCCGCTGCGGTCGGTGGTCAGCCAGCGGTGGCCGGGCTCGTGGCCGCCCGATTCCCGGAGCCAGAAGGGCAGGTCGGACACCACCACCGGTTCGGGCCGGGCGCTGATCCAGGCGCCGGCCCGGGCCACCTCGTGGGTGCGGTGCGACATCCAGGCCAGGCCGAGGGCGGTGACCACCACGGCCAGGGTCAGGAACAGCTGGCGGGCCCAGCGAGCCACCTGCTCGGTGCGGACGATGCCGATGACGCCGAGGAGGAGGCCGCTGGTCAGGATGTAGCGGCCACCCCACTGAGGCAGCACGCCCCCGGTGAAGTCGGTGTACCAGACCAGGGGGAGGGCGACGAGGGCGATGACGGCCACCAGGCGCGTCTGGACCTCTGCCGCCGGGGCGGCCGCGGACGACGACCGCCAGGCCAGGACCAAGCCGGCGGCGGCGAAGGGCGTGGCGGCCACCAGACCCGGCACGAAACCCAGGCCCTGGATGACGCGCACCAGGTAGAGCAGCACGACGACGACGGCGGCCAGCTTCGCCGGGCGCTGGTCGCCGCGGCGCGCCGAGCGGTAGGACACGTAGCCCAGCAACCCCACCAGCGCGACCACGGCCAACACGTTGGCCGCGCCGTTCCAGTCCACCAGGCCGCCGGACATGGTGATCGCCTCGCTGACGCGCACGCCCAGGCCGCTGCCGCCGCTGGCCAGCGTGCCCGACGCCCGAGCGGCGCGCAGGGTGGTGCCGAGCACCCCCGCCTCGAGGGCTTCGTTGGCGCCGAAGGTCACGACCAGCCCTGCCGCGGTGCAGGCCCCGACCACCAGGGCCGCCACCCGCGCCCGGTCGCGCCACCACAACCAGCCACAGATGACGGCGGTGGCCACGAAGCCGTAGACCAGGGCCTCGGTGCGCATGGAGACGGCGGCGCCGAACGCCAGCCCGGCCAGCAGGCCGCGCCACCACGTGGGACGCCGGCCGACGCAGTCCACCAGGGCGATCACGCCCCACGACATCAGCGCCAGACCCAGGCTGTGCTCCCACAGGTCGAGGGCGTAGATGGTGACCGGCGAGGCCAAGCCCACCACCCAGAACGCCACCCAGCCGTCGCGTGCGCCCAGGCGCCGGGCCAGGGCCCGGGCCGCGAAGGCGCAGGCCACCGCGCCGGCCATGGGCAGCAGCAGGGCCAGGCGGTACCCGCCCAGGGCGTAGAGGGGCAGCGCCGCGTAGATCATGGGCAGGGAGGTGACGTT
Organism: uncultured Microthrixaceae bacterium; assembly: GCA_963785815.1. Classification (GTDB taxonomy): domain Bacteria; phylum Actinomycetota; class Acidimicrobiia; order Acidimicrobiales; family Acidimicrobilacustridaceae; genus UBA4742. The sequence continues at coordinate 339,855 of CAWAWN010000001.1, forward strand.
GATGTAGCGATCGCCCACCCGGGTGGTGTTGTAGAGCGGATGGAAGGCGCCCTTCGGGTCCCACCGGGCGGCCCAGTACCCGACGTCGGGGTCGGTGCCGCCGCCGTGGTGGGCCATGACCTCGAGGGTGGCCACCTTGCCGCCGGTGTCGGTGCCCAGGTAGCCGTGGGGGCTCATGGCGAACGAGAGCGCCACATAGGCGACCAGCAGCACCAGCCCAGCCACCACCGGCCGCCGGAGCCATCCGGCCAGCCGCCCGCCGGTGGCGGGCGGCGCGGCGCGACGTCGGTCGCCGGGCGCGACAGCGACGGGTTCGGCGTCGGTCACGTCGAGGCGTCAGCCACGCCGGCCCTCACTGGCGATGCTCCCATCCTGCCCCACATCGGCAGGTCGGTGGTCGATGTGGAGTCGAGCCGGTCAACCCACCTCGCGCAGCTCGCGCTTGAGGTCCTTGATCTCGTCGCGCAGGCGCGCCGCGTACTCGAAGCGCAGGTCGGCCGAGGCATCGTGCATCTCGTCCTCGAGGGTCTGGATGAGCCGGGCCAGCTCGTCGTGGGGCAGCTCGGCCAAGCCGGCCACCGGGGTGTCGCGACGGCGGGATCGCTGGTCGGCGCCCGGCGTGGGAGCCTGCTGGGACGGGCGCAGGTAGGCCAGGATGTCGGTCACGGCCTTGCGGATGGTCTGCGGGTCGATGCCGTTCTCGACGTTGTAGGCCTGCTGCAGGCCCCGGCGTCGGTTGGTCTCGGAGATGGCCCGCTGCATCGAGTCGGTGACCTTGTCGGCGTACATGATCACCTGGCCCTCGACGTTGCGCGCCGCCCGCCCGATGGTCTGGATCAGCGACGTCTCGCTGCGCAGGAACCCCTCCTTGTCGGCGTCGAGGATGGCCACCAGCGACACCTCGGGCAGGTCGAGGCCCTCGCGGAGCAGGTTGATGCCCACCAGGACGTCGAACTCGCCCAGGCGCAGGTCGCGCAGGATCTCGATGCGCTCGATGGTGTCGACCTCGCTGTGCAGGTAGCGCACCTTGACGCCCAGCTCGAGCAGGTAGTCGCTCAGGTCTTCGGCCATCTTCTTGGTCAAGGTCGTGACCAGCACCCTCGACCCGACCGCCACGCGGGCGTTGATCTGCTCGATCAGGTCGTCGATCTGTCCCTTGGTGGGCTTGACCACCACCTCGGGGTCGACCAGGCCCGTGGGGCGCACGACCTGCTCGACGATCTGGCTGGACTGCGCCAGCTCGAAGGGGCCGGGGGTGGCCGACAGGAACAGCATCTGGCCGACGCGACCCATGAACTCCTCGAAGCGCAGCGGCCGGTTGTCGGCCGCCGAGGGCAGGCGGAAGCCGTGGTCGATGAGCGTCTCCTTGCGGCTGCGGTCGCCCTCGTACTGCCCGTGGAGCTGCGGCACCGACTGGTGCGACTCGTCGAGCACGACCAGGAAGTCGTCGGGGAAGAAGTCGAGCAGGGTGTTGGGCGGCTCGCCCGGCGACCGGCCGTCGATGGGAGCGCTGTAGTTCTCGATGCCGTTGCAGAAGCCGACCTCCTGCATCATCTCGAGGTCGTACTGGGTGCGCATGCGCAGGCGTTGGGCCTCGAGCAGCTTGCCTTCGCGCTCGAAGGTGGCCAACCGCTCCTGGAGCTCGGCCTCGATGCGGCCGATGGCCACCCGCATGCGCTCGTCGCCCGCCACGTAGTGGGTGGCCGGGAACACGACCAGCTCGTCGAGGCTCTGGACCTTCTCGCCGGTGAGCGGATCGACCACCGTGATGCCCTCGACCTCGTCGCCGAACAGCTCGATGCGCACCGCCGTCTCGTCGTAGGCCGGGTGCACCTCGATGGTGTCGCCCCGGACCCGGAACTTGCCCCGCACCAGGTTGAGGTCGTTGCGCTCGTACTGCATGTCGACCAGGCGGCGCAGGATGGCGCGCTGGTCGTGGGTCTCGCCCACCCGCACCACCAGCAGCTGATCTCGGTACTCCTCCGGCGAGCCCAGGCCGTAGATGCACGACACCGACGCCACCACGATGGTGTCGCGCCGGGTGAGCAGGGCCGAGGTGGCCGAGTGGCGCAGGCGGTCGATCTCGTCGTTGACCGAGCTGTCCTTCTCGATGTAGGTGTCGGAGGCCACCATGTAGGCCTCGGGCTGGTAGTAGTCGTAGTAGGAGACGAAGTACTCGACCCGGTTGTCGGGGAAGAACTCGCGGAACTCGTTGGCCAGCTGGGCGGCCAGCGACTTGTTGGGGGCGATCACCAGGGTGGGGCGCTGGACCTGCTCGATGGTCCAGGCGATGGTGGCGCTCTTGCCGCTGCCGGTGATGCCGAGCAGGGTCTGGAAGCGGTCGCCGCGCTCGACGCCGGCGGCCAGGGCATCGATGGCGGCCGGCTGGTCGCCGGCGGGGGCGAAGTCGGACACCATGCGGAACGGCGTGAACATCGTCGTGGCCGGTTGCAGGGCCTGATCGGACATCCCTTCAGGCTACCCAGCGGGTGTGACAGGCAACCGGTAGCAGGTGAAGGTGTAGTCGGGCCCGACCGGGATGCGCCCCGGGCAGCGGGTCAGGCCGCCCACGTCCAGGGAGTAGACGTCGGAGTCCAGGATCCACAGGCGACCGTCGAAGGGGGCGCCGGGCTTCACGTAGGCGTAGTCCCCGACCGTCGCTCGGGCCACGGCACCCGGGACGCGGGGATGGCGCGGCGCCCCGTCGTTCCACTGCAGCAGCGGTCCCAACAGGGCGGGTCGGATGGCCACGGCATCCCCGGGGGCCACCCGAGACGCCACCGCAGCCACCCCGGGCGCCGTGTCCTCCTGGAAGGTCAGGGCCAGGGGCACCGAGCGCACCAGCACCAGGCCCACCGCCACCACGGCCACCGTGGCCAACGCCGAGGAGCGTCGGCGGGCCAGCTCGACGACCCCGGCCAGCAGCAGGGAGACGGCCCACACGCTCGGGGCCAGGGCCCGGCTCAGCAGGAAGTGGGACCGGATGCCGATGACGCAGGCCGCGGCCAGGGGCAGCACGAACAACCACCCCACCAGCCGCCCCAGCGTCCGGTCCGTGCGGGCGAGCCCGAGCCCACCCAGGCCGAGCAGCAACACGGCGATCACGCCGGTGACCGGGTAGAAGCTGACCAGCCCGTTCACCGTGTCGAGGATGGCGGACGGGCTGGTGTAGGCGATCCAGGTGGAGTGCTGGCCGCGGGCCTGGTCGATGAAGGCCAGCCCCCAGCCCACGGCCCACACGCCCAGCGCGCCGCCGACGGTGAACCGGAAGCGCCAGGCCTCGCGGTCGGTGCGGCGGCCCGGCACGAAGATCAGGGCCACGGCCAGCAACAGGAACGACGCCAGGTCGAACAGGCCCACCACCAGCACCAGCCCCAGGAGCCATCGGGTGCGGGGCCGGGGCTGGCGCAGCCAGCCGTCGGTCAGGGCGGCCACCAGGGTGCCGCACAGGATGGCCAGGGCGTACATGCGCGCCGTGTGGGCGTAGAGGATCTGGAACGGCGAGAGGGCCGTCACCACCACCACGGCCACCCCGAACCAGTCTCGCCCCCACATCCACCAGACGACGACGGCCAGGGTGAGGCAGCCGAACACGGCCGACGGGACCCGCAGCGCCAACGTGTCGCCGGTCGAGCCGAACCAGTGGCGGATGAGGTAGTCGAGCGGTGGATGGGCGTCGTCGGCCCGCAGGGCGGACGCGATGCGGCCCAGCGGCAGGTGGGAGTACATGCCGCTGAAGGACTCGTCGTAGGTGGCGGTGGGGCCGCCCAGGTTCCACCAGCGCAGCACCGTCCCGGCCACCACGGCCAGGGCCAGGACCAGCCGCTGAGCCCCCGAAACCGGCGCGGCCCGGGTCGCCGCCGGTGGCTCGTCCATGGCCGGATGGTAGGGCCAGCGATGCCGGGTGGCGACCATGCCCGGAGCTAGAGTCGATGGGTCGCCAACCCTCCCGCCCGCTCGGAGACCCATGCAGGACGCGCTCGGTTCACCTCAATCGGTGCTGGTCCTGGGCGGCACGTCCGAGATCGGGCTGGCCATCGTGAGCCGGTTCGTGGCTGCTCGCACCGAGCGGGTGGTGCTGGCCGTCCGCCGGCCCACCGAGGCCAAGCAGGCGGCCGACGAGCTCGAGCAGGCCGGCGCCGCGGTCGAGGTGGTGGCCTTCGACGCCCGCGACACCGCCTCGCACCGGACCGTCCTCGATCCCCTCTTCGACCAGGACGACATCGACCTGGTGGTCCTGGCCTTCGGGGTGCTCGGCGACCAGGCCGAGTTCGATGCCGACCCCGAGCTGGCCGCCGATGCAGCGCGCACGAACTACGTGGGGGCCGTCTCCGCCGGGCTGGTCGTGGCCGACCGGTTCCGCCGTCAGGGCCACGGCACCCTGGTGGTGCTGTCCTCGGTGGCCGGCGAGCGGGCCCGCCGCACGAACTACGTGTACGGCTCGACCAAGGCCGGGCTCGACGCCTTCGCCCAGGGCCTGGGCGACGCCCTGGCCGACCAGGGCTGCCGGGTGCTGGTGGTTCGCCCCGGGTTCGTCCACTCCGCCATGACCGCCGGGATGGATCCCCAGCCGTTCGCGGTCACCCCCGAGGTGGTGGCCGAGCAGGTGGTGCGGGGGCTCGAGCGGGGACGACACACCGTGTGGGCTCCCCCGTTGCTCCAGGTCGTGTTCGTCGTCATGCGCCACCTGCCGCGCCGGCTGTGGCGGATCGTCTCCGCCCGTTGAACGCACATCTCACCGCCCTCCGCCCTCGGCAGTGGACCAAGAACCTCTTGGTGTTCGCGGCCCCGGTGGCGGCCGGCGACGCCCGCCACCCGTCAACCCTGGGCCACGCCTCGCTGGCCTTCCTGGCCTTCTGCATGGCGGCCAGCGCCACCTACCTGCTCAACGACACCCGCGACATCGAGCGCGACCGCCTGCACCCGACCAAGCGCAACCGACCCATCGCCTCGGGCGCGGTGAGCGTGCGGGCGGCCTACGTCATGGCCGCCGTGCTCCTGGGGCTGGCCCTGTCCGTCGGCTTCCTCACCACTCGGGACCTGGGCATCACCCTGGTCTGCTACCTGGGCCTGCAGGCGTGCTACTCGCTGTGGCTCAAGCACCAGGCCATCCTCGACATCCTGGCCGTGGCCGCCGGCTTCGTGCTGCGAGCCGTGGCCGGCGCCACCGCCACCCACCTGCCCATCTCCGAGTGGTTCTTCATCGTGACCAGCTTCGGCGCCCTGCTGGTGGTGGTGGGCAAGCGCGAGAGCGAGCTGCACAACCTGGGGGAGGCAGCCGGCTCGGTCCGGTCCACCCTGGCCGTCTACACCCCCGAGTTCCTGCGCTACCTGCGCAGCGTGGCCACCGGCGTGGTGCTGGTGGCGTACTGCCTGTGGGCCTTCGAGTCGGCCTCGCGGGGCCAAGCCGGCGAGGTCTGGTTCCAGCTCTCCATCGTCCCGTTCACCGCGGCCGTGTTCCAGTACGCGCTCATCCTCGAGCGGGGCGGGGGTGAGCACCCCGAGCTGGTGCTCACGACCGATCGAGCCATCCTGGCCTCGGCCGCCGCCTGGGCCATCCTGTACGGATATGCCGTCTACCGCACCTGACCACGGGGCTGTCCCGGCGTGGCGCGCCGCGGCGCAGCACCGGGTGCTCGAGGGCTGGGCCCACACCAGCCCGAGCGCCGGTCAGGTGGTGCACCCCACATCGCCCGCCGCCCTGGCCGGCGCCCTGGCCGGCGCCCTGGCCGCGCCGGAGGCCCGCGGCGCCATCGCCCGGGGGCTGGGCCGCAGCTACGGCGACGCCGCACAGAACGCCGGCGGACGGGTGGTGGAGACCTCCGGTGTGGTCGACTTCGACCTCGACCCGGCCACGGGCGTGGTGCGCGCCGCCGCCGGTGCCAGCCTCGACGACCTGCTGCGGACCCTGGTGCCGAGCGGCTGGTTCGTCCCCGTCACCCCCGGCACCCGGTACGTCACCGTGGGCGGGGCGGTGGCGGCCGACATCCACGGCAAGAACCACCACGTCGTGGGCTCGTGGTGCAACCACGTCCGCTCGTTGGCCCTGGCCCTGCCCGACGGCTCAGTGGTGACGGTGGGCCCCGACGCCGGCCAGGACCCCGATCTGTTCTGGGCCACCGCCGGAGGCATGGGCCTGACCGGCGTGATCCTCGAGGTCACCTTCCAATGCCTGCCCATCGAGACCAGCCGGCTGCTGGTCGACACCGATCGCACCGCGGACCTCGACGGGGTCATGGCCCTCATGGAGGCCGGCGACGCCGACTACGACTACTCGGTGGCCTTCGTCGACCTCATGGCCCGGGGCCGGGCCACCGGTCGTGGCGTGCTCACCCGTGGTCGCTTCGCCCGGTCAGCCGAGGTGCCGGGACCGCCCGACCAGCACCTCGCATACGACGCCGCGGTGCTGGCCGCGGCGCCGCCGGGTGTGCCATCGGGCCTGCTGAACCGGCTCAGCGTGCCCATCCTCAACCAGCTCTGGTATCGCAAGGCCCCCGCTCGCCGACGCGACGAGCTGCAGTCCATCCCCACGTTCTTCCACCCGCTCGACCTGCTCGACCAGTGGTCTCGCATGTACGGGCCCCGCGGCTTCCTGCAATGGCAGTACGCCGTGCCCTTCGGCGGCGAGGAGCTCGTGCGCCACACGGTTCGCCGGCTCAACGCCAGCGGCACCCCGACCTTCGTGGCCGTGCTCAAGCGCTTCGGGCCCGGCAACCCCGGTCCGCTCTCGTTCCCCATCCCCGGCTGGACCCTGGCCGTGGACATCCCCGTCGGCGTGGCCGGGCTGGGACCGTTGCTCGACGAGCTGGACGAGGCGGTGGTGGCGGCCGGCGGCCGGGTCTACCTGGCCAAGGACAGCCGCATGCGGCCGCAGCTGCTGGGGGCCATGTACCCCCGCCTGGACGAGTGGCGCCAGGTCCGCCGACGCGTCGACCCGGACCAACAGCTGCGCAGCGACCTGGCCCGGAGGTTGGGCCTGGTCCACTAGCCCGTCGGTCGACGACCCTCCATCCAGGCCCAGCAGGCGTCGACCTGGGCGGCCAGCTCGTCTCGGTCGCCGTCGTTGTGGATCACGAAGTCGGCCTTGTCGAGCCGGTCCTGGCGCGACGCCTGGCGGGCGATGCGGGCGCGGGCGTCGGTCTCGGTGAACCCCCGCTGGGACACCAGCCGGGCCACCGCCACCTCCGGGTCGGCGTCGACCACCACCAGCGCGGCCAGGTCGTCGCGACCCGACTCCACCAGCAGCGGGACGTCGAGCACGACGACGCGGTCGTGATCGGCCTCGTCGCCCAGGCGTCGGGCGATCTCGGCACCGACCGCGGGGTGGACGAGCGCGTTCAGGTCGGCCAGCGCCTGCGAGTCGTGGAACACGATGTCAGCCACGGCCTGGCGATCCAGCCGGCCATCGGCGGCCACGATGCCCTCGCCGAAGCGCTCGACCATGGCCGTGAACACCGGCGTGCCCGGAGCCTGCAGCTCACGGGTGATCAGGTCGGCGTCGACGACCACCGCGCCCCGCTCGGCCAGCGCGGCGGACACCGTCGACTTGCCCGCCCCGATGCCTCCGGTGAGTCCCACGAGCACCACGGCGGCCGAAGGTACCATCACGGGCGAGGGCTCCAGGCCACCGCCGAGGGCCCCGGGGGGCTCAACTCCCCCGTGGTCACGACCGACAAGGGCAGATAGTGGATGACTACACGCCCAATGGCGCGCCGGTCGACGAGGCCGCGCCGGTAGCTGACGCGCCAGGCGACGACGCGCCAGGTGACGAGGGGCCGGCCGAGGCGACCGGCCAGTCGCTGCGAGAGCGGCTGATCCTGCTGGGCGAGTCCACCGATGGGTCCGCCGGCAACGACGGCCTCGGGCTGGTCGAACCGGTCGACCGGGTGGAGGCCTTCGCCCCGGGCATCATCGCCATCCGCTGGGGCACCACCATCGCCTCGGTGGCGCTGGCCATCGACCACTACGACGGCCGCACCAGCGTGGTCGTGTTCGCCGTGGCCATCGTGGCCTACACCGTGCTGCGCACCTTCAAGCCCATCCGCTACCTGGGCACGCTGCGCTCGATGGTGGAGGTCGTCGCCGAGGTCGCCCTGGGCGTGGCCGCGGTGTGCTGCACCGGCGGCTGGGAGTCCCCCTTCATCTTCTCGCTTATGACCGCGGTGATCGTGGCCGGCTTCGCCCGCGGCTTCGCCTTCGCCCTTCGCCTGGCGCTGGTGTCGAGCGCGGCGGTCACCATCACCTACCTGGGCCACCAGGTGAACGACGCCCGGATCCAGCTGTCCATCGAGTGGAGCCTGGTGGTCATCCTGGTGGCCGTGGTGGCCGGCTACGCCCGCCGCATCTCGGGCGAGGCCGACCGCCAGCACTCGTTGGCCCTCGACCGCCTGGGGCGGCTCACCGACGCCAACGCCCTGTTGTTCTCGCTGCACCGAGTCACCCAGACCCTGCCCGCCTCCCTCGACCTGGACGACGTGCTGGACACCACCGTGAGCCGTCTCCGGGGCCTGTTCGAGTTCGACTCGGCCGCCATCATGGTCCTCGACGACACCGACGCCGGCTGGCAGGTGGTGCGGCGGGAGAACCTGCGGCTCCCGGCCCAGCTCGGTCGGGGTGACCTGCCCCCGCCCCTGCGGTCGGCGCTGGCCGCCAACGCCGTGCTGAGCAGGCCGGATCTGGCCACCGAAGGCGGACCGGGGCTCAGCCCGAAGGCCAGCTCCGGCCTCTACGCCGTGCTGGCCGCCCGCGGCGCGGTGATCGGGCTCCTGGCCGTCGAGCACCAGTCGGCCCGGGCCTTCACCAACCGGGACCTGGAGCTGCTGCGGGGGTTCGTCGAGCCGGTGGCCCTGGCCATCGACAACGCCCGGTGGTTCGGGCGCCTGCGCACGGTCGGGGCCGACGAGGAGCGGACCCGCATCGCCCGCGACCTGCACGACCGCATCGGCCAGTCCCTGGCCTACCTGGCCTTCGAACTGGACCGCATCGTGGCCAACCAGGGCAAGGGCGACGATGTCGGCCCATCCCTGGAGAACCTCCGCGACGACGTCCGCTCGGTCATCCGCGAGGTGCGCGACACGCTCTACGACCTGCGCACCGACGTGTCGGACCGCCAGGACATGGCCGCCACGCTCGAGTCGCACATCGCCCGCGTGCGCGAGCGCAGCCACCTCGAGATCGAGCTCTTCTGCGACCGCGGGGCCCGGCTGCCCATCCTGCAGGAGCGGGAGATGTGGCGCATCGCCCAGGAGGCGCTGACCAACGTCGAGCGCCACGCCAACGCCACCCGGGCCCGGGTCCTGTGGCGGTGCAACGGCGTGTCCGCCGCGCTCGAGGTGACCGACAACGGCCAGGGCTTCCCGATCGGCACCGCCGGACGTCTCGACTCCTACGGGATCCTGGGCATGCGCGAACGGGCCTCGAGCATCGGGGCCACCCTCGAGCTGTCCAGCCAGGTGGGGCGAGGCACCCGCGTGCGGGCCAGCCTCATCCACGCCGACGGCACCGAAGCGGATCAGCCTTCGACCTCGGAGCCCTCGCGGGTGTGACCGGTCTCCCACGTAGGTCGTCAGGACCAGTAGGCTGCGCACCCGACCGGGGTGAGCACCGCCCCGCATCCCGAGCCTCGAGGGGGCACGCGTGAGCATCCGCCTGATGCTGGCCGACGACCATCGGATGCTGCGTGAAGGCCTGCGGCGCTCCATGATCGATCAGGGCTTCGACGTGGTGGGCGAGGCGCGAGACGGCGAGGAGGCCATCCGCCTGGCCCACGAGCTGCACCCCGAGGTCATCCTCATGGACGTCACCATGCCCGAGGTGGACGGGGTGGAGGCCACCCGCCAGATCCGCTCGGAGCTGCCCGACATCAAGGTCGTGATGCTCACCATGCACGCCGACCAGGAGGTGCTGACCTCTGCCATCCGGGCCGGGGCCAACGGCTACCTGGTCAAGGACTGCTCCACCGACGAGATCGCCTCGGCCGTGCGCATGGCGGTGAGCGGTGAGACGGCGCTGTCGCCGCAGCTGGCCGCCAGCATGCTCGACGAGGTCCGCCGCCTCGATCGCCCCTCCAGCGAGGAGGACCGCATCGTGACGCGCCGAGAGGAAGAGGTGCTCCAGCTGATCGCGGACGGCTGCTCCACGCCCGAGGTGGCCGAACAGCTGTACATCAGCCAGAAGACGGTCAAGAACCACCTGGCGTCGATCTACCAGAAGCTCGATGCCCGCGATCGCACCCAGGCCGTGCTCCAGGCGGTCCGAATGGGCATCGTCAGCCTGGATTGAGCAGTCCAAATAGGCCGTTTGCCCTATTAAGGTCCGGGCGCGCTGGCGACGATACTGCCTGCAGACAGGAAGCGGCCACCGGCTGTGGTGGTCCAACTATCAGCACCAGACAAGGGAGACCAACCCAAATGCTCACTTCGTATGAGTTCGTGAACGCGTGGCTGCAGTCGCGCTGCAAGACCGACCGTGGTGCGTCGCTCGTGGAGTACGCGCTGCTCGTGGCCCTGATCGCCGTGGTGTGCATCGCCGCCGTGACGCTCCTGGGCAAGCAGGCGTCGAGCAAGTTCTCGACCGTCGCCTCGGCCATCACCTGAGCCGACCGCACAACGACGTTTCGGGGTGGGCCTTGTGCCCACCCCGACGCCGTTTCGGCCTCGACCTGAAAGGGGACGTTGATGCATTCGCCCCGTTTGGATGGTCGAAACCTGAGGCGGTTCCACGGTGATGAGGGGGCCTCTCTCATCGAGTACGCACTCCTCCTCGCCTTGATCGCTGTGGTCTGCCTCGGGGCGGTCAACTTCTTCGGACAGCGTGTCAACGGCAGCATGTCCCACTCCGGGTCATCCATCGCCAGCGCTGAACAGTGAGCAGCTGACCGTCCGACCAGAGGACTTGAAGCACGGATGAGGGGAGCGGATCTGAGATCCGCTCCCCTCATCCGCGTGCCGCGTCCTTCGCGCTCAGCAGGTCTGGCCGGGGCCCAGGCGAGCTCCACGGCGACACGAGACGCTCCAGGCGTGGTCCTGGTAGAGCACGCGCCAGGTGTTCGAGCCGGCCAGCACCTCGGTGAGCACCGAGTTGCGCTCGAACACGACGAGGTCGACCTCGCGGCGGTCGAGCACCTGCTGCCACCCCGGCAGCGCGTGCTCGACGTTCAGGTAGTCGTCGACCACGGCCGCCGGGTACATGTCCACCCGGTCGTCGATGAAGGCGTGGGCATCGGTGCCGTGGAGCAGCTCCAGGTAGTTCCCGGTGGTGTCGGTGGTCAGGGTGCGCACCTGGTCGGTGCGGATGCCCTGCTGCTGGAGCCAGGCCAGCGGGGCCACCGGGTAGCTGGACAGGTCCCAGGCGGGTTGGGCCAGCGAGGCGGACACCATGAGGGCTCCGACGACCAGGACGGCCACCGCGGCCACCGCGGAGACCGGTGAGCGCTCCTGGCCCCGCACCGAGCCCAGGTCGCGGAAGCCTCGGGCCATCCCCGGCACCAGCACCAGGCCGGCCACGGCCACGTTGCGCTGGCTGACCAGGGCGGCGGCCACGAAGACCACCAGCGGGATGGCGGCGCGGTAAGACGGACGGCGCACCAGCAGCAGGACGGCGATCACCACCTGGATCAGGAACAGCCGCGCCCATCCCGAGGAGAACGACGGCGACTGCCACTCGATGATGTTGTCGAGCACCTTCACCTTGCTCAGCAGGTGGACGGGGAAGATGAGCAGGTTGGGCCCGAGGGGGCTGACGGCGCCGGCGACGGTGCCACCCACGGCCCACAGCAGGGCGCGGCGCTCGACGTCGGCCGGGCGGTGGTCGGCCAGTCGCCCCACCCACAGGGTGCCCAACAGCACCAGGCCCAGGGGGAACGAGCCGTGCGTGTTGACCCAGATCCAGTAGGCGGGGAGCAGCACCCACGGCGGCAGGCCGTCCTCGGCCACCAGCAGGGTCACGCACAGCATGAGCAGACCGATGAGCAGCGGCCGCGGCGACCAGACCACGGTGCCCACGGCCACCACCAGACCGGTGATGACGATCCGGCCCAGCAGGGTGCGAGCCGGCCGGGTCAGGCGCCACGTCAGGGCCCCCAGGGCGCCCGTGCTGAGCCCCATCAGCACCCGCAGCCCCTGACCGCCCCAGAAGCGGTCGACCAGCCCGTACAGGACCGAGGCCAGCCAGCTCTGCACCACCCAGGGCGCGCCGTGGGCCGTGAACGAGTAGAGGTCGTGCGCCGGGATGCCGTGGCCGGACACGATCAGGCGCCCCGTGGCCAGGTGCGTCATGAAGCTGTTGTCGGCAAGCGGCTTCAACCCGATCGAGGCGGCCCACACCGTGAGCCCGCCACCGATCACGACGGCCAGGGTGGGTGGCCACCGGCGGGCCCTCGCCGGCGTCCGACGAGGAGGCTCGGAGGGGCTGGTCTCCTCAGCCGCCGGGACGGCCGCGGTCATGGCTCAGTGCGAGAAGGCCTGGCGGATGTTGATGATGGCGGGGCCGATGACCACCACGAACAGCGAGGGGAACACGCAGAAGACCATGGGGATGAGCATCTTGACCGGCGCCTTCTGGGCCCGCTCCTGGGCCAGCTGGCGGCGCTTGATGCGCATCTCCTCGGCCTGGGAGCGCAGGACCCGCCCGATCGACACGCCGAAGGTGTCGGCCTGCAGCACGGCCAGCACGAACGAGCGCACCTCGGGCACGTTGGTGCGCTGGTCGAGCGCCCGCATGGCGTCGGCCCGGGACGCACCGGCGCGCACCTCGCCCAGCATGCGGGCGAACTCGTCGGACAGGGCACCGGGCACGGCCTCGACGGTGCGGTCCAGGGCCTGCTCGAAGCCGAGACCGGCCTCCACGCTGATGGTCAGCAGGTCGAGGATGTCGGGCAGCTTGCGGCGCAGCTCGAGCTGGCGCTCGTCCACCCGGCGGGTGAGCAGGGCGTAGGGGGCGAACAACCACACGGCGCACAGGATCACCGTCGAGAGGAGCTGCATCAGCCCGGACAGGCCGACCGGGTTGTAGAAGTAGAAGAACCAGATGGTCGGCACGCAGAGGAAGGCCACCGCCACCTGCGTGGCCATGAACCGGTCGACGGCGTCGGCCGACCCGTTGCCGGCCTGGATGAACTTGGTCCGGATGGAGTCGGAGTAGCCGACCGGCGTGATGCGCCGCCCGACGCGGGTCAGGCCCTCCATGACCGGCGCCACCGCCCGCTGGCTGATGGGAGCGAGCAGCTCCTGGTCGCGCACGTTCTCGACCTCGTAGCCGTCCAGCTGGCGCAGCGAGTTGCGCACCACCGACTTCTCGTTGATCTGCGAGAAGATGGCGTAGAGGACCAGGGCGATGGCTCCGCCGATCAGCAGGAGCCCGATGAGCAGTTCCGCGTTGTCCATGTCAGATCTCGATGTTGATGATGGAGCGCATCCAGAGGAACCCGACCACCATCGACACCAGGGCCAGCCCCAGCATGATGTTGCCCAGCGTGTCGGTGAACAGCTTGCTCATGTAGTCCGGGTTGATCATGTACATGAGCACACCCAGGGCGAAGGGCAGGAAGGCGAGCACCATGGCGCTCACCCGCCCCTCTGCGGTGAGGGCGGCCACGTCGCGGCGCAACCGTTCTCGCTGGGTCATGGTGTCGGCCACCGTCAGCAGCAGCTCGGACAGGTTGCCACCCACCTCGCGCTGGATCCTGATGGCCATCACCGTCCAGGCGAAGTCAGGGCTGTCCATGCGCTCGGACACCCCTTCCAGCGCCTCCTCGAGCGGCCGGCCCAGCCGGGCTTCGGTGACCACCCGACGCAGCTCCTGGCCCATGGGCTCGTCGACCTCCTGGGAGATCGCCTCGACGCCCTGCATGAGCGAGTAGCCGGCCCGCAGGGTGCCCGACAGCAGCTGGAGGGTGTCGGGCAACAGGGACAGGAACTTCTTGCGCCGTCGGCCGGCGATGAAGCTGATCAACGCCGGGGGGACCAGGGCTGCGAACAGGCCGAACACCAGGCCGATGAACAGCCCACCGAGGACGAAGCCCAAGATGGTGGCGATGACCACCAGGGCGGCGTAGAAGAAGAGCGCCTCGCCGGCCCGCAGGGGCAGGTTGGCCCGTTCGAGCGCGTTCTCGGCCCGTGACAGGTAGCCCTGGCTCTCGGCGAACTGCTCGGTGACCTCGACCGCCCGCTGGATGATGGCCGTCTTGGCGTACGAGCCGTCACCTTCCTCGAGCTCGTCCTGGGGGTCGTAGCCCTCGGAGTAGGGCTGGAGCACCGTGTTGAGGCTGTTGTCCCGGGTGACCAGCAGGATGATGACGTAGGCGCCCATGGCCACGGCCACCAGCACCGCCAGCACGGCCAGCAGCAGGCCCAGCGACCCCTGCAGCAGCGACACGCCGCCCTTGGTGGCACCGTTGGCCGTCTGCGAGAGGTTGTAGTAGCCGTCGGTCGAGGTGCCGGCCGTGTAGTAGACGGCCGAGCTCTGGCCGCTGGTGCTCAGCGTCAGGTTGACCACCGAGTTGGCCTTGGCCGTCGAGGCGTAGGTCACGGTGTACTGGCTGTTGTCGATGGTGTTCTGCGCCCGGGACACCAGGGCGCCCATGGACGGGCCCTGGTCGGTGGTGAGCACCTCACCGCCGTAGGACGAGCTCAGCGACCGCAGGGCCGAGGGGTTGTACCCCCCACCGGTGTAGGCCAGGCTGAACACCGGGGTGTCGGCGCTGGCCACCTCGCCGATGGCCGCCTTCTGCTGGTTGCCGCTGGCGTTGTCGCCCTGCGCGGACATGATGATCATCTCGGGCTGCAGGGTGCCGTTGTTGGTCAGACCCGCGCCCGCCTGGCGCACCGCCGACCACAGGGCCGTCTTGTTGCGCGCCTCGGCCGAGGTGGGGGGTGCCACCTGGTTGATGGCGGCCACCAGCTTGGTGGTGTCGTTGGTGAAGTCCTGCACCAGCACGCCCGTGTCGTTCGCCGCGTAGATGGCGAACTCCTCGGAGACGAGGGCGTCACCGGTGCGACCCTGGATCCAGCTGATGAGGGCCTGCTTGGCCGCCACCAGCGAGCCGGAGCTCTCGGCCGCGTTCGAGGTGTCGAGCACCACGGCGATGCCTCGCGCCGTGCTCGCCGGCTGCAGCGTCGGTGTGCCCGCCTTGACCTCGGAGCCGTTGGACTCGAGCTTGGGCGGCGCGCCCTGCCCGGTGCCCTGGTCGAAGTAGCCGATGCTGGGCGACGCCGCGTTGAGGGCGTTCACCGATCGGATCTGCACGAAGTTGCTGGGGTTGGAGCTCGACGCCAGCGCCGTGGGCGCCAGGGCCAGGCCCAGCGCGGCCAGCAGGACCGCGCCCAGACCCAGTCGCAGGTGGGACCGCCTCACTGTCCGCCGACCGCCTTCCGGGTGAAGCCCTCGGGCTGGAACACCTCCTGGCCCAGGCGGATGCCCAGGTCGGCGAGCTTCTCGGCGAACTTGGGGCGCACGCCGGTGGCCTTGAGGTGGCCCTTGAACCGGCCGTGCTCGTCGACGCCCATGCCGAAGTCGAACAGGAAGATGTCCTGGAGCGTGATCACGTCGCCCTCCATGCCCTGCACCTCGGTGATGTGGGTGATGCGACGGGTGCCGTCCCGCAGGCGTGACAGGTGCACGATGCAGTCGAGCGCCGAGGCCATCTGCTCACGGATGGCCCGGATGGGCAGGTCGAACCCCGCCATCAGCACCAGCGTCTCGAGGCGGGCCAGGGTGTCACGGGGGCTGTTGGAGTGCACCGTGGTGAGCGAGCCGTCGTGGCCCGTGTTCATGGCCTGGAGCATGTCCAGCGCCTCACCCGAGCGGCACTCCCCCACCACGATGCGGTCGGGGCGCATGCGCAAGGTGTTCTTGACCAGGTCGCGGATGGTGATCTCGCCCCGACCCTCGATGTTGGGTGGGCGGGCCTCGAGGGCCAGCACGTGGTCCTGGTGGAGCTGGAGCTCCTTGGCGTCCTCCACGGTCACGATCCGCTCGTCGGAGGGGATGAACGAGGAGAGCACGTTGAGGGTGGTGGTCTTGCCGGTGCCCGTGCCGCCGGACACGATCAGGTTGAGGCGCCCGACCACGCACGCCTGCAGGAAGCGGGCCGCGTGCGCGTTGAGGGTGCCGAAGCGGATCAGGTCGTCGACCTGGAGCCGCTCGGTGGAGAACTTCCGGATGGTCAGGAAGGGCCCGCCGATGGCCAGCGGGTGGATGACGGCGTTCACGCGGGAGCCGTCGGGCAGGCGGGCGTCGCACAAGGGGTTGGCCTCGTCGATGCGTCGGCCGATCTCGCTCACGATCTTGTCGATGATGCGCCGCAGGTGGGTCTCGTCCACGAAGGTGGCCGTCGACTTCTCGAGGCGGCCGGCGCGCTCCACGTAGACCGACTCGGGACCGTTGCACATCACTTCGGTCACCTCCTCGTCGTGCAGGAGGCGATCGATCGGGCCGTAGCCGAGGATGTCGTCGGAGACGTCCTGGATGAGCTGGGCCTTGTCGGCGGCCGACAGCGGGGCCCGCTCCTGGGCCAGGGCCGCGTGCAGCTGGTCGTTGACCCGGCGACGCAGGTCGTCTTCGGACAGACGCTTGTCGTAGAGGATCGGCCCCAGCTCGTCGATGAGGTGGTGGTGGATCTTCTGGCGCAGCTCGTCGAGCACGGGATCGCGCCGTTTGCTCCCGGTGGCGGGCGCCGCCTGCACATCATGAAGGCGCTTGTAGAGCGACACTGCGTCTCCTCACTCGTGAACCCGGTTGGGCGGAAAGGCTAGTCCTAGCGACGTTTCTTCTTGTCGGCTGAGACCGGCAGGAAGATGTCGGCCAGCTGGTTGATCGCCTGGGTGACGCCCGAGCGCGGCGCGCTCGAGCACCACGGGCTCGCCCTTGTTGACGGCCTGGGGCACCACCACGTCGCTGGGGATGAGCGACTGGGCCTGGATGCCGAGGGTGCGCTCCACCTCGCCCACGTCCAGCTTGACCTTGGAGTTGGCCCGGTTGAGCACCAGGCGCAGCTTCTCCATGGGGGTGTTGAGCAGGCGCAGCGTCTGCAGGCCGATCTTCACGTTCTTGATGTTGGGGATGTCCATCCCCGCCACCAGCAGCACGTCGTCGCTGACCTCGATGAGCCCCAGCACCACGTCGTTGAAGTAGGCCGGCGTGTCGATGATGACGAACTCGCAGAAGCTGCGCAGCAGCTCGACGATGCGCACCATCTCCGGCGCCCCGATCTGGTCGGCGAAGGCCGGCTCGAGCGGGGCCGGCAGGATGAGCAACCCGGACCCGGCGTGCTCGATGAGCAGGCTCTGCAGCAGGGGCAGGTCCAGCCGGTCGAGCGAGCTCACGGCGTCGACCACGGTGTGCTGGGGCGAGAGCTTGAGCATCACCGCGATGTCGCCGAACTGCAGGTCGGCGTCGACCAGCACCACCGGTCGGCTGGCCCGGCGGGCCAGGGTCACGGCCAGGTTGGTGGCCACCACCGACTTGCCGGCACCCCCCTTGGTGGAGAAGACCGTGACCACGCGACCCAGCTCGCCGTTGGCGTCGATGGTGTTGGTGGAAGCCGGCACCGGGGCGTTCATGACCAGGCCCGAGGCCACCCGGGCCACCGCCTCGGCCAGCTGGGCGGGCTCGATGGGAGCCTGGAGCACGTCCTTGACGCCGGAGCGCAGTGCACGCTGGAGCATCTCGGTCGACAGCTCGTTGGTGACCATGATGGCGCCCACGTCTCGCCGGGCCGCCAGGAGCTGCTCGACGGCGGCGAGCTCGGGGCTGCCGGCGAAGGACGGGCCCAGCACGATCACCACCGGGATCGAGCCCAGCCGCGAGGCCAGGTCGTTGATGGACCCGAACGGCGTGGCCCCCTGGCCCAGCTGCATGGCCAGGCGGCTACGGGCGGCCTGGTCGGCGTCGACCACGGCCACCGCCACCTGGCCACCACCGCCCCCGGTGGGCGCGCCGGCCCCCGGGTGCGGCATGTACTCGCCAGGCTGGCCGGCGAAGGGGCTGGTCACGACTTGGGACCAGCCGTACCGCTGGGGCCATACGGGGTCAGCTGGTTGCCATCCTCGCCGGGCAGCGTCGGGATGTCGAAGGGCACCGGCGGGATGACCCGAGGCGCGTAGTCGGCGGTCACCAGGGACAGGTAGAGCGAACCGGTCTCCTGGGCCGCCTCGATGTAGGGCACGGCGTCCGGCGGCACCTCGAGGGTCAGCACGCCGCTGCTGGCGCCCGCCGCCGCCGTCGTGGTGGCCGTCTCGCCCGGCTGGAGCGCCGGCTGGTTGCCCACGGCCAGGATGAACACCTTCTGGTAGACGTAGTGCGGAACCGTCTTGAAGTGCACGCCGGGCGAGTTGGCCTGCGGATCGTTGGCCACCGGCTCCTCGTCGACGGTCATGTTGACCTCGTCGCCGGCCACCAGGAAGCCGGCCACGCCGTGGACCTGGTCGACCGAGATGCTCACGGCCACCCAGTTGGCGTTGGTGATGCGGTCACGGAAGCTGATCTGGGCCGTGGCCGGATCCACGAACATGTCACTGACGATGACGGAGTTCTTGGGGATGTTGAACAGCGCCACCTTCTTGGAGATCTGGTCGGTGGTGGTGATGGCCGTGCTGGGCCGGAACTGAGCCGGGATCGAGGCGGTGTCGATCTGCTTGCTCGACGCCGCCGTGTCACCGCTGGTGCCCTTGGGGATGTCGGCCTTGGCCACGAACACCGAGACCAGCTTGGCGTTGTTGTTGGCCCGGTTGTTGATGCCCTGCACGTAGTTGTAGATCAGCAGCGCGGCGACGATGCCGATCAGGATCGCACCCACCAGGATCAACGTTCTCCGAGAACTCACTCCCCGACCTCATTCCTCGCTGTTGGGCCCAGCCCGCTGTGGGTGGGCGGCACCATCTTGGCAAAGCGCATGACCGCGGAAGCGGCATACCCCTGGCCACCGGACAAGACCGGCGTCCTACTCCTTCGGTCCCCTGGGCCAGGGGATTAACGAAAAACAGCAAATTAGGCCCATGCTCGGGTGACCGAAAAGGGTCCGAATGGCCTATGCGCCCTCGGCCGGCCCCCAGACCGACCCCCTGCGTCCGTGAAACCGAGCAACGCTCGGTTTGCCGTCCTCTACTGTTCGGCGGGCTCGTCGTCCGTGTTCGGGGTGGCGTCCGCGTCGTCGGCGACGTCGGGCTCCACGACCTCGGAGGTTGCGATGGTGTCGACGGCCTCAGCGCCCTCCGGGGCTGCGGCCTCGCCCTCGCCCTCGCCCTCGGCGAAGTACTCGGCCCACGCCTCCTGCGCCTCGCTGTCGGCGCCCCCGATGTAGTTGCCCTCGTCGTCGTAGGCGTGCTCGCCGAAGTGCTCCTGGTACTCGGCGGCCACCACGCCGCCCTCGGCGGCCTGCTTGATGGACAGGCTGATGCGGCGGCGTTGCAGGTCGAGGTCGATGATCTTGACCCACAGCTCCTCGCCGGGGGTCACCACCTGCTCGGGCAGGTCGACGTGGTGCGCCGACATCTCCGAGATGTGCACCAGGCCCTCGATGCCGTCGCCCACCTGCACGAACGCGCCGAAGGGCACCAGCTTGGTGACCCGGCCGTAGACGAGCTCGCCCACCCGGTGGTTGGTGGCGAACTCCTGCCACGGGTCCTGCTGGGTGGCCTTGAGGGACAGGCTGATGCGCTCGCGGTCGAGGTCGACCTCGAGCACCTGGACCTGGATCTTGTCGCCCACCTGCACCACCGAGCCGGGGTGGTCGACGTGCTTCCAGGACAGCTCGGACACGTGGACCAGGCCGTCCATGCCGCCCAGGTCGACGAAGGCGCCGAAGTTGACGACCGACGACACGGTGCCCTCGCGGACCTCGCCCGGCTTGAGGTTGGCGAGGAAGTCCTCGCGCTGCTCCTTCTGGGTCTCCTCCAGCCAGGCCCGGCGCGACAGGACCACGTTGTTGCGGTTCTTGTCGAGCTCGATGATCTTGGCCTCGAGGGTGGTGCCCACGTAGGGCTGCAGGTCGCGCACCCGGCGCAGCTCGACCAGGGAGGCGGGCAGGAAGCCCCGCAGGCCGATGTCGAGGATCAGGCCGCCCTTGACCACCTCGATGACCGGTCCGGTGACGACGCCGTCGGACTCCTTGATCTGCTCGATGGTGCCCCACGCCCGCTCGTACTGCGCCCGCTTCTTGGACAGGACCAGGCGGCCCTCCTTGTCCTCCTTCTGGAGGACGAGGGCCTCGACCTGCTCGCCCAGCGACACGATCTCACCCGGGTCGACGTCGTTGCGGATCGACAGCTCACGGGCCGGGATCACGCCCTCGGACTTGTAGCCGATGTCGAGCAGGACCTCGTCGCGGTCGACCTTGACCACGGTGCCCTCGACGATCTGGCCGTCCTCGACCTCGACCATGGTGGCGCTGTAGGCGTCGTCGATGGAGGTGGCACCCAGATCGTCCTCGGTGACCTGGCGGGGGATGTAGCTCCCGTCCTCGGCGAACGTGCCCATGCCGGCCGGTGCATCGGCGGGCGGAGCCGCGGGCGGCGCGCTGGTCACAGGTTCCGCGACCAGGGTCGCGGTCGAGGTGGATTCGGAGGTCGCAGCGGCAGGTTCCGCTTGGGTGGGTGCCTGATCGGACAACGTGATCGCCTTCTCTGGGTTTTCCGGACAGCCGCGAGGCGGCTTCGAGGGCGCGCGTGGACGGTCCTCGCGCGCCAGACGGGACATGCTACCACCGACGCCGAATCAGCGACTCAGGCGCGCCTCGGCCATGGGCTCCGGCGTCGGCCGGGCCGGTCGCCGGGCGATCAGCAGGTACTCGGGGTGGGCCAGGTCGGGCGGGTTGGCCGCGTAGGCGCCCGGGGTCACCGACCACACCGCTTCGGTCTCGAGCCCGGCGCCCGCGGCCAGCAGGCGCAGCTCCCGGGGGGTGAAGCAGGACGTCCACAGGTCATGGGTGGCCTCGCGCCCCGCCTCGTCCTTGAGGACGCTGCGCTCGTGGTTGACGCCCCGTTCGGCGTCGAAGGAGTCGCTCTCCTCCAGGAACCGCACCTGGAAGTAGGCGGAGAAGGCCGACACGGCCAGGGGCGCGCCGGGCCGCAGGGCGCGGGCCATGCCCTCGAGGATGGTGCCGTCCCGCTGATCGAGCCCGGCCAGGCCGAAGGCCCCCTGGCACAGCGAGATGACGGCGTCGAACTCCCCCTCGAAGGGCAGGGCGCGGGCGTCGAGGCGCTCGAAGCGGGCCCCGGGCGGCGCGTCCTGGCGAGCCAGGTCCACGAAGCGCTGCGAGATGTCGACCCCGAGCACCTCCAGGCCCTGCTCGGCCAGCGCCCGGGCGTGGCGACCCGGCCCGCAGCCGACGTCGAGCACCCGGTCGCCGGGGCCGAGGTCCAGCACGTCGACCAGGAAGGACACCTCGTTGGCCGTCCCCCGGGTGAACGAGTAGCGCAGGTAGGCGCCGCCCAGGTGGTCGGCCAGGGGCTCGAACCAGTGGTCCGGCACGCTACTGGCCGTAGGGGTTGGCGCAGCGCCAGTGGGGCGGCGGGGTCCACACCCAGACCTCGGAGCCGGAGCAGCTCGACTTCTGGGTGCCCACGAACACGCCGCCGTACCAGAAGGCGATGGCCAGCACGATGATGAGGATGACGAAGAGCTGGTTGTTGGTCCGTTCGCGGGCCACACGATCCTCCTGCAGTGGGGCCGGCGAGCTGCGACCGGCATCGTGGCGATGGTAGGTCGCGCCCGGCGGGCAGACGGGGGATGAGGGGCTCAGCCCTTGGCGTCGGCCCAGGTGGCACCGAAGGACAGGTTGACCTCGAGCGGGACGCGCAGGTCGAAGGCGCCCATCATGGCCTCGAGGGTCACGGCGGTGGCGGCCTCGCGCTCGGCTGGCGGCACCTCCAGGATCACCTCGTCGTGCACCTGGAGCACCAACCGGCTGGCCAGCTGCTCCCGGTCGAGCGCCTGGTCGAGTCGCACCAGGGCCACCTTGAAGATGTCGGCGGCCAGCCCCTGGATGCCGGCGTTCATGGCCTGGCGCTCGCCGGCCTGGCGGATCCGGAAGTTCGACGAGCTCAGCTCGGGGATCTGGCGCCGACGACCGAACAGGGTCTCGGTGTAGCCGCGCTCGCGAGCCTCGGCCACCGTCTGGTCCATGTAGGCCCGCACGGCCGGGAACGCGTCGAAGTAGGCGTCGAGGATCACCTGGGCCTCGGCGGTGGGGATGGACAGCCGCTGACCCAGGCCGTAGGCCTCCATGCCGTAGGCCAGGCCGTAGGAGACCATCTTGGCCTTCGATCGCTGCTCGATGCTCACCGCCTCGGGGGCCACGCCGAACACGGCGGCCGCCGTCTGGGTGTGGATGTCGGTGCCGCGGTCGAAGGCGGCGATGAGGCCCGGGTCCTCGGCCAGGTGGGCGATGCAGCGCAGCTCGATCTGGTTGTAGTCGGCCACCAGGAACTCGGTGCCGGGCGCGGGCACGAAGGCGGCCCGGAAGCCCCGGCCCACCTCGCTGCGCACCGGGATGTTGTGCAGGTTCGGGGCATCGGAGCTGAGCCGTCCGGTGCGGGCCACCGTCTGGTTGAACGTGGCGTGGATGCGGTCGTCGGCCCGGACCTCGACCAGCAGGCCCTCGCCGTAGGTCGATCGCAGCTTCTCCACCTCGCGGTAGCGCAGCAGGTGGTCGATGATCGGGTGCTGGCCCGCCAGCTTCTCGAGCGACGCGGCGTCGGTCGAGAAGCCGGTCTTGGTCTTCTTCTGCGGCGTCAGGCCCAGCTTGTCGAACAGGACGGTGCGCAGCTGGGGGGTCGAGTTCACGTTGAACTGCTCGCCCGCGTCCTCCCAGATGGCGGCGGTGAGCTGCGCGCACTCGGCGGCCATCTGCTCGTTGAGCCCCCGCAGCACGGCGGTGTCGACCCCCACGCCGGCGTGCTCCATGCGAGCCAGCACCCGCACCAGCGGCACCTCGATCTCGTCGTTGAGCTGGCGCAGGCCCTGGGCGTCGAGCGCATCGAGCAGGGGCCCGCTGAGGGCCGCCACCCCGAGGGCCCGCCGACCGGCCTCGAGCGGGGCCACGTCGGACGCACCCCCGAAGTCGAGCTGGCCGCTGGGCACGGCCTCGGCGTCGGGCAGGCTGAGCCGGGCGTAGCGGCGCAGGAGGTCGTCGAGCACGTAGCGCGACTCGGCCGGGTCCAGCAGGTAGGCGGCCAGCGAGCTGTCCAGCTGGAGCGTGCGCAGGTCGATGTCGCGGTCGAGCAGGGCCCGCATCAACGCCTTGGCGTTGTGGATGGCCACCGGGCGACCGCCGGGTGCCACCAGCCGCTCCAGGGCCTCGCGCACGGCGGGATCATCGAGCAGGTCGACGCCCAGGAAGACCACGTCACCCTGGCTGGCGTCGCGCACGAAGGTGACGCCCACCAGCGGGGTCGTCGCATCCTCGCCGCCCTCCCAGGCCCCGGCCAGGGCCAGGCGACCATCGGCCTCGGCCAGCTCGTGCATCACCGCCACCGCCTCGGCCGCCCCGGCCAGCTCGGTCACCTCGGCCTCGAGCACGCCCACCTCGGGGCTCTCGCCGGCCAACCGCTCACCGAAGGCCTCGCTCAGCCGGTCGGCCAGGGAGTGGAACTCGAGGAAGTCGAACAGCTTGCGCAGCTCCTCGGGGTCGACCGCGCCCCGCTGCAGGTCGGCCAGCGAGCGGTCGAGCGCGACGTCGCGCACGAGCCGCATCAGCTCGGCGTTGCGCCGCACCTGCGCTTCGTGCTCGGCCAGGTTGGCGCGCAACTTGGGGGTCTGCTCGTCGACGTGCTCGAATATGCCGTCCAGCCCGCCGTAGGTCATGACCAGCTTGGCCGCCGTCTTCTCGCCCACCCCGGGCACGCCGGGCAGGTTGTCGGACGGATCGCCCCGCAGGGCGGCGTACTCGACGTAGCGCTCGGGCGGTACCCCGGTGCGCTCCAGGATGCCGGCCTCGTCGTAGAGGGCGTAGTCGGACACGCCCCGCTTGTTGTAGAGCACCTTGACCAGCGGGTCCTCGACCAGCTGGTAGCTGTCACGGTCGCCGGTCACGATCACCACCTCGTCGCCCCGGTCGCGCCCCTCGGCGGCCAGGGTGGCGATGAGGTCGTCGGCCTCGAACCCGGCCCGCTCGACCACCGGCAGGGCCAGGGCGTCCACCACCTGGCGCACCAGACCCATCTGCTGGCGCAGGATGTCGGGCGCCGCCGTGCGGTTGGCCTTGTAGGTGTCGAGGGCCTCGTGGCGGAAGGTGGGCTCGGGCCGGTCGAAGGCCACGACCACCTGGTCGGGCTGCTGGTCGCGCACCAGGTTGATCAGCATCGAGGTGAAGCCGTAGACGGCGTTGGTGACCTGCCCCGAGGCGGTGGTCAGGTCGGTGGGCAGGGCGAAGAAGGCGCGGTAGGTCAACGAGTTGCCGTCGATCAGCATGACCTTCATGGCGTGAGGTCGCCGGCGATGACCTGCTCGCCGACCTTGCGCATGGTCAGGCGCTGGGCCATGGCCGTGCGCTGGATGAAGCTGAAGGCCTCCTGCTCGGAGAGGCCGTGGGCGTCCATGAGCCGGCCCTTGGCCCGGTCGACCACCTTGCGGGTCTCGAGCTGCTCCTCCAGGCTGGCCGTCTGCTCGTAGAGGGCCTTGATCTCGCGGAAGCGGCCGATGGCCACCTCGACCGCCGGGATGAGCTCGCTGCGCTGGAACGGCTTGACCAGGTAGGCCAGGGCCCCGGCATCGCGGGCCTGCTCGATCAGGTCACGCTGGCTGAAGGCGGTCAGGATGAGGACGG
Organism: uncultured Microthrixaceae bacterium; assembly: GCA_963785815.1. Taxonomy (GTDB): domain Bacteria; phylum Actinomycetota; class Acidimicrobiia; order Acidimicrobiales; family Acidimicrobilacustridaceae; genus UBA4742. Next base: position 364,615 of record CAWAWN010000001.1, read on the forward strand.
CGGCCAGCCGCTCCCCGGTGATCTCCCGGGCCGCCGACAGGCCGTCCTGGCCCGGCATCTTCACGTCGAGGATGGCCACGTCGGGCTGGTGGTGGCGGACCAGCTCCACCGCCTCGTCGCCCCGCCCGGTCTCGCCCACCACCTCGTAGCCCTCCTCCTCGAGGGTCTCCTTGAGGTCGAGGCGGATGATGGCCTCATCCTCGGCGATGACGACGCGGGTGGGCACCGCGGCATCGTAGTTCGGGCGGATGACCGTGCCCCCGGGGTCGGCAAATTCCGGCCGTAAGGTTTCGCCCGGCGGCCAGCTGCCGATCAAGATCGGGACCAAGGGGCCGACCGCGGCCCGGAACGGAGCGCCAGGCCCATGCCATCCGAACCCGAAGGCCCGCAGATCTCCCGGCGGGCGGTGCTGATGGGCGGCGCGGGACTCGTCGGCGCCGGGTTGCTGGCCGGCGCCTGCTCCAGCTCATCGACATCGACGACCGCCGCCACCAGACCAGCCGGATCCGATCTCGGGGCCGTCGAGCACGTGGTGTTCCTGATGCAGGAGAACCGGTCCTTCGACCACTACTTCGGCACGTACCCGGGGGTGGTGGGGTTCGACGACCACCCCGACGGCAAGCTCGGCAACTTCGCCCAGGCCTGGCCGGGCGGCGCCAGCGCCACCCTGCTGCCCTACAACCTGGCGTCGGCCACCGCCCAGCTCTGCTCGGGCAACGCCGATGTCCCGATCCACGACTGGGCGCCCCAGCACCAGAGCTGGAACAAGGGGACCAACGACGCCTTCGTCTCCACCCACGCCATGACCCAGTACGACGGGCCCACCGACGCCCCCCTGGTCATGGGCCACTTCACCCGCAGCCAACTCGGCTTCTACTACGACCTGGCCGATCGGTACACGATCTGCGACCACTACTTCTGCTCGGTGATCGGTCCGACCATGCCGAACCGGATCACGTTCATGTCCGGGATGCTCGACCCCGACGGGACCCACGGCGGTCCCGTGCTGGAGACGCCCGGGTTCGACAACGCCAAGGACGCGGTGGCCTCGGTGCAGTGGTCCACCCTGCCCGAGGTGCTCGAGGACAAGGGGGTGAGCTGGAAGATCTACCAGCAGCCGGGTACGTCGGTGGGCACCAGCATCGACACCTCCCTGGCCGCCGGGTTCAACGTGATGCTGTACTTCAAGCAGTTCGTGAACGCCCCGAACTCGCCTTTGTACCAGAAGGCGTTCCTGCCCAGCTGGCCCAACGACTTCGAGCGGGACGTGAAGTCCGGAGACCTGCCGGCCGTGAGCTGGGTCCTGCCTCCGCTGGGCTACTCCGAGCACCCCAACTCGTCCCCGGCCGCCGGGCAGTACTTCATCCACCAGATCCTGACCGCGCTGATGGCCAACGAAGCGCTGTGGTCGAAGACGGTGGTGGTTCTCAGCTACGACGAGAACGGTGGCTTCTTCGACCACGTGGCGCCGCCGACCCCGCCGGCCGGGACGCCGGGCGAGTACGTGACCGCCTCCCCCTAGCCGACCGATGCCGGGGGCATCGCCGGGCCGGTCGGCCTCGGCTTCCGGGTGCCGGCCATGGTGATCTCCCCCTTCAGCGCCGGCGGCTACGTCGACTCCACGGTCTTCGACCACACCTCCGCGGCCAAGCTCCTCGAGCAGCGCTTCGACATCGTGGCGCCCAACATCAGCGCCTGGCGCCGCAGGACGGTCGGCGACCTCACCTCGACCCTGGGGTTCTCGAAGCCCGACAACACCGTGCCCTCGCTCCCGGCCACGCCGCTCGACCTGCCCGCCGGGTGCCCCACCCTCACCGACGCCGGTCCGTTCCTGGCTCCACCCGAGCCCATCGCGGTGCCCACCGATCAGGCCATGCCCACCCAGGAGTCCGGCACCGCCCGACGGCGCTGAGGACCCGTCCCGCGGTGCCGGCCGCCCGTCCGGCACGTCGACCTGGTCAGTCGGGCGTGGCGATCAGTCGGTCCAGCAGCTCGTCCTGGGCCCGCTCCAGCCGGTCGATCTCGGCCAGCACGCTGTCGCGGTGGCGGCGCATGGCCTCGGCGTGGCGGGCGGCCTCGCGGTGCTCGTGCTCGGCCAAGGGGGTCTCCGAGACCAGCGAGCGCAGGCGGGCCTCCTCGGCGTCGTTGGCCAGGTGGGCCAGCTGCTCCTCGGCCACCTCCAGCTCGCGCCACGCCTCGCGCATGCGCTCGGAGGTCTCGAACAGCCGTCGCTCGACCAGGGCCCGGGTCATGGCAGGAGTGTAGGCACCTTCCGCCCCCCGCTATAGCCTGTCCGGGCCGCGCGGCGGTGCTGGAACTGGCATACAGGGCGGGCTCAAACCCCGCTGTCCTCCGGGACTTGTGGGTTCGAATCCCACCCGCCGCACTCCCGATGCTCCGCCCGCCGGGTCGGAGCGCCAAGACCCGTGGTCTAGCCTGCGGCCGTGTCCCGCCGCGCCCACCGTCGCCCTGATCGCTGGGCCCGTCGCAGCCGGCGCCTGGCCACGCTCGGCGTGCTGATCGTCGGCGTGGCCGCGCTGCGCAGGGCGGTTCTCCAGCGCGACCAGCGCGCCTTCGATGCCCGCTACGGACCCAGCCGCACATGAAACCTCTCCCGACCCCGCCGGGTCAGAACCCGGACCGCCCCTCCCCCACCACCCGAGAGCTCGCCCGTCGATGATCGCCTTCACCTTCCCCGGCCAGGGCTCCCAGAAGCCCGGCATGGGGAGCGCCTGGATGGACCACCCGTCCTGGGAGCTGGTCGAGGAGGCCGAAGCGGCCGCCGACCGCGACATCACCCACCTGCTGCTGCAGGCAGAGGCCAACGAGCTCAAGGCCACCCACAACAGCCAGCTCGTCACCTTCGTGACCAGCCTGGTCATCCTCGACGCGGTCGAGCGCCTGGGCGTCGAGCCCGGGGTGGTGGCCGGCCACAGCCTGGGTGAGTACACCGCCCTGGTGGCCTCGGGCGCCCTGGCCTTCGAGGACGGCGTGCGGCTGGTCGTGGCCCGGGGCGAGGCCATGGCCCAGGCCGCAGAGCAGCACCCCGGGACCATGGCCGCGGTGATCGGTCTGGACGACGACAAGGTCGAGCTGGCCTGCGCCCGGGTGGACGAGGACGTCTGGGTGGCCAACTACAACGCGCCCGGCCAGGTGGTGATCGCCGGATCCGTCCATGGGGTGGCCGCCGGCAGCACCTCGGCCAAGGACCTGGGGGCCAAGAAGGTGCTGTCCATGGCGGTCAGCGGCGCCTTCCACACGCCCTACATGGCCCCGGCCCGCGACCGGCTGCGCGCCGCGCTGGCCCAGGCCGACCTGCGGGCCCCCGAGCAACCCGTCTACGCCAACGTCGACGCCATGGCCCACGCCGGGGGCGACGAGTGGCCCACGTTGCTCGGCGCCCAGCTGTGCCGCCCCGTCCGCTGGCGCCAGACCCTGCACCACCTCGAGGAGGCCGGGGCCACCACCTTCGTCGAGCTCGGGGCCGGCACCGTGCTCACCGGCATGGCCAAGCGCACGGTGACGGGTTGTCGCACCCTGTCGGTGGGCACCCCCGACGAGCTGGACACCCTGCTCGAGACCCTGGCCCTGCCCCGCGCCGGCGCGGTGGGCGTGCACGAGGGCGAGCACCTCTTCGCCACCGAGCGGGTGGTGGTCAGCCCGGCCTCGGGGGTGTTCCACCCGTCCGACGGCACCCGGTCCGGGCGCCAGCTGGCGCCCGGTGACGTGCTGGGCACGGTGGGCAGCGAGGACGTCCGCTCCCCCTTCGGCGGGGTCATCATGGGGATGCTCACCGAGGACGGCGAGCGGGTGTCGCCCCAGGAGCCCATCGCCTGGCTGCGGGTCAGCTGATGCCACGCGTCACGCTGCCCGGACTGCGCATCACCGGCTGGGGCGGCGCACTGCCCGACAAGGTGGTGACCAACGACGACCTGGCCGCCACGCTCGACACCTCCCACGACTGGATCGTGGAGCGCACCGGCATCCGCGAGCGCCGCATCGGGGGGACGACCGCCGGACTGGCCGCCGAGGCCGGCGCCGCCGCGCTGGCCACCGCCGGGCTCACGGGCGCCGACATCGACGTCCTGGTGCTGGCCACCTCCACCCCCGACCAGACCCTGCCGGGCTCCTCGGCCCACGTGCACGAGCTGCTGGCCATCCGGGGCGGGGCCTTCGACCTCAACGCCGCCTGCTCGGGCTTCGTGTACGCCCTGGCCGCCGGCGCCGGCCTGGTGGCCACCGGCAGCACGCGGGTCCTGGTGATCGGCTCGGACACCATGAGCCGCATCACCGACTGGGACGACCGCTCGACGGCCATCCTGTTCGCCGACGGAGCCGGCGCCGTGGTGCTGGAGGCCACCGACGGGCCGGGGGCGTTGCTCGCCTACGACTTGGGTGCCGACGGCACCACCCGCGGCCTCCTCTACGCCGATCTGGGCGGCTACATGCTGATGGAGGGGCGCGAGCTGTTCCGCCGGGCCGTGCGGGCCATGGTGGACTCGGCCCAGGCCTGCCTCGACCAGGCCGGCGTGCTCGTCGACCAGGTGGCGCTGCTCGTGCCCCACCAGGCCAACATCCGGATCATCGACGCGGCCGCCAGCCGGCTCGGGATCCCCACCGAGCGCACGGCCAGCGTGCTCGACCGCACCGGCAACACCAGCGCCGGGTCCATCCCCCTGGCCCTGGTGGACGCGGTCGAGGCCGGCCGGATCGCCCCGGGCGACCTGGTGCTGCTGTGCGGGTTCGGCGCAGGGATGACCACCGCCAGCGCCCTGGTGCGCTGGGACGGACGGCTCGACCTCGACGGATCCGAGCCGTTGCGATGAGCCGGGTCGTGCTGGTCACCGGCGGGAGCCGGGGCATCGGGCTGGCCTGCGCCCGGGCATTCGCCGAAGCCGGGCACCGGGTGGCGGTCACCTACCGCAGCGCCCCACCCCCGTCCGAGCTGGCCGACGGGCTGCTGTGCGTGCTCTGCGACATCACCGACGCCACCCAGGTCGATGCGGCCTTCACCCAGGTGGAGGAGGCGCTCGGGCCGGTGGAGGTGCTGGTGGCCAACGCCGGCATCACCAACGACATGCTGGTGCTGCGCATGGACGACGACGCCTTCGCCGGCGTGATCGACACCAACCTGGTCGGCAGCTTCCGCTGCGCCAAGCGGGCCGTCCAGAAGATGATGCGAGCCCGCTGGGGCCGGATCATCTTCATCTCCTCGGTGGTCGGGTCGACCGGCCAGGCCGGGCAGGCCAACTACGCCGCCTCCAAGGCCGGGCTGGTCGGGCTGGCCCGATCGCTGGCCCGGGAGTTCGCCTCCCGCCAGATCACCGTCAACGTGGTGGCCCCCGGGCCGGTGACCACCGAGATGACCGACGCCCTCACCACCGACCGCCAGGCCGCCATCGCCGAGGCCGTCCCGCTCGGCCGCTTCGCCACCCCTGAGGAGATCGCCCAGACGGTCCGCTTCCTGGCCGGCGACGACGCCGGCTACATCACCGGCGCCCTCATCCCGGTCGATGGCGGCCTCGGCATGGGCGCGTCGTGACCGCTAGCTTCCAGTCCCAGTCCCGATCCCAATGGAGAGCAAACCCGTGAGTGACGACGCCAATTTCGAGCGGTTCAAGAAGTGCGCCGTGGAGGTCCTGGCCGTGGATCCCTCCAAGGTCACCCGCGAGGCCAAGTTCGCCGACGACCTCGACGCCGACAGCCTCGACCTGGTCGAGCTGGTGATGGCCCTCGAAGAGGAGTTCGACGTGGCCGTCGACGAGGAGGAGCTCGAAGGCGTGGAGACCGTCGGCCAGGCCCTCGACCTGGTCACCTCCAAGCTCTGATGGACGGCCGCCGCGTCGCCGTCACCGGCATGGGCGTGCTGGCCCGCTGCGGCACCGGCGTGGACGCCTTCTGGGACGGCCTGTTCGTCGACCCCGGGGACGCCAGCCGGGCCATCGACGACTTCGACGCCGAGCCGCTGTTCGACAACGTCAAGGAGATGCGCCGGATCGATCGGTTCGCCCAGTTCGCCCTGGCGGTGGCGGCCGAGGCCCTCGACCAGGCCGGCGAGCTCGACGTCGATCCGCTGCGCCGCGGGGTGATCTTCGGCACGGGCGTGGGCGGGCTGAACACGCTCGAGGACCAGATCATGACGTTCCACACCAAGGGGCCTCGGCGGGTGTCGCCCTTCCTGGTGCCCATGATGATGCCCAACGCCGGGGCGGCCGCCATCTCGATGCGCCACGGCTGGCAGGGTCCGTGCGAGGCGGTGGTGACCGCCTGCGCCACGGGCGCCCACTCCATCGGTGCCGCCGCCCGGCTGGTGGCCAGCGGTCGCTGCGACGCGGTGCTCACCGGGAGCTCCGAGGCGGCCATGACGCCGGTCGGGATCCAGGGCTTCGCCAACATGACGGCGTTGTCCACCACGGGCTACTCCCGACCCTTCGACGTGCGCCGCGACGGCTTCGTGATCGCCGAGGGCGCCGGCGCCCTGGTGCTCGAGGACTGGGACCACGCCGTGGCCCGCGGGGCGGTCATCCTGGCCGAGGTGCTGGGGGCGGGCGACACCGCCGACGCCCACCACATCACGGCCCCGTCGCCCGGTGGGGCGGGTGCCATCGCCTGCATGGAACAGGCCCTGGACGACGCCGGCCTCACCCCGGCCGATGTGGGCCAGATCAACGCCCACGGCACCTCGACCCCGCGCAACGACGAGGCCGAGGCCGAGGCCATCGCCAAGGTCTTCGGCGCCGACATGCCTCCGGTGACGTCCATCAAGGGCGTGACGGGCCACTCGCTGGGCGCGGCCGGCTCGCTCGAGGCCGTGGCCGTGGTCAAGTCGTTGCTCACCGGGGTCATCCCCCCGACCGTGGGCTACGCCGAAGCCGATCCGGATCTGGCCGCCCTCGACATCGTGACCGAGGCTCGCTCATGGACCCCGGCTCCGACCCTGTCGAACTCCTTCGGCTTCGGCGGCCACAACGGCTGCCTCATCCTCGGCCCCGCCTCCTAGATCCGGCTTCCCTCAGCTCTCCCCTCGGCTGGTCGTCCGCGACCACCCGGGCGAGGACCCCGGGCGCGTCCCAGCGCCAGCCGAAGCGCGCGCGACCAGGAAGCGGGCCAGGTCGCCAGCCAGGCGATCGTGGTCGGCGACACCGACGAGTGCGCCGGCTCGCCGTCGAGCCATCGATAGACCGACCAGGGCGCCGGGTAGCCACAACCCGGCCGGCGGCGCCAGCCGTGGGAGCCACGTGTCCTCCTTGTCGATCTGGGCCACGTACCGCTCGTGGCTCGGGATCGGATCGACAGCGACTTCAGGCCGACGTCAGCCAGTCGTGGAGGATGACGTCGCGTCCGAAGTCGGTGAGCGGGTCGCCGGCGGGGGTCGGTCTGGATTGGGCTGATGGTGCAGGGGGTGGTCCGGGCCGGGGTCGGGGCACGGGTTGCACCAACCGGCCGTCGGGTCGGATGAACCGCCACCGTCGGGGTCGGCCCTCGACCTGCCAACCGGGACCGTGGATCAACCGGTGATGCGTCGAGCACAACAACATCAAGTTGTCGAGCCGGGTCGGCCCGCCATGTTCGCGGTGGGCCACGTGGTGGGCCCGCAGGTGGCGGGTGCGCCCACAGCCCGGGTACTGGCAGCACCGGTCACGCACCAACAGGGCCCGACGCTGGGTCGGGGTGGCCAGCCGCGTCCGCGAGGTGGCCGTCACCGGATGGCCGTCGAGGACCGTGACCGCCGACGCCCACGAGCAGCAGCCCAGGAGCCGGGCCACCGCCGGATCGACCGACCCGCCGTCCTGGAGGTAGGCGGCTCCGTCGCGGATGTGCAACAGGGTGAGGTACCGCTCGGCCAGGACGCCCTCGTCGTCGACCAGCCCACCCAGATAGGCATCGGCCACCCGAGACAGCGCCTCGCTGTTGGACAACGGCTGTGCCCCGGTGCCGGCATCATCGAGATCGCGAGACCGCATCGCGTCGATGGCGGCCACGATCGCCGCCCCCTGATCCGGCGCGCTCGACCCACCCCAGCGATACCGGCCACCCTCGTCCACATACCAACGAAACCCATCGTCCGGCTCCGCCACCGCGTCCTCCCCGGGCCGATCGCCATCAGTCTCGGTGTCGGTCACCCGCTCCAGATCACGCACCAACGTCTGGAGCTGCGCACCCGTCGCCACCTCGGCGGTGGCCACAACCGGCCCTCGTTCTCCGGCGTCGCCACCCGAACCAACAACTCGACCGTGCCCTCCGACAACTGCCCCGCCGCGAAGGCGCCCCGCAACTGAGGCAACACGGCAAGTCGCCCGGCCAGACGCATCGTACGAGCCGCCTCGGACGGAGTCAGCCCCCACTCCAACCCCACCCACTGCCGGCACGTCCCCGAAGCCAAGAACCCCTCCAGGCTTCGAACCTCAGCCGCCACGTCGACCAACTCGGCCTGCAGGCAGCCGATCTGGCTCGCCAGCTCGCGCCCCCGCCGCGCCAGCGAAGCCGACCGCGTCTGCACTTCGACCGCCTGGCCAACACCACCACCCCCGCCGTCACCCCACGGGTCAACCGCATCGACCACTCCGCCCGCGCCACCACCCTCGCCTGCCGGCTCGCGCACATCCACCGCACGTTCCGCACGTTCCGCACGTTCCGCCAAGAACATACGTACGACCCTACCCGACCACCCACCACCGATCAAGTGTTCGTTCGCCGATCTTGCCAACGGCCGCCGTCGCCATCACACTGGGGGCGGACCGGCGCCGAGCAGCTCGCCGTGGGCCTCCTCCACCGCCGTGATGACCTGCTGGGCCGCCAGCGCGGCGCTGACGGCCAGGACGATCCCCCCGAGCGCAACGACCAGGGCGATCTGAACCGAGGCGATCGAGGCGAAGGCGATCACGGTGGCCGCGAACTGGGTGCCGAGCCAGAGCAACCACCAGCGCAGCACCAGCGGACGCTGATCGTGCCCCGCCGGCAGGAGGTCCGCGGTCGACTGGTAGGGGAACCAGAGGTTCACGATCGGGATGAAGAAGCCGCCGACGACCATGCCCGGTGAGTGCCGGGCCGGCAGCCCGGCTCGCCGGGCCAGGGTGGCGGCCCGATGGATCCAGACCAGGAAGATGATCCCCACCACCAGCAGGCCCAGGGAGACGAGGTTCAGGCCCAGCGAGACCAGGGTGTAGCCCGGTGAGAGCGTGGTCGTGCTGGTGGCCGTCGTACCGCTCTGCGCCTGATCGATCTGGTGGAAGAAGTTGTGGATCACCGCGTGGTACACGATGGCGACGGCCACGAACTGCACCCCGTAGAGGGCCGCGCCCGCGATCATGGCCTTGCGGGCCCGGTCGGCGTCGCCCCGCTCGGCCGCCAGGTCGACCACCGCCTGGGGAGCTACCGGCGCGGCGTTGGCGTTGACGTGGGAGGTCCAGGCGTTGCCGTCCCACCAGCGCAGGCGGGCCCCGGGCGGTCCGCCGGGATCGGGGTACCAGCCGGGAGGGGTGGTGGTCACGAGCGATCGACGAGGACGAAGAGCAGGTCGGCTTCGCAGGCCAGCTCGCCGGAGACCGTGGCCCGTCCGTGGCCCTTGCCCGCCCGGGCCGACATGCGGCCCAGCGCGACCTCCAGGTCGAGGGTGTCCCCCGGGCCCACCTGGCGACGGAACCGGGCGCCGTCGACCCCGCCGAACAGGGGCAGCTTGCCCTGGAAGCGGGCATCGGAGAGCACCGCCGCCGCCCCCAGCTGGGCGATGGCCTCGACCATCAGGACCCCCGGGACGGTCGGGCGCCCCGGGAAGTGGCCGGCGAAGAACGCCTCGTCACCGCTCAGGTGCCACCGGCCGGCGGCCCGCACGCCCGGCTCGAGCTCGACCAGCTCGTCGAGCAGGAGGAACGGCGGCCGATGTGGGATGAGCTCGGCGGGCGCAGGCAGGCTCACGAAAGGGCCGCCTGCAGCTTCACCGGGGTGTCCTTGGGGCTGATCTTGTACCAGGCCTCGGCGATCTTGCCCTTCTCGTCGATCAGGAAGGCCGAGCGGATGATGCCCATGTAGGTGCGGCCGTAGTTCTTCTTCTCGCCCCACACCCCGTAGGCCTCGGCCACCGCATGCTCGGTGTCGGCCAGCAGCGGGAAGCCCAGCGAGTACTTGTCGTCGAACTTCTTCTGGCGCTCCGGCGCGTCAGGGCTGATGCCCACGATGGCGGTGTCGCCGATGTCGCCGGCCACGTCGCGCAGGGCGCACGACTGGGCGGTGCAGCCGGGGGTGTCGGCCTTCGGGTAGAAGTACACGAGCACCTTGCGGCCCTTGAACCCCGTCAGCTTCACGAGGTTGCCGTCCTGGTCGGGCAGCGAGATGGCGGGGGCCTTGTCCCCGGCTTGGAGACGGACGGGATCGGTCATGGGCGCAACCTAGCCCGAACCTCCCGAGCCGTCCGGGATCGCAACAACGGCGCCGGGGAGGGCATCACGGCCCTCCCCGGCGTCCTGGACGTGCTCCGGGGCCAAACCCGGAGATGCGGCTCGGGCCCTACTTGGAGGCCTTGGCCACAGCCTTGAGCTTGGAACCCGCCGTCACCTTCACCGCGTTGGCCGCCGGGACCTGGATGGTCTCGCCGGTCTGGGGGTTGCGCCCGGTGCGGGCCGCTCGCCGGGTTCGCTCGAAGGACAGGAAGCCCGGCAGGGTCAGCTTGTCGCTGCCCTTGGTCACGACCTTGTGGACCTCGTCCTCGAACCCCTTGAGCACCTTCTCGACATCGGTCTTGGCGACTCCCTGACTCTCGGAGATCGCCGCCACCAGTTCGGTCTTCGTCATTGTCTACTCCTTCTCGGTGGTCCGGGGGTACGGGCGAACCGTGACCGGGTGAGCCCGAACCTATGAGTTCCACGCTTCTGGATAAGGCACCCGGACGTCAGCTTTGCCCAAGTGCGGCGCGGAAAAGGTGGATGCTCGCTCAACCGGCCACGTTCACCATGGCGTCCGCGGCCATGGCGAAGTACGTCAGGAAGGCCGTCTCGTCCTCGGCGGAGAGCCCGCCGCCCTCGACCGCGGCCGCCATGTGGGCGTACCAGGCGTCGCGCTCGGCCTGGCCGATGGCGAGCGGGACGTGGCGCATGCGCAGCCGGGGGTGGCCCCGCTGCTCGGAGTAGGTCATGGGCCCACCCCAGTACTGGACCAGGAACCCGGCTAGGTGGGCGCGGGCATCCACCAGGTCCCGGTCGGCGTAGAGCGGCTGCAGCACCGGGTCCTGCTCGACCTGGTCGTAGAAGCGATCCACCAGCGCCACGAACCAGGGCTGGCCGCCCACCCGCTCGTACATCGACGCCACCTGGGCCGGTTCGAGCGACCCGGCCTGCTCGCCCTTGATGACGGCCCGCACCGCCAGGTGACGCCCGGGTTGCCCCGGGGGGGCCGGCTCACCCGGATTGGCGGGGATGCTCATCGGCCCCACGCTAGCGGCGCTCGGAAAGCCGCCTCGCGAGCGGGCGGTAGGGTGCCGGGCATGAGTCGGGGGGCGACGACCAGCATCGATGCGCGCGCCGCGGACCACCAGGCCAACCGGGCCGCCATGCTCGAGCGCCTGGCCGAGATCGAGGCCGCCCACCGACAGGTGGGCGCGGGCGGCGGGGACCGCTACGTGGAGCGCCACCGCCAGCGGGGACGGCTGCTGGTGCGCGAGCGCATCGACCTGCTGGTCGACGACGGATCGCCGTTCCTCGAGCTCAGCCCGCTGGCCGGGTGGGGCACCGACGACCCCCTGGGCGGCGGCCTGGTCACCGGGATCGGCCTGGTCGAGGGCACGATCTGCGTGATCAGCGCCAACGACCCCACGGTGCGGGGCGGCACGTCCAGCCCCACCACGGTGGCCAAGGGCCTGCGAGCCCAGGAGATCGCACACGTCAACCGGCTGCCGCTCGTCAACCTGACCGAGTCTGGTGGTGCCGACCTGCCGCGCCAGGCCGAGATCTTCGTGCCCGGGGGCGCCACCTTCAAGGGCCTGACCCGCCTGTCGGCGGCCGGCGTCCCCACCGTGACGGTCGTGTTCGGCTCGTCGACGGCCGGGGGCGCCTACGTGCCCGGCCTGAGCGACTACACGGTGCTGGTGGCCGACCAGGCCCAGGTCTACCTGGGTGGACCGCCCCTGGTGAAGATGGCCATCGACGAGGACGCCGACGACGAGGAGCTGGGCGGCGCGGCCATGCACGCCCGGACATCGGGCCTGGCCGACTTCCTGGCCACCGACGAGCACGACGCCCTCCGCCTGGCCCGGCTGGTCGTCTCGAAGCTGGGCCGGCCCGGCCCCACGCCGGCCCCGGGCGGGGGCGTGGCGCCGCGCTTCGACCCCGAGGAGCTGCTGGGCATCGTGGGACCCGACGTCCGGGTGCCCTTCGACGCCCGCGAGATCCTGCGCCGGGTGCTCGACCGCTCCGAGCTGGACGAGTTCAAGCCGCTCTACGGCTCGCAGCTGGTGTGCGGATGGGGCGAGCTCTGCGGTCGCCCCCTGGCCATCCTGGCCAACAACGGCGTGCTGTTCAGCGCCGAGTCGCAGAAGGGCGCCCAGTTCATCCAGCTGGCGAACCGGGCCGAGATCCCGCTGCTGTTCGTGCACAACATCACCGGGTTCATGGTGGGCACGAGCGCCGAGCAGGGTGGCATCGTCAAGCACGGCAGCCAACTCATCAACGCCGTGTCCAACTCGACGGTGCCCCACCTGGCGCTCATGGTCGGCGCCTCCTACGGAGCCGGCAACTACGCCATGTCCGGTCGGGCCTACGACCCGCGCTTCGTGTTCAGCTGGCCCAGCCACCGCATCGCGGTCATGGGGCCCCGCCAGCTGGCCGGGGTCCTGTCCATCGTGGCCCGGTCGGCCGCCGAACGGGCGGGACGTGACTTCGACGAGGCCGCCGACGCCGAGCGCACGCGAGCCATCGAGGACCAGATCGAGGCCGAGTCCACGGCCCTGTTCGCCACCGGCCACCTGTGGGACGACGGCATCATCGATCCCCGCGACACCCGCACCGTGCTGGGCATCGCCCTGTCCGCCGTCCACCAGACCCCGATCTCGGGCTCGCGGTCCTACGGGGTCTTCCGCCTGTGACGCCGGGGCACCGCGTCCGACCCATCCACACCCTGCTGGTGGCCAACCGGGGCGAGATCGCCATCCGGGTGATGGAGTCGGCCTACGACCTCGGGGCCCGCACGGTGGCCGTGTACGCCGAGCCCGACCGCGACGCCCCCCACGTGCAGCTGGCCGACGTGGCCGTGGGCCTGGGGGGCGCCACCGCGGCCGAGACCTACCTCGACCAGGCCAAGCTGCTCGACGCCGCCCTGGCGCAGGGGGCCGACGCCGTGCACCCCGGCTACGGCTTCCTGTCCGAGAACGCCGACTTCGCCCAGGCCGTGGTCGATGCCGGCCTGACGTGGGTCGGGCCCCACCCCGAGGCCATCCGCACCATGGGCGACAAGCTGGCGGCCAAGGCCGTGGCCGCCCGGGTCGGGGTGCCCACCCTGCCCAGCGCCGAGCTGGCCGGGGACGACCCGGCGGGCTGGCGGGACCAGGCCGAGCTGGTCGGCTACCCCCTGCTGGTGAAGGCGGCGGCCGGAGGTGGCGGCCGGGGGATGCGGCTGGTGTCCGGTCCCGGTGAGCTGGCCGACGCCGTGCCGTCGGCCCGGCGCGAGGCGGCCGCCTCCTTCGGCGACGGGACGGTCTTCGCCGAGCGCTGGCTGGCCGCCCCCCGGCACATCGAGGTGCAGGTGATGGCCGACCGGCACGGCGGGATCATCCACCTGGGCGAGCGCGAGTGCTCCATCCAGCGCCGCCACCAGAAGCTCATCGAGGAGTGCCCGTCGCCGGCGGTGGACGACCTGCTGCGCGACCGGCTGGGCCAGGCGGCGGTGGCCCTGGCCCGGGCCATCTCCTACGACAGCGTGGGCACCGTCGAGTTCCTGCTCGACCCCGATCGCCAGGAGTTCTGGTTCCTGGAGATGAACACCCGCATCCAGGTCGAGCACCGCGTGACCGAGGAGGTGCTCGGCTGTGACCTGGTCTGGTGGCAGCTCCTGTGCGCGGAGGGTGAGCCCCTGGCCTGGGACCAGGACCAGGTCGACCTGTCCGACACCCACGCCATCGAGGTGCGGGTCTGTGCCGAGGACCCGGCGGCCGACTGGGCCGGCAGCACCGGCACCGTCCACTGGTTCCGCCACGGTCCCGACGGCAACGGCGAGGCCCTGGTGGACACGGCCGCCAGCCTGGTGCTCGACGGCCCGGCGCGCTACCGGGTGAGCCCCCACTTCGATCCCCTGCTGGCCAAGGTGGTGACCAACGGCCTGCCCCGGGAGGTGGCCGTGGGGCGGATGGTGCGGGCGCTGCGCGAGCTGCAGATCCACGGCGTGACCACCAACGTCGACTACCTGCTGGCCGTGCTCCAGCACCCGGACTTCCTGGCCGGACGCACCACGACGCTGTTCGTGGCCGACCACCCGGCCCTGGTCGAGGCCGGTCCCGACGCCGAGACGGTGGCGGCCCACGTGGTGGCGGCCTGGGTGGCCCGCCAACGCCACGAGGCGGCCGTCGGCCCCTGGGGGTTCGCCCCGCCGGGCTGGCGGGTGTCGGGCCGCGCCCCGGCCCGGCCGTGCTACGGGTGGCGCGGCCGGCGCCTGGCCGCCTCCGTCAGCCAGGAAGGCGATCGCCTCGACGCCGAGGTGGACGGGGTGGCGGTGTCCGGTCGGGTGCTGGCGGTCGATGACGGCCTGCTGCTCGAGCTCGACGGAGCCGCCCGACGGTTCGAGGTGCGCCGCCACGACGGGGTCACCTACGTGAACTCGACGCTGGGCCAGACCGAGCTGGAGGAGCTGGAGCGGCTTCCCCGGCCCGACCCGATGGCGGTCGACGGCGGCCCGGTGGCCCCGGTGCCCGGTCGGGTGGTGGCCGTGGAGGTGGCGGCGGGCGACCACATCGAGGCGGGTCAGACGCTGGTGGTGCTCGAGTCGATGAAGGTCGAGCACCACGTGCGCTCCCCGCAGGGCGGAACCGTCCGACAGGTGTTGGTGACCGTGGGTGACACGGTCGAGGCCCAACAGCTCCTGATCCGAGTGGAGGATCCTCGATGAGCGACGACCCCAATCCGCCGGCCGGCTCGCCGTCGGGCCCGACGCCCCAGGAGCTGATGGCCGCCCGGCGCAAGCTGCGGGGCCGGGTGGAGGAGGAGGCCGTCGACCAGCCCGGTGCCGGCGCGCCGGCCGAGGCGCCCCCGGCACCGCCCGCGCCGGCCGCACCCATGGAGCAGGCGCCACCCGAGCCCGAGGCCGAGCCGTTGCGGGTGGCCAACTGCAGCGGGTTCTACGGGGATCGCCTGTCCGCGGCCCAGGAGATGGTGGACGGCGGGCCCATCGACGTGCTGACCGGCGACTGGCTGGCCGAGCTGACCATGTACATCCTGGCCAAGAGCCGCCTCGACCACCCCGACCTCGGGTTCGCCCCCACCTTCCTGACCCAGATGGAGCACGTGCTGGGGACCTGCCTGGCCGAGGGGATCGTCGTGGTGTCCAACGCCGGCGGCTTGAACCCAGCGGGCTGCGCCGAGGCGCTGACGGCCCTGGCCGGACGCCTGGGGCTGGCCCCCAAGGTGGCCTACGTGCACGGCGACGACCTGCTCGACCGCCTCGACGAGCTGGCCGACGCCGGCATCGACCTGGCCAACCTCGACACCGGTGAGTCCCTGGCCGAGGCGGGCGTCGTGCCCCTGACGGCCAACGCCTACCTGGGCGGCTGGGGGATCCGCCAGGCCCTCGACCACGACGCCGACGTGGTCATCACCGGTCGGGTGGCGGACGCCGCCCTGGTGGTCGGTCCGGCGGCGTCGCGCTTCGGCTGGGATCGCACCGACTGGGATCGCCTGGCCGGCGCGGTGGTGGCGGGCCACGTGCTGGAGTGCGGCGCCCAGTGCACCGGCGGCAACTACGCCTTCTTCACCGAGGTTCCCGATCTGGAGCGACCCGGGTTCCCGCTGGCCGAGATCCACCACGACGGCTCCTTCGTGGTCACCAAGCACCCGGGCACCGGCGGACGGGTGTCGGTCGACACCGTCACCGCCCAGCTGCTCTACGAGATCCAGGGGCCGGGCTACTTCCACCCGGACGTGGTGGTGGCTCTCGACACCGTCGCGCTGGCCGACGAGGGTGCCGACCGGGTCCGGGTCTCGGGCGTGCGCGGCCGGCCGGCGCCCGACACGGCCAAGGTGGCGGTGAACCACCTGGGCGGGTACCGCAACGCCACCACCTTCCTGCTCACCGGCCTCGACATCGAGGCCAAGGCGGCGCTGGCCGAGCGCACGCTCTGGGCGAAGGTCCCCGGGGGACGCGACGGATTCGCCGCCACCGACGTGCGGCTGCGCCGAAGTGACCACGACGATCCGGCCACCAACGCCGAGGCCATCGCCGAGCTGACGATCACGGTGATGGACCCCGACGAGGAGAAGGTCGGTCGAGCCTTCTCCAACGCCGCGGTCGAGATGGCCCTGGCCAGCTACCCCGGCCTGTCCACCGACGGGCCGCCGCGCCGCGCCTCGAGCTTCGGGGTGTACTGGCCCAGCTTGGTGCCCGCCGACGTGCCGCGCCACGAGGTGGTCATGGGCGAGGAGCGGTTCGCGGTCGAGCCGGTCGGCGCCGAGCCCGACGACGCCGACGACGCCGACCCGGACGCGGACGGCGGCCGCTACGCGCTGGCCCCGCCGAGCACGCCCGAGCGCGCCGCTCCGCCGACCGAGCCGACGACCGCCGTCCCGCTCGGACGGGTGGCCGGGGCGCGCTCGGGAGACAAGGGGGGCAACGCCAACATCGGCGTCTGGGCGCGCGACGACGAGGTGTTCGAGTGGTTGGCCGCCTACCTGGACGAGGACCGCATCCGCCAGCTGCTCGGCCCCGAGGTCGAGGGACTCGCCATCCGCCGCTACGAGCTGGCCAACCTGCGGGCGCTCAACGTGGTGGTCGAGGGTCTGCTGGGTCGGGGGGTGGCCGCCTCCACCCGGATCGACCCCCAGGCCAAGGGCCTGGGCGAGTACCTCCGAGCCAAGGTGGTCGAGGTCCCCACCCGGTTGGTGCCCCCGGGCCCGGCCGCGGACGGCCCGCTCCCCCCGCCCCCGGGCACATCGGCCCCACCCCCGCCGCCCCGGTCGTCGGCGCCGCCGCCCCCGGCCGCCCCGCCGCCCCCGTCGGCCTGAGCCCCGGAGCCGGCATGGACTTCACCCCCGAACACGACCTGTTCCGAGCCACGGTGCGCGACGTGGTCGAGCACCACATCAACCCCCACATCGACGAGTGGGAGGCGGCCGGCACCTTCCCCGCCCACGAGCTCTTCGCCCAGCTCGGCGCCCTCGGGATCCTGGGGTTGGAGTACGACCCGGCCTACGGCGGCCAGGGCGCCGACCACAGCTACACCCTCGTCTACGGCGAGGAGATGGGACGGGCCGGCTGCGGGGGGATCCCGATGGCGGTCAGCGTGCAGACCGACATGGCCACCCCGTCCCTGCACCGCTTCGGCACCCACGAGCTCAAGGAGCGGTACCTGGCCCCGGCCATCCGGGGCGAGCTGGTGGCGGCCATCGCCGTGACCGAGCCCGACGCCGGCAGCGACGTGGCCGGCATCCGCACCCGCGCCGTGCGCGACGGCGACGAGTGGGTGATCAACGGCACCAAGCTCTACATCACCAACGGCACGCAGGCCGACTGGTTGTGCCTGCTGGCCCGCACCAGCGATCTCGACGAGACCCCGGCCGGTCGCTACCGGGGCATGAGCCAGATCGTCGTGCCCACCGACTCCCCCGGGTTCTCGGTCAGCCGCAAGCTGGACAAGCTCGGCAACCGATCGAGCGACACGGCGGAGCTGTCGTTGGTGGACGTGCGCGTACCGGTGGCCAACACCATCGGCGAGGTGGGCCGAGGCTTCCAGCAGCAGATGGCCCAGTTCCAGAACGAGCGCATGATCGCGGCCTACATGGCGGTGGGGGCCATGGGGGTGGCGCTCGACCGGACCATCGCCTACGTGCGGGAGCGCCGGGTCTTCGGGGCACCGCTGGCCGCCAACCAGCACATCCAGTTCGAGCTGGCCGATCTGGCCGCCGAGGTCGACCTGCTCCGCCACTACAACCACGCCTGCGCCGAGGCCTACCTGCGCGGCGAGGACACCACCCGCTTCGCCACCATCGCCAAGCTCAAGACCGGCCGGCTGAACCGACGGGTGGCCGACACCTGCCTCCAGTTCCACGGGGGCATCGGCTACATGGAGGAGACGTGGACGGCGCGCTACTTCCGCGACTCGCGGCTGTTGTCGATCGGCGGCGGGGCCGACGAGGTCATGCTGCGGGTGCTGGCCCAGCTCGACGGGATCAGCTGACGTTCTCGGGGCACGCCGCCCAGTGGCGGACGCCCGTCTGGGCGATGAGCTCGTTGGCCCGGCACTGGGCATCGCGGGGACTCAGCCGCAGGTGGAGCCGCTCGCCGTGGCCCCCACCGATGTCGCGCCACACCTCCCAGATGAGCTCGGGTGGCTCGCACAGCTCGATGAAGCGGGCCGGGTCCTCGAGGCGCAGCAGGCGCATGTCGTAGGCGGGGACGCCCAGGTGGCGCAGGGCGTGGGCCACGTCGGCGGCGTCGAGCTGGATCTCCAGCTGCTCGGTGAGCTGGTGGAACTGCAACCCCATCACCAGGCCGCACTGCCAGTCGATGTCCCAGTAGAGCCGGGGGTCGGCCTCGATCGGGTCGGTGGCCGCGGTCGGATCGCCCAGGGCCTGGAACAGGCTCAGCTCGCTGGTGCGCACGCGGGCCAACGGCACCTCGATCAGCCGGCTGCGCGGGAACGCCCGCAGCTTGGTCATGCCCTCGCGCATCGCCACAGCCTAGGGGACACGCTGGCGGGTGGGTCCAACGACCTATCCACCGTGCTGGGAGGGCGAGTGCTGGTAGTAGGACAGCCCCACCAGGTCGGCCAGGTGGGCGTCGTCCTCGCGGAACCGCGCCACCAGCGCCTCATAGGTGGCCTGATCCAGCGGGTCACCGGTGTCGGCGCTGGTGTGGGGCATGGGCTCGTGGCTCACGACGCCCGGGTCGACCCCGATGTGGTCGAGCAGCTGGCCGGTCCACCGGCCGGGGTCGGCGTAGAGGTCCTCGCAGCGGTAGACGAACAGCTGGGCCCGGTCCACGTGGGCCAGCCACCGCTCGAGGTGTTCGCCATAGCGGCTGCGCATGGCGTAGCCGTGCTCCAGGTACGCCGTGCCGCTCACCCCACCGGACAGGTCGACCGCGGCCAGCCGGTCCGGCTCAGCGTCGAGGGCGTCGGTGAACGAGAGCGTTTCGCGGCCCGTGCGCACGTTCATGGCCCACTGCGAGTAGGCCCGCCGCACCGGGTCGCGCAGCGAGACGACCAGGCGGACGCCGGGCAGGTCCCTGCCCACCCGGGCCGGCCCCTCGGGCAGGGCCAGGTAGGCCGGGGTCTTCTCCCCTGCCCGGGCCGGCCGCCCGGTGCGCCGCTCGTGGGCCTCGATGACCGACCGGCGCTCGAACCAGGAGCGGTACCAGTTCAGCCCCCGGTCGTAGTCCCGATCGAAGTAGTGCATCTCCACCCGAGGCACCCAGAAGACGTCCGGGTGCGTGCGCAGGAAGCGGCCCATCGAGGTGGTGCCGGCCTTCTGGGCCCCGATGACCAGGAAGTCGGGCAGGACCCGGGCCGAGGCGGTGAGCCGGCGCCCCATCCGCCGGCCGGTGGCGACGAGGCCGGTGACGCTGGTCCACTCCTTCGGCATCGTCTGTTCGACTCTCCAGCGACGGATCCACGGGTGTGGCGCGCTCCGCGCCCGCGACGATCCTAGGTGTCGAGGGCGGCGCGAACCGAGCCGATGAATCGGGCGGCGCCCGCCGGACCCTCGCCGTCGAGGAGGCGTCGCACCAGGGCGCTGCCGATCACGACGCCGTCGGCCACCTCGCACACGGCGCGGGCCTGCTCGGCGGTGGACACCCCCACGCCCACCAGCACCGGCAGGTCGGTCAGGTCCTTGAGGCGTTGGGCGATGACCAGGGAGGTGGCGGCCAGGTGGTCGCGCTCGCCGGTCACCCCGAGGAGCCCGACGGCGTACACGAAGCCGCGGGACCGCTGGCACACCCGGGCCAGGCGCTCGTCGGAGGCGGTGGGCGCGGCCAGCAGAACCGTCTCCACCCCACCCCAGTCGGCGGCGCGGGCCCAGGGCTCGACCTCCTCCAGGGGGAGGTCGGGCAGGATGGCGGCGGCCACGCCGGACTCGGCCAGCGAGGCCGCGAAGCGGCGCAGGCCCATGCGCGCCGCGATGTTGTAGTAGGTCATGACGGCCAGGGGGACGCCGGCATCGACGTGGCGGAGGGCGGCGAGGACGCTCACCGGGGTGGTGCCCTGGGCCAACGCCTGCTCGCTGGCCGCCTGGATCACCGGGCCGTCCATGACCGGGTCGCTGAAGGGGATGCCGATCTCGATGGCGTCGGCACCGGCCTCGGCCACCGCCTCGACCGAGGCCGGCCAGTCCGGCCCCAGCCCGCCGGTCAGGTAGGGCACCAGCAGCTTGCGCCCGCCGGCCCGGGCGGCTCGCAGGGAGGTCTCCAGCGCCCCCGTCATCCCAGGATGTCCATCATCTGGGCCACGTCCTTGTCGCCCCGACCCGACAGGTTCACCAGCACGACCTGGCCGGCCAGTTCGGCCCGGGCCCGCGACAACCAGGCCAGGGCGTGGGCCGGCTCCAGGGCCGGGATGATGCCCTCGGTGCGCGACAGCAGGGCGAAGGCGTCGATCACCTCGGCGTCGGTCACGGTCTCGTAGCGGGCCCGACCGATCGAGGCCAGGTAGGAGTGCTCGGGGCCCACGCCCGGGTAGTCGAGCCCGGCCGAGATCGACTCGGCCTCCAGCACCTGGCCGAACTCGTCCTGCATCAGGTAGGAGCGCATGCCGTGCACCACCCCGGGCACGCCGTGGGTGATGGCGGCCCCGCCGGCGGGCTCGACGCCGACCAGCCGGGCCGGGGTGTCCATGAAGCCCGAGAAGATGCCCATGGCGTTGGACCCGCCCCCGACGCAGGCGGTCACCACGTCGGGGACGCCGCCGTCGAGGAGGTTGGCGCACTGGGCTCGGGCCTCGCGCCCGATGACCCGTTGGAGCTCGCGCACCATCCACGGGTACGGGTGCGGCCCCATCACCGATCCCAGGCAGTAGTGGGTGCTCTCGACGGTGGCCACCCAGTCGCGCATGGCCTCGTTGACCGCGTCCTTCAGCGTGCGGCTGCCGGAGGTGGCGGGCACCACCTCGGCGCCCAGCAACCGCATGCGGAACACGTTGAGGGCCTGGCGGGCCATGTCGATCTCGCCCATGTAGACCACGCACGACATGCCCAGCAGGGCGGCGGCGGTGGCGGTGGCCACGCCGTGCTGGCCCGCCCCGGTCTCGGCCACCAGGCGCGCCTTGCCCATGCGCCGGGCCAGCAGGGCCTGGCCGAGCACGTTGTTGATCTTGTGGGAGCCGGTGTGGTTCAGGTCCTCTCGCTTGAGCAGGACCCGGACCCCCAGCTCGGCCGAGAGCCGGTGGCACTCGGTGAGCGGCGAGGGCCGCCCGGCGTAGTCGCGCAGCAGGTCGTCGAGCTCGGTGGTGAAGGCCGGATCGGCCCAGGCCTCGCGGAAGGAGGCTTCCAGCTCCAGGCAGGCCGGCATCAGGGTCTCGGGGACGAAGCGCCCGCCGAACTCGCCGAAGCGGCCGTCGGCGGACGGCTCGTCGGCGATCGGTTCGGGCGGCTCGTCACCCGGCGGAGCGGTCATCTTCCCAGTCGTAGAAGCCGGTCTCGGGGCCGTCGTCGAGGTCGTCGTCGGGCACGCCGACCAGGTCGGACCGGGCCGCCATCGGCGCGTCCAGGTCGATCGCCTCCTCGCCCAGGTCGAGGCCGGCCTGCTTGGCCGCGTTGACGAAGCGCATGAGCTTGGACACGTCCTTGCGGCCCGGCTCGCGCTCGACCCCGCTCGACACGTCCACCCCCCAGGGCCGCACCCGGGCGACGGCCTCGCCCACGTTGTCGGGCGTCAGGCCGCCGGCCAGGATGACCCGCCGGTCGAGCGGCAGCCCCTCGGCCAGCACCCAGTCGAAGACCTGCCCCGAGCCCGGCGTGGCCGAGTCGATGAGCACCGCGTCGGCGGCCTGGTACTCGTCGATGCGGTCGAGCATGCGGTCGCCGGCGCTGAAGGCCTGGATGAGGAACTGCACGCGCTGGCGGATCCAGCGACCCTCGGCCGGGGTCTCGTGGCCGTGCAGCTGCACGCCGTGCAGGCCGGCGGCGTTGACCATCTCGACCACCCGGCGCGTGGCCTCGTCGCGGAACACCCCGAGCGTCATCACCTCGGGCGGCAGCCGACGGGTGATGTCGCGCACCTGGCTCACCGGGATCTGGCGGGGGGACGGGGCGAACACGAAGCCGACGGCATCGGCGCCCATGGCCACCGCCAACAAGGCGTCCTCCTCGTTGGTGATGCCGCAGATCTTCACGAACACCCCGACACCGTACCGGCGCGCTCAGCGGGCGTTGCGCAATTCCGCCACCGCCGCGGCCGGGTCGCCGGCGGTGACCAGCGACTCGCCCACCAGCACGGCGTGGTACCCGGCCCGGCGCAGGGCAGCGGCGTCGACGGCGCCCCGGACGCCCGACTCGGCCACCCGGACCGCCCCCGCCGGCATGGCCGA
Organism: uncultured Microthrixaceae bacterium; assembly: GCA_963785815.1. Lineage (GTDB taxonomy): Bacteria > Actinomycetota > Acidimicrobiia > Acidimicrobiales > Acidimicrobilacustridaceae > UBA4742. The sequence goes on from CAWAWN010000001.1 coordinate 387,323, forward strand.
GGCCAGCCGGACGGCGCGCTCGGCGTCCACCTCGAAGGTGACCAGATCGCGCTGGTTCACGCCGATCACGTCGGCGCCGACGCCCACCGCCCGGTCGAGCTCGGCCTCGTCGTGGATCTCGACGAGCACGTCGAGGCCGACCTGGCGTCCCAGGGCCGAGAAGTCGGCCAGCTCGGCGTCGTCCAGGGCGGCGGCGATGAGCAGCACGGCGTCGGCCCCGAGGAGGCGGGCGTCGACCACGTCGAGGGCCGACACGGTGAAGTCCTTGCGAAGCACCGCCAGCCCCGAGGCCTGGCGGGCGGCCACCAGGTCGCCGGGCTGGGCCCCGAAGAAGGCCGCGTCGGTCAGCACCGACAGGCAGGCCGCCCCGCCCCGGCGGTAGGCCGAGGCCAGCGCCGCAGGGTCGAGCTCGGGGGCCAGGTCGCCCTTGGACGGCGAGCGGCGCTTGACCTCGGCGATGACGCCCAGGCCGTCGACCGCGGCTGCGACCAGCGCGTCGCGCCAACCCCGGGCCGGATCGAGCGAGCCGACCTGGTCGATCAGGGCGTCGAGCGAGCGCCGATCTTGCGCGGTCGCGGCCCGATGGGCGTCGAGGATGTGGTCGAGGTAGGTCAGTGAGCCAGGCCCTTGCCGGCGTGGGCGGTGGTGGACGACATGGCCGCGGCGTCGCCGCCCAGGAACGGGCCGATCTCGGTGATCAGCGTCGCCATGGCCGGGCTCGACGAGTGGGCGGCCAGCGCGTCCTTGTCGGCGTACATCTCGAAGATCCACACCACGTCCTCGTCGGCGTCGTCGAGGTGGATGGAGTACACCTCGGTGCCGGGCTCCTCGGCCACCGCGGCCAGCATCCGGTCGAAGGCGGCCACCACCTGGTCGCGCTGGCCGGGCTGGGCGGTGAGCTTCACGAACATGCTGGGCTTGGACATGGGCCGCACCCTATCCGGGCGCCCCAGGGTCAGTCGCGCTCGCTGTCGAGGCTGCGCAGCACGGCCAGGGCCGGCGCCAGCACGAAGGTGAGCCCGGACAACACCAGGCAGACCACCCCGACGGCCAGCAGCGGGCCGAAGCCGGCCACCAGGCCGGCCGACAGGCAGAACACGGCGCCGACGAGCAGGCCGGCCGGGGCCAGCTGCACCAGCCGGGGCAACCGGGCGCCACGCCCCACCGGGGCGTCGTCGAGCAGCGCGGCGTAGTCGGTGTCGTCGTCGTCGTAGGGCACGAACACGGCCTCGGGCTCGGGCTGGGTCGCGGCGGCGCGTCCCGGTGGTCCCAGACCCAGCGCCTCGTCGTAGCGCCGACGCGCCTCGGGATCGCCGAGCACGGCCCAGGCCTGGTTGAGGCGGCGGATCTCGGCCTCGTTGGCCGCCCGGGTGGCGCGGTCGGCATGGGCGTGGAAGTCGGGGTGACTGCGGCGGGCCAGCCGGACGTAGGCCTGGCGGATCTCGCGCGACGAGGCGTCCACGCCCACCCCCAGCTGGTCGTAGTGGGTCACCCCGTCGATGGTAGGACGACCCGCGCCGACGCGGCCCTTTCCGGCCGTCACCCCCGAGGCCGGTCCGGGATGGGAGCATGGGCGCCACCATGAACGCTGATCCCCCACCGGTGGTCCTGATCGAGGACGACCCCAACATCGCCGACCTGGTCGACCTCTACCTGCGCAACGACGGCTACCGCGTCTACCAGGCGTCGTCGGGCGAGGCCGGCCTGGACCTGGTCCGCGATCGCAACCCGAAGCTGGTCATCCTCGACGTCGGCCTGGCCGGCGAGCTGGACGGCCTGGCCGTGTGCCGTCAGCTGCGGGCCAAGGGCGACATCCCGATCATCATGCTCACCGCCCGCGACGGCGAGATCGACCGCGTGCTCGGCCTGGAGATGGGGGCCGACGACTACGTGACCAAGCCCTTCTCGCCGCGCGAGCTGGTGGCCCGGGTGAAGGCCATCCTGCGCCGGGCCGACGGTCCCGCCCGCGACGCCCCCCAGGTGCTGCGGGTCGGTCCCGTCGAGGTCGACCTGGGACGGCGCGAGGCCCGCCTGGATGGCGCGGTGGTGGCGCTGGCCGCCCGCGAGTTCGACCTGCTGGCCTACCTGGCCGAGAACCAGGGCCTGGCCCTCAGCCGTCGCCAGCTGCTCGACGGCGTCTGGGGGGTCGACTGGGTGGGCGACGAGCGCACGGTCGACGTCCACGTGCGTCAGCTGCGCAAGAAGCTGGGCGACGGCTTCGGGCTGTCGACCGTGTGGGGCGTGGGCTACCGCCTCGACTGAACTGGCCCTCTGGTCAGCAGGGCGGGGATCACGAAAAGCTCACATCTGCAGGTCAGACTGGAGCCATGAGACGTCGCATCACGTTCGCCATCCTGGGCACGGTGGCCGCGGCGCTGATCTTCGCCGGGCTGGGGACCCTGGCGCTCAACCGGGTCGGGGCCCGCGACACGGCGGCCAAGGACATCCGACAGCAAGCCGAGGCCACGTCGGCCATCCTGAACCTCCAGCTGCGGGGCACGGCCCGCCAGAAGGTGGTGCAGCTCCGCAACTCCCTCAACCTGAAGGACGTCGAGCTGGTCATCCTCGACGAGCAGAACCAGCCGCGCACCGATCTGGGTGATCCCATCCCGGCCGGCGTGGTGCTCACCCCGGCCGACTACGCCGCCCTGCGGGACGGCCAGATCGTGACCGGCTCGCGCCCCACCGAGGTGTGGGCAGCGGTGCCCCTCAGCAGCGCCAGCAACGCCAACGCCAAGTTCCTGGGCGTCCTCGTCCTGACCCGCAACACCGCGCAACCCCTGGGCAGCGGGGTGGGCTGGTTCATCCTGGCATCGGTGGCCACACTGGTGCTCGGCGCCATCATCGCCGCCCGCCTCAGCCGCCGCCTGACCAAGCCGTTGACCGACGCCACCACCGCCACCGCCCGCATCGCCGACGGCGATCTGGCGGTGCGCGTCCCCGAGCACCACGTGGGTTCGACCGACGAGCTCGACGCCCTGGCCCGGTCCATCAACGAGATGGCCGACTCGCTCGAGCGCTCCCGGGGGCTGGAGCGCCAGTTCCTGCTGTCGGTGTCCCACGACCTGCGCACCCCGCTCACCTCCATCCGCGGCTACGCCGAGGCCATCGCCGACGGCGCCACCCCCGACGCCCAGCAGGCCGCCGGCGTGATCCTGGCCGAGTCCCGACGCCTGGAGCGACTGGTGCGCGACCTGCTCGACCTGGCCAAGCTGGAGGGTCGCCAGTTCTCCCTGCACCTGACGTCGGCCGACGTGGCCGAGCTGATGGTGGACTCGGTGGACGGCTTCCGCCGCGAGGTGGAGGGGGCCGGCCTGGTCCTGCGCCTGTCGCGCCCGTCCGCGCCGGTGTGGGCGTTGGCCGACCGCGATCGCCTGGCCCAGGTGGTGGCCAACCTCATCGAGAACGCGGTGAAGTACGCGACCGGCGAGATCTCGGTGACGGTGGTGGCCGATCCGGCCGGCCCACGCCTGGAGGTGGCCGACGACGGGCCCGGCATCTCCGCCCCCGACCTGCCCCACGTGTTCGAGCGGCTCTACGTGGCCGGCCACCAACCTCAGCGCAAGGAGATCGGCTCGGGGCTCGGCCTCGCCATCGCCCGCGAGCTGACCGAGGCCATGGGCGGCACCATCCGGGCCGAGGCCAACCCGACCGGCGGCACCCGCATGGTCATCACCTTGCGGCCGGCGGCGGCTCCGACGCCAGCCCCGCCGACCCCACCCGCCCGATCGGCCTCGCCGGCCTCGCCGGCCGCAGGGGCGCGCCGGCTCCTGACCCCGGCCGGATCCCGGCCCCACCGCCTCGCTACGAGCCCAGGACCTGACGGGCTCGCGCCGACACCGCCCCGCTCAGCCGGGCTCGGCCCCCACCAGCGGGAGCGCCCGGATCTGCGCCGGCCACGTCGCCCCCGCCCCCGTGCGGAGCTGAGCTTCGGCGGGCGGGGCCACCTTGCGGGCGACGAAGCCGAGCGCCACCACGGTGCCGAGACCGGGTTCGACCCCGGGTGAACGGGCCGCGCTGGTCACCGAGCCCACGACGTCGCCGTCCATCACCACCTCGGCGCCGACGAGCTCGTCGGGGGCCACCGAGGCGGGCCCGTCGACCACGAGGCCGCGCAGGTGGCGGGGGACGTTCCCGCCCCGCGAATCGATGCGGGCCACCAGCTCCTGACCGGTGTAGCACCCCTTGGTGAAGCTGACCGACGCCCCGATCAGCCACTGCCCCAGCTCGGCCGGTATGACGTCCGCGACCAGCTCGGCGCCCATCTTGGGCACCCCCGCCTCGATGCGCACCGCCTCGTACGCCTCGATCGGGATGACCACGTCGGGTCGTGGCGGGTCGTCGCGCTTGCAGAGGTGGTCCCATCCCGCGGCGCCGGGCCAGGGCTGGGGGAAGTCGTCGCTGCCCTCGAACGGCGGCGGCGGGCAGGCGCCGGCCGAACGGTCGACGGCCCAGCAACGCCAGCTGTCCATGGCCTCGCCCTCGATCTCCACCGCGGCCCGCAACTTGAAGCGGGCCAGCCGCGCCGCCACCGCCGCGCCCTGTCCCCGATCGACGTCGACCAGGAAGGCCCCGGGTCGGGCATGGCGCGTCACCCTGATCCAGGAGCCGAGCTTCCCGGTGGGCTCGAGCAGCAACGACCAGGTCGACGTCATCGACGTGAGCGTCGAGAGGTCCTGGCTGAGCTGACCCTGCAGATAGCTCTCGGCCTCGTCGCCGGTGACCATCAGGAAGTCGCGGGGCACCTCTGCCGCGGTCACGCCCTCCCCGGCGCGGTTCGCTCCAGTCCGCAGGGCCAGATAGCCCTCGTCCAGGCTCAAGATCCTGCTCATCCGAACCATCCTCCCGGAACTGGGTGCGGAAATCCGCGAAACGCCACAGCCAAAGATGCCCAATTTCCAAGCATTTGGGGTCAGGTCACCCGACCATCCTCGTCTTGCGCTGGGCGGTCATGCGTCGGGCCCCGGGCACGGCGGTGAGCAGCGCCCGGGCCTTGTTGTGGCACTCCTGGTCCTCGTCGGCGGCCACGCTGTCGGCCACCACCCCGGCCCCGGCCTGCACCGCGGCGCGGCCGTCGGGCCACACCACCATGGTGCGGATGGCGATGGCCGTGTCGATGTTGCCCGAGAAGTCGACGTAGCCGACCACTCCCGCGTAGGGGCCGCGCTTGACCGGCTCCAGCTCGTCGATGATCTCCATGGCCCGCACCTTGGGCGAGCCCGACACCGTCCCCGCCGGCAGCGTGGCCCGGAGCACGTCGATGGGGGTCAGCCCCTCGGCCAGCTGACCCGACACCTGCGAGGTCAGGTGCATGACGTGGCTGTAGCGCTCGAGGGTCATCATCTCGTCCACCTGCTCGGTGCCGAAGGTGACGACCCGACCCACGTCGTTTCGGGCCAGGTCGACCAGCATCACGTGCTCGGCCAGCTCCTTGGGGTGCTCGGACAGCTCGGCCCCCAGGCGCCGGTCCTCCTCGTCGGTGCGACCGCGTCGGCGGGTGCCGGCGATGGGGCGGGAGATGACCCGGCCGTCGACCAGCTGCACCATGGGCTCGGGCGAGCAGCCGATGAGCGTCAGCTCAGGCAGGCGCACGAAGTACATGTAGGGGCTGGGGTTGACCTGGCGCAGGACGCGGTACACGTCGAAGGGGTCGGCGTCGAGGTCGAAGTCGAAGCGCTGGGACAGCACCACCTGGAAGATGTCCCCGGCCAGGATGTGCTCCTTGGCCACCTCGACGGCCTGGCAGAAGTCGCCGGGCGGGGTGGGCGAGGTGATCTCGGGGAGCTCGTCGTCCGACGTGGGCGGGTCCACCAGGGGCTCGGACAGCGGGCTGGCGCCGTCGACGGCCAGCTGGTCGAGCCGGGACAGCGCCTCGTCGTAGAGGGCGTCGAGCTGGGTGGGGTCGGCCCCGGCGGGCACGACCACGTTCTCGATCAGGGTCACCCGCTGGCGCCAGTGGTCGAAGGCGGCCAGCTCACCGATGACCGACAGCACGGCGTCGGGGCTGCCCCGGTCGTCGGGTGCCGCGTCGGGCAGGCGCTCGACCTCGCGCACCACGTCGTAGCCCAGGTAGCCGATCAGGCCACCGTGCAGCGGCGGGAGCTCCTCGAGCGCCGGCGAGCGGTAGACGCGCAGCAGCTGCTCGACCGCGGCCAGGATGCCCTGGTCGGTGGGCAGGTCGGCGGGCAGGTCGCCGGTCAGCTCCAGCTGGCCCTGGCGCGACACCAGGGTGGCCCGCGGGTCGCGGCCGACGAACGACCACCGACTCCAGCGCTCGCCGTGCTCCACCGACTCGAGCAGGAACCCGGGCCGGTCGTCGCGGCACAGCCGGGCGAACGCCGCCACCGGGGTGATCAGATCGGCCAGCAGCTCGCGCCACACGGGCACGACGCTGTGGGTGGCGGCCAGCTCGTGGAAGTGGGCCCGGTCCGGCTTGGCCACGGGGCGTGCCGAGCCGGTCAGGACTCGGGCCCGAACGCCCGATAGAAGCAGGAGCGGTTGCCCGTGTGGCAGGCGCCGGCTCCCTCCTGCTCGACCACGAACAGCAACGTGTCGCCGTCGCAGTCGTAGAAGGCCTGGCGGATGTGCTGGCGGTCACCGGAGGTCTCGCCCTTGCACCAGTACTCCTGTCGGGAGCGGCTCCAGAACCACGTGCGCCCGGTCTCGAGCGAGCGGCGCAGCGACTCCTCGTTCATCCAGGCCATCATCAGCACCGCGCCGGTGCCCTGCTCCTGGACGACGGCCGGCACGAGCCCGTTGTCGTCGTAGTGGACCGTGGCCAGCTGGGACTCGGTGAAGGCGATCGGAGTGGTGACGGGCATGATCGGGCATCGTAGAGGCCCGCCCGCGCCGTCAGAAACCCGATTCGGTCACAGGTAGAGCCCGGTCGAGCCCTCCTCGAGACGACTGGCCGCCACCGCGTGCACGTCGCGCTCGCGCAGGATGACGTAGTCCTCGCCGCGCACCTCGACCTCGTAGCGGTCCTCGGGGTTGAACAGCACGTGGTCGCCGGGCTCCATGGCCCGCACGTTGGGGCCGGTGGCCACCACCTCGGCCCAGGTCAGCCGCTTGCCCATCTGGGCCGTGGCCGGGATGAGGATGCCCCCGGTGCTGCGCCGCTCGCCCTCGCCGCCCCCCAGGCGCACCAGGATGCGATCGGACATCATCTTGATCGGGAGCTTGTCGGCCGCGCCCCCGGTCAGGCGCTCGGCCAACGTGTCGCCCGGGCGTCCCGACGGCGGGTGGCTGGGAACGTCGGGCTGGTCTTCCGGCTGGTCATCGACGGGCACGCCCCGACGGTACCGTCTGGGCCGATGCCCCACGACCCCGCCCAGGCCATCGCCGTCGAGGCGGTGGCGGTGACCACCACCGACGGCCTGACCCTGGAGGCCGAGGTGGCGACGGTGGCCGACGCCCGCGCCGCGGTGGTGCTGGCCCACCCCCATCCGGCCCAGGGCGGCACGATGCGCTCCCTGGTCACCAGCGAGCTGTTCCGCCTGCTGCCCGACGCCGGCCTGTCCGCGCTGCGGTTCAACTTCCGCGGCGTGGAAGGCTCGGAGGGGGTCCACGACCACGGGCGGGGCGAGCGCCTCGACATCGAGGCCGCCATCGGGGAGCTGGCCGCCCGCGCGCCGCAGCTGACGCTGGTGGTGGCCGGCTGGTCGTTCGGGGCCGATGTCTCCCTGACCGTCGTCGACGCCCGGCTGGCCGGCTGGGCCCTGCTGGCCCCGCCGCTGCGGGTGGTCCACCCAGCGGCCATGGTCGCCGCCCAAGACCCCCGGCCCAAACGGCTGATCGTGCCCGAGCGCGACCAGTTCAACCCGCCCGACTCGGCCCGCGCCGCCATCGCCGCCTGGGTGAACGCCGAGGTCACGGTGGTGGCCGGCGCCGACCACTTCTTCGCCGGCCGCACCCACCAGGCCGCCGACCTGGTCATCGACTTCGTGGACGCCCTGTCACGGTAGGCGGAGGCCGCCAGGCCGGAGCCGCTCGCACGATGACACCCAGATGCCGAAGGCGCCCGCCGGGAGGCTTGCCGACCAAAGGGCCAATCAAGTCGTCGGTCGCGTAACTATCCCGTGGCTGGCCAGGTAGGCCTTGGCCTCGCCGACGGTGCACTCGCCGAAGTGGAAGATGGAGGCCGCCAGCACGGCGTCGGCGCCGCCCTTGGTCACCCCGTCCACCAGGTGGGCGAGGGTTCCCACCCCCCCGCTGGCGATGACCGGGATGGTCACCGCCTCGGTCACCGCCGCCAGCAGCTCGAGGTCGAAGCCGTCGCGCGTGCCGTCGCGGTCCATGGACGTGAGCAGGATCTCGCCCGCCCCCAACTTCTGGGCTCGCCGGGCCCACCACACGGCGTCGGTGCCGGTGGGCGTGCGCCCCCCGTGGGTGAAGACCTCGTAGCCGCTCTTGGTGGCGACATCGGCGTCGGGTGGAGAGCGGCGGGCGTCGATGGCCACCACCACGCACTGGGCCCCGAACTCCTCGGCCAGCTCGCTGATGAGCGCTGGGCGCTCGAGGGCGGCGGTCATCACCGAGACCTTGTCGGCCCCGGCCCGCAGCAGGGCCCGGGCGTCCTCCACGGTGCGGATGCCACCCCCGATGGTGAAGGGGATGAACACCTCGTCCGCCGTGCGCCGCACCACGTCGATGATGGTGTCGCGCTGGTCGCTGGAGGCGGTGATGTCGAGGAAGACGAGCTCGTCGGCGCCTTCCTGGTCGTAGCGGCGGGCCAGCTCCACCGGGTCGCCGGCGTCGGTCAGGTCGACGAAGTTGATGCCCTTGACCACCCGTCCGGCGTCGACGTCGAGGCAGGGGATGATCCGGACCACGTCCACCGGGGTGACGCTACCGCCCGGGAGACGGGTCGCTCGGCGCGGCGACGAGGTCGACGTCGACGTCGGCGCCGGCGCCACCGCTTGCCGCCAAGCCGGCTCGGTCCCGGCGGCGCTCCTCCCAGCGATCGGCCACCCAGGAGCCGCCGAAGTACACGACCACGGCGTAGATCCACCCGAGGACGATGTCGAACACGAAGTGCTCGCCGGTGTAGACGAGGGCCAGGGACATGGCCGGCACGTAGGCCACCAGCAGCACCTTCACCCAGGTCTTGCGCACCCGGGGGAAGAAGAACAGGCAGATCAGGAGCGGGCAGGCCGCGTGCAGCGACGGGACGGCGGCCACGTCGTTGTTGAACTTGGCCCCGTGCTCGAACACGGCCGCGGCCCAGTGGATGCCCATGTTCGACAACACGATGGGCACCACCCGGACCGACGCCGGCATCCAGCGGGTGCTGCTCGCCATCCACGGGGGCATCGCCGGATAGAGGACGTAGGTGGCGAACCCCGACAGCATCAAGGTGACGTACAGGCCCATGAACCGCCGGAACGCCTTGTGGTCGCGCACCCACAGCACCCCGGCCAGCACGAACGACATGAAGAAGTGCGACAGGTAGGTGAACGTGGCCAGGTAGTCCCAGATGTGCAGGTCGTCGGGACGGAAGAACGCCCGCTGGAGGCGGACCGTGGGCGCCACGCCGAAGGCGATCCACTTGTCGAAGTCGAGCTGGGGGGTGATGTGGGTGTTGAAGAGCAGGTGATCGGCGTAGCCGCGCATCAGCGCGTACAGGCCCAGCACGACGTACAGCGGCAGCCAGTCGCGCAGGAAGCCGCGTCGGAACCGACTCAGGTCGCCCAGGCACGAGACGAAGACCGCCCCGGTGACCCACAGGAGCAGATCGTCCTCGAGGAAGGGGATGCCGTAGCGGGAGATGTAGACCCCCAGCAGGATCAGGTACACCACCCAGCCCACGATGGTGCGCCGACGCGGCTGGTGAGCCCGCAACCAGGCGGTCGGCCCCGTGCCGGGGCGCTCGTCGGGCGCTCCGGGGGTGACGGGACCCGAACCCGGGGCCGAGCCCTCGACGACCGTCACCGCGGCGCGCGCTGGCCGCGTGGGGGGACGGGCGTCGCGGCATCGAATCGATCGGTGTGCATGCCTTCCTTCCCCAGCATCCAGCCATCATCGCCGGCCAACCTGAGAGGACGCTGAGAGCATCCGTGCGCCCGACCGAGGGCGTCCCCGGTCCCACCTGGGCTTCGACCAGATGAGGGCGTCCAAGCACCATACTGTCCGGCGTGCCCGAACCCCCGGCAGCTCGCGCCCGGTGGTGGACCCGGCCCCTGGCCATCCTGGCCGTCCTGGCCGTGGGCTTCGTCGGATTGGGCCTGTGGCAGGCCTGGCACGACTCCCCCACCTTCGACGAGCCCGTCTACGTGGCCGCCGGGCTGGCCTCGCTGACCCGCCACGACCTGCGCCTGAACCCCGAGCACCCGCCGTTGGCCAAGGCCCTGGCCGCCCTGCCCGTCCTGGCCGTCGGACCGGTCATCCCCCACACCGCGGCCTGGACCGGGGGCGACGAGCAGGTCTACAGCGCCCAGTTCCTCCAGGCCCAGCTGCGGGCGGGGACGCTCCAGCGGGTGATGTTCGCGGCCCGGCTGGTGGCGCTGGCCGAGGCCGTGGCCGCCGCCTTCGTCCTCTACGCGCTGGCCCGCCGCCTGCTCTCGCCGTCGGCCGGCCTGGTGGCCGGCGGGCTGTGGCTGGCCGGTCCCCTGGTGGTGGGGTTGGGCCACCTCGACGGCATCGACCTGCCCTTCACCCTGGCCGCGCTCCTGGTCAGCCTGGCCCTGGTCCGGGTGCTCGAGCTGCCGCGCCTCGACCCCCGCCGACGCCGCCGGCTCCTCGCCCTGGGCCTGGCCTGCGGTCTGGCCGCGGTGGTCAAGGACACCGGCCTGGTGCTCGCCGCCCTCGCCCCGGCCGTGGTGGCGTTCTCGGGGTGGCGCGATCGGCGGTGGGCCACGCTGGTGGACGGCCTGGTCGTGGGACTGGTGGCGTGGGCGTGCATCTGGGCCACCTACCTGGTGCTCGCCCCCGGCTCGGTGTGGCCCCTCGGCCTGCTCCCCCACCTCGACCTCGACGGGCTGCGCTACCTGTCCACCCACGACACCCAGTCCGGACCGGCCTACCTGCTGGGCTCGTACTGGGTGGGCGGCCGGTGGTGGTACTGGCCCCTCAGCCTGCTGGTGAAGGTGCCCCTGGTCACGGTGGCCGTGCTGGTGGTCGGGCCGGTGGGGCTGGTGTGGGTGAAGTCGTCGGTGCGGCGCCGCACGCTGGCCGCGGTGGTGCTGCCGGCGCTGGCCATCGCCGCGGTCACCCTGCCCGGGCCACGCGACATCGGGGTGCGCTACCTGCTGCCGAGCCTCGCCCTCTGGCTGGTGGTGGCTGCAGCGGTGACCGAGGTGCCCGCCCGGCGGGCGGCCCGGGTCGGGCTGGCTGGGGTCCTGGTGGTGGCCGGGCTGGCCACCACCGCCTCCAACCCCCACTCCATCGCCTGGGTGGCGCTGCCCTTCCGTCCCGGCTACCGCACGGCGTCGGACTCCAACGTGGACTGGGGACAGGACTTCTACCGGCTCCAGACCTGGAGCGTGGGCCGCCATCCGGCGGTGGCCTACTTCGGGCCGCGGGGGCTGAGCGCGGCGCAGGTGCCAGGGGCCCGCGAGCTGTCGAGCGTGCCCGTGGCCCGGTTGACCGGATGGGTGGCGGTGTCGGCCACCCGGTTGACGACCAGCGACCACGCCGCCCTCTCGTGGCTGCGGGCCTACTGCCCGTTGGGCACGCTGGGCGGCTCCATCCTGCTCTACCGCTTCGAGCGGCCCCCCGACCCGGCCCCGGGTCCGGTCCGACCGGCGGCGCCGTGCCCCGCCGGCGCCTCCGTCAGCGCACGGTCGCCAACGCCTGGGACAGGGTGAACGCCCCCTCGTAGAGGGCGCGGCCCACGATCACCCCCGACACGCGACGCCCCTGCACCTCCAGCTCGTCGAGCTGGCGCAGGTGCTCGAGGGTGCCCACGCCGCCGGAGGCCACCAGGGGCAGGTCGCCCACCGCCAGCAGCTCGCGGTAGGCGTCCAGGTCGGGCCCGCGGCCCGTGCCGTCCACGTCGATCTGGGTGACCACCACGGCGGCCGCCCCCGCCCCCGAGAAGGTGGGCAGGGCCTCGGCCACGTCCGACCCCGACCCCTGCTCCCAACCGGCCACCGCCACCTCCCGACCACGGATGTCGAGGCCGACGGCCACAGGCACCAGCTGGCTGACCTCGGCCACCAGCTCGGGGTGGCGCACCGCGGCGGTGCCCATGACGACGCGCGCCACCCCGGCCGCGGCCAGGGCCCGGGCCGCGGCCACGTCGCGCACGCCACCGCCCGACTGCACCGGGACGTCCACCGCCGCGGCGATGGCGGCCACGACGGCGCGGTTGACCGGCTCGCCGGTGCGGGCCGCGTCCAGGTCGACCACGTGGATCCACGACGCGCCCTCGTCCGCGAAGCGGCGGGCCTGGGCCACCGGGTCGTCGCCGTAGACGGTCTCGCGGGCGAAGTCACCCTGGTAGAGCCGGACGCACCGACCGTCCCGCAGGTCGATGGCCGGGTAGAGGTCGATCACCGCGCTCCGGCCGCCACCTGGTCGACGGCCCGGACGAAGTTGCCGAGCAGGGCCAGGCCCACCGCGCTCGACTTCTCGGGGTGGAACTGCGTGGCCCACAACCGGTCGCGCTCGACCGCGGCGGTGATGGCGCCCCCGTAGTCGCAGGTGGCCACCACGTCGATGGACAGCTCCGGGGCGAACGAGTGGTCGAAGTAGACCCACACCGGCTCGGGCAGCCCTTCGAGCAGGGCCGAGGTACGGCTGGGCTCGAGCACGTTCCACTGCATCTGGGGATGCTTGACGCCCTCCGGCAGGCGCCGCACGCGACCGTGGAGCACCCCCAGCCCTCGGACGTCGGGCGACTCCTCGGAGCTCTCGTAGAGCATCTGCATGCCGATGCAGATGCCCAGGAAGGGGCGGTCGGCCTCGATGGCCTCCACCGCCACCCGATCCAGCCCGCTGGCCCGCATCGCCTCCATGCACCGACCGAAGGCACCCACCCCGGGCAGGACGATGCCGTCGGCGTCGGCGATGAGCCCCGGGTCCGCGGTCAGGCGGGCGTCGGCACCCACGTGCTGGAGCGCCTTCTGGGCCGAGCGCAGGTTGCCGATCCCGTAGTCGAGCACGGCGATGAGGGTCACAGGCGGCCCTTGGTGGACGGCACGCCGCCGCCCTGCAGGCTGACGGCGTCGCGCAGCGAGCGGGCCACCGCCTTGAACGTGGCCTCGATGAGGTGGTGGGTGTTGCGGCCCCGCACCGAGGTGATGTGCAGGGTCATGGCTCCGGCCACGGTGAAGGCCCGCCAGAACTCCTCGACCAGCTGCGGGTCGAAGGGCGGATCACCCAGGATCTGCTGGCCCGGGAACTCGACCTCGTAGTGCAGGTAGGGCCGCCCGGACAGGTCGAGGGCCACGTCGATCAGGGCCTCGTCGAGGGGCACCCGGTTGGAGCCGAACCGGCGGATCCCGGCCTTGTCGCCCACCGCGGTGGCGAACGCCTCGCCCAGGGCGATGCCCACGTCCTCCACCGTGTGGTGGGCGTCGATCTCCAGGTCGCCGGTGGCGTCGAGCTCCAGCGCCCAGCCGCCGTGTCGGCCCAGCTGGGCCAGCATGTGGTCGAAGAACGGGATGCCCGTGCTGGTCGTCACCGTCCCGGGGCCGTCGAGGTCGAGCTCGATGGCGATCTCGGTCTCGTTGGTGGTGCGCGCCACGGTGGCGGTACGAGTCGACCTGCGGGTCGGGGGGCTCATGTGAGGATCTCCGTCAGGGCGTCGAGGAAGGCGTCGTCCTCGTCGGGGGTGCCCACGGTGACGCGCAGGCAACCGGCGAGGTGGGGGAAGGTGGCCAGGTTGCGCACCAGGATGGACCGCTCGACCAGCGCCTGCCACACGTCGTCGCCGTCGCGCTCGAGGGGGCGGAACAGCACGAAGTTGGCGCCCGAGGGCCAGACCTCCACCGGCAGGTCGACCAGGCGGGCGGTGAGGCGGCCCCGCTCCTCGACCAGGCCGGCCACCCGGGCGTCCATCTCGGCCACGTGGCGCACGGCCAGGATCCCGGCCAGCTGCTTGGCCGCGTCGAGGTGGTACGGCAGCACCACCTTGTCGAGCTCGGCCACGATCGACGGCGGTCCGATCAGGTAGCCCAGCCGGCTGGCCGCCATCGACCAGGTCTTGGAGAACGTGCGGGTCACCACCAGGGGTGCGTCGGGATCGACCAGCTCGAGGGCTGACCAGGGTGCGAACTGGCCGTAGGCCTCGTCCACCACCAGCAGCCCGTCGGCCTCGGCGGCGAGGTCCCGCACGGCCGCCACCGTGTCTCGGTCGTCGACCAGGCCGGTCGGGTTGTTCGGCGAGCACAGGAAGGCCACCTCGGGCCGGTGCTCGGCGTAGACGGCACGGACCTGGTCGAGGTCGGTGCGCAGGTCGGGGCCCCGCCCGCTGGCCACCACCTGGGTGCCGGCCAGCCGGGCGATGTGGGCGTGAAGGGCGTAGGTCGGCTCCCACACCGCGGCGGTGCGCCCCGCGCCGCCGTAGGTGAGCATGACGGTCTGGAGCACCTCGTTGGACCCGTTGGCCGGGAACACCCAGCTGGGGTCGACGCCGTGCAGCTCGGCGATGGCGGCGCGCAGCGCGGTGGCGGCGCGGTCGGGGTAGCGGTTCCAGTCGAGGCCGTCCAGCGCGGCCTGCCACTCGCGGATCCAGGCGGCCGGGGGCGGCTCTGGCGACTCGTTGGTGTTGAGCCGCACCCTCACGTCCAACTGGGGCGAGTGGTACCCCGACATGAGGGCGACGTCATGGCGCGGCCTAGGCACGGCGCAACCGGATGGACTGGGCGTGGGCGTCGAAGCCCTCCACACCGGCCAGGGTCTGCACCACCGGGGCGACCCGCTCGAAGCCGGCGGGGTCGACGGTGATCACGTGCAGGTGCTTGCGGAAGTCGTCCACGGTCAGAGCGCTGGCGAAGCGGGCCGACCCGAAGGTGGGCAGCACGTGGCTGGGGCCGGCCACGTAGTCGCCGATCGACGCCGGGGCCAGGGCACCGCAGAACACGGCGCCGGCGTTGCGCACCGACGGCACCAGCGACGCCGGGTCGGCCGACATGAGCTGGAGGTGCTCGGGGGCGATCAGGTTGGCCACGGCCATGGCCTGCGCCGGGCCGTCGACCAGGGCCAGGTGACCGCCGCGGGCGAAGTTGGCCTCGATGTCGGCCCGGCGGGGGGCGGTGGCCACCAGGCGACCGATCTCGTCGTCGATGGCGTCGGCCGCCTCGGGCGACCAGGTGATCAACCAGGCCAGCCCGTCGGGCCCGTGCTCGGCCTGCACGATCACGTCGATGGCGGCGAAGGTGGGCGGGGTGGTCTCGTCGGCCACCACCACGATCTCGGACGGGCCGGCGAAGGCCGAGGGCACCCCCACCACACCGGCCACCTCGCGCTTGGCCAGGGCCACGTACAGGTTGCCGGGTCCGACGATGACGTCGACCGGGGCCAGGGTCTCGGTGCCGTAGGCCATGGCCGCGATGGCCTGGGCCCCACCGATGGCGTACACCTCGTCCACCCCGGCCACCGCGGCCGCGGTCAGGGTCGGACCGGCGATGTGGCCCGTCTCCCGATCGGGCGGCACGCACAGCACGACCTGATCGACCCCGGCCACCCGGGCCGGCACCGCCGTCATCAGGACCGACGACGGGTAGGCGGCCCGGCCCCCGGGCACGTAGCACCCGGCGCGGGCCACGGCCACGTCGTAGGCCTCGATGGCGATGCCGTCGCGCTCGTGGCGGTGGGCGGGGTGCAGCTGGCTGCGGTGGAACGACTCGATGGCGTCGCGGGCCTCGACCAGGGCGTCGACCAGGACGGGATCGGCCTGGTCGCGCGCCGCGGCCACCTCGGCGGGATCGACCCGGGACCGCACCAGGTCGACGCCGTCGAAGCGCAGTGTGAGGCGACGCACCGCCTCGTCGCCGCCCTCGCGCACCTCCGCCAGCACGGCGCGCACCGCCGCCACGGGCTCCTCGGTGGCCAGGTCGGGCCGGGGCAGCCGGGCCGCCAGGTCGGCGTCGGGCACCCCTCGCAGGTCGAGCCGGTTCAGCACGGCCGCGGGCCGGGGCGCGCCACGCGCCCGCTCGAGGGGGTCATGGCGCCACGGTAGTGGCCGCCACCGTGCTCCCCGTCACGACTTCCCGGGCCCGTGTAGACAGGGCGGGTGCCCGACGAGCTGCCCTCCCTGTCCTCCGCCGCCACCACCCTGCGAGAGCTGACCGCACGCATCACCGCCACCGCCGAGCAGCGCCTGGCCGACGGCGACGAGGGCGCGGCCGGTGACCTGTTCGAGGTCGAGCGCGCCCTGCGCAACGCCAGCCGCAAGCTGGAGCGGGCCATGTCCCCCCGTCGCTGACCGACGGCGAAAAGGGCCGACGCCCCCGAAGGGGCGTCGGCGGGGCGACACTGGGCGGCGGATCCCAGATGTGTCGCCAGGTACCAGGTGGCGGGAACCTGGTGACATACATCGTAGCCCACTCGGACCCGGAACCTCCACCCATTCGGCGACATTTTCTCTCCGGGAACACAATTCCGCGGCGCCACGCTGGCTGACCAGCGCAAACGGCCGTTCATCCTGAACACAAATGTTCAGGATCCCCGGCCCCAGCTCCTCCACAGCCACCTCTCAGACTGTGGACGACGGGCAGAAGTCGGCCAACACGCACTCGTCGCACCGAGGTCGGCGGGCCACGCAGACGCGGCGGCCGTGCAGGATCAGCCGCAGCGAGAACAGCCCCCGCTCGGCCGCCGGCACCATCTTGTTGAGCTCCAGCTCGATCTTCACGGCGTCGGTCTCGGTGGTGAGCCCCAACAACCGCGACAGGCGGGTCACGTGCGTGTCGACCGGCAGCCCGGGCTCGCCCAGCGCGACGCTGCGCACCACGTTGGCCGTCTTGCGGCCCACCCCGGGGATGGTCACCAGGTCGGCCATGCGGTGGGGCACCTCTCCCCCGAAGCGCGTCACCAGCGCGTCGGCCATGCCCAGCAGGCTGCGGGTCTTGTTCTTGTAGAAGCCGGTCGAGCGGACCAGCTCCTCCACCTCGAGCGGGTCGGCGTGAGCCAGGTCGTCGGGTGCGGGGTAGCGGGCGAACAGCTTCGGCGTCACCATGTTGACCCGGGCATCGGTGCACTGGGCCGACAGGATGGTGGCCGCCAGCAGCTCGTAGGCGTTGCGGTGGTCGAGCTCGCAGCGGGCGTCGGGGTACTCATCGCGCAACCGGGCGTTGGTCTCACGGGCCCGGCCGGCGGGCGTGCGGGGTCGAGCCATCACCGCACGCTATCGGGGTGGGTCGGGCTGGCTAAGGTGACACGCACGTCAGATCGCACCAGGGGGAACTCGTGGCACTCACCGAGCTCATCGGCACCGAGCTGGGAACCCAGACCATCGTGATCGAGCAGGGCCCCGTGCGGGCCTTCGCCGCGGCGCTGGACGACGACCCGGACCGCTACACCGGCCCGGGGGCCGACACCCCCCCGACCTGGCCGTTCTCCATGGGCTACTGGGGGTCGTTCGGCGGCCAGACCGTCGAGGGGCTGCCCCTGGCCAAGCTGCGGCCCCGCGGCATGATCCTGCACGGCGAGCAGGCCTTCGAGTACCACCGCAGCCCGCGAGTGGGCGAGCAGCTGGTGGGCACCGGTCGCATCAGCGAGGTCTACGAGAAGGACACCTCCTCGGCCACCATGGAGTTCTACGTGCGCGAGACCGACTGGCGCGACGCCGACGGCCAGCCGGTGGTGACCGAGAAGTTCACCATGATCGTCCGGGCCAAGAAGGGCTGACTCCGCCCTTGCCCCCGCCGTGAGCCGGCGCCTGACCCCCACCTGGGCGCATCCCGACCAGGACCTGACCGGTCCCGATCTGATCCAGCTCCGAGCGAGCTACCACGGACGCGGGCAACCAGCGCTGATCGACCCCGACGCGCCGCACGGCGGCACCGTGCTCGACCAGGCCGGGCTCCACCTCGTCGCCGCCCAGCTCAGTGCTGCGCTGGCCGACCAGGGCGTCAAGCCGGGCGACACGGTGGCCTGGCAGTCGGGCAACCGGTGGGAGGCGGTGGTGCTCTTCCACGCCTGCTGGCGGCTCGGGGCGGTGGCCGCGCCCGTGCACCACCAGGCCGGGCCGGCCGAACTGGAGCACCTCCTGGGCCAGCTCGACCCGGCCCTGGTGGTCGACCCCGACGACGTGGCGGCACTGGCGACCCGGTCGCTCCCACCGCCCGGGCCGCCGCGGTCGCCCTCGACCCCCGACCACGCCGGCGACCTGGCCGTGGTCCTGCACACGTCCGGGTCGACGGGGAGCCCCAAGGGGGTGCTGCACACCCAGGCCGGGCTGGCCCACAAGGCCCAGCTCATGGCCCGGGTGCACGGCCTGGGATCCGACGACGCCATCCTCATGCCCGCCCCGCTCGCCCACATCTCCGGGCTCATGAACGCCGTCACCCTGCCGGCGGCCACTGGCATGACCGCGGTGCTCATGCGCCGGTGGGACCCCGAGCGCGCCCTGGAACTGATCGAGACCCACCACGTCACCTTCATGATCGGGCCCCCGACGTTCTTCGTCGCCCTGGCCGACACGCCCGGCTTCTCACCCGAGCGGGTGGCCTCGCTGCGGCTGATCTCCTCCGGAGGGGCCGGCGTGACCCCGGTCTTCGTGACCGACACGGCCGAACGCTTCGGGTGCGTGGTCAAGCGCACCTACGGCTCCACCGAGGCGCCCACCGTGACCACCAGCTTCGCCGGCGACGACCCCGAGCGGGCGGCCAGCACCGACGGTCGCCCGACCGGCCAGGTCCGCCTGCGCATCGCGGAGAGCGGCGAGATCGAGGTGCGGGGGCCGGAGCTGTTCGTGGGCTACACGGACCCCGAGCGCACGGCCGAGGCGGTGGACGGCGACTGGTACCGCACCGGCGACCTGGGTCGCGTCGACGAGGATGGGTGGCTGACGGTCACCGGTCGGCTGAAGGACCTCATCATCCGCGGCGGGGAGAACATCGCCGCCGCGGAGGTGGAGCGCGTCCTGGAGGCCCACCCCTGGGTGCGCCAGGCCGCAGCCGTGGGCCAGCCCGACCGACGCCTGGGCGAGCGGGTGTGCGCCTTCGTGGTGTGCGCCCCCGGGCCCCAGCTCGACGTGGCCACCTGCGGCGCCTGGTTCGCCGAGTGCGGCGTGGCCCGGTTCAAGACCCCCGAGGCCGTCGTGGTGGTGGACGAGCTGCCGCTGCTGGCCGCCGGCAAGGTCGACCGGGCCGCCCTCACGCGCCGGGCCGCGGCCCTGGCCGACGCGGGCTGAGCCACCGTGGTGACCGAGCCCGCCAGTCCGCCGCGACGGACAGGTACGATCGCCCCGATGGCCCAGAAGAAGCGGCGGTCGGCGTCGGGCGAGCTGATGGGGGGCTACCCGCAGACCACCGTCGAGCGCCGCGCCCACACGGCGGTCATCGACGGCGACCGCTCGGTGTCCTACGGCCAGCTCGACGAGCGAGCCGACCGCCTGGCCGAGGTGCTGAGCGCCCACCTCGACGACGGCGACCGCCTGGCGGTCATGCTGCCCAACTCGATCGAGCTCTTCGACGCCATGGCGGCCACGGCCAAGCTCGGGGTCTCCGCCCTCGAGCTCAACTGGCACCTCAAGTCCGACGAGGTGGCCTGGATCCTCGACGATTCCGGCGCCGGCGCCCTCGTCGCCCACACCTCGCTGCGCGACCAGGTCGACGCCGTGGGGCGCGATCGCCAGCTGCCCGTGCTCTGGGTGGGCGACGACTACGACCGCCGCCTGGCCGACGCCTCCGGGGTGGCTCGGCCGTATCGCTGGCCCACGGCCTGGCCGGTCATCTACACCTCGGGCACCTCCGGGCGACCCAAGGGCGTGGTGCACGGGGTGGTGGGCGACCCGGCCATCATGGCCATGACCCAGGACGCCCTGGCCGCCATGTGGGGCTACGGCCCCGACGACGTCCACCTGGCCGCCGGCCCGCTCTACCACGCCGGGCCCTGGGGCTACGCCAACCTGACCCTCTACGTGGGCGGCACCGTGGTGGTCATGGACGCCTGGGATGCCCGAGCCTTCCTGGCCCAGGTCGAGGCGCACCGGGTGACCACGACCTTCCTGACCCCGGCGCACTTCATCCGCCTGCTGGAGGTGCCCGCCGCCGAGCGCGACCGCTACGACCTGAGCTCGCTGCGCCACGTCATCCACGCCGGCGCGCCGTGCCCGGCGCCGATCAAGGCCGCCGTCATCGACGCCTTCCCGACCGCCGAGATCTGGGAGCTGTACGGCATGAGCGAGGGCGGCGCCACGCGGGTCTCCTCCGCGGACTGGTCGGCCCACCCGGGCACGGTGGGCCAGCCCTGGCCCGGCGTGGAGATCCGCATCCTCGACGCCGACACCCACGACCCCGTGCCCACGGGCGCCGATGGTTTGATCTACGTCAGGCCGGCCCAGGGCCGCTTCCAGTACCACAACGACCCGGCCAAGACGGCCGACACCTGGCGCGACGACGCCTTCTCCGTGGGCGACATCGGCCACCTCGACGCCGACGGCTGGTTGTACCTCACCGACCGGGCCAGCGACCTGATCATCCGCGCCGGGGTGAACATCTACCCCCGCCAGATCGAGGACGCCCTGTACCTGCACCCCGACGTGGTCGACTGCGCGGTGTTCGGCGTGCCCGACGACCGCGACGGCGAGCACCCGGTGGCGGTGGTCGAGCTGCGGCCGGGCGCCGCCGCCTCGGCCACCGACCTCGACCAGTGGTGCCGAGCGCGCCTCGACGCCTACAAGTGCCCGTCGCGCTTCGACCTGGTCGACACCCTGCCCCGCGATCCGAACGGGAAGGTGCTCAAGCGCCGGCTTCGCGACGCGGCCTGGGCCGATACCGGCCGCAGGATCTGACCGTGGCCGATCCCCGCCCAGGTGGCGACGACGAGGTCTGGCCACCAGCGGAGTGGTTGGTGGTGGGCGACGACGGCTCGGTGGCCCTGCGCGGCGGGTACTCCCCCACCAGCGGGCGCTACCACTTCCCGCTCGGCCCGCTGTGCCCCTACACCGGCGCCGACGACGTCGAGGCGGTGGCCCTGTCCCCTCGCGGCACCCTGTTCGGGTGGACGGCGGTGACGGCCCCACCGCCGGGCTACGACGGTCCCGTGCCCTTCGGCTTCGGCATCGTCGAGCTGGCCGGCGGTGAGCGGGGCGACGCCGCCCTGCGGGTCCTCGGCCGGCTGACCGAGCCCGACCCCGACGCCCTCGAGTTCGGCCAACCCATGCAGGTGGTGGTCGAGACCCTGCCGGGCGACCGACCCATGTGGGCCTTCGCCCCGGTCGACGAGGGCCGGCCGTGAAAGGCGTGTCGATCGCCGGGGTGGGCATCCACCCGTTCGGCCGCTTCGCCGACCGGACCGCCACCGACATGGGCGTGGCCGCCACCCGCGCCGCCCTGGCCGACGCCGGGTGGGCCCGGCCCGCCGAGGCCCGGGGCCAGCTCGGGGCCGCCTTCTGCGCCACCGCCTACGGGGGCGTGGCCGCCGGCCACCGGGTGCTGGGGGCGCTGGCCCTGACCGGCATCCCCATCGTGGACGTCGAGGCCGGGTGCGCCTCGGGCGGCGCCGCCCTGGCCCTGGCCGCCTCGGCCATCCAAGCCGGACAGTTCGACGCGGCCCTGGTGGTGGGCCTGGAGAAGATGCCCAAGGGCATCATCCGCTCGTCGTTCTTCGCCCCGTGGCAGGAGCAGGCGGGCCTGGCCGCCACGCCGGCCTACTTCGCCCTGCGGGCCCAGCGCCTGGCCCGCGAGCAGGGCCTGGGCCCGGCCGACTTCGCCGACCTGGTGGTCAAGAACCGCGGCTGGGGGGTGCACAACCCCAACGCCATGTTCCGCCAGGCCGTGACCGCCGAGCAGGTGCTCGAGTCCCGGACGGTGTGCGCGCCGCTGCACCTGTGGATGCTGTGCTCGCCCAACGAGGGGGCGGCGGCGGTGGTGCTGCGTCGGGGTGGTGACGGGGTGGCGCTGGCGGCGGTGGCGCTGCGCAGCCACCTGCCCGGCAGCGTGCTCGACGAGTCGACGCCCATGGCCGGCATCGACGACACCGACATCAGCCCGCCCAGCGAGCTGGCCGCCCTCGACGCCTATGCCGAGGCGGGGCTGGGCCCCGACGACCTGGACCTGGTCGAGTGCCAGGACACCGACGCGGCGCGCGAGCTGGGTTCGTGGGTGGAGCTGGGCCTGTGCGATCCCGGCGACCAGCGCCGCCTGCTCGACGCCGACCCCGGGCCCGACGGGGGCCGCGGGCGACCCTCGACCGGCCCGGCGCTGAACCGGTCCGGTGGCCTGCTGTCCAAGGGCGAGCCGCTGGGGGCGTCCGGCCTGGGCCAGGTGGTCGAGCTGGTGCACCAGCTCCGGGGACAGGCCGGTGTCCGCCAGGTCCCGGGGGCCCGCGTCGGGCTGGCCCACACCATCGGCCGCGGGGCCAACGCCAGCGTCACCATCCTCACCGCCTGAGCGCTCACCCGCCAGCTACGCTGCGTGGCCATGCAGGCGCGTTGGCGGGCCGAGCGCGGCTCGCGCTGGGCGGGAGCGCCGCCGCCGCCGGCACCCTGGCCTCCGTCCTGAGCTGAGGTGGGATCCCTCGATCGGCAGGCAACCGATCGCGGGGCGCGGGAGTGTGTGGGGGTATGAGCGAGGCGACGGCGGACCTGACGGGCGTGTACCCCGACGACGAGGCCACCCTGGCCGACGATGTCCTGCCCTTCGACTCGGCCCGGTTCACGGCCATGTACCCGGAGCTGCGGCGGCTGGCCGCCGCAGTCGCGCCGCCCGGCGTGGAGGCCGACGACCTGGTCCACGAGGCGGTGGCGCGCATGCTGGCCCGCACCCGCCGATCAGGGCCGGTGCGTGAGCCCCAGGCCTACCTGGCCCGCACCATCATCAACCTGGCCCGCTCCCGTCGCCGGCGCTGGGCCCGGCGACGTCAGGTCCCGACCCCCCGGTTGACCAGCACCCTCGATCCCGAGCCCGACGAGCTCGACCTGCTGCTCGACCAGCTGCACCCGCGCCAGCGCGCCGTGCTCTGGCTCCGCTTCGTGGTGGACCGGTCGGTGGCCGACACCGCCGAGGTCCTCGGCTGCAGCCCGGGCACGGTCAAGTCCCAGACCTCCAAGGCGCTGGCGGCGCTGCGCCGATCGCCGCACCTCGACACCCCACCCTGCACCCCCGATCCCGAGGCAGGTACCCCATGAGCCGTCCCGATCCCACGCCCGACCCCGCATCCGACGAGCTCGCGCCGGTGCGAGCCGCCCTGACCCGCCGAGCCACCGACCCGGTGCCCGGCGACCCCACCCATCTCTACGCCTCAGCCCAGCACCGGGCCCGGGCCCGCCATCGCCACCAGATGGGCGCCGGCCTGCTGGTGGCGGCCGTGCTCATGGGCTCTGTGGTCGGGCTCGTCACCCTCAACCACGGGCGTACCACCGTCGGGGTCTCCGTGGCCGAGCCGGGCGTCGGCCCAGTCACCACCGCGACCGATCTCGCTCCCGGAACGACCCTGGCCGGGGGCACGGCCCCGCCGTCCACCGCCGACTGCGCCGAGGGGTTCTTCTCCGCCGCCGACAAGGCGCGCCTGGTGGCCCACTTCGGCCCGGTGACCACGTGCTACCTGGCCGGCGACATCTGGATCGTCGGCTTCGGCCGGCGCGGCGATGCCGTGATGCCCGTGGCCGTGCTCCTCTGCGCGCCAACCGACGAGTCCTGCCTCCAACCCGCCGCCCCGCACGACTTCGCCGACTTCCGGATGGCCTTCATGCCCGGGCCGACCGACGGCGTCGACTACTTCTCCTACGCGTTGGCCACGCCGGGCGGCACCGCCATCATGGCCTTCGACACCGCGCAGTGGCCGGCCCAGGGGATCCCGGCCAGCTACCAGCCCATGCCGGCGCTGCAGATCCAGCGAGCCGGCGACGGAACCCCGGAGCTGATCTTCGGTGCCGTCTGCCAGCACGCCAGCGGGCCGTCGGCCACCCACTGGGTCGGCGGGATCGCCACCGTCTCGGGGGCTACGGCCCTGGCCCAGCCCGTGCCCACCCACCCCAGCGTTCCGGCCACACCGACCTCCTGCTGAGCCAAACATCAGGAAACTGGGCGTGGAAATGCGCGAATTGCCACAGGAAAAGATACCCAACTTGCGATGCGCTGGTCAGGGATCCTTGGGTAGGCCGAGGAGGCGTTCGGCGATGACGTTGCGCTGGATCTCGCTGGTCCCCCCGGCGATGGACAGCGCCCGGTCACCCAGGAACCCACCCGACCAGGCCGCTCCCGCACCCTGCACCACGGCGGCCGCCGGTCCCAGCAGACCCAGGCCCGCCTCCTGCACCGCCTGTTCGTGGGTGACCCCGGCCAGCTTGCGCACGCTGGCCTCGGGGCCGGGCTGGCCCCCGCCCAGGGCGCGCAGGGTGGCCCGCATGCCCAGCACGGCGATGGCGTGGGCGTCGGCCACCAGGCCGCCGAGCTGGTCGGCCACCCGCGGATCGTGGATGGCGGACCGGCCGTCGCCGTCCCCCTCGGCCAGGGCGAACAGCCCGGCCAGGCCGGGCCCGAACGAAGAGCCCGAGGCCATCGACACCCGCTCGTTGGCCAGCGTGGTGCGGGCATAGGCCCAGCCCCCGGTGGGCGAGCCCACCAGGGCGTCGTCGGGCACGAACACGTCGGTCAGGAACACCTCGTTGAACATCGCCATGCCAGTCAGCTCGCGCAGCGGTCGGATGTCGATGCCGGGGGTGGTCATGTCCAACAGGAAGCAGCCGATGCCCTCGTGGCGCGGGGCATCAGGGTCGGTGCGGGCCAGGCAGATGGCGAAGTCGGCCTCGCGGGCCAGGGTGGTCCACACCTTCTGGCCGGTGAGCGACCAGCCGCCCGGCACCTGGGTGGCCCGGGTCGTGAGCGAGGCCAGATCGCTGCCCGCCCCGGGCTCGGAGAACATCTGGCACCAGGCCAGCTCGCCCCGCAGCGTCGGGTTCACGAACCGGTCCTGCTGCTCGGGCGAGCCGTGGGCGATGATCGTGGGCAGGGCCCACCCGGCCACGGCCAGGTGCGGCCGGCGCACGTGGGCGGCCCGCAGCTCCTCGTCGATGACCAGCTGCTCGATGGGCGACGCCTCCAGGCCCCACGGCCGCGGCCAGTGCGGGGTCAGGTAGCCCCGATCGGCCAGCAGGCCCCGCCACTGCGACTTGTCGTGCTCGCCCAGCTCGGCGACGAAGGCCCGGACCGCCTCCCGGGCCTGCTCGGCCTCGGCCGCGCCGGCGGCGTCGGCCGGCAGCTCGAAGGCCAGGGTGCGGCGCTGGCCGTCGGCGGTGGCCCGGGCCACCTGGGCCCGCCAGGCCGACGGCGGCGCCAGCAGGTGGCGCATGGCCGTGGCCCGCTTCAGGTACAGGTGGGCGTCGTGCTCCCACGTGTAGCCGATGCCCCCCAGCACCTGCACGCAGTCCTTGGCGCAGCGGAAGGCGGCCTCGGGGGCCAGGGCGGCCGCCAGCTCCGCGGCCAGGCGGGCCTCGTCGGGCAGCGGCGCGCCGGTGGCGTCGGGAGCCACGGCGGCTTCGTCGAGGGCCCGGGCGGCGTCCCAGACCGCGGCGCGGGCCATCTCGAGCGCCACCAGCATGTCGGCGCAGCGGTGCTTCACCGCCTGGAACTGCCCGATCGGGCGCCCGAACTGCACCCGCTCGGCGGCGTAGGTCGACGCGGTGGACACGCACCAGTCCGCCACCCCCACCGCCTCCGCCCCCGCCAGCAACGTGGCCACCAGCTCGACCGGCGCCCCGGGGGCGAGGCGACGGGCCGCCGGGACCACCACCTGGTCCGCGGTGACCTCGGCCAGGCGCCGGGTGGGATCGAAGCTGGGCAGCTCGACCACCGTGACGTCGGCCCGGTCGACGAGCACCCAGCCGGGCTTGCCGGCTGTGGTCGGATCGGCCACGGGCAGGAGCAGCACCTCGGCGGTGGCCCCGTTCCACACGGGTCCGATCGTCCCCGACAGGCGGTCCCCGTCCAGGCCGAGCATCGAGGTCGTCGCCCGCCCCGCGGGCACGACGAGCCCAGCCGGGACCGAGCCGTCGGCCAGGCGCCGGCCCAGTTCGGGATCGGCCCCCCAGCGGTCGGCGGCGATGGCGGCCACCGCGGTGGCCAGCAGCGGCCCGGGCAGGCCGGCACGACCCACCTCCTCCAGCACCACGGCCAGCTCGGACAACCCGTAGCCCTGGCCGCCGTTGGCCTCGGACACGGCCAGTCCGATCCACCCCAGCTCCCCCAACTCGGGCCACAGCTCCGGCAGGGCGTCGACCTCGGCGTCCAGCAGCAGCCGGGCCGCGCCGAGGGGACGGCGGGCCTGGGTCCAACGCCGCACCGTGGTCGCCAGCTCCTCGTGCTCGGCGCGGATGGCCAGACCCATGTCAGCTCTCCCCCGTGTGGTCGCCCTCGGACCCGGATCCCTCGTCGAGGGCGAGGGCGTTCACCGGGCAGCCCTCCACCGCCGCCCGGATGTCGGCCACGGGGTCCTGGCTGGCGTCCTCGGCCCCGGACCGGACGACCACCTTGAGCTCGTCGTCGAGGTCGAAGGTGCTCGGCGCGTAGAAGGCGCAGTTGCCCGAGCCGATGCAGCGATCGCGGTCGGTGGTGATGCGCACGTCAGGTCTTCTCCCGGGGCAGGACGAGGTCGGGCAGGGGGTGGCGGAACAGGTCGGCCGCGTTCTGCGAGCAGATGCGGCGCTGGTCGGACACGGGCAGCCCGGCCAGCCGGTCGGCCAGGAAGCGTTGGGTGTCGGGCCAGGTCGAGTCGGCGTGGGGGTAGTCGACCTCGACCATGATGTGGCCGACGCCGATGCGGTCGCGGATGGGCCAGATCGACGGGTCGTCCAGCGAGCAGAACCAGAAGTTGCGCAGCAGCACCTCGGTGGGCGTCACCTCGGTCGAGGGCCAGGCCCGGCGACCGTGGCCAGACCAGCCGTGCACGTAGTCGAGCCGGTCGGCCAGCATCGGCACCCAACCGATGCCGCCTTCGCTCATCACGATGCGCAGGTCGGGGAACCGCAGCGGCGCGAACGACCACAGCCAGTCGGCACAGGCCATGAGCGACAGCGACGAGAACAAGGTGCCGGCCAGCTCCACCAGCGGGCCGTCGAGGGCCATGTCGGTGGTCATCCCCGAGCTGCCCACGTGCAGGCACACCACGGTGCCGGTGTCCACGCAGGCGGCCAGCACCGGGTCCCACCAGCCCGAGTGCAGCGACGGGTAGCCCAGGCGGTGGGGCTGCTCGGGCAGGCTCACCGCGGTGAACCCCCGACCGGCGTTGCGCCGGATCTCGCCCGCTGCGGCCTCCGGATCGGCCAGGTACGTGATGCCCATGGGCACGAAGCGGCCGGGATGGGCGCTCACCCACTCCTCGAGGTACCAGTCGTTGAAGGCCTGCACGCAGGCCAGGCCCAGCGCCGGGTCCGAGCACTGCGAGTAGACGGTGCCGCAGAAGCCGGTGATCTGGCTGGGGAAGTTCACCGACGCCCAGATCCCGGCCAGGTCCATGTCCGCCACCCGGGCGGCCGGATCCCAGCAGCCTCGCCGCATCTGGTCGAAGCGCACCGGCTCCATGGGCGACTCGTCCTTGCTGCGACCGACCACGGCGTTGAGCCCGATCTGGGGGTAGGCCTGCCCGTCGAACACCCAGATCTCGTGGTGCCTGGACGTGGTCTTCACGTACGGCGCCCGGTCGGCCAGGGCGGTCGGCAGGCGGCCCTCGAACAGGTGGCGCGGCTCGACCAGGTGGTCGTCCACCGACACCACGGTGAAGCGGATCTCCTCGGGCTCCGGCTCGGGCGTCGTCATCCGGCCAGCTCCCGGTAGCGGCCGTAGCGGGCGGCCACGTGCGGGGCGGCGCCCGGGTCCGGCTCGACCCGGCGACCCGTCCGGGCCCAGGCCGCGCCGGTGGCGCCCGGCGCCTCCAGCCCGGCGATGCCCCGGGCCAGCCAGGCCGCGCCCAGCGCCCCTCCCTCGGGCACGGCCACCACGTCGACCGGCAGCCCGGTGGCGTCGGCCACCGACTGCACCCACGCCGCGTCGCGCACCCCGCCGCCGGTGGCCACGATCCGTCGGGCGTCCACCGACCCCAGGTCGAGCAGGTGGCGCACGGCGAACCCGGATGCCTCGTGGGCGGCGCGTCGGGCCGCGGCCGCCCCCATGCCGATGTCGAGGTCGTGCAGCGAGGCGCGCCGGTCGGGGTCGTGGAACGGCACCCGCTCGCCCCGCAGGTACGGCTGCCACACCGGCACCCGGGCGGGATCCACCGGGGTCGCGTTCGGAGCCAACAGGCGGTCGGCCCAGTTGAGGAAGAGGCCGCCGGCGTTGGACGGACCACCGATCAGCGACTTGCCGGGCGCGGTGTGGGGGACGGTCCACAGGCCGTCGGCCTCGCGCCACTCGGGGATCACGGCCCACACGATCAGGGTCGAGCCCAGGATGACCAGCACGTCGCCCACCTCGTCGGCCCCGGCCACCAGCTGCTCGCCCAGGGCGTCGATGGTTCCCCCACCCAGGGGCGCGCCACCAGCGGCGGCCACGGTGCCGGCCGCCTCGGCGCCCACCACGATGCGCGGCAGGCGGCCCACGTCGTCCAGACCGGCGCCCTGGGCCACCTCGGCGTCCCAGGATCGGAAGTCGAACAGCGGCAGCGTGGTCATGGCCACCGTGGTGTCGATCGCCCCCGTCCCGCTCAGGGCCGCGTTGGCCACGGCCTGGGCCGGCCAGTAGCCGGCCGCGTCGGGATGGTGCTCGACCAGCCAGCCCAGGAAGCGCACCAGCTCCCCCGACTGCGACGGGTCGGCCTCGGTCACGTCCCCGCCAGCCGGCCGACCCCGGGAGTCGCCGTAGAGGAGGCCGTCGGAGATGGGGACCCCGTCGCCATCGACCGCGCACAGCGAGGGCACCATGGCCGCCACCTCGACGGCCACCACGTCCAGGTCCGCCTCGGCCAACACCGCGGCCAGGGCGGCCCGCACGCCGTGGTGCCAGGCCTCGGCCGCGTCGTGGGCGAGCTCGCCGGCCCGCGAGGCGCGCAGGCCGTGGGGCACCCGGCTGGTCGCCACCACCCGGCCCGCGCCGTCGGCGGCCACGGCCTTGACCGAGGTGGTGCCGATGTC
This sequence comes from uncultured Microthrixaceae bacterium, assembly GCA_963785815.1. Classification (GTDB taxonomy): domain Bacteria; phylum Actinomycetota; class Acidimicrobiia; order Acidimicrobiales; family Acidimicrobilacustridaceae; genus UBA4742. The sequence continues at coordinate 416,496 of CAWAWN010000001.1, forward strand.
GATGCCGATGGTCACCTCGGTTGCCATGCACCCCCCACGACCAGCCCGATCCGGCCCCGGCTCGGGCCGACCCCGGACCCCGACCAGTTCCTGACACGCACGTCAGGTTCCGAATGTATCGTGCGGGCTGATCCGGTCGCAGATCGACCTGCCGCACGCCAGCCGCCCAGGGGGAACGTCCACATGCCGAGCTACGGGGCCGAGGTCATCGGCCCGCCCGCCCGCCCACCCGACCAGGCGGTGTGGGACCCCGAGGCCCAGACCATGGACCCCGGACGCCGGGCCGAGCTCCAGCTGTCGCGGCTGCGCACCTTGGTGGACCGGGTCCTCGAAGGCACGCCGGCCCTGTTCCAGCGCAAGCTGGCCGAGGCCGGCATCACCTCGTCGGCCGACATCGCCAGCCTCGAGGACGTGAACCGGATCCCCCTGACCCGCAAGCAGGACCTGCGCGACAGCGAAGCCGAGCACCCGCCCCTGGGCGACTACCGGTTCACCCCGCTGTCGGACTGCGTGCGCATCGGCCAGTCCACCGGCACCACGGGCACACCCACCCTCACCGTGCTGACCCGCCACGACCTCTGGCTGGAGTACGAGTCGGCGGCCCGCAACTGGTGGCGCAACGGCTGGCGACCCGGCCAGGTGGTGACCCACTGCCACCCGGCCTACATGTACGGCGGGGGCGCCCTGCTGGGTGGTTCCATCGAGTACTTCGGGGCCCTCAACATGTGGGTGGCGCCGCCGGACACCGACGAGATCGCCGAGCAGGCCATCCACACGTGGGAGCGCATCCACCCCGACGTGCAGATGGTGGCCCTCAGCCAGCACCGCTTCATGGAGGTGGCGGCCAAGCTGGGCCTCGACCTGACCACCGACTGCGGGTTCCCCGCGTTCTCCATGGGCGGCTTCGGCCGCGGCCTGCTGCCGCTGATGACCGCCGGCTTCGAGTGCTACGCCTACCTGGGCGGACCCGACCGCACCTGCGACGGGGCCCACCTCAACGAGGACTGGGCCATCGTCCAGGCCGTCGACCCCACCACCGGACGCGACGTGGCCCCCGGCCAGTGGGGAAACCTGGTGGTCACCACCCTCGATCGGGACAACGGGCTGCTGCGCTACGACCTGGAGGAGGCGGCCATGATCGAGGGCCCGGCCGACTGCCCCCAGGGCGAGACCAGTCGCATGGGCTACTGGGGCGGCCGGTTCAAGGACCTGCTGTCGAGCCAGGGCGTGCACTTCCAGGTGGCCGACCTGGAGAAGGCGGTGGCCTCGGTGCGCGAGCTGACCACGCCCACGCTCGAGTTCGTGGTGGTCGACCCGAAAGGCTCCACCGAGCCCCTCGTGATCCGGGTGGAGGTGGGCGCCGACCTGGGCGCGGTCGACGACGGCCGCAAGGCCGCGCTGGGGGCCGAGGTGGCCGCCGCCGTGGACGGCGCCCTGGGCCTGGCGGCCGCGGTCGACGTGGTCGACCGCGAGACCCTGGCCCGATCCGCCTACAAGCTCAAGCGGGTGGTGGAGGCCTGATGGGTGTGCTCGAGTCCAAGACGGCCATCGTGACCGGCGCCGGGCGCGGCATCGGGCGCGAAGAGGCCAAGCTGCTGGCGGCCGAGGGGGCCAGCGTCACGGTGAACGACGTGGACGCCGACGCGGCCCAGGCCGTGGTCGACGAGATCGTCGCGGCTGGCGGCGCGGCGGTGCCCAACACCGACGACGTGTCCACCTGGGCGGGGGCCGAGGCCATCGTGGCGTCGGTGGTGGACGCCACCGGCGGACCCGGGGTCGGGCACCTCGACATCCTGGTCAACAACGCCGGGATCCTGGCCGATGCCATGAGCTTCTCCATGACCGAGGCCCAGTGGGACGACGTCATCCGCGTCCACCTCAAGGGCCACTTCGCGCCCGCCCACTTCGCCGGCATCCACTGGCGCGAGCGGGCCAAACGTGGTGAGGGGGTCGACGGCGAGGAGGGCGTGTCGGGGCGGATCATCAACACGGCCAGCGAGTCGGGCCTCTACGGCCTGGCCGGGCAGGCCAACTACGCCACGGCCAAGGCCGGCATCGCGGCCATGACGGTGACGCTGGGCCGTGAGCTCAAGAAGTACGGGGTCACGGTCAACGCCGTGGCCCCCCGGGCCCGCACCCGCATGACCGAGACCGTGCTGGGCGACCTGCTGCCCGCCGAGGGCCAGTTCGACGAGTGGGATCCGGCCAACATCGCACCGGTGGTGGCCTGGCTGGCCTCGGACGCGGCCGCCGACATCACCGGGCAGGTGGTGGTGGTCAACGGCGACAAGGTCCACCTGATGACCGGCTGGAGCCCGATCGGGCGCATCGACAACGGCGGGCAGCGCTGGACGGTGGCCGACCTCGAGGCCCGCCGCGCCGACCTGTTCGGCGAGCACAGCTCCAAGCTGCCGGTCACCGGCTTCGGCGAGTAGCCGCGTCGTGACCGGCCGGAGGCGATAGCGGTGGCGCTGCAGGTCGACCAGCTGCGGGCCATGGCCCGGGCCCACGGGGACGAGACGGCCTACGTCCAGCTGGCCAGCTCCGACCTGCTCACCTTCGAGCGCTGGGATCGGACGTCCAACCGCCTGGCCCGGGCCCTGACCGCGGCCGGGGTGGGCCACGGCGACCGGGTCGTGCTGCACGTGGCCAACGAGCACCTCGACCGGTGGGTCATCACCTACGCCGCCATCCACCGGGCCGGGGCGGTGGCCGTGCCCACCAACACCCGCCTCACCGCCCGCGAGCTGGGTGTCATCCTGGGCCACGCCCAGCCGGTGGCCGCGATCACCTCCGGCGAGCTGGCCGCCCCGCTGGACGCGGCCCTGGCCGCGGCCGAGCTGCCCGCCCCCCTGCGGCTGCGGCTGGTGGCCGACACCGAGCAGTGGTGCCAGGGCCTGGCCGACGACGCCTCCGACTACCAGGTGCCGGTCGAGGACGGGGACCTGGCCGACATCATGTACACCTCGGGCACCACCGGCCTGCCCAAGGGCGTGGCCGTCCGCCACCGCAACACCCACATCATCCCCAACGGCGAGCCCACGTGGTCGGGGGACGCCTGGATCCACTGCTCGCCGCTGTCGACCTTCGCCGGCATCAGCTTCGTCTACAACCCCATGAAGATGGGCATGCGCGGCCTCTACCTGCCCCGCTTCGACCCCGACCCCTGGTTCGACGCGGTGGAGCAGTGGCGCCCGACCATGGCGTTCGTGGTGCCGGCCATGGTGCAGCTGCTGCTGGTCCACCCGCGTTGGACCCAGGCTGACCTGTCCAGCCTCCAGGTGCTGTCGATCGGCTCGGCGCCGCTGGCCCCGACCCTGCACCGCCAGGTGGCCGAACGGCTGAGCCACGCCATGGTGACCAACAACTACTCGATGACCGAGGCCGGCACCGCCTTCACCTACATGCCGGCGGGCGAGATCACCCGCCGACCCGGCTCGGTGGGCATCCCCCTGGCCCCGACCGAGGTGCGCATCGCCGACCCCGATGGCCAGGCGGTGCCCACCGGCGAGGTGGGCGAGGTGCTCATCGGGGTGGGCGAGCACCACCGGGAGTACTACCGCGACCCCGAGGCCACCGCCGCGACCTGGACGGGCCCCTGGCTGCGATCGGGCGACCTGGGCCGGGTCGACGAGGACGGCTACCTCTACATCGTGGGCCGGGCCAAGGACGTGATCATCCGAGGCGGCAACAACGTGGCCGCCACCGAGGTCGAGGGCGTGCTCTACGAGCACGAGGGGGTGCTGGAGGCGGCGGTGGTCGGCGTCCCCCACGACGTCTTGGGCGAGGACGTCGCCGCCTTCGTGGTGGCGCGCCCGGGCGCAACCCTCGACCCCGACGAGCTGATCGCCTTCTGCCGGGAGCGTCTGGCCGACTACAAGGTCCCCCGCCAGGTGCACTTCGTCGACCAGCTGCCCCGCAACGCCACCGGCAAGGTCCTCAAGCGCGAGCTGAGGTCCTGACCACCCATTTTGGGCATCTTTGGCTGTTCGATTTCGCGCATTCCGGCGGCCAATATCCCGGCGAGGGGCTAATCCCACCCTCCGGAATCCAGGCCGAGCTCCTCCAAGAAGGCCGTGACCAGCGAGACGGTGGAGTGGGGGTTGTCGCCGGCGGCCAGGTGGCCGGCCTTCTCGACCACCTCCTGGCGGGCGTCGGGGATGATGTTGATCAGGTCCTCGGCGCCGCCCTCGGACAGCACGTCGCTGCGCTGGCCTCGCAGCAGCAGCACCGGGCAGCGCAGCTTGGCCGCCGACTCCCCCACCCCGGCGGTGATCTCGTCGATGTGGTCGGCCGGATGCGGCGCGTCCTCGCCCGCCTGGCGCCGCTCGCGCACCTGGCGGCCGACGCCGTGCTTCCACTCCCAGCGGCCGTCGGGGCGCTGGCGCAGGTTGCGGGTCAACGAGGCCGGGTTGGGGCTGCGGCGCTGGGGCAGGTACTCGCCGATGAAGGCCGCCGCCTCCTCGAGGGAGGCGAAGGACTCGTGGGCGGTCATGAAGTCGACGATCTTGCGCACGCCCTCGGGCTCGAGCTTGTGCCCCACATCGATCAGGGCGATGGCGGCCACCTGGTCGGGGGCCACCTCGGCGCCCAGGTGGATGGCGGTCATGCCGCCCAGCGAGGCCCCGACCACCACCACCCGTTCGAGCCCGAACTCGTCGAGCAGTCCGGGCAGGGTGTCGGCGAACAGCTCGTGCATCGGGTACACCACCCGGCCCAGGTCGATCGGCTCGTCCCGGGGCACCGGGTCGGAGTCGCCGTGGGCGGGCAGGTCCGGGGCCAGCACGTGGGCCCGGCCGGCCAACGCCGCCCCCAGCGCCTCGTACATGTACGCGGTCTGCCCGCCGCCGTGCAGGCAGAGCACGGCCGGTGCGCCGTCGCGCCCCCACTCCAGGTAGTGGACCTGCTCGCCGCCGTTCATCACGAAACCGCTGCGGCCACCGGTGGGGATGTCGTGGCGGGGGACCTCGCTCATCCGGCGAGCCTAGCCAGGCCCACGGCCGGACCTGACACGCACGTCAGGTCATCGTGCCAGGATGACGACATGGACCTCCTGCACACGTTCTCGCTGGCGGACGTCTCCCGTGAGCACCGCCGCAGCTACCCCGATCAGGCGGCGGTGGTGGACGGCGACACCAGGCTGAGCTGGCCGCGGTTCGACGACCGGGTGAACCAGCTGGCCAACGCCCTCACCGCCGACGGCGTCGGTCCCGGCGACGTCGTGCTGTGGATGGGCCAGAACAGCCACCGCATCCTCGAGTGCCTGGCCGCGGCGGCCAAGTTGGGGGCGGTGTGCGGCATCGTCAACTGGCGCCAGAGCGCCGACGAGCTGGCCTTCGTGATCGGTGACGCCGACGCCGCGGTGACCATCTGGCAGGAGGCCGAGGTGGGCGATGCCGTGCGCGAAGCCCGGGCCCGCGCCGGCTCGCCGGGACGCTGGCTGCGCCACGACGCGCCCGGCGACACCGACCCCGACAGCTACGAGGCCTTCCTCGCGTCGGGTTCCGCCGACGACCCGGCGGTGGACGTCGATCCCGGCACGGCCGTGCTCATGCTCTACACGGCCGCCTTCACCGGCCGGCCCAACGGCGCCCTGCTGAGCCAGGCGGCGGTGCTGACCCAGTCGCTGATCATGGCCAACCTGCAGCGGGTGGACGCCACCTACACCTACCTGAACTGCGGCCCGATGTTCCACATCGCCACCCTGATGACCACGCTGGCCACCTACGTGTTCGGTGGGGTCAACGTGTTCACCCCGCGCGTCGACGCCGAGGAGCTGTGCCGGGTGATCGAGGCCGAGCGCTGCACCGGCGCCTTCATCATGCCCCCCACCATCGACCAGATCCTGGAGGTCAACGCCCAGGGCCGCTACGACCTGTCCACCCTGCGCACCTTCGGGGGCAAGCCCGAGTGGAACGCCATGATCACCGTGGACGACTCGCCGTGGGCCACCCGCCCCGCCGGCTTCGGCCAGACGGAGGTGACCGGGATGCTGACGTTCAACGCCCTGGGGGCCCCGGGGGCGGGCAACTCGGGGCGGCCGTCCCCCATGGTGGCGGTGCGCCTGCTGGACCCCGACGGCCACGAGGTGCCCACGGGCGAGACCGGAGAGATCGCGGCGCGCGGTCCCCAGGTCATGACCGGCTACCGGGGCGCGGCCACCGAGACGGCCCGGCGCCAGGCGGGGGGCTGGCACCACACCCACGACCTGGGCCGGCGCGAGGCCGACGGCACCATCACCTTCGTGGGGCCCAAGGGCCGCATCGTGAAGTCAGCGGCCGAGAACATCTACCCGGCGGAGGTCGAGGGAGCCCTGAACGCGCACCCGTCGGTGCGCGAGTCGGCCGTCATCGGGGTGCCCGACCCAACGTGGGGCCAGTCGGTGCTGGCCGTGGTGGTGCTGGCCGAGGACCCCGACGGGGCGCCCCCGCCGCCCACCGAGGCCGAGCTGATCGACCACGTGAAGGAACGCATCGCCTCGTACAAGAAGCCCAAGCGCATCGTGTTGCGCGACACACCGCTGCCCCGGCAGGGCTGGCCCATCGACTACGACGCCCTGGATGCCGAGTACGGCGGCGGCGGCTACCCGGGCGGCGGCTAGGTCAACCCGGCGGCGGCTCGGCCAGCTCGGGCTCGTGGCCCAGGAAGGCGATCTCGCGGAACGCGAAGCGCCAGCGCCCGTCGTCGCCGGCCACCATCTCGTCGTGGTAGCGCCCGACCGAGGTGATCTGGCGTCCCCGGTCGAGGAAGCAGAAGTCGGTCCAGACCTTGGCCGAGTGCTCGTCGGGGCCCAGCACGATGACCGGCTGGAACAGGGCGTGCCGGCCCCGGGCCTCGGGGACCATGCCGATGGCCACCACCTCGAGGATGGCCGCGTGACCCTGGGCCGTGGTGTGCATGACGTGGAACCGCGCCTGCCGCGGTGAACAGGTCGATCCACTCGTCGGCCCGGCCGTCGTCGAAGAGCTGGCAGTACTGGGCCAACGTGCGGCGGATGCCCTCCTCGGGCGTGGAGGCGGGGGTCAGGACCGGAAGCCCTTGATCTGGGCGTCGACCAGGGTGGTCAGGTCGTCGTAGGCGATGTTCACGTCCACCAGGTGCAGCCCCCAGGTCGGGCCCAGCTGCTGGGTGACCAGCGGGCGGGTGTCGCCGGGCGTGGGGGTGACCTGGAGCCAGGTGGCCCCGTTGGCCGTCCGGCACTCGCCGGTGTAGAGGCCGGGGTAGGTCACCCAGGCCGTCCCCTGCTTGGCTGCGGTGCCGGCGATGCTGCCCACCAGACCGGTGTCGGTGACCGGGAACTCCGGGTGCAGCGGCGCCGCCCCGCCGCCCAAGTCGGCCGGGTTGGTGCACAGCACCTGGTCACCGGCCACGCCCGTGCGGCCGAACAGGCTGTTGGTCGGGGGCGGGTCGAGGAAGCTCGAGTAGGCCACCACGCAGCCGGTCTGGCTGTCGGAGGTGCAGGCCGGCACGTGCTGGAAGGAGCCGCCCACCTCCTTGCCCACGGGCACGGTGATGTTGCCACCCAGCAGGATGGCCGACACCAGGTGCCGCCGGACCGCCGGGTTGGTGTCGATCTGCTGCTTGATCAGGGCGGTGAGCATGAAGGCGCCCTGGCTGTGGCCGATCAGCACCACGCCCCGTCCGTGGTTGTCGTGAGCCAGGTAGTCCAGCCAGGCTGCCTGGACGTCGCCGTAGGCCAGCGCCTGGTTGGCGGCGGTAGCCTTGGAGCCCGGCGCGATGGCCGAGAGGGTGAGCTGGCGGTACATGGGGGCGTAGACCTTGCAGTTCTGGGAGAAGCGCGAGGCCTGGGCGTTGGCCACGCTGGTCTCGGCCGTCTGGATGGTGAGATCCGCGTTCATGCCCGGCTCCGGGCTGACCGTCGGGTACACGTAGAAGCAGTCGATGGCCGGTTTGGTGTCGGGCCCGGCGTCCTGCACGGTGGTGGTGCCGTCGGCCTTCACCACCGTCGTGTTCAAGTTGCCCGCGCACGGGTCGGGCGTGTGACCGGGGAAGCACAGCCAGACCGTGTTGGAGGCGACGGGGGCAACGGCCGTGGTGCCCGACGCCGCGGCGGTGCCCGGTACGGCGGTGGTGACCGGTGCGGCGGTGGTCCCGGCCGACGACGCCGCCTTCGAGGAGCTGCCGCAGGCCGCGGCCGCCAAGGCGATCACCATCACGGTCAGGACCACCACCGCCGCTCGACCTCGTCGTTCCCCCATGCGGTCAGGCTAGACGGCTGGTCTCGGCCGACGTTGCCGCGTCCCGGCTCCTCGTGGCCCGGTCACGGTTCGTCAACCCCCGACCAGGCCGACTGTGACAGATCGTGACAGGCCCGCGAGCGAGCAGCGGCTCAGATGACGGAGTGGCCCGACTCCACCCGCTGGCGCAGCAGACCGGCCAGACGGCCCCGGTGCCAGGAGGCGTTGCCGAAGGCCAGGCCGTCGAGGTGGGTGCGCTTGAGGTACAGGTGGATGTCGTGCTCCCAGGTGAAGCCGATGCCGCCGTGCACCTGGAGGGCCGAGGCCAGCACGCGGGTGGCGGCGTCGCTGCCCCAGCACTTGGCCACCGAGGCGGCCACCGAGGCGTCGGGATCGCCCGCGGCCACACACCAGGCCGCCCAGTAGGTGGCCGACCGCATGCCCTCCACATCCACCAGCATGTCGGCGCAGCGGTGCTTCACGGCCTGGAAGCTGCCGATCGGGCGGCCGAACTGGATGCGCTCGGCGGCGTAGGCGGCGGACAGGTCGAGGGCCCGTTGCGCCAGGCCCAGCAGCTCGGCCGAATACGCCACCGAGGCCACGTCGACCAGGCGCTCGACCAGGTCGGGGCCGCCCAGGTCGAGGCGGGGGGCGTCCGCCAGGTCGTCGGGGCGCAACCACCCGATGGTGCGGGTCAGATCCATGGCCGGCTCGGCGGCGGGACGGCGGCCACGCAGGTCGATGGCCGAGACCCGGTCGCCCTCGACCACGACCACCACGTCGGCCTCGGGGGCGTAGGTCGTCGGCTCACCCAGGCGCGGGGCGACCGCCGCCACGGACTCGCCGGAGAGCAGCGGCTCGGCCCACGGGGTGTCGGCCAGCAGCTCGAGCGCCACCAGCTGGCTCAGGATGGGCGCCGGCGCCACCCGGGCCCCGACCTGTTCGAGCACCACGGCGGCCTCGACCCACCCCAGCCCGACCCCGCCCTGGGACTCGGGCACGGCCAGCGCCGTCCAGCCCTGGTCGACCATGGCCGACCACAGCTCGGGATCGGTGGTCCCGCCGCGCTCGGTGGCGGCCCGCACCACGGTCATGGGCGAGCGCCCGTCGAGCAGGTCGGCGGCGGCCTGGCCCAGCGCCTGCTGGTCATCGGAGAGCTCGAAGTCCACGAGCGGCGAGCGTAGCTGACACCAGTGTCACCCCCGCCCGTCGGCCGTCTACGCTGACCGACCGTGGACCTGACCCCCACCCCCGAGCAGGAGGCGCTGCGGGCCGAGTGCCGCACCTGGCTCCAGGACAACCTGCCCTGGGAGTACGGCAGCGGCCTGCCGCCCCGCTTCGCCTCCCTCGACGACGAGGTGGCCTTCGGACGCGACTGGCAGCACCGGCTCGCTCAGGGTCGCTGGGTGGGCGTGACCTGGCCCGAGGTCTACGGCGGGCGCGGCGCCGGCGCCCTGGCCCACTACGTCGTGCAGGAGGAGTTGGCCCGGGCCCGGGCCCCCGAGCTGGTCGGACGAATCGGGGTCAACCTGGTGGGTCCGACCCTGCTGGCCCACGGCACCGACGAACAGCGGGCCCGCTGGCTGCCGTCGATCCTCTCGGCCGACCTGCTCTTCTGCCAGCTCTTCAGCGAACCCGACGCCGGCAGCGATCTGGCCTCGGTGTCCACCCGGGCCGTGCGCACCGAGCGCGACGGCGTCGCGGGGTGGGCGGTGGACGGCCAGAAGGTGTGGACCTCCTACGCCCAGTTCGCCGACTGGGGGCTGTGCCTGGCCCGCACCAACCCCGACGTGCGCAAGCAGGCCGGCATCACCGCCCTGGCCATCGACATGCGCCGCCCGGGCGTGGAGGTGCGGCCCCTGCGCCAGCTCACCGGCGAGTCCGACTTCAACGAGGTGTTCCTGAGCGACGTGTTCGTGCCCGACGACGCCGTGATCGGCGCAGTCGACGACGGGTGGCGGGTCTCGTCGTCCACCCTGACCCACGAGCGCGGCACCAACCCCCGCCAGCTCGTGATCCACAGCCAGCACCTGGAAGAGCTGCTGCGCCTGGCCGCCGACCGGGGCGGCTTCGACGACGAGCGCACCGCCCAACGCCTGGCCGAGGCCTTCGTGGAGGTGAAGCTGTTCCAGGTCCACAACTGGCGGTCGCTGTCGCGGCTCGAGGCCGGCCAGCCCGTCGGCCCCGAGGGGTCGGCCCTGAAGCTGTACTGGTCGGAGATGAGCCAACGCCTGCACCGCCTGGCCCTGGACGTGTTGGGACCCGCCGCCGTGCTCTCCGCCGGCGCCGACGGCAACCCGGGCGACGGCGAGTGGCAGCGATCGTGGCTCTACTACCAGGCGGCCTCGATCTTCGCCGGCACCAACGAGATCCAGCGCACCATCATCGGCGAGCGGGTGCTGGGCCTGCCCCGAGAGCCGGCACCAGCACCGGCGGCGGGCAAGGTGGCCTCGTGAGCGGGTCCGGCGCCTTCTCGGCACTGTCCTACGAGCTGGACGCCGACGGCCAGGTGGCGGTCATCACCCTGCGCCGCCCGCAGGCGGCCAACGCCCTCAACGCCCAGCTCATCGACGAGATCGACGGGGCCCTCGACCTGGCCGAGGCCGACGACGACGTGCGGGTGGTCGTGCTGGCCGCCGAGGGCAAGCACTTCTGCGCCGGCCACGACCTCAAGGAGCTGTTCGAGGCCACCGAGCCGTGGGCGGCCCTGCGGGCCAGCCCCGAGGGCAAGCTCCACCACGAGCGCGTCATGTACTGGGGCCGCTGCCTGCGCCTGCACGACTTCATCAAGCCCACCATCGCCGCCGTGCAGGGGGCGTGCTCGGCCGCCGGCCTGATGCTGGCCTGCATGTGCGACCTCATCGTGGCCGCCGACGACGCCCGCTTCTCCAACCCCGTGCTGCGGATGTCGGGCGCCGGGGTCGAGCTGCTGGTCGAGCCGTGGGAGCTGGGGGCGCGCAAGGCCAAGGAGTTCCTGCTCTGCGCCGAGACCTTCGACGCGGCCGAGGCCGAGCGCCTGGGCCTGGTCAACCAGGTGGTGCCCCGGGCCGAGCTGGCCGACGCGGCCGCCACCATGGCGGCCAAGGTGGCCCTGGTCCCGCCGATCACGGCCCAGGCGGTGAAGGCATCCATCAACGCCACCACCGACCGGATGGGCCAGCGCGACTCGTGGCGCCACCACTTCATGGTCCACCAGTTCGTGTCCAACACCGACACCGCCCTCGGCCTGGCCACCGAGCGGGCCCGGGGCGGGATGGATCGCGTGCGCCAAGAGCAGGCCGGCCCGGACCAACCCGCGTGAGCGGGCCGACTCCCGGGGCCCGCGGGGGCGGGCCAACCCCTGGCGCCCGCGGTGGCGGGCCGTTGGCGGGGTTGCGCGTCCTCGACCTGGGCACCCGCATCGCCGCCCCGTTCTGCGCCGGGCTGTTGGGTGAGCAGGGGGCGGACGTCATCAAGGTAGAGCAGCCGGGCCGGGGTGACTTCATGCGCGACATCGGCCCCTTCGTGGAGGACGCCGGCGACGGCGACCCGCGGTACTCGTTGTTCTGGGCGGTGGAGGGGCGCGGGCGGCGCAGCGTCACCGTCGACCTGCGCCGACCCGAGGGCCAGGACCTGGTGCGCCGGCTGGCTGCCGAGTGCGACGTGGTGTGCGAGAACTTCCGACCCGGCACGCTCGAGCGGTGGGGCCTGGCCCCGTCGCAGCTGGCCGACCACCTGGTCGTGGTGCGCATCTCGGCTTTCGGCCAGGACGGCCCCTACGCCCTGCGCCCGGGGCTCGACCGGCTGGGCATCGGCTACGGCGGCCTGCTCAACCTGACCGGCTACCCCGACCGACCGCCGGTGCGGCCCGGCGTGACCACCAGCGACTACCTCACCGGCGTGTTCGCGGCCCAGGCGGCCGTGGCCGCCCTCTACCGCCGCGACGCCGGATCGCCGCGAACGGGCGTCGCCCCCACCGGGCAGGGCGCGGTCATCGACGCCGCCCTGTACGGCTCGGTGCTGCGCATCCTGGAGTGGACCATCGCCGGTTACGACCGGCTGGGTCTGGTCCGCCAGCGCGAGGGGAACCGGCTGACCACCTCGGCCCCGCTGGACAACTACCCCACCGCCGACGGGCGCTACGTGTGCATCGTGGCCGGCAGCGACGCCAACTTCGCCCGGCTGTGCGCGGCGATGGACCGCCCCGACCTGGTGACCGATGCCCGGTTCCGGATCCTGGCCGACCGGGCCGCCCGCTCCGACGAGATCAACGGGATCGTGGCCGAGTGGACCTCCCGGCTGACCGCGGCCCAGGTCGAGGCGGCGGCCATCGCGCACGACGTCCCGGTGGCCACCGCCTACACCGCCGCCGACATCGCCGCCGATCCCCACATGGCCGCCCGGGGCGACCTGGTGGACGTGGCCGACCCGGTGGTCGGCTCGTTGCGCCAGCAGGCCCCGTTCCCGCGGTGGGTGGGCGAGGAACCCGTGGTGCCGTCGGGTGCACCGCGGTTGGGCGAGCACACCCGCGAGGTGCTGGTCGAGCTGCTCGGCCTCGACGACGCCGACCTCGACCGCCTGACCGAGGACCAGGTCATCTGAAGCTCAGCATCCGCCAAGTCTGTGCAGTTGCTACGACGCGGTCGTAGGAACTGCACAGGTTTCGAGACGGGCGTCGCCGGTTCGGTCAGGCGACGCCCAGGTAGGAGTCGGCCACCTTGTGGCGCCAGGCGTCCTGGTGGCCCAGCAACAGGTCGTTGGCCTTGGCCTTGCGGTAGTGGAGGTGGGCGTCGCACTCCCAGGTGAAGCCCACCCCGCCGTGGATCTGGATGGCTTCGCCGCACACCTCGTTGGCGGCCCGACCCACGAAGCCCTTGGCCATGGCCGCGGCCTCGGCCCGCACCGGCTCCTCCGCGTCGGATGCCCAGGCCGCGTAGTGGATGCCCACCCGCGACAGCTCGATGCGCTCGAGCATCTCGGCCGCCTTGTGCTTGATGGCCTGGAAGGTGGCGATGGGACGGTCGAACTGCACCCGGACCTTGGCGTACTCGACGGCCAGGTCGAAGGCCTGCTGCATGGAGCCGAGCGTCTCGGCGCACAGCAGCACGGCGGCGTCGTCGACCACCCGCCGCCAGATGTCGGTGTGGTCGCCGTCGGGGCCCACCGGGGTGGCCGGGGTGTCGACCAGCTCCATCCGGGCCAGGCGACGGGTGACGTCCAGAGCCGGATAGGCGGGGGCGGCGGGCGCCTCCACCAGGAAGGTGCCGATCCCCTGCTGGGTCCGGGCCGGCACCAGCACCCAGTCGGCCGTGTGGCCGTCGAGCACCACCGACTTGACGCCGCGCAGGCGCCACTGCCCCGACTTGCGCCAGGCCCGCGTGCGCAGGCGCTCGATGACGTCGCCATGGCCCTCCTCGTCGACGGCCACCGTCCCCCGGGTGGCGCCGCTGGCCAGCGAGCCCAGCCGGTCGTCGAGACCCAGGGCCCGGGCGGCCAGGGTGGCCTGCACGGCGGATGAGTAGAACGGTCCCGGCAGCGGCAGACGGCCCATCTCCTCGAGCACGACCATCATCTCCAACAGGCCCATGCCGGCACCGCCCTGGGCCTCGGGCACCAGCAGGCCCACCCACCCCAGCTCGACCATGTGCTCCCACAGCTGGTCGCCCATCGGCCGGTCGTCGTCGACGATGGCCCGCACGTAGGCCGACGGTGCCTGTTCGGCCAGCATGGCCCGCACGGTCTGCTGCAGGGCCTGCTGGGCGTCATCCAGGGTGAACTCCACCGCGGCACACTACCTGACACGGCTGTCAGCTTTCTCGGCCGGCGACTACCATCCCGGCATGGACTTCTCCTACACCGACGAAGACGAGGCCTACCGGGCCGAGCTCATCGCCTGGTTGGACGAGCACCTGCCCAAGTTCCTGGCCGAGTGGTCCGACGAGGACAACCCCGACGCCCAGCCGGACGCCGATGCCGACTCGGCCGCACCGGCCGGCGGGGGCGGGGTCCTGTCGCAGATGGAGCGGCGCCGGGCGTGGCAGCGCGAGCTCAACACCGGCCGGTGGGCGGCCATCACCTGGCCCGCCGAGTGGGGCGGCCGCGACGCCACGGTCACCCAGAACGTCATCTACTCCGAGACCATGGCCCGCTACCGCACCCCGGGCATCTACAACGCCAACGGCCTGTGGCAGATCGGGCCCATGATCATCCGCTGGGGCACCGACGAGCAGAAGCAACGGTGGATCCCCAACATCCTCAACGCCGACGACCACTGGTGCCAGGGCTTCACCGAGCCCGAGGCCGGCAGCGACCTGGCCAACCTGCGCACGACCGCCATCGCCGACGGCGACGACTACGTGCTCAACGGCCAGAAGATCTGGATCTCCAGCGCCCACCTGGCCCGCTGGGGCCTGTTCCTGGTGCGCACCGACGGCGACGCCATCGCCGAGGGTCGCAAGCACGACGGCATCACCGCCCTGATCGTGGACATGGAGGCGCCGGGCATCACGGTTCGGCCGATCCGCGACATCACCGGCGAGGAGATGTTCTGCGAGATCTTCTTCGACGATGCCCGCGTCCCCCAGGCCTACCGCCTGGGCGGCGAGGGCGAGGGCTGGCAGGTGGCCATGGGCACGCTCGGGTCCGAGCGCGTGGGCACCGCCGGGCTGGCCATCGGCATGCGCTCGGACCTCGACGCCATGGTCAACCTGGCCCGCTCGGTGAACCCGGCCGCCCTCGACGATCCCTCGCTGCGCACCCGCATCGCCGAGGCCCACACCCGCATCGAGTACACCAAGCTGCTCAACTACCGCGCTCTGTCCAAGATCCTGCGCAACGAGAAGAACTGGCCCGAGGTGCCCCTGGCCAAGCTGCAGTGGTCCTACCTGGCCCAGACCCTGGCCGAGCTGGCCGTCGACCTGCTGGGCCCCGACGCCCTGGCGTCGCGGGGCGCGCCGGGCGCCATCGACGGGGGCTCGTGGAACCGCCTCTACGTCTTCCAGCGCTACACGTCGATCGGGGCCGGCACCACCGAGGTGCAGAAGAACATCATCGCCGACAAGGCGATCAAGATGCCCCGCCAGTGACCGCGCCCCTCGAGGTCTGGCACGAGGCCGAGGTCACGCCGGATCAGATCGACCACCTGGGCCACATGAACGTGATGTTCTACGGTCAGCACGCCCGCGCCGGCGCCGACCGGCTCTTGGCCAGCATCGGCGTGGCCGGCGACGACGACCAGGTGCTGTTCCAACGTGACAGCACCGTGCGCCACCTCCAGGAGCAGCTGGTGGGCGCGCCCCTGGCCGTGCGCGGCGGGGTGCTCGACGCCACCGACCACGCCATCCGCCTCTACCAGGAGCTGGTCAACCGCGACAGCGGCGCCCTGGCCGCCACCTTCGTGCCCGCCTTCGAGCTGGTCGACCGGACCACGCGCCGCCCCCAGCCGCTGGCCCCGGCGGTCGGCCATCGGGTCGTCAGCCCACCAGCCGAGGGCCTGCCGCGCACCATCGCCTTCGACCAGGACCCCACCCGGGACGCGCCCGACCTGGCCACCCTCGCCGGCCTGGACCTGGCCATGCAGATCCCGCGGGTGGTGGAGGCCGAGCGGTGCAACGAGGACGGCTTCCTGGCCTCCTCGCAGCTGGCCGAGCTGGTGTGGGGCGGCCAGCCGGTGCCGGGCCGCGAGTTCCGGCCGCTGGCGGACGTGGGCGACGGGGTGCAGCTCGGCTTCGCCACCCTCGAGAGCCGCGCCACCTGGGCGCGGCCGGCCCGAGCCGGCCAGCGGATCCAAAGCTTCGGGGCCCAGATCGACCTTCGGGCCAAGACGATGGTGACCCGGCACTGGGTGATCGACCTGGACGACGGACAGCTCGTGGCCGTGCTGGAGGTGGTGGGGGTGGCCTTCGACACGGCCCGGCGGCGGGCCATCGAGATCCCCGATCCGATCCGCCAACGCATGGCCCGGGGCCTGCACCCCGAGCTCGCCGGTCCGGCGCCGGCCTGAGCCCACCCGGCCGCGGCTGGGGTCAGTCGCCGAACTCGAGCACGTCGGACGTGCCGGTGAGGTCGAGCACGGCCCGCGTCGACGGCGACGGCTCACGCATGACCAGTCGACCGTGGTGCTGGTGCACGTGCAGGGCCGCCACCTCGAGCTCGGCCGACGCGGCCACGTCGATGCCGGAGAGCAGCGAGCAGTCCAACACGATGGTGGACACGTGCCGGGCCAGGGCGGCGTCGACAGCCCCGGCGACCTGTCCCAGGGACTCCTCGCCCATGACTCCGTCCAACCCCACGACGGTCAGGTCGTCGAGCTCGAGGACTCGGATGTCGAGGGCGGAGGGCATGGTGACGAGGCTCCTGGGCCGGGGCCCGGTAGGACACCCATCTTCCTACCCGCGGACGTCGCCCGTCAGACAGGTCCTCCGACCCATCCTGGGAGCATCTACCCACTCTGCGTGGTGATTTGCTCGCTGTGCGTCAACTGAGTCGCTCGATGACGGTGGCGTTGGCCTGTCCCCCGCCCTCGCACATGGTCATGAACCCGTAGCGGCCGCCGGTGGCCTCCAGGTCGCCGAGCAGCGTGGTGGCGATGCGCACGCCCGAGGCGCCCAACGGGTGGCCGATGGCGATGGCCCCACCCCGCGGGTTGAACCGCGAGAGGTCGCCGTCGGGCAGGAACTCGTCGGCCCAGCGCAGGGCGACGGCGGCGAAGGCCTCGTTGCACTCCATGCTGTCGAACTGGTCGATGGTCATCCCGGATCGCGCCAGCAGCCGACGGGTCACCGGGTTGGGCGCCGACAGCACCAGCACCGCGTCCTCGGCGCCCACCGCGAAGGACACGAAACGGGCCCGCACCGGCAGGCCGAGCGCCTCGGCGGTGGCCCGGTCGGCGATGAGCATGGCCGCGGCGCCGTCGGACATCTGCGACGAGTTGCCGGCGGTGATGTCGGGGGCCAGGTCCGGGTCCCACTTGGCCGCGGGTCCGAGCTGGGCCAGCGACGCGGGTGTCGACTCAGGGCGGATCCCCTCGTCGCGCTCGAGCACGGCGTCGCCCACCGTGCCGTCCGCCTCCTTGATGGGGACGGGCACGGTCTCCCCGGCGAAGTGCCCGTCGTCCCAGTTGGCCTGGGCCCGGCGGTGGGACTCGGCGGCGAAGGCATCCATGTGCTCGCGGTCGATGCCGGCGCGGCGGGCCAGGATCTGGGCCACCTCGAACTGGGTCATCAGCTGGTTGTCGCAGGCAGCCAGGAAGTCGGGCGAGAAGGGTCCCGTGCCCCCGGTGGCGTTGGAGGCCATGGGAGCCCGGGTCATGGACTCCACCCCGCAGGCGATGGCCAGGTCGTAGCTGCCGCACATGACCCCCTGGGCCACGAAGTGCATGGCCTGCTGGGAGCTGCCGCACTGGCGGTCGACGCTGGTGGCCGGCACCGACTGGGGCAACCCGGCTGCCACCCAGGCGTTGCGGGTCACGTTGCAGGCCTGCTCCCCCGACTGGGTGACGTTGCCACCGACCACGTCGTCGATGCGCTCGGGGTCGACGTCGGTTCGGGCCAGCAGGGCCCGCAGCGTGTGGCCCAGCAGGTCCGTTGGGTGCCACCCTGCCAGCGCCCCGTTGCGCTTGCCGATGGGGGTGCGGACCGTGTCCACGATGACCGCGTCGCGTAGCTCCATGGCGCCCACGCTACCTGACACGCACGTCAGGTATTGTCGGCGCATGCCCCCTTCTCCCAAGGCGCCGCCGGCCCTGGACGTCTCCGGCCGACCCACCCGCCTGCGCGAGGTCGACCTCGACACCTTCTTCCGCCCCAAGCGGGTGGTGGTCATCGGTGCCAGCGACACCCCTCGACGGCCGGCCACCAACATGTGGCGCAAGCTGCGGGGCTGGGCCGAGGTGTTCGGCGCCACCGTGGTCCCGGTGAACCCCGGCCGCACCGAGCTGGACGGCCTGGCCTGCTACCCCACCATCGCCGAGGTGCCGGGCGGGCCGGCCGACCTGGCGGTCATCCTGGTCAACGACTCGCTGGCCGCCTTCGCCGAGGCGGCCGCGGCCAAGGCGAGGTTCGCGGTGATCTTCGGCGCCGGGTTCGCCGAGGTCGGCGGCGCCGGGATCGAGCGCCAGCGCCAGCTGGCCGAGCTGGTGTCGGCGTCGGACACCCACCTGTTGGGCCCCAACACCAACCTCAACGCCTTCGAGACCTTCGACGAGTCCAACCCGGGGCGCAAGCTGGCCCTCATCACCCAGTCGGGCCACCAGGGCCGGCCGGTGTTCCAGTCCCAGGACGTGGGGTTCGCCATGTCGCACTGGGCCCCGTGCGGCAACGAGGTCGACCTGGAGTTCGCCGACTTCGCCAACTGGTTCTCGGCGCAGCCCGCCACCGGCGCCATCGCCGCCTACGTGGAGGGGTTCAAGGAGGGTCGCACGGTGCAGCTGGCAGCCGATGCGGCCATGAGCCGGGGCGTGCCCATCGTGGCCGTCAAGGTGGGCAAGACCGACGAGGGCCGGTCCATGGCGGCCAGCCACACCGGCCACCTGACCGGCAGCGACCGGGTGATCGACGGCGTCTTCCGCCAGTACGGGGTCGTGCGCGTCGACGGGCTGGACGAGCTGACCGAGCTGTCGGCCGCCTTCTGCCGCACGGTGGCCCCCCGCCGGGGCCGCGCCGCCCAGCGGCGGGTGTGCGTGTACTCCATCTCGGGTGGCACCGGCGCCCACATGGCCGACCTGTGCGCCGATGCCGGCCTCACCCTGCCCGAGCTCACGGCCAGGACACGCAAGGAGCTGCGCAGCTACATCCCCGACTACCTGCGCGTGTCCAACCCCGTCGACAGCGGCGGGCCACCCTCGGGCGACGAGCGGGGCCGCAAGATCCTCGACGCCATCGTGGCCGACCCCAACATCGACGCCGTGATCGTGCCCATCACCGGCGCCCTGGCCTCCATGTCCGACCGCTTCACCCGGGACCTGGTCGACGTCCAGCGCACCACCCACAAGCCGGTGTTCGTCGTCTGGGGATCGCCGCTGTTCGAGGAGTCCTACTCCGAGGTGCTGGCCCCGGGTGGGGTGCCGGTGTTCCGCACGTTCCGCAACTGCGTGCGCGCCGCGGGGGCCTGGTTCGACTACTGGGACACCCAGCAGCGCTGGACCTCGCCCTTCGCCAAGCCGGTCACCCGACGCGCCGCCGGCGCAGCCCAGGTCGCGGCCCTGCTCGAAGAGGCCAAGCCCGGCGCGGCCCTCTCCGAGGCCGACTCCAAGGCCGTGCTGTCCGCCTACGGCATCCCCGTGACCCGCGACATGCGCTGCGACTCGGCCGCCGCCGCCGTGCGGGCGGCCCGCCAGCTCACCGCCGACACCGGACGACCCGTGGTGATGAAGATCGACTCGGCCGACATCGCCCACAAGTCCGACCTCGGGCTGGTGCGCCTGGGGGTGCAGGGCGCGGCCGCGGTGCGGGCCACCTTCGACGAGTTCATGGCCATCGCCCGACGGCGAGCCAAGGGCGCCGCCATCGCCGGCGTGCTCGTGTGCGAGACCGCCCCCGGCCCGGCCGAGGGTGCGGTCGAGACCATGGTGGGCATGAGCCACGACGACCTGTTCGGGCCGGCCATCGCCTTCGGGCTGGGCGGGACCCTGGTCGAGGTGTTCGACGACGTGGCCGTCCGGGTGCCGCCCTTCGACAAGGCCGAGGCGGCTCGCATGATCGCCGACACCAAGGTGAGCCGCATCCTGGCCGGCCAGCGGGGGGAGAAGCCGGCCAAGGTGTCCGCGGTGGTCGACGTGCTGGTCAAGCTCCAACGCCTGGCCCTCGACTTCGCCGACGAGATCGCGGAGATCGACGTCAACCCGCTGGTGGTGACCCCGACCGGGGCGCTGGCCCTCGACGCACTGGTCGTCCGATCCCGGTGACGCCGCCCTGGCGTGATGGCACCGCCATCGTCGGCATCGGCCAGACCCCCTTCGCCAAGCACCTGGAGCCGTCCGAGAAGGTGCTCGCCCTCGAAGCCATCGCCGCCGCCCTGGACGATGCCGGCATCGCCCCGGGCGAGGTCGACGGCCTGTCCAGCTACACGCTCGAGACCACCGACGAGGTCGAGATCGCCCGCAACCTGGGGCTGGGCGACATCACCTACTTCGGCCAGGTCGGCTACGGCGGGGGTGCCGGCTGTGGGGTGGTGGGGCAGGCCGCCATGGCCGTGGCCGCCGGGCAGTGCAACGTGGCCGTGGCCTGGCGCAGCCGCAAGCGGGGATCGGCCTCGGCCCGACCCTGGGCCGGGGTGGCCGACCGGGTGAAGGGCAACCACCAGTGGACGCGCCCCTTCGGCCTGCTGCGCCCGGTCGACGAGATCGCCATGCTCACCCGCCGCTACTGCCACGACCATGGCGCCACCCGCGACCACCTGGCCAACGTGGCCCTGGCCTTCCGGGCCCACGCCAACCGCAACCCGGCGGCCATGATGCGAGACAAGCCCCTGACCCGCGAGCAGTACTTCGACGCCCGCTGGGTGTCCGAGCCGTTGTGCCTGTTCGACAACTGCCTGGAGAGCGACGGGGCCGCGGCCGTGGTCATCACCCGGGCCGACCGGGCCCGCGATCACCCCCACCCCCCGGCCTACGTGCACGCCTGGGCCCAGTCCATCCCCCGCCAGCACCAGATCATGACCAACTACTTCTGCGACGACCCGCTCGACGGCCCGGCCTGGGCCTGTGCGGCCAAGCTCTGGTCCATGGCCGAGATCGGCCCGGACGAGGTGGACGTGGCCCAGCTCTACGACGCCTTCAGCCCGCTCATCCTGCTGTCGCTGGAGGGCTACGGCTTCTGCGCCCGAGGCGAGGGCGGTCCCTTCACCGACGACGGCGGGCTCGAGGTCGGCGGCCGGCTGCCCACCAACACCGCCGGTGGCGGCATGAGCGAGGCCTACCTGCACGGCTTCAACCTGATCACCGAGGCGGTGCGCCAGGTGCGGGGGACGTCGACCAACCAGGTCCCCGACGCCCACTGGTCGCTGGTCACCTCAGGCGAGGGCGTGCCCACCGGCGCCCTGCTGTTGCGGGGGTCGACGTGAACGAAACCACCGCCGCGTTCCTGCTCCCCGCCCCCGACGACGACTCGGCCCCGTTCTGGGAAGGGACGGCCGCCGGTGAGCTGCGGGTGCAGCGCTGCACGTCCTGCGGGCGGCGTCGCATGCCCCCGCGCCCCATGTGCCCGCACTGCACCAGCCTGGCGTCGAGCTGGGAGGCGGCCTCGGGGCGCGGCCACATCTGGTCCTTCGTGGTCCCCCACCCCCCGCTTCTGGCCGCTTACGCCGAGGTGGCTCCCTACAACGTGATCGTGGTCGAGCTCGACGAGGAGCCGACCATCCGCTTCTGCGGCAACGTGGTGGAGACGCCGGACGGCGCGCTCGACCAGGTCGACCCGGCCACGATCGAGATCGGCCAGGCGGTCGAGGTGTGCTTCAGCCCCGAGGTCGACGGCATCGTGCTCCCCCGCTGGCGACTGGTCTAGCCAGGGCGGGAGAAGATGAGGATCCGCTCGTCGTTGCCGAGGTAGGTGAACGGATCCAGGGGCGAGACGTGCGAGCCGTAGGTCACCGCCGGCGAGCCGCCCTCGGCGTCGGTCCACGCCGTCGCCGCCGGGGTGAACGAGCCGGTCACCACGTGGTCGTAGGCCTTCAGCTCGTCGGCCGTGAGGTGGTCGGTGGCCGAGCGCACCTCGACCGTGGCCGGGATGCGGGCCAGCTCGGCCGGCAGGATGGCCAGCTCCTCGGCCACCAGCACGTGCTGGCCCCGGTGGGTGTTGGCCACCAGCCAGTCGACGGTCTGGGTGCGGGTGTCGACGATGTTCGACTCAGCCCGGATCGACGGCTGCACCCCCACGAAGAACAACGACACCCCGACCAGGGTGGCCAGGGCCAGGGCGGTGGCCTGGCGGGCGGCCCGCGGCAGGTGCACGGCACGACCCCCGACCCGGGCCAGGCATCCCAGGCTGGCCGCGGCCCCGATGGCCAGGAAGGGCAGCAGCGGGATGAGGTTGCGGAAGGGTTGGTAGCGCTGGGGCGCCAGGGAGACCACGAACGGCACGGCGAAGACCAACCAGGCCACGGTGATCTGGCGGCTCTCGCGCCGCCGCCACAACAGGTACACGCCCACCAGGCCCAGGATGACCACCAGCCAGCCCACCTCGTGGCCGCTGACCAGGTCCCGCAGGTAGTTGGCGCGACTCGTCTTGTGGGCGTAGATCGTGACCTCGGACCTGATGTCGCGCAGGACCTGCCCCGGCGCCAGCACCAACCCGGGCATGGTGGCCACCGCGGCCACTGCCCCGCCCAGCGCCGACCACCCGATCAACCGCAGGCGCCGGGCGCGGGTCAACTCGTGATCGAGCCAGGTGTAGGCGGCCACGGCCAGGAAGACCGCCCCCGAGGGGTACTTCGAGGTGAAGGCCAGCCCGGCGCTGACGCCGGCCAGGACCAGCACCAGGGTCTGGCGGCGCGGCCAGGTGCGCGAGCCGGCCAGCAGCAACATGGTCAGGGCCACGAAGAAGGTGGCGGGCGTGTCCACGATCACGATCGGGCTGCGGCTGACCAGCGCCGGGGTCAGCGCGCAGACGATGCCGGCGGCCAACGCTCCGGTGCGCCCGAGCAGCTTCCAGGCCAGCAGCATGGTCAACAGCACGGTCCAGGACGCCAGCAGGATGTCGACCACCCGACCGGATCGGATCAGCGCCTCGGGTTCGATCACGTCGTACTGGGGTGAGCGCGTCGCCGTGCGGGCCTGGCTCACCACGTGGCCGGCCCCACCTACCCGGGCCAGCTCGGCACCCACCGCGGTCAGGTCGTAGAGCAGGGTCGGATGCTGGTAGGGGTGCTCGTACCGCCCGACCTGCCAGGTCGAACCCGCCACCATGTGGGCCGCGGGCTTGAGGTAGTGGCCCTCGTCGACGTAGGTCGTGTACGGCAGACCCGAGTTCACCGGCAGCGCCCGGATCACGGTGGCCAACGCCATGATGGCCACCATGGCCGCCAGGAAGGCGATCCGGCGGATCTGTGACCCCCGCTCGGTCTCCACCACCTCGCTATCATGGCGGACCGTTGGGGGAACCGGGACGAATAGCGGTGGAGGGCGGCATGCGCGCACGACGATGGGCCGTCGTCGGTGCGGTGACGCTGGTGGTGGTGCTCATCGCCGCCGCCTGCGACTTCCAGGGCAGCTGGACGGCCACCAGCGTGCCCGTGCCCGGGGGCGCGAAGGAGACGAACGACCTGGAGGCGCTGAGCTGCCTGCCGTCGGGTCAGTGCGTGGCCGCCGGCACCGCCGCCGCCCTGCGCACCGGCACCACCTGGACCGACCTCGCCTCGCCACCGGAGATCATCACCGCCCTGGCCTGCTCCTCCGCCTCGAACTGCCTGGGCACGGACAGCGGGGTCGACTAGGTGCCCCAGCCCCCGTCCCTGTACCACTTCGACGGCACCAGCTGGACCACGCTCAACACGCCCGCGACCTATGGCTTCGTCGTGGGGTGCAGCCCGTCCGGCCCGTGCCTGGTCCTGGCCAACACCAGCACCGGGGTGGTCGGCTGGCGTTGGGACGGATCCGCCCTCAGCCCCATGACCGTTCCCCCATCCGCATCCACCGTGAGCGCGATGTCGTGCCCGACCAGCGCGTTCTGCATGGCCGTCGGTGGGGGCGCCATGACGTGGACCGGTGGATCGAGCTGGGCCAACGTGGCGACGAGCGGATTGACGGGGAACGCCGGGTTGTACGACGTCTCCTGCGCCTCGGCCACCTTCTGCGAGGCGACCGACTCCTATGACTTCCAGATCGGCACCTGGGACGGGACGACCCTCATCGGTGGCCCGTCCCAGGGCTTCCAGGACTTCGCCAGCGGCTACGGCTGGTGGCCTGCCCCACCAGCAACCCGGCTGACTGCGAGCTCACCTCGTCTGCGTGGACCGAGGACGGCCCGACGTACGCCGGGGTCGAGCGGCAGGGCGGTACGGGCACGGGGGCCGGGTTCGGTCCATCGGTCTACGGGTTGGCCTGCATGTCGGCGTCATCGTGCGCGGCCCTGGGCCAGGACGCGACCACGTTGGGTCGCGCCATCTACCACTACACCGGCACCAGCTGGGTCGCGGACACCTTCGCCACCGTGCACGCCGACACCCAGGCCGACAGCCTCTCCTGTCCCACCAGCACCTTCTGCATGATGGGCGGGAGCTATGCGTACGGCGGCTACCGCGAGCCCTACGTCCGCCGCTGGAACGGCTCGACCTGGACGACGACCCCACTCCTGCCGGCTGGCTCGGGGGAGGAGGTCCACGTGGGCTGCCTGTCGGCCACCGACTGCGTGGCGATGGTGGCCGGCTCATCCGGGACGTCCGCGCTGGACACGTGGGACGGGACCTCCTGGACCCAGCGGACCCTGACCGACGGCGGCGGGGTGGTGGCCTGCACGGGCACCTCGTTCTGCATGGCCACCACGCCCGATGAGTACTGGACCTGGGACGGGACCTCCCTGTCGGGTCCCGTCTCCTTCTCCGGCTCGTTCCCGGGATCGGGCGCACCCGTCTCCCTGTCGTGCAGCAGCCCGACCCACTGCGTGCTGGTCACGGGCGATGGATCGAGTTCGTTCGGCTTCGACATCGCCTCCGAGCTCTACACCTGGAACGGCACCAGCATGTCGGCTCCGGTGCCGGCTCCGGCCCCCGCCGGTGACGTGGCCCAACTCACCTCGGTGTCCTGTCCCTCGAGCGGCCCCTGTCGGGCCGTCGGCGCGGTCGGGACCTACCACGGCCCGCCCACCCCCTATGTGCTGGAGGGCGACGGCGCCTCCTGGCCCGCGGTGTCCGTACCCGCCAGCACCCCAGCTGGCCTGACGAGCGTGTCCTGCGCCAACAGCGGCGAATGCCTGGCTGTGGGCTGGGGCACGGTGAAGGGGACGGCGGACCCGGAGCTGCTCCTGGCCGAGAGCGGCACCGGGAGCTGGTACAACGCGCCCGACCTCCCGGCCAGCGGCTCCGTGCCGGTGGCCTACACCGACATCGCCTGCGTGCCCGACTGGTGCGCGGCGGTGGGCACCCACACCGACAACGGCCACTCCACGGTCACCTCGGCCTTCTACACCTGGAGCGACGCCGCCAGCAGCTGACCGGGTCAGGCCGACCTGACGCCACCGCTGATGCCGGCGGCCAGGTCGATGATCTTCACCGGGCTGGCGGGGCGCACCACGGCCTTGCCCGACGACTTGGGCGAGGTGTCCACGCCCGTGGCCAGCGCCCGCAGCGCCCCCACCGTGCACTGGTCGCGCGGGATGCGGGCGAAGGGGTCGTAGTGGAACAGCCGCATGGCGTTCTCGTGGGTGATCAGGTTGATCTCGTCGTCGGGCACCTCGGCCAGCGACTGCATCAGCCGCTCGGGCGAGGTGGGCCAGGTGGAGTCGGAGTGCGGGTAGTCGCACTCCCAGGTGATCATGTCCAGGCCCACGTCGGAGCGGTTCTTCACCCCGGCGGCGTCGTCGATGAAGCAGGTGATGAACCGCTCCTTGAACAGCTCGCTGGGCACCTTGGGCAGGTCCTGGCCGGTCCAGCTCTGGTGGTGCTCGTACACGTAGTCGCAGCGCTCCAGGAAGTACGGGATCCAGCCGATGCCGCCCTCGCTCAGGGCGAAGGTCACGCCCGGGAACTCGGTCATCACCCGGGACCACAGGATGTCGGCCGCGGCCTGCACGATGTTCATGGGCTGCAGCGAGATCATCACGTTGATCGGCGCCTCGATCGAGGTGATGGTCAGCTGCGACGACGAGCCGATGTGCAGGCACACGATGGTGCCCTCGTCGCTGACCGCCTGCCAGAACGGGTCCCAGTGCTCGCTGTGGTAGCTGGGCCAGCCCAGCTTCTCGGGGTTCTCCGAGAAGGTCACGGCCTGGCAGCCCTTGGCCGCCACCCGGTGGACCTCCTCGGCCATGAGCTGGGGATCCCAGATGGGCGGGATGGACAGGGGGATGAACCGACCCGGGTACGAGCCGCACCACTGGTCGATGTGCCAGTCGTTGTAGGCCCGGACCATGGCCAGGGCCACGTCCTTGTCCTCGGTGCGGCTGAAGAGCTGACCGCAGAACTGCGGGAAGCTGGGGAAGCACATCGAGCCGAGCACGCCGTTGGCGTCCATGTCGGCGATTCGCTGGTGGATGTCGTAGCAACCCGAGCGCATCTCACCGAACGACGTCGGCTCGATGCCGTACTCCTCGGGCGGCTTGCCGGCCACGGCGTTGAGCCCGATGTTGGGCAGGTGCTGGCCCTCGTAGAACCAGACGTCGTCGCCGCTGTCGGTCTGGACGACCCGGGGGGCCACGTCCTTGTACTTGGCCGGGAGGTGCTGGTCGAACATGTCGGGCGGCTCGACCACGTGGTCGTCCACCGACACCAGGATGAGGTCGTTCAGATCCATGGTTGGGTCCTCCCCGAAGAGCAGCGTAACTAAGACCGGTGGATGAGGTTCATGGTGGAGGTGAGGACGGGCTCGCCGGCCTGGTTACGGTAGGTGTCCTCCACCACCACGAAGGTCATGATCCGGTCGCCCGTCGGCTTCTCGTAGATGTCGCGCACGATGCCCTCGTAGGTGAGCACGTCGCCGGCCACGATCGGCTGGTGGTAGGTGAACTCCTGCTCGCCGTGCAGCACCATCCCACCGCCGGCGTAGAGCTTGCCCATGACCTCGAACATGGGGTTGGTGGCCGGCTGCTCGGCGGTCTGCAGCTCCTCGAAGCGCCCCCAGTTCTGGATGGAGAACCCGAAGGTCGGCGGGGCCGGCACGTTGTCGAACCCGGCGGCCCGGGCCACCTCGGCGTTGGCGTAGACCGCCGACTCGTCGAGCACCGCCTTGGCGAAGTTGGCCAGCGGCCCGCGCTCCACCACCAGCGTGCCCCGACCGGTGGCCTGCCCGATGTACTCGCTGAAGTCGGCCACGGCGCCGTCCCCCTCCGTCGTTGGTTATCCTGACGAATCCACTACCTGACACGAGCGTCAGGTTTCCATTCAAGCACGGCCAGCGCCGCGGGGCGTCCGCACCGTTGGCCCAGGGGGAAACAGCATGGGCATCGTCGAGGGCAAGGTCGCCATCGTCACCGGAGCGGGCCGGGGCGTCGGGCGGGGCGAGGCCATGGAGCTGGCCGCCCAGGGGGCCAAGGTGGTCGTGTGCGACCCGGGTCCCAGCTCGAAGGGCGAGGGCGCCGACAACCGGCCGGCCGACGAGACGGTGGAGATCATCCGCGGCCGCGGCGGCGAGGCGGTGGCCGCCTACGAGGACATCTCCTCCTGGGACGGCGCCGAGCGTGCCGTCGGCGTGGCGGTCGACACCTACGGCGGGCTCGACGTGGTGGTGAACAACGCCGGCATCCTGCGCGACGCCCTCATCACCCGCATGACCGAGGCCGAGTGGGACAGCGTCATCGCCGTCCACCTCAAGGGCACCTTCAACATGACCCACCACGCCTGCGTGTACTGGTACGCCGAGTCCAAGGCCGAGCGCCAGCGTCGGGCCGCCATCGTGAACACCGTCAGCTCGGCCGGCCTCCAGGGCAACCAGGGCCAGGCCAACTACGGCGCGGCCAAGGCCGGCATCGCCGCCCTCACCGTCATCACCGCGCTGGAAGGCGCCCGCTACGGCGTGCGGGCCAATGCCATCGCCCCCGGCGGGGCCACCCGCATGGTCAACGAGGCCATGCCCTCCATCCCGGTGCGCGAGGCCAACGAGGTGGCCGACGACGAGTTCGAGCAGCTCAACCCGGGCAACTCCGCCCCCATGGTGGCGTGGCTGGCCTCCGACGAGTCGTTGCTGGTGTCGGGCCAGGTGTTCCGGGCCGTGGGCCACGAGATCGCCCACTACCTGGGCTGGCACCTCGGCGCCAGCACGGCCAACACGGTCAAGGGCGAGCCCGTGAAGTGGGACCCCGCCCGCATCGGCACCGCCCTGGCGCGCAACGTCTTCGGCCTCCAGCCCGGTGGCCTCCAGATGAGGGGCTGAGCATCGAGCCCCGCCGCCCGCGCGCCGCGCTACGCCGCCAGCGGCTGGAAGAACCCGCGCTGCACCAGCCGGGCCAAGTCGTCGAGCAGCTGGTCCTGCTCGAAGCCCAGGTCGCGGCTGGTGATCACGTAGGCCAGCCGTTCGATCATGGCCAGCAGGGCATCGGCCCGCAGCTCGACGGTGCGGGCGTTGGCCCGGCTGACGCGGGTCGAACGGCCCGGAGCCGAGGCCCGGGCGATGCTCTGGCGCAACGTGTCGGCGATGCGACCGAACGAGGCCGTGCCCAGTCGGGCCAGCCCCCGGTCCACCACCTGGTTCTCGGCCCAGGCCCGGATGACCACGCCGTAGCGGCGGTAGAACTCGAAGAACTCCCCCAGCCAGGCCCGCAGCACCTCGTGGCCGGCGGCGCCGTCCGGCACCTCCCCCAGCGAAGCGGCCAGCACCGCGGCCTCGTCCGCGCACTGCTCGGCCAGGGCCCGGAACAGGTCCTCCTTGTTGGCGAAGTAGAGGTAGAAGGTGCCATGGGAGACGCCCGCCAGCCGCACCACGTCGTCCACCCGGGCGGCGTGGAAGCCGTGCTCGGCCAGCGCCGGCACCGCCGCCTCCAGCAGCCGCGTGCGGGTGACCCGGCCCTGGCGGCGCAGGTTGCGCCCGTCGACCGACGCGCCACCCCCGCCGCCCGACCCGCTCACGCTCGTCTTGGTGGGTCGGCGGGCAGCCACGGCACGCTCCAGGAGCTCTGATGCTCGACGTCGTCGTGCGCGAGGCCGCCGAGCGGTGGGGTGATGCTAGCTGCCTGGTCGCGCCCGCCGGGTGGTCCGTGAGCTTCCGGGACCTGGACGTGATCTCCGACGAGGTGGCCGCCGGCCTGGCGGCGCAGGGCGTGGTCGAGGGGGACGTGGTGGCCCTGTGCCTGCCCACCTGCCCCGACCACGTGGTGGCCTACGCCGCCTGCGCCAAGCTCGGCGCCATCACCGCCGGGGTGAACCCCCGCCTCACCGACCACGAGCGCGACGCCGTGCTCGATCGGGCCCGTCCCGCGCTGGTGATCGGCGCGGAGGTGGCCGGCGACTCGGCCGCCAGCATGCTGGCGCCGTTGCGGGTGGCCGGCGCCACCGTCGCGCCGATCGAGGCGGACCCCGACCGTCCCGTCGCCCTGGTGTTCACGTCGGGCACCACCGGGCTGCCCAAGGGGGCGGTGTTCGCCGGCCGCCAGCTCGCCTTCATCACCCAGGTGGACACCGGCGGCCGATGGGGTGGCGGCGGCGCCGGCCTGGGTGCCACCAGCCTGGCCCACCTCGGGCCCACCACCAAGCTGCCCGGCACCCTGATGCGGGGCGGCACCACCTACCTGGTCGAGCACTGGCGGGCGGGCGAGGCCCTGGCCATGACCGCCGAGCACCACATGCCGGCGCTGGCCGGCATCCCCACCCAGCTGGCGCTCATGCTCCACCACCCCGACTTCGCCGGCACCGACCTGTCCAGCGTCCGGGCCGTGATCATCGGCGGCGGCCCGGCCACCCCGGCGTTGATCGCCGAGATCCGTGAGCGGCTGGGCGCACCGGTGGCCGTGCGCTACGCCTGCACCGAGGCCGGCACCGGCGTGGGCACGTCGTTCACCGATCCGCCCACCGACGCCGAGGTGTCGGTGGGCCGACCCCACCCCGGCGTAGACCTGGCCCTGCGCCAGCTCGACACGGGCGTCGACGTGGCCTCGGGACAGGTGGGAGAGGTGTGCCTGCGCTCCGCGGCCGTGATGTCGGGGTACTGGCGCGATCCCGAGGCCACCGCCGCCGCCTTCTGGCCCGACGGCTTCGTGCGCACCGGCGACCTGGGCCACCTCGACGACCAGGGTCGGCTCCGCCTGGTCGGGCGGGCCAAGGAGATGTACGTCCGCGGTGGCTACAACGTCTACCCCATGGAGGTGGAGGCCGTGCTGGCCGCCCACCCGGCCGTGGCCGAGGTGGCGGTGGTGGGCGTCGCCGACGACGTGATGGGCGAGATCGGTGTGGCGGTGGTGGCCCCCACCGACCCGGCCGCGCCCCGACCCTCGACGAGCTGCGCGCCCACGCCGCCCACCAGCTGGCCCACCACAAGCTGCCCGAACGCCTGCGTCTCGTCGAGCACCTGCCGCTGACGCCGATGGAGAAGGTCGACAAGCGGGCGCTCGCCGCCTCGCTCTAGGTCGCGGACGGGGCCCGGGCCGCGGCCGAGCGCTGCCAGCGGGCGTACTCGGCGGCCAGCGCGCAGCTGGCCAGGCGGGTGCGGACGGTGTCGGTGCGGCTGGTCAGCACGACGGGGGCCCGGGCACCCAACACGATGCCGGCGGCGTCGGCGCGGGCCAGGTAGGTGAGGTTCTTGTAGAGGATGTTGCCCGCCTCCAGGTCGGGCACCACCAGGATGTCGGCGTCGCCCGCCACCGTCGAGTCGATGTGCTTGGTCCGCGCCGCGGCCGGGCTGATGGCGTTGTCCATGGCCAGCGGGCCCTCGAGCAGGCCGCCGCGGATCTGCCCACGGTCGGCCATCTTGCACAGGGCGGCGGCATCCAACGTCGAGGGCATGGCCGGGTTGACCACCTCCACCGCGCTCAGGATCGCCACCTTGGGCACCTCGATCCGGATGGCGTGGCACAGCTCGATGGCGTTCTGGCAGATGTCGGCCTTCTCCGCCAGCGTCGGGGAGATGTTGATGGCGGCGTCGGTGATGAAGAGCGGCTTGGGGTAGGTGGGCACGTCGAACATGAACACGTGGCTCAGGCGCCGCGTGGTGCGCAGCCCGTGCGAGCGATCGAGCACGGCCCGCATGAGCTCGTCGGTGTGCAGGCTGCCCTTCATCAGCATCCGGGCGTGGCGGGCGTGCACGAGCGCCGTGGCGCGGGCGGCGGATGCTTCGGGCCCGGGGGCATCGATCACCTCGACACCCTCGAGATCCAGCCCGAGGTCGTCGGCCAGCCGGCGGATCACCTCCTCGGGACCCACCAGGATGGGCACGATCAACCCGGCGTCCCCCGCCTCGATGGCCGCGGTGAGAGCCAGTTCCTCGCACGGGTAGGCCACCGCCGTGGGTGTGGCGGGGTAGCCCCGGCTGGACCGGATGAGGGTCTCGTAGTGCTTGTGGTCGTGGAAGACCACATCCGGGGCCACCCCCCGACGCCCTTCCCGGTGCGACGACGGGGCGACGACCTCCGCCACCCCGCGGACCACGGTCTGGTTGCGCTGGTTGACGGCCACGCAGTCCAGGTCGACCCGCTTGTCCGACGGGTGCTTGGCCGCGACGGTGACGGTCATCGTCACCACGTCGCCCTCGTGGATCTCACCGAGGAACTGGAGCGACTGGCTGCGGTAGACGGTGCCGGGACCGGGCAGCACGGTGGCCAGCACCGCGGGCACCAGCGCCGCCGCCCACCCGGCGTAGCCCACGCTGGTGGCCAGGTACCCGTCGCCCTGGCCGTCCTCGATGAGCAACCCGCGACCCATGGCCGAGACGAGGGCCACGTCCTCGGACCCGAGCTCGCGGGTGAGGCTCATGGCGTCGCCGACGACCAGTTCGTCGAAGGTGCGGTTGGCCGGCGCGGGGGGGTCGGCCATGGGGTGCGAGCCTAGCCAGGGCCGGCGTGCGCATCAGCTCCCCAGGTGGGCCTGCACGAAGGTGAGGGTGGCATCGAGCTGGTCAGGGAGCAGGCCGAACCCGGTGGCGCAGGCGGTGGGGCTGGTCGCGCCGGTCGGGATCCCCACGTGGCCATCGCCGCTCCACAGCTCGACGGCCTGGGTGATGGGCGTGGTCTCGCAGGTCCCCGTCCCGGTGAAGTCGTTCGAGTTCACCGTGAACACGCTCGTGCCGGTGGCGGCCGGATCCGTCATCAGCGCGGGCGACGCCTGCTCCCAACGGCCGAAGCAGGTGTTGGCGGTGGGGGTCCAGGTGGTGGTCACGGGGTCATCGCAGCCGAGGTATGCGGCCCAGTCCTCGGGAGGGGTCGCGCCGGCGACCAGGCTGTACTGGCCCACGTCGCTGAAGGCGTCGACGGGACCGGAGTAGCCGACCACCACCCGCACCTCGGAGCCGGTCGAGATCAGGGGGGCGGCCAGCGCCGCCTCCTCGGCCAGGTTGGCGCCCGCCCCCTCACCCCACAGGACGATCTGGGCCGGATCCACCCCGTAGGTGGTCGCGTTGGCCTTGAGGTTGGCCACGCCGCTCAGCAGGTCGTACACCGGGTTCGGGAAGGTGGGCTGGGTGGCCGTGGCCAGCGGGTAGTTGACCGAGAAGACGACGTAGCCCTGCTGGGCCAGCGCCACCGCTGACGAGGCGACCTCGGCGTCGCACTTGTCGCCGCCGGTGAAGCCACCCCCGTGCACCAGCACGACGGCCGGGTGGGAGCCGCCGGCCGTGGGGCGATAGGCGTCGGCGTAGACCGGGTGGCCGAAGTCCGAGGCGTAGCCCACGTTGGCCGCGTAGGTGACGCCCGAGGCGCTCGGCGAGCAGGTCGAGGTGGGGGTGGTGATGGACACGCCGGTGATCTTGGCCGGCAACGGGGCCGGCGTGGTCGGGCTCATCGGCGTGCCGGTCAGGTTCTGCTGGAAGAAGGACACGAGGTTGTCGATCATCGAGCCGGTCGCCGGGGCGTCGGCCCTGGCCTTCCAGTAGGCCAGGGCGTGCGCGCACGCGCCGGTGGTGATCAGCTTCACCGGTGCCCCTCGAGCGGCCAGGGCGTCCTGCATCTGCACCGCGTTCTGCGGCTCCACGCTCTCGCAACCATCGGTGAAGTCCGTGCTGGTGGCCAGCAGGGTGGGCGGGTCGTCGTGGGCGGCCCAGGTGACCGGGGAGATCTGGGCGTTGCCGGCCACGCACCCGAGGTCGGTGGTGTCGGCACAGCCCACGTAGTCGCTGCCGTCGTTGCCGACGTGGCCGGCGTTGGCCGGGTCGCGGTAGAACTCGTCGATGTAGTCGTAGCCGCCCGACCACCCCGACACCGCCTGCACCCGGGCCGCCGGATCGCCGCGCTGGGCCATGTAGGCGGCGTCCACGGCCACGTCGGAGCCGGCCGACCCGCCCCACAGGCCGATCTGGTTCGGGTCCACCCCGAAGGCCGCCGCGTTGGTGCGCACCCACTGCACGGCCAGCTCGACGTCCTGGGGCACGTCGCTCGAGGTGTGGACGGTGTCGCTGGCCAGGGGGTAGTCGACCGAGAACACGGCGAAGCCGTGTTGGGCCAGGTAGTCGCCCTGCTTCGTCCCCTCCTCGCACTTGCTGCCCGAGATGTGGCCGCCGCCGTGCACGTACACGATGGCCGGCAACCCGCCGCTGGCGGTCGAGGGCCTGCGCACGTCCAGGTAGAGGTCCTCGGCCTGGTCGACGTCGTGGCCGTAGAGCAGGTTGCCGTAGTAGGTGACCCCGGCGGCCACAGACGGGCAGCACTCGGGACCGGTCGAGCACGACCCGGCCGCCGGCAGCGAGGGTGCCGGACCCAGGATGGGCGGCTGGCAGGCGGCCAGCACCACCACGGCGATGGCGGCCACCCCCAGGACGAGCAGGCGACGAGAGGTGGTCATCGTGGTCACGGGTCCCCCCCAGCGGATTCGTGGTCGACCGGATGCGTGCATCCGATGGCAGGGCCAGTCTGGTCACGGTCGGCCATCGATCCGTGGCCTGGGGGTTAGGGAACGGTTAGGAGGTGCGCCGAGGCGGCGGCACCTGGTCGCCGTGGGTGTGGAACCCGAGCCACGCGGTCTGGTCGCCGCCGTGGTCCTGGCCCAGCCAGGCCCGCGTGGCCCGCTGGGACCGATCGATGAGCTCGTCGGTGTGGGAGAAGTCGATGGGTGACACGTCGAGGGGGCACAGCGGCGGCAGCACGTGCAGCTCGACCTGGTGCTGGTAGGCGGCCACCTCCAGGATCAACCGCTCCTGCACCAGCAGGCTGACCGCCTGCATGGCCATGCCCAGCGCCGAACGCGGCGCCCGGTGCTGGTCGCAGGGGTAGCCGGTGGGCAGCACCCACAGCTCGGTGGCGCCCGCCGCCACCGCGTGCGACAGCGGGGTGTTGTTGGTCACCCCGCCGTCGATCAGGGTGTGGCCGTCGACGATCACGGGTGGGAACACGCCGGGGATGGCCGCGCTGGCCAGCACGGCGGTGGCCGCGTCACCGTGGTCGAGCACCAGGTCGATGCCGGTGACGATGTCGGTGGCCACCACCAGCAGGGGCACCGGCGCGTCCTCCAGCCGGGTGAAGGTGAGGTGCCGGCGCAGCAGGTCGGCCAGGGCGTCCGAGGACACCAGGTGGTCGCTGCGCCCGAGCAGGCCGCGCAGACCGACCACCGGGTCGGCCGGGAACACGTCGTCGCGGTCGACCCCCCGCCAGATCTCGGCCAGCCGGCGCGCTCCGTCCAGGCCGGGCCGGCCCGCCACCCAGGCCGCGTTGACGGCGCCCACCGACGTGCCGGCCACCAGCTCGGGCTCGATCCCTTCCTGGGCCAGGGCCAGCAGCATCCCCACCTGGACCGCGCCCAGGCTGCCGCCGCCGCTGAGCACGAAGGCTCGGGTCACAAGGGTTGGACGGGGATCGAGAAGCTCGGGTGCTCGGTGCCGCCGTCCACCTCGAAGACCTTCCCCGTGACCCAGGCCGAGGCCGGGGTGGCCAGGTAGACGGCGCAGGCGGCGACGTCGGTGACCTGGCCCACCCGGCGCATGGGGGTGTTCTCCTCGAGCTGGCGTCGAACGGACTCGTCGGTCAGGACCGAGGCCAGGGCGTCGGTCTCGATGCCGCCCAGCTCGATGGCGTTGACCCGCACCTTGGGCGCCAGCTCGGGGGCCATCTCCCGGGTCATGAACGACAGGGCGGCCTTGGAGGTGCCGTAGGCGGTGAAGCCCTGCTGCACCATGCTGGCGGCGCGCGACGAGATGTTCACGATGGCCCCGCCGCCGGCCGTCTCGATCATGGGTGGCACCACCAGACGGGTGAGCAGGAAGGCCGAGGTCACGTTGAAGCGAAAAGCCGACTCGAAGGCACGCTCGCTGGTGCGCAGCAACGGCTGGGGCGGCCACCCGCCGGCGTTGTTGACCAGGATGTCGATGCGGCCGAACTCGGCCCGCGTGGCAGCCACCAGGGCCTCGAGCTGGGCGCGGTCGGTCACGTCGGTGGGCACGGCCAGGGCCCGGCGCCCGGTGGCGCGGACCTGCTCGGCCGTGGCCTCGATGTCGGCCGGCGTGCGGGCGGCGCACACCACGTGGGCCCCCACCTCGGCCAGGGCCACGCTGATGCCGGCACCCACGCCGCGGCCGGCCCCGGTCACGATGGCTACCTTGTCGGGCACCTGGAACAGGTCGAGGATCATTCGGGAAACGTACAAGCGAGGGAGCGGTCGATGCCGTACCGGGTCATCCAGTGGGCCACCGGCAACGTGGGTCGCGCCGCCATCGAGGGCGTGGTGGCCCACCCCGACCTCGAGCTGGTGGGTGCCTTCGTCTACAGCCCCGACAAGGCGGGTCGCGACGTGGGTGAGATCTGCGGCATCGACCCGGTGGGGGTGACGGCCACCGACGACCGCGACGCCATCCTGGCCACCGAGGCCGACTGCGTGGTCTACAGCCCGATGCTGGCCGACCAGGCCGACGTGGTGGCCCTGCTGGCCTCGGGCAAGAACCTGGTCACACCGGTGGGGTGGGTGTACCCCTTCGCCAGCCACGACGTGGTGGAGGTGGAGGCGGCGTGCCGAGCTGGCGGGGTGAGCCTGCACGGCTCGGGCATCAACCCGGGGGGCATCACCGAGCAGATCCCGTTGCTGCTGTCGGCGTTCTGCCGCGACGTGCGCCACGTGCGGGCCGAGGAGTTCTCCGACATCCGCACCTACGACACCGCCTTCGTGGTGCGCGACGTGATGCTCTTCGGCCACACCCCCGAGGCGGCGGCGGCCAGCCCCATGCTCGGCCTGCTGGGCGACGGCTTCTGCCAGTCCATCGACATGGTGGCCGAGGGCCTGGGGGTGCGGCTCGACGCCGAGAAGGCCACCGTCCACGAGATGGCGGTCACCACCGTCGACCTGGACACGCCGGTGGGCACCATCGAGGCGGGCACGGTGGCCGCCCAGCGCTTCACCTGGCAGGGGCTGGTGGACGGGACGGTGTTCATGACGGTGCGGGTCAACTGGTTGATGGGCGATCAGCACCTGGACCCGGCCTGGACCTTCGGACCCGAGGGGGAGCGCTTCGAGGTCGAGTTCGACGCCGATCCCCCGCTGCGGGCCACGTTCGCTGGGATGCACCCGCCGTCGGTGGAGACGGCCGAC
Source organism: uncultured Microthrixaceae bacterium (assembly GCA_963785815.1). Taxonomy (GTDB): domain Bacteria; phylum Actinomycetota; class Acidimicrobiia; order Acidimicrobiales; family Acidimicrobilacustridaceae; genus UBA4742. The sequence continues at coordinate 452,963 of CAWAWN010000001.1, forward strand.
CTGCGCCGCAACGAGGGCATCCTGGCCACGGCCATGCACTGCGTGAACGCGGTGCCCTACGTGGTGGAAGCCGAACCGGGGATCCGCACCTACCTCGACCTGCCCCTCATGCCCGGCCGGGCCGCGGCCGACCTGCGATGACCGACGCCGACGCCGAGCCGGCGCCCGAGGGCAGCGGCTGGTCGGCGGGGCGTCGCACCTCGGACCCCGACCGCATGTCCACCCCCAAGCTGATCCTGTTCTGCGCCCTGACGCCGGCCACCGCCGTGGCCGCCTTCGGCCTGATCGTGTCGCTCCAGGTGGAGCTCAGCGGTGACTCGGGATCGCACTGGCCCCACGGCTGGACCTCGGTGGTGCAGTGCGCCCTGGCCCTGGCCGTCACGGGTGGCGCGCTGGCGTGGATCATCTGGACCGAGCGGGCGCGCCTGGCCGCCATCGTGCGCCGCTGACGCCTTTGCTCAGCCCCAGACGACGTCGAGGCGGGGCGGCGCCCGGAACAGGCTGCCGGCGATGTACTGGTCGCCGGCGGTCGGGTCGAGGCGCAGGTCGGGCAGCCGGTCCAGCAGGGTGTTGACCGCCACCGTCGTCTCCATCCGGGCCAGGTGCATGCCCAGGCACAGGTGGGGCCCGTGGGCGAAGCCGATGTGGGGGCGGCGCTCACGGAAGATGTCGAACTGCTCGGGATCGGGCCAGCGGCTGTCGTCGTGGTTGGCGCTGCCCAGGTTCATGATCAGGCTGGACCCCTCGGGGATGCGCACGCCGCACACCTCGGTGTCGCAGGTGGCGCTGCGCACGATGATGAGCAGCGGCGGCTCCCAGCGGATGCCCTCCTCGATGGCCTGGGGCAAGAGGCTGCGATCGCCCCGCACCGCTTCGAGCTGGTCGGGGTGGGTGAGCAGGCCGTACATGAGGTTCGACGAGGAGCGGTAGGTCGTCTCGGCCCCGGCGGGCAGCAGCAGCCGCAGGAAGGCGTAGATCTCGTCGTCGGTCAGGCGCTGTCCGTCCTGCTCGGCTTCCACCAGCACCGAGATCATGTCGTCGGCCGGGTGGCGCCGACGGTCGGCCACGAAGCCGGAGAAGTAGTCGCGCAGCTGGGCGGAGGCGGCCACGGCCCGGTCCCAGTCCACCGTCACGCCGATGAGCTGCACGGCCAGGCGGTGGAACTCGGGCAGGTCCTCGGCCGGCAGGCCGAGCAGGGCGGCGATGACCGACACCGGGAACGGGAACAGCAGCTGGCGCACCAGGTCGGCTCGACCCTCCTCGATCCACTCGTCCACCATGCGGTTCACCAGGGGCCTGACCAGCTCGGTCTCCCAGCGCTCCATCTCCTTGCGGGTGAACGCCTGCTGGAGGATGGAGCGGTACGAGCGGTGCTCGGGTTCGTCCATCTGGAGGATCGTGCGACCCATCACCTCGCCCATGACCTCGCCGTAGCCGGCCGAGCTGAAGCGCTCGCCGTCGCCCAGGATCTCGTGGACCGCCTCGTAGCTGTAGGCGGTGAACAGGGCCGGTGACTCGCCCAGGGCCTCGTAGTCGATGGACTCGGCCACCAGGTGGGCGCCCCGCACCTCGATGAAGCCGGGATAGGGGGTGGCGTCGCCGTCGGCCCCCATGGCCCGGTTGAAGTCGTCGAAGGGATCGTCGACCACGTCGGTCTCCCTGCCGTCCACCTGGTCCACTGCGCCCTCTCCGATCCCTGACATGCGTGTCAGGTTATCGGCCCGCGACGGCCCCGGCTGAAGCGGTGGTCCTCTAAGGTGACGCGCATGTCAGGTGTGGGGGAACCATGAGCGACGAGGACGACGGGCGCCCGGCGGCCCTGATCACCGCATCGTGTCGGGGCCCGGGGCTGGACCTGCTGCGCGACCTGTGCCGGGTGACGTACGACCCGTGGATCGACCAGCACCCCCTGCGCATCTGGGACGGCGCCAAGCTGGCTGAGCGCGTCGACGACCTGGGCGCCACCGTCCTGGTGTGCGAGGCCGACTTCGTGTCGGGCGAGGTGCTCGACCGCCCGCTGCGGGTCATCGGCTCGACCCGGGGGGATCCCACCAACGTGGATGTGCCGGCGGCCACGGCACGGGGCATCCCGGTGCTGCGCACCCCGGGTCGCAACGCCGACGGGGTGGCCGAGCTCACCGTCGCCCTGCTCTTCGCCGTGACCCGCCACCTCCTGCCCGGCGACCACGACGTGCGCACCAACCAGATCTTCGCCGGCGGCTCCATCCCCTACCAGCGCTATCGGGCCTGGCAGCTGGCCGGGCGGACCGTGGGCCTGGTCGGTCTGGGGGCGGTGGGTCGGGCCGCCCGCTGGCGCTTCGAGGGCTTGGGCATGCAGGTCATCGCCTACGACCCCTACTCCGACGAGGCCACCCACGACTCGCTCGAGGCCATGTTGGGCGAGGCCGACGTGGTGTCCATGCACGCCGCGCCCACGTCCGACACGCTGGGCATGATGGGCGCCGAGCAGTTCGCGGCCATGCGCGACGGCGCCGTCTACCTGAACTCGGCCCGCGGCGGGCTCCACGACCTGGACTCCCTGGTCGCCGCCCTGCAGTCCGGCCACCTGTCGGGCGCCGGCCTCGACCACTTCGACGGCGAGCACCTGCCCGCTGGCCATCCCCTCATCAACATGGCCAACGTGGTGCTGACCCCCCACATCGGCGGGGCCACCTACGACACCGAGGCCAACCACACCGCCATGATCGCCGAGGACGTCCGGCGCATCCTGGCCGGCGAGACCCCGTTGCACTGCGTCAACCCGGAGGTGCTGTCGTGACCCCCACGGACGGATCCACCCCGCCGGACGACACCCGCGTCAACGGCGCCCCCCTCCAGGAGGTGAAGGAGGCGGTGCTGGCCGCGGCCAAGGCCATGCACGCCCGCGGCCTGGTGGAGGGCACGGCTGGCAACGTGTCGGGCCGGGTGGACGACGGCACCGTGGTGCTCACGCCGTCCTCGCTCAGCTACGAGGCCATGGCGCTCGACGACCTGGTGGTGGTCGACCTGGAGGGGAACGTGGTGGCCGGGGAACGCTCCCCCACCTCCGAGAAGGCCGTGCACCTGTGCGCGTTGGCCGCCTACCCCGAGGCGGGAGCGGTGGTGCACTGCCACGCTCGCTATGCCTCGATGTTCGCGGTGGCCCGCATGGCCATCCCCGCCGCCATCGACGAGTTCGTGGTCTACATCGGCGGGGACGTGCCCGTGTGCGACTACCACGCCTCGGGCTCCGACGGCCTGGGCCCGGAGGTGGCGGCCAAGCTGGTCGACCGGTCGGCCGCGCTCATGGCCAACCACGGCCTGGTCACCCTGGGCAAGTCGGTCGACGACGCCCTGCACTCGGCCCTCGTGGTCGAGCACAACGCCCACATCTTCTGGGGCGCCCGCCAGCTGGGCGGTGCCGTGGGCCTGCCCGACCGGGTCAAGCGCGACTTCACCAACGTCTACGACTACATCCGCCACAACACCTGGATGCCGGCCTGACGCAGGCGAGCCTGCCGAGCTAGCCGGGGCCGCGCACCGGCCTCTACGCTCGGCGGATGCCCTCCGACGAAGCCTGGCTCGGGCTGGAACCCCTCGCCCCGGGGAACTGGTCCTTCGAGCTGAAGCCGAACCTCGGCCGCTTCGACGGTGCCCTCTACGGGGGCACCGGCCTGGCCGTGGTCACCGCCCTGGCCGAGGCCCACACCGACCAGGACGCGCTGTGGGCCACCGTGCAGTTCGTGGACAGCACGCCCGTGGGCGATGTCCTCGACTGCCGGGTCGAGGTGTTGGCCCGGGGGCGAAGCTCCTCGCAGCTGCGGATCACCGCCTCGGTGGCCGATCGGCTGATCCTCAACGCCATGGCGGCCACCGGCGTGGCCCGCTCGGGCGGACTCGAGCTGCAGCTCGGGGAGATGCCCCAGGTGCGCCCACCCGACGAGTCCCCCGAATGGGTGCCCCGGGTGCCCTTCGCCCTGTCGGAGGGCAGGCGGGGCTGGCTCGACTCGGTCGAGCTGCGCGACCCCGAGGGCGAGGCCGGTGGCGCCGGCATGCCCGGGCGGATGCTGTGGGCCCGCATGCGCGCCGCCACCACCAGCCGGCCCACCCTCGGCTTCGTGGCCGACCTGGTGCCGTCGTCCGTGGTCCGGGCCGCGGGCCGGGCCGGGGGCGGGCGCAGCCTGGACAACACCCTGCGCTACGGTCCGGCGCCCGACGGCGAGTGGGTGCTGGTCGACCTCGACCCCCAGTTCGCCACCGCCGGCTACGTCCACGGCGCGGCCCGGCTGTGGAGCCAGGACGGCGTGCTGCTGGGGGTGGCCAGCCAGACGGCCGTGGCCCTGCTCTTCGACTGACCGGGAGGTCGGCCATCAACTCGACTGAGGGACACCCAACCGTGGAACCTGTCACCTGAGCGACCTCTCTGGGCCCGCTGGGGTGACAGGTTCGACCGGTGAAGAGAGGATGGTGTCATGGAACTGAGCCAGACCCACACCTACCAGGCGCCGATCGAGCGGGTGCTGGCCATGTTGGCCGACCCCGACGCCACGGTGGCCAAGTACGAGGGGATGGGCCACCGCGAGGTGGCGCTGACGGCGGTCGACGCCGACGACGACCACCTGCGCGTGGCGTCGTCCCGGGTGGTCGACGTGGACCTGCCCGGGTTCGCCCGCAAGGTGCTCAAGCCGACCAACACGATGCGCCAGACCGACGACTGGGCCCGCAACGAGGACGGGTCGTGGGCCGGCACCTTCGAGGTGCAGGTGGACGGCGCCCCAGTGGAGCTGAAGGGCTCCATGGCCTTGGTGCCGGGCGCCGGGACCACCGATCACCAGGTGACCATCACCATGAACGTGAAGGTGCCCATCGTGGGCGGCAAGATCGCCGACTGGGCCGGCCGCAACGACGTGCGGCGCACCCTCGAAGCCGAGTTCGCCTTCGGCGACACCTGGCTGGCCGACCACCCCACCTGAGCGGCGAAGCATGGCTGCGGCCGACACGCCGTCACCGGGTCGTCGGCAACGCGTGCAGAAGAAACCGCCACGTGGCCCTTGCGATCTACGCGATCAGCGATCATCGTAGAACTTGTGTTCGAGGCGGAGCAGGTGGCGGAATCTTGCCGTGGAGCGGCTGGCACCGACGTCTCGTTCGCGTCCGACGACGAGCTCTGCCAGACCGCCATCGTGCTCGAGGCGGCTCGCGCCGCGCTCGATGCGGCCCAGCTCCACGTCCTGGGCGAGCTCGAGGTCCGCGGCGTGTGCGACCGCAGGTTCGGCGTGGGCACCGCCTCCTGGCTGGCCGAGCACGCCAAGTCGGCACGCCCTGACGTCGCTTCACGGGTGAAGCTGGCCACAAAGCTGCGCGCCGGGCTCGGCCAGGTCGACGAGGCGCTCTCCGACGGGCGCATCACCCTCGACCACGCCCGGGCCATCGCCGACGCCGCCAACCCCCGCATCGCCGAGACCGTCATCGACCACCAGGGCGAGCTGATCGAGGCCGCCCAGCACGCGCCCTTCGCCATCTGGCGCCGGATGGTGGCCGAGCTGGCCGCCCTGTGGGACCAGGACGGCGGCTACGACCCGGTCGCCGACCTGACCCGCAACCGCCTGAACCTCAACGCCGTGGGCGACTCCACCGCCATCTCCGGCGAGCTGGTGGGCGAGGCGGCCCTGACCGTCTCCGAGGTCATCGAGCGCGAGGCCGACAAGCTCTGGCGCCGGTACCAGCGCGACCACGAGCAGGCGCCCGAGCTCGAGATCCCCTCTCGGGCCACCCTGCGCGCCCTGGCACTGGTGGAGATCTGCCGACGGTCCCAGGGCAGCGAGCCGGGGCAGGCCCCCGCCGTCGACCTCACCCTCATCGCCCGGCTGGCCGACGGCGAAGTCGAGCCCGTGCCCACGTGCGCCGATCCCGACGCCGAAGCTGCGACCGACCCCGCGCCCATCTGCACTGAGCCCGACGCCGAAGCTGCGACCCAGCCCGCGCCCATCTCCAGCGAGACGCCGACCACCACGACCGACCGGCCCTGCGATCCGCCGGCAGGGTCGACCAGTGACCTGTCCCCCACCGACGACGGCACCTCGCTCGAGCCATCGCCGCTCGTCGCACGGCTGATCGCCACGCTCTTCACCCCCGACGGGCAGCGACTCGACCCGGCACGGTACGCGCACCTGCTGTGCGATCCGGTGTTCCACCCGATGCTGGTCGACGGCCGGCACGTACCGCTCGCCCTCGGGCGAGACGTCCGGCTGGCCAGCCGATCCCAACGGCGAGCCCTGGCCGCCCGAGACGGCGGATGCGTGTTCCCCGGGTGCGACCGACCACCCGGCTGGTGCGACGCGCACCACATCCGATCCTTCGAAGATGGCGGCTCGACCGACCTGATCAACTTGATCCTGTTGTGCCGCCACCACCACGGCGTGACCCACCGCATCGGGTGGAACCTGGCCGTGCGCCCCGATGGGTCCGCCATCTGGACCACGCCCGCGGGCCTGATCCTGCCGGGCCAGCGCCGACCCCAGCAGCTCGCGCTGGCCGCCTGAAGTCAGACGCGGTCGAGGTCGAGCATCTTGATGGCGTTGCCCCGCAGGATCTTGTAGGTCACGTCCTCGTCGAGGCCCTCGCACAGCTTCTCCACGTAGGCCTCCGAGTCGGGCCAGGTGGTGTCGGTGTGGGGGTAGTCGGTCTCGAAGCAGATGTTGTCCTCACCCACCTCGCCCAACGAGTTGAGGCCGTGGCGATCGGCGGTGAAGCAGCCGAAGATCCGGCCGTAGTACTGGGTGGACGGTGGCACCGGGATGGCCGCCTTGGCCTCGGTCCAGGTGTCGTGGTTCTCCCACACCGTGTCGGCCCGCTCCAGGATGTAGGGGATCCACCCGATCTGGCCCTCCGAGTAGGCCAGCTTCAGGTTCGGGTACCGCAGCAGGTTCCCCGAGAACAGCCAGTCGGCCATCGACGCGATGGCGTTGTTGAACCCGAGGGTCACCCCCACCGCCTTGTGCGAGTCGGGCGACGCCGCCGGGTTCGAGCTGCTCGAGCCCACGTGCATGCAGACGGTGACGCCGTACTCGTCGCACACCTGCCAGAGCGGGTCCCAGTAGTCGGTGTTGATGCTGGGCAGCTTGAGCCGGGTCGGGATCTCGCTGAAGGCGATGGCCCGACACCCCCGCTCAGCGTTGCGTCGGGTCTCGGCCGCGGCCAACTCCGCGTCCCACAGCGGGATCAGGCACAGCGGGATGTTGTAGCCGCCCGACGGCCCGCACCACTCCTCGATCATCCAGTCGTTGTTGGCCCGCACACAGGCCAGGCCGAGCTCCTTGTCCTTGCCCTCGTGGAACGTCTGGCCGCAGAAGCGGGGAAAGGTCGGGAAGGGCAGCGAGCCGTCGGTGTGGTTTAGAGCCAGGTCCTTGATGCGCTCGTCACGGTCCCAGCAGCCCTTGCGCATGTCGTCGTAGGTGATGGCCGTCATGGTCATCTGCGACCGGTCCAGCGTGGGATGGCCGTCGTCGTCGGGCTGGCTGGCCGACCGGGGGATGGCCACGAACTTCTTCTGGACGTAGATCAGCTCGTCGTCGTAGTACCAGGCGTCGCCCCACTCGCCCTCAGGGTCCTCGACCATGTCGTACTTGGCCCCCGACAGGTGCCGGAAGCTGCCCCAGCGCTTGCGCTCGACCCGCGGGCCCCGCTCCCGGTACTTCTCGGGCAGCCAGGTCTGCCACACGTGGGGCGGCTCCACGACGTGGTCGTCGACGCTGATGATCTTCGGCGTGGCCATGCCGCGAGGATACCGCCGAACCTGACGCCGGTGTCAGGAAACGCGGGGGCCGACCGGAGCGATCGGAGGACCCCTGTGACACATTCGGGGCCCGCCCACCCTTTGAGGGGTAGATGACCACCTCGCCCCGCCTCGGCAGCACCGAGCACTCCGGCTACGACGCCTTCGCCGGCGCCTACGGCCCTCGGCTGTACCAGGCGCTGGTGCCGGTGGCCGGCATCGACGCGGCCCACGACGCCGCCACCGACGCGCTGCTCCACGCCTGGCGGCACTGGGACCGGGTCGAGGGGATGGACAACCCCGAGGGCTACCTCTACGTCATGGCCCGGCGCCAGGCCAGGCGCGGCCCCCGTCCGAGCGGACCGCTGCTCCCCTCCCCCTCGCCCGCCGAGCTGCCCGAGGTGGAACCCGGCCTGGCCGAGGCCCTCGACCAGCTGAGCGAGATGCAACGCCAGGTGGTCTACCTGGTGGAGGGGTTCGGCTGGGGCCTGACCGAGGTGGCCCGGCTCCTGGACATCTCCGTATCGACCGTGCGCAACCACCTGGCCCGGGGGCTCGACCGCCTCCGGGCCGAGCTGAAAGTGGGGACCCAGACCGATGCCTGAGCTCGAACAGCAGATCCGCCAGCACGCAAGCTGGGTGCGCTACCAGATGCCGCCCCTGGATGACCCGTCCTCCTCGGCCGTGGGGCCCCAGCCCCAGCCGTCCTCGGTGGACCGGTCCAACCGCGCCGGTCGACGGGTGTGGCTGGCGGCCGCGGCCGTCGCCATGGTCCTGATCGCGGGAGCCCTGGCGGCCCGGTGGATGCGTTCGGAGGGGGGCACCCGTCCGAACCGGTCGCCGGCATCGCCCATCGCTCAACCCGACGTCCACGCCACCGGCGGCCAGGCGGCCGTGCTGCCCACCGCCACTCCCGGCGGCCTGGTCATGTGGAGCCTGACCACGAGCGCTCCGACCGCGCCGGCGCTCGCTCCGGGCGTGGTGGCCAGCACCCGACAGCTCCTCGGGGCCGGCGGGCACCCGGAGATGCTGATCACGATCAGCTCGGGGACCGACGTCGGCAGTGGCGTCATCGTCGGCCAGCAGCAGTCACCCCAGACCATCCGGGGCCAGGCCGGGACCGTCACCCGAGAGCCGTTCCCGCCCGGGGCCCAGCCCACCACCGCTTCCCCCCCGACGACCGCCGACCGCCAGGCCCTGACGCCCGACACGCTGAGCTGGCACGAGCGTGGCGCCACCGTCACGGTGAGCTTCCGCCAGCTGTCCCTGGCCCAGGCCCTGGCCGTCGCCAACCACCTGACCTGGGTCGACCAGGACCCCCTGCACGGGTTCGCCGCCCCGTCGACGGGCGGGCTGGCGCCGCTGGCGGTGCCCGCGCTGCGAACCACCGCGGGCGCCGGGGTCGTGACCGACGCCACCTACGCCACCGGGCCGGGCGCCTCGTCCGACCTCGACGTGACCGCCTGCCCGGAGGGGGGCGGCTGCACCGGCGACTTCGCCCAGAGCTGGTTCGGCGGCACCCGCCTGGCCGACGGTTCGGCCGAGATGGTCGTCCTCGACCCCAACACGGGGGTCCCCGTCGGCCTCATCCGGACCTGGCCGGGCGGCGCCGGGATCCAGGTCCGCGTCGATGCGTGGACCGGGCGCGACCTGCTCGACCTCCCGGTGGCCCGGACCCTGGTGGCCTCGGTGCGACCCACCGACCTGGCCGGCGTGGCCCGGGTGCAGGCCCAGATCACCCACCAGCTGGAGGCGCTCCCGCTGATCGCCCGCGCCGCGCTGCCCCACGGCACCGTCGAGGTGCACGCCGCGGGCGGGTTGACCTCCGTCTGCCTGGCCGTCACCGGCCACCCCGTGACCTGCCCGTCGGCCGCCTTCTCCGATCCCGCACATCCTCCGACCGCGCCCTTCACCGGCGGCGCCCTCGTCGACGGCCACTGGTGGCTGGCCGCCGCCTCCCTCCCGCATGGCGCCTTCGCGTTCCAGGCCGACACCGGTGCCATCCCCCCCACCGGCCCGACCTGGGCGGCCGACAACGCCCTGTCCACCGACGACGGACAGCCGTGGCAGCTCGGGCTGGCCCAGGTCCCCGACGGGGTCGACCAGGTGCTGGTCACCTACAGCGGCCCGTTCAGCATCGGCGGTGGCGGGGCCGGGCGCCCCGCCGGTTGACCGAGCGCGGTCAGGACCCGGTCCCGGAGCTGTCGGAGTACCATTCCTGACACAGATGTCAGGTTGAAGGGGGACGTCGATGGCAATCGATCTGATCGAGCTGGCCAAGCCTCGTGGGCGCACCGTGGTCGATCCCCAGGTCGATCCGGTCACCGCCGAGGTGGTGCGGGGCGCCATGGAGACGGTGTGCTTCGAGATGGCCACCTACGTGAGCCGCACCGCCACCACGCCCATCCTCAACCAGTCCAACGAGCGCAACGCCACCGTGCTCGACGCCCGCGGCCGGCTGGCCGCCCTGAGCGTGGGCATCCCCCAGTTCATGCTCACCTCCACCCTGCCGGTGCGCTTCGCCCTCGAGTTCCTGGGCGTCGAGGAGTTCCGCGAGGGCGACGTGTTCGTGGCCAACGACCCCTACCACGGCGGCGGCCACCTGCCCGACTACAACGTGTTCGCCCCCGTGTTCGCCGACGACCCGGCCACGGGCAACCGGCGCATGGTGCTGATCGCCTCCATCCAGTGCCACCACGGCGACACCGGCGGCGGCGTGCCCGGCGGCTACAACGTGACCGCCGGCGACGTGTGGGGCGAGGGCGTGCGCTGGCCCGTGGTGAAGGTGATCGACCGGGGCGAGGAGCGGCGCGACGTGCTCTACGCCCTCCAGGTCAACAACCGGCTGCCCGACTACATCGGCGACCTGCGGGCCCAGATCGGCGCCGCCCAGCTGGGCGCGGCCCGCCTGGGCGAGATCATCGGCCGCCACGGCACCGACACCGTGGAGGAGTCGGTCGACTTCATGATCGACTACGCGGCGCGGCGCTTCTCCGAAGAGGTCTCGGCCTGGCCCGACGGCCGCTACGAGGCCGACTGCTGGGTCGACCACGACCCGCTGGGCAACCCCGACGTGCACCTGCACGTGGCCGTCTCGGTCGACGGCGACCGGCTCCGCATCGACTTCACCGGCAGCGACATGCGCCCCGAGCTGCAGGCCTGGTCGACGTATGGCAACACCCGGGGCTACACGGTGGCCCAGGTGGCCGCCATGATGGATCCCGAGATCCCCAAGAACGAGGGCTTCTTCGAGGCCATCGACCTGGTCGTGCCCCAGGGGTGCGTGCTCAACCCGGCCCCCAACCGACCGGTCTCGGCCGGCACCCACCACCCGGGCGCCGATGTGGGCGAGGTCATCGCCCTGGCCCTCCAGCACGTGCTGCCCCACAAGGCCGTGCCCCAGGTGTACAAGACCGGGATCCCCACGGTGATCACCGGGGTCGACCCGCGCACCGGCGCCAGCTTCACCGACCACTCGGCCGAGGTCTACGCCGGCTGGTGCAACGCAGCCGAGGGGATGGACGCCTGGGGCTGCCAGGCCGCCGCCTTCGGCAACCTGTGGAAGGCCACGGCCGAGATCAACGAGAGCCTCTACCCCCACATCCAGTGGAGCCGGGACTACCGCACCGACTCGGGCGGCCCCGGGCAGTGGCGGGGCCTGTGCGGCAGCCACTACGTCAAGGAGGTGCGGGCCGACGCCAAGGTCTACACCTACGTGGTGGGCATGAAGTACCCCATGCCCGGCATCGCCGGAGGGCAGGCCGGGGCACCCAACCAGCTCACCATCCGCTACGGATCCGACGACCCCTACGTGGTGGCCCACACCGCCGACTGGGTGCCTATCGCCGCCGGCCAGAAGGTCTGCTACGACTACGGCGGCGGGGGCGGCTGGGGCGACCCGCTCGACCGCGATCCCCAGGCCGTGCTCGACGACGTGCTCGACGAGTACGTGTCGATGGCGGGCGCGACCCGCGACTACGGCGTCGTGCTCACCGGATCGCTCGACGACCTCTCCCTGGCCGTGGACGAGGACGCCACCAGCGCCCTGCGGGCCGAGCGCCGCGCCGCCGCCTGAGCCGGCGAGATAACCTCGACCTGACACACACGTCAGGTTTGGGGGGCAGGTGCCGGACACGCATGCGACAGGTGGGGGCTACCGCATCGGCGTCGACGTCGGGGGGACCTTCACCGACCTCATCTGCGTGACGCCCGGGGGATCGGTGGTCCTGGACAAGACCCCCAGCACCCTCGAGGACCAGTCCATCGGCGTGATGACCGGCCTCGAGCAGCTGGCGCAGACCTTCGGGCTCGACCTGCCCGGCTTGTGCGCCCAGGTCGACATCGTGGTCCACGGCACGACCACCGCCGACAACACCATGATCACCGAGACCGGGGCCAACGTCGGACTGCTGGTGACCGAGGGCCACCGCGACGAGATCGAGATGCGCCGGGTCCACAAGGAGCAGATCTGGGACCCGTCCTACCCGGCGCCGTTCCCCATCGCCCGTCGCCGCAGCCGCATCCCCATCCCCGAGCGGGTCGACTACACCGGCGCGCCCCTGCTGGCCCTGGACGAGGACGCGGTGCGGGCCGGGGTCCGCCGGCTGCGCCAGCTGGGCGCCGATTCGCTGGCCGTGATGTTCCTGTTCAGCTTCGTGAACCCGGACCACGAGCGCCGGGCCCGCGAGCTCATCGTGGAGGAGTTCCCCGAGGTGGGCCACATCTCGCTCAGCCACGAGGTGATGCCGCGGGGCCCCGAGTTCGAGCGGGTGTCCACCACCCTGGTGAACGCCTACGTGGCCCCGGGCGTGTCGCGCTACGTGAGCCGGCTGGGCCAGCGCCTGCGCGACGCCGGCTACGAGGGCGAGCTGCTGATCATGTCGTCCACCGGTGGTGTCATGGCCCCGGCCAGCGTGGCCCGCCGAGCGGTCTCGCTGCTCGGGTCCGGGCCCACCGGCGGCGTGATGGGGGCGGCCGCCGCGGCCGAGCGGGCCGGCACCCCCGACTTCGTGGCCGTCGACATGGGCGGCACCAGCTTCGACATCTGCCTGGTGCGCGGGGGCGTGCCCGAGATCCGCACCGACTGGAACTGGCGCTACCGCTACTACATCGGCATGCCCATGGTGGACGTCCAGTGCGTGGGCGCCGGCGGCGGGTCGATGGCGCGGGTCCGCCAGGGCTCCCTGCTGGTCGGGCCCGAGTCGGCCGGTTCGGTGCCGGGACCGGTCTGCTACGGCCGCGGCGGCGATCGGGCCACGGTGACCGATGCCGACGCCGTGCTCGGGTTCCTGCCGCTGGACCGGTTCGCCGGCGGGCGCATGCAGCTCGACGTGGAGGCGGCCCGGGCTGCGGTCATCCGCGACGTGGGCGAGCCGCTCGGCCTCGACGTGGTGGAGGCGGCGTGGGGCATCGAGCGCATCGTGAACGCCAACATGGCCGACGCCACCCGGCGGGTCCTGGCCGGTTCCGGCGTGGACGCCCGCCGGCTCGACCTCATCGCCTACGGCGGCAACGGCCCGGTGCACGCCTGGGCCATCGCCGCCGAGCTGGGCATGCACCGGGTGCTCGTGCCAAAGGCGGCGCCCGCCTTCAGCGCCCTGGGCCTGCTGGTGTCGGACTACAAGGTCGACCTGACCCGCAGCCACGTGAGCCCCCTGTCGCAGGTCGACCTGGCCGAGCTGGCCGCCCTGGTGGCCGAGCTGGACTCGGACGTGACCGACGAGCTCGACCCCACCGGCCTGGACGACGAGCACATCACCCGGCACCACTTCGTGCAGATGGCCTACGCCGGGCAGAACTTCGACATGAGCGTGCCCACCACCCTGGGCACCGACGCCGCCGGCAGCGGCGACGACCTGGACCAGGCCGAGCTGATGAACCTGGCCGAGCGCTTCCACGACCTGCACCAGGCCGACCGAGGCTTCTCGTTCCGCCAGCAGGAGCCCACGGTGCGCGGCGTGCGCATCACCGCCGTGGGCCGGACACCCAAGCCGCCCCGGCTGGCCGAGCTGGGCGGCGACGACCCCGACGACGCCCGTCGGGCCAGCCGTCCCGTCTACTTCGGCGAGACCGGGGGCAACCAGTTCGTGGACACCCCCGTGTACGACGGCACCCGGCTGGGTCCGGGCGCGCGGCTGTCGGGCCCGGCCCTGGTGGAGGAGCCGTTCACCGTGGTGGTGGTGCCGCCGGGCGCTGCGCTGGTGCTGGGCGACCACGCCAGCTACGAGCTGACCCTGAGCGGCTCCGGCTCGTGAGCGGCCCCGCCGATCTCGTGTGGCTCACGACGGTGGAGCACACCACCGTCACCGCCGCCTTCGACCGGCTGCTGCCCGACGACGGGGTGTGCCCGGGGGCCGGTGCGGCCGGGGGCGCCGACTACGTCGACCGCCTGCTGGGCGCCTTCGGCTTCGACCCGCCGCATCTGTTCGCGGGTGGGCCCTTCTCGGGACGACAGGGCGGCGAGGCCGCCTTCGAGCGCTGGCTGGAGATCGGAGCCCTGGAGGAGTTGGCCTGGCGCACCCGCATCGAGGGGTCCCAGGGACGGCCCGAGCGCGAGTTCAACGGCCCGGTCACGGGCTGGCAGGAGCGCTACCGCGCCGGCCTGGCCGCGCTGGGCGACGACTTCGCCGACGCCGACGCGGCCGAGCAGAAGCGCCGCCTGCACGAGTCGATCGAGCCCGCGTTCCGCGACCTGTTGTTCGAGCACGCCTGCGAGTCGCTCTACGGCGACCCGGTCTACGGCGGGAACCGGGACGGACAGGGGTGGACCGCCATCGCCTTCGACGGCGACGTGCAGCCCCGGGGCTGGACCGACCACGAGGTCACCCACCCGACATGACCCTCCCCCTCCGAAACTGGGCATCTTTGGCTGTGGCGTTTCGCGCATTTCCGCGCGCAATTCTCCACGACCGAGCCACGAGCGGGCGATGACCGACCTCGACGCCGACGCGGTGATCGTGGGGTCCGGGCCGTCGGGCGCGGCGGTAGCCCAGGTGCTGTGCGACGCCGGGTGGTCGGTGGTCATGCTGGAGAAGGGCCGCAACCACCTGCTCTCGCTCGACGCCCCTCACGAGCCGCTCGGCCACCTGTCCAACGACGAGCTCAAGCTCATCCACCGCCACCTGCTCGGCCCGGACCCGCTGGTCGAACCCCGCACGTATCGCCGCCACCCCGACGACGGGGACCACCTGGTGGTGGGCCACGTGAACTCCTTGCCGTCAACGGTGGGGGGCGGCGGGTACCACGCGGACGCCAAGCTCCCCCGGCTGCGCGAAGACGACTTCCGCCTGCTGTCCACGCTGGGACCCCAGGACGGGGCGTCGGTGGCCGACTGGCCCTTCTCCTACGCCGACCTCGAGCCCTACTACGCCGAGGTGGAGCGCATCATCGGGGTGGCCGGCGAGGAGACCAACCCGTTCGCGGCCTGGCGCTCTGGCCCCTACCCCATGGCGCCGGGGCCGGACATGTACGGGGCGGTGCTGTCCATGCAGGCGGCCGAGCGGGCCGGGCTGCATCCCTACCGGGCCCCCACCGGCATCAACTCCGAGCCCTACGACGGACGTCCGGCCTGCAACAACTGCGGCTTCTGCGGCTGGTACGGCTGCCCCATCGATGCCAAGGGCGACCCGGTGGCGCTGCTGCGCCGGGCCCTGCGCACCGGCCGCCTCGAGATCCGGCCCGAGTCGCGGGTCACCGGCGTGGCCCTGGACGCGTCAGGCCGGCGGGCCACGGGTGTGCGCTACCTCGATGCCGAGCGGGTCGAGCGCCACGTCCGGGCCGACCACGTGGTCCTGGCCGCCGGCGCCTTCGAGACGCCCCGCCTGATGCTGGGCCAGACCGGCGCGCCCGACGGCGGGCTGGGCAACTCGTCGGGGCTGGTGGGGCGCCACCTCATGTTCCACTTCCAGACCCTGACCGTCGGCGCCTTCCCGTTCCGCCTCCACACCATGCGGGGACGTTGCGTGACCGCGGCCCACGACGACTCCATCGTGGGCGACGAGGCCCAGCAGGCCGCGGCCCGCGCCGCCCGGCTGCCCTGGATCCGGGGCGGGTTGACCGAGCACGGGGGCGGCAACCAGCCAGTCAGCGAGGCCAAGCTCTACGGCTCGGGACGCCTGCACGGCGCAGCCATGCGCGACTCGTCGTTGCGGGACCGGCTGTGGGTGTTCACCGTCCAGGGCGAGGACCTGGCCCAGCCCATCAACCGCATCGACCTCGACCCGACGGTGGTCGACGCCTGGGGCCTGCCGGCCGGGCGGATCACCTACCGGCCCCATCGCCACGAGCTGGTCCTGTCCGACCACGTGGCCCCCACCCACGAGGCCATCCTGCGCGATGCCGGAGCCGAGTGGGCCTTCACCACCACCTCGCCCCCGGTCGATGCTCCGGGGACGAGCACGACCAGCCATGCCGGCGGTCGGGCGGCGACGTACGAGACCCCAGCCAGCTACCACATCATGGGCACGTGCCGGATGGGCACCGACCCGACCACCAGCGTGGTCGACCCCGACGGGCACCTCTGGGACGTGGACAACGTGCTGGTGGCCGACTCGTCGGTGTTCCCGACCTCGGCCGGCTACAACCCCACCCTCACCCTGGTCTCGGTGGCGCACCGCTTCGCCCGCCACCTCGTGGGCGACCCGCTGCCGTCCACGTCACCTCGGAGCTGACCCCAGCCGGCCGGCCTCCACCAATGACAGGTGACCCGGTTCGGTGGCGGTTGAGCGGGAGCTCAGCTCTCGGCGTAGCGCGACAGCAAGCCCCGGGCGATGACCATGCGCTGGATCTCGTTGGTGCCCTCCCCGATGATCATGAGCGGGGCGTCGCGGTAGTAGCGCTCCACCGGCAGCTCGGTGGTGTAGCCGTAGCCGCCGTGGATTCGCATGGCCTCGCTCGCCACCTCGAAGGCGGTCTCCGACGCGAACAGCTTGGCCATGCCGGCCTCGACGTCGGCCCGCTCACCGGCATCGATGCGGCGCGCCGCGTTGTGCACCAGCAGCCGCGAGGCCTCGAGCTTGGTGGCCATGTCGGCCAGCTTGAACTGGATGGCCTGGTGGTGGGCGATGGGCACCCCGAAGGTCTCGCGCTCCTGCGAGTACTTGATGGCCGCCTCGAAGGCGGCCCGGGCCACGCCCACCGCCCGGGAGGCCACGTTGACCCGGCCCAGCTCCAGCGACGACAGGATGAGCTGCAGCCCCCGACCCAGCCACTCCTGGCCGCCCAGCATGTTGGCCGCCGGCACCCGGTGGCCGTCGTAGACCATCTCGACCGTCTCCACACCCTTGTAGCCCAGCTTGCCGATGGTCTTGGACACCGAGATGCCCTCGAACCGCTCGCCCGGCTCCTTCTCCACGATGAAGCAGGTGATGCCCTCGGGCGTGCGGGCGGCCAGCGCCACGATGCCGGCGCGCTGGCCGTTGGTGACCCACATCTTGGTGCCGTCGAGGATGTACTCGTCGCCGTCGGGGGTGGCCTTGCAGCGCAGGGCCTTGGTGTCGGAGCCGGCGTCGGGCTCGGACAGGGAGAAGGCGCCCCGGATCTCGCCGGCCGCCATGCGGGGCAGCCACTGCTGCTTCTGCTCGTCGGTGCCGAACCGCTTGATCAGGTTGGCGCAGATCATGTGCGTGTTCAGCACGCCCGACAGCGACATCCACCCGGCAGCCAGCTCCTCGACCACCCGGGCGTAGGTCAGGGTGTCGAGCTCGAGCCCGCCGTAGGCCTCGGGGATGGTGGCCCCGAACAGCCCGAACTCGCGCATCTGGGCCACCATGGCCTCGGGGTACTCGTCGGCGTGCTCGAAGTCCGACGCCACCGGCAGCACGTCGGCCACCACCCACTTGCGCAGGGTCTCGATGAGGTCGTCGGCCAGGGCAGGATCGGTCGCCATGGCCGTGATGCTATTGCCTGGGTGAACCCTGGCTGACCGCCAGCTCCACCGCCATCGGGGTGGCGTCCAGGGCGCAGTGGCTGCACGCCTCCGTCGGCTCCTCGGCCCGGACCGGGCGCGGGTTGCGGATGCTGACTGCGGCCAGCACGCCGCCGGCCGCGCACACCGCGGCGGCGATGAGCATGGCGGTGCGGAAGCCGCCGGCCAGCGCCGTCGCGTCCAGGTAGCTGTCACCGGTGATGCCGGCCAGGAAGGGCAGCACCGACACGGCCAGGAGACCCGCGGTGCGGGCCACCACGTTGTTCACCGCCGAGGCCACCCCGGCGTTGGCGGCCGGCGCCGCCCCCATCGCCGTCGACGTCAGCGGGGCCACCGTGATGGCCAGGCCCGCACCGAACACGACCACCGCCGGCGCCACGTCGGTGACGTAGCTGCCGGTCGGGGTCATCCGCGACAGCAGGACCAGGCCCGCGGCCACCACCACGGGCCCCACGCTCATCTGCAGGCGCGGCCCGATACGGGCGGCCAGCCGACCGGAGCGGGCCGAGAACACCAACATGATGAGCGTCACCGGCAGCAGGGTCAGCCCCGCCTCGAGCGGCGTGTAGCCGGCCACCACCTGGCGCTCGACCGGCAGCAGGAACAGCGCACCCCCGAGGGCGCCGTAGACGATGAAGGTCACGCCGTTGGCGGCGCGGAACTGGCGGGCCCGGAACAGCCCGAGGGGCAGCATGGGGTGGCGCACCACGGCCTCGGTGCGCAGGAAGGCGGCCAACCCCACCACCGCCACCCCCAGCCCCACCACCACCACCGGCGATGTCCATCCCTGGGTGGGCCCCTCGATCAGGGCGTAGGTGGCGCCGGTCAGCCACAGCACGGCGAGCGCGGCGCCGCCCGCATCGATGCGCCCCGAGGCCTGCGGGTCGCGGTTGTCGGGGACGTGGCGGGCGGTGATGGCCAGCACCGCGGCCGCCACCGGCAGGTTGATGAAGAACACCCAGCGCCAGGACCCGATGGAGATGAGGTAGCCGCCGATCAGTGGGCCGGCGGCGGTGGCCAGGCCCCCCAGGCCCGACCAGGCCCCGATGGCGCGGGGGCGGTCCTCGGGGCGGAACGAGGCCTGGAGGATGGCCAGGCTGGCCGGGGCCAGCAGGGCCGCGCCCACGCCCTGGAGCACCCGCGCCGCGATGAGCCACCCGGCCGACGGGGCCAGACCGCACAGGGCCGACGCCACCGCGAACCAGGCCACCCCGATGGAGAACACGCGGGCCCGCCCGAAGCGGTCCCCCAACGCGCCGCCCAGCAGCAGGAAGGCGGCCAGGGTGAGCATGTAGCCGGTGACGACCCACTGCAGGGTGGCCAGCGGCGCGGCGAAGTCTCGGCCGAGGGCGGGCAGGGCGATGCCGACCACGGTGGAGTCGATGGCGGCGATGCCCGAGCCCATGACCGTGGCCACGATCGCCCATCGGCCGGGGGCCGAGCTGTAGGTCAGCGCCTCGCTCATCCCGATCCCCCTTCCCCCCGCTCGGCGGCCCCGCGGCCCCGGCCACGCTACCGGCCTGTTTCGGGGGCATGAACCCTGCCCGGAGGGGCCGAGATCGTTGACAAACTGTTGAAGGCGCTCCGTACAATTGATCGATGACCGTCCTGTCACCGCGCTCGCTGGACGAGGCGTGCGCCGAGCTGGCCGCCCGCCCCGAGGCCGAGCTGCTGGCCGGGGGCACCGACCTGATGGTGGCGGTGAACGCCGGGCGCCATCCGCTCGGCACGGTCATCTCGCTCGACCGGGTGGACGAGCTGCAGGGTTGGCGGCGCACGGGCGACCAGCTCGAGCTGGGCGCCGGGCTGACCTACGCCGAGCTGGCCGCACCCGAGCTGGCCGGGCTGGTCCCGGTGCTGGCCCAGGCGGCGCGCACCGTGGGCTCCCCGCAGATCCGCAACGCCGGCACCCTGGGCGGCAACCTGGGTACGGCCTCGCCGGCGGGCGACGCGCTGCCCGGGCTGGCCGCGCTCGACGCCGTGGTGCTCGTCCACTCCCTGGGTGGGCGTCGCCAGGTGCCGCTGGCCGAGTTCCTGGTGGGTCCCAAGCGCAGCGCGCTCGTGCCCGGCGAGGTCATCGCCGGGGTCCGCGTGCCCGTCCTCGACGGCCCCCAGGAGTTCCTCAAGGTGGGCACCCGCAACGCCATGGTCATCGCCGTGGCCAGCGTGGCCGTGGTGTGCGACTACGCCGGCCGGTCGATCCGGGTCGCGCTGGGCTCGGCCGGGCCGACCGTGCGGCGCGCCCCCGAGGCCGAGGCCTGGGCCGCCGATCACGTGGCGTGGCCCGACCTGGTCATCGACCCGGCCGACCTGGATCGCTTCGGGGCGCTGGTCAGCGCGGCCGCCCGTCCCATCGACGACCACCGCTCCACCGCCGAGTACCGCCGCCACTGCGTGGGCGTGCTGGCCCGCCGCGCCCTGCGTCGGATGGCCGCGCCGTGAGCGCGCCCTCGCCGGCGGCGTCGTCGCCCGCCACCTACTCGCTCGAGGTGAACGGCACCACCCACCTGGTGTCCGACGCCTGGTTGGGCGAGAGCCTCCTGCACGTGCTGCGCGAGCGCCTGGGCCTGCCCGGCGCCAAGAACGCCTGCGAGCAGGGCGAGTGCGGCTCGTGCTCGGTGCTGGTGGACGGCCGGTTGGTGTGCGCCTGCCTGGTGCTGGCCGCCTCAGCAGTCGACCGGCCCATCGACACCGTCGAGGCGGTGGCGGACGACGGTGTGCTCTCCGACGTGCAGCAGGCCTTCGTCGACGCCGGCGCGGTGCAGTGCGGGTTCTGCACGCCGGGGCTGGTCATGGCCGTCCACGACCTGCTGGCCCGCTGCCCCACCCCCGACGACCTGACCGTGCGCGAGGCCCTCAGCGGCAACCTGTGCCGCTGCACGGGCTACGGCCGCATCATCGAAGCCGTCCGGGTGGCGGTCCGCCGCCGGGCCGAGGTCCGACCGTGACCAGCGTCGACGCGCCGACCGCCCCCACCATGGCCTCGCCCCAGCGGACCGCGGGCCAGGGTCGGGTGGGCGAGTCGGCCCCGCGCCCCGACGGCATCCCCAAGGTGCAGGGGCGGTTCGGCTTCGGGTCCGACCTGTTCGCCGAGGGCATGTTGTGGGGCCACACCCTGCGCTCGCCCCACCCGAGCGCCCGCATCGTGGCCATCGACATCGGGCCGGCCCTGCGCATCGGGGGCGTCCACGCCGTGCTCACCGCCGACGACGTGCCCGGCAACCCGACCTACGGCCTCGAGTCGCCCGACCAGCCGGTGCTGGCCCGCGACGTGGTGCGCTTCGTGGGTGAGCCGGTGGCGGTGGTGGCCGCCGACCACCCCGAGACGGCCCGGCGGGCGGTCGGCGCCATCCGCGTGACCTATGAGCCCCAGCCGGCTCTGGTCGACGCCCTGGCCGCGGCCCACGCCGCGCCCATCCACCCCGACGGCAACGTGTTCCGCCACCTGGTCATCCGCCACGGCGACTGGGACGAGGACCCGGCCGAGACCCACCCCGGCGCGGTCAGGGTGGAGGGCTCCTACGACGTGGGCATGCAGGACCAGGCCCCGCTCGGCACGGAGGCCGGGTTGGCCATCCCCGCCCCCGACGGTGGGGTCGACCTGTTCGTGTGCACCCAGGCCCTGCACAACGACCTCGACCAGGTCTCGGCCTGCCTGGGCCTGGCCCCCGAGCTGGTCCGCATCCAGCTGGCCGGCGTGGGCGGGGCCTTCGGGGCCCGGGAGGACATCAGCCTCCAGATCCACCTGGCGCTGCTGGCCCTGCACACCGGGCGGCCGGTGAAGATGGTCTACAACCGGGAGGAGTCATTCTTCGGCCACGTCCATCGCCATCCCGCCCACATGTGGTACCGCCACACGGCCGCCGCCGACGGCACGCTGCTCAAGGTCGAGGCCCGCCTGACCTTCGACGGCGGCGCCTACGCCTCGACCTCCTCCGCGGTGCTCGCCAACGGTTCGTGCTTCGCGGCCGGGCCCTACCGGGTGCCCAACGCCCACATCGAGGGCTGGGCGGTGCGCACCAACAACCCGCCGTGCGGGGCCATGCGCGGGTTCGGCGCGGTGCAGACCTGCTTCGGCCACGAGGCCCAGATGGACAAGCTGGCCGACGCCCTGGGGCTCGATCCTGTCGCGCTGCGGCTGCGCAACGCCCTGGCCCCCGGCGACCAGCTCATCACCGGCCAGCGGGTCACCGGGGCGGCGCCGGTGGCCGAGGTCATCCGCGCCTGCGCCGAGGCGCCGCGGCCCGAGGCGGGGCCCAGCCAGGACCTGCGGGCCCTGCCCGGCGGGACCGGTCGCACCACCGATCCCCAGGACGTGTCGCGGGGGACGGGCTTCGCCGTGGGCTTCAAGAACATCGCGTTCAGCGAGGGCTACGACGACTACTCCACGGCTCGGGTCCGCCTGGCCGACGGGGTGGCCATCGTGACCTGCGCCTGCGCCGAGATCGGACAGGGCTTCGTCACCCTGGCCCAGCAGATCACCCGCGAGGTGCTGGGCGTCGACGAGGTGGTCCTGGCTCCCGCCGACACCTCCATCGGCTCGGCCGGCTCCTCGTCGGCCAGCCGCCAGACCTGGATGTCGGGCGGAGCGGTGCAGGCGGCCGCCGAGGCCGTGCGCCACCGCCTGCTCGAGCACGTGGCCCGCGCCCGCCACCTGGGCCCCGAGCAGCTCGTGCTGGTGGACGGCCGGGTGCGCACCCGGGCCGGCACCGCACCCGTCCTCGACCTGTCGGTGGCCGAGGCCAGCGCCGGGGTGGAGCTCGAGGAGACCGTCGAGTACCACCACGCCCCGACCGCACCGCTGGACGACGACGGCCAGGGCGACGCCCACCTGGCCCTGGCCTTCGCCGCCCACCGGGCCGTGGTCGACGTGGACGTCGAGCTGGGCCTGGTGCGCCTGGTCGGGCTGACCACCTCCCAGGAGGTGGGGCGGGTCCTCAACCCGCTCCAGCTGCTGGGCCAGCTCGAAGGCGGCGCGGCCCAGGGCGTGGGTCTGGCCCTCATGGAGGAGATCGTCGTCACCGACGGGCTGATGCGGAACCCGTCGTTCACCGACTACCTCATCCCCACCGCCCTCGACCTGCCCGAGCTCACGGTGGCCGCCGTCATCGAGGAGCCCGAGCCGGGCGCGCCCTTCGGGGCCAAGGGCGTGGGCGAGCCCCCCACCATCTCGTCGGGGGCCGCGGTGGCCAGCGCCATCCGCGCCGCCACCGGCCTCGACCTGCCCCGCGTGCCCGTGCGCCCCTCCGACATCGCCCTGGCCTCCCGGCCCGAGGTGGAGCCGGCCTCCCGGCCCGAGGTGGAGCCGGCCTCCCGGCCCGAGGTCGACCTGGCCTCCCGGCCCGAGGTGGAGCGGTGACCGCCACCACGGCCGGCCTGCGCATCGATCGCGACCGCCTGCTGGGCCGCCTCGATGCCCTGGCCCAGGTGGGGGCCATCGCCGATGGCGGGGTGTGCCGCCTGGCCCTGACCGAGGCCGACGGCGTGGGCCGCGACCTGGTGGTGTCGTGGATGGACGACCTCGGCCTGCGGGTCGACGTCGACGGCGTCGGCAACGTGGTCGGCACCTGGCCGGCCGATCGCTTCGACCCGCCGGTGATGACCGGCTCCCACATCGACACGGTGGCCACCGGGGGCCGCTACGACGGCAACCTCGGGGTGCTCGCCGGCCTCGAGGTGCTCGAGACGGCCATCACCGCCGGGCTGGCCCTCACCCACCCGCTCGCCGTCGGGTTCTTCACCAACGAGGAGGGCTCCCGCTTCGCGCCCGACATGCTGGGCAGCCTGGTGTACGCCGGCGGCCTGCCTCTCGAGGTGGCCCTCGACACGGTCGCCATCGACGGCGCGGTGCTGGGTGACGAGCTGGAGCGCATCGGCTACGTGGGCCCCATGCCCTGTCCGGCCCGGCCACCCCACGCCTTCGTCGAGCTGCACATCGAGCAGGGCCCGATCCTCGAGGCCGAAGCCATCGACCTGGGGGTGGTCACCGGGGTGCAGGGCATCTCGTGGCAGGAGCTGGTGCTCACCGGCCAGTCCAACCACGCCGGCACCACGCCCATCGCCCTGCGCCGCGACGCCGGCTACGTGGCCGCCACCGCCGCCGTGGCCGTGCGCGAGCTGGCCGAGGCCACGCCGGGCCTGGTGGGGACGGTGGGCCGCCTCGACCAGCGGCCCGGCCTGGTCAACGTGGTGGCCGCCGGAGCCGTCCTGACGGTCGACCTGCGCCATCCCGACGACGAGGTGCTCGACCAGGCCGAGTCGGCCGTGCGCACCCGGGTCGGGGAGGTGGCCGACGCCGAGGGCGTCGAGGTGGCCTGGCGGCGCCTGGCCCGCTTCGCGGCCACCGCGTTCGACCCCCACCTGGTCGACCTGGTGGAACGGGTGGCGGCCGACCACGGCCGAAGCACCCGCCGCCTGGCCTCCGGCGCCGGCCACGACGCCCAGATCCTGTCGGCGGTGTGCCCGGCGGCCATGATCTTCACCCCCAGCATCGGCGGTGTCAGCCACAACCCGGCCGAGCGCACCCACCCCGACCACGTCGAGGCCGGGGCCGATGTGCTGCTCGACGTGCTCCTGCGCCTGGCCGAACCGCTCGATCCCGCCCCCGGGGCGCGTCGGTGAGCCGCGAGCTGCGGGTGGCCGCGGCCCAACTCGGCCCCATCGCCCGGCGCCACACGCGGGCCGAGGTGGTCGAGCGCCTGATCGCGCTGCTGCACGACGCCGCCTCCCAGGGCGCGCAGCTGGTGGCCTTCCCCGAGCTGGCGCTGACCACCTTCTTCCCCCGCTGGTGGTTCGACGACCCGAGCGACGTCGACGCCTTCTTCGAGACGGAGATGCCCTCGGTCGACACCAAGCCGCTGTTCGACGATGCCCGCCACCTCGGCGTCGGCTTCTCCCTGGGCTTCGCCGAGCTGACCGCGCCCGACGCCGACGGCCACGCCCACCACTACAACACCCAGATCCTGGTGGATGCCGACGGCCACGAGGTGGCCCGCTACCGCAAGATCCACCTCCCCGGCCACGAGCACGACGAGCCGTGGCGCCCCTTCCAGCACCTGGAGCGGGCCTACTTCGAGCCGGGCCCCGACCCCTTCGGGGTGACCGACGCCTTCGGGGCGCGGATCGGCCTGGCCACCTGCAACGACCGCCGGTGGTCCGAGACCTATCGCCTGCTCGGCCTGGCCGGCGCCGAGCTCGTCCTCCTCGGCTACAACACCCCGATCCACTACGCCCCCGATCCCAGCCAGGACCGGCTGGCCGGCTTCCACAACCACCTGGTCATGGCGGCCGGCGCCTACCAGAACGGCTGCTTCGTGGTCGGGGTGGCCAAGGGCGGCCGGGAAGAGGGCGTGGCGTCGCTGGCCGAGAGCCAGATCATCGCCCCGTCCGGCGAGACCCTGGCCCAGGCCGAGACCGACGGCGACGAGGTGGTGGTGGCCACCTGCGACCTCGACTGGGGCGCCCGCTACCGCGAGACGGTGTTCGACTTCGCCCGCTACCGACGTCCCGAGATGTACGGCCCGATCGCCGATCCACCCCATCGACCCGACGGCCCCGACCCTGGGAGGCGGACATGACCGCCATCGACCATGACATCACCACCCTGTCCGTGAACGGCCAGCCGGCCGAGATCCACGGCGACCACCCCCACCTGCTGGCCGCCCTGCGCGACGAGCTCGGGCTGACCTCGCCCAAGGACGGCTGCGCCCCGTCCGGCCAGTGCGGCTGCTGCACCATCCTGCTCGACGGCAAGGCGGTGGTGGCGTGCCAGGTGTCGCTGGCTCGCGCCCAGGGCAAGCAGGTGGTCACCCTCGAAGGCGTCGACCCCGACGAGCGGGCCCGCTACGCCGAGGCCTTCGGCTCGAGCGGCGCCCTGCAGTGCGGGTTCTGCACCCCCGGCATCATCGTGCGCACCAAGGCCCTGGTCGACAAGAAGGGCGCGGCGCTGACCCGCGACGACGCCAGCCGCCACCTGGGGGCCAACCTGTGCCGCTGCACGGGCTACGTGAAGATCCTCGACGCGGTCGAGGCCCTGGCCCAGGGCACGCCGGTGACGGTCACCCCGTCGGGCGGCATCGGCACCTCGGGGGCGCGCTACGAGGCCGAGCCCCTGTCGCTGGGCGACCGCGCCTTCATCGACGACATGGTGGTGCCCGGCATGGCCCACGCCGCCCTGGTGCTGGTCGACCACGCCCGCGCCGACGTGCTGGCCATC
Organism: uncultured Microthrixaceae bacterium; assembly: GCA_963785815.1. Taxonomy (GTDB): domain Bacteria; phylum Actinomycetota; class Acidimicrobiia; order Acidimicrobiales; family Acidimicrobilacustridaceae; genus UBA4742. The sequence goes on from CAWAWN010000001.1 coordinate 478,856, forward strand.
CACACGGCCGAGGCCGCGGCCGCGCCCGGGGTGGTGGGCGTCATCACCGCCGCCGACATCCCCGGCGAGCTGCGGGTGGGCATCATCCACACGGACTGGCCGGTGATGATCCCGGTGGGCGGGCGCACGTCGTACCTGGGCGACGTGCTGGCCGTGGTGGTGGCCGAGACGCGCCAGGCGGCGCGCCGCGCCGCCGAGCTGGTGACCGCCGACTACCACGTGCTGGTCCCGTTCACCGACCCGGTTGCAGCCCGGGACGACCCCGAGGTGGCGGTGTGGGGCACCGACTCGAACGTGTTGAGCGTGTCCACCTACGCCCGCGGGGGCGACGCCGGCGCCACCTTCGACGCCAGCGCCCACCGCGTGCACGAGGTGTTCCAGACCCAGCGCATCGAGCACGCCTTCCTGGAGCCCGAGTCCACCCTGGCCGTGCCCGCCCCCGACGGCTCGCTCCACGTCTACTCGGGTGGCCAGGGCGTGTGGGACGACCGCAACCAGATCGCGTCCGTGCTCGGGCTGTCCACCGAGGCGGTGACCGTCGAGCTGGTGTCCAACGGCGGAGCCTTCGGGGGCAAGGAGGACATGAGCAACCAGGCCCAGACCGCGCTGGCCGCCCACCTGCTGGGACGCCCGGTGAAGTGCACGCTGACCCGCGAGCAGTCGCTGCTCATGCACCCCAAGCGCCACCCCATCCGCCTGGAGTACCGAGCCGGGTGCGACGCCGAGGGTCACCTGACCGTGGTCGAAGCCCGCATGATCGGCGACTCGGGGTCGTACGCGTCGGTGGGCATGAAGGTGCTCGAGCGCGCCGCCGGCCACGCCAGCGGGCCCTACCGGGTGCCCGTCGTCGACGTCGAGGCCGTCGCCGTGCGCACCAACAACCCGGCTTGTGGCGCCTTCCGCGGCTTCGGGGCCAACCAGGCCCAGTTCGCCATGGAGGGCGTGATGGACCGCCTGGCCTACCAGGTGGGCATCACCGGCCTGGAGATGCGGCGCCGCAACGTCATCCGTCCGGGCGACGTCTGGGGGCCGGGCCAGATCATGGACGACGGCTGTGGCGGCGCGGCCCGCTGCCTGGATGCCGTCGGCCCCGCCTTCGACGCGGCCCGCGCCGCCGGCCACGCCGTGGGGTTGGGCCTGGGGCTCAAGAACTCTGGCCTGGGCAACGGCTTCCTGGAGATCGCCAAGGCGGTGGTGCGGTTCCGCACCGACGGGCGCATCGAGGTGCGCCACTGCTGGACCGAGATGGGCCAGGGCGTGCACTCCGTGGCCCGCCAGGTGGCGGTGACCGAGCTGGGCGTCGACCCCGACCGCATCGACGTGCTGGTCGACACCACCCGCGAGCTGGGGGCCGGCCAGACCACCGGCAGCCGGGGCACGGTCATGGGCGCCGGATCCGTGGCCGAGGCCTGCCGGGCGGCGCGGGCCGACGGCTGCCGGCCCGAGGTCGACTACGAGGGCGAGTACCGGGTCGACTGGACCAACAAGATCTCCGACGGCCTCGAACACCCGGTCATCCACTCCGCCTTCGGCTACGCCGCCCAGCTGGTCATCGTGGACCGCGACACCGGCGAGATCACCAAGGTGGTGGCCGTCCACGACGTGGGCAAGGCGGTCAACCCGCTGCTGTGCGAGGGGCAGATCGACGGGGCCGTGCACATGGGTCTGGGCTACGCCCTGACCGAGGACTTCCCCACCGACGACCAGGCCCGACCCCTGCACATGACGCTCAAGAGCCTGGGCATCCTGCGACCCAAGGACATGCCCGAGGTCGAGGTGGTGCTCATCGAGCACCCCCAGCCGCGCTCGCCCTACGGGATCAAGGGCGTGGGCGAGATCGGGCTCGTCCCCACGGCCGGGGCGGTGGCCGCCGCCCTGCACGACCTCGACGGCGAGTGGCGCACGCGCCTGCCCATGCGCCGCGACCCATGACCGCGGTGCGCCCGCCTCCCGACCTGGCGGCCGGCTGGAGCCGGGGGCTGGTGTGCGCCCACCACCACCTGTACTCGGCCATCGCCCGGGGGCTGCCCGGACCGGCCGTGGCCCCCACCACCTTCCGGGGCATCCTCGAGGCCATCTGGTGGCGCCTGGACGTGGCCCTGGACCTCGATGCCGTCGCCGCCTCGGCCCGCCTCGGTGCGCTCGAGGCGCTCGAGTCGGGCTGCACCGCGCTCATCGACCACCACGAGTCCCCGAACGCCATCGAGGGCAGCCTCGACGTCATCGCCGACGCCTGCGCCGAGGTGGGCGTGCGGGTGTCGTGCGCCTACGGCGTCACCGACCGCCACGGAGCCGACGGAGCCAAGGCCGGGCTGGCCGAGAACGAGCGCTACCTGCGAAGCGTCGACCCCGACGACGGGCACCGACGGGGCCTGGTCGGCGTGCACGCCGCATTCACGTGCTCCGATGACACGCTGGCCGCCGCCGCCGGGCTGGCCGGCGACCTGGGGGTGGGCGTGCACATCCACGTGGCCGAGGGGCCCGACGACGCCGACGCCGCCGCCCGCCTGTCCGGGTTGGCCGACGAGCGCTGGCTGCTGGTGCACGGGGTGGGGCTGGGCGACGACCACGGCCTGGCCGGCACCATCGTGCACAACCCGCGCTCGAACATGAACAACTCGGTGGGCTACGCCCGCCCGGCGCGCTTCGCCAACCCGGTGGCCCTGGGCTCCGACGGCATCGGAGCGGCCATGCTCGACGAGTTCCGCCTGGCCTTCGCCCGCCACCGCGAGGACGACGTGACCGCTTCGGCCGAGGCGGCCTGGTCCTGGCTGGGCCAGGGCTGGCAGCTGTTCCCCGAGGCGCGCGACGACCGGGTTCGCTGGTCCGATCCGCACCTGGACCCGTGGTCGCTGGCGTACACCACCGACGTCCGTGCCCTCGACGTCGTGGTCGACGGCCAGGCCGTGCTGGCCGAGGGCCGACCGACCCGGGTCGATGCCGACGAGATCCGGGCCAAGGCGGCCGAGACCACCCGCCGTCTGGCGGCCAGCTGGTGATCGCCAGCTCGTGAGCACGTCGCGAAGAAGGCGACCCCGACGAGGAGTCCGATGACCCGACTGGCCGTCTACCTGCAGGACGCCCACCCCATCCGCCAGGGGATGGACATCGCCCGCTACGCCGAGGTCGCGCGGCTTCGAGGCGGTGTGGCAGGCCGAGAGCCGCCTGGTGCGCGAGGCCACGGTGCCCATGGCGGCCTTCCTGAGCTGCACCGACACCATCGAGGTGGGCTCGGGGGTGGTCAACAACTGGACCCGGAACCCGGCTCTGTTGGCCTCCACCTTCTCCACGCTCGACGACCTGGCCCCAGGTCGCGTGATCCTGGGCATCGGGGCCTGGTGGGACCCGCTGGCCCGGAAGGTGGGCATCGACCGGGCCCGGCCGCTCACCGCCATGCGGGAGACCATCGAGGCGGTGCGGGCCCTGCTGGCCGACGAGACCGTGACCTACCACGGCGAGTTCGTGCACCTCGACGGCGTCGAGCTCGACTACGTGCACCAGCCGCGCCGCCCCAAGGACGTCCCCATCTACCTGGGGGCCACGGGCATGAAGATGATGGAGCTGACCGGCGAGCTGGCCGACGGGGCGGTGCTCAACTACCTGGTCTCGCCCGCCTACAACGCCCAGGCCATGCACCACCTGGAGGTGGGCGCGGCCCGGGCCGGCCGTGGCCTGGACGACGTCGACCGCCCCCAGCTCATCGTCTGCTCGCTCGATGACGACCGGGCCAAGGCGCTGGACAACGCCCGGCTGCTCGTGACCCAGTACCTGGGCCAACAACCTCACATCATGAAGGCGTCGGGCGTGCCCGAGTCGCTGCTCGACGAGATCGGCCGGGTGCTCACCTGGCCGGCCACCCACGACCAGGTGGTGGCCGCCTCCGAGCTGGTGCCCGACGACATCGTGCAGATGATCACCGCCTCAGGGACGGCCCAGGAGTGCCGCGAGAAGGTGGCCGAGTACGTGGCCGCCGGCGCCACCTGCCCGATCCTGTACCCGTTGGGCGACGACGTGGCGGCCATGATCGACGCCTTCGCCGACGCGCCGGCCGCGCCGTGAGCACGCCGACGCCAGCCCGGCTGGAGGTGCTGCGCAACCCGTTGCGCGGCGAGGTGCCCGGCTCGCCGGACCCGGATGGTCAGCCCTGGCCCTTCCACCGCCGCCTCCCCGGCTACGCCGAGACGCCGCTCGTCGACCTGCCCGGCCTGGCGGCCGAGCTGGGCGTGTCACGCCTCATGGTCAAGGACGAGTCGAGCCGGTTCGGGCTCCCCGCCTTCAAGATGCTGGGGGCCTCGTGGGCCTCGTACCAGGCGCTGAAGGCGGCCATGGTCGAGCGGACCGGGCAGGGACCCGAGTCGTTCGAGTCCGTCGAGCGGTTCGGCGAGCTCCTGGCACCCTTGCACCCCCTCGACCTGGCCACCGCCACCGACGGCAACCACGGCCGGGCCGTGGCCCGCTTCGCCGCCTGGGTGGGGCTGGGCGCCCGCATCTTCGTCCCCGTCGGCACCAGCCCGGCTCGCATCGAGGCCATCGAGTCGGAGGGGGCCACCTGCACGGTGGTGGACGGCACCTATGACCAGGCCGTGGCCCGCTCCGCCCAGGAGGCCGGGGACGACTGCCTGGTCATCTCCGACACCTCCTGGCCCGGGTACGAGACGGTCCCCCGTTGGGTCGTCCAGGGGTACGAGACCATCTTCGAGGAGATCGAGCACACCCTGGCCGGCACCCGCCGACCCCAGCCCACGGTGGTGCTGGTCCCCATCGGGGTGGGAGCCCTGGCCGCGGCCGTGGCCGGGCACTACCGGGCGCCAGGCGGAGGGGGACCGACGTTGGTGGGGGTCGAGCCCGACACGGCCAACTGCATGATGGCGTCGGTGCGGGCCGGTCACCTGGTCGAGGTCCCGGGCCCGCACCGGTCGGTCATGGCCGGGCTGAACTGCGGGATGGCGTCGCCGGTGGCCTGGCCCTGGGTGTCGGCCGGGTTCGACTGGTTCGTGGCCGGTGGCGACGACCTGGCCACCACCGGCATGCGCCGCCTGGCCGACCACGGCGTGGTCTCGGGGGAGTCGGGGGCGGTCACGGTCGGCGCTCTCGCGGCGCTGGCCGCCGGCGCCGGGGCCGACGCCGGCCTGACCATCGGCCACGACGACGTGGTCCTGGTGCTGTCCACCGAGGGGGCCACCGATCCCGCCTTCTACGAAGCCATCGTGGGCCGCCCCGCCCACCGGGTGGCCCACTTCGCGGCCAACCACTGAGGCGACGTACGCCGCCAGCAGGCCGTGACGGCGGCCACTAGGGTCGGAAACATCCTGTTCATCTACGAGGCACAACCCAGAAATCCATCGTTCCTACGATCAACAAAACGTTGACCTGCCCACAGGAGGCATGCGTGCCCGCATCTTTGGATCGTCGCCAGTTCTTGAGCCGAGGCTTGATGGCAGGGGCAGGGATCGTTGCCGTCGGCGGCGCCTCCGGTCTGCTGGACGCGTGCAGCAGCTCGTCGAAGTCGACCACCGCCGGGACCACCGGCGGCACGAGCGGATCGGCCAGCCTGGGCACGGCCAAGTTCCAGCTGTCCTGGGTGGAGGACGTGGAGTTCGCCGGGGAGTACATCGCCGACACCAAGGGGTACTACACGCAGGCCGGATTCGAGAAGATGACCCTGCTGGCCGGCGGGCCCTCGGTCAACCAGGACGACGTGGTGGCCTCGGGGCAGGCCCTGGGCTGCATATCGTCGCCCGACATCACCGCGGCCAAGATCACCCAGGGCGCCGACCTGATCACGGTGGCGGCCCAGTACCAGAAGAACCCGTTCTGCATCATGTCGCTCGCCTCCAGCCCGTTGAAGAACCCCCAGGCCATGATCGGCAAGAAGATCGGCGTGCAGTCCACCAACACCTCGGTGTGGAACGCCTTCTTGAAGGCCAACAACATCCAGCAGAGCCAGCTGACCACCGTGCCGGTCCAGTTCGACCCGTCCGGGCTGGTCACCGGTGAGGTCGACGGCTGGTTCTCGTTCATCACCAACGAGCCCATCGAGCTGCACGACGAGGGGCACGAGACCGTGACCTTCCTGCTCAACGACTACAACTACCCGTTGGTGTCCCAGACGATCGTGGTGCAGACCGCGTCGCTCAGCGGCTCCAAGCGCGACCAGGTCAAGGCCCTGCTCAAGGCCGAGCTCATGGGCTGGCGCGACTCGCTCAAGGACCCGACCGAGGGCGCCACCCTGGCCGTCACCAAGTACGGCAAGAGCCAGAACCTCAAGCAGACCACCGAGGTCGAGCAGTCGACGGCCCAGAACAAGCTGGTCCTCGACTCGCGCACCAAGACCGAGGGCATCTTCACCGTGCCCGACGCGATGATCGCGGCCACCACCAAGACCATCAACGAGAGCGGCACCACCATCACCGCCGACAAGCTGTTCGACATGTCGGTCCTCAGCGAGGTCTACCAGGAGAACCCCGACCTGAAGACCGACCCCACGGCCTGACAGGAGCGATTTGACCGACGCATCCGTCCGACACGACGGCGCAGGTCCCGATGCGGGGACGGCTTCGGCCGTCCCCGCATCGCGATCGGCCGAGGGGATCACCCTCCGCGATCTGACCAAGCAGTTCCGCATCGGCCGAGAGGTCGTGACCGCCCTGGACCACGTCGACTTCTCGGCTCCGTCCGGCGCCTTCGTGGCCCTGCTGGGCCCGTCCGGGTGCGGCAAGTCGACCATCCTGCGCATCCTGGCCGACCTGGAGACCCCCACCTCGGGCTCGGCCCTGGTCCACGGTGGGCGACCGGAGATGGCCCGTCGCGAGCACAAGCTGGGCATCGCCTTCCAGGACTCGGCCCTGCTGCCCTGGCGCACCGTGACCAAGAACATCCGACTGCCCCTGGAGGTCAGCGGGCTCCAGAAGAGCGACCGGGAGATCGACGACCTGATCAAGCTGGTGGGGCTCGAGAGCTTCACCAAGGCCCGGCCCTCCCAGCTGTCCGGGGGCATGCGCCAGCGGGTGGCCATCGCCCGGGCCCTGGCCGTCGACCCCGAGGTGCTGCTGCTCGACGAGCCCTTCGGGGCCCTCGACGAGATGACCCGACAGCGCCTCAACCTGGAGCTGCAACGCATCTGGACCGAGCGGCAGGCCACCACCCTGCTGGTCACCCACTCGGTGTCCGAGGCCGTGTTCCTGGCCGACGTGGTGGCGGTGATGAGCCCCCGACCGGGCCGGATCATCGCCGAGGTGCCCATCGACCTGCCCCGCCCCCGCACCCCCGAGATGATGCGCAGCCCGGAGTTCCACGCCTACGGCGACCAGCTCAGCGACCTGCTCTTCACCGGCGGCATCCCGGTGAGCGGCGACGACATCGAACCCGAGCCCGAGCGCGACACCGGCGGAGGCCGCGAGGCGTGACCGCGGTGTCCGCGCCCAGGCCCACCTCGGTCCCGCCGGCCGCCGAACTCCCCCGCCCCCGGCGCGCGCTGCCCCACTGGGCGATCGGCGCGCTGGGCATCATCACCATGGTGGTGGTGTGGCAGATCCTGGCCGGCACCTCGGTGCTGCCCTCCACCGTGCCCACGCCGACCGCCATCCTGTCCACCATGCGTTCGGACGGGTGGAGCGTCTACTGGTTGAACATCAAGACCACGGTGGACGAGGCCTTCAAGGGCTGGCTGTGGGGCAACGCCATCGCCATCAGCCTGGCCATCATCTTCGTGATGGTGCCGCTGCTGGAGCGGGGGTTCATGAAGTTCGCGGTGGCCGCCTACTGCATCCCGGTGGTGGCCCTGGGTCCGCTGCTGGCCATCCTCTACGGGGGCGACACGCCCAAGGTGGTGCTCGCCGCATTCTCCGTCTTCTTCGCCACCCTCATCTCCATGCTCGTGGGGCTGAAGTCCGCCGACGCCACCTCACTCGAGCTCATCCGCGCCTACGGCGGGGGCAAGGTCACCACCCTGCGCAAGGTCCAGCTGCACGCCTGCCTGCCCATGCTCTTCGCCGGGTTGCGCATCGCCTGGCCGGCCGCCGTGCTGGGCGCCGTCATCGGCGAGTACATCGGCGGCACCTCCGGGCTGGGCGTGTTCATGATCGCGGCCGAGACGGGCTTCAAGCCCGCTGAGACCTGGGGCATCGCCCTGGTCATCGCCGCCATCGCCGGCATCGGCTACGGCCTGACCGCGCTGGCCGAGCGGATCCTGGTGCCATGGGCGCCCCGGAAGATCCGATGACCGCACCCACCGACGCCGGCTCGGCGGTCTCGCCTGGAGCAGACGTGGTGACTTCGGCGCCGAGACCGGATCCCGGCAGCCGGACCGTCCTGGGCCAGGCCATCTCCCCCGGCCCGAGCGCATCGCTCCTCGGGCGGGCCTGGGGTCGGACCTGGCGCACGCTCCTGAGCGGGATCGTGTTCGCCATCATCGGCCTGGTCCTGTGGGAGCTCCTCCTGAAGATCTCCGGGGTCACCCCCTACATCGCCAAGAGCCCCGGCGACGTCTACCACTTCCTGTTCACCGACCCCGGCGCCGCCGCCAACCGGGCGATCCTCAACCACGCCTTCTGGACCACGGCGCGCGACATGGCCATCGGCTTCGTGACCGGCACGCTGGCCGCCCTGATCTTCGCCAACCTCTTCGCCCTGCGCCGCGAGGTCGAGCAGGCCGTCATGCCGGTGGCCATGATCCTGCGCACCGTGCCGCTGGTCGCAATGGTGCCCCTCATCGCCCTCATCTTCGGACGGGGGTTCTGGGGCGTGGCCGTGATCGCCGGGATCGTCACCTTCTTCCCCACCCTGGTCAACGTGACCCTGGCCCTGCGCGCCATCCCCCAGGAGTCGTTCGACCTGATGCACGGCTACGGGGCCACCCGGTTCGTCACCCTGCGCAAGGTGCAGTTCCCCGGGGCCATGCCCGCCTTGTTCGCCTCGGCCCGCATCGCCGCGCCGCTGGCCCTCACCGGTGCCCTGCTGGCCGAGTGGCTGGCCACCGGCCAGGGGGCGGGCTACCTGATGCTGACCAGCTCCAACCAGGGCAACTACAACATGATGTGGGCCTCGGTGGTGCTGGTGGTGGTGGCCGCCGTGCTGCTCTACAGCCTGCTGAGCGGCATCGAGACCCTGGTGCTCGACCGCTACGCCCCGGGCCAGAACCGCCGGGTCATCTGAAGCGACAGGCTGATCCGATGCGCGACCTGCTGAACCTGCCCAAGGCCCACCTGCACCTGCACCTCGAGGGCGGGATGCGCCCGTCGACCCTGCAGGAGCGCTGCGACCACTACGGCATCGAGGTCCCCCAGATCCGCGGGTTCGGCAGCTTCAGCGCCTTCGCCGACACCTACCTGGCCGCCTGCGACGTGCTGCGGACCCCCGAGGACATGGCCCGGCTGGTGCGCGAGTGCATCGAGGACGCGGCCGCCTCCGGCGCGGTGTGGATCGAGCTGGCCTTCCACCCCGCCCACCACCGCGAGCGCCTCGGGACCGACGCCGAGATCGTCGACCTGGTCCTGGCCGCCGCGGCCCAGGCCTCGGTCGACACCGGGGTGGGCGCCGGGCTCATGCTGTCGGCCGATCGCACCAAGGTCCCGGCCGATGCGGTGGAGCTGGCCGAGCTGGCCGCCGAGCTGGCCGGGCAGGGCGTGGTGGCGTTCGGCCTGGCCAACGACGAGGTGGTGGGACCGCCCGAGCCCTACGCCCGGGCCTTCGCCGTGGCCCGGGAGGCCGGCCTGCTGAGCACGCCCCACGCCGGGGAGCTGTGCGGACCCGAGAGCGTGCTGGGCGCCCTCGACGCCCTCGGCGCGGACCGGATCCAGCACGGCGTGCGGGCGATGGAGGACCCGGCGCTGGTGTCGCGGCTGGTCGACGAGGGCATCTGCCTGGACGTGTGCCCAACCTCGAACCTGTCGCTGGGCGTGGTCGACCGCCTCGAGGACCACCCCCTCCCGGCGCTGGTGGCTGCCGGCGTGCGCTGCTCGATCAACGCCGATGATCCCCTGTTGTTCGGCCCCGGCCTGCTGGAGGAGTACGAGGTGTGTCGAACCGCCCTGGGCCTGGACGACGGGGCCCTGGCCGGCGTGGCCACGGCCAGCATCGCGGCCAGCGGCGCCCCGGACGCGGTGAAGGCCGCCGCCCTGGCCGGCGTGGCCGACTGGCTGGCCAGCTGACAGGCGGTGCCTGCCGGTACCGTGCTGGCGATGGCCCGGCTCGACCTGCGGCACCCCGACAACGTGGACGGGGACTGGTACGTCGACCAGCGCTGCATCGACTGCGGCAGCTGTCGTGAGCTGGCCCCCGAGCTGTTCGGGGTGACCCGCGACCAGTCCATCGTGGCCCGCCAGCCCTCGACCGCGCCGGCCGACCTGCTCGACGTCTGGCTGGCGGCCCAGGCCTGTCCCACCCAGTCGATCGGCACGGCCAGCCACCAGGACCGACCCGGTCGCCTCTACCCGCACGAGATCGCGCCGGACACCGGAGTCCACGACTGCGGCTACAACAGCGAGCACTCCTTCGGGGCCACCTCGTGGTTCGTGCGCCGAGCGACCGGCAACCTGCTGGTCGACTCGCCCCGGTACACGGCCGCGCTGGCCCGGCCCTTCCACGACGCCGGCGGGATCGACCACATCCTGCTCACCCATCGTGACGACGTGGCCGACGCCGACCGGTGGGCCGACGAGTTCGGGGCCCGGGTGTGGATCCACGCCGACGACGCCGACCGGGCCCCGTTCGCCACCGACGTGGTCGCGGGCACCGACGAGGTGCCGGTGGCGCCCGGCCTGGTGTGCGTTCCCACGCCGGGCCACACCCGGGGCAGCGTCGTGTTCCTGCTGGAAGATCGGTACCTGTTCACCGGCGACTCCCTGTCCTGGAGCCACGAGCGGCGCGATCTGACCGCCTTCCGCGGGGCGTGCTGGTACTCGTGGACGGTCCAGATCCGGTCGCTGGACCGCCTGGCCGCCGAGCACCGCTTCGCCTGGGTGCTGCCCGGCCACGGTGCCCGGGTCCACGCCGACGCCGAGGACCTGCACGCCCGCCTGGTCGCCCTGGTCGCACGCATGGCCGCCACCCGCTGACCGTCGACCCGCCGTGGGATGCTGAGCGCCGTGCCTGCTGACGATGCCCCTGCACCGGTCGACCTGCTGGTGGCGGGCGCCGACCTGGTGGCCACCTGCGACGACACCCGGCGCGAGCTGGCCGGCGGGTGGGTGGCGGTCACCGACGGCGTGATCCGCGGCGTGGGCGCGGCCGGCGCCGAGCCCCCGCCGGCCCGCCGCACCATCCGGGCCGAGGGGTGCCTGGTCACCCCGGGGTTGGTCAACACCCACCACCACATCTACCAGAACCTCACCCGGGCGTTCCGCCCGGCCACGGGCGCCAACCTGTTCGGCTGGCTGACCACGCTGTACCCCGTGTGGGCCGGCCTGGACGAGGAGGCGGCCTACCTGTCGGCCTGGGTGGGACTGGCCGAGCTGGCCCTGGGCGGGTGCACCACCACCATGGACCACCTCTACGTCCACCCGGCGGGCGGGGGCGACCTCATCAGCGCCGAGATCACCGCCGCCCGGGAGCTGGGCCTGCGCTTCCACGCCACCCGGGGCTCGATGAGCCGATCGGTGAAGGACGGTGGCCTGCCGCCCGACTCCGTGGTCCAGGACGACGACACGATCCTGGCCGAGTCCGAGCGCCTGGTCGGCCAGCACCACGACCCCGGCCCCCAGGCCATGGTGCAGGTGGCGCTGGCGCCCTGCTCCCCCTTCTCGGTCACCCCGGGGCTCATGCGGGCCACCGCCGAGCTGGCCGAGCGCCTGGACGTGCGCCTCCACACCCACCTGGCCGAGGACGTGGACGAGGACGCCTACTGCCTCGAGGTGCACGGCTGTCGACCGGTGGAGCTGTTCGAGGACGTGGGGTGGGGCACCGACCGCTCGTGGGTGGCGCACTGCGTGTACCCCGACGAGGCCGAGATCGCACGGCTGGCCAGTTGGGGCACCGGCGTGGCCCACTGCCCCAGCTCCAACCAGATGATCGGGGCGGGCCTGGCGCCCATCCGCGAGCTGCGGGCCGCCGGGGTGCCGGTGGGCATCGGGTGCGACGGCTCGGCCTCCACCGACTCGGCCTCGCTCTGGATGGAGAGCCGCAACGCCCTGCTCCTGGCCCGGCTGCGCCACGGCCCCGAGGCCATGCAGGCTCGTGACGCGCTGGACATGGCCACCCGGGGCGGTGCCCGCTGCCTGGGCCGCGAGGGCGAGATCGGCACCTTGTCGGTGGGCGCGGCCGGCGACCTGGTGGTGTGGGCCCTCGAGGGCATCCCCTTCGCCGGGGCGCTGTCCGACCCGATCGAGGCCTGGCTGCGCTGCGGTCCCACCGCGGCGCGCCACACCGTGGTGGCCGGGCGGGTGGTGGTGGCGGACGGCCAGCTGGTGGACCCGGGCGTCGACGACATCCTCGACCGCCACCGCCAGGCGGCCCGGCGCCTGCAGGACCGCGCCGGCGCCTCCTAGACTTGCTGACCGGCGCGTCGCGGACGACCGTCGCAACCGACCAGAACTCTCCGGAGGACGTGTGCGTTCAGCCTGGGACGGCCTGGCCCAGTCGAGACGTTGGGGAGCGACCCGCCTGCACCGAGTCCTGACCACCGTGGGCCACCATGTCGGCGCACTGGTGGTCTCCGGCCTGATCCTGGTGCTGGTGGTCATGGTCGGGATCGGCACCGGCTTCCACCCCCGCACCGCCCAGGCCCTCGACGGGGGCGCCTGGCTCGGGTCGTCCACCGGCATCCTGGTGCACGCCAACGGCACGTCGGCCCGGGTCGACTGGGTGCTCGACGCCGCCGCCGGCAACTACCAGGTCATCCAACAGGGGCCCGGTGGGTTGGTGGACCACACCGCCGGTCAGGCCCAGAGCATCGACGCCTCGTCCATGTCGCTGTCCAAGCCAACCGCCCTGGGCTCCGACCACCCCGAGCTGGCGGCCGGCGCCGGTCACGCCTACGTCGTGCACCGCGACACCGGCGTGGTCACCCCGGTCGACCCGGCCACGTTGGCCCCCACCGGGCCCGACCTGCACCTGGGCGGCGGGGTCGGCTCCACCGCGGTGGACGGCCAGGGCGTGCTGTACGCCGTGGTCACGCCGTCGGGCACGGTCGACACCATCGACGACGGCGCGCTGGACGCGCAGGTGATCGGCGGATCCAGCTCGGGCCAGCTGGTGTCGGTGGGTGGGTCCGTGGTGGAGGTCGACCACCGAGACGACGCTCTGACCAGCCTGGCCGCGGACGGAACCGCCACGTCGGTGGCCCTGGGCCTGCCGGCCGATGCCGACCTGGCCATCCCGGCGGCCGCGGCCAGCTCCCCGTTCTGGATCACCGACACCAGCACGGGCACCATCGTGGGCCTCCAGCCCGGCCACGGGATCACCGACCGGGTGCCGGTCGGGTCCGACGGACGCTCCCTGGGTGCCCCCCAGGGCGACGGCGGCGTCGTCTACCTGGAGGACTCGGCCTCGGGATCGATGCTCACCGTCGACCTGCGCACCCGGGCCACCGCCCACCAGGCCATCTTCCCGCCCGGCGCCGACGTGTCGTTGTTCCCCAAGGACGGCCTGGTCTGGGGCAACGACTTCGACGGACCCCAGGCCACGGTGGCCGACGGCCACGGCGCCGTCCACGTCATCCAGAAGTACATCCCGGCGGCCCAACGGGCCCCTCGTTCGTCCCACAAGCCGGTCCGGCGCACGACCAGGCCGAGCCACAGGACCCCCAAGGCCAGGGCGACGGCCCGGAAGGCCAAGCGGCGCAAGACCAAGAAGGTGAAGGTCCACCGGGTGGCTCCCACCCCGACCACGGTGCCGGCCACCACCTCCACCACGTTGCCCACCTGCCCCACCACCACGACGACCACCACGACGGCGTCGTCCACGTCGTCGACCAGCTCGTCCACCACGACCACCCTCCCGTGTCGCCCCGGCACGACCACGACCACGACCTGCCCACCCCCGACCAGCAGCACCACGTCCACGACCGAGCCCGACACCTCGTCCACCAGCTCGTCCACGACCACCACCGAGGCCGACACCACCACGACCACGAACCCGTGCCAGCCCACGACGACGACCTCGACCACCTCGACGACCACCACCACAACCAGCACCACCACGCCGTGACCGCGGAGCCGACCCCGACCGGAGCCCCATGAGCGACCAAGCACCCGACGACCGCCTGCTCGGATTCGTCCAGCGCACCGATGCCCTGCGGGCGAACGTGGAACAGGCGGTGCGGGGCAAGCCCGACGAGGTCCGCCTGGCCGTGGTCTGCCTGCTGGCCGAGGGCCACCTGCTGGTCGAGGACGTGCCCGGCGTGGGCAAGACGTCGCTGGCCCGGGCCCTGGCCGCCTCCATCGAGGGGTCGTGGCACCGCATCCAGTTCACCCCCGACCTGCTGCCCTCCGACGTGACCGGTGTGACCGTCTACCACCAGGGCCGCGAGACCTTCGAGTTCCACCCCGGCCCGGTGTTCGCCAACCTGGTCATCGGCGACGAGATCAACCGGGCGTCGCCGCGCACCCAGTCCGCCCTGCTCGAGGTCATGGACGAGCGCCGGGTCACCGTCGACGGCGTGGCCCACGCCGTGCCGCGGCCCTTCCTGGTCATCGCCACCCAGAACCCGGTGGACATGGACGGCACCTATCCCCTGCCCGAGGCCCAGCTCGACCGGTTCCTCATGCAGATCTCGCTGGGCTACCCGGGCCACGACGCCGAGGTCGAGATCCTGGAGACCCAACGCAGCGGTTCGATGGTGGAGCGCCTGACGCCGGTGATGACCGCCGACGAGGTGTCGACCATGATCCGCCTGGCCATGTCGGTGCACGTGAGCCGCGACGTCCAGTCCTACATCGTGCACATCGCCAACCAGCTCCGGGGCAGCTCGGAGCTGCGCCTGGCCCCCAGCCCCCGGGCCAGCCTGGCCCTGATGCGGGCCGCCCAGGTGGCCGCGGCCATGGCCGGCCGCTCCTACGTGTTGCCCGAGGACGTGAAGGCCCTGGCCGTGCCCGTGCTGGCCCACCGCCTGATCGTCACCCCGGAGGCGCAGCTGAACGGGTCGTCGCCCGCCGATCTGGTGGTGCGGGCCCTCGACGGGGTGGTCGTGCCCCGCGGCGCCACCCCGGCTGGGATCTGAGTGTTCACCCGCAGCGGATGGGCGCTGGTGGCCGCCACCGCGGTGCTGCTCGGGCTGGCCCTGGTCGGCCACGAGCCCGAGCTGTGGGCGCTGGCCGCGGCGGGTGCCACCGCCCTGGGGGTGGCCACGGCCTGGCGGCTCACGGGCCCGCGCCTCGAGTTGGCGCGACGCCTGCCCCGCGACCGGGTGAGCGTGGGCGATCCCGTGCTGGCCGAGCTCGTCATCACCAACCGCTCCCGTCGGGCCACCGGTCCCCTGGCCGGGCGTGAGCACTTCGGGGCCGACGTCTTCACCGTGGAGCTCCCGTCGGTGCGCAGCGGCGACCGGATCGAGCTCAGCTACGACCTGCCCACCGACCGGCGAGGGGTGGTCACCCTCGGCCCGTTCGTGGTCGAGCGCACCGATCCCCTGGCCCTGGCCGGGCGGGGCCAGCGGTTGGACGCCGATCGGACCCTGTGGATCCATCCCCGGGTGCACCCGGTGGCGCCGCTGGCCGCCGGGGTGCGACCCACCGCCGACGGCCGACCCCAGGAGCTGGCCCCCCACGCCACCCTCGCCTTCCACTCGCTGCGCGAGTACGTGCTGGGCGACGACCTGCGCCAGATCCACTGGCGGGCCACGGCCCACGCCGGCACCCTGATGGTGCGCCACAACGTCGACGCCACCGTGCCCAGCGCCACCGTGGTGCTCGACACGCGTCGATGGGTGCACCGGCCGGACACCTTCGAAGAGGCGGTGGAGGTGGCCGCTTCGCTGGTCATGGCCTCGGCCGAGGCCCACCTGCCCATCCGCCTGCTCACCACGGGGGGGCTGCACCTCGACGACCACCGCGCCGCCGCCCAGACCTTCCTGGACCAGCTGGCCGCCGTCGAGCTGGACGACCACGGCCGCCTCATCGACGTGGGCCGCCGCCTGCCCCGGCGTCGCCACGGCGTGGCCCTGGCCGTGGTGACCGGCCAGACCCGACCCGAGGACCAGGCGGCCCTGGCCCAGCTGTGCCGCGGCTTCAGCCAACCCCGGGTCGTCCGCGTCGGGGCCTCGCCCGACCCCTTCACCGGCTCGGGTCCCTCGTCGCGGCTGGGCCTGGCCGGCATCGACGTCCTCGACGTGAGCCGGGCCGAGGAGCTCACCCGCCGGTGGCCGGCCGGGCCCGACGAGCGACCCGGTCCGAGGCCGACCGCCACCACGCGTCGATGAGCAGCACCGAGGTGCACCTCGAACCGGCGGAGCCGGCGGAGCTGGCCGACGAGCCCGTGCCCGGCCGAGCCACCGCCGCACCGCGGGCCACGCCGTCCACGCCCTCGGCCCGACGCCAGGTGCTCGGTTTGGGGCTGCTGGTCGGGTTGGCGGCGGTGGCCGGGCTGTCCTTCACCCGGATCCTGCCCGCCAGCCAGCTGGTCGGTCGCGTGGTCGTGTCGGCGGCCACCGCCACCGCCGTGGCCGAGCTGTGCCGACGCCTCCGACCCCGCCGCCTCGTGGTGAGCCTGGGCGCCAGCGTGGTGGCCTACGTGGTGGTGATGGGCGTCCTCGTGTTCCGCGCCGACACCCTCGGCGGCCTGCCCACCCCCACCAGCGTGCACGCGGTGGGCGACGCCCTGGTGAACGGTGCGTCGCGCATCCTGACCAGCGCGGTGCCCACCCCGCCGGTGGCCGCCGCCCTCCTCGTGCCCCTCACCGTGGCCTGGCTGGTGGCCTGGACCGGGGCCACGGTGGCGGATCGCACCCGCGACCCGCTGGCTCCGGCCCTGCCGGGGGTGGTCGGGTTCGCCTTCGGCCTGCTGTTCGGCGGCGACGCGCCGCTGGTCGGTCTGACCGCCGCCCTGGTGGGCCTGGCCGCTGGCCTCGGCGTGGTGCGGGCCATGCCCTCGCGGCCCGACGGCCCCCGTCGCCGTCGCACCGGCGTGGTGCTGCCCTTGGCGCTGGTGCTGGTCCTGGCCCTGGTGGCGGCGGCGGTGGCCGCCGCTCTGGGCCCGACCTCCGGCCAGCTCGACCTGCACCACCGACACCCCGCCACCCTCACCTTCTCGCCGGCCATCACCCCCCTGAGCCAGATCCAGGGCCAGCTCCTGGCCCGGCCGGCGGTGGCCGAGTTCCAGGTCACGGTGCCGGCAGCCGACGCCGCCCTGCTGCCCAACTGGCGCCTGGCCGTGCTCGACCACTTCGACGGCTCGGTGTGGTCGTCGCCCGAGACCTACGAGCCGGCCGGCGGCACCCTGCCCGCAGCCGAAGGCACCGACGCCCCCTCCACCCAGGTCCCCGAACGCGTCGTGATCCAGCACCTGGGCGGGGTGTGGCTGCCGACCGCGGGCCCGGCCACCACCACCTCGCTCGACCTGGTGGACGTGGGCACCTCCTCCGGCTCGCTGGCCCTGGCCGGTGGCGTCAGCCAAGACCTGTCGTACCAGGTCGAGGCCACCGTGGCCCAGATCTCGCCGGCCGCCCTGGCCAGCGCCACCCCCCAGGGCGGCGGGGACGACGTCGCCCTGCCCGACACGGCCGTCTCGGACCTCGGCGTGATCCGCCGCTACGCCACCGCCATCACCCGCCAGGCCACCACCCCCGCGGCCAAGCTGGCTGCCCTCGAGGCCTACCTGCGCACCAACCGCTTCACCGACACGCCCGAGTCCGACTCGGGGCAGTCCTACGCCCGCGTCTCGGACTTCCTGCGCAAGCACCACACGGGCACGGCCGAGCAGTTCGCCACCACCTTCGCCCTGCTGGCCCGGTCGCTGGGCTATCCCGCCCGGGTGGCGGTGGGCTTCCGACGGGGGACGGCGGTGGACGGCCGGTTCTCGGTGACCTCGCTCGACGCCTACGCCTGGCCCGAGGTGCACTTCGCCGGATTGGGTTGGGTTCCCTACGACCCCACCCCGGATCCGTCGGGCGCACCCGCCCCGGCGGCCACGCCGGCGCCGGGCACCAGCCCGGGTCCGGCCTCGGGGGCGGGCGACCAACTGGCGCCCAAGTCCGCGGGCAGCACCCCGGAGATCACCACCGGCGCCTCACACGGGTCCGGGTTGGCCGACCTGGTGGTGTGGGGCACGGTCCTCGTGCTGTTGGCCCTGGTGCTGGTCAGCCCGCTGGCGGTCGTCGGGCTGAAGCGCCGCCGCACCCGTCGCCGACGTCGGGGACGGGACCCGGCCGCCCGCGTGGCCGGGGCGTGGCTCGAGGCCATCGACCAGGTCCGGGCCGCGCAGGTGCGGGTCGACGCCAGCCTGACCAACTCCGAGGTGGTGTCGACGGCTCGGGTGCACCTGGGGCCGGAGGTGGGCGAGTCCCTGGGGCGGCTGCGGACGCTGG
The DNA here is from genome assembly GCA_963785815.1 of uncultured Microthrixaceae bacterium. Classification (GTDB taxonomy): domain Bacteria; phylum Actinomycetota; class Acidimicrobiia; order Acidimicrobiales; family Acidimicrobilacustridaceae; genus UBA4742. Next base: position 497,310 of record CAWAWN010000001.1, read on the forward strand.
TCAACCGGGCCGGCTTCGCACCCGCGCCCGTCGAGGCGCAGCAGGCGGCAGACGCCTGGGCCGCGGCCGACGAGGTCCGCGACCGCGTGCAGGGGCGGTTCCCGTGGTTCCGACGGGCCCTCATGGCCGTCGACCCCCGCCCGCTGGCGCCGTCGTGGATCGGCTCGTAGCGCCGGGGGTCAGCCCTCGAGCGAGCGGGTCACGACGTCGAGGCGCTCGCCGACCGTGTCGTGGATGCCGGCCCGGGGCTCGGCGGAGCGGACGCGGGCGCTGAGGAGCTTGGCGGTGAGGTGCTCCCCGGCCCGCACGGGCGGGTAGCGAGGCGATTCGCCCTCGGCCAGGCAGGTGGGCAGGCAGGACACCCAGGCGTCGTAGTTGCCGTCGTGGAAGAAGGCGGCCGATCTGCGCCGGACGGGGGCGTCACCGGCGGGCGGCACCACCCGATGGACGGTGGAGCGCCAGCGGTCGTTGGTCCACTGCGCCAGCAGGTCGCCCAGGTTGACCAGGAAGTGGCCCGGCTCGGGCACCACCGCCGCGAACTCGCCGTCGGGGGCCACGATCTCCAGGCCCGGCACCCGGTCGCCGTAGAGCACGGTCAGGATGCCGTAATCGGTGTGGGCCCCCATGCGCACCTGGCCGGGCTGGGTGTGGCCCCCGGGCGCGTGCACGTAGTTGTTGAGGCGCAGCGTGTTGGTCGAGTGGTCCGTCTTGTCCGCGAAGAAGGTCTCGGACATGCCCAGCGCCACCGCGAAGATCCGGGTCAGGCGCTGCGCCAGCGCGGCGACGGCCTCGAAGTACGCCACCAGGACCTGCCGCTCGGCCACCAGGTCCGGCGGCCACCGGTTGGGGGCGAAGACGCCCTCGATCTGCGCGGCGTGCACGGGGTCGTCGAGCGGGACGACGTCGGGTCCGATGTTGAACGCCTCGAACAGGTCGGGCGGCGAGTCCACCCCCAGGCTGTAGGTCAGCGACTCGGATCCGAACGGCGCGTACCCCCGGTTGATGTGGGGTGGCGGGATCAGGCCCGCCTTCACCTCGGGGGGCAGCGCGAAGATGTGGTCGGCGGACTCCAACATGGCCTCGACCAGCGTGGCCGCCACCCCGTGGCCCGCGATCTGCAGGAAACCGACCGAGCGGCACCCCGCATCCACCTCGGCGGCGACGGCCGTCCGCCGGGCCTCGTCCCCGCCGTCCCACCCGCTGATGTCCACCACCGGGACCAGGTCGCCCATGGCCAGAGTGTAGGGAGACCGGAAACCCGGACGGCGCCCGCAGCCACATGCGATAGACCCACCCGATGACCCCCCTGGCGCTGGGCACGGCCACGCTCGCCATCTTCGCCGGCGCCCTGGTGCAGGGGTCGATCGGCTTCGGGCTCAACCTGCTGGCGGCGCCCATCCTGGTGCTGATCGATCCGCACTACGTGCCGGTGCCGGTGATCGTGGTCAGCCTCGGGCTCAACCTGCTGCTGTGCGCCCGCAACCGAGGCGAACGACCCTGGCACGACATGCGCTGGCCCATGGTCGGCGCGCTGCCGGCGATGGCGGTCGGGGCGGCCGCGGTGGCCATCGTCGACCAGCGGCTGCTGGAGGTCGGCTTCGGCCTGCTGGTGTTGGCCGGGGTGGCCCTCAGCGTGTCGGGACGCCATCCCCGCCACACCCCGCGCAACCTGACCCTGGCCGGCACCGCCTCCGGGTTCATGGGCACCACCACCGGGGTGGGCGGGCCACCCATGGCGCTGGTGTTCCAGCACGCCGAGGGCACCGCCCTGCGGGCCGGCCTGGTGCGCTTCTTCCTGTTCACCTCCTTCGTGTCGCTGGTGCTGCTCGGCGCGTTCGGCGAGATCCACGGCCGCGACCTGCGCCTGGCCGCCACCCTGGTGCCGGGCACGGCTGCCGGGTTCCTGCTCGCCCCCCACCTGAGCCGCGTGCTCGACCGTGGCTACGTCCGCCACGCCGTGCTGGTCGTGTCGGCCGTGTCCGCCACCGTGGTGCTGGTGCGGGGCCTCGCCTAGGGTGCGCCGGTGCCCGAACCGGAGTCGCTCGCCCTGCACCAGGTGTCGGTGCGACGCGACGACCGGCTCATCCTCGACGACATCACCTGGACGGTGCAGCCCGACCAGCGCTGGGTGGTCATGGGCCGCAACGGCTCGGGCAAGACCACCCTGGTGCGCCTGGCCTCGCTCTACCTGCACCCGTCGTCGGGCACCGTCCGCGTGCTGGGCCAGACGCTGGGCCGCGCCGACGTGCGCCAGCTGCGCACCCGCATCGGCGTGTCCAGCGCCGCCCTGGCCGGCCAGCTCCGGCCCCAGCTGACCCCGGTCGAGATCGTGATGACCGCCGTCCACGCCGCCCTCGAGCCCTGGTGGCACACCTACACCGACGCCGAGCGGGACCGAGCCCGCACCCTGCTGGGCGAGCTCGGCTGCGGACCGCTGGCCGACCAGCCCTTCGGGCTGCTCTCCTCCGGCGAGCGCCAGCGGGTGCTGCTGGCTCGCACCCTGATGACGGCCCCCGGGCTCCTGCTGCTGGACGAGCCGGCCGCCGGACTGGATCTGGGCGGCCGCGAGGAGCTGCTCGGGTCCCTCGATGCCATGGCCGCCGACGTCCGCACACCCGGCACCGTGCTGGTCACCCACCACGTGGAGGAGATCCCCGGCCGCTTCACCCACGCCCTGCTGCTGGCCGACGGCCGGGTGGTGGACGCCGGGCCGATCGAGGAGGTCCTGACCGAGTCCGCCCTGTCGGACTGCTTCGGGCTGGCCCTGCGCCTCGATGTCAGGCAGGGGCGCTGGTCGGCCCAGGCCGCGGATCGCTGAGCTGGGCCAGCAGCACCGGTTTCGACCGCTCGATGGCCTGGCCCAGCAGCCGCTCGAGGACGCCGTCGCCGAACCCCCCGCCGTAGTGCAGGCGCATGACCAGCCGACTGCCCGACTCGGTGGGCTCGACGCGGCCGTCGAGCACCCACGGGCTGTGGTCGCGCCCGTCGTGCTCGCGCCGCTCGAAGCGCACCACGTGGGGGGCCTCGCAGCTGGTGCGCACCATCCGCAGCCGCTTGGACCGGGCCAGCGGCCCCAGCCGGCCGCGCAGGTCGACCACCCAGGCGGCGTCACCGTCGTCGCCGGGGTCGGCCGGCACCGGTTCGGCCCGCTCCACGATCTCCAGCCAGCCGGGGTAGTCGGCCAGGTCGTCGATGTGGTCGAACAGCCGCGCCGGCGGGCAGGGGGCGTCGAGGTCGACGGACAGGTCCACGCGGCAGAGCTTGCCTCAGTCAGGCGGGTAGAGCGAGATGGGGGTGCCCACGCCGATCGGGCTCCCGTCGGGGGCGCGGGGGAAGCCGCCGGGCGTGCCGGGGTCGACGTCGGTGGGCGGGTCGGCCGGGTCGCCGGGCGGCAGCCCGAGGGCGGCCTGACGGGCCGACCAGGCCGCCTGGAGCAGGCCGTGGGCGTCGAGCACCTGGCCGCCGGGGTCGTGGATCTCGAAGTGCACGTGGGGGGCCTGGGCGTCACCCGTGCTGCCCACGAAGCCGATGACCTGGCCGGCGGTGACCGTGTCGCCCTGGGCCAGGCCGGGCACGAAGGCGCTCAGGTGGGCGTAGTAGTAGGAGTAGCCGCTGGTGCCCTTGAGGAACAGCGACAGCCCACCCAGGGGATCCGATCCGCCGTAGGAGGTGAGCACCCCGTCCTCGACGGCCACCAGCGGCGTGCCGGTGGCGGCCATCACGTCGCACCCCTCGTGCCAGTGCGACTCGCTGGTGCCCGACAGGCGGGCGTCGCCGAAGGAGTCGTCGAACCGGGTCGGGCCGGCCACCGGGAAGATGAAGCCGGGCACCCAGACGTGGCTGGCGTCCCCGAACGCCTCGAGCTGCCACTGGGCGGCCAGGTCGACCTGGGTGGCGGTCGCCACGGTGGTCTGGGCCGTGCTCAGGTCCTCGGTGATGTGCAGGCCCTGGTCGAGCCGGGCCCGCAGGGGTCCGCTCAGCCCGGCCCGGTCCGACGTGTAGGCCTTGCTCTGCACCTCGAGCTGCTCGAGGACCGAGTCGAGCAGCTCCATGCCGGTGGCCACCTCCGACGGGCTGGCCGAGCCCAGCAGGTCGATCGAGGCCCCGGCCCCGCCCTGCACGTAGGCGGCCACCGCCTGGTCGATGAGCAGCTGGCGCGCCCGCAGCACCCGCTCGAACTTGGTCCGGTCGGCGCCCGACAGCCCGCGGGTCTGGGCCTCGAAGCCCGTCAGGGCCTGCTGGGCCCGGGCCTGGTCGGCCTCGGCCCGGGCCAGGGCGGCGTCGGCCTGGGCCTTCTGGGCCTTGGCCTGGGCGACGGCCTCGGGCAGCGCCACCTTGGAGGCCGGGTTGAACGGCGCCTGGGGTCCGAAGGCGCTGCCCACGTCGGTCTCGCTGCCGTCCCCGGCGGGCAGGGTGGTGGACGAGGTGGCATCGGGCGACGAGGTGGTCGAGGACCCGGTGTCGGTCGAGTCGGTGGTGCCGGTGGTGTCGGTGGTCGACGAGCTGTCGGATCCGGTGGTGCTGGTCGACCCGAAGGTGGTCGTGGTGTCCAGCGTGGTCGGGTCACCCGACGTGGTGGTCTCGTCGGCGCCGGCCCGGCGCCCCACCACCCCCGCCGAGGCCAGGGCCGCCACCGTCGCGGCCACCAGCACCGCGGCCACCAGGAGCGCCACCGCCGCGGCCCGCCGGCGTGGCCGGGAGTCGGGGGCAGGGCTCCGCGTCACGGTCCCGTACCGTACGCTCCAGGCCCGATGGGCGCCCCTTCACCTCCCCCTGACGACGTGTCGGTGGCGCCCGGCCGCATGCCCCGGCGGCGAGGCGAGCTGCTGGCGGTCGACCTGGGCGACGAGCAGGTGGTCTACGACCCCCGACACCGGCACAGTTCGCGACTCAACCGCACCGCCGGCCTCGTGCTCGACCGCTGCGACGGGCGCACGCCCATCGCCGAGGTGGTCGACGAGCTGGCGCGGGCCTTCGCCGTGGACCCCGAGCAGGTGGCCGGCCAGGTGGGGCGCGTCCTGGACGCGTTCGGCCGCGACCGCCTGGTCGAGGGGCTCCGCGGCGACACCCAGGCCCTGGCCGACGAGCTGGGGCAGGCCTGGGGGACCCCGGCGACGTCGCTCCCCCCGCCCGCCGGCTCCCGCCCCGCCCCGCCGGGCGCCGGGGACGACCGCGGCGCCGCCCTGGACGACGGGGACGGCACCGCGGGCGGGGGCACGGGTGAGCCGGGCCTCGGCTGGCGGCGGGTGCTCGACCTGGCCGTCCGCTTCACCAGCCCCGACGCCGATCTGGCCGACGAGCTGGGGCGGGTGTTCGGCTCGCTGCCGGACGAGCCCGGTGGCGACGGTCGGCCAGCCGAGCGGCAGCGCCGCTACCGGCTGCGTCGCGCCGACGAGGTCGTCGAGGTCTGGCTGGGACCGCACCTGGCCGGCCAGGCCACCTCCCGCGGTGCCGCCCTGTCGTTCACCCAGTGGCATCTGAACCGCGAGGCGGTGGCCGGCGCCGCCGGCCGGGTGCTGCTCCACGCCGGCGCGGTGCGCCACCCCCGGGGCCTGGTGCTGCTGCCGGGCGAGACCAACGCCGGCAAGTCCACCCTGGTGGCCGGGCTGGTGCGCGCCGGCTGGGGCTACGTCACCGACGAGCTGGTCGGGCTCGGCCCCGCCGTCGCCGGGGCCCCCACCCAGGCCACCGGCTACCGCAAGGCCATCAGCCTGGATCCCGGCTCCTGGGACCTGTTCGGCGACGTGGCCCCACCCGACGCCGACCAGGCCCGCGAGTGGCTGGTCGAGCCGTCCGCGCTGCACCCCGACGCCCTGCGCGAGGGCGAGACCGGCTCCATCACGTTGGTGGTGTTCCCCCGGTTCGAGGCCGAGGCCGAAACCTCGACCGAGTCGCTGTCGCCCGCCCGGGCCCTGGTGGAGCTGATCCGCCACGATCCGGCGGCCGAGCCGCTGGACGCGACCGGGCTCGACGCCCTGGCCGCGCTGGCTCGCCGCACGCCCTGCTATCGCCTGACCACCGGCGCCCTCGACCTGACGATTCGTCGGGTCGAGGCCCTGGCTCGCGCCGCAGCCCCGACGTAGGACCCCGGACCGCTCACGGTGCGATGGGACAGCTGAACAGCGGCCCGGACTCGCCGCCGCCCTCCAGCGCCACGAGGTGGCCGTCGACGTCGAGGTCCGCGGTGTCGGTCGTGTCGGTCGGCCCGACGGGCGCGCCGCTCGTCGGCGGGCGCCGGATGATGAGCGTGCCCCCGGTCCCCGACCCCAGCGCGACCGGTGGCGAGCCGTCGACCCACCAGACGTGTCCGCCGTAGCGGATCTGGTAGAGCACCACCGAACCCGACCCACAAGGGTGGTCGACCTGCACGGTCACGCGATGACGGCTCCCGACGGCCAGGTCGGGACCGACCAACCACGTCTGGACCACCACCACCCCCACGGCCACCACCAGCACGACGGCCGCGGCCACCATGACCAGCACGACCCGGCGTCGTTGCCGACGCAGCCGCGTGCGGGTGTCGGCGGCCAGCTCCGATGGCTCGAGCGGCTCCGCCGCGGTCATGGCCCGAGGGTACCCCCACGCCGATGGGTGGTCCGAGTCACCCGATGGCGCGGACGCCCGCCGGATCGATCCCCACACCCACCGAGGCACCGACCAGGGGACGATCAGCGCCGGGAACCCGGGCCTCGAGCCGAGCACCCGACCACAGCGCCAGCCAGATCTGGGTGTGGTCACCGCGGAAGGCCACCGCCTCCACCGTCGCGTCGAGGGCGTGCGGCCCGGGGCCGGCCACCACGGCCACCGCCTCGGGTCGGATGAGGACCTCGACTGCGGACCCGTCCGGCCCCGCCGGCTCGCCGAGCGCCAGCACGGTCCAACCCAGATCGGCCGCGCCAGCGCGCCACTCGGCGTCGAACACGTTGCTGAGCCCCAGGAACCGGGCCACGAAGGGACTGGCCGGAGCGGCCCACACCTGCTCGGGCGGGCCGGCCTGCACCACCCGGCCCCCGTCCATCACCACCACCCGGTCGGCCAGGGCCAGGGCCTCGGACTGGTCGTGGGTGACGTAGACCACCCCGATGGCCAGCTCGGCGAACAGCTCGGACAGCTCCAGCACCAGCCGGTCGCGCAGCGTCCGATCGAGCGCGCCCAGGGGCTCGTCGAGCATCAGCAAGGCCGGGGAGGGGGCCAGGGCCCGCGCCAGGGCCACCCGCTGGCGCTCCCCGCCCGACAGCGTCCCCACGGCCCGGTCACCGAGGCCGGCCAGGCCGACCAGTCCCAGGACCTCGGCCACCCGCGCCTGGCGCGCCGACGGCTTGTCGCCGCGCATGCGCAGCCCGAAGGCCACGTTGCCGGCCACGTCACGGTGGGGGAACAGGGCGTAGTCCTGGAACATCAGACCGATCCCCCGCTGGTGGGTCGGGACGGCAGCCAGGTCCCGCCCGTCGAGCACGACGCGCCCGGCGTCGGGTCGGGTCAGGCCGGCCACCACCCGCAGCAGGCTGGTCTTGCCGCAGCCGCTGGGTCCGAGCAGGGCCACGATCTCCCCGTCGCCCACCTCGAGGCTCAGCCCGGCCAGCGCCGCCTGATCGCCGAAGGCCAGCTCCAGGCCCTCGACGCTCAGCACGACGTTTCGGCGCGGGGGCCGGCCCCGATCGGTCCCATGGTCAGAACTCCCCCAGCGCGCCGACCCGGATCCGATCGATGAGCAGCACCACCACGGCGGTCACCCCCATGAGCAGCGTGCTCAGGGCCAGGGCCTGGCCCAGCTCGAGCGGGCCCGGTTGGCCGAGCAGCTGGTAGATGGCCACCGGGACCGTGGGCCGGTCGGCCCGGACCACGAACACCGTGGCCCCGAACTCCCCCAGCGACACGGCGAAGGCGAACCCGGCCGCCACCACCAGGGCCCGGAAGACGATGGGCAGGTCGACCTCCCGCCACACCCGCCAGGGCGAGGCACCCAGCACGGCCGCGGCCGAGCGGAGGTCCTGGTCGATCGAGCGCAGCACCGGCGTGACGGTGCGGATCACGAAGGGGATCCCCACCAGGGCCTGGGCGATGGGCACCAGCCACAGCGAGTCGCGCAGATCGAACGGTGTGCGGTCCAGGGCGATGAGGAAGCCGAAGCCGATGGTGGCGGCCGAGGTGCCCAGGGGCAGCATGAGGGCGCCGTCGAGCCACCGGAGCGCGGCCCCGCCGCCCCGCCGGGCGATGGCCCACGAGGCGCAGCCACCCACCCCCAGCGCGATCACCGTGGCCACGAGGGCGAAGCCGAGGGAGTTGAGCACCGCCGACCACGGTGACACGAACAGGGCGTTGTCGGTGCGGTTGGTGCCGAGGGCCCGCCAGGCGGCCAGGCCGCTGGCCCCGGCGGTGGTGAACGAGCGCCAGGCCAGCACGACCAGGGGCAGTCCCAGCAGCAGGGCCATGACGGCCAGGGTGACGGCCACGAAGGTCCACTCCCCTGCCCCGCGGGGCCGGCGGGCCACCTCGCCGCGGGCCCGCAGGCCGATGCCCTCGGTCACGGCGCGGCGCTGCTGGAACCGGCCGTACACGACCAGGGCGGCGGTCACGCCGACCAGCTGGAGGATGGCCAGGGCGGCGGCCACGCCCAGCTGGAGCAGCTGGGTGGTCTGGTCGTAGATCTCCACCTCCAGGGTGCGGGCGTGGATGCCGCCCAGCAGCAGGATGACCCCGAACGACGTGAAGCAGAACAGGAAGACGATGGACGCCGAGGCGGCGATGGCCGGCTGGAGCCGGGGCAGGGTCACCTCCCGGAAGGCGTCCAGACGCGACGCCCCGAGCGTGCGGGCCGCCTCCTCCAGGCTGGGATCGAGGTTGCCCCACAGGCCGCCGACGGTGCGCACCACCACGGCCACGTTGAAGAAGGCGTGGGCGATCAGGATCAGCCAGATGGTGCCCTGCAGGTCGACGCCGAGCGCCCCGCCCGGTCCCAGCAGCGCCAGGAAGGCGACGCCCACAACCACCGTGGGCAGCACGAAGGGGACGATCAGCAGCGCCCACAGGATCCGCTTGCCGGGGAAGTCGAACCGGCCGAAGAGGGCGGCCATGGGCAGCGCCACGACCAGGGTGACCACGGTCGAGGCCGTCGCCTCCCAGAAGGTGAACCAGGCCACCTGGCGTTCGGCGGGGTCCGACAGGACGCGGCCCACCACGCCCAGGTCCCAGTGGCCGGCGGGGTGCAGGCCGCGACCGACGATGGCCACCACCGGCCATACGAAGAAGACGCCCAGGAAGGCGAGCGGGACCACCACCAGCAACGCCCGTCCCACGCCGCCGGCCACCCGACGGGGGGCGGGCGCGGCGGGCGGGAGCGGTGTCGGGGACCGGGCCGGACGCGGCGACGAGGCCGGGGCCGGCGCGGTGGCCGTCAGTGCACCACCACGGCGGTCCACTGGTCGACCCAGGTCGTGTGGTTGGCCCCCACCTCAGCCGGCGACAGGTGCAGGACGTCGGCCGGTCGGGCCGTGTACTTGGCGAACAGGGCGGGCACGTGGGCCTGCGGGTTCACGGGCTGCACGTACATCTGGAGCGGGACGTCCTGCTGGAACGGGACCGAGGCCATGAAGTCCACCAGGGCCCGGGCCGCGGCCAGGTGCTTGGTCCCGGCCAGGATCCCGGCGAACTCGACCTGCTGGTAGCAGCTCGTGTCCACCACGCCGATGGGCGAGGTGGCGGGCTGGGGCGAGGCGTTGATGACGGCATAGGCCGGATCGGTGGCGTAGGACACCACGATCGGCTTGGTCCCCTTGCCGCCGCCGCCGCTGAAGGAGGTGTAGAAGGCGGTGTCCCAGCTGTCGGCCACCTGGACGCCGTTGGCCCGCAACGCCTTCCAGTAGGCCTGCCAGCCATCGGTGCCGGCGGTGCCCTTGGCCGCCACCGTGGCCAGCAGGAAGGCCAGGCCCGGCGTCGAGGTGGCGGGGTTCTCGGTGACCAGCAGTCCGTCGTAGGCAGGCTTGGTCAGGTCGTCGAGGGTGGCCGGGGGGACCAGGTGGTGGCTGTCGAACCACTTGACGTCGTAGTCGACGCACACGTCCGCCTGGTCGATCGGGGTGACCCGGTGCTGGGGATCGAGCTGGAGCGCCGCGGGCACGCCGGCGCTGGTCGGCGCCGTGTAGGGGGTGAACAGCTTGGCGTCGAAGGCCGTGGTCAGGGTGTTGTTGTCGATCCCGTAGAGCACGTCGCCCTCGGGATCGGACTTGGTCAGCACCGCCTTGTTGACCGCTTCCACGCCGTCCCCGGCCTTCACCACCTGCACCTTGATGCCGGTGCGGGCCTCGAAGGCGGCCAGCACCGGCTTGGACACCGCGAACGAGTCGGTGGTGAGCAGGCGCACGGTTCCCCCGATGCGCCCGCCCGCTCCGGTCGTGGGCGGGCTCGAGCTGGAGGTCGTCGAGCCGCAGGCCGCGGCCACCAACACGAGTCCCAGGCCGACGCCCAGGGTCATCCGCCAGCCCGCGCCGCGACGACCGCGCCGGTCGCCGGGGGCCTGCGAGGGTCGCGAGGAACGCGAGGAACGCGAGGGGGAGAGCACGTCAGCCTGCTTTCTGTCGGGGGGTCGGCTCGGGACCGGGGAAGATGGCCAGCACGACGCCGGCCTCCACCTCGATCGAGACGTGGTCGTCGAGCACCTCGTTGCTCACGCCCCGGGTCGAGGCCGGGTGCAGGGTCTCGCCCAGCAGCGGGTAGCGCAGGCCGTGGGTGGTGATGCCGCGGGCCGGGCCACCGATGGGCAGCAGCGTCAGCAGCTCGCCCACCTCGGCCTCGGCCACCAGGTGGTCCCGCACCACGAAGACCCGCGCCGGGCCCACCTGGGCGGAGATCCGGATGTGGGCGTAGGCATCGTCGGTCAGGGCCAGCAGGCCGCCCAGGAGGTGGTCGAGGCGCCCACCGGCGCCCCCGGCCACCACGATCTCCCGGGGGCCGGTGGCCGCGGCGACGGCCAGGGCCAGGGCCAGGTCGGTGTCGTCCTTGGCCCCCGGGTGGCGCTCGATGCGGGTGCCGGCGGCCTCCGCCCGGGCCAGGGCGGCCGGATCCACGGAGTCGAAGTCGCCCACGGCCACGTCGATGGGCCAGCCGTGGGCCTGGGCCAGCTCGACCCCGGAGTCGGCCGCCACCACGAACGCGCCCGGCACGACCCGGGCCATGGCGTCGGAGGTCGGGGGATCCCCGCCCACGAACACCACGACCCGCCCAGGGTCGGGCACGGGTTCGAGGTCAGCCTCGGGGTCGGCCATGCGAGCTCTGCCATCGGTCGGTCGGACGGGACGCGAACACGGCTCAGCCGGAAGATGATCTCCCTGCGCCGGCATTACCCGGATCAGGTCGTAACGGTCGGAGGTGCGATCCTCCCTCTCAGCCCATCAGGTCCGGGCTCCCGTGTTCACCCCCGACCCTACACCACCGCACCCCACCCAAATTGGGCATCTTTGGCTGAGCCGTTTCGCGCGTTTCGCCACTCAGTATCCGGGGTATTCCACCGACTTTGCTTCGTGTCAGTATTTTTCGTATGATTACATTCCATGTCGGATCGCGAGGGTGAGATCGCAGTCGGGCAACTCGGGCTCATCACCCGCGCCCAGGCCCGCCAGCTCGGCCTGGGTGAGGTGACGGTGCGAAACCGCCTTCGCAGCGGTCGCTGGATCCGCCAGCAGTGCGGCGTCTACGCCATCGCGGGCGCCCCCGACAGCGAGGACCGTCAGCTGCTGGCCGCCACCCTTTCGGCGGGGCCAGTCGCGGCGGCCTCCCACCGATCGGCCGCGCGCCGATGGGGGCAGACCCGGTTGGCAGCGAGCCAGCCGGAGATCTCGGTCGATCGGGAGCGAGGGCTCGGCATGGGAGGCGTCACCGTCCACCGGTCGCGGGACCTGCATCCGGATCACATCACCTGCCTCGGAGCACTTCCGGTCACGACCCCGGCGCGCACGCTGGTCGATCTCGGGCAGGTGTGCCCCTGGTACGTCGTCCGGGACCTGCTCGAGGTCCTGATCGCCCGGCACACCATCACCATCGACCAGGCGCACGCTGCGCTCGCCCTCCACTCCCGCCGTGGCCGACGAGGCTGCGGTGCGCTGCGACGGGTGCTCGACGAGCGGGCCCTGCTCGACCGGCCGACCGAGAGCGTCTTGGAAGCCGCCTTCGCCGACCTGTGCCACGCCCATGGGCTCCCGGTGCCGGCCTTCCAGTTCGAGGTGCAGATCGACGGCACGAGCCGCTTCCTCGACTTCGCGTACCCGGAGCTTCTCCTGGCCATCGAGCTCGACGGCTTCGAGTTCCACGCCACGGCCGCCGGGTTCACGGCCGACCGCGTGCGTGGCAACCAGCTCGCGCTCCTAGGGTGGACCGTCCTCCACTTCACCTGGCAGCAGGTCATCCACCAGCCGGAGCAGGTGGCCAGGACCATCAGGCGGGCACTCGTCGAGTCAGCCCGAAATCGCGGGTGAAAATGCGCGAATCGGCCCAGCCAAAGATGCCCAATTTCCGAGGGGGTCAGGCGCGGAGGAGGTCCTTGGCGATGGCGATGACCTGCTGCTCGTCGGTGCCGGCGTAGATCTGGAGCACCTTGGCGTCGCGGGCCAGCTGCTCGACGTGGAACTCGGCCATGTAGCCGTTGCCCCCGAACACCTGCACGGCCTCCAGGGCCACCTCCATGGCGGCCTGGGCGCTGTAGAGCTTCATGGCCGACGCCTCGGCCAGGGTCAGGCTCTCCCCCGCGGCCGACATCTCGAGCGTGCGGAACACCAGGTTCTGCACGTTCAACCGGGCCACCTCCATCTTGGCCAGCTTCAGCTGGATGAGCTGGAAGTCGCCGATGGGCTGGCCGAACTGCACCCGGTTCTTGGCGTAGTCGACCGACATCTCCAGGCACTGCTCGATGATCCCCAACGACATGGCGGCCACGCCGGAGCGCTCGATCTGGAAGGTGGCCTTGGCCCCCTCCCGGCCGCCGGCCGGCACCTCCTCGGTCTCGCCGATCAGGCGGTCGCGCCCCACCCGCACATCGGTCAGGAACAGCTCGCCGGTGGGTGAGCTGTGCATGCCCATCTTGCGCAGCGGCTTGGACTGCTCGAGCCCCGGCATCCCCTTGTCGAGCACGAAGCTGAGGATCTTGCGCTCCGCCGGGGGGTTGCCCTCGTCCAGCTTGCAGATGAACACGATGGTGTCGGCGTAGGGACCGTTGGTGATGAAGGTCTTCGAGCCGTTGAGCAGGTACTCGTCACCGTCGCGCCGGGCCACCGACAGCATGGAGCCGAAGGCGTCCGAGCCCGAGTTGGGCTCGGTGATGGCCCAGGCCCCGATCTTGTCGAGGGTGAGCAGGTCCGGCACCCACCGCTCCTTCTGGGCGACGGTGCCCCGACTGTTGATGGCCGCCGAGGTCAACCCCATCGACACGCCCATGGCGGTGACCATGCCCGGGCACCAACGGCACAGCTCGATGATGGGGATGAGGGTCAGCGAGCCGTCGCCGCCCCCTTCGCGCGCCTCGCGCTCGGGCGGGGCCTCACCCCGGTCCACCGCCTCGGCCGCCGCCTTCTCGCGCTCGATCTGGCGCGCGAAGCGGTCGCGGGCCATCTGGTCCATCCCGAAGGTGGCGAACAGCTTGCGCAACACGTCATAGGGCGGCGTGTCGCCGTGCTCGAACTCCTCGACGTTGGGACGGATCTCGGCATCGATGAACTGGCGCACGGCATCGCGCACCATGATCTGCTCATCGCTCCAGCGGTACATGGTCGCTCCCCTCGGTGGTCACGGACGGTCGCCGGACCAGGTGCCGCACCCCCTACGGGTCGCCCCACGAGCGGTGCGGCGGCAGGCCGGACGGGTGGCGATGGCGGTCGCGCCACCTCCCCTAGACTCTCGCAGCCACCACAACCTAACCGCCGGGCTCCCGCGGGCCGCACGGCGCCGCGACCGGGCCTACGGGGCCGCCGACCGAGGACGATCATGGGCGAACGCAAGCGAGCACGCGGGTGACCGACCTGGCGTCGGTAGACACCCCCGCGGCCCCCACGCGCAGCCGCTTCCCCCACTTCCCGGCCCTCGACGGGCTCCGCGGGCTGGCCGTGGTGGCCGCGGTCTTCTACGACCTGGGCACCCGTTGGGCCAAGGGCGGGCACCTGGGCATCTCCACCCTGTTCACCCTCACGGGCTTCCTGGCCATGGCCAGCCTGCTGGCCGAGCGCGGCGACGGCCACCCGATCCGCCTGGGTCGCTTCTGGAACCGCCGCATCCGCCACGTCCTGGGCACCTCCCTGGCCGTGCTGGCCGTGGCCGTCGTGTTCGCCTTCACCGCCGCCGCCGCCATCCAGCGCCACAACCTGGCCGCCGACGGCATCGCCGCCCTGGCCTCGGTGGCCAACTGGCGCTTCATCGCCAGCCACGCCCCCTTCGCCCCGCCGGCCACGCTCTCGTCGCCCGTGCGCCAGTTCTGGGCCCTGGCCGTGCTCGGCCAGGTGGTGGCCGTCGTATCCGTGCTCACCCTGGCCCTGGTCGAGCGCACCGGCTGGACCCGCCAGCGCTTCGGCGCGTTGCTGGCCGGCCTGACGGTGATCTCGACCGGGCTGTGCATCCTGCTGCACCACCACGCCGCCCGGGTCCTGTACGGCACCGACACCCGCGCCGCCGAGGTGCTGGTCGGCTGCCTGCTGGCCCTGGTCATCTACGACCCCCGCGTCACCATCCGCCTGGCCATGCCCGGGCCGGTGCGCGAGACCATCAACGCCGTGGGGGTGGTGGCCGGCCTGGTGCTGGTGGTCCTGTGGATGACCGTGGCCCCCACCAACAAGTACCTGCTCATGGGCGGGCTCCTGCTGGTGGCGCTGGTCTCGGCCACCGTCGTGCTGGCCTCGATCGTCCCCCACGGACCGCTGCCCTGGTTGCTCGCCACCCCGCCCCTGCAGTGGCTCGGACGGGTGGCCATCGCCCTCTACCTGGTGCACTGGCCCGTGTTCGTGTGGGTGGACCACGCCCACACCTCCCTCACGGGCACCACCCTCATCGCCGCCCGGCTGCTGGTGTCCGCCGTCGCCGCCGTGGTGCTGCAGCTCACCTACGAGCAGGCCCGGTCCCACGAGCGAGCCCGATCCCGCGACGGTCGCGGCGCCCTGGAGCTGCGCCTGGCCGCCGTCGGGGTGCTGGCCGTGGCGGGCGCCCTGGTGGCGGCCACCGTCACGGGGCCAGCGGTCGGCTCCACCGTGCTGGAGGCGACCGGCCAGGCGCCCACCACGACGGCGCCCACCACCACCCTGGAGCCGCTGCCGGTGCCGACCGTCGCCTTCTACGGCGACGCGCTGGCCTCCACCCTGGAGGCGAGCGCCAAGTCGTGGGCCGCCCAGACCGGCAAGATCAAGGTGGTGGAGGGCGTGGCCTCGCCCACCTGCGGCATCGACCGCGACGAGCTCATCCAGGACGCGACCGGCGCGGCGGTGCCCATCCCGGCCGAGTGCAGCACGTGGGACACCCAGTGGGCCACCGCGACCGCCACCAACAAGCCCGACATCGCCGTGGTGGTCACCGGCATCAGCGAGCTGGCCGACCACCGCCAGCCGACCGACACCGCCTTCGTCGGACCCGGGGACAAGGGCTACGACTACCAGTTGCTGCTGCTGATGCACAAGGCGGTGGAGGCGCTGGCCGCCTCGGGCACCAAGGTGATCTGGCTGAACCTGCCGAACTTCCAGAGCGGCTCCGGCTCCGCCCTGCAATCCGACCGGGTGGCCGCCTTCAACACGCTGCTCACCTCGCTCGGCCAGGAGCTGCCGGGCCAGGTGACGGTGGCCGGCCTGGGCTCGTGGGTGGCGGCGAACGGCTCGGCTGCGGCCGAGCCCAGCCACGACGGTTGGGGGGCGGCCGCCGCCAACCACATCGTGTCCGACTACCTGGCCGGCCAGATCGCCGCGGTGTGGCGCGCGGCCCACACCAACGCGTCCACCACCACCACGACCGCCGCCGCTGGTGCACCCACCAGCTCCGTCAGCATCCCGCCGGCACCTTCGGGCGTCGATGCCACCACGAAGACCACGAAGACCACGAAGACGACCCGGGCGACCAAGCCGGCCAAGGCATCCGGGGCCGCCACCACCAAGTCGACCAAGGCCGCGTGAGCCCCCCGGAGGCCACCACTGCCAGTGGTGGCCTGATCCCCGAATTCGGGGGTCGGTTTGGTACCGTCGTCAGGTGACGCTCGCTGACACCAAGCTGTCGGGCGGCACGGTGCCCGAGCCTGTTGGTGCCCCGGAGCCGGCCACGAAGGGCGTCGAGCCGGTGGACGACGCGTCGAGCGTGACGTCGGGTCGCAACCGGTTGCCCCACTTCCCCGGCCTGGACGGGCTGCGCGGGGTGGCGGTCATCGTCGTCCTGCTGTTCCATGGCGGCTTCTCGTGGGCCGTCGGTGGCTACCTGGGCGTGTCCACCTTCTTCACCCTGTCCGGCTTCCTGATCACCTCCCTGGTGCTGGCCGAGCGCACGGTCACCCGCTCGGTCGACGTGCCCCGCTTCTGGGTCCGGCGCATCCGCCGGCTCATGCCCGCGGCCCTTGCGGCGCTGACCCTGGCCGTCCTCTTCGCCCACTTCGCCGGCACCGCCGCCCAGCAGCGGAACCTGGCCGGAGACGTGGTGAGCGCGCTGGCCGACGTGGCCAACTGGCACTTCATCTTCTCCCACCAGTCCTACGCCGACCTGTTCTCGGGCCCCTCGCCGGTGCTGCACTTCTGGAGCCTGGCCATCGAGGAGCAGTTCTACCTGGTGTTCCCGCTGCTGGCCTTCCTGGTGCTGGCCAAGTGGCGCTGGAACCGCCAGCGGATCGGTGGGCTGTTCGTGGCCCTCATGGCCGCCTCGCTGGGCACCACGTTGTTCCTCGGGTTCTCCCACGACCGCATCTACTACGGCACCGAGACCCGCTCCTTCGAGCTGCTGGCCGGCTGCCTGCTGGCCGTGCTGATCTACAGCCGCCGCGTCACCGGGCGCCTGGCCCGACCCGGGTCACGCCGCACGGCGGTCGCCGTCGCCGGCGCGCTAGCTCTGGCCGTCTGCGTGGTGCTGTGGGCGCGCACCCCCCAGAGCGCCGACTGGCTCTACCGGGGCGGCCTGTCGGCCTACTCCGGGCTGTCGGTGCTGATCATCCTGGCCACCATCATCCCCTACGGCCCCGTGGCCGCCCTGCTGTCCACCCGGGGGCTGCGGCGGGTGGGCATGCTGTCCTACGGCGTGTACGTGTACCACTGGCCCATCTTCCTGTGGGTCGGTGCCCTGCACCTCGGGCTCGGGCAATGGCCGCGCTTCCTGGTCGAGGTGGCGATCACCTGGGTGGTGGCCGTGTGCTCGTACTACCTCCTCGAGCTGCCCATCCGCCGTGGTGAGCTGCCCTTCGGCCTCACGCGGCAGGGGTGGCGCCGCCAGCTCAACCTGGCCTGGTCGATCCCGGTGGCGTTCCTGTTGGTGGGCGTGGGCGCATTGGCGGTCAGCGCCGCCGCGCCGCCCCCGGCGTTCGACTTCGCCGCCGCCCAGCGCAAGCTCGACCACCTGGGCTCGGGCACGCCCCGGGCCAAGGCGGTCAAGACGTCCCAGTCGGGGCCGCTGGCCCCGCTGCCGGTGGCCAAGGTGGGCGCCTTCGGCGACTCGACCGCCCTGGTGGTGGGCAGCGGCATCAACGACGCGGCGGCCTCCACCGGGGGCGTGGAAGAGGTGACCGGCGGGGCATGGGTGGGCTGCGGGCTGGGCATCGGCGGCGACTACCGCTCGACCGTGGACCCCTCCTACACCGGTCCCACCCGACCCGCCTGCAACGCCTGGCCCACCACCTACGCCCGGGTGGTCAGCCAGAACCAGCCCGACCTGGCCCTGGTGCTCGACGCCCCGTGGGACGTGATGGACCGCCGACTGGTGGGCGACACCAAGTGGCGCAGCTTCGGTGACCCGGTCTACGACCGGTGGTTCCTGTCGGAGATGGTGCAGGTGGTCAACGTGCTGAGCGCCGACGGCGCCACCGTGGTGTGGCTGACGTCGCCGCCGGTGAGCAACATCCCGGCCCGCACCACCCGCATGAACCAACTGGTCGAGCAGCTGCCCAAGCTGCTGCCCGGCAAGGTGGTCGTGCTCGACTTCGCCAAGTACCTCGCGGGCACGGGCAAGGACGCCCAGCTCCGTCCCGACGGCATCCACCTGAGCGGGCCGGCGTCGGAGCAGGTGGCCAAGACCTGGCTGATCCCGCAGCTGATCAAGATCTGGGGGAAGGTCTACCGGGCTCGTCCGGCCCCGGCCGCCACCAGCCCGAGCTCGACCACCGCCACCACCGTCGGGCAGGCGGCGCGGGGCACGTCGGACACCTCGACCCGCAACTGAACCGACACGCTCGTCCTCAGGTGCCGTAGTCGAGCCAGACCCCTTCGGGCGCCCGCTGGCCCACACCGGGCACCGACCAGTTGCACACCCCGGACGGGAAGACCTGGGCCAGGCGCTGGCGCTGGGCCGCGGTGAAGGCCACCTGGTAGGTCGCCTTCGAGCTCGGCTCGAGCTGGCACTTCAGGATGTCGTTGCGCTGGGGCGCCCCGGCCGCGGTGCGGGGGTCGCCGTGCACCGGGTAGGCCTGGGTGCAGGCGTTGGTGCCGTGGTAGGTCTGGGCCCCGCTGACCGTGGTGCCGTCGGGCGTGGTGCAGCGGTCCACCGCGGTGGACGGTCGGGCTGCACTCAGCTTGGCCGGGGCCGACGGGCTGGTGGGATCGGTCCTGGCCGCGCTCAACCAGTGGTCGAGCAGCACGATCTGGTTGGTGACGTTGTTGAGGGCGCCCGTCAGCTGGGCGTCGAGCCCACCCTGGCTGGTCGGGCCCGGGATGGTCCAGATCAACAGGTTGGGGTCGGAGGTGCCGTTGCGGGTCAGCCGGTCGCGGATCGAGAACTTGCGGAAGCTGTCGTGGATGTCGCCGACCGGGTCGTCGTAGGGGTTGGTGAGGATGATGGGCAGGTTCCACAGCGCCCCGCCCTCGTCGACCCCGCCTTTGGCGTAGGCGTTGGTGAAGGCCTGGGTGGGGCCGACGGTGCGGGCCGCCACCGGGTTGCCGTTGGGGTCGTAGCCCCCGACCTGCCGGTTGAGGTCGAGGAACTGGTCGACGGTGATCGCGCCCGAGTTGAGCGCCGCCAGCCCGTACTGGACGCCCACGTTGTCGACCGGTCGGTAGGCGTAGCCGGTCTGGGGGTCGACGCCCAGCACGTTGACGTTGCCGTCCTGGAGCGTGCAGCGCACGCCCTTGGGGTTGGTGACGGCGTTGAACTTCTGGTCGGCCGAAACGGTCGAGCCGCAGCTGTCGGCCCGGATCTCCTGGCCGAAGCTGGCCTGCCACAGGTCACAGGTCTGGTCGGTGGCGTGGCCGTTGATGGCGGCGCGTTGCGCCGGCGTCAGACCCGACCCGCCCGCCTGGTAGTAGCGGTTCAACAGCGTGCAGTCGCTCACCCCGCCGCTGATGCTGATGGCGTCGGGGAAGGGCAGCTCGGCGGACAGGGCGTCGAGCAGACCGGGGTAGTTCTGAGCGATCTGGAGCTGCTGGATGGAGCCGCCGGACCCGCCGTCGCCGATGGTGAACACCGGATCGCCGTAGGTGTCGATGAAGTGCTGCTTGACCATCGTCGTGACCTCGGCCGACAGCATGGCGTTGCAGGCCGTTTGGAAGGTGTTGAGGGTCGAGGTGGTGACGGCGTAGCCGAGCGAGAGCAACTTCGGGTCGATGGCGCTGGCGAAGTCCGACCCCTGGCTGTAGGTGGTGCCGCACCCACCGCCGTAGCGGTAGACCAGCCGTCCGTTCCAGCCCCGCCCGCTGAGGCCGGAGACCGTGGTCCCCGCCAGGGCGGCCGTGGGTTCGGGGATGGCGATCTCGTAGATGGATCGGTCGATCACACCCTTCTCGTCGACGACGATCCCCGGCTGGGCCTGGCCGTGCACGGTGAGGGTGGCCAGGTCGGCCGGGTGGCTCTGTCCCGCCGGCAGCGGCTTCACGGTGCCGTCAGTGCTGAGGTATTCGAGCGTGTCCACCGTCGGCACCGAGCAGTCCGGCGGGCTGGACGGGCCCAGACCGGCGTCCTGGGTCGTGCAGGCGAACGGCGTCTGACCAGGTCCGGAGAAGACCGGGCCGTTGATCGAGTGGTCGGTGACGGTCATCGTGGCGGTCGAACCCGACACCGTGGCCGAGACCGTGTTCGCGCCCGGGTGAAGGCCCGTGATGACCCGCTCGTAGTCCGGGAGCGTGGTCACCCCTTCCTGGACGAGCATGCGGGCCGGCTGCCCGTCGACGCGGAAGGTCACGCCGTCGAGCGAGTGGATGTCGAGACCGGGTGCTGACACCCCGAGGCGCACCTCCCCGCCGCTCACGTAGGGCGCCGGCGCCGAGAGCGTGGTCAGGACGACCTTGCCGTCGGGCGACGTGGCGGTGGACGTGGGGCCCGACACCTTGGCCGCGGCGGTCTGGGCCGCGCCGGTGGTCGCCGGGCTGGATCCGGCCGACGAGGACGACCCCGAGCTCGAGCACGACACGGCCACCAGGGCCGCCACCAACCCGATGGCCATGATCGGGCCGATCGACGCCCACCACCGCGTTCTGGCGTTGATCCGTACCCCCGGAGGGGCACTTTTCAACGCCGGAACGGAGGACCGGGGGCGTCCGGCGCGGCGGGCGCGCGGGTCGGGTTGCTCGGGCATGTCCCGTCTCATCTCTCAGGTCTTGGTCGTGGTCGTGGTGGTGGACGTGGATGTGGACGTGGATGTCGACGAGCTGCTCGTGGTGGGGGGCGCCGTGGTGCTGGTCGTGGTCGGCGCCGTCGTGGTGGGGGGCGCCGTGGTGCTGGTCGTGGTCGACGCGGTCGTCGTGGTGGGGGGCGCCGTGGTCGTGGTGGTCGACGACGACGGCAGCTCGCTGGTGCCGGTGACCGTGGAGGGGCTGGAGGTCGACCCCTTGTGGGTCAGGGCCAGCACGCTCAACACGACGGCACCGGCCACCACCAGCACGGCCAGCACGATGACCACGATGCCCAGCGGCGTGGACCACACCGACGGCTCGCCGTCGTCGGGTGGGCCGCCTCCGTAGCCACCCGTGCCACCCGTGTCCCCCGTGCCAGCCGCGCCCCCGCCGCCGGCCGCGACCGCCGCCCCGGCGGTGGGCGCGGCCACCCCGGGCTCAACCACCCATTGCGGGGTGGGGCCGGTGGCGCCCCCGGGCATGGCCTGGGTGGGATCGGGGACCGTCGGGTCGGGGACGGGCGGGACGGCCTGGGTGGGCTCGTCGGCCTCGCTCATCTCATCCCTCGCTGGCGCGCGCCTCGATGCATGATCCGGCCGAGCCTAGGTCAGGCATGTGACAGCCGACGGCCGGCCCTTTCGGCGGCGGCGCCTCTGACGGCGAGCATGGCGGCGCCGTCGGCGGCCATCGGACAGGCTGGCAGCACATGGAAGGACTGCTCCCCATCGACCGCCAGCGCATCCTGCCCGATGTGCTGGCCGGCCTGACGCTGGCCGCGGTGGCGGCGCCCGAGTGCATGGGCTACGCCACCATCGCCGGCATGCCGGTGGTGACCGGCCTGTACACCCTGCTGCTGCCGGTGCTGGCGTTCGCCCTGCTGGGCTCGTCGCGCCACCTGGTGGTGGCCGCCGACTCGGCCAGCGCCGCCATCCTCTTCGCCGGACTGACCGGGCTTGGGCTGGCCGGCCTCACCCCCGGCTCACCCCGATGGGTGGCCCTGGCCGGCATGACCGCCCTCATGGCCGGCGCCCTGCTGTTGCTGGCCCGGCTGCTGCGGCTGGGGTTCCTGGCCAACTTCTTGTCCCGCACCGTGCTGGTCGGGTTCCTGGCCGGTGTGGGGGTGCAGGTCTCGCTGTCCCAGCTCCCCGACCTGCTCGGGCTCCACGTCCACGCCACCACCACCTGGGCCAAGGTGCGGGGCACCGCCACCCACCTGGCGCACGTGAGCCTGGCCAGCCTGGTCGTGGGCGTGGCCGTGCTGGTGGTGCTGTTCGTGGGCGAGCGGTTCGCGCCCAAGATGCCGGTGGCCCTGGTGGCGGTGGTGGGCGCCATCGTGGTGTCGAAGGTGGCCGACCTGCCCGCCCACGGGGTGGCGGTGGTCGGCCACGTGCCCCAGGGCCTCCCGTCGCTCAGCTTCCCGAGCGTGGCCCACGGCCAGCTGCTGTCGCTGTTCACCATCGCCCTGTCCATCTTCGTCATCATCCTGGCCCAGAGCGCGGCCACGTCGTCGAGCTTCGCCGCCGCCCACAACGAGGAGGTGCACGAGGACCGCGACCTGGTCGGGTTGGGCGTGGCCAACCTGGTCGCCGGGCTGAGCGGCACCTTCGTGGTCAACGGCAGCCCGACCAAGACCGGGGTGGTGGACCGGGCCGGCGGTCGCTCCCAGTTGGCGCAGCTGGCCATGGCCGTGGCTGTGCTGATCATCCTGGTGCTGCTGACCAGACCGCTGGGCTGGCTGCCCGAACCGGCCCTGGCCGCGGTGGTGCTGCGCATCGCCATCGGGCTGATCGACGTCCGCACCCTCAGCCGGGTGGCCCGCATCCGCACCGACGAGTTCGTGGTGGCCCTGGTGACCGCAGCCACGGTGGTGGCGCTCGGGGTCGAGCAGGGCATCATCCTGGCCGTAGCCGCCTCGCTGGTCATCCACGTGCGCCGCGACTACGCGCCCCTGGACGCCGTGCTGGTGCGCGATGCCGATGGCGTCTGGGAACCGACCGCCGTGGTCGACGGGGCCCAGACCGCGCCGGGTCTGATCGTCTACCGGTTCTCGGCCGGCCTGTTCTACGCCAACACCCAGCGCTTCGCCCGGGAGGTGCGCCACCTGGTGACCCACGCCCCGGTGCCGGTGCGGTGCGTCGTCATCGACGCCCACGCCCTCTCCGACGTGGACTACACGGCGGGGGCCATGCTGGGCCAGCTCGAACGCCGGCTCGACCTGCACGGCACGGCGTTGGTGTTCGCAGCCATGGATCCCCGCGTCCACGCCCAGCTCGACCGCTACCAGACGCTGCCCATCGGACCCAGCGGGCGCAGCCGCTTCTACGACCGGTTGGCCGACGCGGTGGCCGCCTTCGAGCGCGGCGAGATCCCGACCCCCGAGCCGCCCACCGACCCCGACCCCGGACCCGGTCCGGTCGCCGGCCGGAGCTGAGCAAACCGGGCGGAGGACCCGGGGCCAGGCCTGGTGATCAGCCCAGGCCGAGGGCCCGGACCTGGCGGTAGAGGAACCACCCGCCCACCGCCACCAGCAGCAGGCCGAAGGCGGCCTGCAGCCGATCGACCCGCAGCCGTGGCGCGCAGCGGGCCCCGACCACGGCCGCCGGCACCAGCCCCACGGCGAAGGGCAGGGCCACAGCCCAGTCGATGTCGCCCATCAGGCCATGGGTCACGACGGTGGGCACGGTGAGCACGGTGGCCACCACCAGGCTGGTGGCGGTGGCCTCGGGCAGCGTGAGCCCCAGGGCCAGCAGGAACAGCGGGACCAGCAGGAAGCCTCCCCCGTTGGACAGCAGCCCGGCGGCGAAGCCGACGGCGGCGCCCAGCCCGCACACCAGCACCAGCCGCTCACGGCGCGCCACCCGCATCGACGAGGCCGGATCGAGGGCGTCAGCCGGCTCGACCGCTTCCGGGGCGCGGCTGGCGCGCGGGGCACGGCCACGCGGACACCCACCAGCACCAGGACCAGACCCGACAGCGCCAGCAGCCACGGACCGCCCAGCCAGTGGCTGGCCAGGGCACCCAGGACGCAGGCCGGCACCGCGCCGCGCAGCGTCCGGCTGGCCACCTGGCGATCGACCAGGCCGGACCGGGCGTAGGTGGTGGCCCCGGCGGCCGAGCCGGGCAGCAGCGACGGCAGGGGCGACGCCACCGCGGCGAGGGCGGGGACGCCCAGCAGGGCCAGGAGCGGGGTGGCGAAGGCCGAACCCACGCCGAACAGCCCGTAGAGCAGCCCGATCACCGCTCCGGCAGCGGCCAGCACGGGGATCGAGGTCATGGCTCCATTCAGCCCGATCCCGAAGCAGTGGACAACCCGATGATGACTGCATTTTGGATAGGCTTGCCCTATGAATGTCCGCCAGCTCTCGTACGTGCTGGCCGTGGTCGACCACGGCACCTTCACCAAGGCGGCCGCGGAGCTCCAGATCGCGCAGCCCTCCCTGTCGCAGGGCATCCGCACGCTCGAGGCCGAGCTGGGCATCGAGCTGTTCGTGCGGGGGTCGCGACCGGTGGGCCTCACCCCCGCCGGCCAGGCCCTGGTCGAGCCGGCCCGACGGGCCGTGCGCGACCTGCAGACGGCCCGGGCCGCGGTCGACGCCGTGCGCGGCCTGTCCGGGGGCCGGCTCGACCTGGTCTCGTTGCCCACGCTCTCCATCGACCCGGTCGCCGGCATCGTGGGCCGCTTCCTCCGAGCCCACCCCGACGTGGCCGTGCGCCTGATCGAACCCGAGGACACCTCCGACGTGGCCCGCCTGGTCCGGGCCGGCACCTGCGAGCTGGGGGTCTGCGACCTGCCCCTGCCCGACGCCACCGGCCTGCTGAGCCACCACCTGGCCACCCAGGGCTACCAGGTGGTCCTGCCCCCGGAGCCCGAGCGCCCACAGGCTGGCGCCGCGGGCACCGGGAGGGGACCCAGCCCGACGGCCACCTTGACCCTGGCCGACGTGGCGGGACTGGCCCTGGTCACCACCCCGGTCGGCACCTCGACCCGACGCGTGGTCAGCGACGCCATGGCTGCGGTCGGCCTCGAGCCCCGGGTGGCGGTGGAGACCGACCACCGCGAGTCCCTGATCCCCCTGGTCCTGGCCGGCGCGGGCGTGGCCGTGGTGCCCGACAGCCTGGTGGCGTCGGCTCGGCGCCAGGGGGCGAGGGTCGCCGTCCTCGATCGACCCCTGACCCGCGACGTAGGCATCATCCACCGCGACGGTCCGCTCTCCCCGGCGGCCGCCGCCTTCTTCGACCTGGCCCCGGGGGACGACGCGCCCGACCGGCGGTAGCCTGGGCGGATGGCGAACACCCGTTCTGCCGTCGCTGCCGCTCCCCCGCCGTTGCCCACCTGGCGGCCGTCCCTGTTCGCCCTGGGCCCGCCCCGGCCCGATCCCACCTTCGCCACGCTGGTGCGCCACGAGCTGGCCGAGCAGGCCTGGGTCGACCACGCCCCCGGCTGGGTGGACGGCTCGGCCGAGCTGTTCGAGCGCCTGGTCGGCCGGCTCCCCTGGTCGTCGCGCACCGTCACCATGTACGGCCGCCAGGTCGACGAGCCCCGGCTCACCTCGGCGTGGCCCGGTCCGGGCGTCGACCCGGTGGCCGGACCGGCGGTGGAGGAGGTGCGACGGCTGCTCTCGCAGCGCTACGGCGTGGCGCTGCGATCGACCTGGGCCAACCTCTACCGGGACGGCCGCGACAGCGTGGCCTGGCACGGCGACCGGGTGCTGCGCCAACGCGAGGTCGCCCTGGTGGCCATCGTGTCGCTGGGCGAGCCACGACCCTTCCGCCTGCGACCCGTCCGGGGCGGCGACTCGGTCGGATTCGACCTGGGCCTCGGCGACCTGCTGGTCATGGGGGGCAGCTGCCAGCGCACCTGGCAGCACGGGGTGCCCAAGGTGCGCCGGGCCGGCCCGCGCCTCAGCCTGTCCTTCCGGGCTGACCGTCCCGGGCGTGACGACCGGGGCGAGCCGCTCGACGGGCCTACTCGGCGCTGATCAGCCCGATCGGGCAGGACACGCCGGTGCCGCCCAGCCCGCAGTAGCCGTTCGGGTTCTTGGCCAGGTACTGCTGGTGGTAGCTCTCGGCGAAGTAGAAGGTCGACACCGCCGCGATCTCGGTCGTGACCGAGCCATAGCCCTGGGCCGCCAGGCGCTGCCCGAAGGCGGCGGCCGAGGCCTGGGCCAGCTCGAGCTGGCGCGGGCCGTTGGTGTAGATGGCCGAGCGGTACTGGGTGCCCACGTCGTTGCCCTGGCGCATGCCCTGGGTGGGGTCGTGGCCCTCCCAGAAGGTGCTCAGCAGCGACTCGTAGCTGATCTGGTCGGGGTCGAACACGATGAGCACCGCCTCGGTGTGGCCGGTGCGACCCGAGCACACCTCTTCGTAGGTCGGGTTGGGCGTGATGCCGCCCGCGTAGCCCACCGCCGTGACCCACACGCCGGGCAACGACCAGAACGCCTTCTCCGCCCCCCAGAAGCAGCCCATGCCCACCACCATGGTCTCGGTGCCCTCCGGGTAGGGCGGGGCCAGGGGGTGGCCGTTCACGAAGTGGGTGGCCGGGATGGCCATGGGCTGGTCGCGGCCGGGCAGCGCCTCGTCGGCCGTGGGCACCTCGAGCTTGCGGGATCCGAACATGGCGACCTCCTGGGGGCGTTCGCTCCACGCTATCGACGGGTGGGTCACTCGAAGCGCTGGCCCATGGCCCGGATGACGTCCATCAGGTTGCCCGGCGAGTCAGGGGCGTCGTCGCCGGGCGTGAAGGTCACCGCCTCCAGGTGCCCGCTCCAGGGGAACGGGCCGAAGCGCTCGAAGAGGTCCCAGTCCACGGGGGACCGGCGGTCGATGCCCACGTCGATGCCCTCGAACGGCGCCATGCCGTACAGCAGCGGGACGCCCTCGAGGGTGCCCCGAGCCTGCCCGTCGATGGCCAGGCGCACCGTCCACGTGCCACCGCCCACGGCCTCGAGCCGGGCCTCGATCCGTCGGGCACCCACCGGCACCGAGCCGCCACCCAACCGCCGCAACCGGCCTCGCCCGTCGTTGTGCACGAACCAGAGCTCGCCGTCGAGGACGTGGAGGGCATACCCGCTCCCCTGGTCGCCGTGGGCCACCAGGATGCCCTGGTCGCCCGGCGCGTAGTCCACCTCGGCGGTGATGGTCACCGACCGGAACCAGATGAGCTGCACCGAGCGCCAGCGCTCCAGCGTCGGCGTGCCGGCCACGATGCGCACGGGCTGGCGGAACACCTCGCTGCGGGGCGGGCGCACCAGGTAGCGCACGGCACTGCCCTCGTCCAGGGGGTAGATCTGGTTGGCCCACGCCTCGCGCACCCACTCCTCGGCCAGGGCCGCCCGCCGCTCCGGCTCGTCCGCCGAGCGGTCCGCCAGCTCGACCGGGTCGGACTCGAGGTCGTAGAGCTCCCACTCCTCGTCGTCGAAGGGGGTCAGCGGCTGGTGGCAGGTGACCACCTCCCACCCGTCGACGTACAGGCCACGGTGGCCGTTCATCTCCTCGACGGTGCGGTGGTGGGTGGTGGGCGCCGAGGGGTCGGCCAGGGTGGCCACGAAGCTCGACCCGGCCAGGGGCAGGGGCTCGCCGGTGGCGTCGGGACGGGCGGGATCGGCGCGGCGCCGATCCGAGTCGATGCCGATCAGCTCGCACAGCGTGGGGAGCAGGTCGGTGACGTGGGTGTACTGGCGCCGATAGCCGGCCCCGGTCGCGCCCCGCCCGTCGAGGCCGCCACCGGGCCACGACAGGATGAAGGGCACGGTGTGGCCGCCGGCGTGGGTGTTGATCTTGTACAGCCGCCACGGCGTGTTCGAGGCCATGGCCCAGCCCCGCGGGTAGTGGGGCGTGGTCTGGGGTCCACCCAGCAGATCCAGCCGGGCCCGATCGGCCTCCACGTCGTCGCCCTGGAGCAGGTGGACGTAGTACGAGGACGTGCCGGTGACCTCGCCCTCGCGCGACCCGCCGTTGTCGGACAGGAAGATGACGATGGTGTTGTCCCGCTCGCCCAGCTGCTCTAGGGCGTCGAGGAGGTGCCCGACGCTCTGGTCGATGCCATCGACCATGGCCGCGTACACCTCCATGTGGCGGGCGAAGAGCTCCTGGCGGTCAGCCGACAGCTCGTCCCAGGCCGCGACGTCGTGGTCGGGCTCCGAGTTGCGCGGGGCCAGCGGGGTGCCCGGTGGGAGCACCCCCAGCTCGAGCTGGCGGGCGTGGCGAGTCCGGCGCAGCTCGTCCCAGCCGGCGTCGTAGCGGCCCCGGTAGCGGGCCATGTCGGCCGGCTTGGCGTGCAGCGGGGCGTGGACGGCGCCGTGCGCGAAGTAGAGGAAGAACGGTTGGTCGGGGTTGGACGCCTTCGACTCGCGGACCATGGCGACGGCGTGGTCGGTCAGGTCGTCGGTCAGGTAGTAGTCGTCGGGGTAGCGGTCGACCAGCACCTGGTGGTTGTCCTCGGTCAGCCGGTGGGGTTGGTGGAGGTTGGTGAAGGCGTCGAGGAAGCCGTAGAAGCGGTCGAAGCCGCGCTGGCACGGCCACGAGTGCTGCGGACCGGCGGCGGAGATGTCCGAGTCCTTGGCCAGGTGCCACTTGCCCACCATGAACGTGGCGTAGCCCTGGGCCCGCAGGATCTCGGGCAGGGTGGCGGTGGTGGCCGGCAGCTCCATGGCGTAGCCGGGGAAGCCGGCGTCGGAGTGGGCCACGGTGCCGAACCCGGCCAGGTGGTGGTGCACACCCGTGAGCAGCGAGGCCCGGGTGGGCGAGCACATGGGCGTGACGTGGAAGTTGGTGTAGCGCAGTCCCGACGTGGCCAGGCCGTCGAGGTTGGGGGTGTCGATCTCCGAGCCGTAGCAACCCAGGTCGGCGTAGCCCAGGTCGTCGGCCAGGATGACCACGACGTTGGGAGCCCCGGCCGGCGGCACGGTCCGCGGCGGCCACCACCCCTGGGAGCCGGCGAAGGTCCGACCCACCCGACCCTCGAACCCGGCGTAGGCCGGGCCCGGCTCCCGTGCTGCTGGCATGCTCGCTCCCCTGGTCCCCCGGATGTGCCCCATCGGGTCGATCAGCTCCCCTAGGGTGACCACCCGAACGCCGCACGCTACCGCGGCCGCCCAGCCGATCTGACGCCCCGTCAGGCCAAGGAGCCACCATGTCGCCCACCACCGCACCGCGCCACCGCGCCCTGCTGGTTGCGCTCCTCGTGTCGCTCGGCATCGGGTGGGTGGCGACCGCCTGCAGCTCGTCGGGCAGCTCCAACGCCTCGCGCCCGACGCTGCCGGTCCGCTCCACCACCTCGGGCGTCTCGACCAGCACGAGCCGGACCACGACCACCATCAGCCGGTCGACGACGACCTCCGAGGCCACCACCACGACCAGCGAGTCGACCACCACCAGCTCGAGCACCACCACCGACCCGCCCACCTCGACCACCACCACGTCCGAGGCCACCACCACGACCACCGAGCGGCCCACGACCACGACCACGCGACCGCAGGCCACCTCCACGTCCACCTCGGAGACCACCACCACCGTCGTGCCGGCCACGGTGCCCGACAGCGAGAAGAAGGCCCCCTGGTTGGCCATCGGCCTGGTGGCCGCGCTGGCCGCCCTGCTCGCCCTGGTGGCCTTCCGCCACCATGCCGGGCAGAAGAGCTGGTGGGCCCGGGTGGATGCCCTGGGACGGGACGGCCAGGCCCTGGTCGACCTGGGCCGGGCCGGGCCGGCGGCGTCGGACCCCTCCCAGCAGGTGGCGCACTGGAGCGCGCTCGAGCAGCGGGCCCAGGCCCTGGGCACGACCACCGCCTCGGTGCGCGCCGCCGCCCCCGATTCGACCACCCGGGCCACGCTCGACGGCCTGGGCCGCGCCTCGGATGAGTACCTGGCCTCCATCCGCCGCGCCCGTGCGCTGCGCATCGGCCCGCCGGCTCCCACCGCCGAGCAGCTGGCCTTCGCCGACGCCGAGGCCGGTCAGCGGCTGGCCGTGGTGGCCGACCACCTGAACCAGCTGGCCCAGCTGGCCGCACCCCACCGCCCGGCGCCGAGCTCGTGACCGAGCCGCCGGCTCGTGAGCCGGCCCGCGACGGCGGGTGGCAGCCCGAGGTCGACGAGCTGCACCGCCGCGAGGCCCGGGCCCACGAGCTGGGCGGTCCCGACAAGATCGAGCGCCAGCACGCCGGCGGCAAGCTGACCGTCCGCGAGCGGCTCGGCCAGCTGCTCGACCCCGGGTCCTTCCACGAGATCGGCGCCCTGGCCGGCAAGGCCCGCTACGACGAGCAGGGTCGGCTGGTCGAGCTCACCCCCAGCAACTTCGTGATGGGACGGGGACGCATCGACGGCCGCACGGTGGTGGTGGGCGGGGACGACTTCACGGTGCGCGGCGGCGCGGCCGACGCTGCCATCTGGCAGAAGCAGGTGCATTCCGAGCAGATGGCCCACGAGCTGCGGCTGCCCATCGTGCGGCTGGTGGACGGCACCGGCGGTGGCGGGTCGGTCAAGTCCCTCGACACCGACCGGCGCACGTACGTGCCGCCCCTGCCGGGCTGGCAGCACACGCTCGACAACCTGGCCCAGGTCCCGGTGGTGGCCCTGGCCCTGGGGTCGGTGGCCGGCCTGGGGGCGGCCCGCGTGGTCAACAGCCACTACTCGCTGATGGTGCGCGACACGGCACAGGTGT
This sequence comes from uncultured Microthrixaceae bacterium, assembly GCA_963785815.1. Classification (GTDB taxonomy): domain Bacteria; phylum Actinomycetota; class Acidimicrobiia; order Acidimicrobiales; family Acidimicrobilacustridaceae; genus UBA4742. Next base: position 527,709 of record CAWAWN010000001.1, read on the forward strand.
TCGTGGCCGGCCCGCCGGTGGTGGCCCGGGTGGCGGCCGCCGTCACCAAGGAGGACCTGGGCGGCGACCACATCCACGGCCGCAACGGCGTGGTCGACGACGTGGTCGACACCGAGGCCGAGGCCTTCGCCCGCACCCGCCGGTTCCTGTCCTACCTGCCCTCCTCGGTGCACGACGTGGCGGGCCGCACCCCGCCGACCGACGACCCCGAGCGGGCCGACGACTGGCTCATCTCGGCCATCCCCCGCTCGCCTCGCCAGGTGTACCGCATCCGGCCCATCGTCGAGGCCCTGGTCGATGCGGGCACCTGGTTCGAGATCGGCGCCGGCTGGGGCCGGGCCGCGGTGTGCGGGCTGGCCCGCCTGGACGGCTGGCCGGTGGCCGTGCTCACGTCGGATCCCTACCAGGCCGGCGGCAGCTGGACGGCCGACGCCAGCGACAAGGTGACCCGGTTCGTGGACCTGGCCGACACCTTCCACCTGCCGGTGGTGCACCTGGTCGACCAGCCCGGCTTCATGGTGGGCGTCGAGGGCGAGCGGGCCGGGACGATCCGCCACGGCGTGCGCGCCGTCGCTTCCATCCACCAGGCCACCGTGCCCTGGTGCTCGGTGCTGATCCGCAAGGTGTACGGCGTCGGCGGGGCCGGTCACCAGAGCTCGGCCCGCCTGTCGTACCGCTTCGCCTGGCCCTCGGGCTCGTGGGGGTCGCTCCCGGTGGAAGGGGGCGTGGAGGCCGCCTTCCGAGCCGAGCTGGACGCCCTGCCCGACGACGAGGCCCGGGCCGCTCGCATCGCCGAGATCACGACCCGGATGGAGGCCGTGCGCTCCCCGTTCCGCACCGCCGAGGCCTTCCTGGTCGAGGAGATCATCGATCCCCGACGCACCCGCGCCCTGTTGTGCGAGTTCGCCGGGTTGGCCGCTCCGCTGCGCCAACCCGGGGTGCGGGCCCGCACGTATCGACCCTGACCCACCGACCCCGAGGGAGCCGACAGATGACCGAGGTGCGGGCCGAGATCGCGGCCAACGTCTGGAAGGTCGTCGTCGAGGTGGGCCAGTCGGTGGCCGAGGGCCAGACCCTGGCCGTGCTCGAGAGCATGAAGATGGAGATCCCGGTGGAGTCGCCGGTGGCCGGCACCGTGACCGAGGTGCGGGTGGCACCCGAGGACCACGTCGAGGAGGGCGCGGTGGTCGCCATCATCGCCTGATCCCGATCAGGCCAGCGCCGGGAGCCGGTACCCCACCCCCCGCACGGTCTCGATGTCGGCTCGATCGAAGGGGCGCTCGACCTTGTCCCGCAGGTAGCGGATGTACACGTCCACGATGTTCGAGGAGATCTCGCTGCCGCTGCTCCACAGGTTCTGGATGATCCGGCTCCGGGCCAGGACCTGTCCCTGGTTGCGCATGAGCAGCTCGAGCAGGGCGAACTCCTTGAGCGACAGCTCCACGGGCTGGTCGCCTCGGGTCACCGTCCGGGCCACGGGATCCAGGTGGAGATCGCCGTAGGTGAGGACCAACGGGTGCGCCACCCGCTCGCGTCGGGTCAGGGCCCGCAGCCGCGCATACAGCTCCGAGAAGGCGAAGGGCTTGGTCAGGTAGTCATCGGCCCCGGCGTCGAGGCCCAGCACCCGGTCCTCCACCGATTCGCGGGCGGTGAGGATCAACACCGGCATCCAGCGGCTCTCCGCCCGCAGCCGGCGGCAGACCTCGAACCCGTCGGGCTCGGGGATCATGGCGTCGAGGACGATGGCGTCGTAGTCCCAGCGTTGCGCACACGACAGCGCCTGCTCGCCGTCGCCGGCCACGTCCACCGCGTAGCCCTCGTTCTCGAGGGCTCGGCGCAGCAGATCGGCCATCCGGGGTTCGTCCTCGACCACCAGCACGCGCATCCCTGCGAGTGTAGGGACCGCTCCGAGCCCTGCTGTCACCCGGCCTCCCCCCGGATCATGAGAACTTCGTGAACGCTGCGTAACACTGCCGTCAGAAGCTTGCGGCGCCGAGATGCAGGGCGCACCATCGTCCCGTATGGCCAAACCGCGCAAGACACCAGAGATCGATCACGCCGAGCAGTGGAACCAGCTCGACGCCGGCACCCGACGCCGCCTCCGTCGGCTGGTGCGGGTGGGGCGCCCGGTCGACACCCCCGAAGAGGCCCAGCTGGCCATGGCCTTCGCCGAGTACCAGCGCACCCGATTCTGGTTCCGGCGGTTCTGGTTCTGGTTCATCCCTGCCCTGCTGGTCGCCCTGGTGGCGGCAGCCAGCATCCACGCCCTCGTGGTGGGCATGGTGCTGGCGTCTGCCGGCAGCGCCGTGCTGGCCCACCGCAACTTCAGTCGGGTGGAGAAGGTCAACGCCGCGTTGCTGGACCGCGGCGGTCGCCGCTCGAGCTCAGGAGCCACGTCCGGGTCGTGAGATGACGGGACGAGCTGGCCCTGCCGGCCCTGATCCCGCGGGACGGTCCCGGTGAGCGTTCGGCACCGCCTGGCCCTGCTGTTCACCGTGGGCACCGCCATCTGCGTGGTGCTGTCGTGCGGCGCGCTGTTCGTGATCCTGAACCGACAGCTGTCGGCCGCCATCGACAACGGGCTGCGGGCCCGCCTGGGCGACCTCGAGGCGGTGGTGCGCCGGACCAACGGCGGCACGGACGACCACGATCCGTTCGCCCAGGTGGTCGGACCCGACGACACGGTGGTGGCGTGGTCACCAGGTGATCAGGCCACCCGGCCCGCGCTCAGCCAGGCCCAGCTGGCGGCGGTCCACCATGAACGCTTCTTCGACGTCCAGCTCGACAGCCTGGGGGGATCCAGCCGGGTGCTCGCCCGTCCCGTCCAGCTCGGTGACCGCCACCTCGTCCTGGTGGTGGGCTCGCCGCTCGATGTCACCGAACGGGCCCAGCGGGGTCTGGCACTTGTGCTGCTGGTGGTCGCCCCGGTGCTGGTCATCCTGGTGGCCTCCGCCGGTTGGTGGCTGGCCGGAGCCGCCCTGCGACCGGTGCACGAGATGACCGACGAGGTGAACGCCATCACGTCGGTGCGCCAACTCGACCGGCGCCTGTCGGAGCCATCTGGCGGAGACGAGGTGGCCGACCTGGCCGCCACGCTGAACGCCATGCTGGCCCGCATGCAAGAGGCGGTCGAGCGCGAGCGGAGCTTCGTGGACGACGCCAGCCACGAGCTGCGCACCCCCATCTCGATCCTCCAGGGCGAGTTGGAGCTGCTGCGAGCGTCAGCGGAGGACCCGGCGACCGTGGTGTCCTCCATCGACCGGGCGCTGCTCGACCTGGACCGCCTCCGACGCCTGACCGAACGCCTGCTCACCTTGTCCCGGGCGGATGCCGGCCAGGCCCAGGTCCGCTGGCAGGTCTTCGACCTGACCGACCGGGTCCGGCGCCTCGGCGTGGCCCTGAGCGACGGATCCGGTCACCGCTTCGAGGTGGTCGGTTCGCAGGTGCAGGTGAGCGCGGATCCCGACCTGGTCGACCAGATCTTGACCAACCTGTTGAGCAACGCCCACTGCTATGCCACCGAGCAGGTCCGGGTCACCGTGGTGGCCGACGGTGACGACGGCGTCCGCCTGGAGGTCGAGGACGACGGGGGTGGCTTCGCGCCGTCCCTGCTCCCTGTTCGCTTCGAGCGCTTCGCCCGCGCCGATGCGTCCCGGGCTCGGTCCACCGGCGGGACCGGCCTGGGTCTGGCGGTGTCGTCCGCGCTGGTCCGCTCCCTGGGTGGATCGATCACCGCCGACAACCACTCGGCGCTGGGCGGGGCCCGGGTCTCGGTCCGGTTGCCCGGGTCCCCCTCGGCGTCGGCGCCGGCCTCCGACTCGGCCGCATCGCCTGCTCGACAGCCCATCTGACGGCTCTGTTACTCAGCGTTCACGATTTTCTCACGATGAGGAAATGACCCACCCATATGTTCGCCACGATGAGCGTCACCACCGTGCTGTTCCACCTCCTGGTGGTGCTCCTGTTCGCCAAGCTCGCCGCCGAGGGCGCCGAGCGCATCGGCGTGCCGGCGGTGGTGGGCGAGATCCTGGCTGGCATCCTCATCGGTCCCTCCGCCCTCGGGCTGGTGCACGGCGACGACGTGGTGCGGGTGCTGGGCGAGATCGGGGTCATCCTCCTGCTGCTCGAGGTCGGCCTCGAGATGGACATCACCGAGCTGGCGTCGGTGGGTCGGGCCGCCATCCTGGTGGCCACCGTCGGTGTCATCGCCCCCTTCGTGATGGGGGGTGGCGTCGGCCTGGCCTTCGGCATGACCGGCAAGGAGGCGCTCTTCGTGGGCGCCGCCCTCACCGCCACCTCGGTCGGGATCACCGCCCGCGTCTTCGGTGACCTCAAGGTGCTGGCCACCGTGGAGGCGCGCACGGTGCTGGGCGCGGCGGTGGCCGACGACGTCATCGGCCTGGTGATCCTGACGGTGGTGGTGCGGCTGGTCACCGCCGGCTCGGTGTCGGTCATCGATGTGGGCCAGGTCATCGCCGTGGCCCTGGCCTTCCTGGTCGGGTCCATCCTGATCGGGCTGTGGGTAGTTCCGCCGACCTTCGGTTGGCTCGACCGCCACGCCCGCTCGGCGGGCACCCTGGTGCCGCTGGCCCTGGTGTTCACGCTCGCTCTGGCCGAGCTGGCCAACGTGGCCAAGCTGGCCCCCATCGTCGGGGCCTTCGTGGCCGGGGTGGTGCTGTCGCGATCGCAGGTCTCCGAACGGGTCCGCCGGGAGCTCACCCCCGTCGGTCACCTGTTCATCCCCGTCTTCTTCCTGCAGATCGGCATCGATGCCGACATCGGCCAGTTCGCCCGCCCGGCCGTGCTGGCCCTGGCCGCCGCGCTGCTGGCGGTGGCCGTGGTCGGCAAGCTGGTGTCCCCACTGGGCATGCTGGGCTCGCGCGGCGATCGCGTGCTGGTCGGGCTGGCCATGATCCCGCGGGGCGAGGTCGGCCTGATCTTCGCCACCATCGGGCTGCAGCAGCACGTGTTCGGCGAGAACATCTACGCCTCGGTGCTGCTCGTGGTGCTGGCCACCACGCTGCTCACGCCCCCGCTCCTGCGCTGGCGCCTCCAGCACCAGCGCAAGGTCGAGTCCGCCGCCCCCACCCCCTCCTCGCCTCGCCCCGACGGCGGCTGGCTGGTGGTGGAGGGTGGTCGGTCCCGAGGGTTGGTCGAGCTGGCCGGTGAACCCCCCGTGGGCGAGGCGCTGGCGGTGGCGTTGGAGGCGGCCCAGGCCGTCAACGAGCACGCGCCGGGCCCACGACTGCTCGACTGGCTGGCCACCGGCGACGTCGATCAGCCCATGCGATGGGACCGGGACGCCCGCGCCGCCTTCTTCTCCCTGCTGCGCCACGGCGGCCCCCGGTCCTGGCGGTTCCTCAGCGTCACGGGCGTCCTCGACCGCTCCCTGCCCGAGCTGGCCGCCGCGGTCCGCGAGCGAGAGTCGGAGTCCTATGGCTTCGATCCCCTGGCCGGGTTGAGCTGGGCCACGCTGGAGACCTGCCGCGGCCTGCTCGAGAACGCGGACTTCGGGTTGGAGCACCCGGAGTGGGTGACCCTGGCCGCCACCATCTTCGACGCGGTGGGCGGCGAGATCCGCGAGGGCATCGTGCTGGCCCGCCGGGTCTCGCAGCGCCTCGACATGGGCGCCACCGCGGAGGAGGCGGTAGCCGGCCTGCTGCGTGACGTCGACCTCTTCACCACCACCGCCCGGCGCCTCGACGCGTTCGGCGAGGAGCGGGTGCAGCAGTTGGCCCAGCACCTCGGGCGGCGCGAACAGGCCACCGGCCTGCTGGTGCTGGCCCTGGCCACCGAGGGCGACGACCTGGTGCTCGACCAGCGCCTGCGCGCCCTCGACGAACGTCTGGGCGAAGCCTTCGCCCACCCCGAGCTGGTCAGTCGCCGGGCCGCCAACCTGGTCGATGCCCGGCGCTCGGAGGCCACCCGGTCATGCGCCGACGCGGCCGGTGCGCGCCTGGCCACCGCGCCCCGCAGCTTCGTGCTCAGCCAGAGCCCCGCCGACCTGGCTCGCCAGGCCGCCCTCTGCGAGCGGCTCGGCTCCACCGCCGGCCCGCTGGTGGAGGTGACCCCCGGTCAGGCCACCTGGCGCGTCGACGTGGCCGCCCGCGACCAGGCGGGGCTGCTCGCCGCCCAGGCCTCCGCGCTCAACCGGGTCGGCTTCCAGGTCATCGGCGCCGACCTGGGGGTGTGGGACGATGGGCGAACGGTCACGGCCTTCGAGGTGGCGGGCGCTCCCCACATCGCCACCGACGAGCTAGCTCGCCACCTGGCCCAGGACCTGCGGGGGCCGGTGGCGCACCGCGCCCTGCCCGAGGCCAGCATCACCTGGGACGACCAGCTCTCCCCCTGGCACTCGGTCCTGCGGGTCGAGACACCCGACGAACCCGGTCTGCTGGCCGCGCTGGCCGCCGCCATCTCCGATGCGGGCCTCGACATCCACTCGGCGCACGTGGCCACCACAGGGTCGCGCGCCATCGACCAGTTCGACGTCTCCGGCCCGAGCGGGGGCAAGGTCGACCCTGCCGCCCAGACCGCGGCCGCCCAGCTCATCACCACCGGCATCGGGCCAGCCAAGCGATCGCGCGGGGGACGCCTGGCTCGCCGCCGCCGACCGGCCGCGCCCCTCGGCTGACCGACCGGCCGACACAGGTCGGATCCCAGCTGCGGCCGGCCTCTCGGCTCTGGCGCGCGCGAAGGCCAGCCGACGTAAGGACCCGTTCAGAATTTGGTCCACAAGGCGTAATTCTGAGCGCACTTTCATGAAACACCTCTCATTTACGGTCGCAGAGATGTCGGGACACCCCCGGACCCGGCGTCACGCCCATCGCCCACCTGCACGGGAGAAGAAGCTGCATGAAACCAAGACACCTGCTCGCAGTCGCGGGAGGGGCAGGGGCACTCGTCCTCCTCGCCGCCACCCCGGCGTTCGCGCAAGCCAAACCGAGCGTCCAGAGCCAGGTCGACGGACTCGGAGTCGACATCAACCTGCTGTGGACGGTCATCGGTGCTGTTCTGGTGATCTTCATGCAGGCCGGCTTCGCGCTGGTCGAGACGGGCTTCACTCGAGCCCGCCACGCGGCCCACGTGGTGAGCACCAACTTCGCCATCTTCGGGTTGGGCTTCGTCGCCTACTACCTGGTCGGCTACGGCATCATGTTCGGCGGCTACACCACGGCCCTGCTGGGCTACACCACGCCGGTGGGCACCAGTTTGCTGGGCCACGGCAACTGGGTGTTCCTGTGGCAGGGAGGCTGGGCCCTGAGCGGCACGCACGCCTACACCGCCGGCGTCATGGCCTTCTTCCTCTACATGGTGGCCTTCATGGACACCACCGCCACCATCCCCACCGGGGCCATGGCTGAGCGCTGGAAGTGGAAGGCGTTCGTGGGCTGGGGCCTCTTCTGCGGCGCCATCTACTACCCGCTGTTCGGCGCCTGGACCTGGGGCGGTGGGTGGCTGGCTTCGCTGGGGAAGTCGGCCAGCCTCGGGTTCGGCTACGTCGACTTCGCAGGATCGGGTGTGGTGCATGCCATGGGCGGCGCCGCCGGCCTGGCCGGCGCCCTCGTGCTCGGGCCACGCATCGGCAAGTTCGACAAGAACGGCAAGGCTCGCACCATCGCTGGCCACCACATCCCGATGGCCATGCTCGGCACGTTCATCCTGCTGTTCGGCTGGTTCGGCTTCAACGCCGCCTCCACGCTGGCGGCCACCGATGTGCGCTTCGCCGTCATCGCCACCAACACCGCCATCGCCGCCGCCTTCGGGGCCACCATCGCCATGTTCTGGATGATGGCCACCACCAAGAAGCCCGACCCGGCCATGATGGCCAACGGCATGCTGGCTGGACTGGTAGCCATCACCGCCCCCTGCGCCTTCGTGCAGCCCTGGGCGGCGGCGGTCATCGGCGGCCTGGCCGGGATCTTCGTGATCCTGTCGGTGCAGTTCTTCGACCGGATCAAGATCGATGATCCGGTGGGTGCCATCTCCGTGCACGGTGTGTGCGGCCTGTGGGGCGTGCTGTCGGTCGGGCTCTTCGCCGACGGCCAGTACGGCCAGGCCTGGAACGGCACCGTCGTGGCTCACCCCCTGACCCAGGGCGTGAGCGGCATCTTCTACGGTGGCCCGGGTTGGGGCCAGCTCGGCGCTCAGGCCATCGGCTGTCTGGTCATCGCCATCGTCATGACGGCCGTCGCCTACGCCTTCTTCAAGATCCAGGACATGATCATGAAGGGCGGCATCCGGGCCGAGGAGGCCGACGAGCGCCTCGGCATGGACGCCCCGGAGATGGGCGCCTACGCCTATCCCGAGTTCGGGGTCGACCCCAACGCTCCCACCAGCTACCCCGACATCGACGATGTCGAGCCGGCCGGGGTGGGCGCCACCGCGGGCAACGGCGAACCGGTGCACTGACCGGCGCGCTCAGAACGCAACACCCATAGGGGTCGGGGCCTTCGGGCCCCGACCCCCGACGGTCACTGGGGGGTGCAGGACATGCCGCTGGACCGAAGGGCGGACCAGGTCGGAGCCGAGATCCGTCGGCGCCGCCTCGATCGAGGGTGGCGCCTGGAGGACCTGCGCCGCACCCTGGTCGAATACGGCTACCCGGGCAGCTGCTCGCGGCCGGCCCTCTCCCAGATCGAACGGGGCGAGGTCCAACCGGACCTCGCCTTCCTCGAGGCGGTGGCCGCCGTGCTCGAGACCCCGGACCTGCTGCGGGCCGCGTCGCCAGGCGGTTCGCGGCCGGGTGCCATCCGGGCCCGCGCCCACCTGGTGGCCGCCGCCTGGGCACCCCAACTGGCCTCGTTCGAGACCCATCCCGGTCAGCCGGTCGACCTCGGGGTGCTGGACGCAGTGCGCCTGGCCAAGGAAGGCGATGGCGACTTCGCCGACCTGTTCCCCTTCGGGGTGCTGGCGGTCCACGAGACCCACGAGCTGACCACGGAGAACTGGGACGAGCTCGAGGACTGGCGCCGACGCCACCTGGCCGCCGCCGCCGACGACCTGCCCGCTCACTGGCAGGGGCGGATCGGTGCCCCCGCCGATGCCCTGGCCGGTGACCTGGAGCTCTGCACCTTCTTCGTGGTCGAGCCCCAGCGCTCCTATCCCGATCCCCGCCGCGACGAGGCCGTGGACCTGATCTGCGAACCCCTCGGCGCGCCGGCCGGGCACGCCTACCACCAGGAACGCATCGCCGGCCAGGCCCTGCTGTCAGAGCACACCACCGACCAGGGGCGGACCATCCTGTTCGCCATCGAGCCCAACCACCTCGGCTGGGCCACCGAAGGCAACGGCGCGCTCTGCGATTTCACCCCCGCGACGATCCACGCCCGCCAGATGCTGCGGCTGGAGGTCCAGGTCCTGGCCCTGCGCGCCCTGGCCTCGACGTTGACCAGGCGCCACTCGCCGCCTCTCCCCGGCTACGGCAGCACCTACCTCAAGCGCCGGATCCTGCGATTGGCCCGGCCGCGGCCCGACACCCGCCGGGCCGATGCCGTATTGCGCGACGCGGTGGTCCGCTCCAGCGGCCTGCACCGCCAGGCCCGGATCGCGCTCGACCACCCCAACCGCCCCTGGTCGCCCCACGAGAGCTGAGGTCGGTTCCTCTGGGGGATCGGTCGACGCGACTGAGCTACGGTGGCGAGGAACGGGTGTGCCGGGAAGGCTGGTCGGCGACATCCCGAGACGCGCCCACGAAGGCAGCCAGGTGCTTGACCAGCCACCCACACCCGAACAACCGCTGACCGCCCGCTGGTCCGAATCCGACCGGGCCGTGCCGCGGAGGGTCGTCCAACCCCTCCAGCGCTTCCTGGAGACCGAGGCGGCCGGGGGCATCGTGTTGATGGCGGCCGCCGCCCTGGCGCTCATCTGGGCCAACTCACCCTGGTCGGCCGGCTATCGGCAGCTGTTCCACACCCAGGTCTCACTGCGGATCGGCTCGGCGGGCATCACCGAGGACCTCCAGGCCTGGATCAACGACCTGGCCATGGCCCTGTTCTTCTTCGTGGCCGCCCTCGAGATCAAGCGGGAGTTCGTGCACGGCCAGCTGCGATCGGCCCGGGCCGCCACCCTGCCGGTGGTCTGCGCACTGGGCGGCATGGTGGTGCCCGCCGCCCTCTACTGGGCCTTCAACGCGGGGGCGCCCACGGCCCGGGGCTGGGGCATCCCCATGGCCACCGACATCGCGTTCACGCTGGGGGTGCTGGCCCTGGTCGGCCGACGCGTCCCCGCCTCGCTGCGGGTGTTCCTGCTCACCATGGCCATCGTCGACGACCTGGGGGCCATCCTGGTCATCGCCGTCTTCTACACCGAGCACCTGGCCTACACCTGGCTGGGGGCAGCTGCCGTCGCGGTGGTGGTCATCGCGGCCCTGACCCGGCTCGGGGTCCGCTCGCCCATCCCCTACGTGCTGTTGGCGGCCGGCCTGTGGCTGGCGCTGTTCGAGTCGGGCGTGCACGCCACCCTGGCCGGCGTCGTGCTGGGCCTGTTGACCCCGGCTCGGCCGTTCCAGCACCCACCCACCGTGAGCCGGGCCTCGCGCCAGCGCCTGGCCGACGTGGCGCCGGCCGACGCCAGCCCCGACGAGGACCAGGAGGCCGCCTTCCTGGCGGTGGCCGAGTTGAACCGTGAGGCCGTGTCCCCCCTGGCCCGCCTGGAGCGGGCCTGCCATCCCTGGTCGTCGTATGTGGTGCTCCCCGTGTTCGCCCTGGCCAACGCCGGGATCGTGCTCTCTGCCGCCCGACTGTCGGCGGCCTGGTCCAGCCCGGTCACCCAGGGCGTGGCCGTGGGGTTGGTGGTGGGCAAACCGATCGGCATCCTGATCGCGGCCGCGTTGGCCGTGAAGCTGGCCCGGTCCCGGCTACCCGATGGGGTGGGGTGGTTGGAGATGGTGGGCGTCTCGGTCCTGGCCGGCGTGGGCTTCACCGTGTCGCTGTTCGTCACCGGCCTGGCCTTCACGGGCACCCACGCCGCCCAGGCCGAGATCGGCATCCTGGTCGCCTCGTTGGTGGCCGGCGGCGTGGGCGCCGCCCTGCTGGCCGGTCGCGAGGCGGCCGACCCGCTCGTGCGCTGAGCCGGGTAGGACTCAGCCCACGTCGTCGCTCGGGGGGCGGGCGCCGGCCGTCGGGGCGAACGAGTTGGGCACCGGGTACTGGCCCAGCACGAAGTGCAGGATGGCGGCGTGCTGCATCTCGACGGGCTGGATGGACGCCGTGGTCTGGATCCCGCCGGAGGAGCTGAGCACCCCGATGGCGCTCAGGTAGGTGGCGGCCGCCACCTCCTCGAGCTGCAGGGCCAGCGTGGCCAGGCCGGCCACGTCGGTGACCTTGGCCAGGGCGGGGTCGGTGACGGCCTGCTTCACCGTCTGGTCGACGCCGGTCACGGCCGGGCGGCCCGCGGCGGTGAGGATGGCGTTCCACGCCCCGGCGTGGTCCTTGTGCTGCATCTGGGCGGTCTGGGCGAAGGTCACCACGGCCGGGGGCACGGTCCCCAACTTGCCGGCGGTGGCCGCGTCGATGCCGGCCTGGTACACGGACACGGCCAGGTTCTCGAGCCCGGTGGCCAGCGCGGCCACGGCCAGATCGGTGGCCGCGCCCGAGGCCGCGGCGGTGGTGGCGGTGGCCCCTCCGCCGGTCGAGCCGGTGGCGGTGGACGACTTCGAGCTACCGCAGGCGGCCAGGACCAGGCCGCCCGCCACCAGCCCGGTGCCGGCCAGGAACCCGCGGCGTCCGGTGACGAGGGCGCGTCGGTGCTGGTCGGTGGTGGTCGCCACCGCGTCGGCCAGATCACCGAGGCTGGCCCGGTGCATCTCGTCGAGGTCCGCGGTCATGGCGGCCAGCTCGGCTTCGGAGATCTGCATCTGGTGGTCGCTCACTGGACTGCTCCCTCGGCGGCGGGACGGGCCTGGTCGGTCTTGAAGAAGGCATCCGGGAACCCGACGCCGCCGGCCGCGGCCGGCAGGGTGGCCAGGTCGGTGGGCGGCAGGGCGATCTGGCCGGCCATGCCGGCGCCCAGCAGGGCCTGCACGGCCAGCAGGATCGAGGCGTGCTGCGCCTCGACCCCCATGATCGAGGCGGTGACGGCTCGGGCGTCGTGGTCGCGCAGCGCGGCGGTGTTGGCCACGTAGGTCTGGGCGGCGGTGTTCTCCAGGGTGATGGCCAGGGCGACCACGCCGGCCGGCGTGGTCAGGTCGGCGGCGCTGACCACACCCGTCAGGGCCGGATCGGGCTTGGTCTGCTTCTGGCCGCCGAGCTGGGCCGCCGCCGCGTTGAAGGCACCGGCGTGGTCGGCGTGCTGGGCCATCGTCTTGGTGGCGAACGCCTTGATGGTCGCGTTGGCGCTGGCCCCACCGATGAAGTCCAGGGTGAGCGCCTTGCCGTAGACGGCCACGGCCAGGTTCTCGATGGCCGCCGAGGTCTGCAGCATCTGCACATCGGCCGGAGCCGCGGCCGAGGCGGGCGAGTCGAGCAGGGCCATGATGGCCACCCCGAACGCCCCGGTGGCCAGCGCGGCGGCACCGGCCAGGTTGCCACGCAGCAGCCGGCGACGGTGCTCGGAGAAGTCACGGCCCTCGTCGGGGTCGAGGCCCTGTCGACGGCGGTCCCGCCCCAGATCGACCAGCTCGTCGAGCGGATCGCGGGTGGCGGCCATGGCGTCGGCGTGGGCGTCCTGGGATGCGTCGATGAGGTCCTCGAGCTCGCGCTCGTGCTGCTTCATGCGAGGGCTCCGTTCTGGGGGGTTGCGAACATGTCCCCCATACGGGACCGCCCGCCCCGGTGGATGACGCGACGTGCCAGAGTGACGGCATGGCACGCTTCGAGGGCAAGGTCGTGGTGGTCACCGGGTCGTCGAGCGGCATCGGCGAGGCCACCGCCCGGCGGTTCGCGGCCGAGGGGGCCACCGTGGTGGTGAACTCGGCCACCTCGGTCGACGCCGGTCGAGCCGTGGCCGGCCAGATCGGCGAGGCCGGCGGGCGCGCCACCTACGTGCAGGCCGACATCCGATCGGCTGAGCAACGGGCCCGGCTCGTCGATGCCACCGTGGCCGACCACGGCCGCCTCGACGTGCTGGTCAACAACGCAGGGGTGACCCGCGTCATCCCCCACCCCGACCTCGACGCCGTCACCGAGGAGGTCTTCCGGGACATCCTCTACGTCAACCTGATCGGCACCTTCGAGCTCACCAAGCTGGCCCTGCCCCACCTGCGCGCCACGGGCGACGCGGCGGTGGTCAACGTGTCGTCGGTGGCGGGCGTCCGGCCCACGGGCAGCTCGGTCCCCTACGCGGTGTCCAAGGCCGCGCTCAACCACCTCACCGCGCTGCTGGCCAACGTGACCGGCCCGGCCGTGCGGGTGAACGCCGTGGCCCCAGGGCTCATCCGGACGCCCTGGACGGCCGACTGGGGCCCGATCCACGACGCCATGGCCGACCGGGCGCCCCTGGGTCGCTCCGGCGAGCCCGACGACGTGGCCGCGGCGGTGGTGGACGTGGCCGCCAACCGCTACCTGACCGGTCAGGTGGTGGTGGTGGACGGCGGGTTGAGCCTGCGGGGCTGAGCCGCGATCCACCACCGCGGCCCGAGCTCGACCACCGGCACCAGCTCGACGACGGAGACGACGACGCCTCAGTGACCGTCGCGCTCAGGCTGCTGTTCGGCCCGGAGACTGCCACAGCGGCATCGTGCGCGTCTGCGGGTCGTACTGGCGCAGCAGGGTCGACAGGTACAGCGGGTCGGTGAAGTCGTTCGGGTGGTGGCCCGGCAACGCCGACACCAGCATGGCCGGGAACAGCTCGAAGGCGGCGCTGACGGCCCACCGGGCCAGGCGCATGTGGGTCATGGGCCGCCACAGCCGACCGTCGTCGCGCAGCATGACCAACGCCGCAGCCCACACGAAGAAGCCGAGCAGCGCGGTGCCCTGCACCATGGCCGCGGCGTAGCGCAGCTTCGAGCCGTCGATGGCCTCGTAGACGTCGAAGGCCACGCTCTTGTGCTCCACCTCCTCGGACAGGTGCCAGAGGAACAACGTGGTGGCCAGCGGATCGGCATCGGCGAACAGGTCGCCCGAGTGCTCGTCCACCCACCGGGCCAGCAGGAACGACATGATCTCGCCCCCGGCGGAGAAGGCCACGTTGTAGGAACGGCTGCGCGTCCGGGTCACCCAGTCCGCGCACCGCTTCATCCAACGCTCGACCCGGGCCACCCTGGGGTGGCGGGCGCGGATGATCTCGTTGAAGCGGGCGTGCTCGCGGTGGTGGCCGACCTCCTGGCGGATGTAGTCCTCGACCCGGGCCCGGTGGGCCGGATCCAGGTCGTCCAGGCAGGCGCGCACCGCCTTGATGAACAGCGGCTCGGCGTAGGGCATGAGCAGCGACAGCCCGTTGGCCATGGCGGCGAACTCGGGACGACCGGGGATCCACGCCGGGTCCATGTCGTCGGGATAGGCGAACCGCACCCGACGCAGCGGCAGGGGCTGGTTGCTCACACCCACCTCATCGGCGCTCGGTCCGGACGGGATGAGCAGATCCGCGGGATGCCGTCCCGGGCACCCGCTCATGAAGACGGGTTGAGGTCCTCGCACACCAGGCGCAGCAGCCCGGTGTCGACCTCGTAGACCAGGCCGGAGACCAGGCCGGGGCCGACCAGCCACGGGCAGTCGAGGAGGGTCCGGACCTGGACGCGGACCGACTCGTCCACGTCCTCGAAGCCGGGCACGTCCCAGCCCGGCTCCGCACCGTTGCCCGCCGCCAGCTCGCGACGGAAGGCCTCGTCGTCGAAGCGGTGCAGGCCGCAGTCGGTGTGCTGCACGAGCACCACGTCGATGGTGCCCAGCTTGCGCTGGGACAGGGCCAGGGACCGCAGCACGTCGTCGGTGACCACGCCCCCGGCGTTGCGGATGATGTGGGCCTCGCCGTTGCCCAGGCCCATGGCCGCGAACACGTCGATGCGCGAGTCCATGCAGGTGATCACGGCCAGGTGCCGTCTCGGTCGGTTGGAGGCCGGACCGGCGAAGTGGGCCGCGGCCCAGGTCTGGTTGGCGGCGCGGATCTCGTCTGCAGTGGTCACGGGCCTGACTGTATGGAGATGGCGCGCTCCGGGCAGCGATCCACCGCGGTGCGGACCGTGGCCTCGAGACCAGGGGGCACCTCGGACACCAGGACCACGGCGTAGCCGTCGTCGGTCAGGTCGAACACCTGGGGGCACAGGCCCATGCACACGCCGTGGCCGCGGCAGCCGTCGGCGTCCACCTCGACCTTCACGCCGTGGCCCCCTCGGCCGGGGTGAACTCGAGGTGCAGCCGGGTCAGGCCGCGGAGGATGAAGGTGGGGACGTAGCGGTAGCGGCGGTCGCCGGCCCGGCCGTGGTGCTCCTCGGAGATGCGGATGTCGGCGGTGCGGTCGAGCAGGCGCTCCAGGCTCACCCGGGCCTCGGCGCGGGCCAGGGGGGCGCCGGGGCAGGTGTGGGGGCCGCGGCCGAACGAGAGGTGGGTGCGGGCGTTGGGCCGATCGATCCGGAAGGTGGCCGGGTCGTCGAACGTGCGCGGGTCGCGGTTGGCCGCGGCGTTGACCAACATGACCGTGGTGCCCGCCGGCAGGTCCACGCCACCGACCGTGGTGGGCACCCGGGACAGCCGGAAGTCGCCCTTGACCGGGCTCTCGACGCGCAGCGTCTCCTCGATGAAGTTCGGGATGCGGTCGCGCTCGGCTCGCAGCAGGGCCTGCAGCTCGGCGTCCTCGGCGATCATCTTCACCGCCGAGCTGAGCAGTCGCACCGTGGTCTCCTGGCCGGCGGCGAACAGGTTGGCGGCCACCCGCACCACGTCGATCACCTCGGGCGTGGACCCGTCGGGGAAGGTGGCTGCGGCCAGTCCGGTGAGCACGTCGCCGCGGGGGTTCTGGCGGCGGTCGTCGACGTAGTCGGTGAAGCGCTCGTAGAGGTAGGCCAGGGGCGAGTGGGCCAGCGCCTCCTCGTCGGTGCTGCCCACCGCCCCGCGGGGGTGCTTGCCGCCGAGCAGCGCCTCCTCGAAGCGGGGGTGGTCCTCCTCGGGCACGCCCAGCAGGTCGGCGATCACCAGCAGGGCGAAGGGGCTGGCGAACTCGGAGATGTACTCGCCGCGGTCCCCGTCGAGGAGCACGTCGAGCTGGCGGTCAGCCAGGCGCCACATGAACTCCTGGTTCTCCGACAGGCGCTTGGGGGTGATCAACCGCATCAGCAGGGCGCGGTGGTCGGTGTGCACCGGTGGGTCGAAGGTGGGGAGCTGGTCGCTCATGGGCAGCTCGTCGCGGTGCGCGGCGATCACCTCGGTCAGGTCGTCGCCCTCGAGGGGCACCGGGAAGCCCGGGAAGGGACCGGTCACCGACAGGCACGACGAGAACCGCTCCGTGTCGTTGTAGACGGCGGTCGCCTCCTCGTAGCCGGTGATCATCACCACGTCGTGGTGCGGCTCGCGCTGCACCGGGCACTGGGCCCGCAACGACTCGAAGTAGGGATACGGATCGACCAACAGCTCGTCACCCGTGAAGAAGTCGATCGCATCGAACTCGCTCACCCAGGGCACCTTTCGCCGAGCGCGCCGCCGCCCCGGCGCGAGAACATGGTTCTTCCTTTCTGCCAACCATCATGCCCGAAGTTGGCGGCCCAGGTTCACCGATCGCCACCGCGAGTTGTGCCCGCCCGTTTGTTAGGTATACCTTCCATCATATGAACAGCTTGCGAACGCGCCGCGCTCGGCTCACCATCGCCGTGGTGGGCCTGGGGGCCATCCTGCTGGCCGCGTGCTCCGGCGGCGGGTCGACCGCCACGTCGAGTTCGACCGGGTCGAGCGGCGCGGGCGTGAGCATCACGCTCTACAGCGGGCAGCACGAGGAGACGACCGCCGCGCTGGTCAAGGCCTTCGAGGCCAAGACCGGCATCGGGGTCAAGGTGCGCAGCGACGACGAGGACGTCCTGGCCCAGCAGATCGAGCAGGAGGGCTCGCGCTCGCCGGCCGACGTGGTCTACACCGAGAACTCCCCGCCCCTGATGGCCCTCGAGCAGAAGGACCAGTTGGCCAAGCTCGATGCCGCCACCCTGGCCCGGGTGCCCGCCTCCTACAGCTCGCCCACCGGGCAGTGGGTGGGCGTCTCGGCGCGGGTGTCCACGCTGGTCTACGACACCAAGGCCCTGAAGCCGTCGCAGCTGCCCACCTCGGTCATGGACCTGGCCGACCCCAAGTGGAAGGGGAAGCTGGGCCTGGCCCCGGGCGAGACCGACTTCCAGCCGATCGTCACCTCGATCATCCACAGCCACGGCCGCGATGCCGCCCTGGCCTGGCTCCAGGCCGTGAAGGCCAACGCCGAGAGCGACACCTACCCCGACAACGAGACGCTGGTCTCCGAGGTGAACAAGGGCCATGTGCAGCTGGCCCTCATCAACCACTACTACTGGTACCGCCTGCGCAAGGAGCTGGGCGCGGCGGCCATGCACTCGGCGCTGGCCCCCCTGGCGGCCCACGATCCGGGCTACGTGGTGGACGTCTCGGGCGCCGGGGTGCTCACCTCGTCGAAGCACCCCACCCAGGCCCAGCAGCTCGTGGCCTTCCTGGTCAGCGCCGAGGGCCAGAACATCCTGGCCACCTCCGACAGCTACGAGTACCCGCTGGCCACCGGCAGCCCGGCCAGCCCCGAGCTGCCGCCCTTCGCCCAGCTGCAACCCAACGAGCTGAGCGTGGCCCAACTGGGCGACGGGTCCGAGGCGGTGGCCCTGCTGCAACAGGCCGAGCTGCTGTGAGCCCCGACCCGGGCGGCTCCCACTAGCCTCGACCCTCCGTGGCCCTCGCCAGCTCCGCCCCTCCACCGTCTGCGTGGGGATCGACCAGCCCGCCGGGTGGCGCCCGGTCGGACCTGGGGACGGCGATCGGCCCGACCCGGCGGCGACGCCGGCCCTGGGCCCTGCTGGTGGTGAGCGCCGCCATCGGCGTGGTGGTGGTGTCGCCGCTCGCCTTCCTGGTCATCCAGGCCGCGCAGGCCGGATGGAGCGAGATCTCCCGCCTGGTCTTCCGCCACCTCACCGCCCGGCTGCTGTGGAACACGGTGGCGCTGACCGTGGTGGTCACGGTGGGCTGTGCCGTGGTGGGCACCAGCGCCGCCTTCGCCATCGAGCGGACCCGCGTGCCGCTGGCCCGCCTGTGGTCGGTGCTGGTGGTCATCCCGCTGGCCATCCCCGACTTCGTGGTGGGCTACGCCTGGGTGTCGCTGGCCCCCGAGCTGCACGGCCTGTGGGGAGCCAGCCTGATCATGACCCTGGCCCTGTACCCACTCGTCTACCTGCCCGTGGCCGCCAGCCTGCGGCGCACCGACCCCGCGCTGGAAGAGGTGTCCCGGAGCCTGGGCGTGGGACGGATCGCCACCTTCCGCCGGGTCACGCTGCGACAGATCAGACCCGGCCTGGCCGGGGGGTGCCTGGTGGTGGCGCTGGCCCTGCTGGCCGAGTTCGGCGCCTTCGAGATCGTGCGCTTCCAGACCTTCACCACCACCATCTACGCCGAGGCGCAGGTGGGGTTCAACTCACCCGCCGCTTGCGCGCTGTCGCTCGTGCTGGTGGCCCTCGGCCTGGTGGTGGTGGGGGCCGAGCTGAGCCTGAACCGCCGCAGCCGCCTGGCCCGGGTGGGCCCGCAGGCCTCCCGACCGCCGACGCGGGCCCGGCTCGGGTGGGGTGTCGCGCCGGTGCTCGCCGGCCTGGCCGCGCTGGTGGTGCTGGCCCTGGGCGTCCCGGTCGGCGCGCTGGTGCACTGGCTGCGCTCGGGCCAGGCCAGCACGCTGCCGGGCGTGTCGGTACTGGCCACCACCGGCCAGACCGCGGCCTATGCGGCGGCGGCGGCGGTGGTGACCACGGCGGCCGCGCTGCCCATCGCCTGGCTGGCGGTGCGCCACGCCAGCCGGGTGGGGATGCTGATCGAGCGGGCCATCTACCTGGTGCAGTGCCTGCCCGGGTTGGTCATCGCCTTGAGCCTGGTCTTCTTCTCCATCCACTACCTGTTCCGCTTCTACCAGACGCCTGAGCTGCTGGTCGCGGCCTACGTGATCCTGTTCTTCCCGCTGGCCCTGATCTGCGTGCTGGCCTCGGTGGCCCAGGCGCCACCCGGGCTGGCCGAGACGGCCCGATCGCTCGGGGTGGGACGCCTGGGCGCCTTCCGCCGCGTCACGCTGCCGCTCATCGGGCCGGGGTTGGCCGCCGCCTTCTGCCTGGTCTTCCTGTCGGCGGTGACCGAGCTCACGGCCACCCTGATCCTGATCCCCACCGACACCCACACCCTGGCCACCCAGTTCTGGGCGTACCAGACCAACGCCTCCTACGCCGCGGCCGCGCCCTACGCGGCCATGCTGGTGGCCATCGCCGTGGTGCCGAGCTACGTGCTGGCCCGCTGGTTCGACCGACGCCTGGCGTCGGGCCAGGGTGCCCTGGTGGCGGCGGCCGGCGCCGAGCCGGAGCCGGTCCCGTGAGCCACCTCGAGCTGGCCGCCGTGAGCAAGGCCTTCGGCCACGGGGACGGGGACCAGGTCGTGCTCGACGGCGTCGACCTGGCCGTGGAGGCCAAGTCGCTGACCGCCATCCTGGGACCCTCGGGCAGCGGCAAGACCACCCTGTTGCGCCTGGTGGCCGGCTTCGACCGCGTCGACCGGGGCGAGATCCGCATCGGCGGCGTCTGCGTGGACGACGGACGCCGGGCCGAGCCGCCCGAGCGTCGACACCTGGGCTACGTCCCCCAGGAGGGCGCGCTGTTCCCGCACCTCAACGTGGCCGCCAACGTCGCCTTCGGCCTGGCTCGCCGACGCCGCCAGCGCGAACGGGTGGGTGAGCTGCTCGAGCTGGTGGGCCTGACCGGGCTCGACCGGCGCTACCCCGACCAGCTGTCGGGCGGCCAACAGCAGCGCGTGGCCCTGGCCCGGGCCCTGGCCACCGAGCCGGCCCTGGTGCTGCTCGACGAGCCCTTCTCGGCCCTCGACGCCACCCTGCGCAGCGCGCTGCGGATCGAGGTGCGTGACATCCTCCAGCAGGCCGGCGCCACCACCGTGCTCGTCACCCACGACCAGGACGAGGCCCTGTCGTTGGCCGACCAGGTGGCCGTGCTGCGCGGCGGGCGGGTGGTGCAGCACGGCGCCCCGCACGACGTGTACGCCCGACCGGTCGACGCCGAGCTGGCCGCCTTCCTGGGCGAGGCCAACGTGGTCCCGGCCACCCTCTCGGGCGGGATGGCCGAGACCCCCCTCGGGCGCCTGGCCCTGGTCGACGGCGGACCGGGCCCCGACGCGGGGGCGGGGCGGGTCATGGTACGCCCCGAGCAGATCGAGCTGGGCGCCGTCGGCGACGCCACCTCCGCCTCGGGGACCCCCACCGGGTGGGTCCAGCGCGCCGAGTTCCACGGCCACTTCACCCTGGTCACCGTGCGGCTCGACGGGCCCGGCGGCGACCTCGAGCTGGTCGCCCGCCACGAGGACCTGGACCAACCCGAGCTGGGGTCGCAGGTGGGGCTGTCGGTCCGCGGCCGAGTGGTGGCCTGGTCCGATCTCCCCTCACCTTGACATGACGTCGCCATGACGTCATACTGACGTCGTGGATATGACGCGGTACGTGGAAGAGCTCAAGCAGCAGCTGTTGGCGACCGCCGAGCTGGGTGGCGAAGATGCCCGCGACCTCGCTGGTCGGCTGGTACCCCACCTGGATGGAATGGTGCGCCTGGTCCTGCTCGACGCACTGTCGGCCGCCGCCGACGAGATCACCACCGACCTGGCCCCGGGCTCGGTGTCGGTGCGGCTCCGCGGCCGTGAGCCCGAGTTCGACGTGGTGGCCCCGCCGGCGGTCGTGACGTCACATGACGTCACGACAGGAGCGGGCGCCCCACCGTCGTCGAGCCCGCCAGCCGAGCCGGACGCGGAGGCTGAGGATGGCGAGATCTCGCGCATCACCCTCCGGCTCCCCGAACGCCTCAAGACCCAGGTCGAGTCGGCCGCCGCCGGCGATCGGCTGTCGGTGAACGCCTGGCTCGTCCGGGCCGTGGCCGACGCCCTCGGGGCGGGACGACCCGACCCTCGACCGAGCTGGACCAGTCCCGTGGGTGGGCAGCGCCTCACCGGCTGGGCCCGCTGACCGCCCCCCATCCGACCTGATCATCGCCCTGCACCCCCGTCGCCGCCCGACTCCGGAGGACCGCCCCATGTCATCGTTCGAAACCCCTCGGTCCATCGCCGTCACCGTCGACCTGGTCCTGGGCGACCTGCGGGTCACCGCCTCCGACCGCACCGACACCGTGGCCACCGTGGTCCCCACCGACCCGTCGAGCGCGGCCGACGTCAGCGCCGCGGCCGAGACCCGGGTCGACTACGCCGACGGCCGACTGACCATCGACGCCCCCAAGCGGTGGCGGCGCTTCTCGCCGTTCGACAACGGCGGGTCGGTGCAGGTCGCCGTCGAGATCCCGTCGGGCTCCGACCTGGAGGCGTCCACCTCGCTGGGGGACCTGGTGGTCGACGGCGAGGTGGCTCGGTGCCGGCTCCGCACCTCGATGGGCAACATCCGCGTCGACCGCGGCCAACAGGCCGCGCTCAGGACCGGGTTCGGCGACGTCGACCTCGACGGCGTCGACGGCGACGCCGAGGTGACCACCGGCTCGGGCGAGGTGCGCGTCGGGACGGTGGGCGGCGCCCTGGTCGTCAAGAACTCCAACGGTGGCACCGTGGTCGGCGAGGTCGGCGGCGACGTCCGGGTGAAGGCGGCCAACGGCAACATCTCGATAACCCGGGCCGACCGATCGATCCTGGCCCGGACGGCGGCCGGCTCCATCGACGTGGGCCAGCTGCACCGAGGCTCGGCCGTGCTGGAGACGGCGGCCGGAGACCTGGCCTGCGGGATCGCCGAGGGCACCGCCGTGAACCTCGACGTGCGGTGCCGCTACGGGCAGATCCGCAGCGGGCTGGACACGGCCGCCGGCCCGGCCCCCACCGACGAGGTCCTCGAGCTGCGCGCCCACACCAGCGCCGGTGACATCACGCTGCATCGCACCGAACCGCATCGCACCGAGCCGCACGCGCCCCGCGTGCCCTGAACCGCCACGCCCCGACCGGGGCGACCACACCTGTCCGATCCCCTCACCACCAGAGGTCTCCATGCCCGCGCCCACGATCCAGTCCGCACCACCGGCGATCACCACCACCGGGCTCCGCCGGTCCTTCGGGGACGCGCTGGTCCTCGACAGCATCGACCTGACGGTGGCATCGGGGACGGTCTTCGCCCTGCTCGGGGCCAACGGCGCCGGCAAGACCACGATCATCCACATCCTGACCACCCTGCTGGCCGCGGACGGGGGCCAGGCCCGCGTCGCCGGCCACGACGTGGTCGGCGATCCCGACGGGGTCCGCCACGCCATCGGGGTGACCGGCCAGTTCGCGGCGGTCGACGGCCTGCTCACCGCCGAGGAGAACCTCCGCCTCATGGCCGACCTGTGCCACCTCGACCGGGCCGAGCGACGCCGGCGGGTCGCCGACCTGCTGGACCAGTTCGACCTGGTGGACGCGGCCCGCCGGCCGACCTCGACCCTCTCCGGGGGGATGCGGCGCCGGCTGGATCTGGCCATGACGCTGGTGGGCCGGCCCCGCATCATCTTCCTCGACGAGCCGACCACCGGGCTCGACCCCCGCAGCCGTCGCGCCGTGTGGCGCATCATCCGCGACCTGGTGCACGACGGCGTCACCATCTTCCTGACCACCCAGCAGCTCGAGGAGGCCGACGAGCTGGCCGACCGCATCGCGGTGCTCGACCAGGGCCGCATCGTGGCCGAGGGCACGCCGACCGAGCTCAAGCGGTTGGTGCCCGGCGGCCACCTGCAGCTCACGTTCGCGGCCGAGGCGGACCTCCACCGGGCGGCGGACGCCCTCACCGGCACGCGCCGCGACCCCGACCTGCTCACCCTGCAGGTGCCGAGCGACGGCGGCATCCGATCCCTGCGAGCGGTGCTGCACCAACTCGACGACGTGGCCGTCGACGTGGTCGACCTGTCGATCCACACCCCCGACCTCGACGACGTGTTCTTCGCCCTCACCGACCGGCTCGACGCCGACACCGACGTGCCCGCTTCCCGAAAGGCAGCCTCCTGATGACCTCCACCACCCATGCGCTGGCCGACTCGCGCACGATGCTGCGCCGAGACGTCAAGCACCAGATCCGCTATCCGTCGGTCACGGTGATGCTGATCGGCATGCCGATCGTGTTCCTGCTGCTGTTCGTCTACGTGCTGGGCGGCACGTTGGGCAACGGCCTGGGGCTGGGCCCCGCGGGTGGCGGGCGCGCCGCCTACCTCGACTACGTCGTGCCCGGGATCCTGGTCATCGCCATCTGCGCCGTGGCCCAGGGCACCGCCATCGCCGTGGCCATGGACATGACCGAGGGCATCATCGCCCGCTTCCGCACCATGGCCATCTCGCGCGCCGCGGTGCTCACCGGACACGTGGGCGGCAGCATGATCCAGTCCGTCCTCGCCCTGGTGGCGGTCACCCTCGTGGCCCTGGCCATGGGCTATCGAGCGTCGGGCGACGCCGTGGGGTGGCTGGCCGCCTTCGGGGTGCTGGCCATGATCGCCTTCGCCCTCACCTGGTTGACGGTGGCCATGGGCATGGCCAGCAGGTCGGTCGAGTCGGCCAGCAACACCCCCATGTTCCTGGTGCTGCTGCCCTTCCTCAGCAGCGGCTTCGCCCCCACCGACTCCATGCCGCCGGCCGTGCAGTGGTTCGCCGCCCACCAGCCCTTCACGCCCTTCATCGAGACCGTGCGCGGTCTGCTGGCCGGCACGCCGGTGGCGGGCCACGCCATCGCCACGACCCTGTGGTGTGCGGCCATCACCGTGGGCAGCTACCTGTGGGCTCGGGCCTCCTACGAACGGCGTTCGCTGCGCTGATCCGCCGTCGCGCCGGTCTCAGCGGGATCGGACGCGGCTCGGCCCGGGTCGCACCGGTAGCGAGCCCCACCCCCGGACGCTGACCGTGTGCGCCATCTCGCCGCCGGCCACGTCGACCTCCCAGGTCGACCAGCGCCGAAGGACCTCGTCGAGCACGACCCGTCCCTCCAGCCGGGCCAGGGCGGCCCCGAGGCAGTAGTGCAGGCCGTAGCCGAAGGCGAGGTGGGGCCCCTCGTCCCGATGGACGTCGAAGCGGTCCGGGTCGGTGAAGTGGCGCTCGTCGCGGTTGGCGGCGCCGTTGAGCAGCAGCATGATCGAGCCTTCGGCGACGAGCGTCCCCCGCACCTCGACGTCGTGTTGCACGTATCGGGCCTGCACCGGCGAGGGTGATTCCAGGCGCAGGACCTCCTCGATGGCGGCCGGCACCAGGCTGGGATCGGCGACCAGCAGCTCGCGCTGGTCGGGGTGCTGGGCCAGCAGCTGCATGGTGAAGCCGATCAGCCGGGTCGCCGTCTCGTTGCCGGCGCCGGCGACCATGCTGGCGTAGATGATCACCTCGTCACGGGTGAGCGGGCGACGAGTCCCGTCGGGCTCGTCGACCTCGGCGTGGAGCAGCTCGGTCATCAGGTCGTCGGACGGGTGCTCGGCCCGCCAGTCGACGTAGTCGGCCAGCACGGACAGGACGTCGTCCATGGACGATCGGTCGAACGTCGTCGGCGTGCCGTCGGTGGCCAGCGCGTCATCGGTCTTCTGGCGATAGGCCATCTGCTCGGCTTCGGGGATGCCGAACAGGAACCCGATCGTCCGCAACGGGACCTCGACGCCGAGCTCGCCGATGATGTCGAACTCGTCCCGGTCGACGAGGGCGTCGAGGGCGTCGGTGCAGAAGCGGCGCACCAGCGGTTCGAGGTCCAGCATGCGCCGGGGGGTGAACACCCGCGACAGCAGGGCCCGGTGGGCGTCGTGGATGGGCGGGTCCTCGAAGAGCAGGATCCCGGGCGGGATCTCGATGCCGGACGTGATGATCTCGAACACCGTCCCCCGCCCGGAGCGGTAGGTCTCCCAGTCGACCAGCGCGGCCTTGACGTCGTCCCACCGGCTCAGCGCGTAGAAGCCGAGCTCCTGGTTGCGGTACAGCGGCGCCTCGTCGCGCATCCTCGACCACGTCGGGTACGGGTCGTCGTCGATGTCGACGTCGTAGGGGTCGTAGTGGACGGCGGCGGTGGGACTGGTCCGAGTCATAAGATAGTGTCCACCATCTTAGATGGTCTGTCACCCACGTCCACCGTCCGCTTCCCCGCCGGGGGACGCCCGCCGCATCCGGCCGGGAGCGCGTGGCCAGACTCGAGGCGGCGGCACCGACGGCGGCGACGCCGACCACGAAGGCTCCCTCCCCCGACCATGCCGCCGATGCCGATGGCAGTGGCCGCCCACAGCCCCATGGGTCGACGGTGGTGGGCTCGTCTCATCGGCATCTGTCCGTATCCGCTCGCGTCGTGGGAGGACGTGCAGCTGATCGATCATCGGGCCGCGGCACGCTTGCGTGAGACATATGGTGACCGACAGGCGCGTCCGGGCCCAGGCTGGGGCGGTGGTACCGGCTCGCCACGCGAACGTTGGCCGAGCCGGAGCTGGCAGCATGCAACGGAGGATCCCCGTCCTCGCCGATCCCCCCGCCGACCGCGGCCGGCGGCGGTGACACACCGTGGGACCGGTCACCTCCGACGAGCTCGAAGCGGCGTCCCCCGAGCAGCTGTTCGCTCGCCTGTCGTCACGCCCGGAAGGCCTCGACGACCAGGAGGCGGCGCGCCGGCTGGAGGCCTACGGACCGAATGGGATCCCAGAACCTCAGGTGTCGCTCCTGGCCCAGCTCGCCGGCTACTTCTGGGGGCCGATCCCGTGGATGATCGAGATCGCGGCGATGCTGTCGGCGGTCGTCCGTCACTGGGTGGACCTGGTCATCATCGTCGTGCTGCTGCTGTTCAACGCCGCGGTGGGGTTCTGGCAACAGCGCCAGGCCGCTGATGCGGTCGCCGCGCTGAGGCAAGGTCTGGCGCCTCGTGCGCGCGTACGACGGGCGGGCTCCTGGTGCGAGGTCGACGCCACGGGATTGGTTCCCGGCGACGTGGTGCGCATTCGACTCGGTGACATCGTCCCCGCCGACGTGAAGCTCTTCGGTGAGGGCTCCCTCGAGGTAGATCAATCGGCGCTGACCGGCGAATCCCTGCCGGTGACGAAGAACCCTGGTGAGGTCTGCTACTCGGGCTCGGTGGCCAAGCGCGGTGAGATGCTGGCGCTGGTCGCCCAGACCGGAGCCGGAACCTTCTTCGGACGCACGGCCGCCCTGGTCGAGCAAGCCGGCGCGCCATCGCATTTCCAGCGGGCTGTGCTGCGGATCGGTGACTACCTCATCGCCTTGAGCCTCGGACTCGTCGCCGTCCTGGTGCTCGTCGAGCTGGGCCGGGGGGCACCGGCGTTGCAGTTGGTCCAGTTCGCCCTCATCCTGACCGTCGCGGCGATCCCCGTCGCCATGCCCGCCGTCCTGTCGGTCACGATGGCGGTGGGCGCCCGTTCTCTGGCTCGCCTCCAGGCCATCGTGACCCGCCTGGAGTCGATCGAGGAGATGGCCGGGGTGGACGTGTTGTGCTCCGACAAGACCGGCACCCTCACTCGCAACGAGCTGACGCTCGGGGAGCCGGTGGTCTTCGATGCGCCCGGACCCGACGAGGTCGTCCGCATCGCCGCGCTCACCTGCCGACAGGGCAATCACGATCCCATCGACGACGCGGTGCTCGCGGCCACCGGCGCGATCGGCGGATACACCGAGCCGTCGTTCACACCGTTCGATCCCACCAGCAAGCGCGCCACCGCCGTGCTCCACGACAGCTCGGGGGCGATGATCACCGCGACCAAGGGCGCCCCGCAGGTCATCGTGGATCTGTGCGCACTCGACCCTGTGGCCGCTCGTCGAGCGAGCGACGCGATCGATGAGTTGGCCGCCCGCGGCTATCGCACGCTCGGCGTAGCTCGGAAGAACGACCGCGCCTGGGCCTTCCTCGGCATCGTGCCGCTGTTCGACCCGCCACGCGACGACGCCAGGGCGACGATCGAACGCGCAGAAGCCCACGGGATCGACGTGAAGATGGTGACCGGTGACGACGTGGCCATCGCTCGAGAGACCGCCGCGGCCCTTGGTCTGGGGACCACGATCGAATCGGCGGAAGGGCTGATCGCCACCGGCGATGCCAACGACCTCGAGCAGATCGGCGAGGCGGTCGAGCACATCGACGGCTTCGCCCGGGTCTTCCCCGAACACAAGTACACCATCGTCCGAGCTCTGCAGTCGCGAGACCATCTCGTGGCCATGACCGGCGACGGCGTGAACGACGCTCCCGCGCTACGCCAGGCCGACGTCGGCATCGCGGTGAGCGGTGCCACCGACGCGGCCCGCGCCGCCGCCGACCTCGTCCTGACCGCCACCGGCCTCGATGTGATCGTCAGCGCCGTCGAGCACGCCCGCCAGATCTTCGAACGCATGACCAGCTACGCCATCTACCGGATCACCGAGACCATTCGCATCATGCTCTTCGTGGTCATCACCATGGTCGTGTTCGACTTCTACCCCATCACCGCCGTGATGATCATCCTGCTCGCCCTGCTCAACGACATCCCGATCATGACCATCGCCGTGGACAACACGTGGCTCGACCCCCAACCCGTGCGATGGCAGATGCACCGAGTGCTCACCGTCTCCACCGTGTTGGGCATCGTGGGGGTCATCGGCAGCTTCGGGGTCCTGCTGATCGGGCGGGATTACCTCCACCTCGACACCGCCCAGCTCCAGACCCTCGTATTCCTCAAGCTGGCGGTCGCCGGTCACCTCATCCTCTTCGTCACCCGCGCCCGCAAGTCGTTCCTCGCACCCCCACACCCGGCGCCGGCCATGGTGTGGAGTGCCCTCGCGACCAAGGCCTTCGCCACGCTGCTCGCCGCGTTCGGCTTCGGGCTCATCACTCCGATCTCCTGGGCCGCCATCGCGCTCGTCTGGGCCTACGCCATCGCCTGGATGTTCCTCGCCGACGCCGTGAAGCTCCTCACCTACCGCTACCTCGACGACACCGCCGCCCACCACCGCCGCTTCATCACCCTGCTCTCCCGGCCGCTGCACCCCTACGGAAGCCCGCGCCGCCCGACGCCGCGCACCTGATCACCGCCCACCCCGACCAGGCCAGTTACACCGTTGATCCGGCACTCCCGACCTCGGCGCGATGACCTGCCTGGTGATGGCCGGCCACGAAGGCTGCCAGAACCAGACCCGGATCGAGTCCGACATCGAGGGGCTCAACTTGTTCCGCACGTTCCTCGAGGTCGTCATCAAGAGCTGCGCTCCGAGGCAGGACGCGCCATGATGACACCCACACGCACCGTCGACCGTACCTGCAGCAGACCCCCGTCATCGGAGGGAACGCTTGAAGCAAGCACGCATCGCCCTGCTCGGCGCTGGCATCGGCTGGATCATCCTCTACAGCGGCAGCTTCACCGCGTTGGGGAGCTCGTACCCGACGGTCAACTCGAGCGGCCAAGAGGTCGTCGACTGGTTCACCAACCACGGCACGAACGCTCAGATCTATGCGTGGACGGCCGCG
The DNA here is from genome assembly GCA_963785815.1 of uncultured Microthrixaceae bacterium. GTDB lineage: Bacteria > Actinomycetota > Acidimicrobiia > Acidimicrobiales > Acidimicrobilacustridaceae > UBA4742. Next base: position 556,275 of record CAWAWN010000001.1, read on the forward strand.
TTCGCGGCACTCACGCTCACCGTCTTCGGTGGCATGGTGGCGGGTCTGCTGCCCAAGCCGCACCGGTACGTCTTCTTCGGCGGCATCCTCGCCTGGGTCGTCACCGGAATGGTCCAAGCCTGGTTCTGGGCCGGTCTGGCGCTCCACCCCCAAGGGCTCGATCCCGCCACGGCGCGCACCCTCTTCGACATCCCGCAGTACTGGGGCCCGATCATCAACGGGGCGACGATGACGATGGCGGCTCCGTTCATCCCCCTGGCCTTCGGCCGCTCCCCGATCATTCCGAAGTGGTTCGGGTGGCTCAGCGTCGTGTTCTTCGTCGAGCAGGGCGTCGAGACCATCACGGTCTTCGGCCAGAGCGGCTTCCTCGCCCCCGGCGGCGCCATGAACCTCTACCTCGGCGGCGTCATCGGCATGGCCTGGGTGATCGGCGGGATGGTTTGGAGCTTCAACCGGTTGGGCACGGCCAACGCCTTCGCGGGCGCGGAAGTCCCGACGGCCTGACAGAGCGCGACACCTTGGAACGGTGTCGAGAGAGAGGTGGCTCTCCACTCGACGTGGCCTGCCGGGTCCGCCAGAAGGGTGGCGACGCCGCGGGATCTCCGTTGTTCGGGGCGATACGTCTACGATCAGCGCTCGTGGAGCCCTCGATCTACGAGGCGATGGGCGGCGCCCCGGCCGTGCTGGCGCTCGCCGAGGCGTGGCACCGACGTTGCCTCGCCGACTCGATCCTGGCGCATCCCTTCGAGGGCGGCGTACACCCGCACCACACCGAGCGGCTGGCTGCGTACTGGGCCGAGCAGCTCGGGGGCCCGGCCACCTACACCGAGTCGATCGGCGACTACTCACAGGTGGCTCGGCTCCACAGCGGCAACGGGCCGCACGAACAGATGGACGGGCGGGCGGTGGCGGCCTTCGCGCTCGCCCTCGACGACGTCGGCATCCCGGTGGACCCGACGCTGCGGTTCGAGCTCATCGCCTGGTTCACCTGGGCGACGGCGATGCTCAACCACCGATGGACCACGCCCGATGATGTGCCGAGCGACCTGCCCCTGCCTGGCTGGGACTGGGCCGGCACCGAGGGCTGGTAGCCGAGTCGATCGAGGCCAGGGACTCCCCCTCCACCCTGATCCCCGGACTGCACCCACGCCCTCCCCCATGAGCTCCACCTCGATGTCCCCATGAAGCACGCCCGCCGCAGCCGGCTCGGTGGAGGAGGGTGATGGCGCTGGGGCTGGTCCTCGCGGCCGGTATCGCGTTCGCGGCTGCGTGTCTGGTCGACCTGGCTCGGCGACCCTCGGCCCGCTACCTGCCGAGGTCCGCGTGGGCCGTCATCATCTGCGTGTCGATCCCGCTGGGGGGCATCGTGTACCTCGCGGTCGGTCGGCGGCCGACGCCGCCGATCGACTCGGCCTCCCCCACACCAGGTCGAACACCACCGGCAGACGATCCCGGCTCGGCACCGCTCGGGACGATGCGGTGGCGAGCCGACGCAGGGGGAGCCGAGATCGAGGTGATCCATCTCACCAAGCGGTTCGGGGCCGCCGTCGCCATCGACGACCTCAGCTTCACCGTGCGGCCCGGTCGGGTCACCGGGTTCCTCGGCCCGAATGGCGCCGGCAAGACGACCACGATGCGGATCATCCTCGGCCTCGTGGCTCCGACGACGGGGGCGACCTCGATCGCGGGGCGCGGGTACCGTCAGATCGCCTGGCCCCTGCGCACCGTCGGCAACCTCCTGGACGCCGACGCCGCGCACCCTGGGCGAAGCGCCAGGCAGCACGTCCTGGCCATCGCGCAGAGCAACGGGATCGGACGCCGCTGCGTCGACCAGGTCCTCGAACAGGTCGGCCTGAGCTCGGTGGCAGACCGGCGGACCCAGGAGTTCTCCCTCGGGATGAAGCAGCGGCTGGGGATGGCGGTCGCGTTGGTCGGCGACCCAGCCGTGCTGATCCTCGACGAGCCGGTGAACGGGCTCGACCCCGAGGGGATCCGCTGGATCCGCCAGTTGCTCAGGGCCTTGGCCGAGGAGGGTCGCACCGTGTTCGTCTCGAGCCACCTCATGAGCGAGATGGCCGTGACCGCCGACCACCTGGTCATCATCGGCCAGGGCCACCTGCTCGCCGACACCACGACCGAGGCGTTCGTCGAGGCCAACGCCCGCAAGGACGTCCTGGTGCGTTCACCACGTGCGGCTGAGGTGGCGACGCTGCTCACCGGGGCTGGCGCCGACGTCTCCCCCGAACACGACGGCACCCTGCGGGTCACGGGCATGTCGGCCGAGCACATCGCCGAGCTGGCGGCGACCCGCTCACTCCTGCTCACCGAGCTCACCCCCCGGCACGCGTCGCTGGAGGACGCCTACCTCGACCTCACGCGTGACAGCATCGACTACCCCTCGCCCGTCGAGCACACGGCAGGCCGCGAGCGACGATGACCGCCGCCGACACCGCAGGCCGGCCACCGACAGAGCCCACGGCGCGCGCCCGAGGGCGCGCCGTGCTGGCGTCGGAGTGGACGAAGCTGCGTTCGGTGCGTTCGACCACCTGGGCGATGATCACCGCGTCGGTGACGGCCATCGGCGGCAGCGTCATCATGGCGGTGGCCGCGTCCGGCTCCAAGCCTCAGCCCTTCGATCCAGTGGCCTCCATCTACCTCGCCTGGCTCGAATACCCAGCGCTCGCCGTGGGCGTCCTCGGGGTGCTGACCTTCAGCTCGGAGTTCAACACGGGCCAGATCCGGTCGACCTTCTCTGCGGTCCCCCACCGGCGGGCGGTGCTGGCCGCCAAGGCGGCGGTCGTCGGAACCCTCACCCTCATCGCCGGCGAGGCGCTGTCGTTCGCGGCGTTCTTCCTCAGCCAGGCGATCCTCGCGGGTCATCACGACCTCTCGATCACCGCTCCGGGCACGTTGCGCGCCGTGGCCTCCGCCGGTCTGTGCCTGAGTGCCGTCGCTCTGCTCGGCGTCGCGCTCGGCGCCATCTTCCGCCACACCGCCGGCAGCGTCATCGCGCTCCCCGTCGTCCTCTACCTCCCGCTCGTCCTGCTCTCGCTCCCCAGCCCGTGGAACGACCGGATCGGGAGGTTCACCATGCTGCTCGCCGCGTTCCAGCTCGTGTCACGCCATCGCCAGGCCGGCCTGCTCACACCGATGCTCTCCCTCCTCGTGCTCCTCGCTTGGCCAGCCCTCGCGCTGGTGATCGCCGCGTTCAGCATCGAGCGCGACACCTGACCTGGTTCGAGGCGCTCGAGGGTGGGCACCGACATGGCCCAGGTGTCGGCCGGGCGCGACCAGACCTGCGCGGTGACGACCTCGGGTGGGGCGAAGTGATCGCATCTGCGGCCGAGACGTCGGCATCCGAGTAGCTCATGGATCCTCCCTGAGGGCAGTGGCGACCTCGTCCCTGATCGACAGCAGCAACGGAATCCGCGCCGAGACCTGGCGTGTCGCGATCCGCTGCCGGTTCGACTGGCGATTCGACCCATCAGGATCTGCGGGCCGTCTGGCTGGTATCGGTCCACAGCATTCCGTGAGCCGGGCTCGCGCGCAGCTTGGCCGTCGTTCTCGATCTGCTGATCGACAACCAGCGCTGGGTACTTCCATCCTGATCAGGTTGCGCCCGCTCTCCCGTGTTGCGGCCCGGCCGCGATCACCGCGGTGATCGCTCGGGTGATGTCTGCGGGCGGGAAGCGGACCATGCACTCGGCGGCAGGTGCGGGTGGCGCGTCGACGTGCCAGCCCGGCGGGCGCGGCCCGTCTCCGGTGGCGGAGACGGTGAAGCGATGGGCTTGTTCGGAGTCGGCGAAGGTGACCTCCGCCAGGTGGGTGGGCGTCCGGCCGCCCTCGCAGGAGTCGGTGGTTTCGTAACCGGCCGCCCACAACGCTTCGATCAGGGGGGCGATGCGCTGGTCGATGGCGATCACCTGGCCGCCGTTGTGGCGACCAGCCGGCACGCGAAGTCGGACTTGACGCGGCAGGTGGGGCTCGGCGGTCATGGCGACACCCCCAGGTTGGGGGTGAGCTGGCGGGTCACGTGGAGCCGAGCGTGGGCGATGGCGGCGTCGAGGTTGTCGAAGATGTGGTGGTCGCTGCCCAGGCGGTCGATGGCGCCAACCGCGTGCAGCGCCCGGCGGTGTTCGGGTCGGATGCCCTTGAGCAGCACGGTGATGCCGCGGCCTTCGAGCTCGGCAACCGTCTCCTCGAGTGCGTTGGCGCCGGTGGCGTCGAGTACCTGCACGCCGGCCAAGCGCAAGATGACGACCTTGACATCGCTGACCGCGGTCAGCTCGGTGAGGAAGCGCTGGGCAGCACCGAAGAACAGGGACCCGTCGATGCGGTACACCACGATGTGATCGTGGAGGAGTAGATGTTCGGCTCTCCCGTCGATCTCGGCGACGATCGGCTCGACCTCCACCGTCGATGAGCGCGCGACCGAGCGAAGGGCGAGCAGCGCGGCGACCGCGACGCCGATCTCGACGGCCAGGATGAGGTCGAACGCGATGGTGATCCCAGCGGTGAGGACCAACACCAGGGCGTCACCCCGGGAGGCGCCGATGACGGCGCGTACGTTGTGGGGTTCCACCATCCGTATGGCGGTCACCATCAGCACGCCGGCGAGGGCGGCCAGGGGGATGCGCGAGACGAGCCCGGCGGCCAGGAACACCACGGCGACCAGGACCAGGGAGTGGACGATGGCGGCCAGGCGTGAGCGGCCGCCGGCCCGGATGTTCACCGCGGTTCGGGCGATGGCACCGGTGGCGGGCATTCCCCCGAACACGGAGGTGGCTACGTTGGCCAAGCCCTGGCCGAACAGCTCCCGATCGGGGTCGTGTCGGGGTGCGTCGACCATGCCGTCGGCGACCTTGGCCGACAGGAGGCTCTCGATCGACGACAGCAACCCCACGGCCAGCGCCGCGCTCAACAGACGGCTGACCGTCGTGGCGGAGATGGCGGGCAGCGACGGCAGCGGCAACGAGCTCGGCAAGGATCCGATCCGAATCACCGGCAGGTGCGCGGCCTGCGCGACGATCGTGGCCACCAGCACCGCGATCAGCGAGGCCGGAAGCGCCCGGTGCACGCGGGGACCGACCACCATGACGATCGCCACCAACGCGACCAGTCCAGCGGCGGCGAGTGTGCCGTTGCCGTGGACGGCCGCCCACACGGACCGGACGGCGACCAGCGCGTTGTTGGTCCCGGCCGGCTTGGTCACCCCGAGTGCGTTGGGGACCTGTTGCAGGAAGATGATCACGGCGATGCCCACGGTGAATCCCTCGATGACCGGCCACGGGATGAACGCCAGGAACCGACCCAGCTTCACGATCGCCGCGGCCACCATCAACAGCCCGGCCAGCGCGCCGACGATCACGACCGCCGGGGCGCCGTAGCGCGCCACGATCGGAACCAACACCACCGCCATGGCGCCGGTCGGACCCGAGACCTGCACGTTCGACCCGCCGAACACCGCGGCGACGAGCCCGGCCACGATGGCGGTGATCAGCCCCGCCCGGGCACCCAGCCCGCTGGCGATACCAAAGGCCAGAGCCAACGGCAACGCCACCACCCCCACGGTCAGCCCGGCTATGACATCGCCCCGCCACGACGAACTCAGGCCCCGGTAGTCCGCTGGTCGTGGCAACAGGTTCGCCCGACTCCGCACAAGCGATCGGCAACGCACCAGCGATCCCCGCCGCGCCGGCACGGTCACCGGGTCGGCAGCGGTCATCAAGCGCCCAGTTCGCTACTGAGGTCAGCCAGCATCAGGTTGGTCTCGGTCAACGAGCTCAACAACAGCTTCTTGGCGACCTGCAGGAGTTCGATGACCAGTGGGTCCTTCACCGTGTAGTGCACCGTCGAGCCTTCCTTGCGGGCCACCACCAGCCCCGCCCGACGCAGCACGCCCAGCTGTTGGGAGAGATGGGACAACTCGACGCCGACCAATGGCTGCATCTCCCCGACCGATCGCTCGCCCTCGGCCAGCAGCTCCAGCACCCGGACCCGAGCCGGGTTGGCCAGCGCCTTGAACAACTCGGCCTTCACCACCGACAGCGGCACACTCAGACCACCCACCAGCCCCACCCCATCGTTGCCCTGTTTGCCTGTCATATGACGATTCTCTTCGTCGACGGAATCGGCGGGGCCGGACGGGGCGCTCGATCTTCGGCGGTCGGCGCTCGATCAGGATCGCTTCGACCCAGACTATCTGACAATTCCGTCATACTTTCATACTATGAGATTATGAAAGCAAAGCCGGGTCGGTGTGCGGGGGAACGAGTGATCTGGATCGACATCACCGCGCCTCGGTCCGTCGTCGACGTTGGTCTCGACTCCAGCCAGACCATCGGGGCCACGGACGCCGGGTGATGCCCGGATCCGACGTCACCACGCTGGAGATCCGGGTCATCCCGCGGGCGCGGCGCAACGAGTTCGGCGAGGAGCGCGCCGGTCGGCTCATCGTGCGCACCACCGCCGCCCCGGCGGACGACGCCGCCAACGACGCCGTCCGGCGCATGATCGCCCGACGCTTCGGAGTCCCCGCTCGCGACGTCCAGATCGTCGCCGGGCACCACCAGCGCGACAAGATCGTGCGCGTCCGGCGATGAATCCGGTTCCATTGCCGCGTGGTCGCCTACGGAGCCAGTTGTCCCATCGAGCCGACCATGCCGTGGCGGGCGAGGGCCCGGTGGACCTTGCGGGCGCGGAACTCGCGGCCCGCGCCATCGCAGACCGACGCCAGCGGCCGGCCACGCAAGAAACCCCTGCTCACCAGCGGTTTGGGTGGGCGATAGAGGACTCGAACCTCTGACCTCTGCCGTGTGAAAGAAGGCCGACGGCGCGTCACGGGTTCCTCGATCGGGTCACCGAGGGCCGTCAACGGACGTGAACGAGCAGGTCACCCCGCTCCCCCGGTTCGGCCACTCGGAGTGTTGGTTGCGCACGAGCGAACGGTGGCCGTACACTGGCCGGGCATCAGGAGGCACTTGCGATGACAACCCCGACCCGCACCCGCGACCGCCGGCTCGAGGTCCGCACCACCGCGGAGGAGCGCGAGCTGATCGACCGCGCCGCCACCGCCTCCGGAACCGACCTGACCTCGTTCGTCGTCGAGCACCTCACCGACGCGGCGCGTCAGGTCCTCGCCGACCGGGACCGCTTCACCCTTGATGCCGACGCGTCGGCCGAGTGGGAGCGGATCAACCGCCGTTCCGCCAAGGAGCTCGCCGGGCTCAAGCGCCTGATGCAGCGCCCCTCCCCTTTCACCGAGTGACCCGTTACCGGCCACCCCGGCTGCTCGAAGCAACCGACCGCCTCGACGAGTTCACCTGCCGCTCCTCGGAGCAGACCGACTGGCTTCGCCGTCACGCCCGCCAGTCCGCGTCATCAGGAGGGACGAAGGTCTTCGTCGTCACCCCCATCGGCAGCCATGCTGTCGTCGCCTACTACGCCTGGCGCATGGCGCAGGTCGACCTCGAATCCGCTCCCTCGCGTCTGCGCAAGGGCGCCGGCCGCTACCCCCAGCCCGTCGCGCTGCTGGCACGCCTCGGCGTGCACGTCGACCACGAGGGCCGCGGGCTCGGCGCCGGCCTGCTCGTCGACGTCATCACCCGTCTCGTCGACCTCAGCGACGACATCGGCTGTCGCGGTCTGCTCATCCACGCCGAATCAGACGAGGCCAGGTCTTTCTACCTCCACCTGATCCCCGAACTGCTCCCGAGCCCGACCGACGCGCTCCAGCTCATCCTCTTGATGAAGGACGCCCGACGCACGCTGCTCGGCCACTGAGCCACCTGAGCCCCCCATCGGACGAGGCGGCGCAGGACGATCTCGCCGACCGCCGCGCGTTCGTCCTCGACGACGCGGCGTGGGTCGAGCTACAGGAACTGCTCGACCGGCCACCGGTCCTCAAACCCGAGCTGTCGAAGCTCCTCACCAACCTGTCGGTGCTCGAACAACCCGCATGAGTGAGTTCGTCGGCCCCGAGCTGCTCGGCGACGAGCACCTCACCGACGGGTTCGACTGCGGCGACGCCACCCTCAACCAATGGCTCACCCAACGAGCCCGACGCAACCAGGTTCAAGGCGCCAGCCGAACCTGGATCATCTCCCTCGACGGCCGCGCCAACGCCTACTACGCGTCGAGCACCGCGGTCGTGTTGCGCGCCGAGGCAACACCCGGGCGGCACGCAACCAGCCCGACCCGCTCCCGGCATTGCTGCTAGGCCGAATCGCCGTCGACCAGAAATGGCAAGGCCACGGACTCGGCGCCGCGCTGCTCAAGCACTTCATCGTCAAGTCCCTCGAAGTCGCCCAGATCACCGGCGTCCGAGCTCTGCTCGTCCACGCCAAGAACCCCGAAGCCGCCGCGTTCTACCAGCGCTACGGGTTCGACCCCTCCCCCATCGACGACCTCACCCTCATGCTCCTCCTCAAAGACGTCATCGGCGAGCACTGAGGAGCCAACGCGATAAGGGTCGGGAGTGTCGGATCAACGGTGTAACTGGCCTGGCCTGACAGGCTGGATCCCAGGTGGGGTCTGGCCCGAGAGGACAGGCAGTGACCGAGGTGTCTGAAGTGACGGTAGACGCTGAGCCGCCGGTGGCGGTGGTGTTGGCACCGCCGGCGGAGCCGGGTGGAGATGCTCGGGTCGAGCTGGCGGCTCGGCTGGTGGAGGAGGCTCAGGCGACCGGGGTGGGTCTGGTCGGCCCGGGCGGGCTGCTTGCTGAGCTCACCAGGCAGGTGCTCGAGCTGGGTCTCGAGGTGGAGATGGCCGAGCATCTCGGCTATGACAAGCACGACCCGGCCGGTCGCGACGGCGGGAACTCGCGCAACGGGACCCGTTCGAAGACGGTGATCACCGAGGTCGGCCCCGTCGAGATCGACGTGCCCCGCGACCGCGACGGGTCCTTCGAGCCGAAGACGGTGCGCAAACGTCAGCGGCGCCTCGAAGGCGTCGACGCCATGGTGTTGTCGTTGTTCGCGAAGGGTCTCACCACTGGGGAGATCTCCGCGCACCTGGCCGAGGTGTACGGCACGGAGGTGTCGCGGGAGACGATCAGCAAGATCACCGACGCGGTCGTCGAGGAGATGGGCGACTGGCTGGTGCGGCCGCTGGATCGGGTCTACCCGGTGGTCTTCATCGACGCCATCCACGTGAAGGTCCGCGACGGCCAGGTCGCCAACCGGGCCTTCTACTGCGCCATCGGCGTCACCGTCGACGGCAAACGCGACATTCTCGGCATCTGGCCCTCCGCTGGCGGCGAAGGCGCCAAGTTCTGGCTGGCGGTGTTGACCGAGATCCGCAACCGCGGCGTCGCCGACGTGTGCATCGTGTGCTGCGACGGCCTCAAAGGTCTGCCCGACGCCATCGCCGCCACCTGGCCCGACGCCATCGTCCAGACCTGCGTGCTGCACCTGATCCGCAACACCTTCCGCTTCGCGGCCCGCCAACACTGGGACGCCATGGCCCGACGGCTGCGGCCCGTGTACACCGCGATCAACGAGGACGACGCCCGAGCCCGTCTCGCCGAGTTCTACGACGAGTGGGCCGAGCGCTACCCCGCCATCCGCACCCTCTGGGACGGGGCCTGGGCCGAGTTCGTGCCGTTCCTCGACTATCCCGTCGAGGTGCGCCGGGTCATCTACAGCACCAACGCCATCGAGAGCCTGCACGCCCGCATGCGACGTGCCACCCGAGCCCGGGGACACTTCCCCAACGAGCAAGCCGCGCTCAAGTGCCTCTACCTTGTCGTGCGTAGCCTCGACCCCACGGGCCGAGGCGCCGAGAGATGGATGAACCGATGGAAGCCCGCACTCAACGCGTTCGCCGTCACCTTCGACGGCCGACTCTTTCCGACAGATCAATGACAACCGCCAGCGCCAGTTACACCGTTACCCGGACAGTCCCGAGCAGGCCGGCTGCGAAGTTCAACATCGAGGATTCGGTCAGCGCTGCTGCGTCCGCTCGCACCAGGTGCCCTGGAGGCCAGGGCTGTGCCAAGCAGCTCTGCAACTCAGGTGGATCTGGCCGCCGCGGGTTCGTCGGCGAGGGAGAGATAGCTCTCGTCCTCTTGAGTGAAGTGGAGCACGAGGATGGCGTGGAGCCCGTAGAGGACGCGGCGGAGCTCTTGGAGGTCATCGTGGCTCGGAGCCTGGGGGTCCGTTTGGTCGAGGAGAGTTCCGAGCCGGCGGATGAGGTGCGCGATCTCGACGTGGGCGCGGCTCATCGTGCCGGTGGGATCGGTACCGCCGAGAAGTCGGGCGAAAACGGGGTACATGACGCTGTCTTCGGCTTGCTCGTGGGGTGCGATGTCCTCGACGAGGAAGCGGTGGACATCCCGCACGCCGCGCAGGGCGTCGGTGTCGGGGATGTCGCCGATCTGGTCGGCGGCGCGGCGGATGCGGTCGAGGTCCGGTCTGAGCTGCTCGTGAGCGTGGGTGAACTCAGCGACGAGGGTGGCGTCGCGGCCTTCGAGGCGGGGGCCGGTGTCGTGCGGGCGCAGCGCGCGCAAGGCGTTGGCGATGACGGCGAGGTCGATGGCTTCTTGGAGCAGTGCGCCCCAGGCGGGCGGGAGCAGCCCGACCGCGGCGATGGCCATGGCGGCGAGCGAGAGACCCATGCCGGCGATGACGCTTTGGCGGGCGATGTTGCGCGAGCGTGTGGCGATGGCGAGCCCGTCGCCCAGGCGATCGAGTCGATCCGCAGTCAACACGATGTCGGCGGCTTCGGACGAGGCGGTGGCACCACGGGCGCCGATGGCGACGCCGACGTCGGCGAGGGCGAGGGCGGGGGCATCGTTGATGCCGTCGCCGACCATGACGGTGGGCCCGGCGCGGGCTTCGGATCGGATGGCCTCGACCTTCTCGGCGGGGGTGCGTTCGGCGAGGACCTCGTCGACCCCGATCACGGCGCCGACGGTCGCGGCGACGTCGGCGCGGTCTCCGGTGACCATCACGACCCGGCGGATGCCATCGTGACGGAGCTTGCGGATCGTTCGGGCGGCGTCGGGACGGATCGGGTCTTCGAAGATGATCGCCCCGACCGGGGTCTCATCGACGGCGACGGCGACTGAGAGGGCGCCGTCGAGCTCGGTGCGTCGCCGCACGGCGGCGATCCACGGCGGGTTGTCGGCCACGAGCCAGGTGAGCTTGCCTACGGCGACTCGGTGCCCGTCGACGGTGCCGGTGGCTCCTTGCCCGGTGATCTCGTCGAAGTCGGCGGGGAGCGCGAGGCTCAGGTCGCGTTGTCGGGCGGCGCGAACGACCGCGGCGGCCAGCACGTGAGGGGACAGCTGGTCGAGCGACGCGGCGCAGCGCAGCAGCTCGTCGGCGTCGACATGAGGGGCAGCGGGGATGATCTCGGTGACGGTAGGTTGGCCGGCGGTGAGGGTGCCCGTCTTGTCGAACAGTAGGATCTTGGCGTCCGCCAGCTGTTCGAGCACGGCGCCACCCTTGACGAGCACCCCTCGGTGCGCAGCCTGAGACAGCCCGGAGACGATCGCGACCGGGGCGGCGAGGATAAGCGGGCATGGGGTCGCGACAACCAGCACGGCGACGGCCCGAACGGGGTCGCCCGAGATCAGCCATGCCGTTCCCGCGGCCGCGACGGCCACCGCGAGGAAGACCAGGGCGTAGCGGTCCGCGAGCCGCACGAACGGCGCACTGGTCGCCTGGGCTTGTTCGACCAGTCGGACGATGCCCGTGTAGGTGCTGTCCGCCGCGGTGGTGGTGGCACGCAGCTCGAGCGGGCCGCCGGCGTTGATGACGCCGCTACGGACGGCGTCACCGGCGCCGTGTTCGACAGGCAGCGGTTCACCGGTCAGGGCGGACTCATCGAGTACCGCGGCGCCTTCGAGGATGACGCCGTCGACCGGGAGGACTTCACCGGGTTGCACGAGGAGGTGATCTCCCCGCTCCACAGAAGCCACGTCGATCGTCTCGAGTCCGCCGACGCTGAAACGGTGGGCCTGATGTGGCGCGCGTTCCACGAGGGCGCGCAGCTCGCGTTGCGCCCGGGCGCCGGCGACGGACTCCAGGACCCGACCCGTCGCCAGCATCAGCGTGATCAGCGCGCCGGCCAGATACTCGCCGACCGCCAGCGAACCGGCCAGGGCCAGGACCGCGATCACATCCACACCGACCCTGCGGTGCCGGGCGGCGTCGATGACCCACCACAACGAGGCCGCCAACCCCAGCGCGGTGGCCGCGCCCCAGACCACATCGGCGACAGTCACCCTCCCCGCCACCCAGCAGACCACACCACCCGTCAGGGCCGCGCCGGCGACGACGAGCAGGAGGCCCTCGAGCCTCGCCCGGGCATCCCAGGCGTCCGAAGCCGATGCGGGGTGATCCGTCACCATGCAAGTTTGACCGAGCTGTCACCTCGACCCTAGAGGCGGAGGACCCTCGGTCCCCGCCTCGGTCGGGGCCCTTGGCCTCTGTGCCACGGGTGGCGCAGGCGCGATCGTGTTGTATGAGCGGAACGACGGGCGAATCGCTCGGTGACGCGCGGCCCGGATCAGCTCTGGCGATCTCGTGTCGGGAGTTGACCAAGCACTACGGAGGCGGGCACGGACTGTTCGACTTGGACCTCGACGCCGGGACTGGTGAGACGTTCGGTTTCATCGGGCCGAACGGCGCGGGGAATTCGACCACGATCCGACTCCTGATCGATCTCGTCCGTCCCGATCGCGGCGCCGCGCAGGTGTTGGGCTTGGACGCCCACGCCGACAGCGTGGCGGTCAAGCGGCGCGTCGGGTACTTGCCCGGAGAGCTGATGCAGTTCCCGGGTGTGACGGCCGGCTATGTGATCGGCCCTGCTGACCGGGCTGCGGGGCGGGGTCGACGCCACCCTTGCATCGCCGGGTCGTTCCTCATGACCCCGCCCGCGTCGCCGGCGTCGCGGTCATCGTGACCGGCGGGCTCGCCGGGCTCGCTGTCACCGCCACCGTCGCCGCCGCAGCCGTCGCCGAACGTACCCCCAGGACGCAACCTGACCGTGTCGGCGAGCCGGCCAGCTGACGGCCGCGGACAACCGCGCCCGAACCCGACCTCATCTGCCGATCAGAGGTCCGGGCGCCACGGGAGCGTCCAAACGCGCTCCGCCAGTTCGCGAATGCGGTCGAGCTGGTCCTGCTCCAGGGCGGCCCGCGAGCGCAGGATCGGATCCGTGGTGCCCGATTCAGCGAGGCTCACGTTGACGATCCAGCCGTAGGGATCAGGCTCATCGTCGAGAATGTACCCGGCGCACATGACCGTGGCTGGCCGTCCTGACCGACCCGGTCGAGTTCATCGATCAGGTCAGCTCGTCCCCGGCCGTGGACCGTGGTATCGGTCCCCTGGCACGGGCGCCCGGCCAGCGCCCGCCACGCGCCTGGCCAGCACCTACTAGGTGGGCGATAGAGGACTCGAACCTCTGACCTCTGCCGTGTGAAAGCGCTCGGGCCGGGTCTCCGACCAGCACGTTTGTAGCGGCAGCCCCTCTGACCTGCCATTTCCTTGGTTCCTCTTTGGGCCTCTTAGGGGGTCACATGGATCCCATGTGTAACCGATGTGTAACGGGAGACCCCTCCGCTAGCCGCCCTGGTGCTCGACGACCTCCCGGTGCGCTGGGCGGTGGGCCATCAGGATCCTCCCTCCCCGCCGCTCGGAACCTCACGGTGTTCGCACGGCGATGGTGTGACTGCCCATGTACGTGTCGCCCGTGAGGTCCAGCAGCAGGTCGAGGTATTCGATGTTGGCGAGGTCAATGGCGTCCTCGACTGCGGGGTCGTCGTGGCCCTCGGCAGCGCCGAAGAGGACGAGGCCGGCGGGCCCAAGGACGCGTCGGATGCGGAGAACCGGGATCCAGTCCTCGTTGATCTCGCCTCGCACCTCGAGCGCAGCGGCTCCTGGAAGGACTTCAATGATGGTCTGGGTGGCCATCCGTTCGGCGAGTGGGGCCAGCACAAGGCCGAGCCGGTCACGCTCTGCTCGCGTCTGGTTGAACACCACCGTGAGTTCTTCGTCAGGCACACCAGGTCTCCGTCGTCCGCCAAAGGGCTGACTCTACGGTCCGGGTGTGACACAGCCCGTCACGGGAATCCGCCGCCGGGCAGGTGGCAGCTCGTAAGTTGCGGGCGTGGAGGAGCTGACGCCGGGGCTCTACGAGATCCTCGTAACCGAGGGGTTGCGAGCCCGGCTGGCGGCGCTCACCAATGCGCTCCCCGCCCAAGCGCGCGCGCGTTGCAGGCGGCCGAGGCACCCGATCGGATCGCCTGGCACCTGGGTCGGGAGATCGAGCGGGCACTGGCTGACGTCGGCGACGAGCGTCGCGCCCAGCTCGGCATCGAGGTGGCCCGGGAGCTGCTCAATCGGCTCAGCGACCTGGTCAACGTCGACGACGGATCTCTCCCGGTCGACCCGGGATCGGTGCTCCACTCCATCGTGCGCCGACGCCCGGACGGCCAACCTGACCGGGTCGAGGAGCCTCTCACCCCCTTGTTGGATACGACGCTGCTGACCAACGCGCCGGGCGAGCCGAATCTCTGGAGCCAGCTGCGGTCTGAGATCGACTCGGCCGATCAGATCGACGTGGTCATGGCCTTTATCCGCCGCAGTGGTATCGCTCCCCTGCTGGAATCTTTCCGGTGCCATTGCGCTGAGGGCCGGGCGTTGCGCGTGTTGACGACTACCTACACGGGCTCGACCGAGCAAGCGGCCCTCGATGCACTCGTAGCTCTGGGCGCCCAGGTGCGGGTGTCCTACGACCTGACCACCACCCGACTCCATGCCAAGGCTTGGGTCTTCCACCGGCGCTCAGGGTTCTCGACCGCCTACGTCGGGTCATCGAACCTCACGCACTCCGCCCAGGTGACGGGAATGGAATGGAACGTACGAGCATCCCAGGCTCGTAATCCATCGGTGCTGGACAAGTTCGAGGCCGTCTTCGAGAGCTACTGGAACAGCGGCGATTACACCCCCTACGAGGCGGCACAGTTCGAGCAGGAGCAACGCCGGGCCGGACCTACCGACGGTGGCCCACGGGTGATCTTGAGCCCTATCGAGCTGCGACCACAGCCCTTCCAAGCCCGCCTCCTCGAACTCATCGAGGTGTCACGGCAGCAAGGACACCACCGCAACCTGCTGGCGGCTGCTACAGGGACGGGCAAGACCGTGATGGCGGCACTCGACTACGCCGAGCTGCGTGACCAGCTCGAACGGTCCCGCCTCCTGTTCGTTGCCCATCGCGAGGAGATCTTGGACCAGAGCCAGGCCACGTTCCGGCACGCGCTGCGAGATCCCGGGTTCGGCGAGAAATGGGTGGGCGGGTCACGACCGAGCCGCTTCGATCACGTCTTCGCCTCGATCCAGAGCCTCAACGCCACCGATCTGGCCGCCATGGCTGCCGATCACTTCGATGTGGTCATCATCGATGAGTTCCACCACGCCGCCGCTCGGTCCTACGAGACGCTGCTCGACCACCTGCAACCGGTCGAGCTACTCGGTCTGACCGCTACCCCGGAGCGCAGCGACGGTCTCCCGATCCTGCAGTGGTTCGACGATCGCATCGCGGCCGAGCTTCGCCTTTGGGACGCCATCGATCAGCAGTACCTGGCGCCCTTCCTCTACTTCGGCATCCACGATGGCCTCGACCTGACCGATATCCCCTGGCGACGTGGTTCGGGCTACGACATCGAGGCGCTGAGCAACCGCTACACCAGTTCCGACGCCTGGGCTCGACTCGTAGTCAAACAAGTCGTAGACCACGCAGAGGTCGGCTCCATGAAATGCCTGGGCTTCTGCGTGAGCATCGATCACGCGCGATTCATGGCTCACCACTTCCAGGAGCACGGCATCCCCGCCGTCGCCATCTGGGGCACGACCCCGCGTCCTGAGCGCGAGGCCGCGCTGCGCGATCTGGCAGCGGGCGACGTGAAGGTCGTCTTCTCGGTCGACCTGTTCAACGAGGGCGTCGATGTGCCGTCAGTCGACACGATCCTCATGCTCCGCCCGACCGAGAGCCCAACCCTCTTCCTGCAACAACTCGGCCGTGGGCTACGCAAGACCAAAGGCAAGCCGTACTGCACGGTCCTGGACTTCGTCGGAACGCACCGCAAGGAGTTCCGGTTCGACCGGCGCTACCGGGCTCTGCTGGGCGGAACACGCCGGGATCTCGAACGGGCCGTCGAAGCCCGGTTCCCGTATCTGCCTGCCGGATGCAACCTGCAACTCGACGAACAGGCCTCAGAGATCGTCCTTCGCAGCATCCGCCAAGCCATCCCTTCCCAGTGGAAGGCCAAGGTCGACGAGCTGCGGTCCCTACGACAGGAACAACCTGATCTCAGCCTCTCAGAATACCTAGAAGAGACCGGCCTCGACCTCGAGGACCTCTACGCCAACGCAAGATCCTGGTCCGACCTCCTCGATGAGGCCGGAGCGGCCACGCGCCCGGCGGGACCGGAGGAGAAGACGCTTCGGCGAGGAGCCAGTCGGCTCCTCCACCTCGACGATCACGACCGCCTGCAGACCTACCAACGACTGCTGGCGAGCAGCCAGCCGCCCCGCCTTGGCGAGATGCCGGAGCGCACCCGACGTCTCACGCACATGCTGGTCGCAGCGCTCGCCGATCAGGTCCTCACGAGGGACGCCAGCATCCAAGATGGCATCGATCTGCTGTGGTCCCATCCCCAAGTGCTGGCCGAGCTGACCGAGCTCTTCGCGATGCTCGATGCCAGGGTCAACCACCTCCACAGCCCGCTGACCACCCACCCCGCAGCGCCTCTCCAGATCCATGGTCGGTACACCCGCATCGAGATCTTGGCCGGAATGGGCCTTGGGGGCGATCGGGCCAAGATCGCCGCGTGGCAAAGCGGGGTCTACGAAGCCAAGCCGGCCAACGCCGAGCTCTTCGCATTCACCCTCGACAAGAGCAGCGGCCACTTCTCCCCCACCACCCGCTACCGCGATTACGCCATTAGCCGAGACCTCATCCACTGGGAGAGCCAATCGATCACCCGTGAGGACAGCGCGACCGGGCTGCGCTACCGCAACCACGAGCGCGAGGGCCGGACCATCCTGCTGTTCACCCGCCTGCGCACCGACGACCGAGCCTTCTGGTTCCTCGGCCCAGCCACCTACCGCGGGCATGTCGGCGAGCGACCGATGGCCATCACTTGGGAGCTCGACGTCCCTCTACCAGGCGACCTCTACGCCACCTTCGCTGCCGCCGTCGCCTAGGACCTCTCACTCAGACGGCAGGGCCCCGCGGAGCCGAGCTGCCAAGTCTCGACACCGCCATACTTCGGCTATCGCGTGAGCCTCCTGGCGGCTGGGTTCCCGCCCATCCCAGTAGCGGTCGCTGCTATCGACACTGTCCCCGGGGATCCAGACCATCCCGTCGCTACGCGGGAGATCGACCCCGACCTGCCAGTACTCGTGGGAGTCGAGAGCGTCGCACAACAGATCGACCTCTCTTGCCGAAAGCACGTTGGCCTGCGCCGCTGATTCACCGTCCGCCATGCCTTTAGGCTCTCGAGCCTCAGGCGGCCCGTCAAGGGCCCGAACTCCGCGCAGCAGACCGCTTGGCCACTCGGTGGGCGAGCGGCCTGGAGGGCACACCTGCTCTGCTGGTGCGGGAGCTGGCCGCGTGAATCACCAGCCGGCTGAACCACGACATAGTCGCCCGGAGCCTCGCGGGGTGGGGTTGACCCCCTTGTGGGCCTGAGGTGGTCAGCACGGAGCGGCAGCGCAGCTGGAGCACTCCTCCTGCAGCTGGGGGCCGATTGGAGGCCAGGCCGACGCTCTAGGTTTCCAACTGCTCACTTCCCAGCGCGGTCGTGCTGAGGAAGAGCTGAATCATGGCGGGTCCAGCCTCGCCAACCAGCACCTGAGTTGGGAGCCCGAGGCTCAATATCGCCCGCACATGAGAGTGATCCTCCGTGGCGACGGTCGCGATGATCTCGCCCTCAAGCAAGACATTGAGCGGCCGAGGATCGACTCCCGCAGCATCCTCTTCGACGACGACGAGCGCCCCGGTGTCCGGCAGAGTGCCGCCACCAGACGGCACCGCCAGTGCGACGACCGCCTCACCGTCGAGCAGGCTGGATACGGGCTGCTGGTCCGGATCGCGCACGAAGGTCAGCAAGTCACTGAGCTCGGCTGGCGACGCTGCGAAGTCGGTACGCCACTGGTCGATGGTCTGCTGTCGCAGCATCTGCTGTAGCTCGGCAAGACCATGCTCGCCCAAGGCGTCCGAAACACGATGTGCGAGCCGCCTGCTCCTGATCCCGTTGCTCATGAGGTGAAGTGCCGTTTCCGAATCGACGCCGTACCTGAGCATCGCGGGCAGGAGACTCGGGATGGCGCCATCACCAATGCTCTCGTTAACCCACGTCACAAGAGTCGACGTCACCCACGGCAGGTGATGCTCGAGTGCGCCAGCGGAGAACTCGCTCAACGCGTCCGCCCGGTAGTCATCGTCCCCGATTGCGCTCAGATGGTTGTCGGCGATGACGTCCAGCTCCACGCCTGCTACCCACTCGAGGATCAGATCGCCAAGATCCACGGTGATCAGGTTCGCTCGCGCCGCGCTCCGAAATGGCTTGAAGCCTCGCAAACCGATCGGATTCTCTGGGAGGCCGAGAAGCCGATCGACTCGAGCATGTGGAAGAAGGACACGGAACCAATCTCGGTAGCTTTCGGGTGCTGGGATGTTTGCGATTGTGTCGCCAAGGCCTGCAGCTTCCTCTTCCAGGACGGCATCGGTGGGGAGTGACATTCCGGCTCGACCCCACCGACGGCGGCGTTCCGCCGGTGCCGCCTGGTAGGCCGCGTGGCTTGCTTCGGCCACCCTCAGCCATCGCTCTTGGTCGTCGGCAGCAAGCTGCTGCCAGGCGAGCGTGTCCTGCAACGCAGCCACGATCGAGGGGAAGTCGTTTCCTGGTCCCAGGTCGGACAGAATCTCAGCAAGGAACCAGACGTAGGAGCAGAACCCTCGCGTCGCCGGCTCAGAGTGCGTCAGAACTGCGTCCACGCCCTCAGCCACAAGGTCCTCGAATTCAGCAAGGGCGATCAGCGCCGATTCGCGGTTGAGCACCGACTCAAGGTCCAGCTGCGAGGGGTCCCAGTCGAACTGGTCGAAGAGCTGCGGGTGGTAGGTCTGGTTGATGGCCATGAACAGCCAGCCCTCGGTCTCTCGGCAAGCGCGTCCTGCGCGGCCAAATGCGTTCAGTAGACGAGGAGTGTCGATGATCACTTGGCGGTGGTCGCCGCTACCCCACCCGGTGCTCCCAACAATCACGGCCTTGAACGGGAGATTCACCCCCTCGGTCAGGGTCGTCGTGGATACCACGCATCGGATCGCCTCCGTCGCTGCGGCGCGCTCGATCTCAGCCTGCACATCCGATGGTAGAAGCCCGTGGTGGTAGGCGACCCCTCGGCGCACGAGCTCGGGCAGTGGGTGCCCCGGCAGACGGTCTGCGAGGCGCTGCGCCAACCCCGTCGCAGCATCGAGCTCCGGACGGTGCTCCGCGATCGCTGCGGCCAGCTCCCGCACCTCTCGTCGCTGAGCGACAACCACCAGAACCCTTGTCGAGTCGTCTGACAGGAGGTGATCAACAAGCTGTCTGACGCGCAGAATCTCGTTCGGGGAAGAAGCGTCATTGGTCCAGGATCCGTCGTTCTTCTGCCGCTGGATCAGTTGTGCGGCGGGCTCGTGGAAATTCGCGCTCATCACCGTCGCGCCCGGACCCAACAGGTGGACTTGGCCGTACAGCGATCGTTGCCGTCGAGCATTCGCTGCACCTAATCCGGGCGTCACAACCCAGCCATCGTCTCCGTAGACAGTGCCAAACAGGGCGTGCAATCGGCGCGGACCACGCCACTGAGTCGATCGAGAGAGGGGCTCCTGATCGAGCGTGAGCCACTGCTTGGTGTGGGCAGCGTGGCCCATCGCTGCAGAAACGAGCACAAGCTGATGCGACGACTCTCGCGTGAGGTGGTGCAGCGTTGCCAGTGTCTCTTCCAGGTTCCAACCTCGTTGCTCCTCCGACAGCAGGTGGGCTTCATCGACTATGAACAGGCCAAAGCGTTCGAGAAGCGATCCGCCGTCTGACCTGAGGATCGCTCCGAATCGCTCGGGGGTGAGGACGAGCACCCGCGCGCTGGTCGATAGTGGGTCAGCACCGCCCTCAGCTCCGCCGTCGCTCGCATAGGTTGCGACCATGCCGAGCCGGCTGTTGAGGGCTGCGATGATCTCACGGCATAGCGCGTGGGTAGGTGCGATCACGCACACTCCCTGCTCCTGCGTCGCAAGAAAATTCAGCGCGAGAATTTGTGCCACCAGTGTCTTGCCGGCACTGGTCGGCAGCGACAAGATCATGCGTCTTGAAGCTGGATCGAACGGCGATGGGGTCCCACCTAGGAACTCCGCCTGAGGCGGCCACATCGCATAGATGGGCGGGTCGCCCAGCGTCAGAGCACGGCCCACGGGTGAACCCGGCTCGACGAGGTTCCATATTGACGTCCGCTCCAAGATGGAGCCGAAGTCGATGAGCAACGCAGCTACCCACCGAGAGTCGGTGTCCCATCGTGAATAGGGGCTCTGGATCGCCGCGTTGAAGTCAGCTCTTGCGGCACCGATGCGATCGTTCTCACCTGCGAGCAGGTAGTCACGAAGCAGGCCAATCCCGGCCATCGTGCGTTCTAGCGCATGTAACGGTGATTCCTCTCCGTCCCACAATGAACCGACCGTCGTTCCGAGCTCGTCACGCCAGCGCTCTAGGTACTCACCCAACCTCTTCAAGTCTTGACCGAAGAGGAACTGGGCGGCGAGGAGCGCCATCACGCCCGGGCCCTCACCAAGGCCAGCCAGGACGATCGGCGGGACCTTCGCCATCGCCATTGCGTTCGGAGCAATGGCTCCCACGTGGTAGCCAGACTGTGCAGCCACGGTGAAGCGGAGTCTCGTCGGAAGGGTCATCTCCTCGGCACGCTGTTGGAGGTGCAGATCGAAGATGTGAGCGGCGACTCGCCCGGCGTCGCCTCGGCGCGCCTCGAAGGCCGCGTTCTGGCTCGCCGGTGACATAGCGAGCGCGTGTAGGTACCACGCATTGGTCAGGGCCGCACGGATCGGCTTGTCGGTGCCGGCGAAGAGAGCGATCTCGGCCTCGAGCAATGCCGTCTGGAGGTCAGCGACGCCGAGAAGTCTGAGTCGCTCCTCGCCCAACGCTCTGCCGAGGAGGTCGCTGTTCATCGCGTCCCTCATACAAAACCACAGCCTTTCCAGACGAAGTCCCGAACCTGATTCGAGAACGCAAGAAAGTTGGCAGCAGAGGTGTATGACCCGTGTGCTCTCCCCGACGGGAGCCCGAGAATGTTTGCGATCTGCGCAAAGCTCCCATCGGTGCACTCCGCGTGGTGGGTGGAGACCGACACGCCAGCGAACTTGCTCGCGTCGTCATCGATCCAGAGGTCTTGGAGCACAAGCAACATGTCGGCCACCCCTTGGGGCAGGGCGTCCCGCTCCGCGACCGTGGCGTAGCGCGCCAAGTATTCAGCAGCGTGCTCGTGAAGTTGCTCCGCGGCCTCCTTGATCACGGTGCCGGTCGCTGTGCTCCCGTAGATCGACTTGCACTCCCATAGCTGGAAGCGAAGCTGCTCATCCTGGGACATCACGACGAGACAGTCTCCACCGTGATCGGTGACCGACCAGTCGTGTCCCTCGAACAGGATCGGAAGACCCAGGCCGCGATCCAGTCGGCCGACGACGCTGCCCAAGAGGGTTTCCCCGACTAGCCCGCACAGATGTGAGTCAGGGGCGTTCTTGTCCGGCGACCCGAGGTTCTTGCAGAGAACCACGCGCATCCGGATCTGGCGATCGGGATCACCCGCAGCAAGATCGGTGAGCGCGCTGAACCATTCGAAGAACTGCGACGGCCAGTAGCGCAGGCGGGCCGCTGCGATCGCCACGGCACACCGCCATGCCACCGCTGCTTCATTCCCATGCGGGATGGAGTACTCGGCGACGCCGATATTGCCGTGCTCAGAGGCGGTCATCGATAGGAGATCCTCAAGCGGCGGAAGTACCGCA
This sequence comes from uncultured Microthrixaceae bacterium, assembly GCA_963785815.1. Taxonomy (GTDB): domain Bacteria; phylum Actinomycetota; class Acidimicrobiia; order Acidimicrobiales; family Acidimicrobilacustridaceae; genus UBA4742. Next base: position 578,340 of record CAWAWN010000001.1, read on the forward strand.
TCGACCCAACGTCCGATGAGCTGGCCGCTGGGGTCATTAGGAACTGATGGCGGCACGACTGCTACCGGCGCTTCGGTCTATCGGGATGCGGCTGAACGGCCCAGGGGGTGGCGCACCCTTCTTCCGCTCGAGCCAGATCAGACTGGAGAGCACCGCACGAGCACCCGGCGTTGACGGGCAGCGTGGGCCGCTGGACGCTCCAGCTCGCGTTCAACTGCGAGTCGCCATGTCACGGTCCCCGGCTGATCTTGGCTTCGTCGAGTCGGCGGTGGAGCATCGATGCCAACGTCATCATGTCAAGGGCCTCACTGCGCGTGGTGGCCCAGAGGACTCTTGGCGCGTGGGCGGAGGGATTGCGGAAGGTGCCAAATAGACCCTTCAGGAGCGTGGCGAGCCCCCTGTGCTCGGACCGCTCCCAGTCCGTCTTCAGGCTGTTGAAGGCGACGATCGGGGCTGAGGACCTTAGGGAGCAGGTGGCGTCAACAAGGGCTGCGCCGTCGCCTTCCTCTCCGCTGAGGTCTCTCAGTTTCTGTGCGACACTCTTCGAGGCTTCTAGGACTGCGTGAAAGTAGTTCTGTTGTGTCAGTTCTGCCCGGCAGAAGTGGAGCACGTCGGCGTGGACGCCTCGACGGGCCAGCTCCGCCCGAAGCTCGTCAGCTCTCTCCTGGGCCTCGCTGAGGGTACGCGCTACCTTGACGCGCGCGCCAATCGGCCATCTTCTCGGACCTCGAACCCTGAGAGAAGAAGGCGCTCATTCACGGCGACGCGGTGTGCTTGGAAATCAGCCGAGGACTCGAACCGAACCGGTTGCATCACCTCGCCGACGAGTCTGAGAAGAGGTCGACCATCGCCTTGGCGGTTCTGCGCCGTCGCTGCAGCATTGAACAAGCGCTTCCACTTTGTCCCGCTCTCCTCCGAGGGATCCTCGCTGACCTTGAGAGGTGCGATGAGGTTCGGGATCTGAGACCCCGTGACCGCCTCGCCCAGCACGCGACAGACCATCTCTACCGTCGAAGCCGAGAACAACGGGATACGAGTGATGCCAGCCACGCCATCATTCTCCACCGCGCCGCAGGAGCCCCCGTGCATTTGGCCCCGACTTTCGACCCGAGGCCCACTGGCCCCTGGCGCCGGTCGGCGCGATCGCCTCAGGGAGTCAGACCAGACGACCTCTCGCCTGAAAGACTCCCGATTCATGGCGCTACTGCCAACGTTCACAGACTGGCTTAACGCCGGAGGCCTTCCCGACGCCCCTGACATGACCGAGTACGAACGAGTGACCGTGGCGTGGCTCCAGTACCACGAGGCAGTCGCGACGAGGGTCGAGGAGTTGCTGGAAGATCCGGTCGCGGGCGAGAACGTCGCGCGCGCTGTTCGACATCTTGTCTGAGGACATTATCGACAGCCACCTCGGACACGGGTGGTTCGCCGCCCATGTGGACGGGAGCGCGTCCAGCGATCAGACGCGGAACTACCTCAACTTCGAAGGTCCGCCAGCCATTCGCCTCTTGGCCGCGCAACGGGTCCACGATCTCGCTCGCCACCTGTACCAGTTGCAGAGCTTCCCGTGGTTCGACGCTGCCGTGCGGAGGGTCGGGACGAGGGACCTCTCTGGCGCCGGATTTGAACTCGACGTCGTCTTCCTGCTCCACCACCTAGTGGCCGGGGTGACCCCGAGGGAGGAAGCCGGTCGGAAGGGCGAGGACTACGACATCCAGCTTCAGGTCGCCGGGCTCGAGGTGCCAGTGGAAGCGAAGGCCAAGGACGACGACACACCCTACAGCCGACGAACCGTGATCAACACCGTGAAGGGTGCGGCCAGCCAACTCCCCAAGGGATCCAAGGGCATCGTGTTCTTGCGGATCCCGAGCGGATGGGCCGGCACAGAATCGAAGAATCGTTGGCTGACACGCTTGGCGAGGCCACTCGGCAGACGAGCCGTGTAGGAGCGGTCGTGACGGTGATCGACACGCTGGTTCTAAACAACACCGAGAGAGCGGGGCACGTGACGAGGCGCTACCTCTACTTCAGGCACCAGGATTGCCCGGACCGCCTGTGGGGCGTATGTCTGCAATTGCAAGAGGTCCTCGACCGGGACCTGACATTCTTCGCGCCATCGGCGCCCTTCTAGCCAGGCGAAGATCGACCGTCGCTCCTGCCTTCGACATGCCTGAGCCCCTTCGGGCATCCCGGGGGTCTCGAGACGCGCCTCGATCAGCCTTAGATCATCCGATCCTCGTCCAGTGCGGAGCGGAGCCAGCCGAGCGCCTCCGCTCGCAACAGCATGTCCTTCTCCACAAGGTGAGCCGGAAATCGGCGTTCGAACTCCTGGATCTGCAAAGGTCGTATGCGGACGAGCTCTAGGCACGCCTCGGCAAGGACCCACAAGTCCGGGCGTGCGGCCACCAGCGCCAGCAGTTCCCCACGGGTCGCGCGAGCAGCCTCAGGGTGATTCTCGGGCGCGGGAGTAGGGTCGGGCATGTCGGGACCTCCTGTGGGTTCCGGCCGGGCCCCGGGGTGTTTGCGCGCCGCCGGGGCCGCCTCTGTGCGGACGGCGTTTTCGCCTACCTCGCACGGTACCGGTGTGTGAGGCCTAACACAAGGAGCTTCGTGGGCCGCAAGGTGGACGTGGACGATCTGGTGGGCGCGACGGAGATCGCCGAGCGGCTGGGTGTGGCCCGCTCGCAGACCATCCATGTCTGGCGAAGCCGGTACCCGGACTTCCCGGCTCCCGTGGTGCAGTTGCAGCAGGCGTTGGTGTTCTCGTGGTCGGAGGTCGAGGCGTGGGCGGTGGCCACGGGGCGCCTGCCGAAGTCGTAGAACCGTCCGGCGGGGACTCTTAGAGGCCCAGGCCGAAGTCGTCTGCGACGCTCGGTGACTCAACGACCGGCGCCTCACGCTGGGGCGCACGCATCGGCGGTTCGACGTCTGGTCGGGTTCGGTCGATGACCCACTCCTGGCGGCGTTCGAGGGCCCAGACACTGGTCAGGTCCTCGAGGGCTTGGTCGAGGGAGTCGGCGACCCGGTAGACCATGGCCTTCTCCCGGGCCCGGGACATTCCGACGTAGGCGAGTTCTCGGCCGCCACCCTCTTCGATGTAGTGAGTCCGGGCGAGGGTGGCGCCTTGGGACCGGTGGACGGTGACGGCGTAGCCGTGGTCGAGGCAGCGACTGCCTGTGAGCTCGTAGGGCAGCTCGACGGTGCCCACGCCGTGGAAGTGGACGGTGATCGACCCGGCGTGCATGTCCACGCCGTTGACGATCCCGGTGGTAGATGTGGGAACACCTACCAGTGGGGCGAGGGCGACGACTCGGTCACCGGTCCGGTAGCAGCGTCCACCGGGGGCCTCGAGCTCGGGTCCTGTGAGGCGGCCTTGCTCGTCGAAGGCCCGGCGGCCGAGGTGGTTGAGCTGGTCGACGGTGTCTCGTCGCCAGGCCAGCATGAGCGACTGGTTGCCCCGGTTGAGGTCGGTGATCCAGCCGTCGACGACAGCGCCGATCATCTCGGCTCGGTCCTGGCCGAGGACGAGGCGGCCGTTGCGGGCGTACCAGCGGGCGGCGACCTCGACGTCGCCGTGGCGCAGCTCGGCCAGGACCTCTCGTTCGTCGAGGTCGACCTGACGAACGTTGTCGGTCAGCTCCCAGATCTTCCCGCCGAAACGCCCGACCAGCGCATCGAGTGACCCGCCCGGACCGACCGCGCTGAGCTGGCGAGGGTCGCCGACCAGCACGAACTTCGCACCGGCGTCGGCGGTTCGGTTCAGCAGGCGGAGCAGTTCACTGTCGTCGGTCATGCCGGCCTCGTCCAACACCACCAGCGTCCGGGCATCGAGGGTCACAGTCCCGCGTTCGAGGCGGGCCAGCAGCGAGGCGACGGTGAAGGACTCCATACCGGCCTCGCGACCCACGGTGCGGGCAGCCTGACCGGACGTGGCCGTCCCCACGACCCGCACGCCCTGCTGCTCATGCGCCTGGCGGATCAGGGCCAGGGTCGTGGTCTTGCCCGTCCCGGCCTGACCGACCACCACGTCGAGGCTCCGACCCGAGCCACAGATCCCTACCACCGCATTGAGCTGACCAGCGGTCAGGCCGTCCGGCAGCCTGCGCTCACCAGCGGCGATCGCCGGGGCGACGGCTCGGACGGGCAATGGCTCCCAGCGGTGCCCGGCATGGCGGGTCATGGCTCGTTCGTGGATGGCGAGCTCGGTCAGGACCACCGACTGGGGCGCCCACACCGGCTCGTGGCGGCCGGGCAGCGGCTCGAGGCGGATGGCCAGCGGATGCTCGAGGACCCGGTCGGCGACGCGGTCCAGGAACCCAGGGTCCAGGCCGAACACCTGGGGCGCTGCGGCCACGATCACGTCACGGCGGGTGAAGATCTTGCGGTCAGCCAACGGGCCGTCGTTCCGCAACAACCACCGGGCCAACGACTCGATGCCCTCCTCGCCCGGGTCCAGCACGATCCGATCCCGGTTGTGGGCAACGATCGAGGCATCCACCCGGGCTGGCTCCAGGCCCACCTCGGCGAGCTCTCGCCGCCACCCGGCGACGAGGTCCTCGACCGGGGTGGATTCCTTGCGGGGCCGCGTCTTGCGCGCCGCGATGGCCCGCTCCCGATACGACCCACTCGCTACCCCGCCGAGGGCGTCGTCGATGGCGGCCGCCCGCTTGGAGTGCACCGCGACCGCCGCCTCGGGCACCCCGGCAATGGCCCAGTGCCCCAGCCGCCCCGACGGCCCATCGTCAGGGACGATCCCGTAGCCCAGCTCGACCGCCACCTGGGCCGAGCACACCCGCCCCCAGGCGGTGGCGGCATGGAGGTGCTCACGCCACAACGCCGTGTCCGCCGCCTTCCAACCACCCCGAGCATCGAGCATCTCCACCACGTTGGCCACCAGCACGTGATCGTGGAGGCACGGATCCCCCGCTCTCGACGTCGCATGCCGGGTGACGGCATAGACGAGACCGCTGGTCGGGGTCGGGAACGCCGCCCTCCCGCGCCGTCCACCCCGCTCCACCGTCAGCGCCTCGAGGTAGGCCATCGTGCCGCCCCGTTCGGCATCGAGGATGCGGTGCATGTCCTCGGCCCGACCGATGACACCGAGTTCGGCCACCGTCTTGTGGACCGACACCACCAGCTCCATCCCCGGCCGTTGCGTGGCTGCCAGGCGCTCGCCGGTCAGCGGGTGGCGGGCGCCGCCGGGCCCGAAGAGGTCCTCGTAGGCCTCAGGCGTGACGGCGCCGGCCAGGCCGAGCCGGGCCGCTCCCCCGCCGTGCCAGGACAAGGGCGACTCGCCCCGCTCGGCGTAGTACGCCATGGCCGCCCCTGGATGGTCGTCTGCCCGGTCCATCACCGTCGCCTGGTGATACCGCACCGAATCCGCGCCCATCATCCGCATCCACGCCATCGCCCGATCATCACGATGGGATGTCCCGGATCTGGTCCCAACAACGCCGGGCACGAGGTCCCGAGCCCGGTCGGGACTCCCGGATCAGGTCCCGGTTTCGCCGGGCAGGGGTCCCGAGCCCGGGTTGGGAGTCACGAATCACGTCCCGGTTCGACCGGGCGTTGTCCGACCCCGTCCCAGATCGTCCCTGGGGAGGTGCGACCGCCTTCTGCTCACCCGCTGCACGGTGGACCAGGATGTGGTGGTGCCTGATGCAGTCGACCGCCTGTGCATGTGCCGGATCTGCGTCCCTCGCGGGGACGAGGAGACCTGGGACGACGGCGATCGCAAGTTGGTGGCCGACGTCCAGGGATACGGCTGGCACCTGCTCAAGATCACCGGATCTCGAGAGCAGCCCCCTTGGTGCTTCACCGTAGGTCTGTGGCACACGTTCGGAAGCCCTGAGGTCGCCATGTTCGGCCTCCGACCGGACGACATGGCCATCTGGCTCAACCGGCTCGGCGAGCAGGTGCGAGGAGGTGACCCCGTCCGACCCGATGAACGCCGTCCGGGCGTGCTGCCCGGCTTCGACCTCGTCTGCCGCCCGGTCGATCCCAGCTGGTATCCCGAGCTGTTCGGGTACGCCCTGTGGTTCACCGGGCCGCCACTTCCGGTCGTCGAGTTGGTCTGGCCGGATCGTGAAGGCCTCTACCCCTGGGACGACAGGGTTGGGGAGCGATGCCTTCGGGATCAGCCCAGGTGCTGGGAGTCGATCGAGCGGCAGCCGGCTGGCCCGTGGCGGCCGATGGCCATCCACGCCACCCTCGGGTGGCCCCCTCCTGACATGTGGGGGTTCACCACAAAGCGGATCGTGGCTGGGACCACGGCAGTTCTCCTTGCGTCCCACGAGGCGGACGGGTCATGGCAGTTCGTCGACGGAGGGTCGGTGACAATAGAAGATGTGACCCGATGCCACGTCGCGCACCTCGTTGACAAGGACCCGACGCTCGCCGAGGTCTCCGATCTCGAGCTCGGTTGGCTTGCGACTCGCGAGGCACCAGGGGAACCCTGGCGGCGCTCCCCGATCGAGGAGTAGCGCTCCGCCCGACCGCAACCGGGACCGGTTGCAATCGTGTCTGGTCGGTTTGTTGGTCTTGCCGGAGAGCGGGCGCAGGGTTCGCGTGCCGTCATGAGTAGCCCGTGCAGGATGCTTCCGGCCTTGGGATGACATGGACCTCGCTGAGCGATCGACTTGAAGGACCTGCGATCATCACAGGGTGACGGGAATCGGGCCGGACGACACCACACCATTCCTCCGATCCTGCGGAGCTGCATGTGCCGTCCGCCTTCAGGACGGAGCATTGGTCGGGCCGGGCAGCGCCCTCCTGTCCAGGGACTACGAGGATGACGAGGGTTCCGATCTGGGGTTCGTCAACGGGCTCTGGTGGGGCTCGGTGATGCTGGACGAAGCACCTTCCTCGGCCCTCGCCGAGCGAATCCGTCAGGAATCCCGCGTCTGGGTCGGAGAATGGCGGCACGCGGGCTACCCCGAGATCCATCTTGCAGTCGTCCTGTTTGGCTCCGACTGCCAGCACCTGTTGCTGTCAGAGGCTGGCCCGTGGATCGTCACGGAGGAGGAATTCGAAACGACGTAGGTTCTGCGGGTTGGGTCAGACCCCCCATTGGTACCTGCCCCGATGACCTCATGGGTCTCCGAGGGATCTCCTCCCTGGTTGGGACTGAGAAAAGTCTGCCGCCCTGCGATTCTGGGACCTGATCCGGGACTCGCGATTGCGACTCTCGAGCCATGAGCCCGAGTGAGACCCCTCCCCTGCTCGACATCCACGACCTGGCCAAGCTTCTCGGCGTGAGCGAGTGGACCCTGTACGAGTGGCGCAACCGCCGACAGGGCCCTCCAGCCATCAAAGTCGGGCGGCTTCTTCGGTGGCGACCCGACGATGTGGAGGCCTGGCTGGACCAGCGAGTCGAGCGTGCCTAGGCCGTGGGTTCGGCCGCACCGCGGTTGGATGAGCGTTGGGATGACCACGTCTCAAGCCCGCCCCGCTTCGGGTCCCTGGAGAGGATGCGGATATCCGCTTGGGCACGGTCCCATCGCCTGGCAGGATGCGGGCCATGACATCGCCCCACTGAGGCTGACGTGCGCGACGCCTGAGGCGTGGCCGGGTCTGCCCGTTCCACTGCCCAGTTCCGCGCCGAGCCCGCTGGAGGTTGTCATGCCCGGCCGCCCATCCTCAGATCCCGATGTCCAGGTGTCGGTGATCGCCAACGAGAGAACCTGGATCGCCAGCGAAGCGGTCGACCAGTTGCGGCGCGCCGCCGGCCTGCCGGGCATGATCCGAGCAGTCGGCATGCCCGACCTGCACCCCGGTGCCGGCGCTCCCATCGGCGCCGCGCTGCTGGCAGATCGCGTCTGGCCGCACCTGGTCGGCGGTGACATCGGCTGTGGGGTCGCCTTGTGGGTCCTGCGCCCGAAGCGCCGCCTCGACGCCCAGCGCGCCGCCCGTTGCCTGACGGGGCTAGACCGCGTCAAGGACGGGGAGCTCGATCAGGACTGGGCCTCGGGGTTCGACGCGCCCCCACGTGCGGCGCTCGGGACGATCGGCGCTGGGAATCACTTCCTCGAGATCGGCACGGTCGACGAGGTGTTCGACACCGACGCGGCCGGCGACGTGGGTCTCGAAGCCGGTTCGTTGGTCATGCTGGTGCACAGCGGATCACGGGGTCTCGGCCAGGAGATCCTCGACCGACACACCCAGGACCATGGGGCTCAGCCATGCCCGGAGGATCTCGTCGCCACCTACATGGCCGACCACGACGGAGCGATGAGGTTCGCCGTCGCCAATCGGGCTGCCGTGGCGGCCCGGGCTGCGGATCGACTCGGCGTCGACCTCGACGTCCATCGTCCGCTCATCGACCTGTGTCACAACTCCGTGGTCGCGGTGGCCGATGGCTGGCTGCACCGCAAGGGCGCGGCGCCGAACCATGGCGGACTCATCGCATTGCCGGGTTCGCGTGGCGCTCGCAGCCACGTCGTCGTCGGCTCCTCCGATGAGACCGCGAGGGCCCGGGCGCTGTGGTCAGTGGCGCATGGCGCGGGGCGCAAGTACTCGAGGTCGGCAGCCCGCGACCGATTTGGTGACGTTCCCCGGCGGGAGCTGCGCACCACCCGATGGGGCTCGACCGTAATCTGCACCGATCCGGTACTCCTGGCCGAGGAAGCGCCCGGCGCCTACAAGAGCATCGAGGACGTGGTCGACTCGCTCAGTGCCGCTGGGCTCGTGACGCCCGTCGTGGCCACGATCCCGGTGGCGACCTACAAGACCGAGCGTGGCGGCGCCGGGCCAGAGAACCGCGAGCGCCGCCAGCGTGACCGGACCGTCGCTCGGAACCGGGCTGTCGCTGCCAAGCCCGAACGACGACCGTCCGATCGACGAGGTCGGCGATGAACGCGCAGCTGATGATCACGGCCGGCCGCGGCCCGAAGGAATGCCATCTGGTGGTCGCACGCCTGACCGAGATACTGGTTGCCGAAGCGGAGGCCGAGGGGTTGGTCGTCGCCACCGATCCGCCCGTTGTGGATCGGGCCACCGGGATGCCGTCGATCCTGCTGACCGTCTCCGGAGGCGCGGCGACGGGGTGGGCCTCCGCCGTCGTCGGGCCCGTGCAGTGGATAGCGCCGAGCCCGCTGCGCCCGAAGCACGCTCGACGGAACTGGTTCGTCGAGGTGTCCCTTTGCGGGGAGGGCTCAGCAGAGTTCGACCGGGCGCCGTTCGACGAACGAGACGTCTCGTTCCAACCGATCCGCAGCGGCGGTCCGGGCGGACAGCGACGCAACAAGGTGGCGACCGCCGTCCGGGCGCAGCACCTGCCGTCAGGGAGGACGGTGATCGCCTCGACGGAGCGGACCCTGTCCCCCAACCGCGCCGCGGCCCTGGCCAGGCTCGCCGACCTCGACAGGCGTGATCGGCTCGACCGGCAGCAGCGGGGGGCGGCCGAGCGGTGGAGCCATCACGATCGGGTCACCCGTGGCAATCCTGTGCGGATCATCCACGCCCCCCTCGACGAGCGCCCCGCCCGTCCCCCTCGCGACCGTTGAGGGGGGCCGGCCTGAAGGGCCACCGCGAGTGGAGAAACCTTGCGATTGCGCTCCTCAGGTCCGATACTGGATGTCGCCGAGGGCAGTAGCCCGAGGAAGTGGACCCGGCTCCTCTCCGGACGGTGAGCGGCCGGGTCTTGCGCGTTCAGGGCACCTCGACGCGAACGACGTCCGCCACGAGGTCGAGCTGATCGAGTCGGCGCAGCCACTCGCCCCCTCGACCGAAGGCCCACGCCACGCTGTCGGGAACCCACAGCAGCGGTTCGTCTGTAGGACGCGCATGGCGGTAGTAAAGCGATGAAGCCCGCCCCAGGCTCCGGAAGATGGCAGCCCGGTCATGGTGGTCCTGGCCCTCCCTCGACTCGAGCGTGAGATCCCGGACCCCTTGTACCTGAAGGTCCGCCGCCACCTTGGACAGGATCGTCGCCCGCGCCGCACGATGGTCGTGGTGCTTGGCGACGTAGACGACCGATCGAGTGCCGAGCTGTGCGACACCGCTCAGGATCTCGCGCCGGCGCCGGTTGCTCTCGGTGGCGAAGTGCAGGCGTCGCTGACCGGGCAGCAGCAACGCCCGCAACCCCGTACGGGCTCGCTGCAGATCGCCAGCCGGGCAGGTGACGACGCAGATCAGGTACCGACCTCCACGGGTCGACTCGTCGACGAAGGCGTGATCGCTCACCGCTGGATGGGGACGACCTGGGCCGATCGCGCCGCCTTGACCTCGCCGTCGGCGAACAGGCGCGAAAGGGCGTCGGTGACGTTGTCCTCCTCCTTGGGCAGGAGATGCCCGTAGCGGTCGAGCACCGTGACCACCGACGTGTGGCCGGCCCGGCGAGCGACCTCGGTCGGATTCGCCCCGGCCGCGATCCACAGGGCGACCGCCGAGTGCCGGAGGGCGTGGAGTCCGATCGTGTCCTGGCCCCGCTCTCCTGGCTTGGCCTTGTTCTCCTTCGTCGGCTCGACGGCCAGCTCGGCCGCCCAGGTGGCAGGGGCCCAGATCCGACGACGGAACAGGCTCGGCCGCAGCGGCCCACCGCCCGGTGCGGTCCAGATGAGGTCGTCCGGCGCCAGCCCTGCGCAGTCGAGCTCGAGCGCGTCGGCTACCGGCTTGGGCATCGGCACGGTTCGTCGGCCGGCCCGGGTCTTCGGCTGGCCGAAGTGGATCTGGCCGTGGACCTCGACCAGGTTCTCGGCCACGGTCACCGTCCGCCCGACGAGATCGACGTGACGCCGACGCAGGGCGAGCAGCTCCCCCTGGCGGAGTCCGCAGTACGCACCCACGAGGACCAGAGAGCGGTAGTCGGGGTCGATGCAGTCGGCCAACCGGGCGATCTCGGCCGGCGTCAGGAACCGCTGCTCCTCGCGCTCGACCTTGGGCACGTCGAGGTCGTCCGCCGGGTTGCTCGGGATCAGCTTGGCCTTGACCGCTCCGGCCAGGATCTTCGACACGATCTGGCGGGCCTTGACCACCGTGGCCGGGGCCTTGCCCGCCGCCACCAGGTCGGCGACCCACGCCTGCAGCTCGTCGTGGGTGATCGAGCCGATCCGGCGGTCGCCGAGGACCGGCAGGATCATCGAGTTGGCGTAGCTCTCGTCCCGGGCTCGGGTGGTCGGCCGCAGGCTGACCCGGGTGGCCAGCCAGACCTCGTAGCGCTCCCGCAGCGTGACCTGGCCCCCGTCGGGGTCGACGTAGTCGCCCCGACGCTTGTCCACCTCGACCGTCTCGGCGAAGGCCCTGGCCCTGCCCTTGGTCTCGAACGACTCGGTTCCGCTGCTTGCCGTCGGGGTCGCGGTAGCGCACCACCCAGCCGCGACCGCCGCTCGCCGGTCCTCCACACTCGCCATGGATCGCCTCCAACATTCGCCGTTGAAGGGCAGGGTATAGCCGCCGAGCTCATCCGCATGTGTAACCGATGTGTAACCGGGCCAGTATCCGGTTGAAGTTCCTGGGCCACACAACGCCGCTGACCAGGACTTTTGTGGTGGGCGATAGAGGACTCGAACCTCTGACCTCTGCCGTGTGAAGGCAGCGCTCTAACCAACTGAGCTAATCGCCCCAGATGCGAACGAGCACTGTAGCCGGTGCCTGCTCCCGCACCCGAACCTATCCCCGGCCCCTCCCTGCGCCCGCGATCCGCCGACGGCCCCCCGCATTACGCTGCGGGCACGCTACGAACCTGGCCGAAGGACTGATCCGCACCCCGGCGCGGCGACGAAGGGGACATGTGGGAGGGACCCTGGCGATGGACGAACCGACGCTGGCGGCCACCGCCGAGCGGCTGTTGGCCCACCGCCTCCGGGCCGGCGACGAGAGCGCACTGGCCGACGCATACCGCCAGTTCAGCTCCTTCGTGTTCGGCCTGGCCCTGCGCGTCATCGGCGACCGCGGCGCGGCCGAGGACATCACCCAGGACGTGTTCGTCGGCCTGTGGACACAGCCCGACCGGTTCGACCCGACCCGGGGCTCGCTGCGGGCCTACCTGGGCACCCTCACCCACCGCCGCGCCGTCGACCTGATCCGTCGCGAGGAAGCTCGGCGCCGCCGCGAGGCCCGCACCAGCCAGGACACGCCGATCGGCCCCGCAGTCGACGACGTGGCCCTGGTGGGGCACACGGCGGAGGTGATCCGCACCGCGGTGGCCTCGCTGCCCGAACCGCAACGCCGGGCCGTCGAGCTGGCCTACTTCGAGGGCCACACCTACCGCCAGGTGGCCGCCGTCCTCGACATCCCCGAAGGCACCGCCAAGTCACGCCTCCGCCTGGCCCTGGCCCGCATCGCCGAGACCGTCGACCCCGACCTGAGCGAGCAGCACGCATGACCGACCACGAAGCCATCCAGTCGCTCCTGGCGCCCTACGCCCTCGATGCCGTGGACGTGTCCGAGGAGCTCGAGATCGAGGCCCACCTCGACACCTGCCCCGAGTGCGTCGCCGCCCTGGCCGACCTGCGCGCCACCGTCGACCTGCTCGCCACGCTCACCGGTGCCAGCGCCGAACCACCGGGTGCCGCGCTCGCCGAGCGCACCCTGGCCGCCGCCCTGGCCACCCGACCGGCCCGCGCCGTGGACCTCTCCCCGCTCGACGTGCACCTGATCGAGTCCTCGCGCCTGACCGCCCTGCTGGCCAGCCTGCAGCCCGACCAGTGGACGGCGGCCATCGGCCCCGACCTGCCCGACTGGGACGTGCACGACCTCGCCGCCCACCTGGCCGCCACCGAGTCGCTGCTGGCTGAACAGCTCGGCGCCCCCTCCTTCACCCCCGAGGTCGACGACCAGCCCACGCCCCGCGCCCACGCGGCGGTGGCCCGCCACCGCACCCTGCCCGCGGCCCAGGTGCAACACGAGCTGGAGACCGCCTACTCCCTCGTGCAGGACGCCGGCGCGGCGCGGCGGGCCGAGGCCGCCAGCCGCACCGTGGTCTGGTTCGGCCTCGACTTCACCGTGGACGACGTGCTGGTGCAGCGCGCCTTCGAGATCTGGACCCACGCCGACGACATCCGCCAGGCCCTCGACCTGCCCTGCCTGCCGCCCCCGCCGCCGTCGTTGGCGGTGATGAGCGCCACCGCCGTCCAGCTGCTGCCCCTGCTGCTGGCCACCTCGGGCGTCGACGCCCAGGGCCGCCGCGCCCGCATCACCCTCGACGGGGACGGCGGGGCCACCTTCGACCTCGACCTGGGTCTCGAACCGACATCCGTCGCCGACGCACCCACCGCTCCCACCCCCGACCTGGTCCTCGAACTGGACGTGGTCGACTTCTGCCGCAGCCTGGCCGACCGCCTGCCGCCCGACGAGCTGTCCTATCGGGCCACCGGCGACACCGACCTGGCTGCCGCCCTGGTGGCCGCCCTCCCCGCCCTGGCCGTCCTCTGAACCGACCCTCCGGCCGGGGCCGGGGCGGCCCGGTTCGGTGGCCGACCGGTCAGGAGCCGATGGGCGCCAGGCGGCCGAGGTCGAGCAGGTCCTCCAGGGCGGCCAGCGTGCGCAGCACGGCCACGTCCGCGTGCTGCGGACCGACCACCTGCAGGCCCACGGGCAGGCCGTCGGCAGTGAACCCGGCGCACACCGAGCCGGCCGGGTTGCGGGTCAGGTTGAAGGCGCCGGTGAACGGCGCCCAGAACGGCGTCTCCACCCCGTTGACCGTGCCCTGGTGACCGACCCGAGCCGTCTGGCCGGCCACCACCGGGCACAGCAGGATGGGAGCATCGGCCAACAACGCCACCAGGTCGAGGTTGTGCTGGTGGATGGCGTCGTTGGCCCGGACGAACTCGACGGCGCTGACGGTGTGGCCGTGCTCGATCTGCTGGCGCAGACCCGGGTCGATCCGGTCCCACGCCTCGGTGCCCCGCAGGTCGCCCTGCGTGCGGTCGCTGAACACGCTCCACAGGGTGAACCAGTCAGCCAGCGGATCGGTGCGGAACACGTGGTCCACCTCGATCACCTCGGTTCCGCCCTCGGCCAGGCGCGCCACCGCCGCGGCGCACACGCCGGCCACCTCGTCGTCGACCTCCCACCCCCACGTGGGCGCCCACACCACCCGGGCCGGCAGGCCCAGACCCTCCAGCGCCCCTGACCACGGGGCCTGGGGTGGCGGCAGCGAGAACGGGTCGGTTGGATCAGGTCCGACGCACACGTCGAGGGCGTAGACCAGGTCGCGGACCCGCCAGGTCATGGGTCCACGCACGCTCAACCCGACCGTGCCGGGGGCCTTCGTCCCGCCGATGGGGATGCGCCCGTGGGACGGCTTCAGGCCGGTGAGCCCGCACAGCGCGGCCGGGATGCGGATGGAGCCGCCGCCGTCGCTGCCGGTGGCCAACGGCACCATCCCCGAGGCCAACGCGGCGGCCGAGCCACCGGACGACCCGCCCGGCGAGCGCTCTGCATCCCACGGGTTGCGGGTTGGGCCCTGCGCCAGGCTGGTGGTGTCGCCCTGGAAGCCGAACTCGGGCGTGGTCGTCTTGCCCAACACGATGCATCCGGCCGCCCGCAGCCGCGCCACCAGGGGCGAGTCGGCCGGGGCCGGCGGGTCCTGGGCGTGCAGCTGGGAGCCGCAGCCGGTGGTGAAGCCCGCCGCGTCCTCCAGATCCTTGACCCCGATGGGGATGCCGGCCAGCGGCCCGACCTCCTGGCCCGCGGCCACCCGGGCATCGATCGCCGCCGCCTCGGCCCGGGCCCGCTCGGCATCGACCACCACCCAGGCGTTCAGCTCGGGGTCGAGCGACTCGATGCGCTCGAGGGCGTGATCCACCAGTTGCGCGGCCGGCCGCTCCCCACTGGCCACCCCGCCGGCCAGCTCCGCCAACCCCATGCGTCGCAGGTCCATCGGCGGAGACTAGCGGCGTGGCGCCAGGTGACGCCGGGGTGCCACGCCCGCGCCTTCGTCCCCGTTCACGATGACGTGAGGCACAGCGACAGGTCCTGCACCACCAGGGCCACGGTGTAGGTGCCGGGCGGGCAGGGTCGGGGGTAGTCGGTGGTCGAGGCCACCGTACCGGTGTGCGGCTGGTCGCAGGGCACCACCAGGGCGGCCGGGCCGGCGGTGACGGCCACGCACGCCCCCACCGGGTAGTCCGCGGCTCCCACACCCGGCGTCGACGTCCCCGATGGCGACGGGTGCCCGTGGGAGGCGTAGGCCGTGACCGTCACCACCAAGGCGGCCACGGCCAGCACGGCGAGCACCCCGACCCAGCGCCAGGCATGTCCCCCACCGCTCCCGGCCGCCGCCAGCCGGGGGTCGACCAACCGGCCGTCGAACGAGGGCGGGCGCGACCCGCCGGGTGTCCGCCGCGCCCCCGGCCCTGCCGCTCGGGGTGCGGTCGATGCCGCCTGACGGGTGTCGGCGATCAGCTGGGCGTCATACGCGGCCCGGCCGGCGGGTTCGCCCAGCACCTCCCAGGCCGCGTTGATGTCGCGGATGTGGCGCGCCGCGGCCTGGCGGTCAGCCTCGCTGGCGTCGTGACGACGATCAGGGTGCCAGCGCCGCGCCGCGTCGGTGTAGGCGCGCTTGACCTCGTCGTGGCTGGCGTCGGGCGCGACGCCGAGGATCTCGTACCAGGTCGCGGTGGGGGCCGTCGCCGAGGCGCCCCGGGATCAGACCAGGGCGCGGCGCCGACGGGTGGCCAGCACGAGCAGGCCACCGATGGCCACCAGGCTGAGCCCGGCCTTGACCCACTCACCCGAGTTGGTGCCGGTGACCGGCAGGGTGCCGGTGCCCTGGGCGACGGTTACCGCCGACACGGCGCAGGGGCCGATGGCGATGTCGAGGTTGGTGGTCAGGTCGACCGTGCCCGTGGTGGCGTGCAGCGTGTACTGCCCGGAGGTGAGCGACGACGGCAGCGCCAGGGCGGCGGTCAAGAAGTCACCGTCGGGGTTCGACGTGGCGGTGCCCAGAGTGATGCCGTTGACCGTGATCGTGACCGTGGACGAGGCCGGGACGCCCGAGCCCTCGACGGTGATGTTGCCACCCACGGCGCTGCAGCTCGGGTCGACGACGATGCCCGGCGTGCCCGGCACGTACTGCGCGCCAGCCGACGTGGCCAGCATGGCCGTCGCGGCGAGTGCCGCGAACACCATGGCACCGAGTACGAGCATTCGTCGGATCACAGGACTCCTCCGCCGGTAGGGGCAGACGCGCAGTCGGATATGAGTTGGGCCACAGTCTGCCTCATTTCTCGTGCCATGTCGACCATTGTCGGCCGAACCGCCACCCTGTCGAGCGTTGCGTCGGACGGGAGGCGGACCGGATCGGGCTCACCGGCGGGCCAGGCGGACCTCGGTGTGCAGGTCCTGGGCCGGGTGGTCCACCAGCGTGGCCCGGCTGCCGTCGAGCTCGGCGAACATCCCCTTGGCCCCCGACACCGTCCACGGCCCCTTCGGGGTGACGGTGATCTGCACCTGATCGGGGTTCACCATCGGCTGCACGCCCACCCCCAACTGGTAGTCCAGGCCGCCTGCCACCACCCCGCCGAGTTGGAAGGTGACGGTCAGGGTCTGTCCCGAACCAACGGTGAGGTACTGAGAGTACACGTGGTACCCGAACTCCTGCTGGGACTCGAAGGGCTCGTGAGCGCCGTCCACCGAGGACGAGACCAGCTGCAGCGGGGTGTAGAAGGACAGGTAGGTCCGGTTGGTGCCCAGCGGGAGCCCTTGGCCGTTGCTGCCGATCACGCCGGGGGGCAGTCCCGAGGAGGGCGCGTCGTTGTGGAGGGTGATGGTGGCCGTGGCCGTCACCCGACCCGTGGAGGGGTCGTAGCCGGCGTCGTAGCGGATGGTGCGATGCATCCACACGTCGGTCTTGTTGTTGGCCGAGTTCTGCCCGGTGATACCGAAGAAGTCCTGGTCCGGGCGGGCGTGGGGGTAGGCCCCGGTGGCGCCCAGCCGGTTGAACAGCGCCTCCTCCGACCCCCGGAAGCTGGTGAACATCAGGTGGTGGCCGCTGGCCTGGGGGCCGAGCACCGAGGCGATCTCGTCGGGTCCCGGGATGGAGCCCTTGGTCAGCTTGTCGAAGGTCAGGCGCGACGCCTCGTCGAGGAAGTCCACCCGGTCGGTCTTGCCCGGGAAGTCGGTGTACTGGTCCGACACGAGCTCCTGGGCGGCGTTGGCCGCGGTCAGCTGGGGGCCGCCGGTCACGTCGATGGGCCCGGTGAAGCGCAGCAGGGCGGCCAACCCGTAGGGGTCCACCACCAGCACGCCGTCGATCTCGTCGCCCCCCATGCGCGGCGCCGGGCCGCTGTAGAGCTGGCGGATGACCTGGGCCACGTCGGGCAGGTCGGGCGACAGGGTCACGTCCTGGAAGTAGGTCCCCACCCGGAACCGCCCGTAGCGCGCCACGTAGTCGGCCGGGCTGGTGACCACCCGCTGGGCTGCGCCCGGTGCGTCGTCCAGCTCGCTGACCCGACCCGAGCGGCTCATGGTCAGGTGCCCGTCGCGGGCCGTGAGCTCGGCCCAGTTGCCCATGAAGCCGTTGAGGCCCCGGGACTCGGCCTCGGTGGTGAAGGCCACGAAGTAGTGGCGGGTGCCGTCCCCGCCCAGCATCCCCGGGGCGACGGCCACGGCCTGCTCGGCCACCGCCGCCTGGGGCACCGTCTGGGCCACGTCGTCGCGGAAGTTGTCCACCGCGGTGCGGACCGGGCCCACCAGCCACGGCGAGCGCACCGCGTCGAGCTGCACCGCGGCCCGATCCAGTGCCTGGTTCACCGCCACCAGCGGAGCGTGGAGCTGGCGCAGGTGGGCGATGTCGATCTGGCCTTGGACGTAGCGCAGCTCGTGGTAGTCGCCCTTGGCCGCCACCACCGCGGCCGCCGCGGCCACGTCGTGGCCCTGGTGCGACGCGCTCGACAGGGCGTCGAGCTGCTGGGACACGAAGGGAACGAGGTGGGCCGGCACGGTCCACCACCCCCCGAGCACGTCATGGGCGTCGCCCAACGAGTCCGAGGCGTTGGCCAACATGGCCGCAGCCGGAGCGCCCCGCCCCTGGCGCAGGGCCGCCAGCCCGTCCTGGGCCGACGTGGACCCGCTGGAGAGGTCGTGGAACGAGATCCACACCGCCAGGGTGAACACGACCAGCCCGATGAGCGCCACCAGCACCCCGGCCGTGGCCACCGTGCGCATGCGCTCACGGGACCGCCGCGACGCCACCCGGTAGCCCGAGATCAGCACCGGCGTCACCGCCGCCCACACGCACAGCGCGGACAGGCCGGTGAAGCCGAAGGGGTGGGCCCGCATCAGGGTGGGGACGGCCAGCAGCCCGATGGTGGCGCCGATGAGGCGCCGCCGGGGGATGAACGCGGCCACCAGCGACAGGGCGAGGGCGCCCACACCGGCCACGAACCACACCCCACCGGGGGCCAGGAGGGCAGCCGCGGCGCCGAGCACGATCCACGTCGAGCGCCGGGCCCGGGCGGCCGCGGCGGTGACCACGTAGGCGAACCCGAAGCGCAGCAGGGGGTCGATCAGCCCGAAGCCGACCGGGTACGCCGGGGCCAGCATGCTGGCCAGGCCCGAGGCCACCGCCAGCGCCACCACCGCCCGGCGCTCGGGGGTGGTGGTGCGCCGGGGCCGGCGCGGCCGCACCACGGCGTCAGGCGGCTCGCCCGGCTCGGAGTCCGTGGCGCGCCGCCGCCGGCGCGGGGCGCGGCCAGCACGTCGTGCAGGTCACCCAGGTCGAGGTCGTCGCTGGGATGGTCCGACCAGCTCCGCGACCGGCGGTGAGGGCGTTGCTCGCTCGGGCCGTTCCCGGATTGGCGCGGTGGTGACAGCTCGGATCCCTCGAGGCGGCGGTGGGATGGACCCGACGATCGTAGTGCCCGACCGGCCGCGTCCAGAGGCAGGCCCAGGCCCAGATGCTTCGGCGGAAACGGTCGTCGCGATACGATCTGCCCTCCGGGCGGAGCCACCGGCCGGTGGTCTGCGACCCGGGCCGGTGGTCAGCGAGCCGGCAACTGGCCGACCCCCCCCACTGACCAACGAAAGCCGCGCCCCAGGCATGTACCCGTCGGAGCCGAAGTCGACCGCCAAGGGACTGGGCCGGATCGGCCCGGTGCTCGA
Source organism: uncultured Microthrixaceae bacterium (assembly GCA_963785815.1). Lineage (GTDB taxonomy): Bacteria > Actinomycetota > Acidimicrobiia > Acidimicrobiales > Acidimicrobilacustridaceae > UBA4742. The sequence continues at coordinate 597,384 of CAWAWN010000001.1, forward strand.
GCGCTTCCGCCTCCCCTTCCAGTTGGCCGTCGACCTGCTCGCCTGGGGCCTGGCCCTGTACCTGGCCATGGTGCTGCGCTTCGACGCCTTCGTCCCCCAGGGGTGGAACCACTTCCGGCTCTCACGCCTGCTGATGGCCATGGCCGTGGCCGCCGTGCTCCAGACGGCGGCGGGCCTCGCCCTGGGGCTGTACCTGGGTCGCTGGCGCTTCGGCACCCTCGACGAGGTCTCCCACCTGGCCGGCACCGTGGCCATCGCCAGCCTCGGGCTGGCCGTGGTCAACCAGCTCAGCAAGCCGCTGCTGGTGCCCACCAGCGTGACCCTGGCCGCCGGGATCCTGGCCTTCATCTTCATGGGGGCGCCGCGCTACGCCTGGCGCCTGGTCCTGGAACGGCGCATGCGACCCAGCGGTGACGACGTGCGCCGGGTGCTGGTCTTCGGCGCCGGCGAGGGTGGCGTCCAGACCCTCACCGCCATGCTGCGCAACCCCAACAGCCCGTACCTGCCGGTGGCCTGGCTCGACGACGACCCGGCCAAGCGAAACCTGCGCCTGCGGGGCGTGCGGGTGGTGGGCGGCCGCCAGGCCCTGGCCCAGGCCGCGGCCGACTACGATGCGTCCGCCGTGGTCATCGCCATGCCCGGGGCCAGCTCCGAGCTGCTGCGCGAGCTGTGCGACCTGGCCACCGACGCCCACCTCGAGATCCGGGTGCTGCCGCCACTGGCCGAGCTGTTCGGCGGCCCCATCGGCGTGGGCGACATCCGCCCGCTGACCGACGCCGACCTGCTCGGGCGCCACGTCATCGACACCGACGTCAGCGCCATCGCCGGCTACCTCACCGGCCGGCGCGTGCTGGTCACCGGAGCCGGCGGATCGATCGGCAGCGAGCTGTGCCACCAGCTCTCCCGCTTCGCGCCGGCGTCGCTGGTGCTGGTCGACCGCGACGAGTCCGCCCTCCACGCCCTGCAGCTGCGCCTGGAGGGGCGAGCCCTGCTCGACGACCGCAGCCTGGTGGTGGCCGACGTGCGCGACGCCCCGCGGATGCTGGAGGTCTTCCGGGAGCACCGGCCCGACGTGGTGTTCCACGCCGCCGCCCTCAAGCACCTGCCCCTGCTGGAGATGCATCCCCGCGAAGCGGTGAAGACCAACGTCATCGGCACCCAGAACGTGCTCACCGCCGCGCTGGCCACCCACGTCGAGCGCTTCGTGAACATCTCCACGGACAAGGCCGCCGACCCCATCAGCGCCCTGGGCTACACCAAGCGCATCTGCGAGCGGCTCACGGCCGCCGCCTCGGCCGACGGCACCGGCACCTACCTGAGCGTCCGCTTCGGCAACGTGCTGGGCAGCCGGGGCAGCGTGCTCACCGCCTTCCACGCCCAGATCGAGGCCGGCGGGCCCCTCACCGTCACCGATCCCCTCGTCACCCGGTACTTCATGACCGTCGAGGAGGCCGTGCAACTGGTCATCCAGGCCGGCGCGGTGGGCCGGGGCGGCGAGGCCCTGGTGCTCGACATGGGCGAGCCGGTGCTCATCGACGACGTGGCCCGCCGGCTGGCGGCGCAGGCGCCGAGGCCGGTGGAGGTCGTCTACGTGGGCCTGCGCCCGGGCGAGAAGCTGCACGAGGCGCTGCTCGGCCAGGGCGAGCGCGATGACCGACCGAGGCACCCGCAGATCTCGCAGGTGCCGGTGCCGCCCTTGGCCTACCCGCTGGTCGAGGTGCTGTGCCACCCCGGGCTCGACGACGCCGACCTGATGGCCGAGCTGCGCGACCTGGCGGGGATCGACTCGCCGACCGTCGTGGCCGACGACGCGGCCAGCTAGCGCCGCGGTCCGGGCCATGCTCCGTCGCCCACCGGCGGCTCGCTGAGTGGCGGCGCGCGGGCCGCGTCCACGGCGCGTGCTGTGGCTCTCCAAGGGCCTCGGCCCGGGCGGAGCCGAACGGCTGCTGGTCACCCACGCGGCGGCCGCCGACCCCGACCAGGTGACCTACGAGGCCGCCTACCTGCTGCCCCACAAGGACCACCTGGTGCCCGACCTCGAGGCCCACGGGGTCGGCACCCACCTGCTGGACGCGCCCCGCGACCGTGACCTGGGCTGGGTCCGCCGCTTCCGCCAGCTGGTGGTCGACGGGGACTTCGACGTGGTCCACGCCCACTCGCCGCTACCCGCGGCCGCCGCCCGTCCGGTGGTCCGCGCCCTGCCTGGCGCCCGCCGCCCCGTGTTCGTCTACACCGAGCACAACCGCTGGCCGTCCCACAGCCGACCCACCCGAGCGGCCAACGCCGCCACCTTCGCGCTGAACGACGCGGCCATCGCCGTGTCCGGCGAGGTCCGCGACTCGCTGCCCGCCCCCTTCCGGGCCGACACCTCGGTCATCGTCCACGGGATCGACCTGGACGCGGTGCGCGCCCTGCGCCGGCACCGAGCCGACGTCCGCCGGGAGCTGGGCGTGGGTCCCGACGAGGTGCTGGCCGTCACCGTGGCCAACTTCCGCGCCCCCAAGGGCTACCCCGATCTGCTGGCCGCGGCCGCCCAGGTGGCGGCGGGGGCCCAGCCGGTGCGGTTCGTCATCGTCGGGCAGGGACCGATGGAGGACGAGCTGCGGCGTCGCCACGCCGAGCTCGGCCTGGGCTCTCGCGTCGAGATCCTGGGCTACCGGCCCGATGCCTCCCGGCTGACCGCGGCGGCCGACCTGTTCGTGCTGGCCTCGCACCACGAGGGGCTGCCCGTGGCCGTCATGGAAGCCATGGCCGCGGGTGTGGCCGTGGTGGCCACCGACGTGGGTGGGCTCCCCGAGGCCATCGACCACGGACGCACCGGCTGGCTGGTGCCGGCCCGACGACCCGACCTGCTGGGGCAGGCCATCGGTGACCTGGCCGCCGACCCGGACCGGCGCCAGCGCCTGGCCGAGGCCGGGGCCGAGGCCGCCGGCGCCTTCTCGGCGCAACGATCCGAGCGCGAGGTGGAGGCGGTGTACGCCCGCACCCTGGACCGGGCCGCCCTGCGTCGCCTGGGCCGGACCCGGCATCGGTAGTCGGTCAGCCGGACCCGGTCACGTCGCCCAGCGGGCCGGCACGCCCATGGCGGTGACGCCAGGGGGGATGTCGTCCACCACCACCGCGCCCGCCCCGATCACGGCGCCGGCCCCGATGGCGCGACCGGGGGTCACCACCGTGCCCGTGCCCAGGAAGGCGCCGCGGCCGATGGTCACCGCGCCGTTCACCAGCACGCCCGGGCTCAGGGTCACGTGGTCACCCAGGCGGCAGTCGTGGGACACCGCCGCGTTCACGTTGATCTGCACGTGGTGCCCGATCCGCACGTTGGTGGTGATGCGGGCCCCGGCGGCCACCACCACGCCCGAACCCAGCTCCACGTCGGCGCCCCGAGTGGCGCTCGGGTGCACCAGGGCCGAGGCCCAAGGGTGCACGGCACCGAGGGCCGCCTCGATGCGGTCGGCCAGCAGGGCCCGGGTCACGGGATCGCCGACGGCCAGCACCAGGGCGACCGGCCCGGCCGACCCGACCAGCTCGCCGGCCACCAGCTGGTCGACCGTGCCCAGGTGGTGGGCCTGGCGCCGGGTCAGCAGCTCGGCGTCGGCCTGGTCGGCCACCAGGCCGATCAGGTCATAGGTGAGGGCCACCTGGTTGATGGCCTCGACCACGTCGAGCACCTCGCGCCCGTGGCCACCGGCGCCCACGATGGCCAGCCGCCGCAGACCGCCCGACGCGGGCGCACCCGGGCCAGCCGACGACACGGGCGGTTCGGTGGAGGCCACGGCGGCAACCTAGCCGCCCCGCTCCGGCCCGCTCCCGCCGCTCGGGCGGATCAGCAGGACGGCGAGCGGATCAGGAGGGTGTCGAGCTGGTCGAGTCGCTGACCTGGCGATCCGCGCTGGCCGGCCCGCGATCCGGCGCCAGGGCCGCGACCAGCCGGTCGGTCTGGGCCTGCTGCTCGTAGGACAGGCGAGCCAGCCAGAACCGCAGGAAGTTGGCCAGGGAGTAGCGCAGGAAGAGCCCGAGACCCAGCACGGCCACGGCCAGGCCCATGAGGGCCAGGATCTGGTCGTCGCCCTGTTGGAGGGCCACCCCCGTGCCGCTGGTGGCGCGGTCCTGGAGGTAGGCGATCACCGCGATGACCGGCCCCACCACCAGCAGGACCGCGCCCAGACGCACCAGCATGCGCTCGCGGCTGGTGGCCGGATCGCGCAGACCCATGTCGGCGATCTCGCTCTTGAACTGCTCCACTCGGTGCTGCTGGTCCATCATGACGGCTCCCCGTGGGTCCGATCGGGTGGATCGCACCCAACCTGCTTTCCAGTTCCTGCCCCTGCGACTCCGCGCCCCTGCTCACCCGCCCAGATAGGCCTCCGAGAGCGAGTCGGCGATCTCGTCGGGCGGACCGGACGAGACGATGCGGCCGTTGATCATCAGGCCGACCTGGTCGGCCACGCCCAGCACGATGCTGGCGAACTGCTCCACCACCAGGATGGCCACCCCTTCGCCGGCCACCTGCGACACCAACCCGAACAGCTCCTCGACCACCAGCGGGGCCAGGCCCATCGACAGCTCGTCGAGGATGAGCAGGGCGGGATCGGTGGCCAGCCCGCGGGCCAGGGCCAGCATCTGCTGCTCGCCCCCGGACAACGTCCCGGCGGTCTGGCGACGCCGGTCGCGCAAGCGGGGGAAGCGCCCGTAGGCCGCTTCTTCGATCTGGCGCAACCCGCGGCCGCGGTAGGTCATCATCCACAGGTTCTCCCCCACCGTCAGGTTGGGGAAGATGCCGCGCCCCTCGGGGATGAGGCAGAGCCCCCGCCGGGCCAGATCGTCGGGCGCGGCTCCGTTGACGCGCCGGCCGGCCAGCAGCACGTCGCCGCTGCGGGCCGGGTGCAGGCCGGCCGCCACCCGCAAGGTGGTGGTCTTGCCCGCGCCGTTGGGTCCCAGCACGGCCACCACCTGCCCGGCCGGCACGGCCAGGTCGACCCCGTGCAACACGTTGATGCCGTCGTAGGCAGCCCGGACGCGGCGCAGCTCGAGCAGCGGCGGCTCCGGGGCGAGGGCCGCGGCGCTCACGGCGTGCCCGCCGGCTGGCCCAGGTAGGCCTCGCGCACCGCGTCGTGGTTGCGGATCTGCTCGGGCGTGCCCACGGCCAGGACCCGGCCGTAGTTGAGCACGTGGATGACGTGGCACACGTCCATGACCAGCTTCATGTCGTGCTCGACCAGCACGATGCACACGCCCTCGTCGGCCACCTGGGTGAGCAGCCCGCTGAACCGCTCGGTCTCGGTGTCGTCCTGTCCGGCCGCCGGCTCGTCCAGCAGCAGCACCTTGGGCTCGCAGGCCAGAGCCCGGGCCATCTCCACCAGCCGCCCCTGACCGGTGGGTAGGGCGGTCACCCGCACGTCGGCCACCCCGGCCAGCCCCACCCGGGCCAGGATCTCGTCGACCTTGGCGTCGACGTCCACCTTGGTGTGGGACCAGCGCCGGTGGATGTCGGCAGCCACGCCCACGTTCTCCCGCACCGTCAGCATGGTGAACAGCTCGAGGCGTTGGAAGGTGCGGGCCAGGCCCAGCCGCGCCCGACGCGTCGGGCTGAGGCGGGTCAGGTCGCGCCCCGACAGGGTGATGCGCCCCTCGGTGCTCGGCTGCAGGCCGGTGATGACGTTGAACAGGGTGGTCTTGCCCGCGCCGTTGGGACCGATGAGGCCGACCACCTGTCCGGCCTCGGCGCTGAGGGACACGTCGGCCAGGGCCATGTTGCCGCCGAAGCGCACCGACACCCCGGTCACCTCAAACAACGACATGGGCACCATCCTCGTCGACCCCGTCGAGCGGCGTGTGCCCGCGGCCCACCGCGCCGTGGCCCAGGCTCACGCCCTCGAGGTGCAGGTGGGCGTCCACCTGCTCCAGACGAGCCTCGGTCCAGGGGACGGTCACGCCCACCCACTCCAGCGGGACCTCGGGCGCCGCGTCGGCGCCGACCTCGCCCGGCTCCGGGACGGCCAGGGGGGTGCCGGTGGCGTTGGCCGCGGCGGCGACGAAGGCTCCCGAGCCGGCCCGGACCCACACAGCCACCAGGGCCAGCACCAGGCTGACGGCGAACAGCAGCACCATCGGCCAGTTGGCGATCACCCCGGCCAGGCGCAGGGCCCAGACCACGGCCATGGCCACCAACATGGTGACCAGCACCGGGGTGTCGTCGCGCAGCGGCGCGAACCCGGCGCTGAACTGGGGGGCGGCGCCGCTGGGCTGGCGCCCGAGCCCGATGCCGGCCACCCCGGGGGTCAGGGTCTCGATGTTGGAGAACCAGGGCCAGACCGAGGCCAGCAGGGGCAGCAGGCCGTACAGAGCGATGCCCGCCAACAGGGCGCCGCCCACGAACCCGGCGCCGCCGATGACCACCAGCATGAAGATCGGCAACCCGGTCACGAAGTCGAAGTTGTTCGGGCCGATCGACTGCAGCTGGGTGGCGTAGAGGGCACCGCCCAGCCCGGCCAGGGCGGCGGACAGCATGAACACGGCCAACCGGGTGCCCACCAGGTTGAGCCCGAAGGTGGCGCAGGCCGCCTCGCTGTCACGGATGGCCAGCAGCCGCCGCCCGAACGCGCTGCGGCGGATGCCCACCACGATCAGCGCGACCAACACGAACGTGACGACCACCAGCACCATCTGGGATTCCGGGCTCGAGAGCGAGTGGCCGAACACCTTGAGGGGCGAGACGTCCAGGGTGCCCGACGAGAAGATGCTGATGTGCAGCGGACCCCAGCTCCAGTTGGGCAGCACGAAGATCCAGCGGTCCAACAGCACGGCGAAGGCGGCGGTGGCCAGGGCCAGGTAGATGCCCGACAGCCGCAGGGCGGGCAGGGCCACCAGCCCGCCCACCACGCCGCAGATCACCACCGCGGCCACCAGGCCCAGCGGGTTGCCCCCGGCGCCGAGGTGGGCCATGACCAGGCCACCGATGCCGGCGAAGCTGAGCTGGCACAACGAGATCTGCCCGGCGAAGCCGACCAGCGGCACCAGCGACAGGGCCACGATGCCGATGGAGAAGATCTTCCCGTAGGTCAGCAGGTCGGGCTTGGACAGGGTGGTGGCCAGCACCAGCCCGAAGCCCAGGGTGAGCAGGCTGAACAGCACCAGGCCCTTGGTGGTGGGAGCCGGGAAGTACTCCCGGGCCCGCACGTGGCTGCGCAGCCGCTTGTTGGGCATGACCAGCAGCACGACGAACAGCAGGATCACCGGCGCAGCCAGGCGCAGGCCGGCCACGTAGGGGCCCACCGTCCCGCTGGAGGGCAGGTAGCCGGCCAGGTAGCCGTCCAGGCAGCCGAGCACGATGGCGCCCACGAAGGTCATGGGCAGCGACCGCAGGCGGCCGAACACGGCGGCGCCGTAGGCGTTGACGATGAGCAACGACAACACGGTGGCCGACAGCCCGGCCGAGGAGGCGATGAGGATCCCGCCCAGCGCGGCCAGCGACGTGCCGACGGCCCAACTCGACTGAGCGATCAGGTGGGACCGGGCACCGTTGAGCAGGGCCAGCGGTCGGTCGTCCACCACCGCGCGCATGGCCACGCCCAACCGGCTGCGGTAGAGCAGCAGGCGCAGGCCGATGGCCACCGCCACCGCCACCCCGATGGTGATGAGCTGGTGGTAGGTGATGGTGGTGGGCCCCAGCGTCACCTTGTCACCGGCGAAGAAGGGGGGCACCACCCGGGCCACGCTGGGCCCCCAGATCCACTGCGACAACCCGATCATGGCCACCAGCAAGGAGATCGACACCACTAACTTCGTGGCCTCGCTGGTCCCCTCCAGTCCCCGGAAGATCACCCGCTCGAGCAGCACGCCGAACAGCGGCGCGGCGACCGCCAGGATGATCACGATCGACACCGGGGCCGGCCATCCCCAGCCGATGGTCATCTGCCAGTACAGGAAGGCGGCCAGCATGCCGGCCGCCCCGTGGGCGAAGTTGAAGACCCCGGTGGTGGTGTAGGTCAGCACCAGGCCGCTGCCGATCACGGCGTAGATGGCGGCCGTGCTCAGCCCGACGATCGTGAAGACGAGGAACTTGTCCAAACCTCAGGCTCCAGTCGGGGGGACCGTCTCGGGCCGGGTGTGAGCGGTCATCAGCGTAGGTCGACCAGGGGATGCCCGCTCAGTGGAGGTCGCTCATGGACTTGCCCACGTCGCTCAACGTCGTGCCGGTCCCGTAGTTGCCGGTGAGGGCCACCACGTTGGACGATTCGCAGTTGAAGCCGCCGGTCTCGGGCGGCCACTTCACGATGGTCCAGCCCGTGGAGGATGCCTTCATGATGCCCATGCAGGCGCTGGCCTTGGTGCCGTTGGACGGGTTCGACGGGGCCTGGAGGCCACCCCCGGTCCAGGTGGTCACCTTGTGGGCGGCGTCGAACACGCACTTCGGGGTCACGTTGCCGCCACACGACTTGACCGACTGGGCGAACAGCAACCAGGCGGAGAACGAGTTGAGCCCCAGCGCGGCGCGCTTGCGGGTGCTGGCCGGGTCGTACTTGTCGAACAAGGCCTCGTACTGCTTGATCGCGGGCGAGTCGGACTCGAACGGGGTGGTCCCCACGCCCACGTAGACCGGCTCGAAGTCGAGGGCCTTGCCCGCCCCGGCCAGAGTCTTGGGGTCGTACTGGTTGGCCGCCGCCGTGATCCACTCGAGCTTGTAGTTGATCGACGCCAGGGCCGAGATCAGCTGGCTGAAGTCCGACGGCTCTCCGACGTAGAAGAGGCCCTTCACCCCGGCGTCCTTGATGGCCTGGGCGATGGGGGTCCAGGTCGGCTCCCCGGTGGAGTTGTACTGGGCGTCGTACACGGCCTTGCCGAACCCCAGCTTCTGGCCCGCCTCCTCGTACTGGTCCTTGTTGGTGATGGTCGTGGCCACGTTGCCGGTGAGGTAGCCCACGTTGTTCACCGAATCGGGGTACTTCGCCGCCATGTAGCGCGCCATCCCGAAGTTCAGCGAGTTGTTCGGCCCCGGCGTCACCTGGGTGGTCAGGTCGGCCCCGCGGGCCTCGGAGGTGACCAGGTACGCGGGGTAATCGGGCAGCAGGCACGTGAGGCGGGTCTTCTGGCCGGTGCTGTCGAACACGCCGCCGCCGCCCACCAGGGCGAAGTCCTGGCTGCAGGCGGTGGTGACCTTGGCGTTGTAGTCGAAGATGGCGGCGTCGAGCAGGTCGTCCTTGATCAACCGCCCGTTGATGCCGCCCAGCGAGTTGCACCACTTCGTGAACACCGTGCTGGCGTCGAACAGCTCCTGGTTGAGCCCCGGCGCACCGGCGAAACCCGGGTCCGAGATGGTGCCCACCTCGATCTGGTCGGCGGTGACGCCCCGGCCGGTGGCCGCGTTGGTCTGGCCCGCGGGCTTGGGCCCGCACACCGGCTGGTCCATGGTGCCGAAGGTGGCGGCGCTGGTGGTGGCGGCCGCCGTGGTCGAGGTGGCACCCCCGCCGTTGGCCTGGGTGTCCGAGCCGGATCGGGAGCACGCTGCCGCGGCCAGCACCAAAACGGCCAGCACCGCCATCGCCGTGCCCGTCCGGCGCCGCGATGGCCCTCGTGGCGCGGTCGGCTCATGCAGCAGGACTCGGACCCTTGCCATCAAATCCCCCTGGGGCGCCGTCGACGTGGGCACAAAACAGGAACAGGTTCTAGCACGGCCGCATGGGCCGCGCCGCGCGTCACCGTAAGTCAGGTGGGGCCGAGATGGCCGTCGGGGTCCGAGGCCGGGGGCGCGGCCAGGGGGTCGTCGTCGTCGTGGCCCTCCACCCCCGCGCCGGTGAGCAGCACCGACACCGTGGCCCACAGGATGCGCAGGTCCAGCAGGGGCGACTGGGTCTCGACGTACTCCAGGTCGTGCTCGATGCGCTCGCTCCACGACAGGGCGTTGCGACCTCGGATCTGGGCCAGCCCGGTGAGCCCGGGCCGACAGACCAGCCGCCGCCGCTGCCGGGCGTCGTAGCGCTCGACCTGGTAGGCCAGCGTGGGTCGGGGACCGACCACGCTCATCTCCCCGCGCGCCACGTTGAGGAGGTTGGGCAGCTCGTCGAGCGAGCTGCGGCGCAGCCACCGCCCGGCCCGGGTGATCCGCGAGTCGTCTGGGATGATCGGGTTGTCCCCCACCACCATGGTGCGGAACTTGATCATCTCGAAGGAGCGTCCGCCCCGCCCCACCCGCGCCTGGCGGAACAGCACCGGGCCCCGAGAGGTGAGCTTGACGGCCAGGGCGCAGGGCAGGGCCACCAGCGCGGCGGGCACGGCCACCACGGCCAGCAGCACCAGGTCGACCACCCGCTTGCCCAGGTACGAGCCGCCGTCGCTCATGCCGATGCGGGAGGCTCGGATCCGCGGCCCGGCGAGCGCCCAGCCAGCCAGGTCACCGTCGCCTCCAGCCCGTCGCGAAGCCCGACGGGCTCGACCTCGGGGAACAGCTCGACCAGGCGGGCGTTGTCGGCCTGGGAGTGGCGGACGTCGCCGGCCCGGGCCGGCAGGTGGTCGACGACCAGCTCACGGCCGACCACCTCCCCGAGCAGGGCCACCAGGGTCAACAGGTCGGTCCGGGTGCCGTACGCCAGGTTCACCGGCCCGGGGCTGGTCACCCCGCGGGTGGCCGCCGCCGCCAGCACCGCCGCCACCGTGCCCACGTAGGTGAAGTCGCGGCTCTGGCGGCCGTCGCCGTGCACGGGCAGCGGCCGGCCCTCGAGGGCGGCCGCGGCGAAGGCGGGCACCACCGCGGCGTAGGCGTGGCCCGGCATCTGGAGCGGTCCGAACACGTTGAAGAAGCGCAAGGCCAGCACGGGCAGGCCGAACGAGTGCTGCCAGGCCAGGGCGTAGGACTCGGTGGCCAGCTTCGACGCGGCGTAGGGGCTGAGCGGCGCCACGGCCTGGTCCTCGCGCTTGGGCAGCGCCGGGTTGGCGCCGTACACGGACGACGAGGACGCCACCACCACCAGCGGGCCGCCGGCGCGGCGCGCCGCCTCCAGCACCGACACCGTGCCGGTGGCGTTGGCCACGTGGCTGGCCACGGGATCGGCCAGCGAACGCGGCACCGACGGCCGGGCCGCCAGGTGAATCACGGCGCCGGCGCCCACCATGGCCGCATCGAGCGTGTCGCCGTCGACGATCGTGCCCTCCACCAGCTCGACCGCGAGCCCCGCCAGGTTGTCCCGAGACCCGGTGGACAGGTCGTCCACCACCGTGACCTGGTCGACGCCGGCGCTCAGCAGCGTGGCGCACAGGTTGGCGCCGATGAAGCCGGCCCCACCCGTCACCACCACCTTCACGTCGTCGCTCCCCTGGGGTCACCGAGCTCTCCATCGCCGGCGCGGGCGACGTCCGACCCTACCCGGCCCGTCTCGCGGCCCCGAACCATCCCCCTTCTCCCGAACCTGTCAGCTGAGCGGCCCCACACGGCCCGCTGGCCTGACAGGTTGCGCGATCGGCCGTGCCGGGCATCCCGGTCCGTCGGTGGCGACGAGTACGGTGCCGGCGATGGCCGGACGCATCTACCTCTCGCCCCCTGACGTCGGCGCGGCCGAGCGCGAGGCGCTGCTGGCCGCCTTCGACGGCGGCTGGATCGCGCCGGTGGGTCCCGACGTCGACGCCTTCGAGGCCGAGGTCGCCGCCGTGGCGGGCCGGGCCCTGGGGGCGGCGTTGTCGAGCGGCACCGCCGCCCTGCACCTGGCCCTGATGCTGGTCGGGGTGGGTCCGGGCGACGAGGTGGTGGTGCCCAGCCTCACCTTCGTGGCCACGGCCAACGCGGTGGGCTACCTGGGGGCCACCCCCGTGTTCGTCGACGCCGACCCGGCCAGCTGGCAGATCGATCCCCGCCTGGTGGGCGAGCTGCTCGACACCCGGGCCGCGGCCGGACGGCGACCGGCCGCGGTGGTGACCGTCGACCTCTACGGCCAATGTGCCGACGCCGACCCCATCGCCCAGGCCTGCGCCCGTCACGGCATCGCGCTGGTCGAGGACGCGGCCGAGGCCCTGGGCGCCACCTACCACGGCCGCCCGGCCGGATCCCTGGCCCCGATCGGCATCTTCTCGTTCAACGGCAACAAGGTCATCACCACCAGCGGGGGCGGGATGCTGGTGTCCGACGACGAGGACCTGGTGGCCCGGGCCCGCTACCTGGCCACCCAGGCCCGCCAGCCCGCCCCGCACTACGAGCACACCGAGGTCGGCTTCAACTACCGGTTGAGCAACCTGCTGGCCGCCCTGGGTCGGGCCCAGCTGCGCACCCTGCAGGCCCGCATCGCTCGTCGCCGCGCCATCCGGGCCCGCTACGTCGAGGCGCTCGGTGCCCACCCCGGGGTGACCTTCATGCCCGACGCCGACTACGGCCGGCCCATCAACTGGCTCACCGTGCTCCAGGTCGACCCGGAGCAGGCCGGGACCGACCGCGAGGCGTTGCGCATCGCCCTCGAGGCCGCCGACATCGAGGCCCGACCGGCCTGGAAGCCGCTGCACCTCCAGCCCCTCTTCGCCGGCTGCGAGCGGGTAGGGGGCGAGGTGTCCGAGCGCATCTTCGCCCACGGCCTGTGCCTGCCCAGCGGCAGCTCGTTGACCGACGCCGACCAGGACCGCGTCATCGACGTGCTCCTCGAGCAGCTCGTCTAGTCACTCCGTCCCGCGTAGCGCACGCGGTTGACCACGTCGCGCAGCTCGTCCTCCACGCCCATGCCGCCGGCCACCTTGCGCTCGAACCAGCGCATCCCGTCGCTGACCTGGACGGGTGAGCGGGCCAGGTGCCACGGATCGGTGTCGCCGTAGCGGTTGGGGCGCGTGCCGGCCACCGCCGCCGAACGGAACCGGCGGCGCACGGCCCGCTGGGCCGCGGGGTGGCCGACCAACGCCTTCGGGTAGGCGAAGTGGTCGACGGCCTGGCCGCTGTGGTGCGAGATCAGCTCGATCGACCGGTCGAGCTCGTCGTCGACCCGCGCCGGGTCCAGGCGATCCAACAGGGCATGGCTGTGGGTGTGCGAGCCGAGCCGCCAGCCGGCGTCGACCAGATCGCCCAGCGCCGACCACGACAGCGGGCGACCCTCGTCGGGGAAGGAGCGGCCCGTGTCGATGAACTCGGTGGCCACGTACAGCAGCGCCGGCAGCTGGTACCGGCTCAGGATGGGGGCGGCCACCTCGGCCAGGTCCTGGGTGCCGTCGTCGAAGGTGATCACCACGGGGTCGGCCCCGGCCGGGACGTCCGGCGGCGGGCCCGGCCGGGCCAGCTGCTCGAGTGCCTGGTCCAGCGTGGTGACCCGACCGGACGCGGCCAACGCCGCCATCTGCTCGTCGAACAGCCCGGTGGGCAGGTCCACCTCCATGGAGCTGGTCCGACCCACCCGGTGGTAGATCAGGACGACCACGCCCCGCGCCGGGCGGTGCACCCGGTCGGCCAGCTCGGCCACCGCCTTGACGGCCCGCCGACGGGCGGAGGGAGCCGGCGCGCCGGACTCGGCGGCCGACGACGGGACGCCCACAGGTTCGCCGGTCATCGATCAGACCGTACCGGCCACATCGGCCAGCAGCTCGACCCAGCGCTCCGCCACCACCTCGAGCGAGAAGCGGTCCAGGCACCGCTGCCGACCGGCCGCACCCAGGGCCTCGGCCTGCTCCGGCGAGCTCGCCGGGCCCACCACCGCGCCCAGGGCGGCGGCCAACGCCGCCGCCGAACGGTCCGCCACCAGCACGCCCGTCTCCCCGTCGACCACCACCTCGGCCACACCCCCCACGTCGCAGGCCACCACCGGCAGGCCGCACAGACCGGCCTCGATGGCCACCGCGGGGATGCCCTCGGTGCGGCTGGGCAGCACCAGCACGTCGGCGGCCGCCAGCAGCCGGGCCGGTTCGCGCCGCGATCCGATCAGGTGCACGCGGCCGGGGGCCACCCACCGGGCCCGGGCCAGGAGCGGATCGTGCAGCGGTCCCGCGCCGGCCACGACGAGCTGCGCACCGACCAGCTCGGCCATGGCGTCGACGGCCAGGCCCGGATCCTTCTCGGCTGACAGCGCGCCCAGGTACGCGATGAGGGGACGGTCCGGATCGATCGCTCCGCCGTCGGGGTCGACGCCGGGCGCGGCGTCGAGCACGGCCTGGAGGCTGCGCCGGGCGGCCGGTCGATCGGCGGGCGCGGTGGGGACGAAGGCGGCCGGAGCCACGCCGGTGGGGATCACCACGACCCGGTCGGGGCGCAGCCCGTAGAGCTCCACCAGCTGGTCGGCTGCGCCCGGCCACAGCGCCACCACCCGGGCCGCCCGCCGGAGGGCGGCCCCGGTGCGCAACCGGCGACCTCGGGTGGTGGCCCAGAAGGCCGGATCGCCGATGCTGCGGTACACGAAGGGCCGCCGCGCCGCAGCCGCCGCCGCCGCCCCGAAGGGCAGCGTGGACGAGCCGTGGCCGATGACAGCCGCCGCCGCCCGCGCCCGTCGGGTCAGCCCGACCAGGGCGGCGGGGTCGTGGCGGCGCCGGCCCAGGGCGGGCAGGTCGAGCGGGGCCGTCCGGCCGCCCAGGCCGCGGGCGTCGGGATCTGCGGCCACCGGATCGCCCGCCGCCGCCGAACCGGGCCACAGCGCCACGGTGGTCACCGGCACACCCCGGTCGGCCAGCGCCTCGCCCAGCTGCACGGCCGCCACCTCGGCCCCCCGCCGATCGGTGCTGGTGACCACCGACAAGACGTCCATCACCCGGCGTCCAGGAGCTGGTGGTACAGGGCCAGGGTGATGTCGATGCAGCGCTGCTGATCGAACTCCCGGGCGGCCTTGCCACGTCCGGCGACCCCCATGGCCCTGGCCCGCTCGGGGTCGCCCGCCACCTCGGCCACCGCCGCGGCCAGGGCCTGGGCATCGCCCACCGGCACGAGCCTCCCGGTCACGCCGTCGTCCACCACCTGGCGACAGCCTCGGATGTCGGTGGCCACCACCGGCAGGCCCATGGCCGCCGCCTCCATGGCGGCGCGGGGGAACCCCTCGCGGTGCGAGGCCAGCACGAACAGGTCCATGCCGGGGTACAGGTCCTCCACGTCGTCGCGCTCGCCCAGCACCACCACGTCGGGACCGGCCGCCTGGGCCAGCGTGGCCAGGTCGAGGCCGTCGGCCTTGGTCGGCTCCGCCGGACCGATGAGCACCCAGCGCAACGGTGTCCCGCCGGCCCGCAGGGTGTCGGCCGCAGCCAGCACCTCGGCCAGGCCCTTCTCGGCCACCAACCGGCCCACGACGCCCACCACCACCTCGTCGGGCTCGGCGCGGAACGTCTGGCGGGCCCGCGCCCGACGAGCCTCCCGATCGCGGTCGGGATCGAAGCGCTCAAGGTCGATCCCGTTGCCCAGCAGGTGCAACCGGGTCGGGGGCACCCGCAGCCGCGCCAGCTGGGTCACGTCCTCCGGGTTCTGGACCAGCTCGCCGTCCGAGCAGGTGGCGGCGGCGCGCTCGAGGGCGTACACCACCCCCCGCTTGCGCCAGGGGTCGCCGGGCAGGGCGTACAGCCCGTGGACGGTGTTCACCACGATCGGCACCCGGGCCAGTCGGGCCGCCGGTCGCCCCCACCAGCCGGGCTTGGGGTTGTGCGTGTGGACGATGTCGGGGCGCAGCCGCCGCAGGATGCGGTAGAGCTCGGCTCCGGCCAGCAGGTCGCGTCCGGGGGCCATCGACCGGGTGGCGTGGGTCCAGGGCACGTGGGTGACCCCCAATTCCGCCAGCTGGGACACGAACGGACCCGGGGCCGACACGCCCACCACGTCGAACCCGGCGTCGACGAAGGCCGCCAGCTGGGGTCCCAGCAACCAGGCCAGCGACATGTCCGTGGTGGTGACGTGCACCAGGCAGCGACGTCGGCGACCGGCGATCGGCTGGGGGCTCACGCCGGTCGGCCCTCCTCGGCTCGGGGCGGTCGTGGTGGCGGCCGGGGCGGCCGTGGGTGTGGCGGCGACACTACCGACCCCGCCGGACATACTGGCCGGATGCCCTCTCCGCCGCGCCAGGCCGACGACCTGGAGATCCGCCGGGGACAGCTGGAGGACATCGGGGCCATCGTGGAACTGGCCCAGGCCGCGCTGGGCTGGAACCCCGACGACCCCAACGTGGCCTTCTTCCGCTGGAAGCACCTGGAGAACCCGGCGGGGACCTCGCCCATGTGGCTGGCCTTCGACGGCGGTCGCCTGGTCGGGGTCCGGGCGTTCCTGCGCTGGCGGTTCGTGCGACCCGACGGTCGGACGGCCAACGCCGTGCGGGCCGTCGACACCGCCACCCACCCCGCGGCCCAGGGCCGCGGCATCTTCTCGACCCTGACCACCACCGCCCTCGACGACCTGCGCCAGGAGGGGGTCGACTTCGTGTTCAACACCCCCAACGACCAGAGCCGACCCGGCTACCTGAAGATGGGCTGGCAGGTGGTGGGGCGGGTCCCGGTGGCCGTGCGGCCCCGCGGGCTGCGATCGATGGCGGCCATGGTCCGGGCCCGCGTCCCGGCGGAGAAGTGGTCGTTGGACACGCCCGCCGGCCAGCCGGCCGTGCGGGTGCTGGCCCAGACCGACGCCGTCTCCAGCCTCCTCGACCGGCTCGCCGACGGGACGCACGGCCTGCGCACCGACCGCACCGTCGAGCACCTGTCGTGGCGCTACCGCTTCGCCCCCCTCCGCTACCGCGCCGTCGTCGCCCCCGGCGGGCCGGCCCAGGGCCTGGCCGTGTTCCGCCTCCGGCGCCGCGGCCAGGCCCGGGAGGCGACGGTGTGCGAGCTGCTGGCCCCCGACCCGGCGACCCGCCGCCAGCTGCTCGGCCAGGTCGCGGCCGCCACCGGGGCCGACTACCTGATCGCCACCGGCACCGGCGGGTCGGACCGCCTGGTGCCCATGCCGGGGCAGGGCCCGATCCTGACCTGGCGCCAGGTGACCGGCACCGCCACCGCGCCCGTGCCCGCGCTCACCTCGTGGGACCTCAGCCTGGGCGACCTCGAGCTCTTCTGACCCCGACCGCACCCGCTGCCAACCGCCCGCCCAGCCGCACCCGCGGTTCTGGCGTTGATTCGCACCCCCGGAGGGGTACAGATCAACGCCAAACGTGGGGACAGCTCACGACTATCGGAGCTGGGACAGCTCACGACTATCGGAGCTGGGACAGCTCACGACTATCGGAGCTGGGACAGCTCCACTGCCTCGGCGAAGAACGGGTTGGAGCGGCGCAGCTCCTCATGGGTGTCGAACCCCTGGAGCTCGCCCTTGGACAGCACCATGATCCGATCGCAGGCGTTGAGGGTGGACAGCCGGTGGGCGATGATGAACATGGTCGAGTGGCCCTTGAGGCCTTCGAGCGTGTCCTGCACCAGCGACTCCGACTTCATGTCCAAGGCACTGGTGGGCTCGTCCAGGATCAGCACGTCGGGCTCCTCGGCCAGGGCCCGGGCCAGCACGATGCGCTGGCGCTGCCCGCCCGACACGGCGCCGCCCCGCTCGCCCACGTCGGTGGCGTACCCGTCGGCCCACCCCATGATGTCGTCGTGCAGGTAGGCCAGCTTGGCCGCTCGCTCGATGGCGTCCTGGTCGAGCTCGTCGCGGAAGAACCGGATGTTGTCGGCGATGGTGCCGCGGAACAGCCGCGGCTCCTGGGGCACGAAGGCCACCCGCCGGTACCAGTCGTCGATGCTCACCTCGTCGGCGTCGACGCCGTCGACCAGCAGCTGGCCCCGGCTCGGGTGGCGCAGCCGCAGCAGCAGCTGCACCAGCGTCGACTTGCCGCTGCCCGACGGACCCACGATGCCGATGGCCTCACCCGGCTCCACCTCGAACGACACCGACCGCAGCACCGCGACGTCGGGGACGTACGAGAACCAGACGTCGTCGAAGGCCAGCTTGCCGATGCGGTCGATCTGGCGGTCGCCCCCCGGCTCGACCGAGGCTCGGTAGTCGTCCTGGCGCTGCTGCAGCTCCTCGAGGTACGGGGCGGCCTCCGCCAGCGAGTGGTAGCTGCCCTGCAGCTGCTGGCTGTAGGACAGGCCGCGGATCAACAGCACGACCACGGGTCCGAGCGTGGTCACGTTCTTGCCGCCGGTGGCGTACACCGCGGCCATGCCCAGGATGACCAGGCCGATCGAGATGCAGGTGTAGAGGGTCGGCATGGTCTGGCCCAGCAGCCGGGTCCGGAAGGTCAGCTCCGACGCCGTCTCGGCGAAGTCGTCGACCCGCTCCACCAGGCGGCGGCCCACGTTGAAGGTGCGCACCTCCTGGGCCAGGGTCACGCTCTCGGACACCAACCCCACGTAGGCCACGTTGGCGGCCACGTTGGCCCGCGACCGGCGCTTGGCCGCCCGGCTCATGGGTCGCAGGGTGAAGAACATGATGCCCACGCCCAGCACGATCGACACCGCCGCCACCCAGTTCAGGTAGATGGCCACGAACATCAGGGACACGAAGTTGAACCCCGAGACCAGGCACGAGGCCAGCGTCATGGTCGCGCCCGACACCCGACCCACGTGGTTGCTCATGATCTCCTGCAGGTGGCCCTCGCGCTCCTTGCTCTGGAGGCTCCACGACGCGGCCACGAAGTCGCGGAAGGTGAGCCGCCGGGCGATGGTCAGGGCGTCGGCGCTCAGCCGGGCGGTGACCCAGGAGTTGGCCATCGAGGTGGCGAAGTCGGCCAGCAGCAGGGCGCCGGAGATCCAGAAGAGCTGGTCGAGCGACACGGTGACGTGCTCGAAGGTGATCTGCTTGGACGAATCGGCCAGCCCGATGGCGATGCGCACGATGGCCACCATGAGACCGGCTTCCAGGAAGCCGCTCAGGATGGCGGTGCCGCCCAGCACGTAGAGCTTGCCCGTCGACTTGCCGATGTAGGGCCGCAGCTCGCGCCACGACGTGCGGACCGACTTGCGCCGGGAGGCGACGGCCATGGATCAGGCGGACGGCCCGGTCGAGGGCGGGCGCGGGGTTCGGGTCATGGGGGTCCCACCATGATGGCAGAGCCGACCCCGCGCACCGCGCCCACCGCGCTCAGCCCAGCGCCCGCCGATACAGCGCCACCGTGGCGTCGGCCACCACGTCGAGGGTGAAGGTCGCCTGGAAGCGGGCCTGGCCCGCCGCGGCGCGGCGGCGCCGCTCCTGGGCCGGCTGGGCCAGGGCCTCGAGCACACCCGCGGCCAACGCCGACGGGTCGTCGGGCGGCACCAACCGGGCCCAGCCGGTGCCCACCACCCACGGGATCGGCCCCACGTCCGAGGCCACCACGTTGGCCCCCAGGGCCATGGCCTCCACCAGGATGGAGCCGAACCCCTCCCAGCGGGAGGGCACGACGAACACGTCGGCCGCCACCATCAGGTCGGCCACGTCGTCGCGCCGACCCAGCCAGGTGATGCCCGCCTCCGGGCCCTGGGCCTCGACCCGCGCCTCCAAGCGGGCGGACTCGGACCCGGGCCGCCCGGCCAGGGCCAGGCGGGCTCCCGGGCGCGCCCGGTGGATGGCCGGCCACGCCCGCACCAGCACGTCGAGGCCCTTCTGGTACTCGTGGCGCGCCGCGACCACCACCAGGTCCTGGTCGTCGTCCACCCCCAGGCCGGCCCGGACCCGCGCCCGACGTGCCGGGGTGACGGGCCCCAGGGCTGCGGCGTCGCGACCCCGCGGGATCACGTCGATGCGCGCCGAGGGGATGCCCAGACGAGGACCCATGACCTCGGCCACATGGGGCGACAGGGCGTGGAACCGCCGCACGCCCAGGGCGGTGACCCGATCCGCCCAGCGGGCCCCCTCGACCTTCCAGCCCACCAGCGCCGGGTTGGCCCGCTGCTCGGGCCCGTAGGCCACGTTCACCAGGCTCGACACCACCGGCACCCGGGCGGTGCGCCCGGCCAGGCGACCCACCAGGTCGGCATCGAACAGCGTGGTGTGGACCAGATCCGGACGGCGCCGGGCCACCAGGGCGCGCACGGCCCTGGTCCGCTCCACCTGGCGGGCCCAGCCGTGGCGCGTGCCCGACAGCGCCGTCACCGTGGCACCGGCCGCTCCGACGACGTCGGTCAGGTCCGAGCCGGGGCCTGCGTCCGGGGCGGCGGCGAAGGTCACCACCTCCAGGGAAACACCCCGGTCTACCAGGGGGCCCGCCAGCGCGGCCACGGCCTGCTCGGCCCCGCCTCCCCCGTCGAGGCTCGGGATCAGGTACAGAATGCGCACCGGCCCATGGATACCACCCCCGACCTGTCGCCCCGATGCCCGACGGCCCGATGACCGACGCCCCCACCTTCTCGGTCGTCATCCCCACCTACCGCCGGCCCGACCTGCTGGCCGAGGCGGTGGACTCCGTGCTGGCCCAGACCCGCACCGACTGGGAGTGCCTGATCGTCGACGACGGCGGCGGCCAGGTCATCGAGCCGCCCGACCCGCGGGTGCGGGTCATCCGCCGCCCGTCGCCGGGTGGTCCGGCCGCGGCCCGCAACGACGGGGTGGCCGCGGCCACCGGCCGGTGGCTGACCTTCCTCGACGACGACGACCGCTACACCCCCGAGCGCCTGGAGCTGGCTGCGGCCGGCCTGGCCCGGGCGCCGGTGGCGGTGTGCTGGACCCGCTGGTTCGACCCCACCCGCCCCCATCGGGAGGCCGGGCCCACCCGTGGGCGCTGGCTGGTGGGCAACGTCCGCGACACCATCCTCGACTCGACCACCCCGCACCTGGGCGCCACCGCCGTGGCCGCCGACGCCATGGTGCCCTTCGACGTGCGGTACCGGGCGGTGGAGGACGTCGAGTGGTGGTTGCGCCTGGCCGAGCAGTCCTCGGTCGACACCATCGCCGCCCTGGGGTGCGAGATCCGCCGCCACGCGGGTGAGCGGGCCAACCGCACCGAGGTGGCGGCCCGCATGGAACCCAACCACCTCCTGCTCGACGAGCGCCAGGCCTGGTTCGCCCGCCACCCCCGCGCCCTGGCCTACCGGTGGTCCCGCATGGGAGCCATGGCCCTGGCCGCGGGCAAGCCCACCCGAGCTCGGCGGGCCTACCTCACGTCGATGCGGATCCGGCCCAGCGTGGCCGCCAGCCGGGGCCTGATCCGGGCCTTGCGGTCACGGCGCGACCGTCCGGCATGATTCTGGCCGCCGGGGGTGCCGGTGTAGCATCGGCAACCGTGCCCGGTTCGCTCGGCGCACGACGTCGAGGCGTTCCCCGCGCGCTGGTCGCGGTGTGGGCGCGTCGAGCCTGACCGCCACCTCACCACCAGTAGACCGGGCATGCGCCCGGCGGAGACCTGCATGGAGCCCATCCAGTACCTGAGGACGATCCGCCGTCGATGGATCGTCATCGTGGGGTTCGTGCTGCTCGGCACCGTGCTCGGCGCCGCCACCGGGCTGGGCACCCAGAAGAAGCACAACACCGCCACCTACTGGCGGGCCACCTGCGTCCTCTACTACGACGCCAGCGCCATCTCCAGCAAGGGCGGCGCCTTCACCGCGCTGACCCAGATGGGGCTGCTGGCCACCACCGGCGACGTGCCGGCCCAGATCGCCCAGTCCCGCCACACCGACGACAACGCCATCCTGGCCCGCATCGGGGTGGTGACCGACCCGGCACAGGCCACCATCCGCATCACGGCGGTGGGCGAGAGCGCGGCCGACACCTCGGCGCTGGCCACCCAGTGGTGCACCGCCCTGGCCAACTACGTGAACGGCAAGAACAAGGCCGCCTTCGACCAGCAGCGCGACCAGTACGCGTCACAGCTCACCGACCTGACCAACCAGATCAACGCCCTCCAGGCCACCTCGCCGCCCGCCAACTCGGTGCAGGGCCAGCAGCTCCAGGCCCTGATCAACCAGTACCGACTGGTCGACGAGCAGTTCCAGGGCCTCGGCACGCAGGAGCCGGGCCCCATCCTGACCGTGCTCCAGCAGCCCGAGTCCATCCCCATCGGGGCTGCGGCCCACGCCACCTTCGTCCGCAACGGTGAGCTCGGCAACAACAACACGACGCTGTCGGGGTCGGCCACCAACCCCGAGGCCGCCCTCAACGCCTCGCTCACGCCCAAGTCGAAGATCCCGTCCGGGCCGGTGCCCCGCGGCCTGATCGGCGGGTTCGTGGGTCTCATCCTGGGTCTGCTGGTGGCCTTCGTGATCGAGCGGCTCGACACCCGCCTCCAGGGCAAGGAGGACACCGAGGTCGCCTTCGAGCTGCCGGTGCTGGCCGAGGTGCCGCCGCTCAGCCGCATCCAGCGGGGCGACACCGAGGTCCTCTCGTACACCCACCCGATGTCGCGCACGGCCGAGGCCTACCGGGCGCTGCGCTCCTCGCTGGTGTTCCTGCGCCAGACCACCCTGGCCGCCGATGAACCCGTCGAGCCGGCCGAGGGTGGCGCCGAGCCGGCCACGTCGACCCACTCGTCCTACGTGATCCTGGTGTCGTCGGCCGGCCCGTCCGAGGGCAAGACCACCACGGTGGCCAACCTGGCCACGGTCTTCGCCGAGGCCGACTACTCGGTGCTGGTCATCAACTGCGACTTCCGCCGCCCCCGCCTGCACCGCTACCTGGGCGGGTCCGACGAGGCCCGCAAGGTGGTGCAGAGCGACATCCCGGGCGTGCGGATGGTGAACAACGTGCTCTCGTCGTCCAACTCGAACCCGGCCGAGGTCACCGCCGCCCAACGCCGGGTCATCGAGGCCGCCCGGGGCATCTTCGACATCATCCTGCTCGACACCGCGCCGCTGCTGTCCACCAACGACGCCAGCGAGCTGGTGGGGGTGGCCGACGTGGTCGTGCTGGTGGCCCGCTCCGGGCGCACCACCAAGCCCGCCGCGGCCCGCGCCACCGAGGTGCTCCAGCGCCTCGAGGCCACCGTGGCCGGCGTGGCCCTGCTCGGAGCCCGCTACGTTCCCAGCGCCCAGTACTACTACTACGCCACCGAGGAGGGCCGCGACCCAAACCGGGCCGAGGCCGAGAGCCACCCGCTCGATCTGCTGGTGCGCGGTGACAGCCTGTCCAGCGCGGCCAACGGACGGGCCACCCGCCCGACCCGGGTGAGCTCCCCGCCGGTGGGTGGCACCGAGGGCGAGCGCCTGGACGTGGAGCTCAGCGCCTCACCGCCCAAGGACGAATGAGCGAGACGCCCGCGACGCCGGCGCCCACCAGCGGCTACCGCGTGCCGCTGGCCCGCACCCGTCCGGACGGATCCAGCCCCTACGGCCGCGTGCCCCGCGCTGCGGCCAACCCCCGCCGCTCCTCCAACTGGGACCTGCTCGGCATCGTCCTCATCCTGGTGGCGCTGCTGGTGTTCGGCTACGGCGAGTGGATCTCGGGCAAGCACACCGGGATGGGCATCATCGTCGCCCCCATCCTGACCATCCTGTCGCTGGCGGCTCTCAACCGGTCGGTCAAGGCCGAGCGGTCCTTCGACCTGCGCGGCCTGCTGCTCACCTCCATCGGCCTGCGCCTGCTCTTCAGCTACCCGCGCTTCCTGGGCGCGGCCGACGCCCTGACCTACAACCAGCAGGGCGCACGGCTGGCCGAGAGCTTCCGCAAGCTCGAGTTCGTCCACGTCGACGTGGGACCGGCAGCCCCGGTGCCGGGCACCGGCAGCTTGCGCTACATCGCCGGGCTGGGCCACCTGGTCACCGGGTCGAACTTCTTCGGCACCACCATGCTGTTCACCTTCCTGGGCTTCTGGGGCAGTTGGTTCCTGTACCGGGCCTTCCTGGTCGGCCTGCCCGACGCCGACCGGCGGCGCTACGCCCGCTTCGTCATGCTCTGGCCGTCGCTGCTGTACTGGCCCTCCAGCATCGGCAAGGACAGCTGGATGCTGGTCACCATCGCCCTCGCCGCGCTGGGCGCGGCCAAGATCCTCACTCGGGGCCGGGGCGGGTGGATCCTGCTGCTGATCGGGCTGGCCGGCGCCTCCCTGGTGCGACCCCACGTCTCCCTGCTCGTCTTCGTGGCCGTGCTGGTGGCCTTCCTGGTCGGCCGGCGGAACACCCGGGCCATGCCCGGCACCATCAGCCTGAGCGGCATCACCAAGGCGGTCGGCATCGTCGTGCTGCTGGTCGGCGGCGCGCTGCTGGCCCCGGCCACGGCCCACTTCCTGAAGATCAACGACCTGAGCACCGGCGCGGTGACCACCGCCCTGGCCCACACCCAGGCCCAGACCGGTGAGGGCAACTCGGCCTTCCACGCCATCAACCCGAACTCGCCCATCGGCTACCCGATGGCCGCCTTCACCGTGCTGTTCCGGCCTCTCCCCGGTGAGGTCCGCAGCGCCGCCGGCCTGCTGGCGTCGGCCGAGGCCGCCGCCCTGCTGCTGCTGGTCGTCGTGGGCTGGCGTCGCCTGCTCGGCGCCTTCCACCGGCTGCGATCCGAGGCCTACGTCACCTTCGCCCTGGCCTACATCGCCATGTTCGCCTACGCCTTCTCCGCCATCGCCAACTTCGGCATCCTGGCCCGAGAACGGGTGCAGGTGCTGCCGTTCCTGTTCGTGCCCCTGAGCCTGCCCAAGTGGCGTCGACCGACGACGGATGGTGGAGCCGGCTCGAGCCACGACCGCACCGACCGCTCGAGCCGGACCCGAGGCATCGACCGCCTGGCCAGCCTGCGCCGGTCGTGAGCGGTCCGACCCGCCGGTCGGGACGCGACGCCGCCACGTCGACCGAGACCCAGGCCTGGGCCCTGGTCCGGGCGGCCGCGGCCCACGGGCTCCCGGGCGCGCCGAGCCTGCCCACCGCCGGCCTGGCCGCCGAGACCTGGACGCGCGCCGTGCGCCTGGCCGAGCAGCAGCGCGTGCTGGGGCTGCTGGTGGCGGCCGTGACCGCCCTGAGCGAGGCCGACGGCCGGGTCGCCACCGTGCCGGAGGGTGCCCGCGTCGAGCTGTTCGCCTCCCACGAGGCCTGGTGCGCCCACGACCTACGCCTCGAGCGGGCGCTGGGCCAGGCGGCCGACGCGCTGCGTGCGGTGGGCATCGCCTTCCTGGTGACCAAGGGGCCGGCGCTGGCCCACCGGGCCTACCCGGAGGCGGGCCAGCGGCTCTTCGCCGACCTCGACCTGGTGGTGCCCAGCGGCCAGGTGCACCGGGCAACCCACCAGCTGGCCGAGGCGCTCGATGCCGAGGTGGTGGTGGGCGAGCTGCGCCCCGGCTTCGACGAGCGGTTCGGCAAGGAGACGCTGCTCCGCATCCCGCCCACGCCCGCTGTCCCCGCCGGCCTCGAGGTCGACCTGCACCGCACGCCGGTGGCCGGGGCCCTGGGCCTGGCCATCCAGCTCGACGACCTGTTCCGCCTCCCCGACGAGCTGGTGCTCGGCTCACGCCGCTTCCCGATCCCCGATCCGGCCGCGTCGCTGGTGCTGGCTGCCTACCAGGCGTCGGTGGCGGACATCCCGCCTCGGCTGGGAGCCCGACGTGACCTGGTCCAGCTGTGCCTGGGCCGCGGTGGCACCGACGTCGCGGGTGGCCCTGGCGACGGCCGTGGCGGTGGCGCGGCGCCCCTCGAGGCCGACGCGGTGGTGGCTCTGGCCCAGCGCTGGCGGGCCGGGTCGGTGCTGGCCACGGCCGTGGTCGACGCCTGGTTCGAGCTCGGCCTGCCGCAGCCGACCACCGACCAGCCGCTGGCCCGCGACCTGCTGACCTGGGCCCGGTCCTACCGGCCCGGGCTGGGCGAGCGGCTGGTCCTCGACGCCCACCGACGCGCCGGTTACGTCTACTGGCGCCAGCTGGTGGGGGTGGCCGTGGTGTCGGGCCGGGGCGCTCGCCTCGACTACCTGCGCGCCCTGCTGTGGCCGCAGGCCACCTATCTGGCCGACCGCAGCTGGTCGCTCGGACGGCACCTGCGCCGCGCCATCCGGGCCCTGGACGCGCCGCTCAGGATCCGCCTGGTGGCATCGGCCCGACGACTCGGTCGACGCTGGGGATGGCGCGCCTGACCAGGCCGTGGGCGCGCCGAAGCGGGCGACCTGCGGGACGGCGCCTCGCGGATCAGGCCGAGACGGTGAAGATGATGAAGTACCCCTGGCGATCGGTGGCGCCGTCGAGCTGCCACGTGACGCTCGACGGGGTCAACGTCGGGGTGACGCACTGGCCCTTGTGGAGCCCGGCCGCGCTGGAGCCGGCCAGGTTGAAGGTCACCTTGGGGTTGGTCGTGCTCACGGCCAGCAGGTAGCGACGGCGGCAGTTGTCGACGGTGATGCCCAAGGCGTCGAGCGTGGCCTGGTCGGTGACCTGGTGGTCGGTGCTCAGGAACTGGGTGTTGAGCGGGGTGCAGTTGACCGGCGGTGGCGCACCGTTGGGGTCGAGCACCGGGGTGGGGTCGCACTGCTCGGAGCTGAGGCGCAGGGCGTAGGTGCCCACCTGCAGGGAGACGGCTGATGCCGGCGAGACCATGCTCTCGATGACCACCGGCGCCACCCAGGCAGCGGCACCCGCGATGCCGACCGTCTTGATCAAGGAACGACGATCCATGGTGTGGCCGGTCACGCCACCATCGGCGGCGTCGCCCGCCGCCTCGTCTTCACCTTGGCCGATGCTCATGGGTCTCCTACGGTCTGCCCGCGTCGGGGACTTTCTGTGCTGCACCGTAGCAAATGCAGCGTGGCGAAGGAAGCGTACTGCTTGATCTCGCCCCAAGTGAGGATCTTTCAGCCCTCGTCTGTCCGTCCCGACCCACGCCTGCAGCCCTAGCATCGACCTCGGTGACCCCCGCCGACCCCCAGCCCGAGGAACCCACCGCGGCCCCCCGACGCTGGCGCCGGTGCGTCGACACCGGATGGCGGGCCACCCCCCTCGGCCTGGTGCTCCTGCCCGCCGGCCAGGCCGATCCCGTCACGGTCGCCGGCTCGGCCGTGGCCGTGTGGGAGCTGCTGGCCGAGCCCACCACCCGCCGCAACATGGCGGAGGTCCTGTCCCGCCGCTACTCCACCGACGTCGCCGCCGTGGACGCCGATCTGGAACCGTTGCTGGCCCGCCTGTTCGAGCTCGGCGCCATCGAACCTGCCTCTCCCCGATCTTCGTATCTTTCATAGCTTTTCTTGCTCTCTCCGATGTTCTAGTCTCTCCTCGTGATCGAGAGCCAGCAGACGTCCGACGGGACGACGGTGCGCACGCGAACCGCCGAGAGCGACGTCGAGCGGGCACAGCTGCGGCGTGAAGCCACCATGCTGGGGCTGGCCCGCCACCCCGCGGTGGTCGAGGTGCTCTCGGCCGACGCGGACGGCACCCGCCTGGTCACCCGGGCGCGGGGCACCGGCACCCTCGACGATACCGGGCCGGCCCCCGGTCGTCGGCTGGCGGTGCTAGCCGGCGCGGCGCAGGCCATGGCCGACCTGCATGCGCTGGGTCTGGTGCACGGTGACCTGCGGGGCAGCTGCATCTGGGTCGACGACCGCGGCCACGCCATGCTGGACGGCTTCGAGCGGGCCGGGCTGGCCGGCCAGTCCGTCGAGGGCGGTCCGCCGCTGCGGCCCTCGATGGACGTGGCTGCGCTGGCGCAGCTGGCGGTGCCCGATCACCCGGTCGACGCCGGGACCGACGGCGAGGACGATCGGGGCCACGACCGCGCCGCCAACCCGAGCACCGGGGTCCACCGGTCCGGTCGGCCACGACGACGAGCGCCGGGGGGTCGCCGGGCCCGTCCGCCCGATCCGAGCTCCGAGCTGGCCGCAGTGCTCGACGCCGGCCGGGCCGGGACCTGGCCCCCGGCCCGACGGCTGGCCGCCCTGCTCGACGAGCCGGCCCGGCGCGCCGACCCCGACGACCGCCAACCCTCGTGCGCACCAGCGCCGGCGCCCGCGTCCCCCGACGACGACCCGTTCGCCCACCTCCGGCCGCGACCTGACGCGGTCCGGGTGCACCGGTCCCGTCGACCGCCAGCGGTGGCCACGGTGCTGGCCCTCGTGGGGCTGGTGGCGTTGAGCTGGGGGGCGACGCAGGTGAGCGGCCACCCCGATCGGCCCACGTTGGGTGCCGCGGCCCCTGCCAACGCCCGCGCCCGCGCCCTCGCGACGTCGACCGGTCCTGTGGTGGCCATCGGCGGCACCCGCTACCGGATCGGCCAGGCCGGGGACCAGGTCGAGCTGGGGAGCTGGGGATGCGGTCCCACCCGGGTGGTCGTCCTGCGACCCGGCACGGGCGACGTCTTCGCCTTCGAGGGCTGGGCGCGACCAGGCCACGACCTGACGGCCGCCGTCCTGGCCCGTGTCCCTCCCCGGTCCCGCCTGGTGTCCACCCACCGGTCCGACGGCTGTGACGACCTGGTGGCGGTCGGCCCGGGCGGATCGCACCTCGACCTCGGGCCGGCGATGACCCGATGAGCGGCCAGGAGACCTCGGCACCACCGACCTGGTCGTCGGGCCAGCTGGTCGGGCTGGGCCTGGGCGGCGGGCTCGCCCTGGCGCTCCTGGTGGCCCTCGGGAAGGCGCTCGCCGGTCCGCCCGAAGGCGGCTCGATCACCAAGACGTCGGCGTGGGCCGACTGGGCCGCCGCCGTCGGGCCGGCCGGGGTGGTCATGGGCCTGGTCCGGGTGATGGCCCTCCTGGGGCTGGGATACCTGGTGGTGCTGGTGGTCATCGAGCTGGTGGGTCGCTGGTCGTCGGCGTCCACCCTGCTCGACGCCAGCCGCCGACTCTGCCTGCCGGGCATGGCCTCCTGGTTGAGCCAGGCGGCCGCGGCCGGACTGGTGGTCTCGGCCCTGGCGGGATCGGTGGGCGCGGCCGGCGCAGCCACGCCACCGCCACCGGTCGTGGTCATGCACCAGCTGCCCGCCGCCCCCGCCTCGACGAGCCCCACGCCGCCGACGACCGACGCCCCCCTCGTCTCGCCCCGAGCCGATCCCGACCAGGCCCCGCCGATCATGCAGGTGGTCGGGCCCCAGCCCGGTCACCCGGCCCGGACGCCGACGTCCAGCACGACCACGACCAGCACGACCACGACCAGCACGACCACGACCAGCACGACCACCTCGCCCACCACGGCCGCCCTCGCCGCGCCGACCCCGGCCGCGCCTGCCGATCCTGCCACCACGTGGACCATCCGCCCGGGCGACCACCTGTGGCGGGTGGCAAGGTCGACGCTGGCCGCGCGCTCGACCCCGTCGCCCACCGACGCCGAGGTGCTCGGGTACCTCCACGACCTCATCGACGCCAACCGGTCACGGTTGGTGGTGCCCACCGACCCGGACCTGGTCTTCCCCGGTCAGGTGTTCGTCCTGCCGCCCGTCCCGGCGGCGGGCTGACGAGCGGCGGATCCCTCGCGTCGACGCACCTCCTCAGCCGCCCGGCGCGGGTCGCAGGCGGACGGCCACCTCGTTGGCCAGCAGCCGGCCGGCCACGGTCAGCGTGGCCCGTCCGCCGACCACGTCGACCAACCCGGCCAGGTCCGGGTCGTCCAGGTCGAGCGCCTCGGCCGGCACCCCGCCCGAGGTGCGCAGGGCCAGCTGCAGCCGCTCCATCCGGCGGCCCTCGACGTCGAGGGTCTCCCCCGCCGAGGTCGGCGGCTGGCCCGCGCACACGCGCTCCAGGTACCGCTCGGGCGTGCGCACGTTCCACTGGCGTCGCCCGCGGCGATGGGAGTGGGCGGCGCAGCCCAGGCCCAGGTAGTCGCCCTGGTCCCAGTACAGGCGGTTGTGGCGGCACTCGCGGCCCGGACGGGCCCAGTTGGAGATCTCGTACCAGCCCAGCCCCGCGATCCCCAGGGCCTCGTCGGCCATGAGGTACTTGTCGGCCTGGTCGTCGTCGTCGGGATGGCGCCAGGGCTCGTCGGCCAGGGGCGTACCCGCCTCCACGGTCAGGGCGTAGGCGCTGACGTGCGGGGGGTCCAGGGCCAGCACCTGGTCCAGGGTGGCCTGCCAGTCGGCGAGCGACTCGCCCGCGCCGCCGTAGATCAGGTCCAGGTTGAAGCTGGTGAAGCCCAGGCGCCGGGCCGTGGACACCGCCTCGGTGACCGACTCGGGGTCGTGGCTGCGACCCAGCGCGGCCAGCACGTGAGGCACCATCGACTGCACGCCGAACGACAGGCGGTTGACGCCGGCGCGCTGGTAGGTCTCCAGGCGCGCCGCGGTGACCGTGTCGGGGTTGCACTCCACCGTGATCTCGGCGTCGGGGGTGGTGGGGATGGCAGCCAGCACCGCCATGAGCCCGTCGGCGTCGACCAGCGAGGGGGTGCCGCCCCCGAAGAAGACCGAGGTGGCCGCCGGCAGACCGCCGGCCTCCCCGTCGTCGGCCGCCCGGCCCAGCTCCACGACCAACGCGGCCAGGTAGTCGTCGATCAGGTGGTCGCGGTCGGTCCAGGTGGCGAAGGCGCAGTAGTCGCAGCGACGCGCGCAGAACGGCACATGGACGTAGACCCCGAACTCCACTCGGCGAGGGTACCGGTGGCCGGGTTCAGAGGGTCAGGCTGAGGCCCAGCGAGTCGAGGCGACCACCGGCGGTCTCGTAGCTCACGCCGAGGATGCAGGCGATGGCCCGCAGATCGTCTCGTCGGATGGTCAGCATCCGGCCGTTGAAGTCCTGGCGCTGCAGCTGGATCATGGTCAGGTAGCGGGTCAGCATGTCGCCCTCGGCCCCACCCAGCGACTCGAGGCCCCGCAGGTCGATGGTGACGTTGGTCTCGGCCACGGGACCCACGCCGGCGCCGTCGGCGAAGGCCGGGCCGTCGTCGGAGGGCAGCAGCTGGTCGACGGGCACGTTGTAGAAGCGGGCCAGGCGCTGCAGGCGCGGGACCGAGATGGCCCGCTCGCCGCGCTCGTAGGCACCCAGGACCGAGGCCTTGAACTCCTGGCCGGAGGCGGCTTCCACATCCTGGAGGGACAGCCGCTTCTGTCGGCGGATCACGCGAAGTCGCTCACCCACCTTGCGCCCGTAGCCCGAAGGCACGATCGCCGCCTCATCGCCCGTCGCCATCTCGTCGTCGCTCACCTTGGCCATCGATCACCTCTCCGACCCGACGCTTCCCTCCTGGTCGCCTCCCGGGACATCCCGGTCCGGTGGAAGGGGGCCCACGAGCGCCCGGACATCGTGCCGGCCTCAGCCCGCCAGCTTAGACGCGCGCGCGTGCCGTTCTCGCGCCACCACGTGCGGTGGGGTTTCCACCAGCCCGCTGCGCAGGGCACCCAGCAACGCACCGACGGTGATCGCGGCCGTCTCCACCCGCAGGATCTGCGGGTTCAGGCCCACCCGAGCCGCCACCGCCGCCCGCTCGCCGTCAGTCCAGCCGCCCTCGGGACCGACCAGCACCGTGGGTCGCTCCAGCGTGGGCGGGTCACCGTCGGGGTCGGCCAACGCCAGCGTGCCCGGCGGAGCCGCCTCGGCCAGCGCCGCCACCGTGGCCAGGGGGGCCACCTCCGGCAGCCAGGCCCGACGAGACTGCATGGCCGCCTCCCGGACCACCCGCCGCAGCCGCACCAGGTGGCCCTCGGCCCGCTCGCGGTCCCAGCGCACGACCGATCGATCGGCCTGCACCGGCACGATGCGCTCGATCCCCAACTCGGTCAGCTTGGCCACGATGAGCTCGGGCCGGGTGCCCTTGACCAGGGCGAAGCCGACGGTGAGCGCGGGCGCCGGCGCCTCGACCTGGGCGATGTCGCCCACCGGTTCCACGGTGGCGGCCAGCCGGCACCGTCGCCACCGGCCGCGCCCGTCGGCGCACACCACCTCGTCGCCGGGGCGCAGCCGGCGGGATCGCTCGAGGTGGCGACGGTCCTCGTCGGACAGCTCAGGTCGGTCGAGGTCGTCGACGAACACCTGCGGCGCGGTCTCGGCCGCCGGACCGGTCCCGCCCGTCGTCATCCCGACTACCGGAAGGCCGAGCGGATCTTGGACAGCAGGCCGGAGTCGACGGCCACGATCTCCTCGCCGCGGGCCTCGGCGAAGTCCCGCAGCAGCTGCTCCTGCTCGGCGGTCAGGTCGACGGGCGTGTCGACCACCACCTGGACCAGCAGGTCGCCCCGACCCCGCGCCTCGAGGTGGGGCACGCCCCGCCCCCGCAGCCGGAAGACGCGCCCGGTCTGGGTCCCTCGGGGGATGACCAGGTCCTCGTCGCCGTCGAGCGTCTCGAACTGCAGGTGGGTGCCGAGCGCGGCCTGGGCCGTGGTCAGGTGCAGCTCGTGGGCCAGGTCGTAGCCGTGGCGGACGAACCGGTCGTGGGGCCGCACCCGGACGTGCACGTAGAGGTCGCCCGTGCCCCCGCCTCGGGGCCCGACCGCCCCCCGACCGTTGAGGCGCAGCGTGGAGCCGGCATCGATGCCGGGGGGCACGTCCACGGTGTAGGTGGCGGTCTGGCTGTTGCGGCCCTCGCCCCGGCACGTGGGGCACGGGTTCTCGACCACCGTGCCCAGCCCGCCGCAGCGCGGGCAGGGACTGGTGGTGACCATCTGGCCCAGCAGCGACTGGCGCACCCGCTGCACCTGGCCCAGACCGCTGCAGTCGGGACAGGTCGAGGCGGAGCTGCCCGGCGCCGCCCCGGTCGCCTCGCAGTCGTCGCAGGGCACGGCGGTGCGCACGCTCACCGGAGCCTGCGTGCCGAACACGGCCTCCTCGAAGCTGAGGTCGATGACCGCCTCCAGGTCGGCACCCCGAGCCGGGCCCGTTCGTCCCCGACCGTCGCCGCCGAAGGGGTTGCCGCCGAAGAAGGCGTCGAACAGGTCGCCCAGACCGCCCGAGAACCCGGCCGAGCCCATGGCCGCGGAGTCGGGACCGAACCGGTCGTAGTGCTGGCGCCGCTCGGGGTCGCTGAGCGTCTCGTAGGCCAGCGCCACCTCCTTGAACTGCGCCTCGGCCTCGACGTCGCCGGGGTTGGCGTCGGGGTGCAGCTCGCGGGCGCGGCTGCGGAAGGCGCGCTTGATCTCCTCGGCGGTGGCCGTGCGGGCCACGCCCAGCAGCTCGTAGTAGTCGGTGGATCCGCTCGGCACGCTCAGCCCTCGCTCAGGTGGTGGCCGAGCCGCTGGCCGACGACGGCCACCGCGGCCAGGGCCTGGGGGTAGTTCATGCGGGTCGGTCCCAGCACACCGATGGTGCCGGTCGGCTCGCCCTCCACCGCGTAGGGCGCCACCACCACCGAGCAGTCGGCCAGCGGGGCGATGCCGGTCTCGGTGCCGATCGCCACGTGCAGGCCGCGGTCGAGCACGTCCTGGAGCAGGCTGACCACCACGTACTGCTGCTCGAGGATGCCGAGCACCTCGCTCACGGTGGCCACCGCGTCGAAGGCCGAGGCCATGCGCCCGGCCCCGCCGATGTAGACGTTCTCGCCCGGGTTGTGCTCGCGGCTGAGCTGTTCGAGCGCGGCCCGGCGGGCCACCATCTCGGCCTCGGGCTGGGCGCCGGCAGCCACCTCCGCGTCGAGCTCGGCCAGGCCGCGGGAGGCGGCGGTCAAGGGCTCTCCGGTGAGGCGGGCGAACAGCCGGGCGGTGGCCACGGCCAGGGCGGCGTCGTCGATGTCGCGGTCGAGCTCGATGGTGTGCTTGTCGACCGCACCGTTGGACAGCACCACCACGACCAGGGCCACCCGGGGCGCCAGGCCCACGAGCTGCACCGAGCGCACGGTGGCCGTCTCGACCGGGGGGCTCACCACCACGGCCGCGTACTGGGTCAGGTCGGACAGCAGGCGGCTGGTGTCGGCCAGCATCTGCTCGAGCTCGCCGTGGGCTTCGGCGAAGAAGGTGCGGACCTGCTTGGAGTCGGCCGTGGCCAGCGAGGCCGAGTTCAGGCGGTCGACGAAGAAGCGGTAGCCCTTGTCGGTCGGGACGCGGCCGGCGCTGGTGTGGGGCTGGTGCAGGTAGCCCTCCTGCTCGAGCGCGGACATGTCGTTGCGCACCGTGGCCGACGAGACGTGCACCTCGGGCGAGCGGGCCACGCGGCCCGACCCCACCGGCTGGGCCGTCTCGATGTAGGTGGCCACCACGGCGCGCAGGACCGTGGCCTTGCGCTCGTCGAGCTGATCGGAGTCGTCGCGGGATGGGTCAGCCATGGGGCACTGCCAGGGTCGGGGAGCTGGCACTCGATGATACCGAGTGCTGGCCGGATCTCTTGGCCCTCCGGTCGGGCAAGCCTCAGTCGTCGAGCTTGAGGGCGGCGATGAAGGCCTCCTGGGGCACCTCCACCCGCCCGATGTTCTTCATGCGCTTCTTGCCCTCCTTCTGCTTCTCCAGCAGCTTGCGCTTGCGGGAGATGTCACCGCCGTAGCACTTGGCCAGCACGTCCTTGCGCTTGGCCTTGACCGTCTCACGGCTGATGATGCGCCCTCCGATGGCCGCCTGGATGGGCACGTCGAACATCTGGCGGGGGATGAGCTCGCGCAGCTTCTCGCTCATCCGCCGGCCGTACTCGGTGGCCTTGTCGCGGTGCACGATGGTCGAGAAGGCGTCGACGGCCACGCCGTTGAGCAGGATGTCGACCTTGACCAGGTCGGAGCGCTCGTATCCGGCCGGCTCGTAGTCGAGGCTGGCATAGCCCTGGGTGCGGCTCTTGAGCTGGTCGAAGAAGTCCATGACCACCTCGGCCAGGGGCAGCCGGTACACGAGCTCGACCCGCTCGGGAGACAGGTACTCGAGCTTGCCCATCTCCCCCCGTCGGGTCTGGCACAGCTCCATGAGCGTGCCGGTGTAGGTGGTCGGGGTGAGGATGGTCGTGGTCAGATAGGGCTCGTCGATCCACTCGATCTCGCCGGCCGGGGGCATCTCGGAGGGGTTGTCGACCACCACCTCCTTGCCGCCCACCTGGTGCACCCGGTACTCGACCGAAGGCGCGGTGGCGATCAGGCTGAGGTCGAACTCCCGCTCGAGGCGCTCGCGGATGATCTCCATGTGCAGCAGCCCCAGGAACCCGCAGCGGAAGCCGAAGCCCAGTGCCCCCGACGTCTCCGGCGCGTAGGTGAAGCTCGAGTCGTTGAGGCGCAGGCGCTCGAGGGACTCGCGCAGCGTGGCGAACTCGTCGCCGTCGACCGGGTACAGGCCGCAGAACACCATCGGCTTGGGATCCCGGTAGCCCTCCAGCGCCTCCCCCGGACGGGCCGCCTCGGTCACGGTCTCGCCCGAGCGGGCCTCGCCCACGTCCTTGATGCCGGCGATGAGGTAGCCGACCTCACCGGGCCCCAGCTCGGCCACCGGGGTGGGCTCGGGCCGGCGCACCCCCACCTCGTCGGCGTCGTGGTTGGCCCGGGCCTGGGTGAACTGCAGGCGCGTGCCCGAGCGCAGGCGCCCGTTCATCACCCGCACCGAGCTGACCACGCCGCGGTACTGGTCGAAGTGGGAGTCGAAGATCAGGGCCTGCAGGGGGGCGTCCGCATCGCCCACCGGGGCCGGGATGCGCTCGATCACGGCGTCGAGCAGCTCGGGCACCCCCTCCCCCGTCTTGGCGCTGACCCGCAGGATGTCGGCCGCGTCCAGGCCCAGCACGTTCTCGATCTCGGCCGCGTAGCGGTCGGGGTCGGCCGCCGGCAGGTCGATCTTGTTGAGCACGGCCACGATCTCGAGGTCGTTCTCGAGGGCCAGGTAGCAGTTGGCCAGGGTCTGGGCCTCGATGCCCTGGGCCGCGTCCACCAGCAGGATGACGCCCTCGCAGGCCGCCAGCGAACGTGACACCTCGTAGCCGAAGTCGACGTGGCCCGGGGTGTCGATCAGGTTGATGACGTGGTCGTGGTAGTCGAGGCGCACGCTCTGCAACTTGATGGTGATGCCCCGCTCGCGCTCGAGCTCCATCGAGTCGAGGTACTGGGCCCGCATGTCCCGGGGGTCGACGGCGCCGCAGATCTCCAGCATGCGGTCGGCCAGCGTGCTCTTGCCGTGATCGACGTGGGCGATGATCGATAGGTCGCGGAAGCGGCTCAGGTCGGACACGGACTCGGAGGTGCTCACAGGGGCAGCGGGACGGTGCCCGTCATGGTAGGTCGGATCGGCCCCTCCCCAGCCGACTTGCCCGGCCGGGTCCCCGGACCGCTACGATGGTCGGCCGCGGAACGCCCAGGCGTGCCCTCACCCCCGACGACCAGGACCACCGTGGCCAACATCAAGAGCCAGATCAAGCGGAACAAGCAGAACGAGCAGCGGCGCGTCCGCAACAAGGCCGTGCGCTCCGAGCTCAAGACTCGCACCAAGGCGGCCGCCGTGGCGGCCGAGACCGGCGCCGACGACGCCGACGAGCTGGCTCGCCTGGCCATCAAGCGCATCGACAAGGCCGCGGCCAAAGGCATCATCCACAAGAACCAGGCCGCCCGACGCAAGTCACGCCTGGTCAAGCGCCTGGCCGCCACCAGCGCCTGATGCGCGCTCGGTGAGCCCCGGGCTCACCGCATGGCTCAGCTTCGTCGCGCCCCGGCCCGGGAGCTGCGGCCTCGGGCGGCGGAGCGAGGGGTGCGGCTGGCGAGCCGCGCCACCAGCACCTCCACCACCAGCTCGACGGGCCAGGCCTTGGCCCCCCGCAGGTCGAGGTCGGCGTCCGCCAGCAGGCCCACGAACTCGTGGATGCGCTCCGGGCCCAGGGTGCGGGTCTGGTCGAGGGCCTTGCGGGCCGGGAAGGTCGAGCCCTTCAGCCCCAGCAGCTCGGCGGCCTGGGCCTCGTTGTTGGCCCCCGATCCCTCCAGGCGCAGCATGCGCTGGTAGTGGCCGTGCAGGCTGGCCGTGATCTGCAGCGGGTGGCGACCGGCGGCCAGCATGCGGGTCAGCACGCCCAGCGCGGTCTGGGCGTCGCCCCGGTCGATGGCGTCGGTCAGGTCCCACGGAGCCACGTCGCCGGCGTCGCCCAGGTAGGGCTCGATGTCGTCGACCCCCAGGTGGGCTCCCGCACCGAAGGCGCCCTCGAAGGTGTCGAGCAGGATGGCCAGGCGACTCACCTCCTCACCCAGGTGCTCCACCAGGCGGGCGCGGGCGGCGGCGTCGAGGACCAGCGGCGACGACGCCAGGTGCTCGTCGAGCCAGGCGGTGCGCTGACGACCCGACCCGGGCTTGGTGTCGATGACCAGCCCGCCCGATTGGGTGACAGCGTCGGCCAGCTTGCGGGGCACGGCCGACACCCGTGCCCCCGATCGAGGTCCCTTCTCCCACACCACGATGAGCACCGTGGACGGGAGCGGGTCGGCCAGGTAGGCCACCAACGGGGCCACCGAGTCGGCGGTGGAGAACACCGCGGCGTGGCGACCCACCACCACGCGCCGATCGGTGAGGAAGGGCGGGGTCTGGGCCGCGTCCACCAGGGGACCGATGCCGTAGGTGCCGTTGTCGCTCTCGTAGGCAGCGGCGTCGAGCTCGGTCAGCACCAGGGAGCGGTCCGCCCCGTCGAGGGCGAGGTCGACCAGCTCCCGCACGGCATCGGACACCAGCACCGGGTCGTCGCCCTTCACCAGGTGGACGGGCACACCGGCGATGTCGGTCACGCCGCCTCGAGGATGGCAGCCAGCACGTCGGCCACCCGTCGCCCGGCCACCACGTCGTGGCACCGCAGCACCCGACAGCCCAGCCCCACGCCCAGCGCGTGGGCGGCCACCGTGCCCATGGCCGCGCCGTCCACGTCCACGTCCAGCAACCGCCACAGGAACCGCTTGTTGGAGGCGGACAGGAACACCGGGTACCCCAACCCGACCAGCGCGTCGGACCGCCGCAGCAGCAGCAGCGACTGGGGTTCGGTCTTGCCCAGGTCGAGCCCAGCGTCGACCATGATGCGCTCGGCGGGGATGCCGGCGGCCTCGGCCGCCCGGCCCCGGGCGGCCAGGAAGTCGACCACGGTGGCCACCACGTCGTCATAGACCGGCTCGGGATCGGGCACCCGGGGGCGGAGCCGGATGTGGGTGGCCACCACCGACGCCCCCG
The DNA here is from genome assembly GCA_963785815.1 of uncultured Microthrixaceae bacterium. Taxonomy (GTDB): domain Bacteria; phylum Actinomycetota; class Acidimicrobiia; order Acidimicrobiales; family Acidimicrobilacustridaceae; genus UBA4742. The sequence continues at coordinate 635,115 of CAWAWN010000001.1, forward strand.
CCGCCGTGCACACCTCGAGGTAGGCCGGATCGGCGAACCCGCTGATGTCGTTGCCCACCACCGCCCCGGCCGCGAAGCACGCCTCGGCCACCGACGCCCGCCACGTGTCCACCGACAGGGGCAGGTCGAACCGGCTGGCCAGGGCCTCGATGGCCGGCACGACGCGGGTCAGCTCCTCGTCCTCGGACACCTCGTCGCCCGGCCCCGCCTTTACCCCGCCGACGTCGAGGAAGTCGGCGCCGTCGGCCACCAGGTGGTCGGCCTGGCGCAAGAAGGCCTCGAAGTCGTAGTAGCTGCCCCGGTCGTAGAACGAGTCAGGGGTGCGGTTCAAGATGCCCATGACCAGCGCCCGGTGGGTGACGTCGAAGCGGTGGGGCCCGAGCGAGAGCAGCACCTGTGGAACCTACACCGGGCACCCGCGACACCGTCACGGCCAGGTCCGGGCCCGGGCCGGCCAGGGTGACGACGAGCCCGCCGAGGTGGACCGCGGCACCGCCGGACGGAGCGCGGACCACGCCGAGGCGACGGCGCAGGTCGGACTGGCGGGCGTCGGTTGACGGCGTGCCCGCGGATCGGGTCCGGGACCCGCCCGCCCAGACGCGGCGCAGCGCCACCCGCTGAGCCAGCTGCACGACGGCCTCGAGCCCGGTCGCAGAGCCGGTCGGAACCACCACCAGGTCGAGCCGGTGCACGCCGGCGCCACGCAGGCCCTCGAGCAGGTCCCGGGCCTGGGGCCGCGAGCCGAGGACCAGCACCGCCGCCCGACCACCCGGGCCCGAGGCGGTCCACAGCTCGCCCGAGCGACCCAGCAGCACGTGCGACGGCGGCTCCGCGGGGGTCACCACCTGCGCCACGCCCGGCCCGCCCAGGACACCGACCAGGCCCAGCCAGGCGGCCGCGGCCACCCGGGCGTGGTGTCGCCGCCCGGCCTGCACGGCCACCCAGGCGGCGGTGGCACCCAGAACCAGGCCGACGGCCCCGATGTGGCCCAGCGGCGCTGCCGACCCCCAGCGGGCCACGGACTCGACCCACCACACCAGGGCACGGGCCGGCAGCTGCACCACCCCGGCCAGGCGCCCGCCCACCACCCCGGCCACCGCACCCGCGGTCAGACCCCAGCCCATCAGCAGACCGGCCGCCGGCTCGGCCAGCAGGTTGGCCGGCAGGGTGGCGACGGGCAACCCTCCGTAGAAGGCGATCAGCAGCGGCGACACGGCGACCTGGGCGGCCAGGGTCACCGCCGCGGGACGGGCCAGCCACGATGGCAGCGGGAGTTGCTCGGCCAGGGGTGGCGCCAGCACCAGGATGCCGGCCGACGCCGCCACCGAGAGCTGGAAGCCGGCCACGCCAACCAGCATCGGGTCGACGAGGAGCAGGGCGGTGACCGCCAGGCCCAGGATGCGCAGGCCGCTGGCCCGGTGGCCGAGCGACCAGGCGGTCACCCCGATGAGCGCCATGGCCGTGGCCCGCAGCACCGAGGGCTCGAATCGGGTGAGGGCGGCGAAGGCGACCAGCACCCCCACGGTGGCCGCCCAACGCGAGCGGGGGCCGAGTCGGCGCAGCAGGGGGCCGGCGGCGGCCACGACGAAGGCCACGTTCTCCCCCGACACGACCAGCAGGTGGCTCAGGCCCGAGCCTCGGAAGTCTTCGTTCACCACGGGCGACTGGCCCTGCACGTCGCCCAGGACGAAGCCGTCGTAGAGGCTGCGCTGGTCGACCGGCAGGGGACGACCACCGGCCAACAAGACGTCGCGCATCGCGTTGATCCCGGTGACCACCGGCCCGTCGCCCGCCACCGCGGCCAGCTGGTCGGGCGTGACGACGCCCACCACGTGTCGGCGGGCATCGAGGTCGTCGCCGGCCGGACGGGGCGCCACCCGGCCCTGGACCCGCACCCGCTGGCCGGCCTGGCGGGCGCGCAGCACCGCCGCCGACCGCCCGTGGGCCCACACCTCGAAGTGGTGGCCCCGGGCCCGGACCTCGGCCACCACCGCACCGGCCACCGACTGGGGGTCGTCGACCAGCGAGGCCGTGGCGGCGAAGGGACCCGGCGCGACAGGCCGATCGCCCTGCCAGGCCCGGGCGCCCAGACAGGCCGCCAGCAAGCCGGCCGCCACCACCACCAGGCCCGGTCGGCGGGTCGCGCCTGCCCCCAGCAACGCCAGCACCACCAACCAGACGGGCACGGGCGGCGATCGCCAGGCCGCCACCGCCACCGTGGCCGCCAACAGCACCACCTGCCCATCGGACAGGGCGTGGCGAGCTCGTTCCTCGCGGGGCCCCGCAGCCCAGGTCATACGTGGGCGTGGGGGCGGATCTGGGCCAGCTTGGCCGGACCGATGCCCGCCACCTGGGCCAGGTCGTCGACCTGGTGGAAGGGCCCGTGCTGGCGCCGGTAGGCGATGATGGCGGCGGCGGTGGCCGGGCCCACCCCCGGCAGGGCGTCGAGCTGGTCGGCGGTGGCGGTGTTGATGTCGACCGAGACCGCCGGCTGGTCCGCGCCGGCCGACGTCCCGGAGCCGTCGGTGGTGCCGCCCGCCGAGGCACCACCGCCGTCGACCGGGTCGGGCAGGTCGGTCTGGCCCACGTGCGGGATGTAGATCAGCGTGCCGTCCGACAGCGATGCCGCCTGGTTGACCCGGTCACCGTCGGCGTCGGTCGCCAACCCACCGGCGGCGGTCAGCAGGTCACCCACCCGTGCCCCGGCCGACAGGTGGTAGACGCCGGGGTGGGCGACGGCACCCGCCACCTGCACGACGAGGCCGGCCCCAGCCGAGGAGCTGGTGGATCCCCCGGCCGGATCCTCCGTGGCGGTGGACGCGCCTGGACGCGACCCGGCGGCGCTCGTGGTCGGTGCCGGCGGTGACGCCCGGTGCACGACGGCCAGCCCGGCCAGGAGGAGCACCAGCACGACCAGCGCACCCAGACCCCAGGCCACCGGGTTGGCCCGGAACCCTGCAGCCGCTGCCTCCCAGACGCGGTCGGACCAGCTGGACCCCGGTTCCACCACGGCGCGCAGGGCGTCGAGCGCTCGCCGCCCGGCCGGGTCGGCGTCGTCGGTCGGTGGGGCCTGGGGTGCCGGTTCGGACACCGGGTCCGACGCCGGGTCGGATGTGGGGGCGGCGGCCCCGGGCGCGTCGAACCGGCCGGAGGACACCGGCGGGCGGCCCCCGGACCCGGGCGAGGTGGGCGATGGGACGGATGGCGACACGATCCCTCCGGGCGCGGGCCGAAGACCGGTGGAGGGGAAGGCGACCGCCGCCGACGCCCGCCGCCATCACCGGCTGGGTCGTCGATCCGTGCCGAACCTAGACGCCGCCCCGGCCGCTGTCACCCCCCAAAAGAGGCCGCCGCGCCGCCGAGGTCAGTACAGGCGGGCGGTGAGCTTGCGGCGGTAGTCGGCGGTACGTGGATCGTCGGGCCCGAGCAGCTCGAGCAGGTCGACGAACTGCTGGCGGGCCTCGTCGTCACCCTTCACCCGGTCGAGGAGTGCATCGAGGCGGGGGGCCACGTCATCCGGCTCGTCGGCCACCGCACCGGCGCGGGCGCGCGCCGCCACGTGCCGGGTGGCCGCCGTCTCGGGGATGCGGTCGAGCAGGGCGAGGGCCTCGTCCGCGCCATCGGCGTCGATGAGCACGTCAGCCAGGGCCACGATGACGGCCTCGTTGTCCGGGTCCAGCTCGAGGGCCCGGCGCAACGAGTCCTCGTCGCCCGCGGCCAGCAGCTGGGCCAGCTCGAGATCGGCGGCCGACGGAACGAGCCCGTCGACGAAGGCGCGGACCTGGGGCTCGCCCTGAGCGCCGACGAACCCGTCCACCACCTTGCCGTCACGCAGCGCGTATACGGCGGGGATGCCCTGCACCCGGAAGGCGGCGGAGGCCTGGGGGTTCTCGTCCACGTTGATCTTGACCAGTGCCACCTGGCCGTCGGTCTCGCCGATGACCTGCTCGAGGATCGGCCCCAGGGTGCGACACGGCCCGCACCAGGGGGCCCACAGGTCGACCACCACCGGGACCTGGGCCGACCGGGCCATCACATCGGTCTCGAAGCTGGCGTCGGTGGCGTCGGTGTAGGCAAGGGTCACGTCGGCCAGGATACGGCGACGGGTGCGCCGACCCACGCTTCGTGGCCTCGGCGCGCCCGGTAGCGTGGCCTCCTCACCGACCGCCGGGCCCTCGCCCCCGGTGGGACCCGAGAAGCTCGTGCGACCAGGAAGGGGGAGCTCGTGGACGGTGCCGCAGAGCCGGACGACCAGTCAGAGGTCGAGGGCATCGACCGTGCCGGTGTGACCGCGTGGTTCGTCGACCACGCCCCGGCCGTGACCCCGCCCCTGCAGTTCGAGCTCATCACCGGCGGGCACTCCAACCTGACCTTCAGCGTGCGCGACGCCGACGGGCGCCACTGGGTGCTGCGCCGCCCCCCGCTCGGCCAGGTGCTGGCCACGGCCCACGACATGGGGCGCGAGCACCGCATCATCGAGGCCCTGGCCCCCACCGCCGTGCCCGTGGCCCCGACGCTGGGCCTCTGCACCGACGGCGCGGTGAACGGCGCGCCCTTCTACGTCATGGACTTCGTGGACGGCACGGTGGTGCGCGATCCGTCGGTGGCCGAACAGCTCGACCCGCGGGTGCGTCGGGCGGCCAGCGAGTCCATCGTCGAGGTGCTGGCTCGCATCCACTCGGTCGACCTGGCCGCCACGGGTCTCGACGACCTGGGCCGCCACGAGGGCTACATCGAACGCCAGCTCAAGCGCTGGTACAGCCAGTTCGAGAAGTCCAAGACCCGCGAGATCCCCGAGCTCGACCGCGTCTACCAGGACCTCAGCGCCGAGGTGCCGGTGCAGGTGGGCACCACCATCGTCCACGGCGACTACCGGCTGGACAACTGCATGATCGACGCCGACGGCCAGATCATGGCCGTGCTCGACTGGGAGCTGTGCACCCTCGGCGACCCCCTGGCCGACCTGGGCCTGCTCATGGTGTATTGGACCGATCCCGACGACCTGCATCCCGTCGGGGTGTCGGGGGCCACGGTCCTCGACGGCTTCCTGCGCCGTGACGAGCTGATCGCCCGCTACGCCGAGGTCTCGGGCCGCGACCTGTCGGCCATCGACTACTACGTGGCCTTCGGGTACTGGAAGCTGGCCTGCATCCTCGAGGGGGTCTACGCGCGGTACCGGGGCGGGGCCATGGGCCACCGGGGCGACGAGGGCGCGTTCGAGGTGTTCGGCAACCAGGTGGTGGCCCTGGTCGAGTCCGCCCGCCAGGCCATGGGCCGGCTCGAATGAGCGAGCTCTACGACTTCGTGCAGCGCCCCGACCTCGAGTCCCCTCTGCTGCTGGTGGTGCTCGACGGCTGGATCGACGCCGGCCTGGGCGCGGGCACGGCGATCGAGACCATCTCGGCCGCCACCACCACCGAGCTGGTGGCCACCTTCGACACCGACGCCCTGCTCGACCACCGGGCCCGGCGGCCCACCATGCACCTGGTCGACGGGCTCCAGACCGGGCTCACCTGGCCCACCATCGAGCTGCGGGCCGGCACGGATCCCGGCGGCAACGACGTGCTCTTCCTGCTGGGAGCCGAGCCCGACCACACGTGGCGGGCCTTCTCCCGAGCGGTCATCGACCTGGCCCTCGAGCTCGGCACCCGGATGGTGGTGGGCCTGGGCGCCTATCCGGCACCGGTGCCCCACACCCGTCCCACCCGCGTGGTGCCCACCACCACATCGATGGACCTGGCCCGCCAGGTCGGGCTGATCACCGGGCGCATCGACGTCCCTGCCGGGGTGCAGGCCGCCATCGAGGAGCTGGGCGCCGAGAACGGGATGGGGGCGGTCGGCCTGTGGGCCCAGGTCCCCCACTACGCGTCGGCCATGCCCTACCCCGCGGCCGGCCTGGCCCTCATCGAGACGCTCGGACAGGTGGGCGGGCTGCAGTTCGGCACCGGCACCCTGGCCGCCGAGGCCGAGGCGGCGCGCACCCGGCTCGACGCGCTCATCGCCGACAGCGAGGAGCACCAGGAGCTGGTCCGCCAGCTCGAAGGCCGGGTCGACGCCCAGGCGGAGGCCGACGGCCGACCCCTGCCCTCGGGCGAGGAGCTGGCCGCCGAGCTCGAGCGCTTCCTCCGCGATCAGGAGACCTGACCGCGCAGGGAGGCTCGCCGACCAGAGGGCCGATCAGAACGGTTCTGTCGGTCGGGGTGAGGGCGACGCGTAGTTGGGCACCGACTCGGCGGCCGGGATCTTGGTGTAGATGGTCACGGAGTCCTTGGGGTTGAACACGTCGGGCGGCTGGTCCGGGAACCCGCCGGGCAGGTAGCGCTTGCCGCCGTTGGAGTACTCGTAGAGCCCTTTGGCCGTGTGGTTGAGCTCGTCGGGACCCACGGCGTTGGGGTTCCACCAGAGCTGGGCCACGTCGTCGATGCCCTGGTAGTCGGTCTCGGGCCAGATCCCGTGGTTGCCGTAGGTGATCAATGGCTGGGTCACCGCCTCGGGCACCCGGACCAGCGAGAAGTAGGCCGACAGCATGTTCTGCGGGGTCAGGTCGGGACCGGCGACCTGCAGACCGGCGTAGAGCAGGCTGAACAGCGGAACGGTGACGGCCGCGCCGGTGGCCGCCGGGGGGTTCTTGCCGTAGAACCAGTGGTACAGGAAGATCGAGCCGCTCACCGACGGGCTGGTCCGGGCCGCGCCGGTGGTCAGCCCGAAGGCGTGGGCCCACTGCTTCTGGTCGTAGGTCCGGGCGAAGATGGCGGTGTCGGTCAACAGTGCGGACGCCCCGCTCACGATCCACTCGGGGAAGTAGTTCTGGTTGGTGGCTGCGGTGGTCAAGGGTCCGGGCGCCACCGGGTCACCGCTGAAGATCACCGACGTCACCCCGGCCGACTTGAGCTGGGCGATCAGCCCGTTGGCATCGATGGTGGTGGGTGACTGGTAGGCCAGTCGGGCCGACAACGTGACCCCTTGCTTGGCCAGGCTGGCCACGAAGTGGTCGGTCTGGGTCTCGGCGTCCTGGCCGGTGGAGATGTACACCAGGCCGAACTTGCGGGTCTGGGACTGCAGGGCGGAGCTCCCGGCGTGGATGGCGGGGCGACCCTTGAGCTGGGCCCCGATGTAGTCGGCCAGCTCGATCTGGCCCTCGTCGGCGTTCATGGGCAGGCCGATCGCATACGGCGCGTTCTTGGCGTAGAAGGTGTTCGGCTGGCTGGGCACGCAGTCGATGCAGAAGATCTTGTTGGCGATGATGGTCTGCCCGAAGGCGGCGGTGAGCACGGGACCGTTCAGCACGGCGAAGGGCTTGATGGTCTCGGCGATGGTGGTGGCGTCAGCCCGGGCCGCCACCTCGTCGTCGACCGTGCCCGTCCCGACGAAGGGCACCAGGTCGACGTGGCGGCCGTAGGTCTCCGAGTAGGTCTCCAGGAACTTGATGTAGCCCTTGACCGTGTCGATGGTCTGCTGGTTGGTGTCGGAATCGGCGATGGCCCCCTCGATGTACTTGAGGATGGGGTCGCCGGGCTGGGACAGGTAGAGAACCACCTTGATCGAGGTGCTGGTCACCCCCTGGTAGGTGGCGCCTCCGTTGTTCCCGTGGAACGGGGCGTAGCACTCGCCGGCGAAGTAGTAGGGGTACTTCTGCTTGCCGGTGGCGGTGTCGCACCGGCTGCCCCAGTTGATGTCGCCGGTCTTGCCCTCGGCCTTGGCCTGGGTCCACGAGGTCACCCCGGCCGGGTGGAAGCCGCCGGCCGCGGTCGTCGTGCTCGTGCCCGTGCTGGTCGACGAGCTGCTGCCTCGCGACACGACCACCACCACTGCCACCACCGCCAGCACGGCCAGGATGGCGATCAGCGGGCCGTAGCGGCGCAGGAAGGGTCGGGACGGCGGGACAGCGGTGGGTTGCATGGACAGGTTCCCCCTCAGGTGCAGGTGTTCAGTTCTCGACGGTGCCCGAGCGGGCGATGACGGCGGCGTTGTCCCCCAGGTACGAGCTCACCACCACCGGGTCGTGCAGCACGGCGTCGGGCGCGCCGTCGGCCACCACCAGGCCCTGGTCGAGCGCGATCAGCCGATCGGCCACCGAGGTGACCAGCGGCATGTCGTGCTCGATGACGATCAGGGTCGCGCCCAGCTCGGCGCGCAGGCGCAGCAGCAGTGGGGCCAGAGCCTCGGACTCACGTTGGGCGATGCCGCTGGAGGGCTCGTCGAGCAGCACCACGCTCGGGTGGTGGGCCACCACGCAGGCCAGGTCGACGACGCGGCGCGAGCCGGTGGAGAGCTCGTGGACGAACTTGGTGCGGAAGCTGCCCAGGTTCAACAGCTCGACCAGCTCTGCCACCCGCTGGGCCACGGCCTGCTCGGAGTCGAAGGCGGCCGGCAGGTGCAGAGCCGGGTTGAGCGGATCGCGCACCGACACCCACCGGTCCAAGGCCACGGCGATGGTCTCCTCCACCGTCAGCGCCGGGAACAGGCGCGCGTCCTGGAACGAGCGACCCAACCCCAGTCGCGCCCGCTGGTCGGGGCTGCGCCCGGTCAGCTCCACCCCGCCCAGGACCACGCGACCGGCATCGGCCCGGGTGAAGCCGGAGATGAGGTCGAACAAGGTGGTCTTGCCGGCGCCGTTGGGGCCGATGATGCCGACGATCTCGCCGGGCGCGGCGGCCAGGCTCACCCCGCCCACCGCCTGGATCCCGCCGAAGCGCACCCGCACCTCGACGACCTCGAGCGCGAAGCCATCCGACGCCAACCGGTCGCCATCGGGGGGGCCAGGTACCGCGGCGACGGCGTCAACGGGCGCGCCGTGGGGCTCGGGCGCCGACGCCGGAACGGGCGCCGACTCCGACTCCGAGGCCGGCTCGGAGGCGACCACCGTGGCCGCGCCCTCCAGGAAGACCGAGCGCAGGATGTCGGGGCGCTCCAGCAGCTCGGCGGTGGGTCCGTGGAAGCGGATCTCGCCCTTCTCCATGAAGTAGGCGGTCTCGGCGATGGTCAGGGCCAGGTTGACCGACTGCTCGACCAGGATGACGGTCGTCCCCTGCTCGCGGATGGCGGCCACCATGGGCAGCAGCTGCTCGACCACCACCGGGGCCAGGCCCAACGACAGCTCGTCGATCAGCAGCAGGCGGGGCCGACCGAGGAAGGCCATGCCCAGGGCCAGCATCTGCTGCTGCCCGCCGGACAGGTTGCTGGCCGGCTCCTCCAGGCGGGCGGCCAGGATCGGGAACTGCTCGAGCACCTGGTCGACGCGACCGGCCAGGTCGGCCGGCTGCTTGCGCTCCAGCCAGCCGGCCACCCGCAGGTTCTCCCGCACCGTGAGCGTGGGGAACACGCCGTGCCCGCCGGGCACCTGGCTGATGCCGTGGGCCGCGATCTCGTTGGGCGGGGCGTGGGTGATGTCGCGCCCGTCGAAGATGACGGCGCCCTTGTCCGCCTCGACCACCCCGCAGATGGCCTTCAGCAGGGTCGACTTGCCCGCCCCGTTGGTGCCCAGCAGGGCCACGATCTCGCCCTCGTCGATCTCGAAGTCGACGTCGAAGAGGACCTGCACGTTGCCGTAGTAGACCTGCAGGCCGCGGCACAGCAGCAGCTTCACCCGGCCCTGGCGTCGCTCGTAGAGCACCTCTGAACGAGCCGCGGTCATGGCCCAGACCTGCTTGATGTCGTCGTTCAGCACCCGGCCCGACCCGGCCAGGATCAGGCCGCCGACCACGAACACCGGGGTCATGATGAGCATGCCGGGGCGGATCCCGATGCCGTCGCTCACGGCACCCACGATGGGCAGGACGATGAGCCCAGGGATGACCCAGATGGCGCCGAGGGAGAACCCCATCGACCGCGCTCGGGGCGGGATCCCCAACGACAGGGCGGCGAACACGCCCGGTCCGACGATGGCCAGCGTGGCCGAGATGGCCATGTTGGCCACGATGGTCAGCCAGAGCCACGGGGCCAGGGCGAACACGGCCGCGAACGCGCCGCACACCAGGGCGGCCCCAGCCAGGAACCGCATGATGAGGGCGGGGTCGCGCATGATCAGCTTGGTGCCGAACTTGGCGCCCACGATCAACCCGACGATCTGCACCGGCTCGGTGATGGCCGCGATGTAGGCCCGGTGCACGGTGTCGAGGCCGAAGGCGTCCTGGTAGAGCAAGGCGGCCAACGAGGTGAAGCCGATGATGGAGGCGGCCAGGAAGGGCAGGGCGTAGAAGACCCGACGCAGGCTGTCGACCTTCCACACCATGCGCCACGACTCGGCGAACGACGGTGGCGGCTCCTCGGTGAGCAGGGCCTCGCCCTCCATGCCCATGGCTTCGCGCTCCTGCACACCCCGCACCGGCTCGACCAGTCGCAGCCCCAGCAGCACGAGGATGGCCATCGGCACAGCCAGGACGAGGAACGGCAGGCGCCACCCCACCCAGGCGGCCAGCAGGCCGGCCAGGAGGGGCCCGAAGAAGGCGCCCAGGGCGTTGGCGAACCGGTAGAACGAGAACACGCGGGGCCGCGAGGCGATCGGGAACCAGTCCGAGAGCAGCGAGTTGTGGGTGGGCAAGGCGGTGGCCTGGCCCACACCCGACCCGGACCGCATGATGACCAGCACCCAGATGAAGAAGGCCAGGCCGGTCCCGAACGAGAAGAGGGCGAAGACCGCCGATCCGACCAGCATCAGCCGGACGCGGCTGTGGCTGTCGGCCATCTGGGCGATGGGCACGGTCAGCGACAACCCGAGCAGCGCGGCCGCCGCCACCAGGGACAGGATCCCGGCATTGGTCATGTGGAACGACTTCTGGATGTTCGGGATGAGCAGCCCGAACGAGTCGCGGTCCATCTCCTCGACCATGTTGAACCCGAAGAGGATGGCCAGGGCGAAGATGGGGCCGCCGCCCGACAGGTCGGTGAGCCACCGGTGCGGGTGACGCAACGCCAAGCCCAGGCGCTGGTTCCACGGTGCCGGGTCGGGCGCAGCCAGCGGAACGATGGGGATCACGGGCGGCTCCCCCGCGAGACCACCGGTTGGGACGAGCCGTCACCGTTGGAGCGCTCGCCGTCGGGGGCCGACGCCTCGGGCGGCTGGGCCTGGCCGTTGACGTGCCCAACCTCCAGGTCGACGGCCACGATGTCGTCGGCCGCGGTGATGGCCTGCACCTCGGCCGCGGCTTCCGGCCCGCTCACCTCGTCGGGTGTGCGCACGTCGGCCACCAGGCTGGGCACGATGATGCCCCGACGGCCGGCCACCCAGCGCAGGGCGGCGTCGCGGCCGCGGTACACCAGGTCACCGATGCCTCCAGGGATGATCATCAGCACCAGCAGCACACCGGCAGCCGAGGCCAGCGTCTGCCACTGCGCGCCCGGGAGCCACCACTGCGCGCCCTTGAGGTACAGCGAACCGAGGCCGGCGCCCAGCAGCGAGCCCAGGCCGCCCACCACCGCGGCGGTGAACACGATGAAGCTCTGGCCGGGGCCGTAGGTGTCGGGGCTGAACCCACCGAGCAGGTGCACGAGCAGGCAGCCGCCCACCGCGGCCAGGAAGCCCGAGATGGCGAAGGCCGTCAGCTTGGCCCGCAGCACGTTCACGCCGTAGGCCTGGGCGCCCCGCTCGTTCTCCCGCAGGGCCAGCAGCACCCGACCGGTGCGGCTGTGGCGGATGCCGCGCACGGCCAGCACGGTCAGGGCCAGCACGCCCACGCACACCCAGTAGTAGGTGCGCTGCGAGTCGAGGTCGATGCCGACGAAGAGGTGGGGTCGGGCCACGACGGTGTTGGGGTCGGGCACCCACGAGAAGTGCTGGACGTTGAGCAGGTACGCGGAGGTGGCCAGGGCGAAGGCCAGGGTGGTCACGGCCAGGAAGAAGCCGCGCAGCCGCAGCGCCGGCAGGCCGACCACCACCGCCACCGCCGCCCCCACCAGGCCGGCCAGCAGCAGGCTCAGCCCCAGGTCCAGGTTCCAGTGGATGGTGGCGTAGGCCCCCACCGCGGCCCCGAAGGCGGCGAAGGACATCTGCCCCAGCGACACCTGCCCGGCCCAGCCGGTGAGCACGACCACCGACATGGTGATGATGACGAAGGTGACGGCGGCGGCCGCCTTCACCTGGTCGCCCACCCCCAGCCACAGCGGGAGCGACAGCACGGCGGCCACGGCCAGCAGCCCGCCGCCCCAGCGCACCGCCCGCACCTCGGGCAACGACCGCAGCTCGTGGGGGACGGGCCGAACCTCGTCGGACACGTTCCAGCTCGACGACGTGTCCTGGTCGGCGCGGGTCGACCCGACCTTGCGCACCAGCAGGCACACCACGATGACGACGGCCAGGATGGGCTCGACCATCTCCGGGTTGGTCTTGTAGTGCCAGGTGATGCCGCGCTGGAGCAGGCCGACGGCGACCGCCGACGCCGCCACCGCCGGCAGGTCGACCAGGTTGCCCAGCATCAGTGCGGCCAACGCGGCCAACAGCACGGTCAGGTTGAGCGTGGTGATGACCGGCAGGCCCTGGATGCCGGCCTGCAGGAACACACCCAGGAAGCTGAGCAGGGCGGCCAACGACCAGATGACCGTCTGGAGCCGCTTGACCGGCACACCCAGCAGGCTGGCCCGATCGGCGTTCTCGGCGCTGGCCCGGATGGCCACGCCGATGCTGGTGTAGCGCAGCAGCAGGGCCACACCGACGAGGGCCAGCGGGGCCACGACGACCGCCACCAGGTGGTCGGCCGAGAAGACGATCGGTTCGATGGTCAGGTGGAAGCTGAGCGGGAAGTGGATCTCGTTGGTGGCCGGGCGCTTGCCCCAGATGAGCGGGATGAACACCGCGCCCAGCGACAGCAGCTCGGCCAGGCCCAGGGTGGCCACGGTGAGGATCAGCCGAGGCGAGCGGAAGAACCGCCGGATGACGGCCAGCTCGACGACGGCGCCGACCAGCAGCGCGCCCACCACCCCGATCGACAGGGCCAGGAAGTAGTTCCAGCCGGCGTACACCACCAGGCACACGGCCAGGACGGTGGGGGCGGTGCCCAGCTCGCCCTGGGCGAAGTTGAGGATGCGGTTGGCCCGGTAGATCAGGGCCATGCCCACCGCGATCATGGCGCCGACCAGACCCAGGATCAGGCCCTCGACGGCCACGCCCGTCGGCATGGGGTACACCGCGGTGGTGAGCACGAGGATGACCACCGCAGGCGCGAAGCGGCCGAGCCAGGCCCGCAAGCGTGGTGATCCCAACGTCGCGCTTCCCACCAGGTGGGTCCCCCTCGGTTGTCGACTCCCTACCTGTCCGTCGCCGCCCTGCACGTTCGTCGGTCCCCCCGGACCGTCGAGCGTCCCCATCAGGGTTGGGCACCTGCTGACCCGAACCCTATTGCATTGCTTCTGCAACCTGCCGGCAAACCCCTTGACAACCTCGTGTCGGGGGTCCGGCGGCTCCGGCCTGGCGGCCTGCGGGCGCGGTCTAGGGTGCGGGCCATGAAGATCGACGGGGGCATCCCAGGCTCGCTGAGCGGCTCGGCGCAGGCGGCGGTGACGGCCGAGGAGGCCGGCTACGACGGCGTGTGGAGCGCGGAGACGTCACACGACCCGTTCTTCCCGCTGCTGCTGGCGGCCGAGCACACGACACGCGTCGAGCTGGGCACCGGCATCGCGGTGGCCTTCGCCCGCAACCCCATGAACCTGGCCCAGATCGCGTGGGACCTCCAGAGCTACTCCCAGGGTCGCTTCCTGTTGGGTCTGGGCAGCCAGATCAAGCCGCACATCACCAAGCGCTTCTCCATGGAGTGGAGCCACCCCGCACCGCGCATGCGCGAGTTCATCCTGGCCATGCGCGCCATCTGGGACAGCTGGAACGACGGCACCAAGCTCGACTTCCAGGGCGACTTCTACACCCACACCCTGATGACCCCGTTCTTCAACCCGGGTCCCAACCCGCACGGCGACGCCAAGGTGTACCTGGCCGGCGTGGGCGAGCTGATGACCGAGGTGGCCGGTGAGACCTGCGACGGCTTCCTGTGCCACGGCTTCACCACCGAGCGCTACCTGCGGGAGGTGACCGTGCCCGCCCTCGAGCGCGGCCTGGCCCGCTCCGAGCGGACCTTGGCCGACCTCGAGATCTCCGGCCCGGCCTTCGTGGTGACCGGTGCCACCGAGGAGGACATGGCCGCCTCGGCGGTGGCCACCCGCCGCCAGATCGCCTTCTACGGGTCGACCCCGGCCTACCGCCCCGTGCTCGAGCTGCACGGCTGGGGCGAGCTGCAGCCCGAGCTGAACGCCATGTCCAAGCGGGGCGAGTGGGCCGAGATGGGCACGCTCATCGACGACGACATGCTCGACGCCTTCGCCGTGGTGGCCGAGCCGGCGCAGCTCGGTCCGGCCCTGCACGCCCGCTACGGCGACATCGTCGACCGCCTCAGCTTCTACGCCCCGTACCAGAGCGACCCTGACACCTGGTTGCCGGTGCTCGAGAGCCTCAAGCATGGCGGCGCCTGAGCGGTTCCCGGTTTCTGGGCGGGCGTGCGCCGGTGGTAGGATGACCGCTCCCTCACGGGGCTATAGCTCAGTTGGTAGAGCGCTTCCATGGCATGGAAGAGGTCAGGAGTTCGATTCTCCTTAGCTCCACTTCGGTGGCGGCATGGGGCCCCGCTCAGCGCCAACGACCGCCTCAGGCCTGGGCGGCGTCGGGCTCCTCTGGCTCGCCGGGCGCGGCCCAGTCGAGTCGGGGCACGTCGGCCCACAGGCGCTCGAGCTCGTAGTACTGGCGCGCCTCGTCCGACAGCACGTGGACCACGAAGTCGCCGAAGTCGAGCAGCACCCAGCGCAGCGAGTCGAGGCCCTCGGTGCGCAACGGGCGCGGTCCACCGGCCGCGGCCAGGGCGGCCTCGACCTCCTCGGCCACCGTCTTGACCTGCCGGGCGTTGCGCCCGCCGGTGACCACGAAGTAGCTGGTGATGGACAGGACGTCGCCCACGTCGAGCACCACGGTGGGCTCGTCGGTCTTGGCCGCCGCGGCCCGCGCCGCCAGCACGGCCCAGCCGGCCACCACCGCGGGCTCGATCCGGGGGCGCTCAGCCACTGGTGGGTGGCGCCACGTCGGGAGGCAGGGTGGTGGTCGTGTCGGGTGGCGTCAGCACGGTGTCGGTCGCGGACTTCTTGCCCAGGGCGTCGGCCCCCAGCACCACGGTCAGGTCGATGGTGTCGTCGGCCGACCCGTTGACCACCACCACCCCGACGCCGAAGGCGTCGCGCAGCTTCTGGGCCGCAGCCCGCTCACCCGCGTTGGCCACGATGAACTCGGTGTGGGCGTCGTGGAAGCTCTCGGCGTTGCCGATGCTGTCGATCTGGGCGCCCGCCACGGCCAGGTTGTGGGCCGCCACCAGGCCGTGGTCGAGCTGGCCGGTGCCGTCGAGCACCCGGGTCCGCGGCCGCGACCCCGGCGGGGCCGCGGTCGGGAACGGGATGGCGGCGTTGATCACCGTGGAGGCGTCGGGCTGCTGGATCAGGTACACCCCGGCGTAGGCCTTGGCCAGGGCGTGGACCGACACGGGCAGCACGTTGTACTGGACCGGCTGGTGGGCCAGCGTGTGCAGGAACTGGCCGATGCCGGTGTCGACCTCGCCGGGGATGACGCCGGGACTCGGGCTGGCGGCGATCTTGGCCAGCCACGACTTCCAGAACTCCTGCTGGCGCAGCAGCCGGTTGGTGTCGTCCTCGGCCCAGTTGCGGCCGAACAGGAAGGCGCCGACTCGATCGGGGGTCAGCGTGAGCGAGCCCTGCGGGAACTCCATCGAGCCGTTCACGATCACGTTGTCGGGGTTGGTGAAGGTGAGGGAGCCCGCCGGGGTCACCAGGTCCTGCCAGTTCTTCGAGTTGGCCACCGTGACCTGGTCGATGCCGGCACCGATCAAGGTCTCGGTGGCGGTCTGCAGGGCGGGCGCGCCGCCCGCGCGGTACGCGTCCACCAGGGTCTCGTAGGTGCCGTTCACCTCCACCTGGGTGTCGACCGGGATCAGGATGATGTTGCCCAGCTTGGGCGACGTCAGGGCCAGCAGGTCGACGGTGGACAGCTCGCCGGTGTCGCTCACGCCCGCCACCATCAGGGTGGATGTGGGCGGGACGGTGGCCACCCAGCCGGGTGCGCCGCTGTTGGTGGTGCCGGCGATCAGCCGCCCGTCGTTGGTCTTGAGCACGACCTGCACGCCCGTGTAGATGAGCGCGGGGACGGCGAGCAGCAACACCACCAGCACCGTGGGGAAGCCGTAGCGCCACCACGGCCCGCGCTCGGACCGGCTCGGCCCCCGCCGGGCGGTCGACGGCGTCGCCTCGGGCAGATCGAGGTACACCTGTGGGCGACCCTCGGCGTCGGTGGCCGCGAAGATCGGATCCGGGGCCTTGGGCCCGCTGGCCTGGTCGGTCGGCGCGCTCACCGACGGCCCTCGAGGCGTCGCCGGGCACCGCGATGGCGACTCATGGGCATGCCTCACGATAGAGCCGGCGCTGGTGGATGCAGGTCACGGTGGCCGGCGGGACGAGGTAGTCGAGCGGGCGTCCGTCGCACACCCGGGAACGCAGGTCGGTGCTGGAGACCTCGAGGCGGGGCACGTCGACGCGCTGGAAGGTCCACCCCACCGGCAGCTCGACCTCGGCGCCAGGTCGCCCGACCACCACCAACGACGCCTGCTGGCGCAGCTCGTCCACCCGCTCCCACGTGGGCATGGCCGCGGCCGCGTCCTCGCCCACGATGACGAACACCGCGCACCCCGGCTGCTCGGACCGGAGGTGCTCCACCGTGTCGATGGTGTACGAGTTGCCGCCGCGCTCCACCTCGAGGCTGCTGGCCTCGAGGCCCTCGACCCCCGACACCGCCGCCTCCACCATGGCCAGTCGGTCGCCAGCCGCGCTGAGCGGTCGGGACCCCACCTTCTGCCACGGCACGTTGGCCACCGTCAGCAGCACCCGATCCAGCGCCAGGGCATGTCGGACGTTGACCGCCACCACCAGGTGGCCCACATGCGGGGGATCGAAGGTGCCGCCGAAGATGCCGATGCGCGGAGCGCCGGGGTCGGGGGCTGCCGGACTGGTCACCGGGAAAGTGTACGAGTGGCATCCGACCTGTCCGGATCACCCCCGTGCGGTACACTGGATGATCCTTCGGCGGGACGGTCCTTACAGACCTGAGGCGGGAAATCCCACCCCGAGTGACGAAAGTCACCTGAAATGCAGGAATCGTCAGACCCCGGCGTGGGGTTACCTGGTTGTCATTCTCTCGTTCTGCGTCCTGGCGTGTGGCCCGGATGCCGTCCAACCCCCACCGTGGTGTCGAAACCACCGATGGAGCCGGCGAACACCTCGCAGGGCTCCGATGGAGCAATCATGAGCGACTCCGTAGGTCAGTACCTCAACGAGATCGGGCTGGTGCCGCTGCTCACCGCCCAGGAGGAGCGCGAGCTCTCCCAGGTCATCGAAGCTGGCCGCGACGCGGCCAACCGCCTCGAGGCCGGCGAGCGCGGCCGTGAGCTGCAGCGGGCCGTGCGCGACGCCGCCCGGGCCAAGGACCGGTTCATCCGCTCCAACCTCCGCCTGGTGGTCAGCGTGGCCCGCCGCTATCCCCTGCCGCCGGGCATGGAGCTGCTCGACCTCATCCAGGAGGGCAACCTCGGCCTCGAGCACGCGGTCGACAAGTTCGACTGGCGCAAGGGGTTCAAGTTCTCCACCTACGCCACCTTCTGGATCCGCCAGGCCATCGGCCGGGCCCTCGACCAGAAGGCCTCGCTGGTGCGACTGCCCGGTGACCGCTCGGCCAGCCTGCGCGCCGCCCTGCGCCAGGTGTCGGGCGACGGCGACGAGCTCGACGACGAGCACGCCCGCCTGCACCGGCTCACCACACCCACCTCCCTCGACCGCACCATCGGCGACGACGACAGCAACGAGCTCATCGACCTGCTGCCCGACTCCAAGCCGGGCCCCGAGGCCGAGGTCATCGCCCGCGTCGAGGAGGAGATGGTCAGCGACCTCCTCTCGGTGCTCGAGCCTCGGGCCAAGTACGCGGTCGAGCAGCGCTTCGGCCTCCAGGACGGGCGCAAGCGCAGCTACCGCGAGGTCGGCGAAGAGCTGGGCGTCACCGCCGAGGCCGCTCGCCGCCTGGTCAAGCGAGCCGTCAGCGCCGTGCGCGACCAGGCCGCCGATCGCATCGACGCCGCCTGATCCTGCCGGTCCCGCCACCGGGGCCGGCAATGGCTTTGCGCGGGCCGGCCCCGGTCCGGCAACGTGGTGAGCCGTGGAACCGACCTGGACCCCTGATTCGTGGCACAGCCGTCCGGCAGCCCAGCAGCCGGACTGGCCGGACGCGGCCGCGCTCGACGGGGCGGTCAAGCGGCTCTCGGGCATGCCGCCGCTGGTCTTCGCCGGCGAGGCCCGCATCCTGACCGAGCGGCTGGCCCAAGTGGCGGCCGGCCAGGCCTTCCTGCTCCAGGCCGGCGACTGCGCCGAGTCCTTCGACACCTTCTCGGCCGACACCATCCGCGACAAGCTCCGGGTGATCCTCCAGATGGCCGTGGTGCTCATGTACTCGTCGGGCGTCCCCATCGTGAAGGTGGGTCGCATCGCCGGCCAGTACGGCAAGCCCCGGTCGTCGCCGACCGAGTCCGACGGGACGCTGAGCCTGCCTTCGTTCCGGGGTCACATCGTCAACGACATCGCCTTCAGCGCCGAGGCCCGCACGCCCGACCCCGAGCGTCTGGTCACCGCCTACCAGCAGTCGGCGGCCACCCTCAACCTCCTGCGAGCCTTCACCAACGGCGGCTTCGCCGACCTGAGCCGGGTGCACGCCTGGAACCAGGAGTTCGTGGCCAGCTCATCGGAGGGCCACCGCTACGAGGCCATGGCCGACGAGATCGACCGGGCCCTGCGCTTCATGAAGGCGTGCGGCGTGGACACCGAGGCCGAGCCCCGGCTGCACAACGTCGACTTCTTCACCAGCCACGAAGCGCTGATCCTGGGCTACGAGGAGGCGCTCACCCGTCGCGACTCGCTGACCGGCCAGTGGTACGACTGCTCGGCGCACATGTTGTGGGCCGGCGAGCGCACCCGCGCCCTCGACGGAGCCCACCTCGAGTTCCTCTCGGGGGTCGGCAACCCGGTCGGCTCCAAGGTCGGCCCCAACGACACCGCCGACCACGTCGTGGCCATCTGCGATCGCCTCGATCCCGATCGGGTCCCCGGTCGGCTCACGCTGATCGCCAGGATGGGAGCGGATGCCGTCGGCGACCTCCTGCCTCCGCTCCTGGAAGCCGTCCGCGACGCGGGCCATCCCGTCGTATGGGCGTGTGACCCGATGCACGCCAACACCTTCACGGCCCCCAGCGGCCGCAAGACCCGTCACTTCGATGCTGTCCTGGCCGAGATCAGCGGCTTCTTCGACGCCCACGCCCAGGTGGGCACCTGGCCGGGCGGGGTGCACATCGAGCTGACCGGCGACGACGTGACCGAGTGCCTGGGCGGCGCCGAGGATCTCCTCGACGCCGACCTGGGCACCCGCTACGAGACCATGTGCGACCCGCGCCTCAACGCCCGCCAGTCGCTCGACCTCGCCTTCCGCGTCGCCGATCTCCTGCGCCACTAGCTGGTCCGGTCACGAGCTGGCACGCGGGATGCCGAAGGCGCCCGCCGGGAGGCTTGCCGACTTCGCACCGCGGCGGAGCAACGCGAAGCCGCTCAGCGGGTGACACCCAGATGCCGAAGGCGCCCGCCGGGAGGCTTGCCGACCAGAGGGCCAGGCAAGTCCGAATTCGGGGGCGATTCATTAGTTGTCCGATCAGGATTGGGGTACATTCATTGTTGACCCGATCGGTCGGATATCCCACCCACCGGTGGGCTTCGGCGGTCCAGCAAAGGTGGTAGCGGATGCACCAACGAGAGATCGACGCCGAGACCGCAGCGGACATCGCCAAGTTCGAGCACCAGCTCGAGCGGTACCAGGCCGGTGACCTGGCCGAGGACGTGTTCCGGGTCTTCCGGCTGAACAACGGCATCTACGGCCAGCGCCAGGGCGGCACCAGCCAGATGGTGCGCATCAAGGCCCCCTACGGGGCCATCACGGCCGAGCAGCTCGACATGCTGGCCCACATCTCCGAGACCTTCTCGCGGGGTTGGGGTCACATCACCACGCGCCAGAACGTCCAGTTCCACTTCGTCGAGCTCGACCAGGTCCCGCAGGTCATGCGCCTGCTCGCCTCGGTGGGCCTGACCACCCGTGAGGCCTGCGGCGACACCGTGCGCAACGTCATGGGCTGCCACCTGGCCGGCGCCTGCCCCTTCGAGGCCTTCGACATCAGCCCCTGGGCCGAGGCCGCCTTCCAGCACTTCCTGCACCACCCCTTCGCCCAGCGCCTGCCCCGCAAGTTCAAGATCAACTTCTCCGGCTGCGACACCGACTGCGGCCAGGCCATGTTCAACGACGTCGGGGTGGTGGCCACCACCCGCACGCTCGAGGACGGCACCACCGAGCAGGGGTTCAAGGTGTTCATCGCCGGTGGCCTGGGGGCGAACCCGCATCCGGCGCTGGCCCTCGAGCCCTTCACGGCCAAGGAAGACCTGCTCCCGACCATCGAATCGGTGCTCCGCGTGTTCGAGCAGACCGGCAACCGGGACAACAAGCTGCGCGCCCGCCTCAAGTGGGTGGTCGACGAGCTGGGCTTCGAAGAGGTGCAGCGCCGGGTTTTCCGCACCCGCCACACGCTGCTGGCGTCGTCGAGCTGGCCCGGCGGCATCCCCGCCGTGGTCCAGAAGCTGGGCGACGCGCCGGCCGGCCTGGCCACCGGCGTCACCCCCACGGCCATCGGCCAGGGCACCCCGGTGGCCCTGTCCGGCACCAAGCCCTACGAGCGGTGGGTCGAGGCCAACGTGGTGCGCGGCGTGGCCAAGGGCACGGTGTCGGCCATGGCCTGGGCGCGCCTGGGTGACATCACCACCGACCAGTTCCGGGCCCTGGCGTCGATCACCCGCGAGATGGGTCTCGACGTGCGCCTGACCAATCGGCAGAACATCTGCTTCCGCGGCCTCACCGAAGCCCAGCTGCCCACGCTGTTCGCCCGGCTCGACGCGCTGGGCATGGCCGAGCCCGGGGCCGAGCTGTCCCGCGACGTGGTGGCCTGCCCGGGCGCCGACACGTGCAACCTGGCCGTGACCCAGTCACGCGGCCTGGCCGACGCCATCGGAGTTGCCCTCGAGGAGGCCGGTCTGGCCGAGGTGGGCGGGGTGCGCACCAACATCTCCGGCTGCACCAACTCGTGCGGCCAGCACCACGCGGTCGACATCGGGTTCTTCGGCGCCGAGCGCCGGGCTCACGGCCAACCCGCCCCCGGCTACCAGATGCTGCTGGGCGGCTACATGGGACAGGAGCGCATGGAGTTCGGGCAGAAGGCGCTTCGGCTCCCGGCCCGCAACGCGCCGGAGGCCACGGTCCGGGTGGTGCGGCGCTTCGCCGCCGAGCGCCAGGCCGGCGAGGCCTTCCGCGGGTGGATGGAGCGATCCGGCGGCGTGGCCGCCATCGCCGCCGACCTGAAGGACCTCGACCAGTTCCCCTCGCCCGAGGAGGCGCCGGACTTCTACGTCGACTTCGGCGAGACGGGTCCCTACGTGGCCGAGATCGGCGAATCGGAGTGCGCCACATGACCGACACGGCCATCCGCCCCCGAGCTGACGACCGCCCCAAGGGCCCTGACGACTTCACCGACGCCGACCTGGCCGAGCTGAGCCGCGAGTTCGAGCGGCTGCCGGCCACCAAGGTCATCCAGTGGGCGGTCGACAACTTCGCCCCCCACCTGGCCCTGACCGCCTCGATGACCGACGCCGTGCTCATCGACCTGGCCACCAAGGTGTACCCGGCCATCGAGGTCGTGTTCATCGACACCGGCTACCACTTCCCCGCGACCCTCGAGACGGTCGAGGAGGTGCGGCGCCGCTACGGCCTCAACCTGCGCATCATGACCGTGGCGCGCCAGGACGAGGAGCTGTGGAAGGTCGACCCCGAGAACTGCTGCTCGGCGGTCAAGGTGGGCCAGCTCGACCGGGCCCTGGCCGGCAAGTCCGCCTGGATGAGCGGGCTGCGACGGGCCGAGGCCGACACCCGCATCCAGGCGCCGCTCGTGGCGCGCGACCTCCGTGGCCTCATCAAGGTCAATCCGATGGCCATGTGGAGCGACGAGGACGTGGCCGGCTACATCGCCGACCACGACGTGCCCGTGAACCCGCTGGTCGATCAGGGCTACCTCTCGATCGGGTGCATGCCCTGCACGGTGCTGCCCACCGACCCCGACGACCCCCGGTCGGGCCGCTGGGCTGGCCGTGACAAGACGGAGTGCGGCCTCCACGGCATGTGACCTGACCGGTCGCACGCTCGCAAACTGGGCATCTTTGCATGGGCGGAATCGCTCATTTCCACGGTCAGTTCCGTTGAGCTGGCTTGCGAGCCGACGGCCCGGTCGTGAAGAGTGGCGGTCGTGACTGAGACGACCGGCAGGCGGGTCACGGAACCGTGGTGGAACGACGACGTCGAGATACCCACCCGGGTGCTGGTGCTGGGCATGGCCCACGACGACGGGACGATCCGGGCCGAGGAGCTCTACCCGGTGGCCGAGGCCTGTCGACTGACCCCCGACCAGGTGCGCTCCTGTCTCCGGCGCCTGCGGGCCGAAGGCCTGTTCACCCGCGAGGGTGACGGCCGCGACGCCGTGTTCCGGGCCACCCCGGCCGGCCTGCGGGTGCTGACCGCCACCGTCGACCGCACCAGGCTGGCCTACGCCCAGGATGCCGCCGGTCGGGGTTGGGACCGCACCTGGCGGCTGGTGGCCTTCGCCATCCCCGAAGCCAGGCGCTCGGCCCGCGACACCTTCCGCGACCACCTCCTCGGGTTGGGCGGGGCCGCGGTGCACAACGGGCTCTACGTCTCCCCCCACGCCTGGCATGACGACGTGGTGGCCGAGGCGGCCCGCCTGGAGGTGGCCGAGCACGTCACCCTGTCCTCGAGCAACGACCTCGAGATCGGCGGTGAGCGCGATCCCCGGCTCCTGGCCGCCCGGCTGTGGCCGCTGGACGAGGTGGCCAGCCGCTACGAGCGCTTCATCGATCTCTACCAAGGGGTGCCTGCCGACCTGGAACGGATGCGGCGCAACCACCAGCGGCTGGCCGAGGCCGACTTCCTGCCCGGGGCCCTGGTGATCGGGATCAAGTTCCAGGAGTGCTTCAACGGCGACCCCCTGCTGCCGCCCGAGCTGCTGCCCCGGCCCTGGCCGGGCCGCCGGGCCCGAGAGCTGCTGGCCCACAGCCGGCGCCTCGGCATCCTGGTGCGCGAGCAGCACAACCGCCCGGCCCTGTTCGCCCCCTACGACGACATCGCGCCCTGAGGGCCACCTGCCTGGCCCTCCGGTCGGCACGCCTCTCCGCCGGCGCTTCGCCATCTGGGTGTCGTCGGCCCGCGGCTCCGCCCGGGCGGGCTGAGCCTTCCCCCGGCCGGCCTGGCGTCCGGCTTTGCGATCCGTCATCCGCGAGACTGGGACGTGCACTCGCTGACCCACTGGCCCGCCAACCGTCGGCGGGCGGTCGTGGCCCTGGTGGCGGTCGTGGCCCTGGCCGCGGCGGCCTGCTCGTCGACGTCACGTCCCCGGGCCGCCACCTCGACCACGTCGACGACGGCCGCACCGGTGCCCAGCACCGCGCTCGACGGGTTCACACCGTTCTTCCTCAAGGGCGGCCAGGTCAGCCCGGGTCACCGCCGTCCGATGCCGACCACCGACCCGCTGGGCACCGCCCTGCGCACGCTCATCGCCGGCACCGACGCCGTAGACGTGGCCGCCGGGCTGTCCAACGCGGTGGCCAAGACCGTGGTGCTCGACTCGGTCACACAACAGGGCCACGTCGCCATCGTCGACTTCGGCCGCAAGTTCGAGTCGGCCAACACGCGCCCCCAGGTGGGCCAGGTGGTGTACACGCTCACCCAGTTCCCCGGCATCGACCAGGTGCAGTTCCTCATCGACGGCCAACCCAACGGCGCCACGGGCGTGCCCCCGTGGAGCCGAGGGGACCTGGCCGACATGACCCCGGCCATCCTGGTGCTGAACCCTGCACCGGCCGATCAGCTCAGCACCACGTTCTCGTGCCAGGGGCTGACCCAGCTCACCGTCCCCATGGCCTGCGTGGTGCTCGATGCCAGCGGCCATCGTGTCGCCGCCTCGGCGGTGGCGTTGCCGACCACCACCTCGACCACCACCACCGTGCTGGGTGTGGCCGGGTCGCTGGCCCCGGGCTCGGTGCAGTTCAGCCAGCGGGTGCAGTTGACCGGGATCGTGCACGGTCCGGCCACCGTGGTGGTGGGGCCGGCCAAGTCGACGCCGGGCGCACCGCTGGCCTCGGTGGCGGTCACCTTCCCGTGATCCCCCAGGCGCCACCTCCACCGGCGTCGGCTCCCCTCGACCCCAGCCAGCCCGGCCGGGCCATGGCCTGGTGCCTCTACGTCCTGGTCACCCTGGTGCTCCTCGTCGGACTCGTGGCCGTGAGCGGACCGGACCTCTTCCTGGTGTTCTTCCTGCTGGCCTACGTCGCGGCCTCGGGCACGGCCGTGGTCCGAGCGGTGCGGATCCGTGACCGCCTCCTGGCCGCGCTGCAACCGCCTGCATCCGGCCAGTACCTGGTTCTGGCCGTCACCCTGCTCCACCGGGGCATGCAGCCGGCCTGGGACCGTCCCCCCGGGATCCTGTCCATCGGCCACGGTCGGGTTCGATTGTGGCCCGTCGGCTTCGACGCGCCGGCCGACCAGATCCGGGTGCGCACCGGGCCGGGGTGGGGCAAGGGCGGCGTCTACCTGGACACCCCCGCCGGCCCCGGGCCGCGGATCAGCTTCGTGACCGGCTTCGACCCCGCCCTGTACTGGTCCAACGCCGTGGTCAACAAGCACATGGCCTTCCGGCTGGCCGAGCTCGTCGCCGCCGAGGTGGCCCGGGCACAGGCCGAGCTGCCTACCGCCGGGTGGTACCCCGACCCGGGCGGCAGCGGGCGGACGCGCTGGTGGGACGGCAGGGGCTGGAGCGGCGAGCTGCGCTGATTTCTCGGGCGGCCGGCGCTTCGCAGCAAACTGGGCAGGAAAATGAGCGAATCCAACACGCAAAAGATGCCCAGTTTGCTCGCCGAGGGCGGTCAGGCCAGGTAGTCGACGAAGCGCTCGAGCTGGCGCAGGTTGCGGCACTCGAAGGTGCCGTCGCAGTGCACCCCGTACTCCCCCACGATCGAGTCGCCGGTGTCCCAGTAGCTGCGGGGCTCGGGGTTCAGCCAGAAGACGTGACGCGCCTTCTTGCGCATCTCCTTGACCACCCAGGCCTGGCTGGCGTGGTAGTTGTTCCGGGCGTCGCCCAGGATCATCACCGTGGTCTTGGGCCCGATCTCGCGGCCGTAGCGCTGCCAGAACACCTCGAAGGCGTGGCCGTAGTCGGAGTGGCCGTCGACCCAGACCACGTCGGCTTCGGTGTTGACCCGGTGGACGGCCTCGCCGATGTCGTCGACGCCCTCGAAGAAGCGCGTGACCTCGTCGATGCCATCGATGAACACAAAGGCCCGCACCTTG
Organism: uncultured Microthrixaceae bacterium; assembly: GCA_963785815.1. Taxonomy (GTDB): domain Bacteria; phylum Actinomycetota; class Acidimicrobiia; order Acidimicrobiales; family Acidimicrobilacustridaceae; genus UBA4742. The sequence goes on from CAWAWN010000001.1 coordinate 660,685, forward strand.
GAGAACTGGCCGGAGATGGCGTACACGAGGTGCAGCGTGAAGCGGGCGAAGGCCGCCACCGAGCCGGAGATGTCGGCCACCACGAAGATCTCGGGCTTGGACGGCCGCGGATAGCGGAACTTGGGCTCGGCCGGCACCCCGCCGTAGCTGAGGGAGTGGCGGACGGTGGAGCGGAAGTCGAGCGGGCCCTTGCGGCCGTGGCGGCGCTTGCGGGCGAGGCGCACGGCCAACTTGCGCGTCAGCGGGTAGATGGCCTTGCGCAACGAGGCCATCTCCTCGCGGCTGGCGTGCATGAAGTCGACGTCCTCGGGGAGTGGCTTGCGCAGCGTCTTGGCCATGGCCTCGACGCCCCGATCGGCCACCAGGCGACGCCGGATCTCGGCCTCGACCTCCTTCTTGAGCCGCTCGATGCGCGACTCGTACTCGTCGTGCTCGAGGCGCTCCTCGAGTGGGGTCAGCGGCTCGGTGGAGTCCTGGCGGGCCTGGTCCATGAGTCGGTCCAGCACGGCGTCGAGGTCGAGGTTCCGCAGGGTGCGGTAGAGGTAATAGGTGCCGCCCACGGGACGGCCCGGCTCCATCCCCGCGTAGCGCTTCACCGCCTGGCGGGCCAGGGCCCGCATCATGGCGTCGTCGCCCTGGAGCAGCGCCTTGTAGAGCATCTCGGCCAGCTCCTCGGGCGACAGCGAGTCGCCCGCCCCGCCGGCGCCCTTCATGCCGTCCTGGCCCTCGGCGCCCTGTTGGCCTTCGTCCTCGGCCGCCTCCAGAAGCTTCTCGAGCTCTTCGTCCAGCTGGTACTCGCGCCCCCGCAACGAGAAGTACACCTCGAAGACCGTCTCGAAGGCCCGCCAGTGCGTGTTGTTCTTGACCAGGGTGGCGGCCAGCGCGTACTTGAAGGCCTCGCGGTCCTCCAGCGGGATGTGCTTGACCGCCTCCATGGCGTCGAGGTTCTCGGTCAGGCTCACGGGCAGGCCGGCCTGGCGCAGCTCGCCGATGAACCCGGCCAGCAGCTCGAGCATGGGCCGCCCGGAGACCCCCGACTCGGCGACGTCGGTCACGACATCCCCCGAGCCCAAATCTGTGCAGCTGTCGCGGCTGTACCGCAGGAAGTGCACAGATTTCGGGAGGGATCTCGGGTCACGGGGTGATCTTGCCGGCCGGCCGGCGCACGCCCGACTTGTCGTCGGTCAGCTCCTTGACCGCCTTGGTGATGTCGCTCTGGTACTTGAGCAGGATGTTGATGGTCTCGGCCGCCTCGGCCTCGGTGACCGACTCGATGCCCAACAGCACCAGGGTGCGGGCCCAGTCGATGGTCTCGGACACCGACGGCGCCTTCTTCAGCTCGAGCTGGCGGATGGAGCGCACGATGCGGGCCACCTGGTCAGCCAGGCTGTCGGTCAGGTCGGGCACCTTCGTCAGCACGATCTGCTTCTCGCGCTCGAGGTCGGGGTAGTCGATGTGCAGGAACAGGCAGCGCCGCTTGAGCGCCTCGGACAGCTCCCGGGTGTTGTTGGACGTGAGGAACACCAGCGGGATCTGCTTGGCCGACACGGTGCCCAACTCGGGGATCGACACCTGGTAGTCGGACAGGATCTCGAGCAGCAGCGCCTCGGTCTCCACCTCGACCCGGTCGACCTCGTCGATGAGCAGCACCACCGGCTCGTCGGCGCGGATGGCCTCGAGCAGCGGGCGGGTGAGCAGGAACTGATCCGAGAAGATGTCGTCCTCGATCTCGTCCCAGCTGGCATCGGAGTTGCGCTCGGCCTGGATGCGCAGCAGCTGCTTCTTGTAGTTCCATTCGTAGAGCGCCTTGGACTCGTCGAGGCCCTCGTAGCACTGGAGCCGGATGAGCCGGGCCTCGGTGATCTCGGCCACCGACTTGGCCAGCTGCGTCTTGCCGGTGCCAGCCGGCCCCTCGACCAGGATGGGCTTGCCCAGTCGGTCGGCCAGGTACACGACCCCGGCGATGCCCTCGTCGGCGAGGTAGTCCGCCCCCTTCAGTCGGTCACGGACATCGTCGACGGTGTCGAAGCGGTAGGCCATCGGAGCAGCCTACCGGTCGTCTTGACCGGCCGGTCAAGACGGTTCGGGTCGTGGACCAACGCCCCGAGGTGGCCTGCCGCGGCGGAGACGCCAGGCGCAGCCGCTCGAAGCTCCGGACAAGGATCGGCGAAGCCGACCCGGCGGATCATCGCCGGGTCAGCGAGTTTGCCCAGTGCCCTCCACCACGTACTTGGCCGTGGTGAGCTCGGCCAGGCCCATCGGCCCGCGGGCGTGCAGCTTCTGGGTGGAGATGCCGATCTCGGCCCCGAAGCCGAACTCCTCGCCGTCGACGAAGCGGGTCGAGGCGTTGACCAGCACGGCCGCGGCGTCGACCTCGGTGGTGAAGCGCCGGGCGGCCTCGAGCGAGCCGGTCACGATGGCCTCGCTGTGGCCCGAGCCGAAGCGGTTCACGTGGTCGATGGCCGCGTCCAGCGAGTCGACCACGCGCACCGACAGGCGCAGGTCGAGGAACTCGGTGGCATAGGCCTCGTCGTCGGCCACGCCGGCTTCGGGGATCACCGCCCGGGTGGCCTCGTCCCCCAGCAGTTCGACGCCGTCGAGGGCGCCGGGCAGCCGCCGCAGGAACTCGTCGGCCACCGCCCGGTGCACGACCAGCGACTCGGCCGCGTTGCACACCGACGGCCGCGACGTCTTGGCGTTCACCACGATGGCCTCGGCCATGTCGAGATCGGCGTGCTCGTCGACGTAGACGTGGCAGTTGCCGTCGCCGTCGATCACGTAGGGCACGGTGGCGTGGTCGAGGATCGACCGGATCAACGAGGGGCCGCCGCGGGGGATCAGGCAGTCGATCGACTCGCGCAGCTGCATGAACTCGACGGCCGCCTCGTGGCTGACGTCGGTGACCAGCTGGACGGCGTCGGGCGGCAGGCCCACCTTGCCCACCGCGTCGCGCAGCACGTCGGTGATGGCCCGGTTGGAGGCCAGCGCCCCCGACGAACCGCGCAGGAAGGCGGCGTTGCCCGACTTCAGGCAGAGCCCGGCCGCGTCGCTGGTCACGTTGGGGCGGTTCTCGTAGATGATGGCCACCACGCCCAGCGGCACCCGCACCCGCCGGATGCGCAGGCCGTTGGGACGGGTCCAGCCGTCGAGCACCTGGCCCACCGGATCGCCCAGCGCCGCCACCTGGCGCAGCCCGGCGGCCATGCCCACCACCTTGGCCGGGGTCAGGCGCAATCGGTCGACGACGGTGGCGGTGGCTCCGGACTGCTCGGCCCGGGCCACGTCGGTGGCGTTGGCCGCCAGCAGGTCGGGGGCCCGGGCTTCGAGCAGGTCGGCCGCACCCGAGAGGGCCTCGTCCTTGGTGGCCGTGGACGCGGTGGCCAGCGCCCGGGAGGCGGCCCGGGCCCGGCGACCCATCTCCGGCAGCGATAGATGGTCCGGCTCGGACGCAGACATCCGCCCAGCCTACGACGCCGGGCGATCGGCCGGCTCAGCGCCGCAGGAGCAGCCGGGGGATCTCGCGGATCTCGGGCACGTGCATCCGCTCCAGCAGCAGGGCGTACACCCCCAGCCCGGCCAGCCCGCCCACCGAGACGGCCAGCCACGCCCCCGCGCCGGTGGCCGGGAAGACGTGGGCCGCGATCAGCACCACCACGGTCATGGCCGCGGCGGCGACCACCATCCGCGACACCGGCACCGTGGTGCGCACGGCCATCGCCAACCCGAACGGGCCGACGCGGCGCCGCAGCCACACGAAGGCGACCACCGACGACACCAGGTAGGCCAGCGACCAGGCCCAGGCCAGCCCCTGCACGCCCTCGCCCAGGCCCGAGACGAACCCGAAGGCCAGGGCCAGGGTCAGGACGTTCTCGAACAGGTTGATCAGGAAGGGCGTGCGGGTGTCGCGCAGGGCGTAGAACCCGCGCAGGGCGTAGAGGTAGACGGAGAACCCCACGATCCCCCAGGCCAGGCCGGCCATGGTCGCGGCGGTGACCCGGGCATCGGCGGCGTGGAAGTGCCCGTAGGAGAGCAGGACCGACACCACCGGGCGAGCCAGGATGACCAGGATCACCGTGGAGGGCAGCAGCACGAGCGCCACCAGCCGGAACCCGAACAGGAAGCGGTCCCGGAAGGGCGTCCAGTCGTGCTCGGTGGCCAGCCGGGCCAACTCAGGGGTGAAGGCGGTCATGACCGACACGGTGAAGATGCCGTAGGGCAGCTGGAAGAACTGGTAGGCGTAGGTCCAGGCCGAGACCCCGCCGCCGCCCGGGGTGCCGAAGGCCAGCGAGATGACGACGAAGAGCGTGACCTGGTTGGCCACCACGTAGCCCAGCGTCCACCCCGACAGGCGCGCCACCTGGCGCACCGCCGCGTGGCGGGGGTCGAAGTTCCAGCGCAGCGGGATGTGGGCCCGGGTGATGGCCGGCCACAGCACCACGGCCATGGCCATGATCCCGGCCGTCGTGCCGATGCCGAGCAGCCAGATGATGGTCGGGTCGGACTCGACGTGGGCCACGCTGGTGTTGGGGCCCATGGCCTTGCCGGCGGCCAAGAGCACACAGATCAGCATCACGTTGTTGAGCACCGGGGCGAAGGCGGCCGCCGCGAAGCGCCGGTGGGTGTTGAGCAGGGCGGTGGCCAGGGTGGTGAGGCCGTAGAACAGCACCTGGGGCGCGAACAGCATCAGCAGCAACGTGGCCACGTGCTCCTGGTCGGCCGACGGTGGCGTCGAGGCGGCATGGGCGATGGAGCCGTACAGGTGGACGACCAGCGGGGCGGCCACGATGGCCAGCACGCTCACCACGGTCAGGAACACCGTGGCCACGGTGAGCACGGCGTCGGTGCCGTCGTCATCACCTCGCTGGCGGTTGGCCACCAGCACCGGCACCAGGGTGGCCGACAGGACCCCACCCAGCAGCAGGTCGTAGATCATGTTGGGCGTGTTGTTGGCCAGGTTGTAGGCGGCGCCCACGCCGATGGTGCCCAGGGTGACGGCGGTGACGATGGTGCGGAACAGACCGGTGAAGCGGCTGAGCGCGGTGCCCACCGCCACCACGCCGCTGGAGCGGACCAGGCCGGCGCCGTCGGCCGCCGGGTCGTCGCCATCGGGGGCCACGGCATCCTCGGAGCCCTCGAGGCCGTCGTCGGCCTCCAGCCCCACCGCCACGTAGGGCTCGAGGTCGTCGGGGACCGACCCGGGGGCAGGGCCGTCGGTCTGACCGGGCCCGGTACGCATCTGACCAGCGTAGATGGCCCGCTCGGGCACCCCCGCCATCGACCGCCGCCCGGGGTGAGGATTGCCCTACGCTTGTCGCATGAGCATCTGGACGTCGATCAAGCGTCGAGTCAAGTACTTCACCGCCAAGTCCGACAGCCGGTTCAACGAGCGCGCCGATCCCAAGGTGCAGCTCGAACAGGCCATCGGCGAGGCGCAGGACCAGCACCGGCGCCTGAAGGACCAGGCGGCCAGCGTCATCGCCAACCAGAAGCAGGCCGAGCTGCGCCTCAACCGGCAGATGGGGGACTACGAGAAGCTGACCACCAACACCCGCCAAGCCGTGCTCATGGCCGATCAGGCCTCGACCGCCGGCGATGCCACCAAGGCGGCGGAGTACGCGGCGGCGGCCGAGTCCTTCGCCAACCGGCTGGTGGCCATGGAGCACGAGATCGATGACTCCAAGGCCCTGGTGCTCCAGTCGTCCCAGGCCGCCGAGCAGGCCAAGGCGGCGGTGGCCCAGAACGCGCAGTCCCTCCAGAACAAGCTGGCCGAACGCCAGAAGCTGCTGAGCCAGCTCGACCAGACCAAGATGCAGGAGCAGATGAACACGGCCATGGCCTCGCTGGGCGAGTCCGTGGGCGACGACGTGCCCGGGTTCGACGAGATCCGCGACAAGATCGAGGCCCGCTACGCCAAGGCCAAGGGCGTGGCCGAGCTGAGCGGCAGCACGGTCAACGACCGGATGCTCGAGATCGAGCGGGCCTCGATGAACAGCGAGGCCCAGGCCCGGCTGGCCGAGATCCGCACCCAGCTGGGGCTGCCGCCGTCAGAGGCCGAGGGTGCCAAGCTGCTCGAGCAGGCCGCCACCATCGACCAGGGCGCCGTCGGGGCCGGCGACCAGGCGGCCGCCCTCGGCGCCGGCGATGCGAGCGTGGCCGAAGCCGCCCCGGCGGCCGCACCGGTCGAGGCGGCCAAGCCCGACCCGGCCTGACCCAGCCCGCGCCTCGCGCCTCGCGCGCGGCGGCATCCACACGCCCATAGGGCGTGTGACTGCCGCCGGTTGGCGGGAAGTCTCTAGGGCAGCATCACCAGGTCGTCGCGATGGATGACCCAGCCGGGCGCGCCCTCGGGCAGCTCGTCGCTGCGGTGGCCGGCCACCTCGTCGACACCCGCCGCGTCCATGCGCACCAACCCCTTGGCGAACACCACGCCGTCGGGTCCGGCCACCTCCACCGCGTCGTCGGCCTCGAAGGCGCCCTCGGCCCCGGTGACCCCGGCCGCCAGCAGCGACGTGCCACCCCGCAGCAGCGCCCGGCGGGCACCCTCGTCGACCCGGATGGTGCCCCGCGATCCCACCGCGAAGGCGATCCACAGCTTGCGGGCCCCCAGGTGGCGGGGACGCGGCCGCACCACGGTGCCCACCCCCACCGCGCCGGCCACCGCGTCGGTCAGCACGGAGGGCCGGCTGGCCGCGGCGATCACCGTGCGCACGCCGGACCACGAGGCGATCTTGGCCGCCGCCACCTTGGTGGACATCCCACCGCTGCCCCGGACCGTCCCGGCCCCGCCGGCCAAGGCCTCGAGCTCGTGGTCGACCTCGACGATCTCCTCGATGAGCGAGGCCTCGGCGTCGAGCCGGGGGTCGGCGGTGAGCAGGCCGGGCGCGTCGGTGAGCAGCACCAGCGTGTCGGCCGCCACCAGGTGGGCGACCAGGGCGGCGATGCGGTCGTTGTCGCCGAAGCGGATCTCGTCGTCAGCGATGGCGTCGTTCTCGTTGACGACCGGCACCACGCCCAGCTCGAGCAGTCGGGCCAGCGTGCCGCGGGCCTGGAGGTACTGGCGGCGATCCACGAAGTCGAGTGGGGCCAGCAGCACCTGGCCAGCGACCAGGCCGTGCCGGGCCAGCGAGTCGTCGTAGACGCGCATGAGTCGGCTCTGCCCCACCGCCGACACCGCCTGGAGGGTGACCGGGTCGCGGGGCCGGTCGGCGCCACCCAGGCCGAGCGCCGGCAACCCCGCCCCGATGGCCCCCGAGGTGACCACCACCACGCGGTGGCCGTCACGGTGCAGGTCGGCCACCTCGGCGCACAGCTTGTCGATGGCCCCCGAGACGATGGCTCCCGACTCGTCGGTGACCGAGGACGTCCCGATCTTGGCCACCACCACCTGGGTGGGGCCGGACAGGTGCGGGGTCACGTCAGCCGCCGTCGGGCTCGAAGGTGAAGGTGTGGCCCCCTATGTGCACCAGGTCGCCTTCGCGGGCGCCCGCCCGGGCCAGCGCCTGGTCGACGCCCAGGCGCCGCAGTCGGTGGTGGGCGAAGTCGAGGGCGTCGGGGTTGGTCAGGTCGGACAGGGCCACCGCCCGTTCCGCCGGACGGCCGACCACGGTGAACCCCCCGTCGTCGCACCGCTCGACCCGGAAGTCCTGGGTCACCGGCCGGTGCACCACGAAGGTCTCCGACACCGGCTCGGCCTGGCGAGCCCGGGTCACCGCATCGGCCATCCGGCCCACCAGTTGGGCCAGACCCTGGCCCGTGACCGCGGAGGCCACCACGTCGACGTGGAGGCCGGGCCCTGACCCGTCGACCAGTTCGACCGGACCGGCCGGTGAGTCGTCGGAGAGCTGCGCGGCCAACTGGTCGGCCCAGGTGGCGGCGGCCACGTCGGCCCGGGAGCCGACCACCAGCCGCGGACGGTCCAGCAGATCGGGCCGGTACTCACCCAGCTCGCCCAACAGCACCTGGTACTGCTCGGCCGGACCCACCTGGCCAGGCGTGTCGGCCAGATCCACCAACACGGCCAAGACGCGGGCGCGCTCGATGTGGCGCAGGAACTGGTGGCCCAGCCCCTTGCCCTGGCTGGCCCCCTCGATCACCCCGGGGATGTCGGCCACCACGAAGTCCTGACCTTCGGCCCGGACCACGCCCAGGTTGGGCTCGAGGGTGGTGAAGGGGTAGTCGGCGATCTTGGGCTTGGCCGCCGAGATCCTCGAGATCATGGTGCTCTTGCCCACGTTCGGATAGCCGACCAGGGCCACGTCGGCCATCAGCTTGAGCTCGAGGCGCAACCACTGCTCCTGGCCCCGCTCGCCCTGCTCGGCGAAGGAGGGGGCGCGCCGCTTGTTGGACAGGAACCGGGCATTGCCCCGGCCCCCCTGACCTCCGGCGGCCGCCATCCAGCGGTCCCCGGCCGCCACCAGGTCGGCCACCAGCCCCCCGTGCTGGTCGTGGATCTCGGTGCCCTCGGGCACCGGGACCATCAGATCCGCGCCCCGGGCCCCGTGGCGCTTCTTGCCCTGGCCGTGGGCCCCGCTCGGTGCGCGCCGATGCGGGTGGTCGCGGAAGGCGAGCAGCGAGGACACGTTGCGATCGGCCACCAGCCACACCGATCCCCCGTCGCCCCCGTCGCCCCCGTCGGGGCCGCCCAGGGGCACGTGGGCCTCGCGGCGGGTGGACACGCAGCCGGCACCCCCGTCACCGCCGCGCACGTTGAGCTGGCACTCGTCGACGAATCCGGACATCCGACCAAGACTAGGGCGACACGTCGTCGCCCCAACCGGGATTCGAGCGCCGGCAGTCGCGGGCCGGTAGGTCAGCTCGTGAGGTGCACCGGGTTGCCGAGCACGTCGACCACCCAGGTGGTGCGGTCGCTGGCCGTGACGGTGCTCGTGCCCTTGTAGTACGCCGTCCACCAGCAGTCGGTGGTGCACGAGTAGGTCGGGCTGATCGTCACGTCGATCGTGAGCCACTTCCCGTCGTAGTACTTGCCACCACTGGAGCTGTTATAGGTCACGAAGCTGCAGGGGTTCCCGGCCGTGATCGTGGTGTCCAAGGGCGCAGGGAAGTTCGTCGCGCTGGCTCTCGCCTTCGAGGTGTAGCTGCAACCTGTCGGCGAGGGGTTTGCCGTCGGGGTGGCCGTGGGAACCGTGCCCAGCCCCGAGGGTGGGGGAAGGATCGACATGGTCATCGTGCCCGAACCGCTCGCATCGCCGGGATCGAACATGCTGATCTCGAGCGTGTGGCCGGCGTAGTTCGAGGTGATGTTTGCCAGGTAGAACTGGCCGACTGAGCTCCCGGTGTTGGGGCTGAACAGCGACATGTCGTTGATGGCGTAGACCTTGGGCTGGGTTCCAAGCGAGTACGAGCCAGAGGCACACTTGGTACCGCTCAGCTTGCAGGCTCGCAGCGAGTACTCGTTCTCCCCGACGCCGCTCGTCCCGTTGGTTACCAGTATCGGGTACACGTCGTAGGCGCCGGTCATGACCGGGACCGTGAACGTGCAGATGGTGGACCAGGCGTTGGTCACCCCGGCAGTGCCCGTGGTGGTGTAGGCGTAGGTCTTCTGGCCCCCAGGTGCCCCGCATGCCCCGCTCATGAGGTTGGACGTCTTCGTGTTCAACGAATCGGACCCGGTCGTGTTGTACATGCTGTAGGTCGTGGCGAACCCGCCCCAGGACGAGCCGAGGCCGGTGCCGCCCCAGGAGTCCGGCATCGAGCTGTTGCTGGGATCGAACTCGGCATCGTAGATCTGCACCGATACGGTGGAACCGGCCATCGTGGACGGCACCTGGATGGCCCACTCGTAGCCCGAGGCGTTGTAGTTCGCGTTGGTCGCGGTGGTGCCGCACGAGGTCGCCGGGTTCCTGTTGGGCCCGGTGGGCGTGCCGGCGCAGTGCGTGGCGAACGGGTCGCCGTCCGCCCAGGACTGGTAGGGACCGTTGATGGACGCCCAGATGTTGGGCTGGGCCGGCGTCGGTGTTCCTGTGGCTGTGGGGTCGTTGCCGAAGATGTCGGACGGCGTGCCCAGCGGGATGTGGGTGTCGTACTGCGCGGTGGCGCTCCTCGTGAGCGACTCGCCGCTGATGACGATCTGAGAGAAGTAACGCGTGGCCGAAGCCCACAATGACACGTTCATCTGATGGGACTGGGAGACCGGGAAGCTGTAGGTGCACGGAGCCGAGCTGGTGGCGTCGCTGGACGACTGCGTGCAGGCCACGTTGAACCCGTTGGCCTTGAGGGCCGCTTGTGCGGCAGACGCGGCGTTGACCGTGTTGGGAAGCTGCACAACGCCCGCCAACGCTGCTGCATCGACCGCTCGCTGCTCCTTGGTTGCCTGCGCGTACCAGGCCCCCAGGTCGACCCCGAAGGCCGTGAACACGACCAGGGGCACGATCAGCAAGCCGGTCATCACCAGGATGTAGCCCTGCTCGCCGCGGAACCTTGGCTTGCGCTTTGGCCTGCGGTACGCCGATGCGGGCATGATCCTCACCTCTACTGATCAGACGTTGGGTTGAACCGCGAAGGCCGCGTAGTCGGTGACCGTCATCGTGTTGCCGAGCAGGCTGGTCACATCCTTGTAGGTGTACTGCACCCATACACCGACCTTGTCGACCGTGCCGCCGACCGTGTTGCTCCGCAGTGTGACGCAGTAATACCGGTCCCAACTGGTCGACCCGGTGCACCCGAACTTGCTCGAAACCGAGCTCCCCGAGTTCAGGGTGCCCCGCTGGGCGTCCTTGATCTGGTTTGGCAGGTACACGTTGCAGTTCGTACCGGCTGTCGGCGCGGTGGGCGACGCGCTGCCCCTACCATGCGGGTTCTCGTCGTCGGTGAAGGTGGCCGTGCGGCAGTTCGTGGGCGCGACCCCACCTGAGGGTGCGTCGTAGATGACCAGTCGCTGGATGGTCATGTTGGTGAGCCCGTTGGTGGCCGCCATGAACGTCTGGATGGCCGAGAGGTCGACGGTCGCGTTGCCGGCCTCGTCCCCGGCCTGAGACTCGACGCGTGCGGCCTGGCGGACCGCGTTGGCCACGATCGTTTCGTTGCGGAACAGGGTGCCGAACTCGAAGATGCCAGACAACAGCAGCACCATGAACGGGGCGACCATGGCCAACTCGAGCACGAGGGATCCGGCATCCCCCTGGCATCGCCTCGTGACACGATCACGACGTCGTCGCATCGTCGACCCCCTCACCCAGTCTCCGAGAGCTGCTGCGGTTCGAGCTGGGTCACCCGGGTCTGGCTCATGGTCAGTGTGCTGCCGAACATGCCGGTGATCCAGGGGTGCTGGGCCTTGATGTACACACCGACATAGTCGACGCCATCTTGGAGGTCCACCTTGCGTTGGTTGGGGCACCAGTTGCTCATGGGCGTCCCCGAACCCGGGACACAGGTGTTGCTGAACGAGGTTGGCTCCACGCTCGCGCCGAGGTAGCTCTGCAGAGCGGCTCCCGTGTAGTTGTTGCAGAGGGTGATGCTGGTGCAACTCGACGGTGGGCTGGTCGCCGTTGGGCTGGAGGTCGCCGAGAAGACCTCCACCTCGAGAATCTGGGATTTCGGCATCGCCTGAGAGTTCTTGTAGATGGCCTGCAGGATCCACCAGTCGGCGTCGTTGGTGTTGCCCTCGATGGCGGCCGTGCGAGCCGCGGCCGTGGCCGCGTTCGACACGGTGAGATAGTCGCGGAACGCCCCGCCGAACTCGAGCATCCCGAACATCAGGGCGACGAAGAACGGGGTCAGCAACGCGGCCTCGGCGATGATGGCGCCGCGATCGCCCTGGAGGCGTCGCGAGGCAGCGGGGATGGCGTCACTCCCGATGCTGCTCCTCACCCGCTCCTCCGGCATGTCCCCACTCCACATAGGTCTACTCAAGGCCCTATCGACCGGATTCGCCAGTCAACTGAGCGAAAATAGGTCGATGGACCCAGGCCGCGTGCGAGTACGCAGCCCCTGATTAAACCACGCAGGGTGGCCAAATAGGAAGCAGGGCGTGAGATTTCCCCCGATCGGCACCCCGGGATGGTGTCACACCCCCTCTCTACGATGAGGGATGTGGCCACCTCTTCCACCCTTGCGACCACCGTCCGGCCGGCCGCGGCATGGGCCGCCACCATGCACGCCGCCACCGGTCCCGGTGGCGTGTCGTTGGCCCATGCCGACGCCTCGGCCCCCGTCCAGGCTCAGGCCCGGGGGCGAGTCGAGCGCGAAGCCGCCGAGGACGCCCGGCTGGCCCCCGGTGCCACGCGGGCTCGGGGCGCCGGGCTCCGGGCCCGGGCCGAGGCCCCCGATCCGGTCCGCACGTGCTTCGAGCGCGATCGCGATCGCATCCTGCACGCCAGCGCCTTTCGGCGTCTCGCCGGCAAGACCCAGGTGTTCGTGTTCCCGGCCGACCACCAGCGCACCCGGCTCACCCACGCTCTCGAGGTGGCGCAGGTGGCGGTGGCCATCTCCGGGGCGCTCGGGCTCAACCTGGCCCTGACCGAGGCCATCGCCCTGGGCCACGACTGCGGCCACGGCCCCGGTGGCCACGCCAGCGAGGTGGCCTTCGCCCCCTACGTGGGCGGCTACGACCACGCCGTGTGGGGCGCTGACGTGGTGCTGGCCCCGCTCAACCTGTGCGCCGAGACGCTCGACGGCATCCGCAACCACTCCTGGTCACGTCCGGCTCCGGCCACGCCCGAGGGCGAGGTGGTGGCCTGGGCCGACCGCATCGCCTACGTGTGCCACGACTTCGAGGACGCGGTGTCCGCCGGGGTGGTGGCGGGCGACGAGCTGCCCGCCCTGGTGCGCCAACGCTGCGGGGCCCGTCGCAGCCACCAGATCGCGGCCTTCGTCGACGGGGTGGTCCAGGGCACGGTGCAGGCGGGGCGGGTGGCCATGGTCACGCCGCTGGCCGAGGCGCTGGCCGCCTTCCGGGCCTTCGACTACGAGCGGGTCTACCTGCGCCCCGAGTCGGTGCGCCAAGCCGAGGTGGTGGTCCGCATGCTGCAGGGGCTGGTCGAGCACCTGCTCGAAGCGCCGGTCCCGGCGCGGCGCGGTGCGCAGACGGGCGGGTCAGACACCCACGCGGCGGTGGCCCGGGTGGCCGGCATGACCGACCGCTTCGCCTGCCAGCAGGCGGTCGAGTGGCTGGGGTGGACCAGCCGCGACCTGCCGCGCGGCGTCGACCTGGCGAGCTGACCGAGTCAGCCCGGCAGGACGTCGACCAGCTTGCGGCCGTGGCGCTGGCCGAACTTCACCTTGCCCTCGGTGAGGGCGAAGAGCGTGTCGTCGCCGCCACGGCCGACGTTCTCACCCGGGTGGATGCGCGTGCCCCGCTGGCGGACGATGATCGTGCCGGCGGTGACCTGGTGGCCGTCGTAGGTCTTGACGCCCAGCCGCTGGGCCCGCGAGTCGCGGCCGTTGCGGGTGGAGCCGCCGCCCTTGGTCTTGGACATGCCTAGCCGTCCTTCTGGTCGCTGGCCGCCGCAGCCTTCGCCGGCTTGCGGGCCGAGGCGCCGGTGGAGATGGTGGTGATCTCGATGGTGGCGTAGTGCTGGCGGTGACCCCAGCGACGACGCTCGTTGCTCTTGTTCTTGTAGGTGAAGCCGTTGATCTTCGGGCCCTTGGCTTCGCCCACCACCCGGGCGCCCACCGTCACCCCGGCCAGCTGGTCGGGCGTGGCCAGCACGGTCTGGTCGTCGACGACGAGCACCGGCGTCAGCTCGACCTCGTCACCCGCCAGCTTCTCGACGTCGAGGCGCTGGCCTTCTTCGACCCGGTACTGCTTGCCACCGGTCTTGATCACGGCATACATAGGGAGGCCACGCTAGTGGACGCGACCCCCCGAACCAACTCGGGGGGTCAGATCAGCAGATCCCGGTCCAGCAGCAGGCCGCGGCCCTCGCACTCGGGGCACAGGGTCGAGAACGATTCGAGCAGGCCCTCGCCGATGCGCTTGCGGGTCATCTCCACCAGGCCGAGCTCGGAGATGTCGAACACCTGGGTGCGGGTCTTGTCGCGGGCCAGGGCGTCGCGGAAGGTGCCGATGACCTGCTCGCGGTTCTCCCGGATCTCCATGTCGATGAAGTCGATGACGATGATCCCGCCGATGTCGCGCAGGCGCAGCTGCTTGGCGATCTCGACCGCGGCCTCCAGGTTGTTGCGGAAGACCGTCTCCTCCAGGCTGGACGTGCCCACGTTCTTGCCCGTGTTCACGTCGATGACGGTGAGGGCCTCGGTGTGCTCGATGATCAGCGAGCCACCCGAGGGCAGCCACACCTTGCGGTCGAGGGCCTTGTGCAGCTGTTCGTGGATGTGGTGGCGCTCGTAGAGGGGCAGGGGCTCGGTCTCGGGGTCGTAGTACTCCACCCGGTCAGCCAGGGCCGGCGAGATGCCGGCCACGTAGTCACGGACCTCCTCGAACAGGGCCCGATCGTCGATGACCACCCCGCGGTAGTCCTGGTTGAACTCCTCCCGGATGACCCGCACGGCCATGTCCGGCTCCCGGTAGAGCAGGGCCGGGCCGGTGGTCTTGGCCGCCAGGGTCTCGATCTGCGCCCACTGCTGGGACAGGCGGGCCACGTCGCGCTCGATCTCCTCGGCGCTGACCCCTTCGGCCGCGGTGCGCACGATGATGCCGTGGCCCTTGGGCCGCACCCGGTCGAGGATGGTGCGCAGGCGCTTGCGCTCGTCGTCGGCCAGTCGCTTGGAGATGCCGTAGGTGGTGCTGTTGGGGATGAGCACCACGAACCGCCCGGGAATCGACACCTCCTGGGTCAGCCGGGCCCCCTTGTGGGCGATCGGGTTCTTGGTGACCTGGCAGATGATGGTCTGCTTGGCCTTGAGCAGGTTCTCGATGCGGGGGTTGGCGCCCTTCTCCTCGATGTCCTCGGCGTCGTACTGCACGTCGCCGCGGTAGAGCACGGCGTTCTTGGGCGTGGAGATGTCGACGAAGGCCGCCTCCATGCCCGGCAGCACGTTCTGGACCTTGCCCAGGTAGATGTTGCCGTGGATCTGGTGCTCGTCGTCGGCCGGGCGCGACACGTAGTGCTCGATCAGGCTGCGGCCCTCGAGCACCGCGATCTGGGTGGCCGTGGGCTTGACCGACACGGTCATCAGGTAGCGACCGACCGGGCGGCCCTTGCGCTCGCGCCCGCCCCGACGACGCGCCGTCTCCTCGTCGATCTCGTACGGCTCGGCCGCGATGGCCTCGACCGGCCGCGGGGTGCGTCCGCCGCGACCCCCGCCGCGTCCTCGACCCGAGCCGGACCGGCTGGCCGCGGCATCGGTCCCGCCCCGAGTGGTGCGGCCGTCACCGCTGCTGGTGGCCGCTCCCCCGCCGCCGCCTCGGCCGCGACCGCCACGCCGACGCTTGGCCGGCGACTTGGTCGAGGTGTCGGACTCGCCGGCCTCGGCCTCGGCCGCCGGTGCCGGATCGGGCGCGGGCCTCGAGTCGCCGATGCGGGGGCGTCGGACCAGGGCCTTCTCGGCCGCCTCGGCTGTGCGCGGACGCCCCTCGATCGACCGCTCGGGCAGCTCGTCGGGGTTGCGGGTGGCACCGGCGCGCGCCCGGGGCCGGGCCGCGGGCGCTCGGCCCCCCTTCGGGCCCTCGTCGGCCGTCGGCGAGGCCGAACGCGAGGTGCTGTCCCCCCGGTCAGCTCCCGTCGCGCCGTCCGGCCCGGACGAAGCGCCCGACCCACTCGGCTCGTCGCCGGGTCGATCGCTGCGGGCACGGCCGCGACCCCCGCGCGAGCCGCGGCGTCGGTTCCGGTTGGCATTGGCGCCCGACTCGGTGCCGGGGTCCGGGCTGGCGTCAGCGTCCGCCCCGGAGGCCGGCGCGGCGGGAGCGGCGGAGGCAGATGGGCTGGTGGTCGGCGACGCAGAAGCCGACGTCGCCGGAGCCGGAGAGGCAGGGCTGTCGGAGGCCGGTTCGGACATGGAGGCGTTCCCTTCTCATGGTGCCCCCACAGGGGCACGCGTCCTCATGGTGCCCCCACGGGGGCACACGCCGTCGACGTCGCGCCGGCCAGCAGCGGTTCCTGCCGGGCACCGTCGATCGTGATCCATTGCTGGTTCCTGCAGATCCGCCCCTCGCGCACGGCCGGCCCCAGGGCGGCAGCCAGCTCGGCGGGGCGGAGTCCCCGAGGCTGGGTGGCGAGCTCGGCGTCGAGCTCGATCCCGGCCGGGGCGATGGGTTCGTCGCCCTGCGGCGCGGGCACCGGGCCCACCTCGCGGATGACGCGGAGCTCGAGGATGTAGGGGCGGATGTCGTCGGTGACGTCGTGGCCCTTGCGCTGGCGGGTGGCCAGCAGCTCGGGGGCGGCCAACAGGGCGTCGACCGCGCCCGGGCCGGTGCCCGGGTCGAGCCCCCGCGCCTCGATGGTCCAGCTGCAGCTGGTCACGGCCTGCTGCAGGGAGGTGGCCGACGTCTCGATGGTGGCGGCCGCGGTCACATCGATGCCGTCGGGCAGCAGGGGGCTGAGACGACCGGTCAGGTCGTCGACCCGGAGCGCAGGCTCGTCGCGGAAGTCCACGTCCAGGTACTCGGCCCGGGACTCGGCCCCGGTGGGCAGGGCCAGGCCGAAGTGCACCTTGGGGCGGGGGTTGAAGCCCTCGGTCAACGCCACGGCCAGCTCGGCCCGACGCAGGGCCCGCTCCCAGGCACGGGCCGTGTCTCGATGGCTGATGAAGCGGACCTTGCCCAGCTTGGTGAACCGGAAGCGCACCCGCATCAGGGCCTCGCCTGCAGGCTGACCGGCACCGCTCTGCCAGCCGCGGATGCCCCGGCGGCCAGGTGGGAGCGGCCGGCGCCGACCAGACCCTGGCCGGTGCCCTGGCTGCCGCCCGCCGGCGGGGTGGCCGACGCCACCACGTGCTCGATGCCGTAGCCGGTGCAGGCCCCGCAGTCGTAGCACGGCGTCCAGCGGCAGTCCTCGAGGCCCAGCTCGTCGAGGGCGTCGCGCCAGTCCTGCCACAGGAAGTCCTTGTGGAGGCCGGCCGACAGGTGATCCCACGGCAGCACCTCGCCCTCGGTGCGATGGCGGTGGACGTACCAGTCGACCGACAACCCGTGGCGGGCCATGGCGTCGACCCACAGCTGGTGGTCGAAGTGCTCGGACCACTCCTGGAAGGTGCCGCCGTGGCGCCAGACGTCCTCGATGACCGGCCCCAGGCGCCGGTCGCCGCGGCTCATGATCCCCTCGACCAGCGTGGCCTTGGGGTCGTGCCACTTGAGCTGCACGCCACGGTGGCGGCGCAGGTCGTCACGCAGCAGGTTCACCTTGCGCGACAGCTCGACCGGCGTGTTCTGGCCGAACCACTGGAACGGGGTGAACGGCTTGGGCACGAAGCCGCCCACCGACACGGTGACCGAGGCGCCCTTGGCGTAGGTCGAGCCGATCTCGACGCATCGCCGGGCCAGCTCGGCGATGCCCAGGGTGTCCTCATCGGTCTCGGTGGGCAGGCCGGTCAGGAAGTAGAGCTTCATGCGCCGCCAGCCCTGCGAGTAGGCCGAGGTGACCGCGCCGAACAGGTCGTCGTCGGAGATCAGCTTGTTGATGACCTGGCGCATCCGCCACGACCCCGCCTCGGGTGCGAAGGTCAGCCCGGTGCGTCGTGCCCGCTGGAGCTCGGTGGCCACCCCCACGGTGAAGGCATCGACGCGCAGGCTGGGCAACGACACCGACACCTGGTTGGTGCGGTCGGGGCGCACCGTGTCGCGCACCACCTGCTCGATGTCGCTGAAGTCGGCGGTGGACAACGACGTCAACGCCACCTCGTCGTAGCCGGTGCGAGCCAGGCCCTCGTCGATCATGGTGCGCACCTGGGCCGCCGGCCGTTCGCGCACGGGACGGGTGATCATGCCCGCCTGGCAGAACCGACACCCCCGGGTGCAACCCCGGAACACCTCCACGTTGAGCCGGTCGTGCACCACCTCGGTGAGCGGCACCAGCTGGCGCCGCGGGTAGGGCCAGTCGGCCAGGTCGGCCACGGTGCGCTTCTCGACCTGGGCCGGCACGTCTGCGTGCCGAGGCGTCACCCCGACCAGGTGCTCGCCCTCGTAGGTGACGTCGTACATCGACGGCACGTACACCCCGGGCACCGAGGCCAGCCGGCGCAGCACCTGCTGGCGTGACCCCTCGGTGCGTCCGGATGCCTTCCACTCGGCCACCACCTCGGTGATCTCACCCACCACCTCCTCGCCGTCTCCGAGCACGACGACGTCGAGGAAGTCGGCCAGCGGCTCGGGGTTGTAGGTGCAGTGGCCACCGGCCACGACCAGCGGGTCGTCGGGTCGGCGATCGGCGGCCCGGACGGGCACGCCGGCCAGGTCGATGCAGTTCAGGAGGTTGGTGTAGACGAGCTCGGCCGACAGGTTGAAGGCCAGCAGGTCGAAGGCCTGGGCCGGTCGGTGCGTGTCGACCGAGAACAACGGCAGCTGGTGGGCGCGCAGCAGCGGCTCGAGGTCGACCCACGGGGCGTAGGTCCGCTCGGCCAGGGCGTCGTCCCGCTCGTTGAGGATCTCGTAGAGGATCTGCAGCCCCTGGTTGGGCAGGCCGATCTCGTAGGTGTCCGGATAGATGAGCAGCCAGGCCACCCGACCGTGCTCGTGGTCAGGTCGCTGAGCACCATCTTCGCAACCGATGTATCGAGCGGGCTTCTGGACCCTGGCCAGCAGAGGTTCAAGCTGCGGCCAGATCGAATTCATTTCCTCACAGGCTACCGGATCGGTGACCGGGGCCCGAAGAACGCGTCATGGGGCTGGAAGGCGCAGGCCGCCAGGCCGAAGCCGCTGCACCGATGACACCCGGATGGGCGAAGCCCGCCCGCAGGGAGGCTCGCCGACCGGAGGGCCAAGGCAGCAGGGGCTCGCCGACCGGAGGGCCAAGGCAGCAGGGGCTTGCCGACCGGAGGGCTAGCGAAATCGGTGCATGTGGACGTTGAGCACCAGGCCGATGGCCACGAAGCAGGCCACCGTCGAGGACCCGCCGTAGGACATGAAGGGCAGCGGGATGCCGGTCACCGGCATGATGCCCATGGTCATGCCCATGGATTCGAAGATCTGGAACACGAGCATGGCCAGCACGCCGACGCACAGCAGGGTGCCGTACAGGTCGCGGGCCAGCCGGGCGCTGCGCCAGATGCGCCACACGACCACCGAGAACAGCCCCAGCAGCAGGCATCCGCCGATCAGACCGAACTGCTCACCGAGGGCGGTGAAGATGAAGTCGGTCTGCTGCTCGGGCACGTAGCCCAGCCGGGTCTGGGGACCCTTGAACAGGCCGTAGCCGCTCACCCCGCCGTTGGCGATGGCGGTCTGGCTCTGGTTGAGGTTGTAGCCCGCGCCCGAGGTGTTGCTGGGATCGACGAACTCGGTCAGCCGGTCCTTCTGGTACTTCTGCAGGGTGTTGGAGCTGAGGATGCCGACCACGCCGATGATGGCGATCAGGGCCAGGATGGCCAGGTAGCGCCCACGGACGCCGGCCACGCAGAACATGGCCGCGCTGATGCAGATGAACACCAGCGCCGTCCCCAGGTCGGGCTGCAACATGATCAGCCCCATGGGGAGGCCGGCCACCACCAGGGCGATCAGCAGTCGCCGCAGGTCGATGTCGCCCTTCCACGCGGCCAGGAGGCCGCCCAGGGTCATGATCAGCAGCACCTTGGAGATCTCCGACGGCTGCAGCTGGAAACCGCCGAACCCGTACCACGACTGGGCGCCATTGGCGTTGGAGCCGAGCGGCGACACCACCAGCCCCAGGAACAGCACCATGAAGGCGTAGATGGGCACCAGCCAGTCGCGGTACTTGCGGTAGTCGATGCTGGCGGTGACCACCATGGCGCCGAAACCGAGCACCACGAACATGGTCTGCTTGATCAGGTAGCTGTGGTTGGGCGGTCCCGAGTTGCCCCGGGTGGCGCTGTACACGGTCACGATCCCGAGCAGCGAGATGAAGACGGTGCACACCAGCAGCACCGGGTCGACGTGGCGCCACGGCGCCGACAGGTCGCGCCGGCTGCGGTCGCGGCCCCCACCCCAGCTCGAGCTGGGCCGGTTGGCGGTGATGGCCATCAGCCGATGATCCCGGTCGACTGGGGGGCGACCTGGGTCTGGGACTGGCCGGTGACCGTCTCCCACACGTGGCGCACCACGGGCGCGGCCGCATCCGCACCGAAGCCGGCCTGCTCGAGCACGGCCACGATGGCGTACTGCGGCGCGCCCACCGGCCCGAACGAGGCGAACACGGAGGTGTCGGCCTTGCCCGTCACCTCGGCCGTACCCGTCTTGCCGGCCAGCGGTACGGCCTGCAGGTCGAAGCCCTGGAAGGCCTGGTAGGCGGTGCCCTTGGGGTTGGCCAGCACGCCCTGCAGGCCGGTGAGGATCGGGTCGTAGACGTTGGCCGGCAGGTCGACGTGGCCGGCCGCCACCGGCTTGACCACGCTCAGCACGTCGGACGGCTTGGTCGGGTCACCGCCCGGTTTGAGGACGGCCTCGACCACCTGGGGCTGGTAGCGGGTGCCATGGTTGGCGAAGGTGGCGTAGGCGTTGGCCAGCTGAAGCGGGGTGACCAGCACGTCGCCCTGGCCCACCGCCGCGTTCTCGGCGTCGCCGGGCAACCACTGGCCGTTGAAGGCGGCCGGCGCCTCCTTGTGGCGCTCGGCCTCGGTGGCCGCGTCCGGGATGAAGCCGATGGCCTCGTTGCCGGTGGGGATGCCGGTGGGTTGGGCCAGGCCGTAGCTCACCGCCGTGTCGTGCAGGGCGGAGGGTCCGTACACGCCCGAGCCCGAATAGAACTGGTAGCCCAGCTTGTAGAAGAAGGCGTCGCTGGATCGGGTCAGCGCGCCGGGCAGCGACAGCTCACCCAGCACCTCGCCCCCGGAGTTGCGCTTGAAGCAGCCGGCCCCCGAGCACGCGCCCGGGATCCGATAGCCGCCGGTGTCATCGAAGGGGGTGGAGCCGGTGATCAGACCGTGCTGCAGGGCAGCGGTGGCCGTGACCAGCTTGAAGGTCGAGCCGGGCGCGTACTGGCCCTGGGTGGCCCGGTTGATCAGCGGGTTGTTGTCGCTGCCGCTGCCCGTGAGGGTCTGGTACTCCTCGGTGGAGATGCCGTTGACGAAGTCGGCCGGGTTGTAGGTGGGATAGGTGGCCATGGCCTTGATGCCACCGGTGGTCGGGTTGATGGCCACCACCGAGCCGGCCGAGGCCTTCATGGTCTGGTGCGTGCCCGACTCGCGCCGGCCCTGGAGCTGGGTCAGCTGGCTGGCCAGCGCCGTCTCGGCCGAGGCCTGGGCATCGATGTCGAGGGTCAGGCGCAGGTTGTCCCCGGGCACCGGCTTGGTCTCGCTCAGCACCCGCACCGGGTTGTTGGACGCGTCCACCTCGATCGTCTCGATGCCGGGGGTGCCCCGCAGCTCGTCCTCGTAGGCCGCCTCCACCCCGGTCTTGCCGATCTCGCTGTCGGGTTGGTACGGCTTGGCCACCTTGTGGGTGGGCGTGATGCCGCCCTGCTTGGCCTTGATCTCGACGTCGGAGATCCGCCCGACGTAGCCGAGCACGTTGGCCGCCAGCGACCCGTTGGGGTAGGCCCGCACCGATTCGCGCTCGACCGCCACCGACGGGTACTGCGCCGCGCGCTCGGAGAAGTACAGGTACACGTCGTCGGGCACGTCGACCGCGATCGGGATGGGCTGCAGCAGGCTGTACTGCTTGTCGGCCAGGGACTGGCGGATGCCGGCGTCCTTGGTGGGCACGCCCGAGTCGGTCAGCTCCGTGGCCACCCGCGACACCAGGTCGGCCTGGGCCGCCTTGGTGAGCTTGGCGAAGTCGGAGGGGTCGATGGTGACCACCAACGATGTGCGGTTCCCGACCAGGAGCCGACCCTTGTCGTCGTAGATGAGGCCGCGGGGCGCCTCGATCTGCACGGTGCGGACGCGGTTGGCCGTGGCCTGGAGCTGGTAGCGGTTGGCCACCATCACCTGCAGGTACCACATGCGGGCGAACAGGGCCCCGAACAGCGAGATGACCACCACGGCCAGGATGCTGAGCCGCAGGCGCGACGAGCTGGCTTCCATCAGCGGGCCCGCTCGACCTGGTGGCCGCACGGGGCGGCCCGTCCCAGGGGTTGCTTGCTCCGACCCACGGGGCCCAATTCCATCATGTCGGACCCGTCAACGGATCGCGGCTCGGCTGGGCACGGCATCGCCGAGCGCCCAGCGCATGAGCCGGATGGCCCAGGGCGCCAGCACCGCGTTGACCAACGACACGACCAGCACCACCGTCACCAGGTGGGTGTTCAACAGCCCGGTTCGCCCCACCATCCGGGCCAACAGGACGTAGCCCACCGTGCCCAGGGCGCTGCCCACCGCGGCCAGCACCGGACCCTGCCATCGCGAGGTGCGCACCGAGGTGCCGTGCAGCATCCCGACGGCGTACCCGCTCAGGCAGTAGGCCAGGGCGGCCAGACCCATCGGCGCGGTGACCAGCAGGTCCATGGTCAGCCCGGCGAAGAAGCCGATGAGCGCGCCCAGGTCGGGTCCGCCCACGATGCCGGCCGACACCGCCACCAGCAGGAGCACGTCAGCCGCCACCCCGTCGACGCGCAGCACCGAGAGCCCCTGCTCGAGCACCGCGGCGCTGATCAGCACCAGGGCGACGCGCACCACGACCTTCATGTCGTCAGCCCGGCGGGCGACGTCACGAGCTGGGGCTCTGCCACTTGAGCACGCTCACGTAGCTGAGGTCGTGCACGTCGGCCAACAGGTCGACGCCCAGGGTCTGCTGCAGGGCGTCGGAGTCGCTCGACACGGAGTAGACCGTGCCCACGGGCAGACCCGTGGGGAACAGGCTGCCGGGCTCGCCTCGGGTGATGAGGATGTCGCCCCGCTTGACCGGATCACCGGCATCGACGGTGGCCTGGATGCGGCGGCTGTTGCCCTGCCCGGTGGCCACCCCCTCGATGCCGGGCGCGCCGCCGACGTCGGTGCCGAGCACGGTGACCCCCACCGAGAAGGAGGTGTCGGTGATGAGCTTGACCACCGCCTGGCGGGACGACACCTGCACCACCGTGCCCACCAGACCGGTGCCCACCACCACCGGCATGCCGGCGCGCAGGCCGCTCGACGAGCCCCGGCCGATCTCGATGGTGTCGTCGAAGTTGGCCACCGGACCCGACAGCACGGGCGCCCGTACCGTGGGGACGTCACCCACGAAGGGGAGGTTGGCCTGTTCGAGCAGCTGCTGGTTGGACTGCTCGGCCACCTGTCCGGCCGCGATCTGGCTGCGCATCTGGTCGAGCTGCTCCTGCAGCGCCTGGTTCTGCTTGCGCACGTCGTCGTAGCGGAAGGCGCCGCCCCACAGGTTGGAGAACGGGCGCACGACGGCCTGAGCCCCGTGGCCGACCGGCGCCAGGGCCGACAGCACGCTGCTGCGAGCCGTGTCGATGGGCCCGAAGCCGCGGAAGTCGAGGGTGAGCAGGGTCAGCGACGTGAGGATGAGCAGGACGAGGGTGAACCGGGATCGACCGATCCGCCGCGACATGGCCATGCGGGCGGTCCGCTCAGTCGGGACTGGTCGAGAAGAGCCCGCCGTCGAACGCCTCGAAGTGCTCGAGGGACTGACCCGAACCGATGGCCACGCAGAACAGCGGGTTGGGCGCGATCACGATCGGCATCCCGGTCTCGTGCTCGAGCCGGGCCCCCAGCCCGTTGAGCAGTGCGCCCCCGCCGGCCAGGACGATCCCCTGCTCCATGATGTCGGCAGCCAGCTCGGGAGGCGTCTTGTCGAGGGTGACCTTGACCGCGTCGACGATGGCCGATACCGGCTCGTCGATGGCCTCGCGGATCTCGTCGGTCGAGGTGACGATGGTCTTGGGCAGGCCGGTGACCAGGTCACGGCCTCGGATCTCGGCGTGCAGCTCGACCTCGAGGGGCCACGCCGACCCGAGCGCCACCTTCACCTCCTCGGCGGTGCGCTCGCCCAGGGCCAGGCTGTACTCCTTCTTGATGAACTGGATGATCGAGTCGTCGAGCTCGTCGCCGCCGACGCGGATCGACTGGCTGGTGACCACCCCGCCCAGGGAGATGACGGCCACCTCGGTGGTGCCGCCCCCGATGTCGACGATCATGTTGCCGGTCGGCTCATGCACCGGCAGCCCGGCGCCGATGGCTGCGGCCATGGGCTCGGAGATGATGCGGGCCGGCTTGCGGGCCCCTGCCATCTCGGCGGCCTCCTGCACGGCGCGCTGCTCGACCGGGGTGATGCCCGAGGGCACGCAGATGACCATGCGGGGCTTGGCCCACTTGCGCTGGTGGACCTTCTGGATGAAGTAGCGCAGCATCTTCTCGCAGATGTCGAAGTCCGCGATGACGCCGTCCTTGAGCGGCCGGATCGCCTTGATGTGGGCCGGGGTGCGCCCGATCATGCGCTTGGCCTCGGCGCCCACCGCCACCGGGCGGCCGTCGTTGACGTTGACCGCCACCACCGAGGGCTCGTTCAGCACGATCCCTTCGCCGGCGAGGTACACCAACGTGTTCGCCGTCCCGAGGTCGACGGCCATGTCGCGGCCCATGATCGAAGAGAAGGAGGAGAGCACCGTGTCGGCCAATCTGTGGTCCCAAAGCGGACGATCGTGGTTGGGGCGGCTTCCCGCAGGCTAGGCCACCCGGCCCACCTGTGCAGGGGCACTCCGGAAGAGTTTCTCCGCCCGCAGCAACGCCCGAATCCTATCGGTTCGTAACGCGACTGCAATCTGCTGCGCCCGCCGGGAGGCTCGCCGACCAGAGGGCTAGGAAATCAGACCCGGGAAGAAGATGGCGATCTCGCGCTGGGCCGACTCGAGGGAGTCGGAGCCGTGGACCAGGTTCTCGGTGAACAGGATGCCCAGGTCGCCGCGGATGGTGCCCGGATCGGCCTCGCGAGGGTTGGTGGTGCCCATCATGGTGCGCACCACCTTCCAGGTGTCCTCCGGCCCCTCGAGCACGAACACCAGCGCCGGTGAGCGGCCGATGAAGGCCACGAGCTCGTCGTAGAAGCCCTTGCCCACGTGCTCGGCGTAGTGCCGACTGGCCAGCTCGGCGTCGATGGTGCGCAGCTCGGCGGCCACCAGGGTGAGCCCCTTGCGCTCGAACCGGCCGATGATCTCCCCGACCAGGCCGCGTTCGACGGCGTCGGGCTTGCAGATGACGAGGGTGCGATCCATGGCGCCGGAGGCTAGGCGACGACCCTCAGGCCGAGCGATTCGGCCCGAGCCCGTGGTTCGGACCGTCGGCGCCCGACGGCTCGCGCCCGACCACGGTCAAGCGAGCTTGGCCCTGGCCGCGCCGACCACGCGGGGGGAGCCCGTGATCAGGATGGCGTCGTCGGGCGTGGACGCGACCCGCGCCCCGTCGACCGCGTCCTCCACGTCGGCCACCACCATCGGGTCGATGCCCAAAGCCTCGGCGGCGGCGGCCAACACCCGCGCGTCGAGTGCATCGGGACCGGGAGCGCGGGTCACGATCACCTCGTCGAACGAGACCGCCTCCACCGCGTCGAGCAGGTCGGTCACCTCGGCGCTGACCGATGCCCCGATCACCAGCAACCGCCGTCCGCTGACCTCGAAGTCCTGTCGCCAGATGGCGGCCACCCGTTGGAGCGCCTCGGGGTCGGCGGCCACGTCCACGACCACCAGCGGCCCGCGGCCCACCACCTCGAAGTGCCCCGGGTCGACCGCAGTGGCCAGGCCTTCGGCCACCAGATCGGGATCCAGCGGGCGTGCGAAGAAAGCCTCGGCGGCGGCCACCGCCAACCCCGCGGCGTCGCCCGAGGCCGCGCCGTGCAGGGGCACGAACAGCTCCTGGTAGCGACCGTGCGGCGTGCGCAGATCGACCACCCGACCACCTACCGCGGCCAGGTTCTCGGACACGTCGAGCTCGACGTCGCGTTGGATGAGCTCGGCCGGCCCTCGAGTGGCCACCACGGCTCGGGACTCCTCGTCGGGGTCACCCAAGACCGCCACCGCATCGCGGGGCACCCAATCGATCAGGCGGCCGACGGCCGCCGGATCCGACGCCGCCACCACCGTCACGGCCGGCGCCACCCGGGCGGGGGCGTCGTCGGTGCCCGCCGATCCCACCTCGATCACGGCCACGTCCACCGCCACCTGGGCGAACCAGCCGAGGGCGGCCGCCGCCAGCACCTCTGACCAGCTGAGGTCCGGGCTGACCAACGCCTCCAGGTGGGCGACCGCCCCCAGGATGTCGGCCAGCTCGGCGTCGGCCATGACCTCCCCGTTGCGGGCCACGCGGTCTCCTGGGCGCTCGAGGTCGGCGCTGACCAGGGTGCCAGTGGTGAGGCCGGTGGCCGCCAGGATGGCGCCGATCAGCCGGGTCACGGTGGAGGACCCGACCGAACCGGCCACCAGGATCACCGGATAGGCGTGTTGGGGGTTCCCCAGGGCGTCGAGCACGCTCCCCAGGGCGTCGGGTGGCGATCCGAGGGCGCTGACGACGGGCCCGGGCGCGCCGACTCGGGAGCGGCGGGGATGGCGGTCGAGGTACTCGAGGGCCTCAGCCAGCTCCACGCCGGTTCAGGACGCGGCGCGACGGGGGCGCGACGCCGTCGGCGTGGCCGCGCGCGGCACCAGCGTGGGGTTGACCTTGTCGAGCACCACGGTGCGGTCGATGACCACCCGCTCGACGTCGGCCCGGCTGGGCAGGTCGTACATGGTGCTCAGCAGCACCTCTTCGAGGATGGCCCGCAGGCCCCGCGCCCCGGTGCCGCGCAGCAGGGCCTGGTCGGCCACCGCCGCCAGCGCATCGTCGGTGAACTCGAGTTGGGCGTCCTCGAACTCGAAGAACTTCTGGTACTGCTTGATCAGCGCGTTGCGGGGCTCGACCAGGATGCGGATCAGCGCCTCCTGGTCGAGGTTGCTGACCGCGCCGATGACCGGCAGGCGCCCGATGAACTCGGGGATGAGGCCGAACTTGAGCAGGTCTTCGGGCAGCACCTGGGAGTAGAGCTGGCCCAGGTCGGGGCCGTTGGCGCTGCGCAGCTCGGCGGAGAAGCCGACGCCCTTCTTGCCGATGCGGCTCTCGATGATCTTGTCGATGCCGGCGAACGCGCCACCGCAGATGAACAGGATGTTGGTCGTGTCGATCTGGATGAACTCCTGGTGCGGGTGCTTGCGGCCCCCCTGCGGCGGCACCGAGGCGGTGGTGCCCTCCAGGATCTTGAGCAGGGCCTGCTGCACGCCCTCGCCCGACACGTCGCGGGTGATCGACGGGTTCTCGCTCTTGCGGGCGATCTTGTCGATCTCGTCGATGTAGATGATGCCGGTCTCGGCCTTCTTGACGTCGTAGTCGGCGGCCTGGATCAGCTTGAGCAGGATGTTCTCGACGTCCTCACCGACGTAGCCGGCCTCGGTCAGGGCGGTGGCATCGGCGATGGCGAAGGGCACGTTGAGCATGCGGGCCAGCGTCTGGGCCAGCAACGTCTTGCCGCAGCCAGTGGGGCCGATCAGCATGATGTTGGACTTGGCCAGCTCGACCTCGGTCTCGTGGCCGCTGCCGAACTGCACCCGCTTGTAGTGGTTGTAGACCGCCACCGACAGGATCTTCTTGGCCTGGTCCTGACCGATGATGTAGTCGTTCAGGAAGTCGTAGATCTCACGGGGCTTGGGCAGCTCGTCGAAGCGCAGGTCGCTGGTCTCGGCCAGCTCCTCCTCGATGATCTCGTTGCAGAGGTCGATGCACTCGTCGCAGATGTACACGCCGGGGCCGGCGATGAGCTTCTTGACCTGCTTCTGCGACTTGCCGCAGAACGAGCACTTCAGCAGCTCGCCACCATCTCCGAACTTGGCCACGTCGGTTCGTCTCCCCAGTTGTCGGATTGGGTGGTGATCAGTGGACGGCTGCGATCGGTCCGCTGTTGTCGGCGAGCGAACGAGCCGAGATGACCTCGTCGATGATGCCGTACTCCATGGCTTCGGATGCCGACATTACAAAGTCGCGGTCGGTGTCCTGGTGGATCTTTTCCACGGGCTGGCCGGTGTGCTTGCTCAGGATCTCCTCGAGCAGGGTGCGCATGCGCAGGATCTCGCGGGCGGCCAGCTCGATGTCGGTGGCCTGGCCCTGGGACTGGGCGTAGGGCTGGTGGATGAGGATGCGGGCGTGGGGCAGGGCCAGGCGCTTGCCCGGGGTGCCCGCCGCCAGCAGCACGGCCGCGGCCGACGCGGCCTGGCCGAAGCAGATGGTGGAGATGTCGGGCTTGATGAACGACATGGTGTCGTAGATGGCGAACAGCGCCGTGATGTCGCCGCCGGGCGAGTTGATGTAGAGGTTGATGTCCTTGTCGGGGCTCTCGGACTCGAGGTGCAGCAGCTGGGCGCAGATCAGGTTGGCGATCGTGTCGTCGATCGGCGTGCCCACGAAGATGATGTTCTCCTTGAGCAGCTTGGAGTAGAGGTCGTAGCCCCGCTCGCCGCGGTTGGTCTGCTCGACGACGTAGGGGATGTTGTAGTTGCGGGGCGAGATCACTCTGCGTCCTCTTCGGGCTCGGTGCCGTCGGCCGAGTCGGACTCGGCGGCTTCTCCGGTGGGACCATCGACGCTAGCGGCAACTCCGCCCAGCTCCTCGGACTCGTCGTCGCCGTCGTCCGCGGCGTCCTCGTCCTCGGGCACCAGCAGGTCGGACCGGTCGATCGGGTTGCCCTCCTCGTCGACCACCTCGACGGACTCGACCAGCCAGTCGAGGGCCTTGCGCCGGCGGATGTCGCCTCGGATGGCGGCCACCTGGTCGGCCTCCTCGAAGCGCAGGCGCACGGCTTCGGGGGTGAGATCGAGCTGCTGGGCCACCTGGCCGAACTCGGCCTCGAGGTCATCGTCGGTGGCTTCGATCTGCTCGGCGTCGGCCACCGCCCGCAGGGCCAGGTCGAACTTGGCCGCACGGGTGGCGGTGGCCCGCAGCTCCTCTACGAACTCGTTGGGGTCCTGCCCGGAGCTGGCCAGCCACTGGTCGAGGTTCAGGCCCTGGGCCCCCAGCCGCATGGAGAAGTCCTCGAGGCGCTGGCGCATCTCGCCGGCCACGAGCGGCTCGGGCACCTCGAGGTCGACCAGCTCGGCGGTGGCATCGCCCACCTTGTCGCGCAGGTTCATCTGGGCCTGCAGGCGTCGCACGGTGGTCATGCGCTCGGCCAGGTCGGCCCGCAGCTCGGCCAGGGTGTCGAACTCGGAGGCCTCGGCCGCCCACGTGTCGTCGGCGTCGGGCAGCACCCGCTCCTTGACCTCTTTGAGGGTGACCTCGAAGTGCAGCCCGTCCTCTTCCTCGGGGTCGGGGTGGTCGGCGTCGAAGGACAACTCGTCGCCGGCGTCGGCGCCGATCAGGGCCTCGTCGAGCTCGGGCACGATCGCCCCGCTGCCCACCTCGTAGGAGTAGTCCTCGGCCGTCAGACCCTCGAGATCCTCCTCGCCCTGGGAGCCGCGCACGTCGATGGTGACGATGTCGCCTTCGGCCGCCTCTCGCTCGACCGTCTCGAGCTCGGCGTACTGGCGCCGCATGCGGTCGATCTGGGCGTCGATCTCCTCGTCGGTGGCCTCGGGTCGCGGCAGGGTCACGCGCAGGTTGTCGTAGCCGGGCACGGTCACGACGGGCCGGACCTCGACCACGGCGTCGAACACGACCGCGCCGGCCTCCTCGCCCTCGGTGATCTCGATCTCAGGGGCGGCGATGACGTCGACCTCGTGCTCGCGCACCGCCTTGGCGTAGTAGTCGGGGATGGCGTCGCGCAGGGCCTCGCCCCGGGCCACGCCCTCACCCAGGCGGGCCTCGAGGAGCTTGCGGGGCGCCTTGCCGGGCCGGAACCCCGGCACCTTCACCTCTCGGGCGATCTTGCGGAAGGTGGCGTCGAGGGCGGTCTCGAACTCCTGCTCGTCCACCTCGACGGAGAGCTTCACCTTGTTGTCTTCGAGTTCGATCACCGACGTCTTCACGGTGGCGGAGTGTAGTGGCCGTCGGGCCCGCCCCCGACCGGGAGGGTCGTCGGCCAGGGGCCCGATCAGCCCAGCCGGCGGAGGGCCCGGTCGAGGCGGTCGAGCTCGTCGTCGGCGGTCGTGACGTGGGGTGACACCCGCACCGAGGGCCCGAGGGCGCGGCGCTCGCCGTCGATCGGGCTGCCGTTGGCCACGTTGGTCCACACGTTCACCCCTTCGGCCGCCAGCCGGGACCGCACCTGGGTCGGGTCGAGGTGGGCGTGGGTGAACGACACGATGCCCCGCAGCGGCGCCGGGGCCACCAGGGTCAGACCGGGGATGGCCGTGACCAGGTCCACCACCCGCTGGGTGCGCTCGGCCACGTCCCGGGCCACATCGTCGACACCGGTGGCCAGCAGGTGCTGGGCCGCCGCGCCGAGCCCCAGGCGCAGCGCCACGCTGTGCTCGAACAGCTCGAAGCGGCCCGCCCCCGGAGCCGGCTCCACCCCGCCGGTGCTGACCGAGTCGGTCGAGGTCAGGTCGAGGGCCAGGGGCACCACCGTCTCGGCCAGGTCGGGCGCGACGTAGAGCAGGCCGGTACCGCGCGGGGCGCGCAGGAACTTGCGGCCCGGGGCGAAGGCCACCGATGCCCCCAGCTGGCCCACGTCGACGGGCAGCTGGCCCACGGACTGGCTGAGGTCGAGGGCCAGCGTGGCGTCGACGCCACAGCCGGCCAGGGCGACGCACGCCTCCTCGATCGGCGTGACCGTGCCCACGTGGGTGGGGACGTGCGTGATGAGCACCAGGCGGGTGGTGTCGTCGACGACGTCGGCCAGACGGGCCGGGTCGACCGTGCCGTCGACCTGGGCCGGGGCCACCACGATCTGCAGGCCGCACACCGACCGCAGCCGCACGAGCACGGCCCAGCTGCTCACGTAGGCGAACTGGTCGACCACGACCCGGTCGCCGGGGCCCCAGCCGTGGCTGAGGGCCAGGGCCCACACGATCGTCGACCAGGCGTGGGTGGCGCTCTCGACCAGCACCACGTCGTCGCCGGGCACGCCCAGGACCGCCCCCACCGCCTCCCGGCCCGCGGCCAGCTCGTCGGCCACCTGCTCACCCGCCTCGTAGCCGCCGATCTCGGCCTCGAGGTGCAGGTGAGCCGCCACCCGGTCGATCACGCCCGGCGCGGGCAGGGACGTGCCGGCGTGGTTGAAGTGGGCCGGTGGACGCGCCGCTGGGGTCATGCCCCCATGATGGGTGCCGACCCGGCCGCCTCCAAGCTCATTGGCGCCGCGCTCGGCCCGACCGGCCCGACCGGCCCGGGGCGGCCGGCTGATCCGAACCGCCGCTCGATGCACTGCCACGACGCCTCGGCGCACACCAGCGAAGCCAGCACCGCGCTGGCGATGCCGAGGAGACCGAACCCGGCCAGCCAGGTGAGCCAGACGTAGTGCCACAGGTACAGGCCGTAGGAACGGGACCCGAGGTAGCCCAGCACCCGGTGGCCGAGCAGGCGATGGATCCAACCTCGTTCGGCCATCACGACGCCCAGCACCAGGGCGGCGCCCATCCGGCGTGGGGGAACAGCGCCACCACCACCAGCCACACGATGAGCAGTCCGGCCAACGCGGGGAGCAACCGCCGTCCCCGACGAGCGAAGAAGCGCCGGACGCGGATCGTGGGTTGCCGACCGGCCTCGCCCAGCAACCCCACCGTGACCAGGAACCCGCTGAGGGCCAGGAAGACGTACATGGCCACCTCGCCGAACTGCAGGTCGGCCAGCAGGCGGGTGTGGTCGATGAGGACCATCACGAAGGCGACGCCTCGCAGGCCGTCGAGCTGGGGCCGATGCCCGAGCCGACGGGCGGGCGGCGCCATCTCGGTGGTCGGGGCCGCGGGGCGCGGCTCGGCCGAGACATCGATCACCCCAGACATGTGCCCAGGGTCGGTTCCTCACATGCGAGGATTCTGTGCGCCGGCCAGGTCCTGCCCGAGAATGGGGCCGCCTCATGGGTCGGTGCGCGTCCGGACGCGCCTGGTCAGCCCACCACGATCAGCTCGTCGCCAACCTGAACACGCCCGGGTCGGAGCACCTGGGCGCCCACGGCCAGGATGCCGGCCCGCTCGCGGTTGATGGTGCGCAGCACGTCGAGGTCGCGCTCGATGCCACCGGGCTGGGGGCGGGTGGTCATGACGCAGCGCCCGATGGGAGCGGCCACCCGGACGACGACCTGGCCCAACTCGACGGTGGCACCCAGCAGGTCCTGCTCGTCGCCCTCGTCGACCAGCACGTTGGCTCGGAAGCGCCGAGGGTCCCAGTCACCGATCTGGGCCCGACTCAGCACGGACAGCTGCGCCTTGCCCCCGTCGTGGAAGGAGCCGTCGGGGCCGTCCCAGGCCACCCAGGCGCTGCCCGGCTCGTCCTCGAAGTCCACCGCGATCTCGTAGGTGCCATGGCGGTCCGCCTCGGCCCGCACCAGCGCGACCCGATGGCCCAACCAGTCCGACCGGGCCGCGTCGTCGCCCAGCTCGGGGCCGTCGTCGACCACGATGGAGGGTCGATCGCCCGGGCCCAGGCGGCTCTGCGCGAAGAGGAGCCGCGGCTCCCGACGAGCCGTCAGCACCTCGTTGGTCTCGACGTCGAGCAGGGCCCACTGCCGATCGCCGACGATGCCGTGACCGCCAACCTCAGCTGCCTCGAGCGGCTCGCCCTGGGTCGACTTGACCGGGCAGCGCCAGAGGTCGGTGATGCGCATCGGCCCGAGGCTACGGCCGCGGCCGGTTCAGCCGCGGACCATGCCGTAGGCGTGGTCAGGACGCAGGCGCACGACGGTGCGGCGATCGTCGACCATGGCCCGGCGGTAGTCGTCCCAGTCGTCGTGGGTGCCGCCCACGGCGCGGTACAACTCGATCAACTCGTCGACGGTGGCGTCGTCGCGGGCCGCGGCCACCGGCGCCAGCTCGGCTGGGCCCTCGAGGACGGCGTAGCCGTAGAAGTCGTCCTGGCTGACGTGCAGCGCGGCCCACGGTGTGCGCACCAGGTTGTGGTACTTGGCCCGGGCGGCGGTGATGGAGATGCGGATGGTGCCACCCGCGTCGACCGCGTAGACGATGTTGGACAGCTGCGGGCGCCCGTTGGCGCGCTGGGTGACGAGCACGCCCTGGCGGTGGGCGCGGGCGAAGGCGATGGCGTCGGTCAGGTCCATGCCCGTGTGCAACGACCGTGTGCTCGGATTGTTCCTCGGCCAGCCGTGGCCGACAGCCGGGTCACACGTCGAACACCGACCAGCAGATCTCGTTGCGGAGCCGCTGGTCGTCGAGCACCAGGTCGCGGATGGCGTCCGGGAGCCGGTCGCGCTGCCAGGCGCACTCGAGCTGTCCGGCGCGCGCCGCCCGGTCGGCCGAGCTCGAGGCCTGCACCGCCTTGATGGCGTACGCGGCGGCGCCCAGCTCGTGGGCGGCGACGTGGGCGACCACCGCGGCCTGTCCGGCCGCGAAGGCGGCGTGACGGGGCGCGCCGCGCCAGGCCCGGGCCGCAGCCATGGCGCGGCCCCCGGCCGAGCGGGACTGCGTCATCGTGATCTCCCCCCGGGTCCAGGCCCGGACCTGCTCGATGGCGTGGCGCGGCCGTGGGTCCGATGGCTGGGGCGACTCGAAGAGGGGCAGCACGTGCTGCGCACAGGCGGCCGCCCAGAGGGCCAGGAGGTGGTGGTCGGCGTCCGTGAGCGATCCCCCGCGGCGGATGGTGATGAACCGCGGGTCGCGGACCTTGGGGAGGATCACCCTGCCACGCTATGGATGGGATGGCCCGGTCAGCGGACTTGTAGGGTGGCGTCCCGCCGGGGTGTAGCGCAGCTTGGTTAGCGCGCCTGCTTTGGGAGCAGGAGGCCGGGAGTTCGAATCTCCCCACCCCGACCAGTCTGCCCGATGAGCCGCTTGTACTCGGCTCTGGCGTCCTCATCGACGTGAACCGATCCGCGCCCGGCCCAGTGACGATCGCGGCCGTCTCGTTTGACTCCCGATACCCAGTACCGGTCGCCAGTATCCACGTCGACATGGTTGGCCGACCACAGCCCCGGTGTTCGTCGAAGAGTCAGACCGCGGTAGTAGATCGAGCGGCCTGACTTCGAGAACTTGACCCACCCGATCCACGCGGGGCCATCGTCGTTGTGACCCGACTTGAGCTCGACGTACCGCACCGCTGGCTTCATGCCGCAATGGTCGCGCCTCTCCAATTGGGCACCCCCCAATTGGAGACCCCAGCTCCGCGAGCCGAACGAATCAGGCACCTCGGCTCAGAGAGCTTGGGTCGGCCGGACGGCCCTTGACGGCCCTTGCCATAGGCTGTGGCCAATGGCGCAGCGGGTGACGGGCGTGGACGAACCATCGTGGCCTGACCTACGGGAGCCCGCGTGGCCGCGCAAGGGCGGATGGTGGGCGTGGGGCCTGGCAGCCGCGGTGGTGCTCGCTGGCTGCCTCGCCTTCGGGGTCCATTCACTTGTAGAGCGCTCACCGACGAGATGCGCTGGCATCGAGATCGATCTTGCCGACGGCGCGCACGACGCAGCGCCGTCGCCCCAAGCGGCCGTCGACCAGTTCGCCCGGACGCTCCAGGGTCGGGAGCTCCCGAGAAGCGGTTGGAGTATCGGCAACGGAAACACGCTGCACAGCGGACGATGGGAGGTCACTGTGTCGCTGCTGGGCGATGGGACCTACATCGTCACCGAGGCAACGAACTGCGGAACCCTGCACTCCTAGGCCCGAGCGCCGAGTCAATCAGCAGGACCTTGCCGGGCGCACGAACGGCAGTGAGCAGGTGCTCGTCAAACCCCGCAGCTCGGGATCAATTCGAAGGCGCCTCGAGTGCGCGGGCGGGTAGGAGCCGACCGAACAACAACCACGACCAGGAGTGAGGTGGACGAGATGGTCGAGCGAAACGTTGCTGTGGTCACCGGCGCGTCAGCCGGCGTCGGTCGTGCGGTCGCGGTGGAGCTGGCCTCAGCGGGCTTCGACGTGGGGCTCGTGGCCCGGGGTCCGGCCGGGCTCGAGGCCGCCGCCGACGAGGTCAAGCGATGCGGCGGGCGAGCCGTGAGCTTTCCCACCGATGTGTCCGACCCCGCGGCGGTCGCCGAGGCGGCACGCCTCGCCGAGGAGGAGCTCGGCCCCATCGACGTGTGGGTCAACGACGCCATGACCACCTGCTTCGCACCCGTGTCCGACATCGAGCCCGACGACTTCCGTCGGGCGGTCGAGGTGACCTTCCTGGGCCAGGTGTGGGGCACCATGGCCGCCTTGGAGCGGATGCGGCCCCGTGATCACGGCCACATCGTCAACGTCGGCTCGGCCCTCGCCTTCATGGGCATCCCGCTCCAGTCGGCCTACTGCGCGGCCAAGTTCGCTTGTCGGGGGTTCTTCGAGTCGACCCGCGCCGAGCTGGCCCACGACCACAGCCACGTACGGCTGTCGATGGTCCACCTCCCGGCGGTCAACACACCGCAGTTCAACTGGTGCAAGACCACGCTCGACCACCACCCTCAGCCCGTTCCACCCATCTACCAGCCCGAGACGGCCGCCCGGGCCATCGTCGAGGTCGCGCTCGACGGCCGCCGGTCCAAGGTGCTCGGCTCGTGGAACAAGCTGCTCGTGGCGGCCGGCCAGGTCGCCCCTGGCCTGGCCGGCCAATACGCAGCGCGCGGCGCGTGGGACAGCCAGCTCACCCCTGAGCCCATCGACCCCGACCGTCGCCACAACCTGCGCGAACCGGTCGACGACGACCACGACGCCGGCGCCCACGGCGACTTCGACGACCGAGCGGGCGGGTTCCTCGACCCGAGCTTCCTCAAGTCGCTGCCCCGGGCGGCGCTGACCTTCGCCCAGGCCGCCGGCGCCACGGTGAGGGACCGGCCCTCCCCCGCCACTCGGCTGTAGTGGCGGACAGCATCTCGACGAGCCGCCTGCCTGCGCTCTGCATCCTGCGGCTGGGTTGGGGGATGGCCCTGATGGCCCTCCCCGATGCCGTGCTGCGCAAAGCGGGCACCGATCTCGGCCACGACCCGTTCTCACGAACCGTCGTCCGAGCCCTGGGTCTGCGGCAGGCCAGCCAGGCCGTCCTCACCCTGGCGTTGGCGCCCGGTCGACCCGGCCCCGTGCTCGGGCTCGGCCTGCTGGCCGACCTGAGCCACGGGGTCAGCGACGTGCTGGTCAGCGCTCGCCCGGGCCGATGGCAACGCGCCGCGGCCATCGATGCCGCCCTCGCCGGTGCCTTCGTCCTGGCCGACCTCGAGATGGGCCGAGCCGCCCACGACACCACCGCTGATCGAGGCGCGCCGTCGTGACGGCCGGCCCGGAGCGAGATCATCCTGTCGGCCCTCGGTTGGGGGCACCTGGTCCGAGCCTGCGCCTGGTCGTGGCTGCCCGCTACCTGGCGATGACGCTCGTGCTGGTCGGGGCCGTCGGCCTGGCCGGTCATTGGCTGGCCTGGCCGCTGCTCACCAGCACGGTGGGCCCGACCGCCTACCTGTTCGCTGCCCATCCCGAGTCGGAGTACTCGCGGTTGCGCAACGCACTGATCGGGCACACCGTCGGGCTGGGTGCCGGCTTCGGCGCACTGGTGGCCTTCGGGCTGCTCCACCAGGCCTCGGTGAGCACGACCGGCGCTCCGACCTGGGCGCAGACCGCGGCGGCGGCCCTGTCGGTCGGGGCGACGGTCGCCGTGCTCGAGGTGTTGGGCACGCATCACGCGCCGGCGGCGGCCACGGCGCTGCTCGTGGCGACGGGCCTCGCCAAGCCGGGTGCCCCGCTGGTCGGGCTGGTGATGGGGCTGGCCATCGTCATCGCCGTCGGACCCCTCCTCGGCCGGCTCCCGGGTGGCCGGCGAGCGACCGAGGTGAACCAGCGCGCGCTCGCCCGGGCCGACCTGCACCGGCGGGCCGGAGCATCGTGAGCCCCGACCGCTCCGACGGCTACGCGCCGATCGAGGACTACGCCGTCCTCGGAGACGGCCGAACGGTGGCGTTGCTGGCCCTGGACGGTCGCGTGGACTGGTGGCCGCTGCCGGCCCTCGACTCGCCGCCGGTGGTGTCGGGTCTGCTGGACCCCGTCGCCGGCGGGCACCTCGCCCTGGCCCCGGTCGACCAGTGCGGGGTCTCTCGCCGCTACCTGCCGGACACCAACGTCGTCGAGACCACCTACACGACCGCCACCGGCACGGCTCGGATCGTGGCTGCCCTCAACGTGGGCACGGCCGGTCGCCTCCCATGGACCGAGCTGGCGCAGCGGGTCGACATCGTGAGCGGGTCCGTCGACCTGGCCTGGCGCTTCCAGCCCGGAGACCGCTTCGGCCGAGCCAACCCGTGGGTGGTCGACCGCCACGGCACGCCCGTGATCCGAATCGAGGACCAGAGCCTGGGCGTGATCCTCGACGGGTTCCCGCCGGCGACCGTCGACCCACACGCAGCGTCGGGCCACGCCCGGTTCCAGGAAGGGGCCCGCGGCCTGCTGGCCGTGGTGGCCACCGACGCCGAGCCGCTCTTCCTGCCCAGCTCCGCCGCCATCCAGCACCGACTGGACCGGACCATCGCGGCCTGGCGGAGCTGGAGCGATCTGATGAGCCCAGCGGGCTGCTGGGACGGTCCTGTCCGCCGGTCGGCGCTGGTGCTCAAGGCGTTGCTGGCCGAGCACTCCGGGGCCATCGCCGCGGCCGCGACCACCTCGCTGCCCGAACGGGTCGGAGGCGACAAGAACTGGGACTACCGCTTCGCCTGGACCCGGGACTCGTCCTTCGTCCTCGACGCCCTGCTGCACCTGGGCCTGCACGAGGAGGTCCACGCGGCGGTCTCCTGGCTCCTCGACGCCGTGCGGCGCAACGGCGGCGACCTGCACGTCTTCTACGCCCTCGACGGGGCCACGGCCGACCACGAGACCGATCTCGACTGCCCCGGTTGGCGCCACAGCCGGCCGGCCCGATCGGGGAACGCGGCGTCTGACCAGCTGCAGCTCGGGACCTACGGCGATCTCCTCGACACCATCGGCCGCTATTGCGCCGAAGGCCACCTGCTGGACCTGGCCACCGCCAGGATGCTGGCCGACCTCGCGGACCGCTGCTGCGATCGATGGCGGTGCCGGGACTCGGGGATCTGGGAGCTCGAGGAGCGTCGCCACTACACGAGCTCGAAGATCGGGTGCTGGGTCGCTCTCGAACGCGCCGTGCACCTGGCCGAGACGGGCCAGATCCCTGACCGGCGGATCGAGCGCTGGCGAGCAGGCGCCGAGGAGATCCGGGACTGGGTCGACACCCACTGCTGGTCTGAGGCCAAGCAGGCCTACACGTTCCACGCCGACACCGAAGACCTCGATGCGGCCGTGCTGCTGGCCGGCCGGACCGGCTTCGACCGGGGCCCACGGCTGGCCACGACCATCGAGGCCGTGGCCGACGAGCTCGGGGTGGGTCCGCTCCTCTACCGCTACACCGGGATGGCCGCCGAGGAGGGCGCCTTCGTGGCCTGCAGCTTCTGGATGGTCGACGCGCTGGCCCGCACCGGCCAGCTGCAACGGGCCCGACGGCTCATGGCGCAACTGCTGGCGCTGGCCAACGGGGTGGGGCTCTACTCCGAGCAGATCGACCCGGCCACCGGAGCCTTCCTGGGCAACCTGCCCCAGGCGCTGTCGCACCTCGCCCTCATCAACGCCGCGTTCACCCTCGAACACGCGACCGAGCCGGTGGCACCGCCGTCCGGTTGACCGGGGGTTGGTTCGTCAGCCGTCGGGGCAGTTGCCCAGGGTCGGGTTCCGGACGGTCGCGTCGGGCATGAGCGTGTCGCAGAAGACGGCACCATCGAGGACCCGCCGGTCAGGTCAGCCCCGGTGAGGTCGGCGTCGGTGAGGTTCACGCCGGTCAGGTTCGCGCCGGCGAACTTGGCGCCGTTGGCGTTGCTGTCGGCCAGATCCACCCCCGACAGGTTGGCCCCTCGGAGGTCGGCGCCGACGATCGATCCGAACCGCAGGTCGGCCTTCACGAGCTGGGCCCTTCGCAGGTCTGCCCCGTTCAGGCTGGCCAGGGCGAGGGTCCGCCGGGGGTCCGGCGGACCCGCTCAGGCCCGGGTGGCCAGGTCGCGCAGCAGGGCGCGGCTCCGCGCCCGAGAGCCCCGCGTGTCGGAGCCCACGGGGAAGATGGCGGCCCACACGTCGGTGGCGCCGGCGTCGAACAGCGCCTGGATCTGCGACTCCACCGAGGCCTCGTCACCCACGACGGCGGCCTCGGCCGGGCCGGCCACCTCGCCGATGTCGAGCAACCGCCGGTAGTTGGGCAGGTCGCCGTAGCCCGCGAACATCGAACCCGCCGCGCCCCGTGCCTCGTCGAGGTCGTCGTGCACGGCCACGGGGAGGCCCGCCACCACCCGTGGCTCGGCTCGTCCCGCGGCGGCGGCCGCGGCCCCCACCCGCGGCGCCACATGGACCTCGACCGCCCGGGCGTTGCCCATCCACAAGATCGTCCCGTCCGCCTGCTCGCCGGCCACCCGCAGCATCCGAGGCGCCAGGGCGGCGACCAACACCGACACCGGCGGATCGACGGGCGCGCCGCGGCCCGGGAGGTGGACGCGGAACTCCTCGCCGTCGACGTCGACCGCCTGGCCGGCCAGCATGGCGGCGACGATGCGCACGTACTCCTCGGTGTGCCGTCCGGGGTGGGCGTAGGAAAGGCCGTAGGCCTGCTCGACCGGGAGCTGGTGCGACGGCCCGAGCCCGAGGGTGAAGCCCGGGCGGCCCATGGCCGTGGCCACCGAGATCGCCCGGTTGGCCTGCAGCACCGGGTGGGCGGTGTAGGTCTGGAGCACCGAGGTGCCCAGCTCGATGGAGGTCGTGGCTCGACCAGCGAGGGCCATGGCCACCAGCGGGTCGGCGGCGATGGCGCTGGCGTACCAGAGGCTGGTGAAGCCGTCGGCCTCGGCCCGCACCGCCTGGTCGACCAGCCCGTCGGTCGTTGCCGCACCACCACTCAACCCGATCCTCATGGGAGCGAAGGTAGCCGGGGCGGATGCGCCAGACCGATTGGCGCCCGGGGTGAGCCCGCCGAGGCGTTATGTTGACCAGGCCCGCGGGTGTAGCTCAATGGCTAGAGTCCCAGCCTTCCAAGCTGGTCATGCGGGTTCGATTCCCGTCACCCGCTCTCGTGTGAATTCGCAGGTCAGCCGCCCTATCCGCTGCGCCTGCCGGGTCGGTCGGCCCCTTCGAATCCGGCTTCGTGCCACTGCCGTGCCACTTCTCCCGCCGTCGTCCGCGACGGTGCCCTCCCGTTGGGGTGGGTCGGGGTGTCGGGAGCGCGGCGACGGCCACCTCTGACAGGCGCTGAGCAGTGCGAGGTGACCGGGATGGCGGGACAGCGCAACGGGTGGGGCAGCGTGCGCAAGCTGCCCTCGGGTCGCTACCAGGCCCGCTACCAGGTCGACCACCAGACGTTCCGGGCGCCGACCACGTTCGCCACCAAGCGCGAGGCCGACGACTTCCTGGCCGGCGTGCGCGCCGACCTGCGCCGCGGACTGTGGATCGACCCGGCGGCGGCGTCGGTGACGCTTCGGGACTACGCCTGGGACTGGCTGGGCCAGCACCCGGGACTGCGCCCTCGGACCCGGGAGCTGTACGAGTCCGAGCTGCGGCTGCACATCCTGCCGGTGCTCGGCGATGTCGGGCTGGGGGATCTGACGGTGGCCCGGGTGCGTTCGTGGCGGGCCGGGCTGTTGCATGCGGGCCGTCGCGGGCCGTCGACGGTGGCCAAGTGCTACCGGCTGTTGCGGACCATCTCGAACACCGCGGTCGACGACGAGCGGATCGGGCGCAACCCCTGTGTGATCCGCGGCGCCGGGCCCGACCGGTCTGCTGTTCTGCCGCACAGGGCCAGCCCCATCCGCCGGGCCAACTTCCAGGTGGCCTGGGACCGGGCCCGCCAGGCGCCCCACCGGCCGCTATCTGATCGCACAGCTGTGCGGGCCGGTGAGGATGTTGACCCTCTCGATCATGGTCCGATCAGCACCAGTGAGCTCGACCAGGTCGCAGGAGATCACCGAATCCCAGACGAGGACCCGAGATCGGAGGAGGTCAACCGAGGCCGCGCCGTGGTCACTGGCGTTGATGCGGTCCGCCAAGGAGTAGAGGTCACCGACCGGGTAGCGGCGAACAGGCCCGGGGCCGGGAAGCCCTGTCCACGCCGTGACCCCGAAGAACAGCGCGACAGCCACTACGACCGCCGCCAGCCCAAACAGGGCGCCGCGAACCCATCTACGAGAGAGGGGCTGCCGCGCACCCGACAGCGGGTCCTCCGTCTCCGCCTCCATGCCATCCACGGTACCTTCACCGTCTCGCCTGAGACCGTGGCCTGGACGTCGGCGAGACCGTCGCCGTTGGCGTAGTACGACTTTGGCTGAGTCGGGTGACTTCGACGGTGAGCCCGTGATGCCTGCGGCGTTTCGACCGCCATGCATTGGCCCGGGGGCATCGATCGCGCCCGTGGGTGTCATGGGCGCCCCGTGCCGCTGTCAACGTGGCTCCCTCCACATAGCCCACACGACCGGTCCGCGGGGCACCGAGATCTCATCGGTGACCACGAACCCGTGTCGCTCGTAGAACGGAATGTTGCGTTCCTTCGAAGACTCGAGGTAGATCCGGTCGCCGTCCCGGTCGCAGCGATCGAGGACCGGCGCCATGATCGCCGAGCCGCCGCCGTGGCCCTGCCAGGCGGGATCGGTCCCCAGCATCTGGAGGTACCAGTGCGGTTCGGTCGGGTGATGTCTGGGGAAATACATCAGCCCCTGGGCGCACGACACGATCCGCAGCCCAACAAGACTGGTGGTCACGAGCCCGAGCCTCGCATCGGCGTACCAGGCCAACGGGAAGGTGCCCGGGGGGTTCCAGATCGCGGCGCAGCGGCCGTCATCGCCGGTGTAGACCTCGCCGAACGGGATCGAGACGCGAAGCAACGCACGGAAGAACCGAGGCAGCTTCCGCCGCCGAGCCCTTTCGCCGGGAAACAGCCAGGTGGTGAGCGGGTCGTCGTCGAACGCGCTGGCCAGTGTGGTCGCGAGCACCTGAACATCGACGGGTTCCGCCCTCCGAACCGTGTGGGCACCCACGGAGCGCACAATAGCGACCGCGGTCCATCGTCGGTGTGGACGCCACCTCCGGTGGCACGACGGACCCACTCGGCGACCGAGAGACCGCACTCGGGGCCCCTGCTGTTTCCCGAACCGGCGCTCGGAGCGTGCGCCGAGGTGCCTGATTGGGTGGCCGCGCCCTTTGGCCCGATCGATCGCTCCCGTTGTGGTGCAGACGAGGGCTTGACCGCTCTACTTGGTTGATGGATCAGGGTCGTTTCGAGGCGTTCTTGGAGACGGTCCGGCCGCGGCTGGGCCGGGCGTTCGTCGCCGGCTACGGCCTCGAGCGGGGCCAGGAGGCCTTGGCTGAGGCCCTGGCGTACGCGTGGGAGCACTTCGACGAGTTGGCGGCGATGGAGAACCCGGCCGGCTACCTCTATCGGGTCGGTGGAAGCCGCACCCGGCGGCGTCGGTATCCGACTGGGCTACCAG
Organism: uncultured Microthrixaceae bacterium; assembly: GCA_963785815.1. GTDB lineage: Bacteria > Actinomycetota > Acidimicrobiia > Acidimicrobiales > Acidimicrobilacustridaceae > UBA4742. Next base: position 703,184 of record CAWAWN010000001.1, read on the forward strand.
CCCCCGAGGCGCTGGGCTTGCCCTCCGTCGAGCCGAAGCTCGCCATCGCACTCGCCGACCTCACCGACCGGCAGCGGGTGTGCGTGGCGTTGGTCCACGGCTACGGCTGGAGCCACCGGGAGACTGCGGAGCTGCTCGGCCTATCGCGCTCCTCGGTCCAGAACCATGTGGAACGTGGGCTCGAACGCCTGCGACAGACAATTGGGGTGTACCACGATGGCTGATCTTGCTGAGGATCTTCGGACCTACTTCGACGAGCTGGCCCGCCGAGCTGAGGCCCACGCGGCCTCGCCTGTGGCTTCCCCGCCGCCGAACGGCCAACGGTCGGGTCGCCGCGCCCTAACCCTTGCTGCGGCGCTCGTCGTGCTGGTGGCAGCCGGCATCGCCCTCTTCTTGCTGCACCCACCCGGTTCGCCGTCAGTCGAGGTCCGAAGCACCACCGCACCCAAAGCCGAGAGCCGATGGCACCTGACCGTGACACCGAGCGACCACCTTGCGGACGGCCAGCGCGTGCACATCCACGCCACCGGATTCAACCCGCATCAGATGACGAGCATCGCCACCTGTGACGCCCGCAACCTCGAACCTGGCGTCGGGGACGCGGCCTGCGACGCACCTACCTCCGCCCCCGCGAACCCTGACGGCGTCCTCGACACGACGTACCTCGTCCGACGCATCATCAGGGTCAACGGCGATGCCTTCGATTGCGGCCGTGAGCCGCGAGGATGTGACCTCGCCATCAGCCCGGCCCAGCAGCCCAACCCCGGCGTGGAACATGTCGGCCGACGCATCCAGTTCGCTCCTGGGCCCGCCGAGCCACTCCCAGCCTTGTCGCTGACCCCGAACACCGGCTTTCGCGACGGCCAGACGATCACGGTGACAGGGACGAACTTCCCGGCCAACGCGAGCATCTGGGTCGCTGAGTGCCCACCTACCGACTGCGGGTATCAGGCATTCGGTGTTCTCACCCAGAGCGACCGGAACGGCTCGTTCCACCAGCAACTCACACTGCACCGCACCTTCACCATCCCCTCGAGCGACGGTCCTCCACACGTATTCGACTGCATCACGGGCTGCACCATTCTCGGCCATGCCAATCCACCAGCCGCGCAGCTGAGCACCGACCTGCCCTTCACCATGTCGCGAAGCTGATGGATCGTGCAGCGGACCCCCGAGCTTGCCGAGTTCTTGCCGAGGTCAGGTGGAGCGGAGGGCTTCGGCCGGCGCCAGCGAAGCGGCTCGGTGAGCGGGGTAGAGGCCTGCCACGGCCCCGATGCCGCCAGCTGCCAGCACGGCCACGACGAGCACGCTCGGGGATGCTGTCACCGGCCACCCCCGAACGGCCCCGTAGGTTGCAGCCAGGACCGTGCCCGCGACCGCGCCGAGGGTCCCGCCGGCGAGTGACACGCCGAGCGCCTCGCCCACGAACTGCACGGCGATGTCGATCGAGGTGGCACCCAGGGCGCGGCGCACTCCGATCTCGACGCGCCGCTCGAGCACGGACACGACCAGCATGTTGGCGATCCCGAGTCCGCCCACCATCAGGGCCACCGCGCCGATGCCCACCAGGAGCGCGGTGTAGGCGGAGGTGGCGGCGGCTCGCGCCGTGAGCGCGTCGGAGGGGCGGGTGATGGCGACGGCCTGAGGGGTCTGGGGATCGGCGGTGGCGGCGAGTACGGCCTGCACCGCGGTGATCTCGGTCGGGTCGGCACGGACGTAGATCGTGGATGGGGAGCCGTCGGCGCCGAACGCGGCTCGGGCCTGCGTGAAGGAGATCAGCGCGGATCGGTCGAGCTCGGGGGCCAGCAGGGAGGGGTCGAGCACGCCGATCACGGTGAACCAGCGCTGGCCCAACCACACCTGGGCACGGCCGTCGACCAGGTCGACCCCGAGGTAGCTGGCGGCCTGCGCCCCGAGGACGACCACCGGGAACCGGTCGGTGACCGCGGCCAGGAACTGTCCGCCGTCGAGGTGTAGCCGGAGGGTGCCGGCGAGGTCCGAGCCGGTGGCCAGGACGCCGATCCCGCCGGTGTCGGCGGAGTCGACCCGGTCGGTGCGGCGGACGGACTGGGCGAGCACCTCGGTGCCCGACGCGTGCTGCACGGGCGCGATGCGCCCCACCATGGCGACCGAAGCAGGACTCAGGTGGACGGTGCCGGAGCCAGGGTCCTGCCCTGGGGTGACGGTGAGCAGGTTGGTCCCGAGGGCGTCCACCCGGGCCACCACCGCGGCACGAGAGGAGGACGACAGCACGAGCACGGCCACCATGGCGGCGACCCCCAGGGCCACACCAGATGCGCACAGGACCACGCGGCCGGTCCGTCCCCGGAAGCCGACGGTGGCCACGGCCGCGCAGTCGGTCAGCTTCACCGGCGTATGTGCCCGTCCACGATGTCCACCTGTCGGGCGGCCGCGGCCGCTACTTCGCGGTCGTGGGTGATCATGGCCATCGTGCTGCCGGCCTGGTTCAGCTCGCCGAGGATGTCGAGTACGGCTCGACCCGCGGCGCGGTCGAGGTTGCCGGTGGGCTCGTCGGCCAGCACGATGGTGGGTCGACCGACCACGGCGCGGGCGATGGCCACACGTTGCTGCTCGCCGCCTGAGAGTTGCGCTGGGCGATGGTCGGCGCGGGCGGCGAGGCCGACCGATGCGAGGGCCGCCCGGGCCAGGGTGAGTCGGAGCGGGCGGGCGACACCCTGATAGAGCAGAGCCGTCTGGAGGTTCTCGATGGCCGACAGGTGCGGCAGCAGGGCGAAGTGCTGGAACACGAAGCCGAGGTGGTGCGAGCGCAGGCGGGCCAAGCCCCGGTCGTCGAGGCCCTCGACGGTCTGGCCGGCCACCTCGATGCTGCCGGAGGTCGGCCGTTCGAGGGCACCCATGAGGTGCAACACGGTGGACTTGCCCGAGCCCGACGGCCCGACCAGCGCCACCCACTCGCCTGGCCGGACGGTGATCGACGCGTCGACCACCGCGTCGACGGGAGGTGGTCCGGCATAGGTCTTGGTCACAGCCTGGAGACGAACCGCGGCGACTGATTGCTCGCCGTTCGGGTTCACTGGGCGATCACCACTCGTTGGCCGGCCTCCAAACCCGGGCCGGAGACCTCCACGAGGCTCTGGGCGAACAGGCCGGTCCTCACGCCGACCAGCCGCCGACCGTGCGAGTCGACCACCTCGACCCCGTAGCCGCCCTCGGCCAGAGCCAGCAGGGCGGTCACCGGCACGGCCAGCACCTGGTGACGGACCGCCACCGCCACCGCCACCGTCACCTGCGTCCCAACCGCCACCGCTGGGGTCCCGGTCGACGAGTCGAGTGCCGCGGTGACCCTCACCGTCGAGGTGGTGCCCGAAGCGGCCGGAGCGTTCGATCCCGAGCCCGTGGCGGACCCCGGGCCGGAACCGTCCGGGACCACTGCGTCGATGCGTCCCGTGGTCTGGTGGCCGTCGAGGAGGTCGATCCCGACCCGGGTACCGATCGGCACCTGGTCCCTACGATCGGCGTCCAGCTCGAACGTGGCGACTGGTTGGGTGGAGGTGGCCTGGTAGGGAGCGGTCACCGAGGCAGGCTGGCCGATGTCGGCCTGAAGCGGACCGATGCGCACGGGCCCGGCCGTGAACACCACCCGTCCAAGCTCGAGAACGCCGGTTGGGGTCATCCCGTGGGCACGCTGCAGCTGCTCGATGGCCGCGGTCGTGGCCCACCCGAGGTGACCGTCGACGACGATGTCGTGGTCTGTGTCGTCGCCCAGCGCGACGAGCCCTGCCTGGAGTTGCGCAACATCAGGCCCGTCGGTCATGGCGGGCTGGAAGGCGCGGAACGCCGGGACGTTCCCGGTCATCTCGAGCACCGGTTGGTCGTCGACCGCGAACAGGGTCCCCCCGGCCGGGACGATCTGGTCGGGGGTGGGCAGCCAGGTGTAGGTGCCGTCCAGGCGGTTGACGATGGGCGGGATGGGAGCGAAGTCCAGCGTCCCGTTGGCCGAGGTGGTGGCAGTCAGGTTGGTGCGCACCACCGCCGCGGTGGCCGCGGCGAGCGGGTGGAGGCTGGGATCGGTGGTGGCCCGCGCGCGACGCGCCCCGACGGCGGCGGAGACCCCGGCCACGGCCCCCAGCAGGGCGACGCCGGTGATCACGACCAGGACTCTTCGCTTCAAGGGCCGGTCCCGTCGTCCTTGACCCCGCGGGGCAGCAGGTGGCGACAGGCCTGATCGGCGGCCCGGAACTCGGGCGAGTAGCGGCCGGTCGAGGAGGCGATGCCGGGCACGTGGCCCAGGTTGAGCACCCCTTGCGGGGTGGGGTCGAGCATGCCGATCTGATGGGCGCGCATGCAGGCCGCGTAGGCCGCCAGCGCGTCGAGCTCCGTCCCGCTCATCGTCGGCTGGTGGGCCTGCTTCATGGCGATCAGACCTGACAGGAGGTGCCGGCAGGCCTCGTCCGCCGCCTGGAAGGTGGGGTTGTCGGACGCGCCCTCGGGCAGCTCCAAGCTCAACCCGGGATGGCCCGGTCGGTGCACCGGGTCGGGGACATCTGATCCGTGGGCGCGCATGCAATGCGCATAGGCGACCATGTCGGCGTCGAAGTCGGTGCCCGCGGTCGTAGTCGGACCGTGGCCGCTCAACGACGCAACCCCCGGGCCCCGACTCGAGCCGCACCCGGCCAGGGCCATTCCGACCAGCGCCATGCTGACCAGACCCACGAGTCTCCCCAACGCGAGCCGATGACGGCGGTGGCGCGGCCTCGCGGCCCATCTCCTGTGTTCGACAGACATGAGGGCCTTGTACCGGATCGGGCATGTCTCGGCCGTCACCGACTTGGAGACAGCGGCGTTATGCCGTGAATGGCAGCCTGGGGCCGTGCGCGTGCTGGTGGTCGAGGACGAAGCGGTCCTGGCTGACTCGATCCGGCGCGGCCTGGAGTGGGAGGGCATGGCCGTCGACCTGGCGTTGGACGGCTCCGAGGCCCTCGACAAGGCGCTCGCGGTTCGATACGACGTGGTGGTCCTCGACCGTGACCTGCCGATCGTGCACGGCGACCAGGTCTGCCAGCAGCTCGTGGCCCAGCCTGATGCGCCCCGCATCCTGATGCTGACCGCGGCACGGGCCGTGATCGACCGGGTCGACGGGCTGGGACTGGGAGCCGACGACTACCTGCCCAAGCCGTTCGCCTTCGCTGAGCTGGTGGCCCGGCTCCGGGCACTGTCGCGTCGCTCCCAACCGGCCCGCCCACCGGTCCTGAGCCGACGCGGCGTGGTGGTCGACCCGGCCCGGCGGGTGGCCCATCGTGACGGGCTACGTCTGGATCTCACCCGCAAGGAGCTCGGCGTGCTCGAGGCGCTGGTCGGCGCAAACGGCGACGTCGTCACCACCGAGGACCTACTCGAGCAGGTGTGGGACGACCGCACCGACCCCTTCACCAACACCGTACGGATGACCGTGTCGAAGCTGCGGCGCAAGCTCGGCGCACCGCCGCTCATCGAGACCGTCGTCGGCGCCGGCTACCGGATCCCATGACCCACCGCCACACACTCCGGGTCCGCCTCACCGCGCTCTACGCCGGGCTCTTCCTGGTGGCCGGCGCCGGCCTGCTGGCCATCAACTACGCCCTTCTGCACCACAGCCTGCCTGCCAACCAGGTCAGCGTGCAGACCGGCGAAGACGTCGTCCTCCGTGCCCGCAAGCTGCTCAGCACCCAGGCCGCCATCGACAACGCCAAGTCCCGGGCAACGAAGAAGAGGACGACCGCGGTTGGCCTCCCCGCCAACGAGGTCGCGACGTTGAAGACGATCGCCGGCATGCCAGCCGCCAAGGTCGCCAAGATGATCAGGTCCGGGCAGATTCCCCGCCCGGTGCCCGCAGACCTGCTCACCAACTTGCCCCTCGACGCCAACCGGACCGCGCTGCACCAGCTGCTCTACCAGTCGCTGGTGGCTCTGGCCGGGTTCGCGGTGGTGGCCGCTGGCCTCGGATGGTGGGTAGCCGGCAGAGCGCTGCGCCCCCTGGCCGAGATCACCGACACCGCCCGGCGCCTGTCGGCCCAGAACCTGGACCAGCGCATCGCCCTGGAAGGCCCTGACGACGAGCTCAAGGCCCTCGCCGACACCTTCGACGAGATGCTGGGACGCCTGGACCGCGCCTTCGCCGGCCAACGCCGATTTGTGGCCAACGCCTCCCACGAGCTGCGCACCCCACTGACCATCCTGCGCACCGAAGCCGAGGTCGCCCTCCGGCGACCCGACACCACCCCCGACGAACTTCGAGCCACCATCGCCACCATGAACGACGCGGTGGACCGGTGCGACCGCCTCGTCACCAGCCTCCTCGCGCTCGCCACCGCCGAGCACGGCATCGAGATCACCGAGCAGGTCGACCTGGCCGACGTCGCCCGCCAAGCCATCAGCCACGCTGCCCCCGAGGCGGCGAGCTCCCACATCGAACTGGCCATCGATGCCCAAGCCGCGCCAGTCCACGGCGATCCGGGCCTACTCGACCGCCTCACCGAGAACCTGGTCGAGAACAGCATCCGCCACAACCAGCCCGGAGGATGGGTGCGCGTCACCACCAGACACGTCGGCACCAGCGCGCGCCTCGACGTGTCCAACAGCGGCGAACGCATCACCATGGATCAGGTCGCCCAGCTGTTCGAGCCCTTCCGAAGATTGGGGCGCGACCGAGCCAGCGCAACTGCCCCTACACCGGCGCGCCGCGGCGTCGGACTAGGCCTCTCCATCGTCGCCTCCATCGTCACGGCCCACGGCGGCCACATCCAAGCCGAACCACGAGCATCCGGCGGCCTCGACGTATCAGTCGACCTCCCCACGGGCTGAGCTGACCAGTACCGCTGACCGCTTCGACGTGAGCCCGTCGCGTGCCAACAGGGCGACGGCACGGCGCGTTGGTCATCCACGCCGACACGCTGACCCCTTCGGCCTCGGCGGCTTCGAGCACCCCCGTCACGGACTTCCCGATCGACCGTGATGGCGAGCTTCGGAGAAGACGGGTTCCCGCGTGGCACGACCCCGAACTCCACTGCTCTAGCAGGAGACCTTCAATCGGGTCCGTTCGGGGCCAGCTGGGCGAGCCTCACGGCGATGAGCTGTCGGACGAGCGGTTCGGGCAGCGGCTCGTCGAGGGCGAAGTGCAGGGACCCGGTGGTGTGGGTGTAGCCGGCCAGCGCGTCGGGCAGCTGGGGGAAGACCGAGCCACTGTGGGGGAGGTACGCGAGGTGGTTCTTGAAGGCGGCGAACCCGGCCACCACCTTCCCGTCGACCCGGAACGCCGGGAGGTTGTAGGAGATGCACTGCTCTGCGTCGGGGACGATCTCGAGGATCGTCTGGCGCAGCGCGCGCAGCGTCGAACGGCTCGGCTCGTCGAGCGCGGCCAGGTAGTCGTCGATCTCGCCCACGGACACACCCACAGTCTGGCACCGCGGCCACGTGCGGCGATGCCCGCTCGAGCTGTCACGAAGGACCTTCTTCCCTAGCCAAGCTGACCTGGGCCGTCCACGCTGGTGGCCGGAGAGGAGCGACGATGGATGCAGCCAACCCGCAGCAACCGCCAGCCGGACGACCTGAGGTCTCCACCGACTGGTCCGGCTTGGAGATCATGGACGTCGAGGAGTGCTACGACCGGCTGCGCCACGCCAAGGTGGGCCGTCTCGGCTTCGTCGACCACGGCGAGGTCTCCGTCCTGCCCGTGAACATCGGTCTCGATGGCCACGCCGTCGTGTTCCGCAGCGGCCCGGGGTCCAAGCTCTCGCACGCCGTGATGCAGAACCCGGTGTGCGTCGAGGTCGACGACTGGGACAACCTGAGCCACACCGGTTGGAGCGTCCTGGCCCGTGGCTTGGCCACCACGGTGGATGACGAGTCCCAGGTCGAGCAGCTCGAATCCCTGCCGGTCCGACCGTGGGCCAGCCCCGACCTGCGCCCCCAGTGGGTGCGCATCAGCGTCGAGGAGATCACCGGTCGCCGGATCCACCAGGGCAGCTGAGGCCGCGACGGGCCGACCCGCGGGCGCACTCAGATCCAGCTGGTCAGATCAGGCGAGGACGACACCCGAGCCCGCCAGGTGCTCGTCGAGGCGGACGTCGAGGATCTCGTAGCCGACCGATCCGCGGACCGACAGCGGCCGCAGCACCGTGGCGATGTAGCGCGCGTACCGCTCGGCGGAGTCGTGGTCGCGCCAGGCGTAGAGCCCCGCGTAGTCCGAGGTGCTCGGATCCACCAGCCACAGCTTGACCCGGTAGCCGTCGAAGCCGGCGTAGAGGATCGTGTTCAGGATCGATTCGCGCTCGAACACGAACCGCCGCAGGCGGCCACCCGCCGGGATGGCGCGCAGGTGGAACCACACCGCCAGGGTGACCGTCCCGTCGAGCCCGCCGCCATCACCAGTGGTCTCGCGGAACACGACGTACCCGCGGCCGTCGGGCAGCGCGACCCGCTTGCCCAGGTTGCCTCGCCGGATGCGTAGGCGATGCCGCGCCACCAGTGCCATGACCCGTCCGGCGCACCGCAGGCCGGGCACGAGCACCCGACGGTAGGGACCCAGGTCGACCGACTGATCCCGACCCTCGCCCACCCCTCGATGCTGCGACCCGACCTGCGCCACCGACAGGGCACAAGGTCCCCTGAACAACCCTCGACCAGGTCTCGGGTCAGACACGCCGACGCCAGGGAGGCCTCGGCCACCCCGGGCGGCGCGCTTGGCCTGGTGACGGCGGGTGGCCGCTCGGACCGCAGCTCCTGGGCCCGAGCTCGGGCCACCTTGCCCAGCTGCTGGCTGACCGTGGCCAGCGCGTCCTCGGTCTTCCTCGAGGTGGGTCCATGTCGTCGCCTCCGGGGATGAGCGATCGGCCCGCGCGGCGATGTTCCCACGCTCGCGCCCCCGACGGTGGATCGTCGACCGCCCGCACGATCGGTCAGACCTTCAAGCGGCGTTAGCCGGCGCTTAACCGGCCGCGCCGTACGTTGCGGCCACCCGGGAAGGTCCCGGGCATCGGACAGCCCAGAGGTATCTAGTGGGATCACGGACGTTGCGTCGATACCTGGTGGTGGCTGTGGTGGTCGCCCCGCTGGCCGCGCTGGCCGCCGTGGCCTGCACCCTGCCCGCCCCGGACCTGGCCGTGAGCCGCAGCACGAACACCTCGGTGTACACCGGCTCGGCCCAGGTGGTCTCGTTGACGGTGAGCAACCAGGGCACCGGCTCGACGCCGCTGGTCACCGTGGCCTACAGCCCGGGCAAGCCGGTGGTGGTCCCCCTCACCGCCGGCTTCGCCTGCGCGGCGGTCAACCAGGGCCACAGCGGCCGCGGCGGCGGGATCACCCGGGTCGGCTGGTCGTGCACCCAGTCACCGGCGGAGGCCCTGGCGGCCGGCGCCTCGGAGACGATCCAGTTCGCGGTGACCTATCCCGCGGGGACCACGAACGAGTCGTGGACCGTGGGCACGGGCTCCACCACCGAGCTGAACGTGGTCTCGCACGTGGCCACCGCCACGGTCACCGCCACCGTGCCCCCGGTGCCGTCGGCCCCGACTGCGGTGACCACCTCGCAGTCCGGCGACGACATCGAGGTCGGCTGGCAGGCCCCCGCCATCGCCGGATCGGCGATCACCTCCTCGACGGTCACGGCCACGCCCACCGGCGGCTCCAGCGCCCCCACGCTGACCATGACGGTCACCGGGAGGGCTACCAGCGCCGAGCTCGTGGGCGTGCAGCCGGCGACCACCTACGACGTGACCGTGCTGAGCCGCGACATCACCGGGGCCGGCCCCCCGAGCGTCCCGGCCGTCATCACCACCGAGGTGGCCACCGTCGCACCCGGCGCCCCCACCGCCGTCGCGGCCTCTCTCACCGGCGACACCACACTGCAGCTGAGCGTCTCGTGGACGGCGTCGGTCCCGGGGGACAGCCCGGTGGACGACTACCAGGTGGCCGCCGCGGGTTCGGATGGTGAGCACCTCACCCTCGACGCCGGCATCGCCACCGCCACGTCGGCCTCGGTCTCGGCATCTGCCGACAGCTGGTCGGTCACCGTGCGGGCGCACAACGCCGCCGGGTGGAGCCCGTGGTCGTCGGCCGTCACCGCCAACGCCAACTGACCGGCAACCGAGCCGCCCGCTACCCCGACGTCGGGCCCGTGGAAGGCAGGACGGAGCCGGTGGGGCCGGTGGAAGAAGGGGCCGTCGGGCAGTCCGAGGTCACCCACTGGCCGTCCTGGTGCAGCCAGGTCACCGACTTGTCGGTGGTCGCCGTCGCACTGCCGGCGTCCTGCCCCGACTTGGTCAGGTAGTGCACGGTCACCTGCGCCGAGGTGGGCGTGAAGCTGGTGACCGTGATCGACCCCACGTGGTCCTGGGACAGGTCCACGCCCTGTGACTTGAGCAGGGCCACCGCGGCGGCCGAGTTGGCGGCCCACGTCTGCTTGGTCCATTGCTTCTGGCAGTCCGCGTCGAGGTACGAGTAGAGCGCGTCGTACTTCCCCGCCACCACGGCGGCGGCCGCCTCGCTGGCCTTCTTCTGCAGGTGGGCTTGGGTCCCGCCGGCGCTGGGGGTGTGCTTGGACGACGAGCAGGCGACCACGGCGACCGCCAGTGTCATCCCGAGGACGACGACCACGCCGCGTCTGATGGGGCTCATGGGCCACATCCTGCCAGCCCGCGCCAGGTCGCGGACCCATGCCGCGCCAGGTCGCGGACCCATGCCGCGCCCGGACGCCGGCCGCCGTGCGAGCCCGACCCACACGCCGGCGGCGCGCCATGGACCCTGCCCTCCCGTGAGGTCGCGGTGACCTGGCTCTTCGCCCTGTCGCGGTTCCCGTCGGCTTTCGGCCGGGCCCGGGCCCCCTGACCCCACCAACGGGCCGAGGCCAGGACCGAGACCGCCGGGTGAGAGGACCATGAGAGCGAGCCGGCCTGCTTCCACCCGACGGCCGCGCCGACCTACAGTGCGCGCGTGGACGAGCGTTCGGGGCGGTCCGGGTCCGACAGCCATGGCTGGTCGGGTTGGCGAGAGCTGGTCGTGCTCTTCGGGTTGAGCGCCGTCATCGCCGTCGTCATCGTGGTCACCTCGGCGCCGTCCCAGCTGCTCCCCGGCTCGACCCACACCGCCGTGCTGGTCCGAGGCGAGACCACGTCGCTGTCGTGCTCGGAGGGCGTGGCTCGGGTCGACCGGGTCGACTGGGTGAACGACAACGAGCGGCTCGACCACCTGCACCTGCCCATCCGCGGTCGGTTGCGGGTGGTGAACGCGGCCACGGCGGTGTTCACCGCCCGCGGCATCCGGGTCGACCTGGCGCCGGCCATGCCCTGCACGGCCGGTTGACCCCGACGCAGGACCGGCGCGGATAGGCACAGGGGGGTGCACGAGAGGCATCGTCCGATCCTCGCTGCGCTGCGGTCGGACAGCGACCGACCTCATCGGTCGGGTGCGCCTGTCGGCGCACCTCCTCAGACCGGTTGACGCGGCCGCGGCCGGCGGCTCCCGGTCAGGTCGGGTTCTGTCGGCGCTGGCGCAGCTTCTCGAGCAGCACCTCGGCGAACTGGATGTCGTCGGCGCCGGGCAGCGGCGCCAGCTTGGCCACCGCGCCGGCCGCGCCAGCCAGGTTCTCGCCCGTGCGCAGGTAGTCGTCGAGCGTGCCCCCGGCCAACAGGGTGACCGTGGCCGGGATGGTGGCCTGGGCCAGCCCCTCCCGCCACTCGCGATCCAGGGGCCCCGGCCTGGCCTCGGGCATCAGGGCCAGCAGGGCGGCGGCGGCATGCGCCCGCGTCCGGGCCACGTCCGCATCGAAGGTCACGCCCAGCGCGGTCGCGACTTCCCAGAGAGCTTGTTCGTCGTCCACCTGCGCAACCTAACGCGCCGACCCGGCCGCGGGCGAAGCCGGCCTCAGGAGCCGCGCGGATAGGCAAGGGGCTGTACGAGAGGCTTCGTCCGATCCTCGCTGCGCTGCGGTCGGAGACGGACCGACCTCATGGGTCGGAGCGCCTGTCGGCGCACCTCCTCAGGCGCCGCCCACCCCGGTGGTCGTCGACGACCCGCCGGTGCTCGGGTTCGGTCCGCGGACGGCGGTGGTCGACGTCGTCGAGCTGCTGGGCGAGGTGGCCGACGCGGCCGAGGTGGACGTGGCGGCCACGCTCGACGTGGTGGGCGCCGTCGAGGTGGTGGACGCGACCTCGGTCGTGGTGGTGGTCGGCGGGTGCGTGGTGGGCACCGACGTGGCCACCGGTGTGGTGGCCACGTACACCCGGGTCGCCGGTGGGGTGCGGACCTCCAGGTACAGGACGCCCAGGCCGACGAAGGCCACCAGCATCAACAACGTCGACCACCGCATGGGCAGTCGGTGGTGGATCTTGTGGCGCATGGCGTCGCGCACGCCTCCCACCTTCATGGCAGGCCGGCCGACTCGTCCGCCAGCGGTGCGGTGAGGATGCCCGCCTCCTGCAGCGCGGCGGCGCACCGGTACCGCAGCTCGCGGCTCACGTCGAACTGCCGGCCGGGCAACGTCCGCACCACCAGTCGAAGCTGCACGTAGCCGACCTCGATGGTCTCGACGCCGCTCATCACCGGTGCGCCCAGCAGCAGCCCCGACCACGCCTCGTCCTCGGCCAGCGAGCCGGCCGCGTCGCGCAGCACGTCCATGGCCGCGGCCAGGTCCTCGGTGGCGCGGATGGGGATGTCGAGCACCACGCGCGACCAGTCCTTCGACAGGTTGGTCACCTGCCGGAGCGCGCTGTTGGGCACGACCACGAACTCGCCGCTGGCCGTGCGCAGCTTGGTCACCCGCAGCGTCAGCTCCTCCACCGTGCCGGTCACCCCGGTGGTCTGGCCGGGCTGGGACAACCGGATGAGGTCGCCGATGCCGAACTGGCGCTCGGAGAACAGGAAGAACCCGGCCAGCAGGTCCCCCACCACCTGCTGGGCGCCGAAGCCGAGGGCCACGCCGACCACCGTGGCCGGGGCCACCAGGGTGGGCAGCGGCACCCCCAGCTGGCGGACGGCCAGGATGGCGGCCACGAAGTAGGTGAGCGACACCAGCGACCACTGCACCGCCTGGGCGATGGCCCGCGAGCGCTTGGTCGCCTCCGACACCGCTCGACCCGCTTCGATGGTCTGGCGGGCCTGCTCGTCGAGGGCGTCGCGGTAGCGCGTCGTCGACCACTGCACGAACCGGGCCACCAACATCGCCCCCAGCACCAGCACCACGGTCGGCAGCAGGCCGTTGCGGAGCCAGTCGGTGAGGTCGTGGAACTTCACCGGGCGCGCCCCGCACGAATCGCTCCGCCCTCCTGGCTGGGTCGCACCGGCATGCCACGAGGATGCCCCAAGCCGACCGGCCCCGCCTCCCGCCGGCCCCGATCGGCTCAGGGCGTGGCCACGGCCCCCACCACGCCGTCCCCATCGAGGCCCTCCAGGCCGTCGATCCCCGCCACCCCGTCGACGTCGACCACGCTCCCGACCGCCGAGTCGAGGTGCACGGCCCGCAGGTCACGCAGCTCGAGGCCCTCGTCCAACACGTCCTCGGCCACCTCCTGCGACGGCGACGGGGCCCGCAGGGCGACGTAGATGGCCCCGGCCAACATGGCCAACCCGCTGACCAGCACGGCAGCGCGCAGGCCGCTGACGAAGGCGTCGTTGGTGTGGGCGATGAGCTGGTGGGCGCCGCTGGGCAGCTTGGCCGCCGCCGCGTAGGCGGTGGCCGGTGCCTCGTGGGCGGCGGACGCCACGGGCCCCGGCAGCCCGCCCAGGTGGCGGTCGATGCTGTTGCGGAACCCGGTGTTGAAGGCGCTGCCGATGATGGCCACGCCGAAGGCCGAGCCGAGCTCACGGCTCAGGTCGTTGATGGCCGAGGCCACCCCCTGCTTGGCCAGCGGCAAGGAGGCCACGATCGCGTTGGTGGACGGGGTCATGGCCAGCGCCATGCCCAACCCGAGCACCAACGAGGTGGCCAGGAAGAGCCAGAACGAGCTGGCCGGCGTGACGGTGAGGAACAGCCCGAAGCCGGCGGCGGCGATGAACAGGCCGGTGGCGCTCACCACCCGCTGGCCGAGACGCTCCGACAGGGTGGCCGCCACCGGCGAGATCACCACGAACACGACCGACATGGGCAGCAGGGCCAGCGCCGCGCTCAGGGCGTCGTAGCCGTGGAGCAGCTGCAGGTACTGCACCCCGATGAAGAAGAAGCCGAACATGGCCAGGAACATCAGGAACATGGCCGTCGACCCGGTGGCCATGCCGCGGTGGCGGAAGAGCCGGGGGTCGAGCATGGCGTGGCGGTTGCGCAGCTCCCACAGCACGAAGGCGGTGGTGAACACGACACCGGCCACCACGGCCGACAGGGTCAGCCCGGCCGTCCAGCCGCGGTCGGGACCTTCGATGATGGCCAGCACCAGCGAGCCGATGCCGACCGCGGCCAGCGCCGCGCCCAGTGGGTCCAGCCGGATCTGCTCGGCGGCCCGGGTGCTGGGCACCAGGAAGATCACGGCCAGCAGGGTCAGCACGGCCAGGGCGCCCGACACCACGAAGACCGAGCCCCAGTAGAAGTGGTCCACCAGCACGCCCGACATCAGCAGGCCGAGCGTGCCCCCGGCCCCGGCGAAGCCGGCCCAGATGCCCACGGCGCGGGCCCGACCCTCTGGCGGGAACACGCTGGTGATGGTGGACAGGGTGCCGGGCATGATGAACGCGGCGCCGGCCCCGGCCACCACCCGGGCGACGATGAGGGTGTTGGCACCGCCGGCGGTGGCCGCCCAGGCCATGCCCAGGAAGTACACGACGATCCCGCCGATCATGGCGCCGCGGCGACCGAAGCGGTCGCCGATGGCACCCGCCGGCAGGAGCAGGGCCGCCAGGGCGACGGTGTAGGCGTCCACCACCCACTGCTGGCGCGACTGGCTCAGGGCCAGCGACTGGGCCAGGTGGGGCAGGGCGTTGTTCAACATCGAGACCCCGCTCACGACCATGACCAACGCCAGGCACATGGTGGCCAGCACCAGGTTGCGGCGGCGGGCCGAGAGCGGGACCGGGGGCTCGGAGACGTCGGAGACGTCGGTAGCTGGGGCCAGGAGGTCTACCATGGAGTGTCCACCAATCCGGTAGGGGTTACTTTCGGAAGGAATTACTTCCGGAATGGAAGGCTTCAGTATGTGGTCCGACCACGACCACGCCAACCTCCCGACCCAGGACCAGCTATGAAAACGGTCACACCCCGCGCCGAGACCCCTGAACCTGCCGAGTCGTCGACGGCAGACGACGCGCCCACCCGGGGGCGCCCTCGCGCCGCTGACCGCACCCCGGCCATCCTCGGCGCCGTGATCCAGCTCATCGACGAGGACGGCTACGACCGCCTCCGCATCCAGGACGTGGCCGACCGGGCGGGCGTGGGCCTGGCCACCATCTACCGGCGCTGGCCCACGAAGCAGGATCTGGTGGTCGAGGCGCTGCGGGCCAAGTCGGTCGACCTGCCCGACACCGGTGACACGCGGGCCGACCTGCTGGCCATCTTCACGCTCATGGCCTCTGCCTTCGGTGGACAGGGCGCGCAACTCGTGCCCGGGTGCCTGGCCGTGGCCCGCGACGAGCCCGAGATCATCCAGGCATTCCGCGACAACGCCCTGTGCGGCGTGCGCGAACACCTCCGCCGCCTCATCGCCCGCGAGGTCGGCGACGACGACCCCGACCTCGATCTGCGCGTCGACTTCGGACCGGGCGTCCTGGTGCAGCGCTCGTTGCTGTTCGGCGAGTCGATCGACGACCCGGCGGTGCTGGCCCGGCTGGTCGACATGGTGCTGCGCCCCGGTCCCCCGGCGCCCAGCTGAGCGGTCCGTCGGTTTCGCCGCGGCTGACCTCCCCGTCGGTGCGGCGGCATGGGGTCAGGGGTTCACGCGCACCGGCACGATCCAGTAGCACTGCGTCACGGGGTCATACTCGAGCTGCAAGGCGTTGTTCGGCCACATGGGGGTGAGCTGGAACCAGTCGCCGAGCGGGCCCGGCTCCGAGTCGATGTCGTAGCTGATGTACGGGTTGCGCTCCGTCCCCGGATCGCCGGCGTACGGCTCCGCCTGCAGGTTGGGCACGGGGGAGCCGGTGTCGGTCATCCCGTCCTCGGGCGGATCGGAGGGCCGGTTGGGCGGAGGGAACTTGCTCGGACCGGGGAACGGGGTCGGTCCCGGCGTGGGACTCGGCGCGGGCGTGGGTGTCGGAGTTGGGGCCGGCGACGTGGCTGGCGAGGACTTGCGGCAGACTCATGTAGCCGGCAAATGGGGTGTGCCACGGCGTTCGCCGACCGAGCGCACGAGACGGAGGGCAGTGATGTCTGGGGACGAGCACGAGACCGCGCAGGAAGTCACGAGCCGGAGGGCGCTGTTGCGTCGGGGAGCCGTCGGTGCGGGCGCCGTCGTGGCCGCGAGCGTGGTTGCGGCGACGCCGGCCTCCGCGGCGTCGGGGTCGACGGCCGTGACCGGCAACACCGACAACTGGGGCACGTCGCAAACGGGCTTCGTGCACAACGGCACATCGCAGAACGGGCCAGGCTTGAACGCCTATCGGACCGATGGCACCACGACCAGCGTGCAGTACAGCGAGGACGCCGGGCTGGTCGCGGAGACGACGATCACGGACAACGACGGGGTGATCGGCTTCTGCGCCGGGGGGGCGTCGTCCAGTGGCGTCCACGGGTTCTCCTACGACGGCCGTGGGGTCGTCGGCACCGGTGACGTGGGGGTGGGCGTGCTGGGCGAGATCCGCACCGGCAACTCGAGTGTCGGGTCCGTGGCTGTCCGAGCGACGAACCAGAGCACGGGCGCCGGTTCGATCGGTGTCCAGGCGGCCGCGACCACCGGCACCGCCGGCCTCGGGGGCAGCTTCGCCGGGAGCCTGGCACCGCTCCGCCTGGTGCCGGCGACGACAACGGGCGCGCCGCACACCGGTACGCACAGCGCGGGCGAGCTCTTCGTCGATGCCAGCGGCGCCCTCTACTATTGCCGTACCGGCGGCACGCCGGGCACCTGGGTCAACCTCGTCGCCACGACGCCGGTGCTGCACTTCGTCACGCCGACCCGCGTCTACGACAGCCGCCAGCCACAGCCCTCGCCCGGTGCGCTGGCCAGCGGTCACAGCCGAACGATCCGGGTGGCCGACGGTCGCGCGATCTCCGGTGGAGGTGTGACCGTGTTGAACCTCGTGCCATCCGGCGCCACGGGCATCGCCTACAACCTCACCATCGTCAACACCGTCGGCGGCGGCTTTCTCGCCGTCAATCCGGGTACGACCACCGCGGCGACATCGTCGGCGATCAACTGGGCTGCCAGCGGATCGGTCGGCGCGAACGCCAGCGTCGTCGCCATCGACGCCAACCGGCAGATCACCGTCACCGCCGGCGGCGGCGGGACCACCGACTTCATCGTGGATGTGGTCGGCTACTACAAGTGAGCCGTCGGATCAACGGCTGGTTCTCGTTCGTCTGAGCGATTCTCGGTGACTCCCACCGAGTGCCCTGTCGCCGGCTACCACCCGGGCCCGCGCCACACCGCGTCTCGTCCCTCCCGGGGCACTTGGGACATGTCGGGCAACGCCCCCAGGACCTTCGCCTCTAGCGAACGAAGGTTGCCGCGGCGGATGCTGGGCTGAGACCCCCAGTGAGACGCCGATGCTCAGGAGCGCCGAAGATGTCTGAGTCAGAGAGCGCCGAAGGGCGCTTCGCCACCATCGCAGCTGACCAAGGGTACGGAACCCACCAGCGCGAGGTCATGGTCGACGCAGCCGCGACCATGCGGCTACCCCTTGCGTTGGCCGCTGACTGGCTCGCGGTTGGCATCACCCCTTGGGGCTCACGGGCTTGGCACACCGCGGGCTTCGCCTCCGCCGCCGAAGCCCGCCCTTTCCGCACACGAGGCCTCACCCCAGAGCTGGCCGCGCTCGCTCGGGACGATGCCCGAGCTGCGCAGGCCGACGCGCGCGCCGGCCGAGCCCGCTCCGGCGAACGTCTGGCATCAGGTGTGGGGATGCGAGGTGGACGCAAGTACGGCGAGCCAGGTGAAACCTCGACCAGGAGCTGAACGAACGAGCCGATGTGGCCGTCGGTGATCCCAGAAGCCTCGACGCCCTGCACACGTCGCGGGGGCAGGAGACTACGGGGCCCCTATCGAAGGGAGGTCCAGAGATGCTGCGGAGCCATCTCGCCGTCCGCTGGGAGTTCGCGGTGTGGCCACTGGTTCGGGATTGGCGCGGGCTGCGATCTGAGCGGTGAACTGGTCGAACAGGCGGCGGTCGCGGAGGAGGTCCGCGGTCCAGAGCGCGGCGATCTGCGCGTTGTCCCTCTCGACTGACGTGTTGGCCAGGCTGAGCTGCTGACGTAGGGCCTGTTGTCGAAGCCGGTCGCGGTAGAGCTGGCCGTGCACGGGGTTCCAGGCCGACGCGACCAGCGTCACGAGCGGTTCGAGTCGGTCGGCGGGCATGCGGTCGCAGGGGTCGCCTCCGAGGTCCAGGAACTGTCCGAGCGGCACAGACGCGAGATACATCACCATGGGCGGTCCCCTCTGGGTGGCGAACTGGGAGAAGGCACGGCAGGTGGCGTTTGCCGTGTCCTGGCTAGGGTCCAGGGTCGGGACCGGTTCCGAGCGTTTGACGGCCAGGCTCTCGAAGCGGCCGATGCCTCGAGGACTGCTGCGACTGAGGGAGCGTCGGTTGGCCCGGGCGCGTTCGATCGGCGGGAACGTGCCAGGTGAGCAGGGATCCGCCGCCCATCTGGGGCGCGATGGTGAAGCCGCCGCCCAGGGCGTGCGCCCGGCTCGCCATGTTGCTCAGGCCGCTGCCGCCCAGGACTTCGTCGGGCAGGCCGTCGCCGTCGTCGGACACGGTGAGGGTGAGCTCATCGGTGATGGTGACCGTCACGCCGACGCGATGTGCGTGGGCGTGACGGGCGATGTTGGACAGCGCTTCGCGCAGGACAGGGACGAGGTGCATCGCGATGTTGTCGTCCACCGTGTCGAGCGGTCCGTCGAACTGCAGGCGCGGGTCGAAACCCAGCGCACTGTTGGCGTGGGTCATGACATCGAGCAGTTGGCCCCGGAGCCGGTCCGGCCTCGCCGATGCCGGTCTGAGCGCGAAGATCGTGGCCCGAAGCTCTTTGACGGTGTCATCGAGGAGTTCGACGGTGGCCTCGACGCGGGTTCGCACCCGTGTGTCGTCGATGGCCCCGACCACGCCCTGGAGGTGCATCCCCGCGGCGAACAGCTGCTGGATGACGGTGTCGTGCAGACCGAGAGCCACGCGCTCGCGGTCAGCAGCCAGCACCACCGCCTGTTCGGCTCGTCGAAGCTCCTCTTGGGTTGCAGCCAGACTGGCCTCGTCTTCCAACCGGCGTCCGACATCACGCACCGCGGCCACCGTGAACCAGGCGTCACCGACGTGCAGCGGGCTGAGGCTGACCTCCACCGGGAACTCTGAGCCGTCACCTCGCCGCGCCGACAACCGGAGCCCGGCGCCCATCGACCGCACCGAGGGAGCTACCTGAAACCGGCGTCGATGAATCCGATGGGCGTCCCGGACGCCTTCAGGCACCAAGTCCTCCAGCTCACTGCCCAACAGGGTGCCGATGTCGACCCCGAACAGCGCTGCAGTGTGGTCGTTGGCCGCCACGATTTGGCCGGACTCGGCCACGATGACGGTGGCGTCGGGGGTGCCGTCCAACAAGAGCCAGGCGAACTCCTCGCCCAGCGAGTCGAACAGAGCCATGTGAGCACCCATGACACACCTCTCGTGCACTTCGGCATCACGGTGAGAGGTTCCGGGGTCTGGGGTTGCTGCCACCACGGCTGGTGAGCTGACAGTACCCGAAAGTACCGAAACTGACCACCACTCGAACCAGGGTGCGAAGCCTGGCCCTCAGATCAGGCCCGGCGTCTCGTCCAGTTGGACGGAGCCCTCGATGACGGCCTGAGCCAGGTCGCTCAGCCTCAGGTTGCTCCGACGGGCATGGGCCCGAAGCCGCCGGAAGGCTTCAGCCATGTCGACGTCGGCGCGTTCAGCCAGCACGCCCTTGGCCTGTTCGATGAGGATGCGACTGTTCAGGGCGTGGTTGAGCTGCTCGTTGATGGTCCGGGCGTCGATCGCGGCCTGGTGTTGGAGGATGGCGATGGTGGCCACGTCGGCGAAGGCACGGGCTGCGTCCAGGTCGCTGTCGCTGATGGTGGCGGGGTCGTCTCGAAACAGGTTGAGGGCCCCGATGGTGAGACCCCGCAAGCGCATGGGTTGGGCCGACACGAAGCGGAACCCGGCGGCCCGCGCCGCCGGAGCAAAACGGGGCCAACGACCCTCCGCGGTGGTCAGGTCCACGTTGGCCACGGTGGTCCCGCTGCGGTAGCAGTCCAGGCACGGCCCTTCGCTGGCCTGCAGCTCGTAGAGCTCCAGCTCGCCCATGGCCGCGCTCGACGAGGCCATGATCCGCAGGGCGCTCCCCTGGGGTGCGGCCAGCATCAGACCGGCATCGCTGATGTCGAACGCCTCGACGCAGCGATCCGTGAGGGTCGTGGTCAACTCGACCACGTCGAAGTCCCCCACCAGGCTGTCGGCCAGCTCGACCATGGTCGACATCAGGATCGACTGAGCAGTCACCGCGGCCTCCTCGATGTTCGTGGCCCGGGCCAGCGACGCCCACAGCCTATGGTCGGACTCATCGATCCCCTGGCCCAGGGCCACGCCCGTCGCCGTCGTCCGGGCTGAACCGCAGGCGACGGGCGATGACATCATCGGCCACCTCGGCCAGGGACCGGTTGGCGCCGAAGGCGTATCCCCGCAACCGGATCAAGGCTTGCGCCACAGTCACCTCGAGCTGGACCGCCATCATGCCCGCGGCCTGATGCGCCGAGTACTGGAAGTTCGAGCCGTCCTCGAGCCCGGCCGCCAGATCACCCGGCGCGGCGCCCGCCTGCATCATGAGCAGCGCCTCAGCCGCCAGGTCAGCCACGATCAGCGCATCGCCATGGCCATCTGGCTCCAATGGACCCAACCGCGTGCGGTACAGGTTGAGCGAACCCAGACGCACGGCCCCGGCCCGCAACGGAAACCCGAACACCGCCCCCACGCCCGCCCGCACCGCCGGTGGAGTGAAACCCGGCCACCTGAGCTGCCCCGCCCTGACCAGGTCCGGCTCGACCACCGGACGATCCTCGCGGTAGGCGTCGACGCAAGGCCCTTCACCCAATGCGAACTGCAGGTCCTCGATCAGGGTGCTGACCTCATCGGTCGACGCCACCGACCCGCCGCGGAACATCGCCCGACATGAGCATCAGGCCCGCCCCCGACATACCGGTCGTCCGAGCGCAGAACCGGCCCAGATGCGCGGCGTCGAGAGTCGGGCCCCCGCGTGGGTACAACTCGGCCAGGATCTGAGACCGCCGATCGGCGGTCACCCGGTCCAGCCAGCTGTCGGACCGCACACCCGGGGTGTCATGGTCGGCCGAGCCCGCAACGGGATGCGGTCGGTCGCCAACCGCTCGCACCTCCCTGGCGCGCGCTCGCCTCCTCACCGCGGCCTACTCGACCGACGACCGCGGCATCGATGAAGGTCCCCGCCTGCATGTCGATGCCCACATCGCGCTCGGCGCCGGTGACCTCGGGTGGCGCGAGTCCAGGATGGTCAGCCGTCACCATGTCGTGCTCACCATGTCGTGCTCCCCGCACGACCACAACAGCACACGCGCGCTCGGGTCGGTCGGACCGCCAGGGCAGCTTGCTCTGGGCCGAACTGCCATAGTCACCTCTTGCGTCTTCGTGATCCCCACGCTGTCAGGGTCCAGAGCGCCGGCCCCGTCACAGGAGATGTCCCGGCGGGCACGTCGAGGATGTCGGCGCCCGCTTGGACGGTATCGCCTTCGTGCCGGTGGGCGAGACGATGGAGCCGTGACGGACCGACGACGGGCGGGGGGTACCCGGTCGAGACGCGGGAGCGTGCGGTGCGGATGGTGCTCGAGCATCACCGCAACCGGTTCGGGGTCGAGCCGATCTGTCGGCGCTCACCGAGCACGGCGCCCAACCCGGGGGATTCACGCAAACCAGTGTGGATCGTTGGGAACGTCTCGTGGTCGTCGCTGGTCAGTCAGGTGTGACTCGATCAGGGAGAGGCCTGGCAGGCGCTGAACGGCCCGTCAGCCGCCGGGACAGGCCCCGTCGACGGGGTTCCTGACCGTGGCGTCTGGCATGAGGGTGTTGCAGAAGATCGCACCATCGAGGTCGGCGCCGGTGAGGTCGCCGCCAGTGAGGTCGGCGTTGGTGAGGTCTGCGCCGCTGAGGTTCGCGTTGGTGAACTTCGCACCGCTGTTGTTGCCGTCGGCGAACTTGACGCCCCTGAGATCGGCACCGGTGAAGTCGGTTCCGATCGTGGAGGAGAAGTTGAGGTTCGTTCCGACGAGCCTGGCACGGGTCAGGTTCGTGCCGTTCAGGGACGCGAACTGAAGCGTTGCCCCGCTGAGATCCGCGCCGGCCAGATCGGCGCCGGTGAGCGAAGCGCCGTTGAGCTTGACCGAGCGCAGGTGGGCGCCGCTGGCCGTGGCCAGGTCGATGGTCAGGTCGGTGAGATCTCCGGCCGAGAAGTCGGTTCGTTCGAGCCGAGCGAAGGGCATGATCACACCGATGAGGGGCTTGCCGGCGAGGTTCGCGCCGGAGCAGTCGGTGTGGGCGACGAGCTTGCAGCCGCCGACGGTGGACCCGGTCTCGACGTAGGGCGTGTCGTACTCGAGCACGAGCGCGTAGTAGGGGCTCTGGTAGTTGATCGTGATGGGGGCGGCGCCGGCCGCCACCGGGTGACCGCAGGTGTTCACCGCAGCTTCGGGTGACGGTTGCGGGTTGCGGATGGTCCCGTCGGGCATCACCGTCTGGCAGTAGATGGCGTGGTCGAGCTTCGCGTCGGTGAGATCGGCGCCGGTCAGGTCAGCCAGCGTGAAGTTGGCGCCGCTCAGGTCGGCGCCCCGGAAGTTCGACGATGTCAGGCCCGTCGAGGTGAAGTTGGCGCCGCGCAGGTCGGCCTTCGAGAAGTTAGTGTTCGACGCGGCGCACAGGACACATTGCAGGTCGGACAAGTGGGCACCCACGAACGACGCGTGGGACGTCGATGTCGCCGACATCTTGGAGCCGGTCAGATTGATCCCGTCGAGCTTCGCGTAGGCCACGTTCGCCTGGAGGAGGTCGGTGTTGGACAGGTTCGCACCGGTGAGGTCCGCGTAGCCGAGGAACCCTCCTTGCAGGTACTTGCCGGCGAGGTCGACACCCGGGCACTTGGTGTACGCGACGATGACACAGCCACCGACGGTGGTGCCGGCCAGCACCTGATCCCCCAACAACGCCTTGGCGGCGAGGTAGTACGGGTTGGTGGGCGCCACCGTCACGGCCCTGGGTGGTTGCGTGCCAGCCGGGGCGGTGGTGCCGGACCCACCGGTCGTCCCCGGACCGCTCGATGATCCCTTGGATCCGGCGCAGCCAGACACCAGCACCACCGTCACGAGCATGGCGACCAGGCCCACCGCACGTGCCTGCTTCACGCCGTTCCGCACGACGCCGACGGTCGTGGTCCCGAGACTGGCGTCGCCGCTCGGACGACGCGTGCTGGAACCGATCCGATGACCAACCGAGATCATGACGATCCCTTCGATGACCCACGGGGGAGCCTCGGAGCGTAGCTGAAGCGAGCATCCCGAGAGCGCCCGTCCATCGCCGCGGAGTCGTCCCGGTTCGCGGCGGTGCGCAGGGCGCCCTCGACAGCTCGTGGCGAGGGCGGCCAGCGGTACGAGCCGGTTCGGCCCGGCGTCGCCCGCCTCGGCGGATCGCAGGGCAGCGAGAGGGAGGAGTCGTCCCGAACGACTTCAACGTCGCCCGAGCGATGCGGAATCAACCGTACCGCACGACTCTCGCTCCGTACGCGCTCGGGCGAAGTGCTGAAGTCCCCGATCCCTTGGGAAAGTGGCGCCCTCGGCACGACTCGAACGTGCGACCGTCGGATTAGAAGAAGGTCGAGGCCGTTCTGGCCGGGTACAAGTGTTTCTCCGTCGGTCTGAACTGGCTGGTCGGCAGGCTGCTTGTGGAACGGTCAAGACCCAGCGAGTGTCGGCGAGAGGCCGATTCATGGGTCGAGGACATGGGTTTTGCTCACCTGCGGTGGTGGCGTTGGGCCTGGTAGTCGTCGACCCAGGCCCGTGTTGATCGCCAGCGTCCGTCGTCACCCTTCTGGCCCCGGAGTCGTCCTCGGTTCGCGGCGGTGCGCAGGGCGCCCTCCGACAGCTCGTCGGTGGCGAGGGCCGCCAGTGGCACGAGCCGGTTCGGCCCGGCGACGGCGGGGACGATGAACCGGTAGAGGTTGTCGAGAACCGCTCGGGCCAGCAGCTCTCCGAGCGGCCCGGCGTCGCCCGCGTCGGCGGATCGCAGGGCAGCGAGATAGCGGCCGCGGTCGCGTTTGTAGATGATCGCCGGGGCGTAGCCGAGACGGACGAGCATCAGGTTCAGCAGGAGGCGACCGGCTCGACCATTGCCGTCGAGGAAGGGGTGGATCCGCTCGAACGAGGCGTGAGCGACGGCCAGAGCCTCGATCGGGCGATCACCTCCCGAGGCCACGCCCAGGTCGTCGAGCCAAGCCGCAAGGGCGGCGGGAACCTCGACCCACGAGGGTGGGACCATTCCTCGACCAAAGGGCTCGATGTCGTGCTCCCGGAAGCTTCCGGGTGTCTCGCGATCGGTTGCATTCGGGTGGGGCGCCACCCCCCAGACCGGGCCGAGAGCCATCTCATGGACGCGTCGCACCTCGGTGAGGGTGAGCAGTTGCCCGTCGGTCCACGCGCCGGGCTCGAGCGCCTGGCCGTACACCCAGTGCGCGGCATCGGCGTAGCCCTGGACCTCCATGTACTCCTTGAGCTCCTTGTTCCCGACGGCCAAGCCCTCGGCCAGGAGCCGCTCAACCTGCTTCATCACCAGCGTGTTGCCCTCGATGGCGGTGGAGTGATGGGCCTCCTGGTGCCAGATCGCAGTCCAGATCCCCTCCGCCTCTACCGGGCTCGGCAGTCCACCCATCCGATCGCGCAGCTCCGCGAACGCGGCGTCCAGGTTGGCGTAGATCTGCACCCGGCTCGGTCGTCCCGCCACGGATCCTCCAAGTCGTACGGCAATGGCAGAAGAACTGTACCGTACAACTTCAAAGTTGCGCGAGCAAACAGGAACGAACTGCACCGTACAACTCGGTGATCCCGTCGCCCGCCGCTGTTGGATGTAGCGCCCTCGGCACGATTCGAACGTGCGACCGTCGGATTAGAAGTCCGATGCTCTATCCAGCTGAGCTACGAGGGCAGGCGACGGCGCCCCACTGAAGCGACCCGGGGATGGTCGTCGGTGCGGACCAGATCCGCGCCAGGAGGGTACTCGGGGACCATCCCAGCACCAGGGAGGTTCGACCCGCGCCTCGCCGCGACGACACGCAACGCGCCAATACGACAAGGCAGACGTCAGATGACGTTCACGAATCGACTCGCCCTGTTCACACCGACGCGACAGGCAGTGGTCAGGATCGCTCGGTGAGCACATCGCTCGCGGCCGACCGACCCAGACGAACCCGAGGGACACCGACCCATGAGTGGAAGCACCGCCCGCCTGCACGCCATCGACGCCGTCAAGCGCTACGAGCCCCCGGCCGGGATCTTCCCCGCGCCCGACGCGCCCGGCGCCATCTTCGGTCAGAACGTCTTCTCGAAGTCGGTCATGCAGACGCGGCTGCCCAAGCCGGTGTTCAAGTCGATCATGGGCACCATCGAGCACGCCAAGCCGCTCGATCCCACCGTGGCCGACGTGGTGGCCGCGGCCATGAAGGACTGGGCCATGGAGAAGGGTGCCACCCACTACGCCCACGTCTTCTACCCCCTCACCGGGCTCACGGCCGAGAAGCACGACAGCTTCCTCGAGCCCGGCGGCGACGGCTCCTCCATCGCCGAGTTCACCGGCAAGACCCTCACCCAGGGCGAGCCCGACGCCTCCAGCTTCCCCAACGGCGGGCTGCGCGCCACCTTCGAGGCCCGCGGCTACACCGGCTGGGACGTCACCAGCCCCGCCTACATCCTCGAGAACGCCAACGGCAACACCCTGTGCATCCCCACCGTGTTCGTCTCCATGACCGGCGAAGCGCTCGACCACAAGACGCCGCTGCTGCGCTCCCAGCAGGCCATGGCCGCCCAGGCGGCGCGCATCCTCCACCTCTTCGGCCACCTCGACGCCGACGCCGTGGTGTCGTTCGCCGGCGCCGAGCAGGAGTACTTCCTCATCGACCGCAGCTTCTTCCTGTCCCGTCCCGACCTGTTGAACTCGGGTCGCACGCTGTTCGGGGCCAAGCCCCCCAAGGGCCAGGAGTTCGACGACCACTACTTCGGCGCCATCCCCGAACGCGTCCTGGCCTTCATGCTCGACACCGAGAACGAGCTGTTCAAGCTGGGCATCCCGGCCAAGACCCGCCACAACGAGGTCGCCCCCGGCCAGTTCGAGCTTGCCCCCATGTTCGAGCGGTCCAACGTGGCCACCGACCACCAGCAGCTGCTCATGGTCATCCTCAAGAAGATGGCCCAGAAGCACGGCATGGAGTGCCTCTTCCACGAGAAGCCGTTCGCCGGCATCAACGGCTCGGGCAAGCACGTCAACTTCTCCCTGGGCAACTCCACCGAGGGCAACCTGCTGCTGCCCGGCGACACCCCCCACGACAACGCCCAGTTCCTGGTGTTCTGCGCCGCGGTCATCCGGGCCGTGCACAAGTACGGGGGACTGCTGCGGGCCTCGGTGGCATCGGCCACCAACGACCACCGCCTCGGCGCCAACGAGGCACCGCCGGCCATCATCTCGATCTTCCTCGGCGATCAGCTGACCGACGTGTTCGACCAGATCGCCAAGGGCGGGGCCACCGCCTCCAAGGAGAAGGGCACCCTCATCATCGGGGTCGACACGCTCCCCGACCTGCCCACCGATCCCGGCGACCGCAACCGCACCAGCCCCTTCGCCTTCACCGGCAACCGCTTCGAGTTCCGCGCCCCGGGCTCGCTGCAGTCCATCGCCGGGCCGATGGTCACCATCAACACCATCCTGGCCGAGGCGCTCGACCACATCGCCACGGAGATCGAGTCTCGCCTGGCCGGCGGCGCAGACTTCAACGTGGCCGTGCAGAAGGTGCTCGAGGAGATCATCACCGACCACGGTGCGGTGGTGTTCAACGGCGACGGCTACTCCGACGACTGGCAGGTCGAGGCCGAGGCCCGGGGCCTGCCCAACCTGCGCACCACCCTCGACGCCCTCCCCCAGCTCGTCACGCCCGAAGCCATGGACCTGTTCAGCACCTATGGCGTGTTCAACCACCGCGAGATGCACAGCCGCTACGAGATCGCCCTCGAGCACTACGCCCTCAGCATCGGCGTCGAGGCCCGCTCCACCCTTGAGATCGCCACCACCGTCATCCTGCCCGCCGCGCTGCGCTACCAGACCGAGCTGGCCGCCAACCTGGCCAGCCTCAAGGCCATCGACTACGAGTACGACACCACCACCCTCGACGCCGTATCCGCGGGCATCAAGGCCCTCCAGGCCGGCATCGCCGTCCTCAGCGAGCAGCTCAGCCACGACCACAGCGACGACGTGGTCGAGGAGGCCACCCACGCCGGCACCGAGCACCTGCCGGCCATGTTGGTCGTCCGCCAAGCGGCGGACGACCTCGAGACCCTCGTGGCCGACGACCTGTGGCCCCTGGCCACCTACCAGGAGATGCTCTTCATCCTGTAGCCGTGCCGTTTCGGGGCCGGGCCCCTCCCCCAGCCCGGCCCCGAGCGGCGCACGGTGCTCGGCCTCCGTCAGCACGCGCCGAGAAATAGTTCGAACGACCAGGTATGAGTGAGGACTCACTCAGATAGGCTGGGGAGGTGCCTTCCTCGCCAGCCAGCCTCGATGCCGATCCGACCCTGGACGTCGCCGAGGACACCCACGCCCGACATCGGGCCGCGCCGCTGCCCCCGTCCGAGCGGCGGGCCACCATCGTGGCCGCCACCATCCCGCTGCTGATCGAGCACGGCGCCAAGCTCACCACCCGCCAGATCGCCGACGCCGCCGGCATCGCCGAGGGCACCATCTTCCGAGTCTTCCCCGACAAGGAGTCGCTCATCGACGCCGCCCTGGAGACGGCCATCGATCCCGGCCCCACCGACCAGGCGCTGGGGACGATCGACCGCTCCCTGCCCCTCGAGGCCCGCCTGGAAGCGGCAGCCGAGATCATCCAGCGCCGCGTCGCCTCCATCTGGCAGCTCATGGCCGCCGTCGGCCGCACCAAGCCCACCCATCAGGCCGGTGACGGCAAGGTCGCCCGACCACCCGACAGCGCGGCACTGGCCGAGCTGTTCGAACCCGATCGCGACCGCCTGCGCCGAGACCCGGCCACCTGCGCCAAGCTCTTCCGCGGCGTCATCTTCGCCGGCAGCCACCCGGCGCTGGCCGAGGAGCCGCTGGCGCCCACCGAGATCGTGTCGATCTTCCTCGACGGCGTACGCGAAGCCGCCCGCCCCATGGGGGAGGCCGCTCCGTGCTGATCCGCCTGTTCAAGACCTACCTCCTGCCCTACCGCAAGTTGCTCATGGCGGTGGTCGGCCTCCAGTTCATCCAGGTGATGTGCACGCTGACGCTGCCCACCCTCAACGCCGACATCATCGACAAGGGCATCCTCACCGACAACACTGGCTACATCGTGCGCATGGGCGCCATCATGCTGGGCGTCACCCTGGTGCAGGTGGTGTTCGCCATCTGGGCCACCTGGTACGGCGCCAAGGCGGCCATGGCCTTCGGCCGCGACGTGCGCGGCGGCCTCTTCCACCGGGTCACCGGGTACTCGGCCCAGGAGGTCGGCCACTTCGGCGCCCCGTCGCTCATCAACCGCATCACCAACGACGTGACCCAGGTGCAGATCCTCGTGGTCATGATGTGCACGCTGTTCGTGGCCGCCCCCATCACCTTCATCGGCGGCACCATCCTGGCCGTGCACGAGGACGGATTCCTCTCGCTCATCCTGGTCGCCGCCATCCCGCTCCTGGTGATCCCCATGGGGCTGGTGATCTCGAGGATGGTGCCCCAGTTCGAGCTCATGCAGGTACGCATCGACCGGGTCAACCAGGTGCTGCGCGAGCAGATCACCGGCATGCGCGTGGTGCGCGCCTTCATCCGCGAGCCCGAAGAGGTCGAGCGCTTCGGCTCGGCCAACGACGACCTCACCGCCACGTCGCTGCGAGCCGGGCGGCTGATGGCTTTCATGTTCCCGACCGTCCTGCTCGTGCTGAACGTGTCCAGCGTCGCCGCGGTGTGGGTCGGCGGCTACCGAATCGGCAGCGGCCAGATGCAAGTGGGCTCCCTCGTCGCCTTTCTGACCTATCTGGTGCAGATCCTCATGGCCGTGATGATGGCCACGTTCGTGGCCGTGCTCTGGCCCCGAGCGGCCGTGTGTGCCGTGCGCATCAAGGAGGTGCTCGACACCGAGTCTTCGGTGGTCACCTCGCCCGACGCCATCACCGAGCTGGCCACCCGCGGCAACCTTGAGCTGCGCGGCGTGGGCTTCCACTATCCGGGCGCCGAGGCCCCGGTCCTGACCGACATCACGTTCACCGCCCGCCCCGGCCAGACCACCGCCATCATCGGCAGCACGGGCTCGGGCAAGACGACCCTGTTGAACCTCATCCCCCGCCTGTTCGACGCCACCGAGGGACAAGTGCTGGTCGACGGCGTCGACGTGCGCGACCTCGAGCCCGAGCTGCTGTGGAGCCGGATCGGGCTCGTCCCCCAGAAGCCCTATCTGTTCTCGGGCACCGTGGCGACGAACCTGCGCTACGCCGACCCGCACGCCACCGACGAGCAGCTGTGGCACGCCCTGGAGGTGGCCCAGGCCCGCGACTTCGTGGCCGCCATGCCCGGGGGCCTCGACGCCCGCATCGCCCAGGGCGGCTCCAACGTCTCGGGCGGCCAACGCCAGCGCCTGGCCATCGCCCGTGCGGTGGTCCGCGACCCCGGCATCTACCTGTTCGACGACTCGTTCTCCGCCCTCGACCTGGCCACCGACGCCCGGCTCCGCGGCGCCCTGGCCCCGGTCGTGGCCCAGGCGACCGTCCTGATCGTCGCCCAGCGGGTGTCCACCATCATGAACGCCGACCAGATCCTGGTGCTCGAGGACGGCCACGAGGTCGGGCTCGGCACCCACCGCGAACTGCTGGCCGACTGTCCCACCTACGCGGAGATCGTGGCCTCCCAGCTGACGGCGCAGGAGGCGGCATGACCGCCGACGACGACGACAAGATCCCGGCCAAGTCCCCGGCCGCCGAGGCCCGGGGCTTCGGCGGGCCCCGCATGGGCGCGGCGGGCATGCCCGTCGAGCGCTCGAAGGACTTCAAGAACTCGAGCCTCCGCCTGGCCGCCCAGCTGAGCCCCGAGCGCCTGGGCATGGTCCTGGTGTTGGTGCTGGCCGTGATCAGCGTGTTCCTCTACGTACTCGGTCCGAAGATCCTCGGGCATGCCACCAACGTCATCATCGCCGGGGTCCAGAGCCCGGCCGGCGTCGACTACACGAAGCTGCGCAACACCCTGCTGCTGGCACTGGGGCTCTACGTCGTCTCCGCCGTGCTCGCCTACCTCCAGGCGTACGTCCTGGCCGGCGTCGTGCAGCGTTCGATGTTCCGGTTGCGCGCCGCGGTGGAGGACAAGCTCAACCGGGTGCCCCTCGGCTACATCGACCGCCAACCCCGGGGGGACCTGCTCAGCCGGGTCACAAACGACATCGACAACGTGGCCCAGAGCCTGCAGCAGACCCTGAGCCAGATGCTCACCTCGGTGCTCACCATCGCCGGCGTGATGATCATGATGTACACGATCTCGCCGCTGCTGGCCACGATCTCGGTGCTCATGATCCCCGTGTCGTTGCTGACCATACGGTTCATCGCCAGCCGCTCCAAGAAGCGCTTCATCGAGCAGTGGACCCACACCGGCACGCTCAACGCCCAGGTCGAGGAGGCCTTCACCGGCCACGCCCTGGTCAAGGTGTTCGGGCGCCAGCGCGACGTCGAGGCCCGCTTCAACGACAAGAACGAGGAGCTGTTCCAGGCCAGCTTCGGCGCCCAGTTCATCTCCGGGATCATCCAGCCGGCCATGACCTTCCTGGGCAACCTGAACTACGTGATCATCGCGGTGGTGGGCGGCCTGCGGGTGGCATCGGGCCAGCTGAGCATCGGTGACATCCAGGCCTTCATCCAGTACTCCCGCCAGTTCACCCAACCCATCACCCAGCTGGCGTCGATGGCCAACGTCCTGCAGTCGGGCATCGCCTCGGCCGAGCGGGTGTTCGAGCTGCTCGACGCCGAGGAGCAGAGCCCCGACGACCTCGTCCCGCTGACCGACGAGGGACCGCAGGGCCGGGTCGAGTTCGACCACGTGCGGTTCTCCTACGATCCCGACAACCCGTTGATCGAGGACCTGTCGCTCGTCGCCGAACCGGGTGAGACGGTGGCCATCGTGGGGCCGACCGGCGCGGGCAAGACCACCCTGGTGAACCTGATCATGCGGTTCTACGAGCTCGACGGCGGCGCCATCCGCCTCGACGGTCGCGACATCGCCAAGATGACCCGCCGCGAGCTGCGCTCGAACATGGGCATGGTCCTGCAGGACACCTGGCTGTTCGGCGGCACGGTCCGCGACAACATCGCCTACGGCAACCTCGACGCCACCGACGAGCAGATCCTGGAGGCGGCGCGAGCCACCTACGTCGACCGGTTCGTGCACTCCCTGCCCGACGGCTACGACACCGTGCTCGACGACGAGGGCACCACGGTCAGCGCGGGCGAGAAGCAGCTGTTGACCATCGCCCGGGCCTTCCTGGCCAACCCGACCATCCTGATCCTGGACGAGGCCACCAGCTCGGTGGACACCCGAACCGAGGTGCTGATCCAGCAGGCCATGGCCGCCCTGCGCTCGAACCGCACCAGCTTCGTGATCGCCCACCGCCTGTCGACCATCCGCGACGCCGACATCATCCTGGTCATGGAGCACGGCCAGATCGTCGAGCAGGGCAACCACGAGGAGCTGCTGGCCGCCGGCGGCCCCTACGCCAACCTCTACAACGCCCAGTTCGCCGCGGCCGCCACCGAGGTCGTCTGACCGGCGCGATCAGCACCGGGCCTGCGGCCAAACCGTGTCGAGCCCCCGCTTCGGTCGCCTATGCTGATCGACTCCTGGTGACCGTAGCTCAGTTCGGCAGAGCGCCGCGTTGTGGTCGCGGATGTCGCGGGTTCAAATCCCGTCGGTCACCCCACGTGGGGCGGCTGCCCGTTCGGATCCCAACCGATCCGGATGGGCGGCGGCCACCGCGCGCCGGCGGCGGGCAGCGGCACCGAACCCGTGCCGAGGTGCGCGTCCGGCTCGGATAGGGTGTCGGCACAACACGCGCCTCTAGCTCAATTGGCAGAGCATCGGACTCTTAATCCGCAGGTTCTGGGTTCAAGTCCCAGGGGGCGTACCAAGCAGGACAAGGGATCGGAGCCACCCCACCAAGATCCCACATCGCGCCGCCACGGGCCCGGTCGCTTCACGTCGTTCGCTCCCGTGGGTCCCCAGCGCCGTCGCGTCCGTCACGCTACGGACGCCGGGGACGGCGGGCAAGGGCGCGCCGGTCTGCCGGTAGGGTTCGCCGGCGGTGGGAGGCGCTCAGGTGTGCCGCTCCAGGCCTTTCGGGCCGCCATAGGGATGGAGGGGCCGGGAGAGCAGGGTGATTCGAGCCCGTTCCATCTCGGCGACACCATGGCCCCCGCGCCCAGCCGCGGTCCGGGCTCGCCCATCAACCACCATATGACCAGGGCGGCACCGTCGCTTCCCGACCCTCGAACAGCGATGCGCCCTCCCGGCGACCGGAGCGGACTCGGATGAGATGCCGATGAGTCAGAGTCCGCGCCACCCGGTGAGGGCGCGGGTTCCGACCATGAGGAGGTCCGCGTCCTCCTCCTCGGCGACGGCCAGGAGCACCTCGGCGGCGTCGTCGCTGTTCTCGATCCGAGCTCGCACATCCACGCGCGGCGCGAAGCGGCTCGGTCCACTGTTCGCGTTGCGACTGCAGAGGAACCGATGGCGCTCCCTCGACCTAACCCAGCTCGCCAGTGCCAGCCTGATCTCCCGCCGGGCGGGAGGGACCTTGGCCGGGCGTGGCCTGTGAGTCCAGATGAGCAGTGATCCGTCGGTGGGTGAGCAGGCGGTAGATGGCCTCGATGGCGAAGGAGCCGCCCACGAGTCCACCGACGATGACGACGCCGGCGGGGTCGCGGCTGGCCTCTTCGATGGCGAGGGCGGCGAGGGCCAGGACGCAGGTCGCGCCGCCGGCAACCGCGAGCATCCGTCGAGCCCGTTGTCGAGTCGTGCTGGCGGCCGCGGCGTTCACGGCTGCGAACACGATGAGGAACGCGCCGCTGCCCATCAACGCGATGCGGCTGAGGTCGAAGGCGTTGGCCACGACGAGGGTGAGCCCGGTGGTGATCAACAGTCCGTCGATGGGTCGGTTCCACGTCTTGTGGTCGAGGACCTCGGGCAGTTCGCCGGAGCGGGCGATGCTCCAGGAGAGCCGGGTGGTGCCGTAGAGGGTGGCGTTGATGGCCGAGGAGGTGGACAGCAGCGCCGCCACGGCCACAAGCACGAACCCGAGCCCGCCCAACGCCGGTCGGGCGGCCGCGGCCAGGACGTGGTCGCTGGCACGACGGACCTGGTCGAAGCCGAGCGCGCCGACGGTCACCACCGCGACCAGCACGTAGGTGGCGATCACGATCCCGACCGAGATGTACAGGGCCCTGGGCAGGGTCCGTTCCGGGTCGCGGACGTCCTCAGCGGCGTTGGCGATGAGTTCGAAGCCTTCGTAGGCGACGAAGATCACCATGCCCCCACCGACGATGGCCAGCGGATCCGCCCACTGCTTGGGTGCCAGACGGGACCAATCGACGTGGTGGAAGCCCGTCACCACGACCAGGGCCAGGATGGCCATCTTGAAGGCGACGACCCACTCCTCGGCGCGTCCGACGATCGAGGCGCGAGCCATGTTCAACACGGTGATGGCGATGATGACACCACTGAGCAGGAGGTGATCGACCAGCGCGGACGGGTGACCAGGCATGAGGCTGGCGGCGTAACCGGCGAACGCCGACGCGTACAGCGAGATCATGACGATGTAGCTCAGCCACAACAGCACGTTCAGTCCGCCCACGAACACGCCGGTCCCGAAGGCTTCGTTGAGGAACGTGACGGTGCCTCCCCGACTCGGGTAGGCCACCGAGAGCCGGGCGTAGGAGATCGCAGTCAGCCAGGCCACCCCGCCCGCGATGAGGAACGCGATCGGGGCCCCGCCACGGGCCAACCCGATCGACAGGCCCAACACGGCGAAGATCCCTCCCCCGACCATGCCACCGATACCGATGGCCACCGTGCTGGCCAACCCCAGCATCCGTGGCGGTCCGCTCGGGTTGTCGGAGGATCCGTCCGGCCCAGGATCGGCTATCGGCACGCGTGCAAGCTAGCGGCGACACGAACCTCCTCCTGCCGGGAGGTCGCGCCCACATCACTTCGATCTTCACCGCGTTGGCTCGGTGCCGCCGTCGAGGTCTCGCACACCACTGAGGAATTCGAGCGCCCGAGCCACGGCGAAGCCAGCGGGCGCTCACTCCCTGGAGTCCGGGGTGCGAAGATGAGGTCGTCTGGACGACGAAGTCGACTCTGCCCGAGGAGGCAGCCAATGGCCGCAGCGGATGTCTCGGGCGAGGCGCCGGGAGTGGTGACTCGTCTCAGCAGAGCAACCTTCACCGACACGCTGTCCCGGTTGGTCGCGGCGATCGAGGGCCAAGGCTTGCGGGTCTTCGACGTGATCGATCATCAGGCTGCTGCCCTTGACGTCGGGCTGGATCTCCGGCCGACCCGGGTCGTGATCTTCGGGAGCCCGTTGGCGGGCACGCCGCTGATGGCGGATCATCCACTGCTCGCGTTGGAGCTACCGCTTCGGATATTGGTGTGGGAGAGCGACGACCACCAGGTCTGGCTGAGCTACCTCGATCCGCGAGCCTTGGCCGACCAGTTCAGCGTCTCACCTGACCTGGCGGGTCCGCTGGCAGGCCCTTCGATGATCGTCGAGCGTGCTGCGCTCACCTGAACCCACCCCGAAGCGCTGCCGGCGTGATTCGGCTTGACCTCTGGGTTCTGGACAGGTGCGGTTCCTTCCCATGACCAACCACCTGGGACTGGAGTCAGCCAGCCTGGCGTTCGTTGCCTCCCTCACCGGGGCCCGGACCGAGGTACCCGTTCGCCGCGCCGTGGTGATCGAGGTCGGCGTGGCCCACCGAGGCGGCCCTCAAGGGCGCGCCCGGCCTGAAGCCATCGTGATGACGCCCCTAGCCCGAGCGGGGCGTCGTCGGCCCATCCTCCGTGGCCGACGACGGGTCGTGGGTCTGCTCGTAGACGTCCTCGCCGATCTGTTCGGCCTCGTGGGTGAGCTCGGCGTGGTCCGGGGCCACGAAGTCCGCATCGATGTGGTTCCGGCGGAGCCAGCGTCGCCAGCCCAGGTAGAAGAACGGGCCGGTGAACAGAGGCGGAAGCCAGGTGAAGGCGCGGTACAGCAACACGCCGGCGACGACACCCGCGTGGTCGCCGCCGGCCGCCACCAGGGCGGCGGTGAGGCCCAGCTCGACCACCCCGACGCCGCCGGGCGTGATGGGCACCGATTGGAGGATGCGCACCAGCGCGAACGAGGCCAGCACGACGCTCCACGACACCTGAGGTGGCGTGACCCCGACCAGACGCAGGGAGACCAGGAGCACCAGGTACACGGAGAGCTCGCTGAGGTAGGCGCCGAGGAGGAGCAGACCCCAGCGCGACCGGAGCAGGCCGATCGAGCCGCGCCGGAACTCCTCGACCTTGGCCCCCACGTGCTCGAGGGGTGGCCGTCGGATCCAGCCGAGCGGGCGAGCGGTGACCCGACCCACCCAGTCCCCGAAGCGGCGGGCGAAGGCCTCGCTGCGCAACGAGGCGATCCCGACCACGATCGAGGCGACCAGCAACCCGAACCCGATGACGGCGACCGGCCCCAACCCACGCAGGTTGTCGCCGGTGATCCGCACGCAGACGAAGGCGATGACCGGCATCGAGAACTTGGCGATGTTGTCGAACATGCCCGACACGACCATGCCGGTGGCCACCTCACCGGTCGACAGCCGGAAGCTGCGGTACATGCGGTACACGAGCCCGTAGGCCACCACCTCACCACCCGGCAAGGCGGACGAGGCGCTGGTCCCGGCCTGGGCCACGGTCATCGCCTCCCAGAACCGCAGCCCCGGGAAGGCCGTCATGAGCACCGGTCCGACCGAGGCCAGGTTCCAGGCCGAGACCACCACCAGCAGGGCCACCCCCGCCCACGAGAGCGTCTGGATGGTGGCCCACACCGAGGCGTAGTCGGCCACCTTGGGCAGCACGAAGCCGAACGTCGCGGCCACCACGGCCAGTCCGATGGCTGGTCCGACCAGACGCCGCCACCAGGGCTTGCGGGTCGCGGTCACGTCCGGCGCGCCCTCGAGATCATCAGGGCGGGTCGGTTCTGGGCTCGGGACGGCGCCGTCGAGCCCACCTTCCGCTTCCAGGCCTCCGGGCTCGCCGGTCATGGCGATCGATTCGGTTGCGGCGCCTCGGGCTGAGGCGGTTCCGGTGCTCCGCGGTGGCGCAGGCGGGACATGATCGTCGGCTGGGCCTCGGAGGCGGTCGGGTGGTCGGACACGTGGTCGCCGTACCAACGGCTGTAGGCCGCCACCAGCGGCACCGACGACAGCCCGTGCAGGAAGACGCTGAGCAGGATGGTGAGCATCACGGTCGTGAGCAGCACCTGCTGGTTCGGGAGGTGTCGCTCGAGGGCGATGAGGGCGAACACGATGGAGGCCAGGCCGCGCGGCCCGAACCACCCCATGAAGGCGACCGTCGGCAGACGGGCCCCGGTGCCCCTCAACGCGATCGCGACGGGGACCATGCGGACCACGGTCAGGCTGAGCACCGCGTAGAGGGCGATCTGCCAGGTGACGTGGGGCAGCATCATGCCGACGGCCAGAGCTCCGAAACCGACCCAGGTCGCGCCGGCCAGGGTTCCCCCGACGTCCTCGTTGAGGCTGGTCACGTCGAAGCCGTGGCGGCGCGAGAAGGAGCCGAAGGTCATCCCGCCCGTGAAGGCGGCGATGAAGCCGCTGCCCCCCAGACGCAGGGCGATGAGGTAGGCGAGCAGCGCAGCCAGCAACGGCAGGATCTGACGCCATTGTCCTTCCAGCCACCCGCGGTCGTCTGCCACCCGGAGCAACACCCCCACCACCGTCCCCACACCCACGCCGGCAGCCAGCCCCCAGCCGATCTGCTCGGCCATGTTGCGAAGCACCGAAGCGGTGAAGCCATGCGCCAGCTGCGCCAGCGACAGGTCGACCGCGACCAGGAAGAACGGCACGGCCAGGCCATCGTTGAGTCCGCTCTCGACATCCAGCGCCTGGCGCACGCGGGCCGGCACGGCGGTATCCGAGACCACTCGCTGGCCGAGGGCGGCATCGGTCGAACAGACCATGGTCGAGAGGACGAACACACTGGCCAGCGCCAGGCCAGGGAACACGACGAGTCCGGCGCCGACCCCGGCGACGATGGTCAACGGCAGGCCGATGCCCAGCAGCCGGCTGGGCCAGCTGAGCTGCTTGCGCAGGCCGGGCAGGTCGATGCGGGTGGCGTCGCTGAACAGCAGGAAGACGAGGGCGAGCTCGCAGAACCGCTCGGCGGCCAGGCTCTCGACATGGACGTTCACCAACTCGAGAGCGGAGGTCCCGACGGCGAGACCGGCGGCGGTGAAGACCATGGCGGAGGTGATCCCGCGACCGTCGAGCGGCTTGGACATGATGCCGTAGGCGATGAGGATGACGGCGATCGTGATCAACGAGACGACCATGCATCCCCCTTGGTCCGTGTGTCGGCTGCCATCTTCGTGACTTCTTCCTGCCCGTGGGTTGAGGCCGTGACGTCGGCTACACGAGCTCGACGATCCCCTTTACCACCAGAGGGCGCCGACCCCGAGCAACATCCAGCAACATCCAGACCAGCACCGTCTGCCAGTTCGCCTCGAGCCAGCGGCGCCACGAGCCCAACATCGCGTCGGAGCTGTTCGGGCGGACGACGGTGACGCCGATGGGGATCAGGATGCCCAGAGACCATGGCCAGGGTCATCAGCAGGACGTTGCCGTTCACGTGGTCGCGCGATCTGTCAGGCCATCGGCGGTGACATCGAGGGGGTGATCCGTTGTCACCCCGAGCGGGGTGACTCGGGTGCGCCCGGGGCGGAAGGGAGGCGTCTGTGCGTACGTGTCGAGGTGACCAGGACGCCGGTGACCATCACGGACAAGTCCGAGCGGGCGTCCGGCGGCCCGGTCGTGGTCGATCCGCGGCCACCGACTGCGCCCGAGTACTTCCACGTGCTGGCCAAGCCGAGCGGCCCGATCTGCAACCTGGACTGCGAGTACTGCTTCTTCCTGTCCAAGGAGGCGCTGTAGCTGGAGCGGGGCCCTCCATGCCCTCTGGCAGGTCATCCTCGGCCACCCCACGCCGTTCGAGACCCCGACCGAGGGTCAGACACCGAATCCCGGGAGCGACCATGTCACGACCAACCGGTGACGACGGCGAACAGGTCACCGAATGGGAGGGGGCCTAGCACGACCGGGGGAGGCGAACCGGATGGGTTCAGCGGGAACGCTGCCGGTCGTCCAGACCGGGCCGGGCCGACCGCGCCAGGCGGTAGCAGCGGTCGCACAGCCCGGTGAGGGTCAGGTGGGTGACGGCCAGGTGGAAGCCGTGCTCATCGGCCAGCTGGCGGCCCAGCCCGGAGGTGATCTGGCCCGGCAGGTCGATCACCGCCCCGCAGCGGGCGCACAGGGCGTGGTGGTGGGTGTCCGAGGCCAGGTGGTACGACGCCGGGCCGTCGGCCAGGTGCACCTCGACCAGGATGCCCACCGCGGCCAACAGGTCGAGCGTGCGGTAGACGGTCGACAGGTGGATCGAGGGCAGGTGCCGCTGGATGCGCTCGGTCAGCTCCTCCACCGACGGGTGCTCGGCGCGGTCGGCCAGCAGCTCGGCGAGCACGGCGCGGCGCGCCGTGGTCAGCCGGAACCCGGCCGCCCGCAGCTGGGCCAACAGCTCGTCGAGGGTCGCGTCCTCGCCGATCGCCACGGGGCCCACCACGATGGCGTCGTGGTGGTGGTGGGCGCGGGTCACGTCGGCTCCGGGTGGTGGCCGACGGCGTGGGAGTGGCGGTGGGTCACCCCGTCGTGGGTGTGGGTGTGGGTGTGGATCAGGTTCACCCGGGCCAGCAGCGCGGCGTCGGCCAGCAGCTCGGCGGGACGGCCGTCGGCCACCAACCGGTGGTCCTCGGAGAAGATCACCGCCCGATCGGCCACCTCCTCGAGGCGGTGCAGGTCGTGGGTGGCCACCACGATGGTCTTGCCCGCCCGGCTCAGCTCGGCCAACAGCTCGATGAGCCACTGCTGGGTGCGCGGGTCGAGCGCGGCCGTCGGTTCGTCGAAGAGCAGCACCTGGGGGTTCATGACCAGCACCGAGGCGATGGCCACCTTCTTCTTCTGCCCACCCGAGAGCTGGTGGCAGGCCCGGTCGGCCAGCCCGTCGAGCTCGAGCAGCTCGAGCGTGTCGGCCACGCGCCCCTGGACCTCGTCGTCGTCGAGGTCCAGGTTGAGCGGTCCGAAGGCGACCTCGTCGCGCACCGTGGGGGAGAACACCTGGGCATCGGAGTTCTGGAACACGAAGCCGACACGGGCGCGGAAGCCCCGATTGAACTGCTCGTCGTCCAGGGCCTCCTCGGTGACGGGCTGGCCGAACGCCCGGTAGGTGCCGACGGTCGGGAAGCACAGGCCGTCGAAGATCTTGAGCAGGGTGGACTTGCCGCATCCGTTGGCGCCCAGCAGGGCCAGCCGCTCCCCGTCGTGGATCTGCAAGGACACGTCG
Source organism: uncultured Microthrixaceae bacterium (assembly GCA_963785815.1). Classification (GTDB taxonomy): domain Bacteria; phylum Actinomycetota; class Acidimicrobiia; order Acidimicrobiales; family Acidimicrobilacustridaceae; genus UBA4742. The sequence goes on from CAWAWN010000001.1 coordinate 743,237, forward strand.
TCGAGCGCGTCGAAGCGGTCCAGGTAGCGGTGCGAGACGCCCGACAGCTCGAGCAATGGCTCAGCGACCGAGGACACGATCCGCTCCCAGCACCGCGGCCACGGTGGCCACGCTGGCCACCAGCCACACCCAGTCGGCGGCCACCGGCGAGCGGCGGCGCAGGGTCCGGGCGTCGCCGGTGTAGCCCCGGGCCACCATGGCCTGGTGGACCTCCTCGGACAGGGCGTGGGCGTTCGAGAACAGCGACCCGGCGGTGGCGGCCACGTAGGCCCGTCCGCCGGCGAGGCTGCCATCGCCGGCCACCCGGGCCCGGCGGGCCAGGTACATGTCGTCGACCGTGCCCAGCAGGACGAACAGGTAGCGGTAGCACATGGCCAGCACGGCCACGAAGATCCGGGGCACGAACAGGCCCCGCATCGACGCCAGCAGGTCGTCCCATCGAGTGGTCAGGGTGAGCAGCACCACCAGCGAGATGGACACCGCCACCCTGGTCACCAGCAGCGCGGCCCCGGCCAGGCCCTGGGCGGTGATGCCGACCGCCTGGCCGAACCACCAGTGGCCGAGCGGCACCACGATGCGACCGGGGGTGACGATCGACAGGGTGGCGGGCAGCACCACGATGCCGGTGAAGACGGGGATGAACAGCCACACCCGCTTCACGAAGTACGCCAGCGACAACCCCGACGCCACCGCCAGGACGAGGGTGAGGGCGTACACGGCGGCCAGCACCGGCAGGTGGCGCAGCAGCGAGGCGGCCACCAGCAACCCCGCCAACGACACCAGCTTGACGCGGGGCTCGATGCGCTGGAGCAGCCCGGGGCGGCTGGCCACGTCGTCGGCGAACAGGGTCTGGCGCAGCAGCCGGGTGCCGCCCTGGATGGTCTTGTCCACGTAGCTGGCCTGGCGCCGCCGGCCGATGCACCCGCACGGGCACATCCCGGGCTGGTCGGCCAGCAGCCAGGCCGGGGTCGGCCTCGAACCACCGGCCCCGGTGGTCATGCCGACACCCCGGTGGGCGACGAGGGGGTCAGGGGCCCGGACCGGCGGCGCTGCCGGGCCCGGACGAGGGCCAGCACGGCGAAGATGCCGGCCGCGATGACGGCCAGGCCGACGGCGGCGGACACCAGGTAGCCGACGGCCGGATGCGGGTCGTGGCCGAAGTCGTAGCCGTTGAACAGGGCGTTGTGCCAGAACCCGGCGTAGTGCGCCAACCCGGAGGGCACCGCGCTCGAGGTGGTACTCGCGCAGGTCGAGCTGCGACGGCCGGGCTTCCCCGAACGCCTCGCCCGGGGCCAGCAACCCCAGCGGCGTCAGCACGGCCATCACCACCAGGGCGCCCACGCCCCACCACCAGCTCGACACGTTCACGTCCTCGTCCTGCTCGACGCCCGCCGGCCGCGGCGCGCCGGTGGCCGAGGCGGGCTCCCGCTCGCCGCGCCGGTTGTCGGGGTTGATGCGCAACAGCCCCAGGTTGGCCCGCTGCAGGTAGGCCACGACGCCGGCGGTGAGCACCAGCTCGACCGGCCCGGCCACCAGGCCATGGGCCAGGAGCATGGCGGGGATCGACTGCCACAGGTGGAACGGGGCGTACAGCGGCGTCCCGTCGGCCCGGTGGAACAGCGCGGGCTGCAGGCCCAACTCGACCGCCGCGCACAACGCCGCCGCGTTCAACCCCACGTAGGCCCCGACGCCGGCGGCCGCCGCCCGCCTCGGGCTGGTCAGCGAGAGGTGCCGACTGAGCACCAGGTACACGCCGTAGCCGGCCAGGGGCATCACGATGGCCATGTTGAAGCTGTTGGCCCCGAACGCCAGCACGCCACCGTCGCCGAAGAACAGGGCCTGGGTGGCCAGCGCCACGCTCACGGCCACGATGGCGGCCCACGGCCCCAGCAGCACGGCCACCAGCACCGCCCCCACGGCGTGGGCCGTCGTCCCGTCGGGGATGGGGACGTTGAACATCATGACCAGGAAGCAGTAGGCGGCCATGATGGCCAGCAGGGGCACGTGGCGGTGCTTCACGATCCGGCGCACCCGCCGCGCCGCCGTCATCCAGAAGGGCGTGGCCGCCACGTACATCACGCCGCAGGTCTGCGGGCTCAGGTACCCGTCAGGGATGTGCATCCGCGGTCTCCTCGGGTCCGGTGGCGTCCCTCGTCGAACCCACACGCAACGTAGGTGCACTTGCGAAATGTTCGCAAACGGGTCTGGCCCCCATCTGCCGGGGATTCGGATCACCGGAGCCACCTGGATGGCGACCGGGAACGCTCAGCTGGTGAGAACCGGCGTCCGGCTCGAGGTGGCCACCCCGCCGGCCACCTCGTCGGTGACGGCCAGGCCCCGGAAGGAACCGTGAGCCGAGAAGGCGACCAGGGTCGGCGAGCGACCCAGCAGGCCCAGCGAGATGACCTTGCCGCCCGTCTCCCCCCACAGCTGGTAGGTGCGATCCGCCGCCAGCGTGGGCAGCGCGTTGGCCGTCAGGTAGCCCGTGCCCGAGGGCGAGATGACCGCGGTGGCGGTGATCGGCTCGTGGGTCGGCGAGGTCAGCGAGAGGTGCTGGCTGGCGGGATCGGCTGCCGCCTGCTGGGCCGAGCGGGCCAGGGGGCTGGCCGACAGGTTGGCGTTGAGGTGATCGATCTGGTTGCGCTGGTGCAGGACCACCGCGCTCATCACCACGACGACCACGGCCGCCGCCGCGGCCAGCACCGCCATCGGGCGACGCCTCGACCGGCGCGCCGGGGCGACGGGCGGGGGCGCGGCGTCGTGCACCACCTGGAGCCGCATGGCTGGTGCCGGCTCCTCGAGGGCGGCGGCGATGCGATCCCACAGGGCCTCCGGCGCGGGGGCGCCGCCATAGGACAGGTAGGCCGCCGTCTCGAGGTGCTCGGCCAGCTCGGCCCGACAGCGCGCGCAGTCCACCAGGTGGGCCTCGACCGCGGCCCGCTCGTCGGCGTCCACCGCGTCGAGGGCGTAGGCGCCGATGAGCTCCTCGATCTCGTCCACGTCGAGCGGTTCGGTCACTGCACACCCCCGATCCCGGCCTCGATGAGCTCGACTCGCAACTTCTTGAGCCCGCTGCGGATGCGGCTCTTCACGGTGCCCTCGGGCTCCCCCAGCAGCCTGGCCACCTCACGGTAGGTGTGGCCGCCCAGGTAGGCGAGCTCGATGGCCCGGCGCTCCCCGGGGTGAGCTCGTCGAGGGCGCCGCGCACCCGGTCGGCGACGGTCAGGTCCATCACCTCGTGCTCGAGGTCGTAGCCGGCCTGGGCCGTGTGGCGCGCGTCGCGCTCCTCCCGACGACGGCGTGACGACTCGGAGCGGAGCATGTCGACCGAGCGGCCGTGGCACTGGGCCAGCAGGTAGGAGCGCAACGACCCTCGGGCGGGGTCGAACCGGTCGGGCTGGTTCCAGAGCCGGACGAAGACGTCCTGCACGATCTCCTCGGCCATGGCCGGGTTGGCCAGCAGGCGTCGGGCCAACCCGAACACGGCGCCGGCGTGGCGGCGGTAGGCCTCGGCCAGGTTCTGCTCCTGGTAGCGGCTGATGCCCATGACCAGCACGGCATCGGAGACATCCGTGATCGCGTCGGCGGCCATAGTCGAACCTTGTTCGGAGCCGGTGGGCGTCGCGGATGTCCCTCCGATCTGCCACAGGCCTCACCAATTCGGTGCAGACGTGTGCCCGGGCGGCACCTTTCCGCACCAATTCCAGGAAGGGTCAAAGGGCGGCGCGGGTGAAGCGGCTGACCACCTCGACGTGGTGGGAGTGCGGGAACAGGTCCACCAGCTCGGCCCGCTCGAAGGCGTACCCGGCCCGGCCCAGCAGCGCGGCGTCGCGACCCAGCGAGGCCGCGTCGCAGCTCACCAGCACGATGACGCCGGCCCCGGTGCGGGCCAGCACCTCGACCCCCGGTCGACCCAACCCCGACCGGGCCGGGTCGGCCACCACCACGTCCGCGGTCGAGGGGCGCCACCGGGCCACGTCGGATCGCACCACCCGCACCGGGTCGTCGGCCAGGTTGACCCGGGCGTCGGCCACGGCGGACGCGGATCGCTCGACCGCCACCACCGAGTCGGCCCCGGCGTGTCCCGGATCGGGGCCGGCCGAGCGCGCCAGGGTGCCGGCCAGCAGGCCGACCCCGCCGTAGGCGTCCACCAGCCGAGCGCCCGCCAGCTCGGGGCCGGCAGCGGCCCGCACCGCCTCGACCAGGGCGGCGGCGCCGTCGGGGCGGGTCTGGAAGAACGACTGGGCCGAGATGCGCCAGCGACGACCGGCCACCTCCTCGTGGATCCACGCCCGACGGCCGGCCTTCAACTCGTCCTCGCCCACCACCAGCAGGCCCGCCTGGTCGGCGACGGTCACGCCCTGCGCCGAGGGCGCCACGAGCACCAACGCCTCGCCGGTGGCCGCCCCCACCCGGATGGTCACCTCGCCAGCCGGGCCGAAGTCGCCCTGGGTGAGGATGGCATCGATCCGGGGATGGGCCACCAGGCAGTGGTCGGGGCAGACGACGTCGCGGGACCGCAGGCGGCGGAAGCCCGCCCGGCCGTCCTGCACGGCGGCTCGCACGGTGGTGCGGAACCCCGCGGCCGGCAGGGGCGCACCGATCCCCACCTGGGGATCGGTGATCCGACCCAGCCGCCGGAGGGCGTCGACGACGGTGGCCGCCTTGAGCCCGGGCTGCGCCGACGGCTCGACGTGTTGGAGGTCGCAGCCCCCGCACCCGTCGGCCACCGAGGGGCAGGGCGGGGACACCCGCGCCGCGGAGGACTCCACCACCTCGATCAGCTCGGCCCGCTCCCAGCCGCCGTGGGACTCGAGCACCCGGGCCCGCACCCGCTCGCCCGGCAGCGCCCCGCGCACGAACACGACCGGGCGGTCCTCCGGTCGGCCCAGGCCCTCGCCCCCGGCCACCAGGTGCTCGATCCTCACCGTCACCTCCCCGCCCCGCGGGCCGGATGCCCCAGGCGCGACCCGGTCGGCGGGCGTGACCCCGTCATCGGGGCCGACCGGGTCAGCGGGCACAGATCGAGTGCGGGGCACGGCCCCGGAGCGTAGGCCGGGCCGCGATAGGGTCGCCGCGTGCGCCCGATCCAGATCGCTCCGTCGGTGCTGCCGGTCGACTTCGCCCACTTCGGTGACGCCTGCATCGAGCTCGAGAAGGCGGGCGTCGACCGCATCCAGTTCGACGTGATGGACGGGCGGTTCGTGCCCAACCTCACATTCGGGCCCGACGTGATCGCCTCGGTGCGGCCGCTGCTCAGCCTGCCCTTCGAGGCGCACCTCATGGTGGAGGAGCCCGACCGCCTGGCCCACCTCTACGTCGAGGCCGGCTGCCAACGCCTCATCGTGCACGCCGAGGCCTGCCTGCACCTGCACCGGGTGCTGGGCGCCATCGCCGAGCTGGGCGCCACCGCAGCCGTGGCCCTGAACCCGGCCACCCCGGTCGAGCACGTGGCCCACGTCCTCGACCTGGTCGACATGGTGCTGATCATGACGGTCAACCCGGGCTTCGGGGGGCAGCGCTACATCGCCAACATGGAGACCAAGATCGCCGAGCTGGCCCGCCTGATCGACCAGCGAGGCGTCGAGGTGGACATCGAGGTGGACGGCGGCATCTCCACCACCACCGTGGCCGGCGCGGTGGCCGCCGGTGCCAACGTGCTGGTGGCCGGCTCGGCCCTGTTCGCCGACGCCGCGGGGCTCGAGCACGCGGTCACCGACCTGCGCGCCGCGGCCGAAGCCGCCGTCCCGCCCGCCTGAGCGAGGCCCCGCCCCGGCGGGGCGCGAGGAAGGGGTCCGCGCCTCGGCCCGTCGGCTCCGACATACTCACGCCGTCGTGGACGCGGGCAGTGGACCGGAGATCCTGTGGCGCGTGTCGAAGCCGAGAACAGGGAGCGCACGCCGACCGACCGCCAGCGCGTCCGGGTTCGGGTCCTGTCCATGGTGGTGGCGCTCGCCCTGGTGGTGACGGCCGGGGTGGTGCTCACCCGCCACCAGCCCGCGGCACGCTCGACCCAGGCCTTCTGCACCCGGCTGGGCGGCTCGGCCCAGCTGGCCTCGGTGCTGGCCTCGGGCGACGCGGCCGAGATCCGCGCCGGCGTGCACCGGTTCGACCAGGCGGCCCAGGTGGCCCCGGCATCCATCGAGGCGCCGGTGTCGGTCCTGGTGGCCTACGCCGACGGGTTGGCCCGGGCGGTGGCCTCGGGCGCGTCAGATCCCGGCGCCACCCTGCGCGCCGCCATGGCCCGCCAGCAGGCTCAGGTGCCGGCGGTGGACGCGGCCGGGCGCCAGGTCGACCAGTTCGTGTCGGCCAACTGCCACGTGGTGCTGGTCCCCGCCGCCACCTCGACCGTGGCCGGGGGCCTCACCCCCACCACCACCGGCGGCTGACCTTCAGGACTCGATGATCTCGCCGCGCTTGTGGATGACGTGGTCGATGATGCCGTACTCCTTGGCCTGCTGGGCGGTGAACCAGCGGTCGCGCTCGGAGTCCTGCTCGATCTGCTCGACGGACTGGCCGGTGTGCTCGGCGATCTTCTCGGCCATGAGGCGCTTGGTGTAGATCATCTGCTCGGCCTGGATGGCGATGTCGGAGGCCTGGCCCTGGATGCCGCCCAGCGGCTGGTGCATCAGGATGCGGGCGTGGGGCAGCGAGAAGCGCTTGCCCGGGGCGCCGGCGCACAGCAGGAACTGGCCCATCGAGGCGCCCAGACCCATGCAGATGGTGGCCACGTCCGGCTGGATGAACTGCATGGTGTCGTAGATGGCCATGCCGGCGGTGACCGAGCCGCCCGGCGAGTTGATGTAGAGCCAGATGTCCTGGTCCTTGTCCTCGCCTTCGAGGTAGAGCATCTGCGCGGTCAGGTAGTTGGCCACCTGGTCGTTGACCTCGGACCCGAGGAACACGATGCGCTCCTTCAACAGGAGCTGGAACATGTTCTGGGACGGATCGAGCGCGCTGGCCGGCGCGGCCATCAGCGCCGGGGGCAACGTCGGGGGGTGCTCCATGGGACTCCTAGATCGTGGCGGCCGGCCGCAGGCGGCCCACCGGGTCGAGCGCCCCGGCCCATGGGCGGGCCGGAGGTGGGACGGTGCCGACGAGGCTAGCGGGCCGACGGCCGATCCCGGTCCCGTCGGGCGACAAGGCCGACCGATCCGGCGGCCACCAGACCGGCCACGGTCCACCAGGTGCCGCCGCTCGGGCGCTCACCCACCTCAGACGAACAGATCACCGGTCAGGGCCTGGGAGCGGAACCCGTCGGGGCCCACGGGCACGTCGCCCACCAGCGTGATGCGCTCGACCCGCCGGTCGTAGTCGGCCCGGGCCAGGTCGACCGGGCCCACGTGCGCCGTGGCCCGGTTGTCCCAGAAGACCAGGCTGTCGGGCTGCCAGCGGAAGCGCACGGTGAACTCGGGCCGGGCCAACTGGGCGTAGAGCAGGTCGAGCACGTGGGTGCTCTCCCGGTCGCTCAGGCCGACCAGGTAGCGGGTGAAGGTCGGGTTGACGAACAGCGCCCGCTCACCGGTCTCGGGGTGCACCCGCACGACCGGGTGCACGGCCGTGGGCGGTGGGGCGGTCGGGTCGTGGTCGGCGCGGGGCGCCAGGCCGTCGTAGTCCCGCCAGCGGTGCACGGCCTGGAGGCCGTCGACCAGGTCGCGGATGGGCGCCGACAGGTCCTCGTAGGCGGCCACCAGGTTCGTCCACAGGGTGTCGCCGCCGTGGGGCGGGATCACCACGCCCCGCAGGATGGATCCCATGGCCGGGTTGGGCACGAAGGTGATGTCGGTGTGCCAGCCCGTCTGGGTGGACGGACCCGGCGCGAACGGTCGAGGCTCGGATCGGCGACGGGGCGACCCCCGCAGCTGGCTGGTCTCCACCGCGTAGATGTTGGGCTGGTCGGCGCGTCCGGCGTGCACCGGATGGGCGGCGGTGGGCTCGCCGAAGGCCCGGGCGAAGGCCAGGTGCTGGTCCGCGGTCAGCGGTTGGTCGCGGAAGAACAGCACCTTCCAGCGCAGCAGGGCGTCGCGCAGCTCGGCCACCACGGCTGGCTCGAGCGGCTGGCGCAGGTCGACGCCGTCGACCTCGGCCCCGATGATGCCGGTCACCGGCGCCACGTCGACGAGGGTGGATGGGGTGGCTTCGGTCACGGAGCACGAGCGTACCGGTTCGGCGATCGAGGCCGTAGGGTGCGATTGCTCGCCAGCGCCGCACGACCGATGGGGGACGCCATGAAGGCCGCCGTGTACGACCACCCCGGACCGCCCGACGTCCTCCACCTGGCCGACGTGCCCGACCCCGAACCTGGCCCGGGCGACGTCCTGGTCGAGGTGGCCGCCATCAGCATCGAGGGCGGCGACACCCTGGCTCGGGGCGACACCACCGCGCCCGACATCGGCCCGCGCATCGTCGGGTACCAGTCGGCGGGCACGGTGGTGGCCGTGGGCGCCGACGTCACCCGCTACGCCGAGGGCGACCAGGTGGTGACGGTCGGGCTCGACGGTTCCCATGCGGCCCTGCGGGCCGTCCCCGAAGGGTTCTGCTGGTCGGTGCCGGCCGGGTTGTCCGTGGAGGAGGCGGCCTGTGTGCCCGTCCCCTTCGGCACGGCGTCGGACTGCCTGTTCGAGTTCGGGCGCCTCCAGGCCGGCGAGACCGTGCTCATCCACGCCGGCGCCAGTGGGGTGGGCATCGCCGCCATCCAGCTGGCGGCCGCGGCCGGGGCCAGGGTGTTGGCCACCGCGTCGCGCGACGACAAGCTCGAGCGCCTGGTCGAGCTGGGCCTCGACCACGGCATCAACTACGTGACCACGGCCTTCGCCGACGAGGTCCACCGGCTCACCGACCGGCGCGGGGCCGACGTGATCGTCGACTCGGTGGGCGGCCGGACCCTCCAGGACAGCCTGGCCGCCCTGGCCTACCGCGGCCGGGTGGTGACCGTGGGCGACGCCGGCCGCCAGACACCTGCCCCCATCGACATCTCCACCCTCCGGCCCAACAACCAGACGCTGTCGGGCTACTTCCTGGGCGCCGAGCTGTTCCTGGGCACCCGCGCCTACCCGATGATCGCCGAACTCTTCGACCAGGTGGCCTCGGGTCGGCTGCGGGTGGTCATCGACCGCCGGTACCCGCTGGCCGAGGCGGCGGCCGCCCACGCCTACATCGAGAGCCGCCAGGCGTTCGGACGGGTGCTGCTGATCCCCTGATCGGCTCCGGCTCGGGGTTCAGGCGGCGGCGGGCAGGCGATACACCCGCCGGGCGTTGCCGCCCAGGAACAGGTCGCGGGTCTCGTCGTCCAGGCCGAGGTCGTCGAGGTGCTCGAGCGCCTTGCCGGGGGTGATCATCGGGAAGTTGGAACCGAACAGCACCTTGGTGCGGCCGTGACCCCGCAGGTAGTCCACCAGCTCGGGCGGGTAGCGACGGGCGGTGTACGCGCTGGTGTCGATGTGCACGTTCGGGTGCTTGGTGGCCACCGCCACCATCTCGGTGGTCCACGGGTAGCCGATGTGGCCGCAGACGATCACCAGCTCGGGGAAGTCGATGGCCAGCTGGTCGATGTAGGGGATGGGCCGACCCGTCTCCGAGGGCCGCAGCGGGCCGGTGTGGCCCACCTGGGTGCAGAAGGGCACGCCCAGCTCGGCGCAGGTGGTCAGCAGCGGGTAGAAGCGGCGGTCGGTTGGCGGCACCTCCCACAACCAGGGCAGCAGGCGCAGGGCCACGAAGCCCAGCTCGGTCACGCACCTGCGCAGCTCGCGCACCGCCTCGACCGGTTGGCGGATGTCGGCCCCGGCCACGCCGAGCAGGCGCCCGGGGGCGGCGGCGCAGAAGCCGGCCACCTCGTCGTTGCTGATCAGCGGCCCTTCCGGGCCGTACCAGGCCGTGGTGAGGGCGACCTCGACCCCGGCCGCGTCCAGGGCGGCCACGGTGAACTCGATGGCCAGCGGCTGGTCGTAGCGCGCCGCGCCCGTCCAGCGCCGCAGGGAGTCGAACATCTCGTGGTTCGAGTGACGCAGCGTCGGATGCTGGATCCAGGCGTCGACGATGCCGGCCATGGCGCCGCCTCAACCCCCCTGGACCACGTAGAGCGTGTTCCCATCGGGATCGCGGAAGCTGAACATGGGCGGGACCTGGTCACCCATGCGCATCACCTCGGCGTCCACGTCCACGCCCTGCGCGCCCAGGTGGGCATGATCGGCATCGGCGTCGGCGGTGTAGAGGCGGATGCCGGTGTCACCGCCGGCCGCGGCGCCCGCGTGGGCGGCCAGCAGGGCGATGGAGGTGGTCGCCCCCGGCGGGGCCACCTCCAGCCAGCGGCCACCGCCGCCGAAGGGCAGGTCCCGGCGCACTTCGAAGCCGAGCACGCCCTGGTAGAACCGCAGCGATCGTTCCTGGTCGGTCACGTGGAACCCGACGGTTCCCACGTCGGTGATCTGGGTCTTGCCGTCACCCATGGGTCGCTCCGCTCGCTCGTCGTCTTCGGCGCCCGGGAGGCCGGGGCGGAGCCGACGTTAGTGGGGCGCGCTCGCCGACCAGGTCGAGCCGACGGTGGCGGCGATGCCGGCACCCACCGGTGTCGACGAGCTGGCCCCGGGTGGTGCACCAGCCGGGAATCGAACCCGGACGCCCTTTCGGGCACAGGGACCTAAACCCTGCGCGTCTGCCTGGTTCCGCCACTGGTGCGTGGTGACGTCATGTCTACCCCGCGTCAGGCCTCGACATAGGGTCTGACCATGCACGTCGACGAGTTGGCCACCCCGGCGCTGGTCGTCGACCTCGACCGCCTCGACGCCAACATCGCCACCATGGCCGGGCGGTGGCCCGGCACCACGCTGCGGCCGCACGTCAAGGCGTTCAAGTCGACCGCCCTGGCCCGGCGCCTGGCCGACGCCGGCCACCCGGCCTTCTGCTGCGCCACCGTGCGGGAGGTGGAGGGCATGGCCGGGGCGGGCCTGGGCGCAGACCTGCTGCTGGCCAACGAGGTGCTCGACGCCCGACGCCTGGGCGCCGTGGTCGACCGGGGGGCCCGGGTCACCGTGGCCGTCGACTCCCCCGAGACCATCGCCGCGGCCACCGCCGGCGGGGTGGCCGAGGTGCTCATCGACGTGAACGTGGGGCTCCCCCGGTGCGGGTGCCCGCCCGACCAGGCCGGCCGGCTGGCCGAGCTGGCGGCGGCACAGGGCCTGAGCGTCCGGGGCGTGATGGGCTACGAGGGCCACCTGGTCGGCCTGCCCGACCGCACGGCCCGCCAGACGGGGGTGGCCGAGTCGATGGCCCTGCTGGTCGAGGCCCACGCGGCCGTGGGGGGCGACGTCGTGTCGGGCGGAGGGACCGGCACCTGGGACCTCAACACCTGGGTCACCGAGCTCCAGGCCGGCTCCTACCTGCTGATGGACACCGCCTACGGCACCCTGGACCTGCCCTTCCAGCCGGCGCTGTCGCTGGCCGGCACCGTCATCTCGGTGAACCCCGGGGCCGGCTACGCGGTGGCCGACGTGGGCCTGAAGGCGCTGGGCATGGACCACGGCAACCCCACCGTGGTCGATCCGCCCGACGCCAAGCTGTGGTTCTGCTCCGACGAGCACCTGACCTTCGGGCGCCGGGGGGCGACCTCCGCCGTGGGCGATCGCATCTGGGTGCATCCCGGCCACGTCGATCCGACGGTGGCCTACCACGAGCACTTCGTGGTCGTGCAGGGCGACGAGGTGCTGGACACCTGGGCCGTCGACCTCCGCAACTGGTAGCCCGAGGTCCCACCACCCTGGCTCTGGCGTTGATTCGCACCCCCGCGGGGGTGCGAATCAACGCCAGAACCCCCGGGCGCGGGGTCCGAGGGCGCGGGGTCCGAGGGCGCGAGGTCAGCGAGGCGGGGTGGCCAGGGCGGTGGCAAGGGCGGTGGCGAGGGCGCGGAAGGCCCGGCCGCGGTGGCTCACGGCGTGCTTCTCCTCGCTGGTCATCTCGGCGAAGGTCCGCCGGCCGGGGGTGCCGTCGGGGTCGTCGGGGACGAACACGGGGTCATAGCCGAAGCCGTGGCTTCCCCGGGGGGCCTCGGCGATGGAGCCGGACACCGCGCCCTCGACGGCCAGCTCACGCCCGTCGGGCCAGCGCACCAGCGCCACCGTCCGGAAGCGTGCGGCGCGGGCCCCAGGGGTCCGGGCGCCCACCCGATCCAGCTCGGCCAGCAGCTTGGCCACGTTGTCGGCGTAGGTCGCCCCCTCGCCGCTGTAGCGGGCCGAGTAGACCCCCGGTGCCCCGTCGAGCGCCGCCACCTCCAGTCCGGTGTCGTCGGCCACCGCGGGCTCCCCCGTCGCCTCGGCGATGGCCACCGCCTTGAGCCGGGCGTTGCCCTCGAGCGTGTCCGCGTCCTCGACCACGTCGGCCACGTCGGACGGACGCGCCTGCAGCTCGACCGCCGCGCCCAGCACGGCCGCGATCTCCGCCACCTTGTCGGGGTTGGCCGACGCCACCACCAGCCGGGCGAGCGGCGTGGCCGGCTCCTCGGTGGCGCTCACCCAGGCCGGGGAGCGGGCGGCTCGGCCAGCAGCTGGGCCCCCAGTTCGATGATCCCGTTCACCCCGACCTCGGCCAGGCGCAACAGCTCGTCGAGCTCATCGCGGCTGAAGGCCATGCCCTCGGCCGTGCCCTGCACCTCGATGAACCGGCCGGACTGGGTCATCACCACGTTCATGTCCACCTCGGCGTTGGAGTCCTCGACGTACGGCAGGTCGAGGACGGGGACGCCACCCACGATGCCCACCGACACCGCGGCGCAGGCCTCGGTCAACGGGTGCTGGGCGATGGCCCCGGCCTGCACCTGGCGGGTGAGGGCGTCGTGGAGGGCCAGGTAGCCCCCGTTGATGGAGGCGGTGCGGGTGCCCCCGTCGGCCTGGAGGACGTCGCAGTCCACGATCACCTGGCGCTCGCCGAGCAGCACCATGTCGCACACGGCCCGCAGCGAGCGCCCGATCAGGCGCTGGATCTCGTGGGTGCGTCCCCCGGGGCTGCCCTTGGACACCTCGCGGCGGATGCGCTCGCCCGACGAGCCGGGCAGCATGGCGTACTCGGCGGTCACCCAACCCTTGCCCGACCCCCGCATCCAACGGGGCACGTCGTCATCGATGGTGGCCGTGCACAGTACCATCGTGTTCCCGGCGGTCACGAGCACCGATCCCGCGGTCTGGGTCGTGAAGTCGCGCTGGAAGCTGATGGGCCGCAGCTCGTCGTCCTGGCGACCATCCGGCCTCATCGGGCCGGGCCTCGGGTGGTCGTGGCTCGGGGGCAGTGGCTCACAGGGGGGATCTCCCGACGTCGTAGGTCTGGTTGGTCACGGCCAGCTCGACGGGTGCGCCGAACGTGCCGATGGCCTCGGTCCGATGCTGCTCGGGATCATCGGTGGGCCACAGGTGGGTGAGCACCAATCGTCGCGCACCCACCGACCGGGCCAGGACGCCCGCCTGACGACCGCTCAGGTGCAGCACCCCCTGCCCCTCGCGGTCGGCCAGGTGGGTGGACTCGCACAGCAACAGGTCGATGGTGCGGTCGGCCTCGGCGCGCCCGGCGAACACCGGCGACGCCGTGGTCAGGGCGGTGATGGGCCAGCCCGGACCGGTGTCGGCCGAGTACACCAGCAGCTCGCCGGCCGGGCCGTCCACCCGCACCGCGAAGCAGGGCACGTAGTGCTCGGTGGGCCCGAACGTGAAGCACAGGCCCCCCACCACCAGCAGCGATCCGGACCCGATGTCGCGCCAGTCCAGCGTCGGGCCCAACCCCCCGGTCAGCTCCTCCGCCAGCCGGCGCCCCTCGGGTGTGCCCCACACCTGGAGCCCCTCCCGGTCGGAGCCGTACTTGACGGCGGTGTGCAGGCCGGCCAGATCGGTCCAGTGGTCCGGGTGGCGGTGGGTCAGGACGACGGCGTCGAGGGCCTCGAGGGGCACGTGGACCTGCAGGTTGGCCAGGGTGCCGGGTCCCAGGTCGACGACCACGGTGGCCCCGCCGCCCCGGATCAGGTAGCCGCTGGCCGCGTCGCCCGGTCCCGGGTAGCTGCCCGAGCACCCGAGCACGGTCACCCCGAGGCTCATGGCCAGACCAGGGCCTCGGCCTGGTCGAGCTCGGGGCCGAGCAGGCGCGAGCCAAGGGACTCGAACGAGCCCAGGTCGCCGGAGGAGAACCACCGGTGGCGCAGCTCGCCGCCCTGGCCGGGCGCCGGCAGGTCGCCGGCCACCGACACAGCCTCGCCGGCAGGCGGCGACTCGTCGAGGGCGGCGGCCAGGGCGAACGCCGTCTCGTCGGCCGAGGACACCAGCACCACGTCGCGGCCCATGACATCCGCGATGGTGCGGGCCAGGTAGGGGTAGTGGGTGCAGCCCAGCAGGAGCGTGTCGACGCCGGCGTCCTGCATGGGGGCCAGCAGCCGCTCGGCCAGCACGTGCACCTGATCGCCGTCCAGGTCGCCGCGCTCAACGAACTCGACGAAGCCCGGGCAGGCCGCGCAGGTGAGCTTGACCTCGTCGGTCATGTCCGCCACCACGCGTTGGTAGGCGCCCGACGAGATCGTCCCCACCGTGCCGATCACGCCCACGTGACCGCTGCGGGTGGCCGACAGCATGGCCCGCACCCCGGGATCGATGACCCCGACGACCGGCACCCCGAGCTGGGCCGCCAGCTCGTCCAGCGCGGCCGCGGCAGCCGTGTTGCACGCCACCACCAGCACCTTGACGTCATGGGTGCGCACCAGCCACGAGCCGATCTGGAGGGCGTAGTCGCGCACCTCGTGGCGGGGACGGGGCCCATAGGGGTACCGGGCGGTGTCGCCCACGTACACCAGCGCCTCACGGGGCAGCAGGTCGATCACGGCCCGGGCTACGGTGAGGCCGCCGAAGCCGCTGTCGAACATGCCGATGGGACGGGGGTCCATCCCGCTCAGGCTAGAGCGATGCCGCCGCCGCCCGTGGGAGCCGGGTCGTCAGCGTCACCAGCTGTCGCCCCGCCACCGCCGCACCACAGCCTGACCACTAGAAGTAGATGATCTGTTCGGCCCGCGCCACGACGTCGTCGATGTCGTCGGTCCAGGCGCCGGTGGACAGGTACTTCCAGCCGTAGTCGGCCACGATGAACACGATGGTGCCGGACTCGATCTCGCCGGCCACCCGCACGCACCCGGCCATGGCCGCGCCGGCCGAGATGCCGGCGAACACCCCAACGGTCGAGAGCTGACGGGTCCACTCGATGGACTCGCGGGGGCGCACCACCCGCTTGCGGTCGAGCAGCTCAGGACCGCCCCACTTCTCGTAGACCGGCGGGATGTAGCCCTCGTCCAGGTTGCGCAGGCCCTCGACCTTCTCCCCCAGGGGCGGCTCGATGGCCACCACCTGCACCGCCGGGTTCTGCTCCTTGAGGTAGGTCCCCACCCCCATCAGGGTGCCGCTGGTGCCCAGACCGGCCACGAAGTGGGTGATCTCGGGGCAGTCGCGCCAGATCTCCGGCCCGGTGGTGCGGTAGTGGGCCCGGGGGTTGGCCTCGTTGGCGTACTGGTACAGGAAGGCCCAGTCGGGGTGCTCGGCGGCCAGGGCCTGGGCCATGCGCACCGCCCCGTTGGAGCCCTCGGCCCCTGGCGAGGAGATGATCTCGGCGCCCCACACCTCGAGCAGCTGGCGCCGCTCGATCGACACGTTCTCGGGCAGCACGATCTTGATGGGGTAGCCCTTGATGTGGGCGATCATGGCCATGGCGATGCCGGTGTTGCCCGACGACGGCTCGATCAGCGTCTTGCCCGGGGTGAGCGTGCCGTCCGCCTCGGCCTCGGTGATCATCTGCAGGGCGATGCGGTCCTTGACCGAACCCGCCGGGTTCTGGCCCTCCATCTTGGCCAGGATGCGCACCTGCGGGTTGGGGCTGAGCGAGCTCACGTCCACCATCGGCGTGTTGCCGATCAGGTCCAGCACGGACGAGGCGACGGGCATCGGTCAGGGCTCCGCGGGGATTGTTGAGTAGAGCGCTCAGGATTCTAGCCGTCGGTGGCGTCGTCCACGACCTGCCGGTAGAAGGCTTCCTGACGACCTGCCAGCTCCGCCCAGCGGTAGCGCTGGGCCTGGCGGACCCCGGCCGCAGCCAGGGCGGACCGGCGATCGGGGTCGTCGCGCAGCGCGGCCAGGGCTCCGTGCAGCTCACCGACATCGCCGGGCTCGACGAGCCAGGCGGCCTGGCCCACCACCTCGGGGAGCGCACCGCTGCGCGAGCAGACCACGGCCACTCCGGACGCCATGGCCTCCACGGCCACCCGTCCGAACTGCTCGACCCAGCCGGGCGTCTCGAGCGACGGCACCACCACCACGTCGTAGCGCCGGTAGATCTCCGGCAGGTCCTCGGGATCGGCGTAGCCGGCCAGGGCCACCCGGGCGCCCAGCCCCTCGCGCGCCACCTGGCGCTCGAGGCCGGCCCGGGACGGCCCGTCGCCCACGATCTCGAGAACCACGCCGGGCGTCCGGGCCACCGCCGCCACCAGGACCTCGACGCCCTTGTGGGGCTCGAGCCGGCCCAGGTAGCCGACGCGCAGGCTCCCCGGACCATCCGGGTCGAGGCCGCCGTCGACGGCGGGGACGGTGCCGCACCCCGCCGGGGCGAAGCGCTCGACGTCCACGCCCAGGCCGAGGTCCACCAGGCGACCGGCGAAGCCCTTGTCACGCAGGATCTGCCCGGCCTGGGCGTTGCACGTGTGCACCCCGGCGGCCCGGCGCAGGGTGGCCCGCTCGATCCACCGGAACGGGACGGGGAACCGCTTGGGCAGGTTCTGGGCGGCGTAGAGGCACACCGGCGCCCTCACCCCCGCCAGCCGGGCCAGGACCATGACCTCCGCCGCGGCCAGGCTGGCCGGCTCCTCGTGCACGTCGACCACGTCGAGGGGCCGGGCCCGCAGGGCGCGCCACAGGGGGCGGGGGTCGTAGACGAAGCGGTAGGGATGGCGGCCCACGGTCGCCGCGGCGGTGACGAAGCCGTCCTCGCCCGCAACCAGATCGACGTCTCGGCCCCCCTCGTTCCAGCGACGGGCGCTGACCAGGGCCACGGCCGCGCCCGAGGCCCGCAGGGCCCGGTCCCGGCAGCGCCACTCCCCCACCACCCCGGCGTGGTACACCCGCAGCACGGCGAGCCCGGGGCGGGGATCCGACGCCAGGCTCACCCGATCGAGGCCAGGGCGCGGGCCGGGCGGTCGGCGTCGACGGGCTGCTCGTCGCCCACCGCCAGCCCCACGATCAGGAAGGGCAGGGTGCCCGGCCCCGCCACCCAGAAGACGTCCACGGTGGCTTGGAGGATGTGCGCCATCACGGCCAGGTATCCGGTCTCGCCCAGATCGCTGACCGATCGGCGCATGGCGGCCACGATGACCCACAGCAGCACGACCATGCCCACCATGCCCACCAGCCCCGCCTCGGACAGCTCGTCGATGACGAGGTCGTGGGGGACGCCATAGGCCGAATCGGGGGCGAAGAACCACTTGAGCCCGGCCCCGAAGACCAGGTTCGGCTCCCACTTCTGCCCGATGGCGTAGCTGTAGGTGTCGAGCCGGGTGTTCACGCTGTTGAACTTGGCCGTGGCCGGGTTCAGATCGCGGCTGCGATAGGTCGCCACGCTGATGCCGATGAGGGCGATGCTGGCCACCATGAGCAGGGGCGCCAACCGGGCGATGCGACCGGCCGATCCCCGGCGCCGCCGGCGGATCAGGTGCAGGGCGAACACCGCCACCAGCGCCAGCGCCGCGCCCCGGGACTCGCTGGCAGCCAACCCGATGAGCAGGGTGGTCGAGACCAGCGCGATCCACAGGCGGCTCCACCCCAGGCGGTGCGGCACCGTCAGCAGCACCACCAGGCACATCACCACGAGATCTCCGGCCCCGTTCTTCTGCATCCCAAAGGGGTAGGCCGGCTGCAGGCGGTGGGCCAGCGTGTCGACACCGGCGGCCACCGAGACGACCGCGCCGGTGAGCACCAGGGCCCGCAGGGCCAGGCGCACCTTTCCCAGCTGGGCCACCGCCGCTCCGATCAGCATGGCCCCGGCCACCAGCGAGGTCTGGTGGACGACCTCGATGGCCGAGCGCGTGGCCGGGTGCGCCACCACGGTGAGGGCCAGCAGGGCGGCATAGGCGAGGGCGGCCACCAGGATGCGACGCAGGGTCGGGCTGCGCCAGGGCACGAAGGGCAGGGCGGCCACGATGGCCACGATGGTCAGGGCGTCGGTCACGCTCATGTCCACCGAAGCCGGGCCCACCCGCCAGTACGCGAAGGTGGCGGGGAAGACGCCGATGAGCACCAGCAGGGGGGCCAGCATGGCGGCCACGCCCACCGCCAGGCCGCCCACCAGCACCAGGGCCACGCCCGGGGAGCTGGCGGCCAGGGTGGCGATGACCAACTGGATGCCGGCGATCACCGCCACCAGAAATCGCCTCATGTGGAAGGCCCAGGGGCCGAAAGGTTGGTAATGTCCATCTGACTAAATAAGGCCCCAGTCGGAGAATACCCCCCGTACCTCCGTCGCCTGGCCCGAGACCCCGGCTGGAGGGGTGGGCGAACCCCCCCCATGAGTCGTCGTCTACACATCCGACACCTCGTGCGCTCCGACGGATTCGCCGGAGTCGAACGATACCTGACGTACGTGGCCCCCGAGCTGGCAGGGCGTGGCCACCAGGTCTCGGTGCTGGGCGGCGAGCCCGAGCTGATGCGGGCCGCGCTGGACGACACGCCGGTCACCTACCTGCCGGCCGACAGCCTGCTCGAGGTCGGTCGTCAGGCCATGGCCGGGCCCCGACCCGACATCCTGCACAGCCACATGACTGCCGCGGACATCGCCACCATCGGACCGGCGGCGCTGATGCGTCGGCCGGTGATCAGCTCGCTGCACTTCGCCGGCGGTCGAGGCCACTCGCGCTTCACCCGGCTGGCCTACCGCGGGTTGGGGGCGGCCGTCGACGTCGAGGTGGCCGTCAGCCAGTACGTGGCCCGCACCTCCCCCGGCCATCCCCGGGTGGTGACCATGGGCATCCCGGCCCCGTCCGTCGCACACCACCCCGGGGCCGACGCCGACCCCCGCCAGCCGGTCGTGCTGGTGGCCCAGCGGCTCGAAGCCGAGAAGGCCACCGACGTGGCCGTCCGGGCCTGGGTGCGATCCGGTCTGGCCCAGGCCGGCTGGCGGCTGGTGGTGGCCGGCCGCGGGGCGTGCCTGGCCGACCTCGAGTCCCTGGTCGACCAGCTGGACGCAGCCGACTCGGTCGACTTCGTGGGTCACGACCCCGACGTGGTGGCCCGCATGTCCACCGCGTCGATCCTGTTGGCGCCCCGACCCGACGAGGCCTTCGGGCTGACGGTGGTCGAGGCCATGGCTGCCGGGCTGCCGGTGGTGGCCGCGGCCGGAGGTGGGCACCTCGAGACCCTGGGCCCCGTCACCCCCGACCTGCTGTTCGCTCCGGGCGACGTCGAGGCCGCTGCCGGCTGCCTGCGGGCGCTGGCCCTCGATGCCGGACGCCGCACGGCGGCGTCGGTCCTGGTGCGCCAGCGGTTCGAGGACCACTTCCGCATCGAGCGCCACGTCGACGACCTCGAGGCCCTGTACCTGGAGACGATCGACCGGCCACGGGGCCGACGGCGGGCGCGGGAGGTCACGCCCAGCGAGCCGGGCCGCCCCTCGGTGGCCATCGCCCACGACTACCTGACCCAGCGGGGCGGGGCCGAGCGGGTGGTGCTCGCCCTGCACGACACGTTCCCCGAAGCGGCCATCCACACGACCGTGCACGAGCAGGCCCGCACCTTCAGCACCTTCGGCGACACCAAGGTGATCACCAGCCCGCTGCAGCGCCTCGGTGCCCTGCGTCGCAACCCTCGCCTGGCCCTGCCGGTGCTGGCCCCGGTGGTGAGCCGGATGCACGTGGACGCCGACGTGACGGTGTGCAGCACGCCGGGCTGGGCCCACGGCATGCGCACCAGCGGGGCCAAGGTGCTCTACGTCCACAACACGGCGCGGTGGCTGTACCAGTCCGAGGAGTACCTCGACGGCATGCCCTTCTGGTACCGGCTGGGGTTGGCGCCGTTCGCGGCTCCGCTGCGACGGTGGGATCAGCGCAACGCGGCCGCCGCCGACGTCGTGCTGGTCAACTCAGCCGTGACCCGCGAGCGGGTGCGGCGCCACTGGGGACGCGACTCCGAGATCGTCCACCCGCCCCCGGGCCTGAACCGAGCCGGTCACCTGGTGCCGGTCCCCGGCCTCGAGCCCGGGTTCCTGTTGACCGTGTCGCGGCTGTTGCCCTACAAGCGCATCGACGCCGTCCTCGAGGGCGTGGCCCTGCTCAACCAGCGGGGCGGCGGCTCGGCGCCCACCCGCCTGGTGGTGGTGGGCAGCGGCCCCGACCGGGCGCGCCTCGCCGCCTTCGCCCCACCGGGCACCCTGTGGCTCGAGGAGGTCCGCGACGACCAGCTGCGGTGGCTCTACGCCAACGCCGAGGCCCTGGTCACCGCCGCCCACGACGACTTCGGGCTCACCCCGCTCGAGGCCATGCAGTTCGGCACCCCGGTGGTGGCCGTGCGCGAAGGCGGGTTCCCCGAGACGGTGGTCGAGGGCGAGACCGGGGTGCTCTTCGACGGCGCCCGGCCGGCCGACGTGTGCCGGGGGCTGCTCGAGCTGCGCTCCCAGTCCTGGGACCGCACAGTCATCGAGGCAAGGGCCGCCCTGTTCTCGGCCGAGGCCTTCGCCGAGCGGATCCGGACGGTCGTGTCCGACCTGGGCGGCGATGTCTCCGAGCCCTGCCCGGTGGTGCCGCTGCGATCGGTCGACGCCGACCCCGGCTGGTCCGAGGCGCAGAGCGCTGGACCCGATCCGGAGCCCGAGGCGTCGGCCACCGCGGGCTGACGGGCCTGACCGGCCGAACGGCGGGTGGTGGCTCAGTTCGACTGAGCCACCACCGAACGGCGGAGGGCGGACGACGCGGCACTAGTAGGCGCCCGAGCCGGTGAGCACCGTCTTGGCCGTCTTGACCAGGATGGCCATGTCCATCGACAACGACCAGTTCTCGACGTAGTAGAGGTCGATGCGCACGGCCTCCGTCCAGGAGAGCTCGGCTCGCCCGCTCACCTGCCAGAGCCCGGTGATCCCCGGCTTGACCATCAGCCGACGTCCGATGTCACCGCCGTACTTGGCCACCTCGCTGGGCAGCGGCGGCCGGGGGCCGACCATGGCCATGTCGCCGCGGACCACGTTCCACAGCTGGGGCAGCTCGTCGAGCGAGTAGCGCCGCAGCCAGCGACCCACCGGGGTGACCCGAGGATCGCGCCGGATCTTGAACAGGGGCCCGTCGCCCTCGTTGAGCTCGGCCAGCTCGGCCCGTTGGCGGTCCGCACCGTCGACCATGGAACGGAACTTGAGCATCTCGAAGGTGGTGCCTTCGCGGCCGACCCGGATCTGGCGAAACAGGACCGGGCCGTGGCTGGTGAGCTTGACCAGCACGGCCAGCACGGCCAGCACGGGCAGGGCCAAGACCAGGATGACCAGCGCCAGCACCCGTTCGGTGACCGCCTTGATGACCCGGGCCGGACCGGTGGTGCGGGGCTCCTCCACCAGGAGCATGGGCAGGCCGCCGGCAGGGCGCGAGACGATGCGGGGACCGGCGATGTCGACCAGGTCGGGCGCCATCAGCAACTGGATGCCGGTGCCGTGGAGCCGCCAGGCCAGCGAGCGCAGCGATTCGGAGTGGAAGAGGCCGTGGCCGGTGACGGCGATGGCATCGACCTCCATGGCGTCGAGGTCGGCGATGAGCTGGTCGGGGGCGCCGCGCACGGGCGGGAAGTGGGGGGCGGCGGTGAGCGGGTCGCCGGCGGTCTCGGCCGGCAGGTAGGCACCCACGACGCAGTAGCCGGCGTGGGTCAGCCGCTTGAGGTGGGCATCGAGGTGGGCCACCGAGGCGGCGTCGCCCACCACCACGATCTGGCGCAGGGCGTCGCCCTGGCTTCGCCGCCGGTGCAAGCGCTGGCGCACCACCCAGCGGTTGAAGACGCCGAACACGACCAGGGAGGGGAAGAAGACGACCAGCAGGCTGCGGGACAGGTCGATGTTGAACAAGAACGACACCGCGCACACGACGGTCAGCAGACCAGCCGCCATGCTGGCCACCTTCGAGTACTCCACCGCCCCGTCGCCCAGCAGGGACGGGTCGTAGGCCCCGCCCACGGCCAGGAACAGCAGCCAGACGGGGATGGCCAGCACGGCCAGGGCCAGGTACGGCACCTCGGCGGAGCTGACGTTGATGAAGCTGCCGCCGGTCTGGTTGCGCAGGGCCCAGGCGACCAGGCTGGCCATCAGCACGGCCAGCACGTCGGCCGCCACCACCGCCGCCAGCAGACGTCGCTCCCACTGGCGTCGGGGCGGCGGCGGTGCGTCGGGGGCCGCCGCCGAGAGGCCCAGGTCGAGCGCGCCGGCCCGGTGCTCGGTCTCGGTCTCGGGGCCGGCGACGGGTGGGTCTAGCCGCGTCTGGGCTCCCGTCAGGATCTCCTCCGTCGGGCTGGCCTGCCTGCCATGCCGGGGTTCGATCTGCTCCAGCAACGCTGCGCTTTCTGAGGGATGGGATGACTCGTCAGGGGTCGAACGTTCGTGACGTGCACGCCCAGCGATCCATCACACCCTCCCCAGATGGACCAGCCACGACCCGGCCACCGTAGCAAATCCTGCTCTGGCCGGACATGTCCGTTCAGTGGTCGGCGGCCGGCGGCGTGGTGGGGGTGGTGGGCGAGGCGGGCGCGCCCCCCTCCGACGGGTTCGGCGCCGGACTGACCACCCCGGGTGCCGGGGGTGCCACAACCGGTGCTGCCGCCGTGCGGCCGTTGCGGGTTGGCAGCGGCGCCGACGTGGCGTCGCGCCCCGGGGCCGCCGATCCGGCGGGGCCGGCCGGGGACGACATGGGCTGGGGCGACGTGGACGGAGACGGCACCGGCGCGTCGGTCTCGACCGCCGATCGGTCGACCGGGCGGGTGGGCTCCAGGTAGCCGTAGGCGTAGCTGTCGGCGTAGCCGTAGTAGCTCTCCATCTCGGCGTCCTCGCAGCCGTTGAACACCACGCCGAGCACCTCGGCCCGGAACCGGCTCAGCACGATCGACACCCGCTGGGCGGGGCCCGTGCGGGTCTGGCCCGCCCGCAGCACCAGGACCACGGCATCGGCCACTCCCAGCAGGTCGCTGGCGTCGTTGGTGGTCAGCATCGGGGGCGTGTCGAGCAGCACGAGGTCGAACTGGCTGCGGAAGTCGGCCACCGCCTGGCGGAGCCGGGTCACCGCGTCAGCCGGGCCCTCGACGCTGCGGGGGGCGGCCAGGAAGGACACGCCGTCGAGCCGGGTGGGCACCGGCATCCCCGGCTCGAGCAGGTTCAGGCTGGGGGCCAGGTAGCGCGAGACGGCCGGCTTGCGGAAGTCGCAGTCGATGACCAGGGTGCGCAGGCCGTTGTCGCCCAGCACGGCGGCCAGGCTGGCCACCGTGGTCGTCTTGCCCTCGCCCGGGTTCGGCGAGGTGACCATGACCACCGGGGCCAGCGGCGCGCCGGTGCCGTCGGGCCCGGGGCGCTCCACGTGGTCGAGGCCGAACAGGATGGCGGTGCGCGCCGCCCGGTAGCGCTCGGCCGCCCGGGAACCGCCGGCGTCCACCGCGGGGATGGAGTGGTCGCGGGCCTGCTGTCGGGTGAGCTTGGGGATCTCGGCGATCACCGGGAACCCGGTGATGGTCTCGACCCGGTCACGGCGCCGGAGGCGGTCGTCCCACGCCTCGACCAGGAAGGCGGTGATCACGCCCATGACCAACCCCGCGGTCGCCCCGATGAGGATGCGGAGCTTCTTGGACACCGGCGGCGCCGAGCTCAGATCGGTCTCGTTGAAGGTGGGCGGCACCTGGGTGGCCGCGTTGAGCTGGCCGCGGCTGTTCACGTTGAGGCTCAAGCGGTACTGGTAGGCGTGGCTGTTGATCTGCACCGGGGTGGCGCTCTGCAACGTCGACATGCCCACCGTGGGCTCGCCGGCCGTCAGCAGCCCCTGGTACTGGTCGTACTCGACCCGGTACTGGTTCACCACCGACTCGATCTGGGCGTTGATCAGGTCGGGGTTGGCGCCTTTGGCGGTGAGCGAGGCCTCGAGCTGGCTCTGCTGGTCCTGCAGGCCGGTGACCTTGTCCTTCGCCGCGGTGATCTCGTCGTGGTACTGCTGCTGGTTCTCGGCCAGGACGTACTCGTTGAGGGCCGCGGCGGCCACGTTGGCCATGCGCACGGCCTGGTTCGGATCGGTGGAGATGGCGGTCACGTCGACGGCCTGGACGTCGCTGCGAGCGCTGGCCGCCAGCTGGTTGTTCACCACGTCGGTGCTCACGTCCAGCTGCTTGGCCACCTCGTCGGTGACGGCGGCCGAACGCAGCAGGAAGGCGGCCTGCTGCAGGTTGGTGCTGGCCGGCGTGTCGCCGCCGCTGTTGTCGGCGGTGGGCGCCAGCAGGGTGTTGGTGGCCTTGTAGTAGTTGGTGGAGTCGTGGTGCACGTGCACGAACAGCGTGGACACGAACCCGCCCAACAGCCCGACCGCCAGGCCCAGCAGGACCCACTGGTAGCGCCGACGCAGCACGGCCACGTAGTGGCGCAGGACGTTGGTGTCTCCGTCGGCCGACGGCCCGGGCTGGGGCCGGGCTGAGCGCAGGTCGCGGTCGGGTGTGGGGTCAGGGTTGCTCAACCGGTCGATCCTCAGAGAAGGGACAGGCGAGTGTACGACCTCGACACGCCCATGGCTGTGCACCGAAGGGCCCATTTTCGGGCAAAGCGCCTGCTCAGCGCTCGACCAGGGCCACCGGCTCCTCGGCGATCTCGCCGTCGACGATGCGATAGCTGCGCAACACCGGGCTCTCCCGCTTGAGCGACACGATCACGTAGTGCCAGGCCGGGTCGGGGGCCTGGGCCACATCGGTGGGCGACGGGTAGGCCTCGGTGTGGGTGTGGCTGTGGACGACGCCCAGGATCTCGAGGCCGCGGTCCTCGGCGTCACGGTCGGCCCGCAGGTGATCGCGGGGGTCGACCGTGTAGACGCGGCTCGAGGCAGCGGTGTTGGCACACGGGTAGAACACCTCCACCCGGCCGTCGGGCACCGCCCCGACCCCGGCCCGGCCGCCCAGCAGGCCGCAGGCCTCGTCGGGCAACCCGTCGTAGGCGTGGCCCACGATGGCGAGGTAGCTCTGGCGGTCGAGGCGCAGCACGGCGCCGAGGCTACCGGCCCCTCGACCTCGATCTGACCCCTGGCGTCACGGCCGCGCCCGATAGCCTCGAAGGCCCTATGGCCTCCAAGGCGAAGCAGTCGAACCGACCCCGGGCCGTGGCCACCAACCGCCAGGCGAGGCGCGACTACGAGATCCTCGACACCTACGAGGCCGGCATCGCCCTGCAGGGCAGCGAGGTGAAGTCGCTGCGGGAGGCCAACGTGCAACTGGCCGAGAGCTTCGCCCGCATCGACGGCGGCGAGATCTGGCTGGTCGGGCTGCAGATCGCGGCCTACAGCCACTCGGGCCGGGCGGATGGCCACCAGCTCGACCGCCAGCGCAAGCTGCTGCTGCACCGGGGCGAGATCGACAAGATCAAGGCTCGGCTCGACCAGGAGCGGCTCACGCTGGTGCCGCTGTCGATGTACTTCAAGGACGGTCGGGCCAAGGTCGAGCTGGGCATCGGTCGAGGTCGCCGCGAGTACGACAAGCGCCAGGTGATCGCCAAGCGCGACGCCGACCGGGACGCGGCCCGGGCCATGTCCGACGCCCGCCGGCGTGCCGGCTCGTCGTGACCGCGGCCGCATCCGACCACGTCCGCACCCTGCCCAAGGTCGAGCTGCACTGCCACGTCGAGGGATCGGCCCGGGCGTCGACCATCGGCGAGCTCGCCCGGCGCAACGGGGTGGCGCTGCCGGTGAGCGATCCGGCCGAGCTCTTCCAGTTCACCGGCCTGAACCAGTTCCTGGCCGTGTACGAGGTGGTGTGCGCCAGCCTGGTCACCGCCGACGACTTCCACCGCATCGCCTACGAGGCGCTCGAGGACGGTGCCGGTGCCGGTGTTCGCTACCGCGAGATGTTCTTCTCGCCGGGCTTCGTCCTCAAGCTGGGCGTGCCCATCGAGACGGTGTGGGCTGGTCTGGCCGCCGGCGTGGCGGACGCCGAGGTCGACCACGACATCCGCTGTCGCATGATCCTCGACATCGACAAGCCGTCGGGGACGGCGCACGCGGCCGAGATGGTGGTCTTCGCCGCCGCCCAGGACCGCGACCAGCTGGTGGGGGTGGGAGGCGACTCGGTCGAGCGGGGCATCGACCACCGGTCGTTCGCGCCCGCCTTCGCCGAGGCGGCCCGACTCGGCCTGCGCCGCACGATGCACGCCGGCGAGGACGGGCCGGTCGAGAACATCGCGGTGTGCGTACACGACCTGGGCTGCGAGCGCATCGACCACGGCTTCCGGCTGCTCGACGACGACGAGCTGACCGCGGAGGTGGCGGCGCGGCGCATCCCGGTCACCGCCTGCCCGCTGTCGAACGTGGTGATCGCCAACGTGATCGGCGACGTGGCCGAGCACCCGATCGCCCGACAGCGCCAGCGAGGCGTGCTGGTGACGGTGAACTCCGACGATCCCGGGATGATGGCGACCTCGATCGCCGACGACTACGCGGCGGTGGCCACGGCGTTCGACTGGGACCTCGAGGCCATGGAGCAGCTCAGCCTGGACGGGATCGAGGCATCGTGGGCGCCCGACGACGAGAAGGCGGCGCTGCGCACCCGGTTCCTGGGCGAGTTCGACGCGCTGCGCGCCGAGCGCGGCCTGCCGAGTCGCTGACGAACGAGGAGGCCCCCGCTCGAGGCCACGGTAAGCTGGCATTCCCCTTCGGGGGCTACAACTGAATCCAACCAGGGGCTGATCGGTTTCGACGTTGGGACCGGGAGCCGCATCGTGCGACCGGAGTTGCTCAGACTCCTAAACGGGGCACCCAAAGAACCGCCGATGGCGAGTTCGCTCTCGCCGCCTGATTCACTCAGACGGTATGAGAGTCATCGCGACCAGCAATGGCACGCGGGGCCTGTCCGCTGCAGCCCGGCAACAGAAGCAGTGGAGGACGGCAGGGAGAGACCGCTGACGGCGTGAAAGACCGCTGACACCTGGGAAAGACCAGGCGGTGAGCGCGAGCTCCCCCGACCCGGCGGTACGGCAGCCGTGAGGCCGTGATCCGGGAACGGTCGTATCACGGGTGGTGACCACTCGACGGACGAGGGTTCGATTCCCTCCAGCTCCACGATTGCGATGCCGCGAGACATCGCGTCTTCCCATCCCGCCCTGGTCCGAGTCCAGCGCGGGACCCGCGGCCCGCGACCGCTCAGACGGTAGCGTCCGACCATGGGAGCGCTGACCGACCAGACCGCCATCGTGACCGGCGCCGGCTCCGGCATCGGCCGGGTGGCGACCGAGCTGTTCGTGGCCGAGGGCGCCACCGTGATCGCGGTGGAGCGCGACGAGGCCCTGGCCCGATCGGTGGCTGACGCCCTGGGCTGTCGGGCGGTGGTGGGCAGCGTCGACGACCCCGACCTGTGGACCCGGGTGATCGCGGCCGCCGAAGCGGCGGGCGGGCTGGACGTCGCCTACCTCAACGCCGGTCGCTACGGCTGGACCGGCCCCATCGACGAGCTGCCCCTCGACCTGTACCGCCACACCCTGGGCGCCAACATCGACGGCGTGGTGCTGGGCACCCGAGCCGTGGTCCCGGCCATGCGGGCGAGGGGCGGGGGCGCCATCGTGGCGACGGCCTCCCTCGCCGGGTTGGTGGCCTTCGCCCCCAACCCCGTCTACACGCTCACCAAGCACACGGTGGTCGGGTTCGTGCGAGCCACCGCCCCCAACCTGGCCGCCGACCACATCAGCTTCGATGCCGTGTGCCCCAGCGTGGTGGACACCCCGATGACGGTCGAGGCTCTGGGCGGAGTCGACGCCGACGCCCTCGGATTCCCCATGATCGACCCGGCCACCATCGCCCGCACCGCCCTCGAGCTGGCCACCACCGAAGGCACCGGTCGCTGCGTGGCCGTGCGGGCCGACGTCGAGCCGTTCGAGTGGCGCTTCCCCAGCTACTCCAACCGCCTGGAGCCGGAGGGCTGACCACCAGCCCCATGATCGCGGTGCGGGCCTTCCCCGACGCGGTGACCCCCGACGTCGAGGGCTACGACCAGGGGCCCGGCGGGGGCCTGTTCGAGGTGGACGACTACAGCTTCGACATCGAGCAGGTGCTCAGCATCGGCTCGCAGAGCACCGGGGCGGGGGCGGGAAAGGTCACCTTCAACCCGTTCAGCGTGTCCGGGCGACGCCGCAGCTTCGCCCCCGGCACCCTGGAGATGCTCTCGGGCACGCCGTTGCAGGGCTGACGAGCAGCACATTTCGGGCTTCAGTCGGCGCCCCGACGTGCCGATGGTTCCTCCAGACCCGTTCCGTTCGCCCGGTGGGTCTTCCCACGATCCCGCTCCCGGTCTCCGGTCGAGCGGGATCGTGGCGCGTTCGGCGGCGCCTCGCGGTCGACTCAGCCCGTGAAGGCCGGCTCGCCGACCACGGGGACGGCCACCGGCTCGGGCAGCACGCCGGCGGGCGTCGAGGCGGGGACGGTGGAGCTCGTGGTGGGGGCGACCGTGGTGGACGGGCTGGTGGGGGCGGTGGTGGTGGTGACCGGTGCCGCGCCCGGTACCACGGTGATCGAGACGGTGGAGGCGCCGGGCGCGGGCACCACGGTCAGGGGACTCACGTTGGGCGCCGAGGTGATGGTCCCGCCGCTGACCACCGCGTGCCACCCCTCAGGGTAGGGCCGGTCGGGCACCTCGACCACGGTGGCAGCGCCCGGGGCCAGCTGAGCCTCGCCCGGCGCCGTGGTCGACTGGGTGAAGGTCATCGTCCGGGTCGACTCGTCGTAGTCCAGGGTGGTGGGCGTGCCCGCCACCAGCACCGGGTGGGGACGGATCAGGGCATCGGCCACCGGCGTGCTCAGGTTCGTCCCACCGGGCGGCACGGTGAGGTCGGGCACCAGCTCACCATCGTAGGACCACCAGATCCACGGGACCAGGGCGCCGTCGTTCTGATCCACCTGCCGGTCGATGGACGACGGGTCCTGGGTGGCACCGAACTCGCTCTCGAGCAGCGCGCCGCCGGTGCCGCTCGACCAGGCCTCGGCGTTGCTCAGCACGTCGGGCTCGCGGCTCACGTCCGCGGTGTAGGAGTGGAACGCCATCCCGCTGTCGGCATCGCCGCCGGGCCGTGCGATGTTGGTCTGGGACTGACCGAAGTTGAACAGGACCCAGGGCTCGGCGAAGGTCAGGTGGTGGTCCCCAGCGGCACGCACGGCGGCGTCCATGCGGGCGTAGTACGGATCCAGCCGGTCGTGGTCCAGCGTCGGGCACCCACCGGCCACCACGATGCAGTCGGTGTAGGTCGTGCCCGGCCAGGGCTCGTTGATGAGGTCGTACCCGAGCACCCCCCGATTGGCGGCGAAGCGCCCGGCCAGGGCCCCGAAGATGGCCGCCACCCGATCCTGGAGGGGCACACCCCCCGGCCCGGTGGCGTCGGTCCAGAAGCTGTCGAAGGCGGCCTGGATGGCCGGGTTGGTCAGGTAGTAGGTGGGGAAGGTGGTGTGGGTGTTCGGAGCCCCGTTGGTGATGGTCATCCATCCCGGGAAGCCGTCATCGCCCAGCGTCGGCCCCCAGCCGTCCTGGTGCAGGTCGACCAGCACCAGGATGCCGGCGGCGGTGAGCTGGTCGACCGTCGACTGGAACGAGTCCAGGTAGGCGGTGTCGATCACCCCGGGCGTGGGCATCACGTCGGCGGCCACCAGGCCCAGACGCACCACGTCGAAGTCGTTCTGGGCCAGCCAGGCCACGTCGTCGGCGCCGAAGCCGCGCTGGGCCGGTGACTGGGTCCCCTTGGCCACCAGGTTGACCCCGTGGAGCATGACCACGCGACCCTGGCGGTCGGTCAGCCACCGGCCCTGGTGGTCGATGGGTCCGTCGTGGGCCAGGTCGCTGGCCGCGACCGCCCGGGGCGCGGGTGTCGCCGAGGCGCGTGGGTGCGAGGCGGCGGTCGAGACCAGGGCCACCGCCCCCAGCAGGGCCAGGACCACCCCCAGGGCGGCCCGATCCAGCGGTGTGCGCTCGCCCATCGTGGTTCAGCTGGTCATGCCGCCCAGGCCCACCAGGCCCCGGGCCAGCTCGATCTCGCCCATGTGGCGCAGCCCGTGCTGGTAGAACCAGCACTCGGTGGCGTCGAGCACGGTGATGCCCCGATCCGGGGCAGCTACCCGGGCGCTGTAGGTGGATGCCACCTGCGGTGGGAACGGCCGCTCGACCACCACCCGCCCCAGCTCGGCCGGATCCAGCCCGCCCAACCACGCCTCGGTGCGCTCGAACACCTGGCGCTGGTAGTCCTTGAAGGCTTCGTAGTCGCCGATGCGCTGGGCCACCATCTCCTCGACGGAGCGGTGCTTGCCGTGGTCGTTGATGGTGAGCTGCACCTTGTCCTGCCAGGACTGGTCCCAGATCGGGGCCACGCCCGTGATCAGCAGGAAGGAGGCGTCCTCCATGTTCGTGTAGTGGAACAGGGAGAAGGCGATGGGCAGCACGCCCTCGCGCTCGAAGTGGTTGACGTGGTCGGGACCCATCGTCTCGACCGCCTGGTAGTACAGCGAGTGCATGGCCGCCATGCGACGCTGGAGCGAGTCCAAGATCAGGTCGGTCACGGCTGCATCAGATCGTCCACGCGGCACCCCCCGGAGTCCGACCTCAGGCTAAGTTCTGTCACCTGGGCTGTCAATTGATCGGGCGGGCGGCGGGTGGTCCCCCTCACGACGCGCCGACGCCGGATCCGGCCCGGGCCCCAGCCAGCGCTCGGGCCACGTGCCGTCCCCGCAGCACCCACACCGGGCCGTCGCCGTGCAGCTGGCGCATGCGCGCCGCCGACAGCGCCCGGGGCGCGAAGACGGCCGACTCGTAGGTCGGCACCCAGCCCGGATGGGCCATGAGTGCCTCCCCCATCCACCGGTGCCCGCGAGCCCGCAACCGGTGGGTGGGACCGGGCACGGGGGCGTCGAACAGCTCGATGGCCAGCCACAGGTGGGCATCGAGGGCGGCGCCGGCGCCCACACCGACGAACTGGCGGCGCACCCGGTCCCAGTCGACCTCGGCGCCACGCTGCCCCACGGCCAGCACGGCCAGCTCGTGCAGGGCGCGCCACGGCACCCGACCCAGCAGGTGGGCCTCGTCGTGCAGCTGGGCGTGGGCGATCGAGTGGATCACGGCGTCGGTGGTCGACAGGATCGGCCCCGCGGCCAGCACTGCATCGGCCGGCAGCACCCCGACCCAGCGCGACACCACCAGCGCGGTGTGCAACTCGACCGAGCCGGCCCGACCGGGCCGGTGGCGCGCCGGGAGCTCGTGGTCGCCGTAGTCGTCGTGCCCCGAGGCCATCCCCACGTATCCCAGCCCGGACAGCACCGCCTCCGCCGCCGTGGACTGCGTGGGGTCCACCAGGACGTCGAGGTCGCGCATGACCCGGCTGGCCGGATCCGCCCACCACCCGGCGCGCAGGGCGTGCAGCCCCTTGAGCGGGACGGCCAAGATCCCCGCCGCCTCCAGGGCCTCGAGCACGACCGCGCCCTGGTCGAGCAGATCGGCGACGCGGCCCTGGTTGGCGTGGTGCGCCTGCTGGGCCAGCAGCGCGGGCTGGGTCGAGCCCGGGCTGAAGCGAGCCCGCACCGCCTCGAGGGCTTCCGCGGGCAGCACCGGCCAGGTGCCGCGGGCCTGCTCGGCCCACCACAGCGCCGGCAACAGGTCATGCGCGGCGGCCAGGCGCAGCGCGCCCGGCCCCGAGGGCCCGGCCCAGGCCTGGCGGTCCCACGCCGGCCCGGACGCGTGGCCGCCGCCCGGCCCCGAGGGGCGCAAGGCGGCGGCGAGGAGCCGGCGTTCGCCGGCCCGGATGGCCTGGGGCGGCGACGCGCTCACCGCCCCGATCGACGGCGAGCAGTGCGCTCGCCGCCTGCTCTCACCGCGGGACTTCGAGGGTGGTGGTGGTCGTGGTGGTCGTGGTCGTCGGCGGCACCGTGGTGGTCGTGGTGGTCGTCGGCGCCGCCGTGGTGGTCGTGGCCGCCGTGGTCGTCGGGCTGGCCGCGGTGGTCGTGGTCGTGCCCGAGGCGTTGGCCGTCTGGGCGAACGCGGCCTCGATGCCGGCCGTCGAGAACGTGGCTACCGCGGGCACGGCGAAGCCGGCCACCGCCATCTTCTTCAGGAACGCCCGGCGGTCGCCACCCAGGGGATCGGTCTCCGACAGCTCGCTCATGGCGCACTACCTCTTTCGATGGCTCGGGTTCGGGATCGTGGGCGCCGGTTGCCGTCAGCCCACACCGTGGGCCTGCAGCACCCGATGAGGTGCCCCCAGCGACATTCGGGCATCGATCTTAGCGGTGGCCCAGAGCCTGGAGGGCGATGCTGGCATCGGCCAAGCTCCCCAGCTCCAGCCGCCAGCAGGGCGCCGAGCGCAACAGGGTGGCCACCTGGGCCAGCAACTCCCCCGTCGCCTCCTGGTGCGGGAACGACTGGTCGACCAGCTCCGGCATGGCCTCCACCGCGCTGGCCGGCTCCAGCCGCGACGGGCCGACGACCCGTGACACCAGCACCACGTGGTCGACCGGGTGCCCGTCCACCACCCACCTGAACCCCGCCCCGCCCGGGTCGAATGCCCGCACCGATCCGTCGGCCAGGCTGGGGAGGTCGGCGGTGAACGGCGCCAGGTCGGGCACCACCGCCTCGAGCCCCGGCTTGAGGTGGAACCGGCGGGCCACCGGCAGGGCCACGCCGTCGCGCACCAGGGTGCTCTCGTCGGCCGGGGCGGCCTGCCCGTCGAGCAGCAGCCGGCAGGCCAACGTGGTCTTGCCCGTGCCCGAAGGGGCCACCAGCAACAGCCGGACCGGTGCGCCCGCACCGACGGCGTCCGAGGTGGCGCGCCGCGCCACCAGGTCGACCACGGCGCCGTGCAGGCGCACCCACCCCCGCACCGACGCCAGCTCGAAGGCCCGCTGGTGCACCCGCCGGTACAGCACCTCGAGCACCGCCTCGGGGTCGGCCACCGTCTCGAGGTGGTCGCCCTCCTCCTCGATGCGCAGGCGGCCACCGACCGCGTCGACCCGGTAGTGCATGCGGGCCAGGGCGGGCTCGGGGTGGTCGGCCGAGGTGACCAGGTAGCGCAGCTGGTCGGCCACGTCGCCACCGGCGTCGGCCAGATCCAGGTCGACCTCGTGCCAGAGCAACCGGAACCGAGCTATCGCACGACCCCCTTGGCCACCAGCTCGACCAGGCAGGCCTCCACCTCGGCAGTCGGGGCCTCGGCCAACGAGAAGAGCTCGCCCAAGGCGACGGCGATCTCCCGGCGTGAGCGGTCGCCGTCGCACAGCTCGAAGACCACCGCCGCCGTGTTGTTCAGGTAGTGCACCTGCTCGGGGTCGGGCTGGTACACCACCAAACCGTCGGCCACCTCGTTCACCTCGAGGCCCTCGGCGCGCACCGGGTGGGTCGGCGGAGAGCTGGCCATGGGGCTGGCATGATAGGGGACATGGGCCACCACGGGACGCGGACGGCGCAGCTGGGGCCCGAGCGCACCGACGAGCCGTTCGCCTTCACCACCTATGTAGCCCTGGCCAGCGCCCGTGACCACCTCGGCCCGGTCACGGTGCAGGCCCGCCACCTGCCCTACGGCCTGTGGTGGGACCGCCTGCGCCCCACCGTCGAGCTCGTCCGACCCTCCGACGACGGTGGCGACGATCCGGTCGGTCCCGCGCTGCTGCCCCTGCACGGCCTGTGGGACGACCGGGGTGAGTTCGTGGCCTGCGACGACGAGCGCTACGGCCCGGCGGCCGCCGCGTACCGCACCGGCGACGGCCTCTTCTAGGCAGGCCCGGAGCGCCGTGTCCAACGCCCAGCAACTCCTCGGCGAGCTGACCCGCAAGCTGGCCGAGGCGGACGAGGCCACCCGTCCCATCCCCACCCCCACCCCACCGGTGGGACATCGGCGGCTGTGCGTGGGCATGGCCACCTTCGACGACTTCGACGGCGTGTGGTTCACCGTGCAGGCCATCCGGCTCTACCACCCCGAGGTGGCC
The DNA here is from genome assembly GCA_963785815.1 of uncultured Microthrixaceae bacterium. GTDB lineage: Bacteria > Actinomycetota > Acidimicrobiia > Acidimicrobiales > Acidimicrobilacustridaceae > UBA4742. Next base: position 777,417 of record CAWAWN010000001.1, read on the forward strand.
GACGACCTCAGCTTCGTGGTGCTCGACAACCACCCCGAGGGCGAGTCCGCCGCCGACCTCAAGGGCCTCGACCGGCGCGTGCCGGGACTGCGCTACCTCCCGTTCCGGGGCTACCGGTCCACCGCGGCGCGCGACCTGATCTTCCGGGAGGCCGACGCCGAGGTGGTGGTCTGCGTCGACTCCCACGTGCTGGTCGCCCCCGGTGCCCTGCGGGCCATCCTCGACTGGTACGACGCCCACCCCGACAGCCGCGACCTGATCCAGGGCCCGCTGCTGTCCGACGACCTGAGCCACGTGGTGGGCACCCACTTCGCTGACACCTGGGGCGGGGGCATGTACGGGCAGTGGGCCACCGACCCCCGCGTCGACCAGCCCGGCATCGAGCCCTTCGACATCCCCATGCAGGGCCTGGGGCTCTTCGCCTGTCGGCGCGACGCCTGGCCCGGCCTCAACCCGCGCCTGCGGGGCTTCGGCGGCGAGGAGGGCTACCTGCACGAGAAGGTCCGCCAGGGCGGCGGACGGGTGCTGTGCCATCCCCAGGTGCGCTGGGCCCATCGCTTCACCCGCCCCGGCGGTCCGCCCTACCGCCCCACCTGGGAGGACCGGATCCGCAACTACCGGCTGGGCTGGGGCGAGGTGGGATGGGACACCGCGCCCATGGAGGACCACTTCCGCCAGCACCTGGGCGAGCTGCACGAGGCCGACCCGCAGGGGATCCTGGACCAGACCGCTCGCCAGGTGGCCAACCCGTTCACGTTCTTCGACGCCATCTTCGCCCTCAACCTCGACGACGACACCGAGCGCTGGCAGGCCGCGCAGCACCGCTACGCCGTGCTCGACATCGCCTGGCGGGTGGAGCGGTTCCCGGCCGTGCCCACCCCGCAGAACCACCATCGGGGGTGCACGCAGTCGTGGCGGGCCATGATCGCCGAGGCCGACCGCCGCGGCTACGAGCACATGCTGGTCCTGGAGGACGACGCCGTGTTCCTGGACGACACCCTCGAGGTGCTGGCCGGCGCCACCGCCGAGCTGGCCGACCAGGAGTGGGACCTGTGCTTCTTGGGCGCGTGCGTGCACGCCCAGGAGTTCCCCCTGATCGAGGGCGGCCACCACCTCCAGCGCTGCGGGCTGGTCACCTGCACCCACGCCCTGGCCGTGCACCGGCGGGCCTTCGCCCGCATCCTGTCCGACATCCCCGGCCCGGACGACGTGGCCGGCGAGGTGGCCATGGACAGGTGGCTCGAGGAGTGGACGGCCGTCGACCAGTACTTCGGGCGAGGACTGGCCGACGGGACCTTCCGCGGCGTGATCACCACCCCCCGGGTGGCCACCCAACCGGCGCTGGCCACCTTCGCCGACGCCGACCTGGCGCTGGCCGATCGCTACGTGATCTGACCGGGATCGGCGTGGCGTCGTGAACCCCGCGGTCGTCCTCGCCGTGTTCCCCATCGTGTTCCTGGGCGAGCTGCCGGACAAGACCATGTTCGCCTCCCTGGTCCTGTCCACCCGGGGACGTCCGCGGGCCGTGTGGATCGGGGCCGCCGCCGCCTTCGCCGTCCACGTGGTGATCGCCGTCACCGTGGGCGTGGCCCTGTTCCACGCCCTCAGCCATCGTGCCGTGGACCTGGTGGTCAGCGGGCTGTTCCTGGTCGGGGCCGCCTTGTCGCTCCGCGAGGCCCGCCACGAGGCCGCCCACGAGGCCGCCGAGGAGGCGCTGGTGGCCCGTGAGGTCCAGAGCCACCACCGGGTGGCCATGACGGCCTTCCTGGTGATCTTCGTGGCCGAGTGGGGCGATCTGACCCAGATCCTCACCGCCAACTTGGCCGCCCGCTACCACGAGCCCCTGTCGGTGGCGGCGGGGGCGGTGCTGGCCCTGTGGGCGGTGGCCGCCCTGGCCGTGATCGGCGGCCAGAGCCTGCTGCGGTTCGTCAACGTCGTCACCCTGCGGATCGTCACCGCCGTGATCCTGGTGGCGCTGGCCGGCTACACGCTGTGGTCGGCGCTGCACTAGCGGGTCACGACGGCACGCGTCGGCGTGGGTGGATCAGAGGGCGAGCCGGCCGGCCTGGGCCGGCGTCACCCGACCGGCATCGACCAGGCCGCGGATCTCGTCGGCCAGCGTCGGACGCGGGTCCCGCCAGATCACCCCCAGCTCGTCGTGGGTGGCCTGATCGTCGGTGGGCACCCAACCGGTGAAGATCTCCATGGCCTCCCCGGTGAAGATGGTGTCGAACGAGACGTAGCGGCCCAGGGCGTCGACCGCCCGGCCCAGGCCGCGCAGGGCGGCCCCCGACGACGCCACCACCGGCATCCGCCGACCGGTCAGCTCCCGGTAGATGGCGCCCAGCTCCGCCATGGTCATGTGGTTCCCGCCGCACATGTAGCGGCGCGGACCCAGGCGCGGCTGCAGGGCGGCCAGGTGCACGGCAGCCAGGTCGCGCACGTCCACCACCGACCAGCCGGCCCGGGGCAGGGGCAGCCAGCCCATCTCCAGGTGGGTGACGACCGCGGCCGACACCTCGCCGCTGGCCACACCGGCCGGCGGGCCCATCACCGACGCCGGGTAGGTGATGACGACGGCGGCGCCCTCGGCCTGGCGCTGCCGCACCCAGGTCTCGGCCAGGGCCTTGGACCGGCCGTAGGCGCTGTCCAGCTCGGCCGGTTCCAGGTCGGTGTGCAGGCTGGCCAGCCCGGGACGGAACAACGAGGCCGTGCTGGACACGTAGATGACCGGGTCGAGGTGTCGGGCCAGCGCGGCGTCGACCACGGTGCGGGTGCCCGCCGGGTTGGCCGCCAGCACCTCCGGTCCGCGGGCCTTCTCCAGCGAGACCACGGCGGCGGCGTGCACCGCGGCTTCGGCGCCTTCCAGGAGCCGGTCCACGGCGTCGGCGTCGCCCATGTCCCCCACCACCACGTCCACATCGACGGCGGTGATCCCGAGGGGACCCAGGGTGCGCGACAGCCGCGACGGATCGCGCACCAGGACGGTGACGGGATGACCTGCCGCCAGCAGGGCGAGGGTGGTGTGGGCGCCGACGAAGCCGGTGGCGCCGGTCACCGCCACCCGCGTGCGATCCTCAGCCAAGGCTGATCCCGGTGGGGAAGGCGAATCCGGTGTCGGACCCGGTGCGGGCCAGCGACTGGTAGGCCCGATCGGCGAACCACCAGCTTCCGTCCAGGCGGCAGTAGGTGTCGTGGTACACGCCGTAGGTGTGCGACCAGGCCCCGCCCTGTCGGTCCTGGCGGATCTCGGTGATGAACACCCGGGCCCGGGCCCGATCCGCATCGCCGCCGGCCCCGGGGTGGATCCGGGCGTTGAGCACGGCCAGCTCGAAGAACCCGAACCGCTCGATGGCGTCGCCGATGAAGCGGCCCACCTGGCCCGGGCCGGTCAAGGTGATGGGCTCGTCGGTGACCCGGTCCACCACCACCTGGGCCTCGGGACGGAAGAGCTCGCCCAGCTCGGGCCAGTCGCGCCGGTTGACCACGTCCACGTATCGGGCCAGCAGCCGCTGGATGGCCACCCAGTCGGCGGCGTCGCCCCCGGCGTCGCCGGTCACGCCTGGTCCAGGAAGTCGAGCACGGCCGGGATGGCCTCGGGGTCCTGGCCGAAGAAGGCGTGGCCCCCCTCGAACAGTCGCAGCTCGGCACCGGGGATCCGCGCCGCGATGAGGCGCCCGTTGGCCACCGGGGCGATGCCGTCGTAGCGACCGCTGGCCACCAGCGTGGGGCAGGTGATGCGATCCAGCCGATCGACCACGTCGTGGTGGCGGCGGGCGTCGAGCTGGCCCGCCTCGCCCCGCCGCTGCTCGTCGGACCGGGGGGCCTGGGCCCGCGCCGCCATCCCCTCGGCGATGGCCCGATCGAAGTCGTGGGTGGCGAGCCACTCGGGTGTGAACCGGCTGTCGAGGATGCGCATGGACACCGCCTTGCGCTCCTGCTCGTCGAGGGCGTCCAGCTCGTGGAGCGGGTAGGAGGAGGCATCCGGTCCTCCGGGCGAGGTGCACAGCAGGGCCAGGCGCTCCACCCGCTCCGGCCAGGTGACGGCCAGCTCCTGGGCCACCATGCCACCGAAGCTGATCCCCACCACCCGGCAACGATCCCAGCCCACGGCGTCGAGCAGGCCGGCGGCGTCGGCGGCGTAGTCGGCCATGGTGTAGGGACCGGGCGGCACGTCGGTGCGGCCCAGGCCCCGCTGGTCGTGGGCCACGACGTCGAAGCGGGCCCGGAACGGCGCCACCAGGAAGCCGGTGGTGGCCAGGGTGGTGCCCGACCCGTTGCAGAACAGCAGGCGTCGCCCGGACCCCTCGCGCTCGTAGTACAGGTGGATCCCGTTCACCGCGATGGCGGGCATCCCGCCACCCTAGGGAAGCCGGACCTCGGCCGCCTCCAGGCCGCGCCATCGGGCCAGCCCCTCGGCCTCGGGCTCGAGGGCGGCGCGCACCCGCTTGGACAGGCGCCCGAAGGGTGAGACCGACACCTCCAACCTCGATCGCACCAGCTTGGCCCGCCAGGTGCCGGCCACCTCGCCATCGACCAGGACGGCCCCAGGGCTGCTCAGGATCTTCCACAACGCCTGGCGATGCGCAGGCTCGGGCACCAGCAGGTCGCGGTCGCGGGTCTGCAGGTACAGGTCCGAGGCCGGCACCAGCCGCACCAGCTCCGGGGCCGGCGCGGACATCAGGGCCTCCACGTCGGACTCGGCCATCCTCCGCATCTGTCCGGCCACCCGCACGGGCACCAGCGCCTCGGGCCGACGCCCGAGCCAACCATCCGCCGAAGCACCATCACCGCCGATGGCCTTGGCCGTGGTGCCCAGGAAGCCGGCCGCCTCGACCGTCGTCCCCGGTCCCAAGAGGCGCAGGTAGGCCGCGACCACCCGATCGGTGCCGGCCGAGTGCGTCGGCACCCCCTTCCAGCGAGGCACGGCCTCGAAGGTGAGCGGGGTGCGACCCGGCACCACCCGGGCCCCGGCGGGCAGCGCGCCCAGCCGCATGAGCAGGTCGTTGACGTGGGTGCTCTGGCAGGCCCGACACCACTCCGGCACCCCCTCGGGGAGCCGATCGGTCACCCCGGCGCTGACCTCCCCCTTGGTCAGCTGTCGGGCACCCGCCCCGGCCAGCACGGCCCGCCAGGCCTCGGCCGTCAGCCGTAGGCCCTCGAGCGGCGTGATCCCGGCCGCCGCCAGTCGGTTGGCGGCCCGACCCATGCGGGCGCGGGCGTCGGCGTCGGACCACGGCCACAGGGCGCGGGCCAGACCCACCAGGTCGTCGGCGCGGTGCAGGTGCGGGGCGCCTCGGTGCGACCAGATCAGCGCCAGCGGGTCCGGGCCGGCGAACAGGTCGGCCGCGGGCTCGGCCAGGCGGGCGGCCAACGCCTGGGCCGCGGCCCCGACGGGGGTGTCCTGCACGCCCAGGTCGAGCACGGCCAGGTCGCTGGCGCGCCCCACCCGCCGATCCAGCTCGTGGACGTGCACGCGGTAGGCCAGCACCTGCTGGCGGTCGACCTGGAGCGGCGCGGCCATCCTGTCGGATCAGACCAGCACGATGGGGTCGTCACCCCCGGCACCCCAGCGGTCGAGGGCCAGCCGATCCCACCGTGGGCGCATGGGCATGTTCGACCGGCCGTGGTCGAGCTTGACCCCCAGCACCTGGTGGATGGCCGTGCCGCCGTCGTCGAAGTTCACCGCGCAGCCGGCCAGGTAGAGGCGCCAGATCCGTGACCGGGCCTCGCCCACCAGGGCGACGGCCTCCTCCCAGTTGGCCTCCAGGTTGGCCACCCACACCCGCAGCGTGAGCGCGTAGTGCTCGCGGAGGTCCTCGACGTGTCGGGCCTCGAAGCCGATGGACTGCAGCTCGGTGACCACCGAACCGACCTCGATGAGCTCGCCGTCGGGGAAGACGTAGCGACCCATGAAGCCTCTCGGGTTGATGCGCTCGCCCTCGTTGGGCGGTCGGCTGATGGCGTGGTTGAGCAGGCGGCCACCCGGCACCAGCAGGTCGTAGAGGCCACGGAAGTACTGGCGCAGCCGAGCCCGGCCCACGTGCTCGAACATGCCGATGGAGCTGATGGCGTCGAAGGGGCCGTCGCGGACGTCGCGGTAGTCCTGGAGCCGGATCTCGACCTGGTCGGCGAGACCCTCGGCCTCCACTCGGGCCCGGGCCCATCGGGCCTGCGCGGCGGAGATGGTGATGCCCACCGCCTGCACGCCGTAGTGGCGGGCGGCGTGGCGGACCATGCCGCCCCACCCGCAGCCGACGTCCAGCAGCCGCATGTGAGGCTGCAGGCCGAGCTTGCGACAGATCAGCTCGTACTTGGCCTCCTGGGCGGCGTCGAGGCCGGCAGGATCGGGCGAGCCGTCGGGCCGCAGGACGACCGGGTCGTCCCACACCGCGCACGAGTAGGTCATGGTGTTGCCCAACAACAGCTCGTAGAACTCGTTGCTCATGTCGTAGTGGTGCGAGATGGAGCTGGCATCCCGGGACAGGGAGTGGAGGCGCCCCTTGGACCTCACCTCCTCGGCCGGTGGCGGCAACGGGCGCAGCACCGACGGACCCGCCGCCCGCACGATGTCCAGCACCTCGCGCCAGCCGATCCGTGCCCCTTCGATCCGGCGGCGTATCTCGAGGGCGGCGAAGATGTCGCCCTCGAAGTCGACGTCGCCGGCCACGTAGGCCCGGGCCAGGCCCAGCTCGCCCGGCGCGGTCACGATGCGGCGCAGCGCATCCGGCGAGCGCACGACGATGGTGGCGGGCGGATCGGATGGGCCCAGATAGGTGCCGTCGTAGGCCTCGAAACCGATGGGCAGATCAGCGCCCAGCAGCGACTCGACCACGGGAGCCAACGGTCCCCGGGCGTTGGTGGGGCGAACCGAACGGTCTGGCCGGCCAGCATCGTTCCCGGCTCGTCCTCGTGCTTCCACGATGGACATACAGGTCACAGTACCCAGCGAGCTTGATCCTGAGAACCCTCAAATTCTGATCGTGCGCCGCCTCGACCTACGCCGATCCGGCGTGCGACCCGACCCGGAGCGGCGTCGCCCGGGAGCCGTCAGCGGCGGTTGAGCAGCGCCAGCAGCCGCAGGATCTCGAGGTAGAGCCAGACCAGGGCGATCATGAGGCCGAAGGCGCCGTACCACTCCATGTACTTGGGCGCCCGGGCGGCCACGGCCCGCTCCACGAAGTCGAAGTTCAGCATCAGGTTCATCGACGCCACGATGACGATGACCACCGACAGCCCGATGCCCAGGGCGCTGGGCTGGTTGATGAAGGCCACGTTGCCGGTGATGGCCTGAGCCACGAACGACACCAGGTAGAGCACGATGATGCCGACCATGGCGAACAGGGTGATGCGCCGGAAGCGGTCGGTCACCTTGACCAGCCGGGTGGCGTAGAGGAACAGCATGGTGGCGAACACGGCCAGGGTGGCCAGCACGGCCTGGAGCACGATGCCGTTGAACTGCAGGTTGTAGGCGGCCGAGATGGCGCCCAGGATCAGGCCTTCGCCCACCGCGTAGATCGGGCCGGTGAACCGAGCCACCTTGGGCTTGAAGATCGTCAGGAAGGCCAAGCCGAGGGTGCCGAACAGGGCCACGAACATCCAGGCGGGGAAGTTCGGGGTGTAGGTGATCGGCGCGGTGGCGCTGGCCGGGGTGACGGTCACCGAGACGCTCTGCCAGCCGAACCAGCCGCCAACCAGCAAGAGGGTGAACAGCACCAGCGTGGCGGTGAAGGTGCCACCGGTGGTCATGACCTTGTCGGTGGTCTCGAACGGCGACGACGGCGCGGCGCGCCCGACGGTGCCGAAGCCGGTCGGGGGCGCCCCGCCGAAGCCGGCGCCGGAGCCCATCGGCGGCGCGCCCGACGGCGCCGGCGGGGCGGCGGTGGTCGCCGTGGTGGCCGTGGGCCCGCCCGGGGCAGCCCAGCCGGCCTGGGTGTCGTCCCCCATCTCCTTGTCGAAGACCCGCTCGTTCAGGGCGGGGTTGGCGAAGGGCATGCCTGCTCCTTTTGGGGTGACCGCCGGCGTCGTGGTTCGGCGCAGCTCGGCGGTCGAGATCCCCCTCATCCTACCGGCGGCCCCACCAGGCCAATGGTCAGGCCAGGGGTCAGGGGTCGGGGTCGGGGGTCGTCCACTCCTCGGGTTCATCGGGGGGCTCGGATCCCCGCCGGAACCACCGGTGGCGCCGGACCGGCTCGGCGGTCATGCGCGACTCGACCACCTCGTGGCGGCTGAAGTAGGTGGATCCGACCGCCTGCACCACGGCGGCCACCGGCAGGGCGATGAGAGCGCCGATGGCGCCGAACAGGCCGGCGCCGGCCAGCACCGACCCGAAGGCCACGGCCGGGTGCAGCGACATCGTCCGGGCGGTGATGCGCGGCGCCATGAAGTAGTTCTCGACCTGCTGGAACACGACCGCGAACACGACCACCCAGATGGCCTTGACCGGGTCGACGGCCAAGGCGATCAGGGCAGGGAAGCCGTTGGCGATGTAGGTGCCGACCACGGGCACGAACTGGGAGACCACGCCCACGAACAGGGCCAGGGCCAGCGGGTAGGGCACGCCGATGAGCACGAAGGCGATGTAGTGGAAGACGGCCTGGATGATGCCGAGCAGCAGCCGGGAGTACAGGTAGCCGCCGGTCTTCTGTATGGCCACCTCCCAGTTGGCCAGCACCTCGCGCTCGGCGGTCGGGACGCAGGAACGAGCAGATGAGGCGGCGGAAGCGGGGGCCGTCGGCCACCAGGTAGAAGGTGAACAGCAGGATGGTGAAGAAGCGGAAGACGACGTCGAGGGCACTCAGGCTGAAGCCCAGGGCGTTGCCGGCCAGGTGGGTGGCGAACCCGCGGATCGGACCGTTGGGATCGGTGAACTCCTTGGAGATCTGCTTGTTGGTCAGGTGCGTGCCGAAGTTGCGGTTGATCCAGCGCTCGAGGTTCTGGCTCTTGGCCGGCGCCTGATCGATGAACTGGGTGATCTGGTCGACGATGAGCTTGCCGATCAGGCCGAAGAAGATGGCCAGGGTGCCCAGCAGCACGACGAGCACGAGCGCGGTGGCGGGGCCCCGGCGCCACCCCCGCCGGGCCAGCGAGTCGACCGCCGGCTCCAGGGCGAAGGACAGGAACAGGGCCACCACGAAGGTGAGCAGCAGATCGTGGAGCCGGGTGAGCAACCAGCTGCCGGCCAGCAGGGCGACCACGGCCAGGAACACCAACACGATGACCCGTGGGATCCAAGGCGGCATCGGCTCGCGCACCGCCGGGACCGGCGATCCCGAGCCCGAAGGCGTGCTGGCCGTGGCGCCGGGCCCTTCGTCCATGCCGCACCGTGGCACGCCGGCGGGCCGCGCCGGTGGATGGCCGGCTATTCGTACGGGCGGTCCTCCCACCAGGGGTACCACGAGGGCAGATCCTGGCTGGGCTTCATGGTCCACGCCGGGGGTCGCTTCTCGAGGAAGGCGGTCACTCCCTCGCGGGCGTCGGGGCTGCGTCCCAGGTCGAAGATGGCCCGGGAGTCGACCTTGTGCGCCTCCATCGGGTGGTCGGCCCCCAGCATGCGCCACAGCAGCTGGCGCGTCACCGCGGCCGACACCGGCGCGGCGTTGGTCGCGATCTCCTGAGCCAGAGCCTGCGCGACCCCCAGCACCTCGTCGGCGGGATGGATGCTGCGCACCAGCCCGCCGGCCAACGCCTCGGGGGCGCGGAACAGCCGGGCCGTGAGACACCACTCCAGGGCCTGGCTGATGCCCACCACGCGGGGCAGGAACCAGCTGGAGGCGGCCTCGGCGGTGATGCCCCGCCCGGCGAAGACGAACCCGACCTTGGCGCTGTCGGCCAGGATGCGGACGTCCATGGGCAAGGTCATGGTCACCCCGATGCCGACCGCTGAGCCGTTCATGGCCGCGATCACCGGCTTGGTGCACTCGAAGATGCGCAGCGTGACCCGTCCTCCGGTGTCCCGGGGAACGGTGTCGCGCTTGGGCCGTGCGCTCGCGGCGGCATCGGCGTTGAACGTGTCGGCCCCGCCGCCGAGGTCGGCTCCGGCGCAGAAGGCGCGCCCACGGCCGGTGACGATGACCGCCCGGACGTCGTCGTCCGCGTCCACCCGGTCGAAGGCGTCGATCAGCTCGCGCATCATGGGGACGGTGAAGGCGTTGAGCCGATCGGGCCGATCCAGGGTGATGGTGGCCACCCGGTCCTCGACCTCGTAGGCGATCTGCGTGTAGTCCATGTTGCCCGACGCTAGAGCACCCCAGGCTCCGCGCCCCCCAACGGGCGGCAACCACATACCCCCGACACAAGCCAGTGCCGCCGCTCAGGCCGCGGCGCGGGCGGCGGCGCGGATCTCGGCCTCGACCCGGTCGGGGTCAGTCCGGATGTCCTCGTGTGTGAACCGCATCGTGCGATGGCCGTGCTGAGCTGCCCTACGATCACGGGCTCGATCCCGTTCGAAGTCGGCCACCCGCGTGTGCCACCGGCGGCCGTCGGCTTCGATGATGACCGGCACGTCGACCAGCAGGGCGTCGACCACCTGGTCCGGGTTCCACGGGACCCGGGCCTGGCGCACATACCTCGGCATCCCGGGACGATCGAGGATTCGGTAGAGCCGGGCCTCGAGGACCGAGGCCGGCGCCGTCCAGCCGGTTCCGCTCCGTTCAGCGACCAGCTGGCGCATCAACCGCATGCCAGCCAGGCGCGGCGAGCGCTCGTCGTATCGAGTCTGGAGCTCACCGATGCTCAATCGGTCAGAGGCCAGGACGTCATCCATGGCTCGGGCCACACGCCCCGTTCGACCGGTCCGGGCGATCTCGAAGAAGGTGTCGCAGAGGGTGAGGGTCGGGATGCCGTCGACCACGGTGCCCATGAGCCCGGTGCGCTCACGCACGACGGCCAGAGTCGACCGATGGTTGCTGTGCCTGGGCACGGCGATCTCGAGACGACCCTCCGGGTACCCGGTCAACTCGTGCAGCGCGGCCGAGCTCACCCCGCCCGCCAGTGCCCGGACCTCCCCGAGCGTGGCCGCCATGAGCAGTTGCCGCCAGGTCCGGCGATGGCTCGCCAGGGCGTACACGGCTGGGGCGACCCGGAGCCACGCGCCGGCTTCGATCCGCCGGTGGACCAGATCGTCGGTCGCCCCGGACCGCCTGACCTGCGCGTGCGAGAACACACCGTGTTGGCCGCGGGCCAGCTGATCCATCGAACGGTCCATCGAGTGGTCTCTCACGAGGCTCCACCCTGCCCGCGGGGTATGACACCCCTACATCGGTCCAACCCCGATCAACCGGCGGCAACCACGTTTGCCCAGCGCAAGCCAGTGCCGCCGCTCGGGTTGGGGTTGCGGAGGGAGTCAGACGTCGAGGAACCGGGTGACGGCCACGCCGGCACCGATCACGCCCACCACACAGCCGGTGATGAACATGAGCGCGTAGATGGTGAGCAGCTCGCGTCCTGACAGCACGAAGCCGTTGACCAGGGGGAAGTCCTGCGGGTTGGGCAGCCAGCGCTGGAAGAAGGGCTTGAAGCTGGCCAGGGCCAGGACGGCCAACCCCGCGCCGACCACACCCTGCACCAGGCCCTCGAGCATGAACGGCACCCGGATGAACCAGTTGGTGGCCCCCACCAGCTTCATGACCTCGATCTCGCGCCGGCGGGCGAACATGGCCATGCGGATGGTGTTCAAGATCAGCAGGATGGCTGCCCCCAACAGCACCAGGGCCACCACGATGATGCCCACCGTCAGGCGCTGCGAGAGCTCCTGCACCGCCCGGATGGTGGCCGAGGCGTAGGACACCTCGCGCACGCCGGGCTTGCTCTGGAACAGGTTGCCCAGCGTGTTGATGGCGTCCTCGCTCTTGCTCACCGGCACCACCCGGAACGAGGGCGGCAGCTCGCTGGGGGTCACGCTCTGGATGAGCTCGGGCTGGCCCTTGAACAGGTCCTTGAACTCGATGTAGGACGCCTTCTGGTCGACGTAGGTGAAGCGCTGCACGCCAGGGTTGTTGCGCAGGTCCTGCTCGACCGCCTTGGTCTGGGCCGGGCTGGCGTTCGGCTTCATGAACACCACGAACTCGATGCCGCCCTGCCAGCGCCGGGTGGCGTTCTGGACGCCCTGGCGCAGCATGAGCGACGCCCCCACCAGGGCGAGGGACACGACCACGGTCATGATCGAGGCCAGGGTGATGGTGAAGTTGCGGGTGAGGTTGGAGGCCGTCTCGCGGACGGCGTAGTCCAGTTTGGGCATGAGGGTGTGGTCCTACTCGTAGACGCCGCGCGACTGGTCGCGGACGATGGCGCCGCGGTCGAGCTCGATGACCCGTCGCCGCATGGTGTCGACGATGCCGCGATCGTGGGTGGCCATGACCACGGTCGTGCCCGTCTTGTTGATCCGATCCAGCAGTCGCATGATGCCGACCGAGGTGGCTGGGTCGAGGTTGCCGGTGGGTTCGTCGGCCAGCAGGATGAGCGGCCGGTTGACGAAGGCGCGGGCGATCGACACCCGCTGCTGCTCGCCGCCGGACAGCTCGGTGGGCAGGCTGGTGGCCTTGTGGCCGAGCCCGACCAGGTCGAGGATGGCCGGCACCTGGGTGTCGATGACGTGGCGGGGCCGCCCGATCACCTCGAGGGCGAAGGCCACGTTCTCCGCCACCGTCTTGTTGGAGAGCAGCTTGAAGTCCTGGAACACGCACCCGATGTTGCGCCGCAGGAACGGCACCTTCCAGCTCGACAGCTCACCGATGTCCTTGCCGGCCACGAAGATGCGGCCGAGCTCGGGCACCTCCTCCTTGTTGAGCAGGCGGATGAAGGTGGACTTGCCCGATCCGGAAGGTCCGACCAGGAAGACGAACTCGCCTTTTTCGATGTTGACGTTGGCGTCGCGGAGGGCAGCGACCTCACCCTTGTAGGTCTTGGTCACACTTTCGAGGCGAATCATGTTGCGATCACGTTACTAGCGGCCCGACCCCAGTTGGGGACACCCCCGAAGGCCTTCGAATCCCGATCTGGCCGGCCCTGCGCCCGCCTGTGACCGATGTCTCGGGGCCGGTCAGCCCTCGTCGCCGCCCTGGGCCGAGGCCCGCATCCAGCGCAGGTAGGCCTCCATGAACGGGTCCAGGTCACCGTCCAGCACGCCGTCCACATCCCCCGTCTCGTGCTCGGTGCGCAGGTCCTTGACCATCTGGTAGGGCTGGAGCACGTAGGAGCGGATCTGGCTGCCGAAGTCGACCGACTGCTGCACGCCCCGGATGTCGTCCAGCTCGGCCCGGCGCTCCGCCTCTTGGCGCTCGGCCAGCTTGGCCTTGAGGATCTGCATGGCGCGGTCCTTGTTCTGGTGCTGGCTGCGCTCGTTCTGGCACGAGACCACGATCCCCGTGGGGAAGTGGGTGATGCGGACCGCCGAGTCGGTGACGTTGACGTGCTGGCCGCCCGCCCCCGACGATCGGTAGACGTCAATGCGCAGGTCCTTCTTCTCGTCGATCTCGATGTCGGGCACGTCCTCCAGGAACGGGGTCACCTTCAACGCCGCGAACGCCGTCTGGCGCTTGCCCTGGGCGTTGAACGGCGAGATGCGCACCAACCGGTGCACTCCGTGCTCGGAGCGCAGCCGACCGTAGGCATGGCGGCCGCGCACCAGGAACGTGGCCGACGAGATCCCGGCCTCGGAGCCCGGAGACACCTCGTCCAGCTCGACGTCGAAGCCGCGCTTCTCGGCCCAGCGCAGGTCCATGCGCAACAACATGTTGGCCCAGTCCTGGGCGTCGGCCCCGCCCGAGCCTGACTGGATCTCGCAGATGGCGTCGGCCTCGTCGTGGTCGCCGGTGAACAGCGAGCGCAGCTCCAGCTCGGCGAAGGCGCTGGCCAGCGAGGCCAACGAGTCCTCCAGCTCGGCCGCCACCGAGTCGTCGCCCTCCTCGCGGGCCAGCTCGTGGAGCGTCTCGACGTCGTCGATGCGCCCGGCCAGGTCGTCCCACAGGTCGAGGTCCTCGTTGGCCGCGGCAAGCTCGGCGTTGACCTTGCGGGCCAGGTCGGGGTCGTCCCACAGATCCGGGCGCGACGCCTCCACCTCGAGCTGGGGCCGGGTGCGCCGCAGCTCGTCGATGCGCAGATACCCCTCGGCCTCGCCGAGACGTCGTCGCAGCGCGCCCAGGTCGTCGGTCAGATCACGCACGGGGACGGGCGCTCACGCTCGACCGAGGCGCGCTCACGCGCCGTGGCACTGCTTGAACTTCTTGCCCGAACCGCACGGGCACGGTTCGTTGCGCCCGGTCTTGTCCCACTCGGACTTGACCACCGGCGTGTTGACCACCGGCTCGTCGGGCTCGACGGCGTCGGCCGGTGCCTCGGCCCCCTCCAGCGCGGCCTGGGCCCGGGCCGCGGCCGCCATGTTGGCGTCGCCCTCGGACGGATCGCTGGGCGCCGAGTACGACACGTTGCGCAGCTCGGGCTCGGCCGGGGCCTGCTCGGCCACCGCCACCTCGGCGTGCATCACGTACTTGACGAAGTCCTGGGCGATGGCATCCATCATCGAGCCGAACATCTCGAAGCCCTCGCGCTGCCACTCGACCAGCGGATCCTTCTGGCCCATGGCCCGCAGGTTGATGCCCTCCTGCAGGTAGTCCATCTCGTAGAGGTGCTCGCGCCAGCGCTGGTCGATGATCTGCAACATGACCTGGCGCTCGATCTCGCGCATGGTCTCGGCCCCGAGCAGCTCCTCGCGCGACTCGTAGTAGGCCTTGCCCTCGGTCATGAGGACCTCGTACATCTCGTCGGTGCCCGAGGCGTGCTTCAGGTCGTCGATGCTGGCCGCGACCGGCCAGTACGCCGACAGCTCGGGCAGCAGGCCATCGAGGTCCCACTCCTCGGCGTAGTCGCTGACGCAGTAGGTGCCGATCACCGAGTCGACCGCCTCGGCCAGGTAGCCCATGGCCTCCTCGCGCAAGTCGGCGTCGTCGAGGATCTGGTCGCGGCGCTTGTAGATGACCTTGCGCTGCTCGTTCATCACCTCGTCGTACTCGAGCACGTTCTTGCGGATCTCGGCGTTGCGCTGCTCGACGGTGTTCTGCGCCCGCTCGATGGCCTTGGACACCATCTTGGCCTCGATGGGCACGTCGTCGGGCAGGGCCTTGCCCATCACCCAGTTCATGGCGCCGGTTGCGAACAGGCGCATGAGCTCGTCCTCGAGGGACAGGTAGAATCGGCTCTCCCCCGGGTCGCCCTGACGCCCCGAGCGACCCCGCAGCTGGTTGTCGATGCGGCGGCTCTCGTGGCGCTCGGTGCCCAGCACGTAGAGCCCACCCACCTCGCGCACGGCCTCGCCCTCGGCCTTGGTGTCCTCCTCGTACTTGGCCGTGAGCTCCTCGAGGCGCGTCTTGCCCTCGCCCTCCTCGGGATCGAGGCCCTCGGCCACGACATCGACGCGGGCCAGCTCCTCGGCGTTGCCCCCGAGCTTGATGTCCACCCCGCGGCCGGCCATGTTGGTGGCCACCGTGATGGCGTGGAGGCGGCCGGCCTGGGCCACCACGTGCGCCTCTCGGGTGTGCTGCTTGGCGTTGAGCACCGCGTGCTCGATGCCGTTCTGGTCGAGGGCCCGCGACAACTTCTCGCTCTTCTCCACCGAGATCGTGCCCACCAGCACCGGTTGGCCGCTCTCGTAGCGCTCCTTGAGGTCGTCGATCAGGGCGTCGAACTTGGCGTCCTCGGACTTGTAGATGAGGTCGCCCTGGTCGATGCGCACCATCTGGCGGTTCGTCGGGATGGGCACCACGTGGAGGTTGTAGGTGCTGGCGAACTCCGACGCCTCGGTCTCGGCCGTACCGGTCATGCCGGCCAACTTGTCGTAGAGGCGGAAGTAGTTCTGGAGCGTGACCGTGGCCAGGGTCTGGTTCTCCTCGTTGATCTTCACGCCCTCCTTGGCCTCGACCGCCTGGTGCAGGCCCTCCGACCAGCGGCGCCCCTCGAGGATGCGACCGGTGAACTCGTCGACGATCTTCACCTCGCCGTGCTGGACGACGTAGTCCTTGTCCCGCTTGAACAGCTCCTTGGCCTTGAGGGCGGCCTGGAACTGGTGCACCAGGTTGGTGGACACCTCGTCGTACATGTTCTCGATGCCGAGCGCCTTCTCCACCGCCTCGACGCCTTCGTCGGTGGGCGCGACGGTGCGCTTCTCCTCGTCGACGTCGTAGTGCTCGTCGCGCTTGAGGCCCCTGACCACGCTGGCGAACTGGTAGTAGAGCTTGGCCGCGTCGCTGACCCGACCGGCGATGATCAGCGGGGTGCGGGCCTCGTCGATCAGGATCGAGTCGACCTCGTCCACGATGCAGAAGTTGTGGCCGCGCTGCACCTGGCGGTCGCGGCTCATGGCCATGTTGTCGCGCAGGTAGTCGAAGCCCAGCTCGTTGTTGGTCCCGTAGGTGATGTCGCAGGCGTACTGGGCCCGCTTGTCGTCGGCGTCGAAGTCGCCGGGGATCACCAGACCGACCGTCAGGCCCAGCCACCGATGGATCTGGCCCATCCACTCCGAGTCGCGCTTGACCAGGTAGTCGTTCACCGTGACCAGGTGGACGCCCTTGCCGCTCAGTGCGTTGAGGTACATGGGCAGGGTGGACACCAGCGTCTTGCCCTCGCCCGTCTTCATCTCGGCCACCCAGCCGAAGTGCAGGGCGGCGCCGCCCATGAGCTGGACGTCGTAGTGGCGTTGGCCGATGACGCGCCGCGAGGCCTCGCGCACGACCGCGAAGGCCTCGATCAGCAGGTCGTTGAGGTCAGCGCCCTGGTCCAGCCGTTGCTTGAAGTCGGCCGTGCGGGCCCGCAGGGCGTCGTCGGACAGGGCCTTCGTCTCGTCCTCGAGCGCGTTGATGTCGGGGACCAACGCCTGCACGGCGCGGACCTTCTTGCCTTCACCGGCTCGGAGGATCTTGTCGAAGACACCCATGCGATGGCGCAGTGTACCGGGGCGCCTACCCGGCCTCGATGCGCCCTCCGCCAGGATGGCCGGGCGCGGCGTCGTCCGGTTCCTGCGACCCGGCGGCGACCAGCGCCGGGTTGGTCACCGAATAGGCCATGGCCTCGGTGCGGGCGTGGCGGTGCAGCAGGGCCAGCGCGTTGGTCACGGCGCCCCGCACCGACGACACCTCGACGCCACGGGCCCGGGCCACGTCGTCCATCGTCTGGCCCTCGGCCAGCGCGTCGAGCAGCTCGACCACGTCGGGGGCCAGCTTCGGGGGCACGAGCTCCTGCTGCACGGAGACGGCCTGGCGGGCCAGCGCGGCATGGGCATCGCGCACCGCGGCCACGTCGCGGGGCTCGAGCCAGGGCCAGCCCCAGGCCACCTGCTCGGTGATGGCCACCGCCACCGCCGGTGCCTCCTCGCGTCGCACCACGGCCAGGGCGCCGACCCGCAGGGCCCGGCTGCGGGCGTCCGTGTCGTCGGGGCCGCACATCACCACGAACCGGGCGGTGGGCACCAGCTCACCGACCGACGCGATGAGGCCCACCCCGGCCATGCCCGTCAGGCCCAAGCCCAGCCACACCACGTCGGGGGTGGAGTCGAGCGCCTCGGCCAGGGCCGTCTCGCCCCCGTCAGCCTCGGCCACCACCTCGATGTGCGGGCTGGACTCCAGCGCCACGGTCAGCTGGCGGCGCCCGATGGCACCGGCGTCGCACACCAGCACGCTGATGCTGGCGTCGCTCCACTTGTCCGGATCGGCGTACACGTCAGGCCCGATGACCGCGGGGCGAGACCTTGCTCTTGAGCTTCACCAGTTGGGGTTCGAGCTTCTCGACCGCCAGGTCGAGGGCCCCGAAGCTGTCGGCCGCGGCCACCTTGCACTGCACCTGGTGGCCGTGGCCCTCCATCAGGACCTCGCAGATCTCCCGATCGGCGATGCGGGGGTTGCGCTCCTCGGCGAAGTGCACCCGGGCGATCTCCATGCCGTCGACGAAGCGGGCCAGCCTCCCGATCTTGCGCTGGGTGGCCGCCACCAGGGCTGGCGATGGCTCGGCACCCCTGCTGCTGATGGTGATCTCCACGGGCGTCTCCACGGGCCGGAACCGGTGGGGAGATCGTAGGGCCCCGGCGCCCTCAGCGCAGGCGGTCGCAGACCAGGCGTCCCACCATGCGCTGCGCCAGATCCTCCGCCGTGGGCTGCTCACCCGACTCGAGCCGCTGGCGGGCCTCGGCCAGCCGGTCGTCGCGGATGGCCGGCGAGCCCACGAGCTGCTCCACCAACCCGGCGGGGCAGGCGGCCGCGTCATCGGGCGCCGTGGCCGGACCGGCCACCGCGCCGGTCTCGGCGGCGGGTGCGGCCTCGGACCCGGTGAGCGCCAGCAAGGATCGCTGGACCTGCAACTCGGTCACCTGCATGGGGGTGCGCTCCGATCAGCCACGGTCTTCACGCCCTCATTCTCGGCTGACCTGACTTCTGTCTTGAGCCTGTCGCGAGGGTTGTGACGACGCGGGGTGCAGGCGGCGGTGACGGCCGTCACCTCGACGGCACCGGAGCGGCGCAACGCCGCGGATGCGGCCACCAGGGTGGCCCCGGAGGTGGCCACGTCGTCGACCAGCACCACGCCGGGTGGGCTCGGCCGTCGGGCCGCGAAGTGCGGACCGGAGCGCCGCTCGTCGAGCGAGCGGCCGGTCTGGGGACCGCCTGACCGGCGACGCAGCAGCGCCCGACAGGGCAGGCCGAGGGCGCCCGCCAGGCCGCCGGCCAGCAGCCGGGACTGGTCATAGCCACGATGGCCCTGGCGGCCTCGACTGGTCGGCGCCCACGTCACCACCTCGATGCCGGTCGGGTCGACCAGGGCCGCCATGGCGGACCCCAGCACGCGCCCGAGCTCGCGGCCGTTGCGGTACTTGAGGGCCACCACCAGGTCGCGTCCGCGCCCCTCGAAGCGGAACAGGCCACGGCACACGTCGGGGCCGCCGGCGCCTGACGCGACGGACCAACCCGGCTCCGGCGCTCGCAACGCGTCGAGGCAGGCGTCGCACACCGCCGGACCGGGCGCCCCGCAGGCGTGGCACCGCCGCTCGAACCACATCCCCGTGACGCTACCCACGAGGTATGACGACCATCCGCTGTGCTGGCCCTCCGGTCGGCAAGCCTCCCTGCGGGCGCCTTCGGCATCCGGCTCTCGTCGGTCCAGCGGCTCCGGCCTGGCGGCCTCGCCTTCTCGATCCCGACTCAAACCGCTGCCGCGACCAGTTCGTGCCGGCCCAGGACGCCGCGCTCGGTGATGTAGCCGGTGACCAGGGCGGCGGGCGTGACGTCGAAGGCGCGGTTCTCGGCCGCCACCCCCTCGGGCGCGATGAGCTGGCCGGCGAGCCGGCGCACCTCGTCGGGGTCGCGGCGCTCGACCACGATGGCGGCGCCGTCGGGCGTGGCCGGGTCGATGGTCGAGGTGGGCATGGCCACGTAGAAGGGGACGCCGTGGTGGTGGGCCAGCACGGCCACCGAGTAGGTGCCGATCTTGTTGGCCACGTCGCCGTTGGCCGCCACCCGATCCGCGCCCACCACGACCAGGTCGACGTCCCCCGACGCCATCAGCGATCCGGCCATGACGTCGGCCACCAGCGTGGCCGGGATGCCCAGCCGGTGGAGCTCCCAGGCCGTGAGCCGGGCGCCCTGGAGCACCGGCCGGGTCTCGTCCACCCACACCGTCGGCTGCCGGCCCGCCTCGTGGGCGGCCCGGATGACCCCCAGGGCGGTGCCGTAGCCCACGCAGGCCAGGGCGCCGGCGTTGCAGTGGGTCAGGATGCGTGCCCCGTCCGGCACGCGCTCGGCCCCGAAGGCCCCGAGCCGGCGGTTGCGCTCGACGTCCTCCACCGCGACGGCCACGGCCTCGGCCACCGGGTCGGCCGCGGCCAGGGCCCGATCCGCCCCCCAGGCCAGGTTCACCGCCGTGGGGCGGGTTGCCACGATCTGGTCGCGGGCCTCCGCCAGCGGCTGGCCGTTGACCTGGGCCAGGGCGATGCCCATCGCCCCGGCCGCGCCCAGCGCCGGAGCGCCGCGCACAGCCAGGACGGCGATGAGCTCGCACAGCTGGTCGACCGTGCGGGCCTCCACCATCCGCAGGGTGGCGGGGAGGTCGCGCTGGTCGATCAGCCGGACGAACTGGCCGCACCACTCGATGGTGGGCGGGATCGGGTCGGGCACCGGGCGATCAGTACCGGTAGTGGTCGGCCTTGTAGGGCCCCCCCACCGGCACGCCGAGGTAGTTGGCCTGGTCGGACGTGAGCTCGGTCAGGCGCACCCCCAGCGAGTCGAGGTGGAGGCGGGCCACCTTCTCGTCCAGGTGCTTGGGGAGCGTGTAGACCTTGCGCTCGTAGAAGTCCTGGTGGGTGTACAGCTCGATCTGGGCGATGGCCTGGTTCGAGAAGCTGCACGACATCACGAAGCTGGGATGGCCGGTGGCGCACCCCAGGTTCAGCAGGCGCCCTTCGGCCAGCACGATCACCGAGTGGCCGTCGGGGAAGCGGAACTCGTCCACCTGGGGCTTGATGTTGAGCTTCTGCACGTCGGACATGCGGGCCAGGCCGGCCATGTCGATCTCGTTGTCGAAGTGGCCGATGTTGCCCACGATGGCCTGGTGCTTCATGCGGGCCATGTGCTCGGCGCTGATGATGCCCTTGTTGCCGGTGGTGGTGATGAAGATGTCGGCCGTCTCCATGACGTCCTCGAGGCGGGCCACCTGGTAGCCCTCCATGGCCGCCTGCAGGGCGCAGATGGGATCGATCTCGGTGACGATCACCCGCGCCCCCTGGCCGCGCAGCGAGCCGGCGCAGCCCTTGCCCACGTCGCCGTAGCCGCAGACCACGGCCACCTTGCCGCCGATCATCACGTCGGTGGCCCGGTTGATGCCGTCGATGAGGGAGTGGCGGCAGCCGTAGAGGTTGTCGAACTTGGACTTGGTGACCGAGTCGTTGACGTTGATGGCCGGGAAGAGCAGCGAGCCGCCCTCTTGCATCTGGTAGAGCCGGTGCACGCCGGTGGTGGTCTCCTCGGTCACGCCGATGATGCCCTCGCCGATGCCGGTCCACAGGGTGGGCTCGGCCGGCACGGTGCGCGCCAGCAGGGCCAGGATGACCTTCCACTCGTCGGAGTCGTCCTCGGTCGGCTCGGGCACCTTCCCCGTGCGCTCGTACTCGGTGCCCTTGTGCACCAGCAGGGTGGCGTCGCCGCCGTCGTCGAGGATCATGGTCGGGCCCTGGTCGCCGGGCCAGCGCAGCACCTGCTCGGTGCACCACCAGTACTCCTCGAGCGACTCGCCCTTCCAGGCGTAGACGGGGATGCCCTTGGGGTTCTCGGCCGAGCCGGTGGGGCCCACGGCCACCGCGGCGGCGGCGTGGTCCTGGGTGGAGAAGATGTTGCACGAGCACCAGCGCACCTGGGCGCCCAGCTCGACCAGGGTCTCGATGAGCACCGCGGTCTGGATGGTCATGTGCAACGACCCGGTGATGCGGGCGCCCGTCAGGGGCTTGGCGTCGCCGTACTCGGCCCGCAGGGCCATCAGGCCGGGCATCTCGTGCTCGGCCAGGGTGATCTCGTGGCGGCCGAAGGCGGCCAGCCCCAGATCGGCGACCTTGAAGTCGCCCTCGGGATACAGGTTGGCAGTGGTCATGTGGGTTCTCCAGCGCGTCGAAGGAAGAAATGGTGCAGCTTCGGTTCGGGGCTGGGGTCCACTGACGCCATTCACATCAGCCCAACCCCGGAACTGTACCCCGGCTCGGAAACTGGGCATCGAAATGCGCGAAGAGCCACAGCCAAAGGTGCCCAAATTCTCGGCACGAGGGGTCGCTCACATCGCCAGGCGGGCCTCGAGGTCGTCGACGGCGGGGACCGGCCCCGGATCGAGGCCTTCCTGTCGCGCCCGGTAGAGGCTGACGAAGTCGCCGAACAGGATCAGGTCGAGGAGCTGGGCCAGCGCCCCCTCGCCCTCGGCCCCCACCTCGTGGATGCCGGCCACCACCTCGCCCAGCAGCTCGTCGCCCAGGGCGAAGCGCCGGGCGATCTGGGGGTGCTCGAACTCGTGGCGCAGGTTGACGACCTGGAACAGCTGGCGGGTCACGTCGCCGTTCTGGCCCCACCCGGCCACCTCGTGGTGGCCGATCTCCGGCAGGTCGTTGCAGAAGGCCGGCATCTTGGCGTTCAGGTTGAACTGGGTCTTCCAGCGGCGGGCGGCCACCGCCCCCACCCCTCCCCCGCCGTAGATGATCGGCATCTGGCGACCGATGCGCCGAGCCAGGTGTTCGGCCGGGTTGTCGGCGGCGATGAGCTGGGTGGCGCGCCGGCGCAGCTGGTCGATGGCGGCGTCGATCCAGGCCGTGGCCCCGGGGAACAGGCCCAGGTGCTCGAACAGCACCAGGGGCGGCGTGGCCAGCGCGCCCAGCGCGGCCCGCGCCGCGCCGATCTCGTCGGGCAGCCCGAAGCACGGCGCGCCGTGCTCGTCGGCCAGCGCCGCCAGCTCGCCCCCGCCGGTCACCGCCACCCAGGCGGCGCCGGCATCCACCGCCAAGGCGGTCGCGTCCAACGTCTCCTCGGTCTGGCCCGAGTACGAGACCGATACCACCAGGGTGTGGCGGTCCACGAAGTTGGGCAGCGCGTAGCCCTTGTGCACCACCACCGGGACGGCCATGAAGGGCCCGGCCACGGCCACGGCCAGATCGCCTACCAGCCCACCGGTGCCGGCGCCCAGGACCACGACGTGCTCGATGTCGTCGTGGTCGACCAGCAGCTGGTCGGGGTCGGCCAGGAGCCGGCGCGCCGCGTCGGCGCTGCGCGCCACCTGGTCGCCCGTGCCGGCCGCCGCCTCCAGCAGACCGAAGCGGTCGAGGGGAGCCGAGCTCAGGTCGACGCCGGACACGTCAGGGCGACGGCGCGAAGTTGGCCTCGATGCCGTCGGCGTCGGCCTTGGCCATCAGCCGCTCGTGCTCGGCGTCGTCCACGTCGTCGGCCTCGTCGATCAACATGATCGGGATGTCGTCGCGGATGGCGTAGCGACGGTGCAGGCGGGGGTTGTAGAGCGCGTCCTCGTCGGCGAAGTACAGCAGCGGGCCCTTGTCGTCCGGGCAGGCCAGGATCTCGAGCAGCAGCGGGTCGAGCGGCATCACGCACTTCCTTGGTGATCGGCGGGGGCCAGGGCGTCGGCCTCAGCGATGAGCAGTCGGACCTCGGCCACGTGATCGTCGCACGCGCGCCGGTCGGGCGCCTCCAGGTTCAGGCGCAGGAGGGGCTCGGTGTTGGAGGGCCGCAGGTTGAACCACCACGAGCCCAGGTCGACGGTCAGGCCGTCGAGCCGGTCCTGGTCGGCGTCGGGGAACCGGGCGGCCACCGCCTCGATCACCGCCGCCGGGTCACCGACCTGGGTGTTGATCTCCCCGGAGTCGGCATAGCGCTCGTAGGGCTGGCGCAGCACGCTCAGCGGCACCGAGCGCCGGCTGAGCGCGTCGAGCACCACCAACGCGGCGATGATGCCCGAGTCGGCCCGGAAGTTGTCGCGGAAGTAGTAGTGGCCCGAGTGCTCCCCGCCGAACGCGGCCCCGGTCTCGGCCATGACCGCCTTGATCAGGGAGTGGCCCACCCGCGTGCGCACCGGCGTGCCGCCCTGCTCCCGGATGACCTCGGGCACGGCCTTGGAGCAGATCAGGTTGTGCAGGATGGTGGCGCCCGGGTTCGTGCGCAGCAGCTCGGCGGCCACGATGGCGGTGGTCAGCGAGCCCGACACCAGCTGGCCCAGGTCGTCGACCAGGAAGACCCGATCGGCGTCGCCGTCGAAGGCCAGGCCCACGTCCGCGCCGGTCTCGAGCACGCGGGCCTGCAGGTCGACCAGGTTCTCGGGCTGGATCGGGTCGGCCGGGTGGTTGGGGAAGGTGCCGTCCAGCTCGCCGTAGAGCACCTCGAGATCGAAGGGCAGGTCGGCGAACACGGCCGGGGCCACCAGGCCGCCCATGCCGTTGGCGGTGTCGGCCACGATCCGCAGCGGGGCCAGCTCGTCGACGTCGACGAAGCTGTGGACGTGGGCCACGAACGCGCCCAGAGCATCCTGGGTGCTCGCGGTGCCGCGCCGGGGGGCGGCGGCCAGCCCCTCGAGGGTCATCTGGCGGATGTCACCCAGGCCGGTGTCCTCGCCGATCGGGCGGGCGCCGGTCAGGCACATCTTGATGCCGTTGTAGGCCGCGGGGTTGTGCGACGCGGTCAGGGTGGCGCCGGGGGCCGCGTAGTGGCCCGAGGCGAAGAAGAGCAGGTCGGTGGAGACCAGCCCCAGGTCGACCACGTCGAGGCCCTGGGACATGACGCCGTGGGCGAAGGCCTGGCTCAGCTCGACCCCCGAGGGCCGCATGTCGCGGCCGACCAGCACCCTCCCGGCGGTCTCGGGGTCCTCGGCCACGAAGGCGGCGAAGGCGGCGCCGATGCGCTCGACCAGCTCGGCGTCGAGCTGGTCGCCCACGAGCCCCCTCACGTCGTAGGCCTTGAAGATGGCGGCCAGCGTGGCCGGATCGGGGGCGCCCATGGCGCATCACCCTAGTGGGGCGGCGTCCGGGCCCCGGCCGGCCGGGTCCGGCCAGGTCGCGGTCAGCCGGCCCGGGCCACCAGCCCGACCTCTTCGGGTGCCAGGTCGTAGCCGCCCCGGTTGGACCAGTGCCGCACCGCGAACACGTCGCGCACGGTCAGCGCCGCGTCGCGGGCCACCCGAACCGTCGAGCGAGTCGAGTTCTCGACCCGCACGGGCACCTCGGCCAGCGACAGCTGGTAGGCCTCGACCAGGTGGAAGATCTCCACGTCGAACGCGAACCCGTCGATGTGGGAGTGCTCGAAGATGAGCCGGCCCACGTCGGATCGGAAGGCCTTCAGCCCGCACTGCGTGTCGCGGTAGCGGCCCAGCAGCACCACCCGGGTCAACAGGTTGATGGCCCGTCCTCCCACCTCGCGCAGGCGTCGGGCCCGCACCAGGGTGGTGGTGTCGTCGTGGCGTCGGCTGCCCACCACCACGTCCCACCCGGCCTCGACCTCGACCAGCAGGTCGAGCAGGTGGTCAGGGGCGTAGGACAGGTCGGCGTCGGTGAAGGCCAGGGTGCGACCGCGGGCTGCCAGCATGCCGGTGCGCACCGCCGCCCCCTTGCCCCGGTTGCGGCCGTGGACCACCACCTGGTCGGCGCCCGCGGCGCGGGCCTCGGCCGCGGTGGCGTCGTCGGAACCGTCGTCCACCACGACGATCTCGAGGCCGCCGTGCTCGTCGACCTCGACCAGGTCCTTGCGCAGCCGGCGCACGGTCTCGGCGATGCGGTCCCCCTCCCGATAGGCCGGGATCACCACCGACAGGCGCACCGCGCCCGGGGCGGGCGGTCGCTCGACGCGGTGGTCGAGGTCGAACCGCACCCGCAGGTGGGCCACCTTTCGCTCGCGGGCCAGGCTGACGGCCGCGGCCCCGAGCAGGGCGGCCGACAGGCTGCGCAGCACGACCTGGCGGCGGCTCATGGGCAGCGCGGGTGGCTCATGCGAGCGGGGCGGTCGGGTCGTCCGGGACGTCGGGCGGCGAGGCCTCCGGCCGGAGCGGCGGGGTCGGCGGAGGTACGTCGAGCGGGGCGAACGGCGCCGGCGGAGCTGCCTCGGGCATCACGGGCGCGGCCATCCCGGCGATGATGTCGGCCGGGTCAGGTGCGGCCGCCCCCGCAGGGTCCGTGGACGGTGGCGACGCATCGGTCGGTGGCGCGCCCGGTGGCCGAGGCAGGGCGTCCGGTGGATGGCCCAACTCGTCGGTCGGCGGGTCCACCCACCAGCTCGGGTCACGCGGATCGTCGGGTGGCACGTCCTCGGGGTCGTCGTCGGCTCGCCACATGGGCGCCACCGGCCCCACGTCCACCGGCTTGGCCCGCCACAGGGCGAACAGGCCGACCAACCCCAGCAGGGTCAGCAGGTAGGAGGCGTAGTCGGTCTTGGTGTAGCCGTACGACAGCTCGACGTGGGTGCTGGTGGGGATCACCACCATCATGTTCGGGCTGACCCGGTAGGGCCCGCTGGCCCCGGACACCTGCCAGTTCGGGAAGTACGACGCCTTCACCTCGACCGGGACCCCGACCTTGCTCACGTCGAAGGAGATGGTGTCGGTCCCGGAGCGGATGTTGGACACCTTGGTCGTCCCCACCGGGCGCTTGCCGGGGACGGCGCCCGAGTCGATGCGCTGCCAGTTCGACGGCCCCGAGGCGGCCAGCAGGACGTTCCACTGCGACGGGTCGAGGTACCAGTTGACCGTGTCGTTCAACCAGGTCTTGCCCCCCTTGTCGGCGCCGTTGACCACCGCCGGCTGGTTGGTGAGGGGCGTCACCTCGGCCGAGTCGGCCACCTGGTAGATGTGCCACGGCCCGCTGGTGGCGAGCTGGGTCAGCTCGTGGTTGTTCTGGGCGAAACCGATCGTGGTGGCCGTGGACGCCATGTAGTAGCGGACGCCCAGCATCTGCAGGTGCGAGATCCCCAGGTCGAAGGCGTTCTGGGTCAGGGCTCCCTGCACGTAGGGCAGGTCGCGCATGGCGTCGGACGGAGCGGCGGACAGCTCGCTCTGGTTGAGGAAGTGGTACGGCGTGGTGGCCGAGGCCTCGAAGTAGAGGCCCTCCATCGAGCCGATGCAGCCGTTGGTCCAGTACGGCAGCAGCATCAGCGCCATGGGCGTGCCGTAGTTGTTGAGCGAGTCCGAGTACTCCCACATGGCCCGCCCGCAGCCCTGCTCCTTGCCGATCTTGGCCATCTCCTGCACCACGGCGTAGTACTCGGGGTAGTAGGTCTTGCCCTCGTAGCCGGTGAAGTTCCAGTTGGCCCAGCTGGTGACGAAGCTCGAGTCCTTGGTCTTGAGCGGTCCCCACTGGTAGGTCACGCCGTCCTTGTCGATGGTGCCGAAGGGGAGCGTGCGCAGCGGCATCCCCAGCACCACGATCCAGGCGCCCAGGCCGGCCAGGGCGGTGATCCACAGCACGACCCGCGGGGGGCGGTGCACGTCGGAGGCGATCAGGCGGGCCACCGTGCGACCCACCTCGGCGATGGCGATGGCGCCCACCAGGTACACGGCCAGGTAGTAGAAGGGCAGCAGCCGGGCGTTCCACAGCCGGCTCTGGGGGACGTACAGGAAGGCCACGCCGGCCAGCACGGCCATGACCACCCAGAAGATCTCTCCCCGCCGGCAGTAGGCGAAGGCCATGAGGGCGCCCACCGCGGCCATGACCAGCAGGTACTCGATACCGGGACGATCGCTCAGCTGGGAGGCGAGCTGGGTGCGAGCGAACAGCGAGTCGGAGTAGTTGGTGAGCTTCTCCCACCCCATGTCGGTCATGTAGGCGCTGTTGAGGTAGAAGGGCCCGGTCCAGAAGGCGCTGATCAGCGCACCCACGGGCAGCACCGTGGCCAGGTACTTGATGTGGCCCCAGGGGTGCTGCACCACCAGCATCACCACCGCCATCAGCACCACCAGGATGGACCCGTACACGGCGGCCGCGGCGTAGATGGGCCAGTGGGGGTCACCGCTGGGCGCGATGAGCCCGCCGGCCACCGCGGCCAGGCCGAACGAGACCGGGACGAGCCCGAGCCACACGAACCAGCGGATGCGGCTCCAGTCGAGCTGGAGGGCCAGCAGGATGGCGGCCCCGGCCACCGCGAAGAAGACCGGGATGATGTGGCACAGGGCGGTGGCCGCCAACAGGGCGGCGGCCCAGGCCCGGTACCTGCCCGTCTCGAGGCCCCGCGAGAGCACGCCCAGGAACAGCACGGCGAAGGTCAGGGCGATGGAGAACGAGAACTCGCCGGCCAGGGTGGACGCGATGTTGCCGCCGTAGATCGAGAACGACCGGTCGAACAGGTAGGCGGTGCCCCCCACCGCCAGCAGCGCCGGGGTCGGGAAGGGCAGCCGGCTCATCCGGCCGAACGCCCACAGGGCCACCGGCAGGCTGAGCACGCCACTGACCACGATGAGCTTGAACGCGATCCCGTAGGGGATCACGTAGCTGAGCAGGGCGATGGCCAGCCCCGGCAGGATCATGTAGAACTCGTAGGCGGGGAAGCCGTCGTACCAGTCGGGCGTCCAGCCGGTCAGCCGACCCTGGGGCAGCAGGTGGTCGCGCAGGAAGGCGGGGCCCCACACGTGACCGCCCATGTCGCCGCCGGCCGGCGTGTTGTGGGCCAGGATGTTGCTCGGGCCCAGCTGCACGAAGATGAAGAGCACGCAGGCGCCCACCACGAACAGGGTGATCCACCCCTCGATGGGCATGGCGCCCAGGCGGTCGATGGCCCTGGCCACGCGCCACGCGCGGCGCGCCGGGGCTCGCGGGCGCGTCGCCCGGCGGCGCCTCGAGGGTCGGCTCGGCACCCCGGTCGGGACCCGCGCCGGACCGATCATCGATCAGGGTCTCGGACATGACCCGTTCATCGTGGCATCCACGACCGCGCCCATGTGGTCACGCACCGGGAAATTTCGCAACTCGTCACGGCGAGAAGGTGGGCAGGTTCAGGTGCCACAGCAGGGTGGCGGCCGCCACCGCGTTGAAGGTGACGTGGGCCCAGATGCCCGGGCCGAGCCGCTCGGTCCTCCAGGCCAGCACCCCGAGCACCAGGCCGAACACGAACAGGGCGGGGAACTGCACGAACTGGAAGTGGGAGGCGGCGAAGAAGGCGGCCGTCACCACGATGGCGAACCAGGGGTTCAGCCTGGCCAGTCGGGACTGCTTGAGCAGGGCCCGCTGGGTCAGGCCCCGGAAGAAGATCTCCTCGGCCAGCGGCGCGCCCACCGCCACCAGCCCGAAGATGAGCAGCTCGCCGCTGACCCCGTGGGCGCTGCCGGTGAGCTTCTGCGCCACCTGGCCCACGTCCACGGAGTGGCCGAGCAGCTTGAAGATGGGCCAGTACACCAACCCCACCAGCAGCTGCTGGCCCACGAAGCCGACCGCCACGCCCAGCGGGATGTCGTACCAGCGCATCCGCAGGCCGAGGTCGGCCACCGGGCCGTCGCCCTTGACGCGGGTGGCCAGCACCGGCACGCCGATCAGGAAGATCCACAGCGGGATCTCGGCCACCGCCTCGATCCACAGGGGCACGTCCTGGCCGTTGCCGTAGCCCATCGCCAACAGCAGCACCGCAGCCAGCAGCCCACCGACGACCTCGGCCAGGATCCACCCGACGACCACGTCGCCGAGGCCCCAGCTCACGCCCTCCCAGCGGGACCGGGAGAAGTAGTGGCCCAGGCCCGGGGGGTTGGGCCCTCGCGGTGGGCCCGGGGCGCGTCCGGAGGGGGGGCTGGGCACCCGGTCACCCTACGTGGCGCGGGTCCGCACCCCGGTGCCGGTCGCTGGCTAGCGTGGCCGCCATGACCCGCACCTGCGCCCGCCCGGGCTGTGGCGAGCCGGCCACGGCCACCCTGGCCTACCAGTACGCCACCAGCACGGTCTGGCTGTCGCCGGTCTCGGCCGAGGCCGACCCCTCCACCTACGACCTGTGCCGGCGCCACTCCTCGGGACTCACCGTCCCCCGGGGCTGGCGTCTGCAGGACGAGCGCACCGCGACACCCCACCTCGTGCCCGCCGAGCGGGCCTCCTGAACCGGCTGGGCCCGCCTGCCAGCATCTGGGCCTCCGGCACCGTCTGACGGGTATTTTCGCCGTGGTCTTCTACGCTGTGATCCATGAGCTCTGAGATCCCCCCATCGCCGCCCGGGCAGGAGCCACGGCGGCCGGGGCGCTTCGGTGGCGACCAGGGATGGCCACGGTGGATGATCTGGGTGCTGCTGGCCGTCATCGTCGGGTTCGTGCTCATCGAGGGCATGAGCAAGGCCAGCAGCGGCACCGAGGTCTCGTTCGGCACCTTCATGGGCAAGGTCAAGTCTGGCGAGGTGAAGTCCGGCACCTACGACAACACCAACGGCCACATCAGCGCCACGCTGACCAACGGCGACAAGGTCACCACCACCGGGCCCACGCCCCTCCCCGATTCGAACGCCAACCTCCTCACGTCCAAGGGCATCAAGTTCTCGACGCCCTCGGCCGGGTTCCTCGAGACGTGGCTGCCCCTGCTGCTGCCCGTCCTGTTGCTGATCGGGTTGTTCGTGTGGATGGCCAGACGCCAGCAGGGCCAGATGGGCGGCATCATGTCCATCGGTCGGTCGCGGGCCAAGACCTACAGCGCGGAGCGGCCGGGCACCACCTTCGCCGACGTGGCCGGCTACGAGGGGGTCAAGCAGGAGATCACCGAGGTGGTCGACTTCCTGAAGTACCCCGACAAGTTCGCCGAGATCGGCGCCCGCATCCCCAAGGGCATCCTGCTGGTCGGCCCGCCGGGCACCGGCAAGACCCTCATCGCCCGGGCCGTCGCCGGCGAGGCCGGCGTGCCCTTCATGTCGGTGAGCGGTTCGGACTTCATGGAGATGTTCGTGGGCGTGGGCGCCAGCCGGGTCCGCGACCTGTTCGCCTCGGCCCGCAAGATGGGCCGGGCCATCATCTTCGTGGACGAGATCGACTCCATCGGGCGCAAGCGCGGCGCCGGGCTGGGCGGCGGCCACGACGAGCGCGAGCAGACCCTCAACCAGATGCTGTCGGAGATGGACGGCTTCGAGGCCACCACCGGCATCGTGATGATGGCGGCCACCAACCGGCCCGACATCCTCGACCCGGCCCTGCTGCGGCCCGGCCGCTTCGACCGCCAGGTGGTGGTGCCGCTGCCCGAGTACCCCGAGCGCCTGGCCATCCTGGGCGTGCACACCAAGGGCAAGCGCATCGGTCCCGACGTCGACCTCAGCGTGATGGCCCGGGGCACGCCCGGCATGAGCGGCGCGGATCTGTCCAACCTGGTCAACGAGGCGGCCCTGTTCGCGGTGCGCCGCGGCTCCGAGTCGGTGCAGATGCAGGACTTCGAGCAGGCCCGCGACCGGGTCCTCATGGGCCAGGAGCGCGAGTCCACCGTGCTCTCCGACAAGGAGAAGGAGCTGACCGCCTACCACGAAGCCGGTCATGCCGTGTGCCGGCGCGGTGCTGCCCAACACCGACCCGATCCACAAGGTCACCATCCTGCCCCGGGGCATGGCCCTGGGCGTCACCCAGTACCTGCCGGCCGAGGAGCGCCACAGCTACAACCAGGACTACCTGGAAGAGTCGATCGCGGTGGCCATGGGCGGCCGCATCGCCGAGGAGCTGGTGTTCGGCGTGGTGTCCACCGGGGCCAACAACGACCTGGTGGTGGCCACCGAGCGGGCCCGCAAGATGGTGCGCGAGTGGGGCATGAGCACCCGCATCGGCCCGATGGCCTGGGGCTCGCAGAACCAGGTGTTCCTGGGCGACGACCTCATGCACTCGCGCGACTACAGCGACGACACCGCCCGCGTCATCGACGAAGAGGTCGAGCGCATCCTGCGCGAGCAGGAGCAGCACTGCCGCGAGGTGCTCACCGAGCACCGCAAAGGGCTCGACCTGGTGGCCCGGGCCCTGCTCGAGTACGAGACGATCGAGGGCAGCGAGGTCACCCGGCTGATCGAGCTGGCCAACAACGGCGTGCCCGTGCGGGCCACCGAGCACCCGCTGGGCGATCCCGGCGCCCCCGCCAACGGGTCGACCACCCCGTCGGCCTCGGCCAGCCCCGGCCCCGCCGAGGTGAACGGTGGCCCGAGCGACGGCAACGGCCACCCCAGCGGCCTCACGCCCGCGCCCACCCGGCCCGACTGGCCCCCGACCGAGATCAGCTGACGCTCACGCCCCCGGCGTGGGCGACTCCTTGACCGGCGCCTGCAGGGCGCCGGAGCTGGAGACGACGGTCACCGTCACCCCGGAGGTCGTGCTGTCGGGGGTCGAGCACGGGGCATCGATGGCGATCTGGATGATCCCGTCCACGCTTCGGTGGTACTCCACGCTCAGGTCGTGGTGCTCCCCGGGAGCCAGGTCGAAGTCGTCCAGGGCGCCGGCGGTGCCCGACGACTCGGTGGTGGTCGTCGACCCGGTCGCCGCCGTCGAGCCGGTCGAGCCGGTCGTCGGGGTCGGGGCGGGGACGGCCTGGAGCTGGCCCTGGCCCTTGCCGGCCCCCGGTGGGAGGGCGTTGTTGGTGATCTGCTCGCGGTCGACCAGCGAGCACCCCAGCCCCTTGGCCGCCCCGACCCCTTCCACCGCCAGGTTCAGCGTCAGCACCTGACCGGTGGCGTCGATGGCAGC
Organism: uncultured Microthrixaceae bacterium; assembly: GCA_963785815.1. GTDB lineage: Bacteria > Actinomycetota > Acidimicrobiia > Acidimicrobiales > Acidimicrobilacustridaceae > UBA4742. Next base: position 809,571 of record CAWAWN010000001.1, read on the forward strand.
AGAGCGGAAGGCCAGCTTGGTGCGCGGCGCCGACTGGGCCCGGTTGGCCTGGGCGATGGCCTGCTCGATGGAGTCCTGCTTGTCGGCCGTCTGGCGGGCCACGACCACGCCGTAGATCGAGACGATGCCCGTGATCAGCACCCCCGCCAACGTGATCCCGAGGGTCCACTTGGCCCCTCGACCGAGCCCGGAGCCCTCCCCGGAACCGTCCATGACCTGCTCCCCTGCCATCCCGGCCAGCCGCCTCGCCGACGGCCAGCTCGACCCGTCAACCTCCGACCCGTCAACCTCCGACCCGCACGCCAGCGACCCGCACGCCAGCGACCCGCACACCGAGGCCGGCAGGAGCGGCCAGTCGCGCCTAGGCCGGCTCGTCGCGGATCGATGCCACCCTAGCCCACAGCTCGGCGGCGGTGACCGGGCCCACGTACGACCCGCGCACCACGCCCTGGTCGTCGACGATGACCACGGTGGGCACGGCGTCGATGCCGTAGCGGTCGTGCAGGTCACGTCGGGCATCGTGCTCGAGCTCGACCACCGCCACCGCCGGGCTCTCCAGGGGTCGGGCCGCATCCACCACCCCGTGGCAGGTGGCGCAGGTGGCGGAGGTGAACACGGCCACCAGCCAGGGTGCCTCCGGGCGGTCGAAGTCGCCGCGGTCCACCACGCTGGGCACGGTCCAGTCCGGTTGGGTGGGCGCGTCGGGCCGCCGCCGGGCGAAGAACGCGGCCACCACACCGGCCACCACGACCAGGACCGCCACCAGCCCGAGGCGCTCCACTAGTTCGACCTCACGCGCATGGCCTCACGGACGAGGCCCCATCAGAAGCGCCCCGACCAGGCCAGGGTGGCGGCCGGGTCCACCGGGACGGCCAACGGGCTGGCCTGCCCGGCGTTGGTGAAGGCCAGGCGCTCCTCCACCACCACCGGGGCGTCGGCCAGCACCTGCAGGGCGTTCTGGAGCACCGACGGGCCGGCGGGGACGGTGAACCCGGCGCGACGCCCGGCGGGGATGGTCTCCACCGCGGTGGTGCCGGCCAGCACCGTGGCCTGCCCGCCGGCCAGGGTGGCCAGGCGGACCCGCACCGACCGGGTGGCCGACGGGTTGGTGATGATCACCGTGGCCTGGTCGGCGCTGGGCAGCGAGGCCACGGGGACGAGCCAGCGCGGCGCCAGCGCCGGCGAGCCCAGGGTGACGTCGAAGCCGTTGGGGACGGTCGGGGGCGCGGCGCTGACGACCCGGTCGATCACGAAGGGTCGTCCGTCGGACGAGGTGGCCAGGGCGGTGAAGCCGACCCCCACCGGCACCCGGCCGTCGCCGGTGACGTCGATCAGCGAGTAGCTGCCGCCGGCCACCGTGGCCACGAAGGGCGAGACCGTGCCGTTGGCGTCGAGGCGCAGGGCCACCGACACCTTCACCGACGCGGAGCCGGGGTTCTGCACGACCAGGCTTGTGTGGGACCCGGCGGTGGCCGGGCCATCCGGGAACCACCAGCGCGGGGCGGCACCGGGCGCGGCCGGCGTGACCGCCAGCCCCTTGACCGTGCCGTTGGAGCCGTCGGCCGACTGGAGCTGGTCCACGATGAGCCGGCCCTGGTGCACAGCCACCGTGGTGGCCAGCTGGGTGCGCAGGGTCACCACCGCGCTCACGTCGAGCACGGTGACCTGCCCTCCCGGCACCACCAGGCCGTCGTAGGCGTCGGGGGTCCGGATGCCGGCGTCGGTGGCGAAGGTGACGGTGGCGGTGGCGTAATCGGGGAACGGGTTGAACAGCACCAGCAGCTGTCGGTTGCCCGGAGCGGTGGATCCTGACGGCACGTACCAGCTGGCCGAGGCGGTGGTCGAGCAGGCCGCGGTGGTGACACCGGTGGGGCCGTCGAGCACGTGGGCCACGGCCACCTCCCCCCCGGCCATCTCCACCACGGCCGAGGCGTAGGGCGCGACGATCAGGCTCGACACCCGGATGTCGAGGTGGTCGCGGGCCGGCACCTGGAAGGTCTGGGCTGCGGTCTTGCCCGAGTCGGTGATGACCTCGATGTGGCCGCCCAGGGCCCGGTTCGACGCGTTCTGGATGACCACGGTCTGCTCGGCCAGACCGGCGGCCGTGCCGGTGGCCGTGCCCGCCGCGCAGTACCAGGTCGAGCTGAGGGTGTCCGGTCCGGCCGCCACCGGCTGCAGCTGGGAGGCCAGCGTGGGCCGGGGGCGGGTGACCTGCTGGTCGCGGTGGTGCTGGACCACGATCCCGGCCGCCGCCAGGGCGACCAGCACCAGCAGCACCGGCCACCGCCGCACGGCCCCGACCGGCTCCGAGGAGGTCATGCCAACTCCGCCTCGGCCGCCATCTCGGCCCGGTCGCGGTCGGACTGGGCCCGCACCCGGTTGCGGAACAGGTAGCCGAGCACCAGCAGCCACAGCAGCGTCTGGCCCACCAGCATGAGGTCGCGCGTCATCGGCGTCTCGTAGCCCAGGGTGGCGGTCGTCCCGCCGGGGGCGGCCGGCACCGCGAAGGTGCTGGCCCAGCCCAACGCCGGGCGGCGCGCCGCGGGGTGGCCGGCCACCTGGAGGCGCCAGTTGGCCGACGCCGCCTCGGACAGGAACACGGTCTGCGCCTTCGACACCGGCCCGGCGAAGGACTGGTAGGCCTTGGTCTGGGCCAGCGCGGTGGGCGCGCCGGCCAGGCCGGGCACCACCCGCGAGGCCAGGGACCGCCCGGTGGGCGGCAGGGTCACCCCTGGGGCGAGCTGGGCCCGGGTCGGGCCCCAGGAGGCGTTGCGGAACACGGCCACGCCCTCGATCACGTCCACGTCGGCCAGGTCGAGCTGGGCGTTCAGCATGGACAGCACGGCGGTCGGTTGGCTGGTGGGGCCGGTGTTGAACGGCTTGGGGGCGTCGGCCAACGGGACCACCACGTAGCGCACGCCCATGGGCGCCAGCAGCGCCCCCAGTCGGGTCGTGTCGCCGGCGCCGGCCAGCTGCAGGCTCTGGGTGAGCTGGGCGGTGGCCCCCGTGTCCGGGCCCGGTTCGAGGTCGGTCACGTCCCCCGCGCCACCCGTGGAGGTGGTGTAGGACAGGACCGCCCCCGGGCCCAGGTGGTCGATGCCGGGGGCCACCAGCCGCCACGGCGCCCCCGGCACCAGCGAAGCTTCGCCCAGCCACAGCACGCGATAGGGGCCGTTGCTCCCGTCCTTGGCGCTGAGGCCGGTCAGGATGGACGAGAAGTCGCCCGTGGGCAGGCCCCACTGGCCGCCGAGGGTGGCTCCGATGAACGGGAAGACGCCCAGGACCAGGGCGGCGCCGGCCAGGACCGAGGCGATCTGGCGCCATCCGAAGTGGTAGTCGGGCAGGTCGATCTCGAAGGCCACCATGCCCAGGCCGGTGGCCAGGGCCAGGCCCATGGCCGCCGGGGCCAGCAGCACCTCGGGCGCCGGGAACCAACCGGCCGGGGCGGCCTGGGCCACGAACACGGCGGCCATCGAGCCGACCACCACCACCCAGGCTCGCACCCCCCAACCCAGGCGCCAGCTGCGGCCGATCACCAGCACCAGCAGCCCGGCGGGCAGGAACACCCAACCCAGCGGGGCGGAGCCGAACGGTCCGGTGTCGAAGCGCAGGATGGACCCCAGCGTGAGGGGTGGACCGCCAGTCGATGACAGGCCCACGAACCCACGCCAACCTCCGGTCACCCAGGTCACGCTCCAGGGCAGGTGCAGCAGGGTGGCCACCAGGGCCCCGGCCACGGCCACGCCGACCAGGCGCAGCGCCGCCCGCACGTGGCCGCCCAGCAGGCCACCGAGGGCGAATCCCACCCCCAAGCCCACCACCAGCACCACGGCGAAGGGCACGACCATGGCGGCCAGGGCCGTCACCACGCCCAGCAGCAGGATGCGCTGCCAGACCGGTCGGTCGGCCACCCCGGGGCCGACGTCGCCGTCGACCGGGCCGAAGGGTGCCAGCCGCGACCCCTTCACCAGCTGGTTGGCCATCCAGGGCAGCAGGCCGTAGAGGACCAGGCCGTCCCAGCGTCCCCGGGCCATGGCGTTGAGGCCCACGGGCAGGCAGGCGTAGACGACCATGGCCGTGATGCGAGCCCGGCGCGACCCAAGGGGTCGGGCCAGTCGCCACAGCCCGAGCACGCCCAGGGGAAGGGCGCCGACGACCAGCACGGTGCGCAGCAGGCCCATCGCGCCGGCAAACAGGTACCCGAGCCCGCCGAGCACGCCCAGCAAGGTGGGGGCGGGCGAGGTCGAACCCAGCCCGGTGCCGCGGAACCCGCTCAGCCACTGCTGGACCAGGGCCGAAGGATGGCCGGGGTAGGCCACGAACTGGCCCACGACCGGCAGGCCGCTGGTGAACAGCTCGCGGCTGCCGAAGGCCAACAGGGCCAGCACGGCCACCCACGCCACCAGCGCCGAGCGGGCCCGGGCCGAGCGCAGGTTGGTGACCAGGTCGCGACCGGCTCCGGTCATGGTGCCGAGCCGGTTGTCCCCCAGCCGGCTCTCGTCGAGGCCGAGCTGGCCCCGCAGGAAGGCGGACACCCTGGCGCTGCCTCGCACCTGGAGGCGGCGCACGTCGCGGTCGGCCACCCGGCGGTTCTCGGCCAGCAGCCGGCGGCGGGACCGCACCGAGCCTCGGTGGCGGGCGTTCCAGGTCCAGGCCGCCACCACGTCGGCGGCGTGGTGGAACCGCCCGGTGACCACGCCGAACACGAACTCGGCCAGGGCCACCAGGGCGGCCTGGGGCATGACCCGCACCCGCGACCACCACGTGTAGGCCACCCCGCTGGTGCGCAGGCGGTGGCGCATCTGGAGGCGGCGGCGGTCGTCGACGGGCCGGCGCAGGCTCAGGGCCTCGAGGTGGGCCACCCGGGCCCCGGGCGCCACCAGCACCCGGGCCCCCACCACATGGGCGCGCCAGGACAGGTCGAGGTCCTCGCCCAGCAGCTCGATGCCTGGGTCGAAGCCGCCCAGGGCGGCGAACAGATCGCCGCGCACCAGGGTGGCGGCCCCCGGGATGTAGAACACGTCGCGCACGGCGTCGTGCTGCTCCTGGTCGAGCTCGCCCCGCTCCACCAGGGGGGCCGGCGCCCCGGTCTTGTCCGCGCCCATGCCCACCTGCAGGATGCGGGTCGGGTCGTGCCAGTCGACCACCTTGGCCCCGACCATGCCGGCGTTGGAGCGGAACGCCTCCTCGACCATCACCTGCACCACGTCGGGCTCCAGGCGGACGTCGTCGTGGCAGAACAGGTAGAACGACGCGCCCTCGACCGCGGTGAGCACCTCGTTGGCCGCGGGGCCGAACCCCACGTTCTGGTCGAGACGGCGCAGGTGGGCGTCGGGGGCGGCCTCGGCCACGACCGGGGCGAGATCGGTGTCGCTGGCCGCGTCGATGACCAGGATCGAGGTGTTCGGATAGGTCTGGTCGGCCATGCTGGCCAGCGACTCGGCGAACCAGTCCCCCGGATCGTGGGCCACCACCACCAGCACCACCGGTGGGATCACCGCCGGGACCTGCACCGACGGCGGCCCGAACGGCTCGTCGCCCGCCGGTGACGCCGGCTCGGCGGGTGACGCCGGCTCGGGCACCCCAGGCGCGACCCGGGAGGCGTCTGTGGGCCCCACGTCTGGCTGGGGCTGGTCCGGCGCGTCCACGACCGCCGCAGGGTAGTCGCCCTCCCCCGCCGTCCCGGTCACCCCCCGGGCTCGAGCGGGAGGCCGGCACCTTGCCCGGGCGGGCCGGGTCTGGAACGCTCTGCGCATGGCCAACGAGACCGTTCGCGTCCTGCGCAACACGTTCTACGCGAGCGTCGGCTTCGGGGTCCTGGCCTTCCAGAAGGCCCAGGTCCGCCGGCGCGAGCTCGAGAAGGCGCTGCGGCCGCCCATCGAAGCCGCGGTCGACCACCTCCGCTCCGTCTCGGGTCACGCCCCGAGCTGATCCGGCCACTCACCGTGGGCGTCCTTCGGCGCCCCGGCCCTGTCCGACCTGCCGCCCACCCATGCGAGTCGCCTTCGACGCCACCGCCCTGCTCGGCCCCCGCACCGGCGTGGGGGTGGTGGCCACCGAGGTCCTGACCCGGCTGGCCCGGGTCGAGGACCTGGACGTGACCGCCTTCGGCATCACCTGGCGGGGCCGCTCGGAGCTGGCCCGATCCGTCCCGGCGGGCGTGGCCACCGCCCGTCGCCCGATGGCCGCTCGCCCCCTGCGCGTCGCCTGGGCCCGCCTCGACCTGCCCCCCATCGAGTGGTGGACCGGCCCGGTCGATCTGGTGCACTCCCCCAACTACGTGGTCCCGCCGGCGCGTGGGGCGGCCGAGCTCATGTCGGTCCACGACCTGACCTTCGTGCACTTCCCCGAGCTTTGCACGGCCGACACGCTGGCCTACCCGCCGCTGATCCGGCGGGCCCTGCGCCGGGGCGCCAGCATCCACACCGGCTCCGAGTTCGTGGCCGAGGAGATCCGCCACACCTTCGGGTTGGCGCCCGAGCGGGTCACCGTCGTGCCCTACGGCGTCACCGAGCTGGCCGCTCCCGGCCCCGGCACCGACGCGGCCGCCGGCCGGCGCCTGGCCGGGGCCGAGCGGTTCGTGCTGGCCCTGGGCACGGTCGAGCCCCGCAAGGACCTGCCCTCGCTGGTGCGCGCCTTCGGCGCCCTGGCCGACGCCCACCCCGACGTGTCGCTGGTGGTGGCCGGGCCCGACGGCTGGGGGGCCGACGCCCTGTCTTCGGCCATCGCCGCCAGCCCGCACCGGGACCGCATCCGGCGCCTGGGTTGGGTGAGCGACGACCAGCGGGCTGCCCTGCTCCGGGGCGCCAGCGTGTACGCCTACCCCTCGATCTACGAGGGCTTCGGCCTGCCACCGGTCGAGGCCATGGCCGCGGGCACGCCCGTGGTCACCACCCGCGCCGGCTCCCTGCCCGAGGTGGTGGGCGACGCGGCCACGGTGGTGGCGCCCGGGGACGTCGATGCGCTGGGCCAGGCCATCGCCGACCTTCTCGACGACGACGCCCTGGCCCAGTCGCGACGGGCCGCCGGGCTGGCCCGCAGCCGGCGCTACTCGTGGGAGGCGACCACGGAGGGACTCGTCGAGCTCTACCGGCGACTGGTCGACCTACACTCGGCCCCTTGATGCGCGCCCTCGTCACCGGAGCAGCCGGGTTCGTCGGTCGGCACCTGGTCGCGCACCTCGAGGAGCAGGGCGACACCGTCGTGGGGATCGATCGGGCCGACGGCCCCGACCTGCTCGACGGGCCCGCGCTGGCCGCATTCGTGGCCGAGGGCGCCCCCGACGCCATCTACCACCTGGCCGGCTGGAGCGACGTGGGGGGGTCCTGGGACGAACCCCGGCTCGCCTTCGAGGCCAACGCCGTCGGCACGCTCAACCTGCTGCAGGCCTGCCGCGGGCGGACGGCCCGGGTGCTGTCGGTGAGCAGCGCCGACGTCTACGGGCGCGTCGCCCTGGCCGAGCTCCCGCTGGCCGAGGACGCGCCCCTGCGCCCGGTGACCCCGTACGCGGTCAGCAAGGTGGCGGCCGACTTCCTCGGCGTGCAGGCGCACCTGGGCTACGGCCTCGACGTGTTGCGGGTCCGGGCCTTCAACCACCTCGGCCCCGGGCAGACGAACCGGTTCGTGGCCCCGGCCATCGCCGAGCGCATCGCCCGCAACGAGTTCGACCGCACCGAGGTGGTGCCGGTGGGCAACCTGACCCCCCGCCGCGACTTCACCGACGTGCGCGACGTCGTGCGGGCCTACCGGCTGCTGGTCCTCCGCGGCGAGCCGGGAGAGGCCTACAACGTCTGCACCGGCGCCGACATCGCCATCAGCGAGCTGGCCGACCAGCTGCTCTCGCTGGCCGACCACCCGATGCGCCTCGAGGAGGACGCCTCCCTGCAACGACCGGTCGACGTGCCCGTGCTGCGGGGCGATCCCACCAAGTTGCACAAGGCCACGGGCTGGACGCCCGAGATCACCCTCGACCAGACGCTGCGGGACCTGCTCGACGAGTGGCGCGGCCGCCTGGGCTGAGCCGGAGCGCGGCGCGGGCGGCGACCACCCGGGCCTGCGCCTCGGCCACCAGCCGACGCTCGGCCGGGTCCCAGGCCTCGTCGGCCAGCAGCCCGAGCCGCGCCCGCCACTGGTCGAGGACGCGCTCGGCCTCCGGCCCGGGCGCCCGCCCCAACCAGGCCTCGTCGGTCGCCAGCAGGTCGAGCTGGTGCTCCACCTCGGTGTAGCGGGCCGCCACCAGCGGGAGCCGGTCGGCCTTGGCCATGGGATAGCTGGTGTCGGCCACCAGCTGGTGGGGTTCGAGCTTGAACAGGCCGGCCAGCAGGGTGACCGTGCGCTCGCCGGGCTCGGACAGGCCGGCCTCGACGTGCGACACCGCCACCCGGGAGATGCCCAGCCGCTGGGCCAGCTCGACCTGGGTCCAGCCCAGCTTGGCCCGGTGCTCGGCCACGCGGCGACCCAGGCTCTCGCCGCCGGGGGCCCGCTCGGACCCCGCGTCGGGGTCGGGCCGGCCCGTCCCTCGAGACTCACGTTCGGGCAATTGCCAACCCACTTAGCAGACGGTCGCGGTGATCCACGCTAGACCGTACCCATGCCCACCCGTGCGCTCATCACCGGCATCACCGGCCAGGACGGCTCCTACCTGGCCGAGATGCTGCTCGACCGGGGTTACGACGTGGTGGGCATGGTCCGCCGCAGCTCGACGGTGACCTTCGAGCGCATCGCCCACATCCAGGACCGCCTGACCCTGGTGCCGGGCGACCTGCTCGACGAGGCCTCGCTCATCGAGGTGCTGCGCATGCACCGCCCCGACGAGGTCTACAACCTGGCGGCCCAGTCGTTCGTGCAGACCTCGTTCGGGCAACCGGTGCTGACCGGCGAGACCACCGCCCTGGGGGTGACCCGCCTGCTCGACGCCATCCGCATCGTCGATCCCGACGTGCGCTTCTACCAGGCCTCCAGCAGCGAGATGTTCGGCAAGGTGGTCGAGGTCCCCCAGCGGGAGTCGACGCCGTTCTACCCGCGCAGCCCCTACGGCGTGGCCAAGGTCTACGGCCACTGGCTCACGGTGAACTACCGCGAGAGCTACGACCTGCACGCCTCGTCCGGCATCCTGTTCAACCACGAGAGCCCGCGCCGCGGGCTCGAGTTCGTGACCCGCAAGATCAGCCACGGCGCGGCGCGCATCAAGCTCGGCCTCGACACCGAGCTGCGGCTGGGCAACCTCGAGGCCCAGCGCGACTGGGGCTTCGCCGGCGACTACGTCCGGGCCATGTTCGCCATGCTGCAGCAGGACCGGCCCTCCGACTTCGTGGTCTCCACCGGCGAGACCCACTCGGTGCGCGAGTTCTGCGAGCTGGCCTTCGGCCACCTCGATCTGGACTACCGCCAGCACGTGGTGCAGGACGACCGCTACTTCCGCCCGGCCGAGGTCGACCTGCTGGTGGGGGATGCCACCCGAGCCCGCGAGGTGCTCGAGTGGGAGCCCGAGGTCAGCTTCCCCCAACTGGTCACCATGATGGTCAGCGCCGACATCGACCAGCTGTCGCGCCTCAGCCGCTCGTGATCACCACGCTGGCCGGTGGGGTGGGCGCCGCCCGCCTGCTGTCCGGGCTGGTCCAGGTGGTGGACCCGGCCGAGCTGGTGGCCGTGGTCAACGTGGGCGACGACCTGGTGCTGCACGGCCTGGAGATCAGCCCGGACCTGGACACGGTCACCTACACCCTGGCCGGCGCCATCGACCCCGATCGGGGCTGGGGCCTGTCGGGCGAGACCTGGCAGGCCATGGACACGCTGCGCCGCTACGGCGGCGAGGCCTGGTTCGGCCTGGGTGACCGCGACCTGGGCACCCACCTGTACCGCACGGCCCGGCGCCACGCCGGGGCCACCCTGACCGAGGTCACCGGAGAGATCGCGGCGGGGTGGGGGTTGGCCCTGACCCTGCTGCCGGTGACCGACGACGAGCTGCGCACCATCGTGGCCGTGCGCGATGACCACGGCGTGGCCGAGCTCTCCTTCCAGGAGTACTTCGTGGGACGCCAGCACTCGGTGCCGGTGACGGCCGTTCGCTTCGCGGGCGCCGAGGCGGCCCGACCGGGCCCCGGGGTGCTGGCCGCCATCGCCGAGGCCGACCTGGTGGTGATCGCCCCGTCCAACCCCATCGTGTCCATCGGGCCGGTGCTGGCCGTGCCCGGGGTGCGTGCGGCCGTGGTCGACCGACGCGACGACGTGGTGGCCGTGTCGCCCATCGTAGCCGGCGCCGCCCTGAAGGGACCGGCCGACCGGATGCTCGAGGAGCTGGGCCACGAGTCGTCGGTGGTGGGCGTGGCCCGGCTCTACGCCGAGTTGGCCGCCACGCTCGTGATCGACACCGCCGACGCCGGCCTGGCCTCGGCCGTCGAGGCCGAGGGCATGCGTTGCGTGGCGGCCAACACGATCATGACCGACCCCGCGGCGGCCGCCGCCCTGGGCCGCACGGTGCTCATGGCGCGCCCGACGGGCGCGCCATGAGCCGCATGGAGGTCTTCGGCCTCGAGGGCATCGGCGAGATCGCGGCCGGTGACGACCTGGCCGGCATCATCGCCACCGCGGCCGCGGCCGCGGACGGCACCGCCCTGGCCGACGGGGACGTGGTGGTGGTCACCCAGAAGATCGTGTCCAAGGCCGAGGACCGGCTGGTCCCCGTCGACCCCGACGACCCGCTGAGCCACAAGCCCCTGGTCGAGCGCGAGTCGGTGCGGATCCTGCGCCGACGCGGCGATCTGATCATCAGCGAGACGGCGCACGGGTTCGTGTGCGCCAACGCCGGCATCGACCTGTCCAACGTCGAGCGGGGCTACGCCGCCCTGCTGCCGGTGGACAGCGACCGCTCGGCCCGGCGCATCCGCGACGGCCTGCGGGACCGCGCCGGGGTGGAGACGGCGGTCATCGTGAGCGACACGTTCGGGCGCACGTGGCGTCGGGGCGTGACCGACGTGGCCATCGGCTCGGCCGGCATCGCCGCCGTGGTCGACCTGCGGGGCACCACCGATGCGCTGGGCCGGGAGATGCAGGTGACCGAGGTGGCGGTGGTGGACGAGATCGCGGCCGCCGCCGAGCTGGTCATGGGCAAGTCCAGCGGCATCCCGGTGGCGGTGGTGCGGGGCATCGACCCGACCTGGTTCCGCACCGGCAGCGTGGCCGACGAGATCGTGCGACACCCCAGCGAGGACCTCTTCAGGTAGCGCGGCCGTAGTGTTCGTGGAGTTGGTCGATGGTGGCGAGGCAGTCGCGGGCGCACTCGCCGATGATGTCGGCCACCGGTCGGACCTCCTCGATGCGCCCGGCCACCTGGCCCGACAGGGCGATGCCGGCCGACAGGTCGCCCTCGAAGTAGACCGCGTTCGCGTCGCCGAACCGGGCGAAGGCGTTCTGCTCGTGGTCGAACTCCAGGGCGCTGGTGTAGTCGGTGCGCAGGGCCCGCAGGGCGGGCGAGGCGTGCTGGTTCAGGAACACCGTGTCGGTCTCGTCGGCGTCCACGATGGCCTGCTTCCAGTTGGCGTGGATGGGCGACTCGGCCGCCGACACCATGCGGGTGCCGAGCTGGATCCCCTCCGCCCCCAGGGCCAGGGCGGCGGCCATGGTGGGGCCGTCGAGGAAGCCGCCGGCAGCCACGATGGGCAGGTCGATCCTCGACGCCACCAGCGGCAGCAGCACCATGGTGGCCACCGGCCGCGGGTTCTTGAACCCGCCGCCCTCGCCGCCCTCCACCACCAGGCCGTCCACGCCGGCGTCGGCCGCCTTCTGCGCCGCCCGCAACGTGGGCACCACGTGGAAGACGGTGAGCCCGGCCTCCTTGAGCTGGGCCGTGTAGCGGGTGGGGCTGCCGGCCGAGGTGGTCACGAAGCGCACGCCCTGGTCCACCACGAACTCGACGATGGACGGGTCGCTGACGAAGGCCTGGGCGATGTTCACCCCGAAGGGCTTGTCGGTCAGGTCGCGCATCCGGGCAATCTCGCCCCGGATCACGTCCAGCTCGCCCGACGAGGTCTCGATGATGCCCATGGCCCCGGCGTTGGACACGGCCGAGGCCAGATCGGCCCGGGCGATCCACCCCATGGGCGCCTGGATGATCGGGATGTCGACCCCGAGCAGGTCGGTCACGCGGTTGGTGAACACGCCGGCATACTGGCACGTCACCGCCGCCGACCCGGCGGCCCGGCCCAAATCCCACCGACCCTCGCCCCGCCACCTGATACCACAGTGGTATCATGTGTTCGTCATGGCCATGACCCTTCGCCTCTCCGAGGCCGAGACCGAAGCCCTGCGGCGGCAGGCCGAGATCGAGGATCGATCCATGCAGGACATCGTGCGGGAGAGCATCTCGCGATACATCGAGCAGGAGACCACGGCCGACGTGATGGCCATCGCCCACCGCAACGCGGTGCGGTACGAGGCGCTGCTCGACCGCCTGCGCAACTCATGAGCGGGCCGGACGACTCGGTCCGGTACCTCTCCCTGACGGATCTCCTGGCCATCACCCTGGTGGCCACCGGGCTCGACCCGGTCCTGCGAGACGCGGGTCTGCTGGAGAGCGCCGCCCATCGCCCACGGGCCAGCGCATTCGGCCAGGACGCCTACCCGACCACCTTCGCCAAGGCCGCGGCCCTGACCGACTCCCTCATCCGCAACCGCGCACTGGTCGACGGGAACGAGCGCACGGCCTGGTTGTCCTGCGCGACCTTCCTCGAGGCGAACGGGTGGCGGCTCGACGCGCCCGATGACGACGCCTACGAGCTGGTCATCGGCGTGGCCGAAGGTCGGGTGGAGCTGGACCAGATCGCCGCGTCGCTCGAGGCCTGGTCGGTGCCCGTCTGACGCCGGACGCGGTCCCGGCGCCGCGGTCGCGCCCGGTCAGCCGCGCTGGCGGAACCAGTCGAGCACGGCGGCGGTGCCGGTGTCGATGTCGGTCCAGGGCTCCCAGCCCAGGTACAGGCCGGCCCGGCTCGGGTCCAGCGCCGAGCGGGCCAACTCGCCGGGTCGGGCCGGAGCCAGCACCGCCGGCCTGTCCACCCCGGCCGCCCGGGCCATGGCCGCGTAGAGCTCGTTCACCGAGGTCTCGACCCCGGTTCCCACGTTGGCCAGCAGCCCCGACCCCCGATCGGCGGCCCGGACGAAGGCGTCGACCACGTCGTCCACGAACACGAAGTCGCGGGTCTGGGTGCCGTCGCCGAAGATGGTGCAGGCCTCGCCGCTGAGCAGCCGGCCGGCGAAGATGGCCACCACCCCGGCCTCGCCGTGAGGATCCTGGCGGGGGCCGTAGACGTTGGCCAGCGCCAGGGCCGTGTACTCGAGCGCGTGCAGCTCGCGATAGGCGAACAGGTAGTCCCCCATGGCCTTCTTGGCCACGCCGTAGGGCGACAGGGGGCGTTGGGGCAGGGTCTCGGCCGCGGGCAGCTCGGCCGGGCCGACGTCGCCGTAGATGGTGCCGCCGCTGGAGGCGAACACGACCTTGGCCGCGCCGGCCAGCCGCGCCCCCTCGAGCACGTGGAGGCCGCCGATCAGGTTGATCTCGGCGTCGAACACGGGTCGGCTGACCGAGACGCGCACGTCGGCCTGGGCGGCCAGGTGGAACACCACGTCCGGGCGGCGCCGGTCGATGAGCTCCATCACCGACGGGTCGCGCACGTCGATCTGGTGGAAGCTGAAGTCGTGGGCCCGGTCCGACCGGGCCGCGGCCAGGTTGGCCAGCGAGCCGGTGGACAGGTTGTCGAGCACGTCGACGGCGTGGCCCTCGGCCAGCAGGCGGTCGACCAGGGTGGAGCCGATGAACCCGGCTCCACCCGTGACCAACGCCCTCACGCGTCGGCCTCGTCGGGCAGCCGCACCCCGTCGAGCTCGGCGCCGCCGTCGATGGTCAGGTCGTCGCCCACCACCGTGAGGCCCGACAGCCGGGCCCCCGCGCCCACCGTGGTCCGGGCCCCGACCACCGACCCCTCGACCACCGTGCCGCGGCCCACCGACACGCCCGGGAGCAGCACGGAGTCTCGGATCACGGCACCCGCTTCGATCTGGCAGCCGGCCATGACCACGGCGTGGTCGACCACGGCGCCCTCACCGATGACCGCTGACGGCGACACGCCCGACTCGGGCCGGCCCCGGCGGCCGTCGATGAGGTCCAGCTGGGACTGGAGGTAGGTGGCCGGGGTCCCGGCGTCGATCCAGTAGGCGTCGGAGTGCATGGCGAACAGGCTGGCGTCGGCCACCATCTCGGGGAAGGTGGCCCGCTCGATCGAGGCCCGGCGGCCGGCGGGGATGCGATCGAGGACGGAGGGCTCGAGCACGTAGGTGCCGGCGTTGATCCAGTTGGTGGGCGCCTGACCGGCGGGCGGCTTCTCCACGAAGGCCTCCACCCGACCGTCATCGGCGATGGGCACCACCCCGTAGCGCGACGGGTCGTCGACCGGGGTGAGGGCGATGGTGCCCTCGGCGCCGCAGCGCTGGTGGAAGTCCCACAGCGCACCCACGTCGAGGTCGGTGAGCACGTCGCCGTTGATGACCAGGAAGGTGTGCTCGATGCCGCCGTCCTCGGCCGCGAAGCGCACCGCGCCGGCCGTGTCGAGCGGCTCGGGCTCGACCGCGTAGTGCAGGGCCACCCCGGCGCACCGGTCGTCGGGGTAGGCCTCCAGGAAGGCGTCGGGTCGGTAGCCGAGCGACAGCACGGCGTCGGTCACCCCGAAGCCGGCCAGGCTGGTGACCACCCGCTCGATCATGGGGCGGTCGACCACCGGCAGCATCTGCTTGGGGGTGTGGGCGGTGAGCGGCCGGAGCCGCGTACCGAAACCGCCGACCAGGATGACCGCTCTCACGGCTTGTTGGCTGCCGTCGTGGCGGTCGTCGAGGCGCTGGTCGCGGCAGTGGTGGCCGTCGCCGAGCCGGCAGTGGTGGCGGTGGCGCCGGGCGCGGCCGTGGTGGCTGTCGCCGCGCCTGGCGTGGTGGCGGTGGCGGCGCCGGACGGGGTCGCGACCGCCGTCGTGGTCGTGTCCTGGATGAGCTGGGCCGGGGCCGGGTTGCTCTCCAACCGCGACATGACGATCACCCCGGTGCCGACCACCAGGATGGCCACGACGGCCGCGGGCCACAGCCAGCGGCGCCGGCTCGGCTTGGCCGGGCCGGCAGCCCGAGCCGCCCGGGCCACCTTCTTGGACTGCGACGCCTTTCCCATGGAGACGCCAACCTATCCGCGCCCAGCCGACCGCTCCGCGCGCAGCTCGCAGAACAGATCCTCGTAAGCCCGGGCCACCATGGCGGGCGACGCCCACGTCTCCACGAAGCGCCGGCCCGCCGCGCCCATGGCCTCGGCCCGGTCCGGGTGGTCGAGCAGCTCGACGATGGCCGCGGTGAAGGCACCGGCGTCCTCCGGCTCGACGGCCAGGCCGGCTCCGGCTCGTTCCACGGTGCGCGCCACCTCGGTGCCGGCGTCCACGCTGGCCACGATGGGCCGACCGGCGGCCAGCACGGAGTAGAGCTTGGAGGGCACGCTGGAGGCGGCCAACCCCCGCTTGAGCGGTACCACGTGGATGTCGGCCGCGGCCAGCACGAGGGGCAGGGTCTCCTTGGGCTGCATGTCCACGAAGCGCACGTTGGGCAGGTCGCGGGCGCGGGCCTCCAGGTCGGCGCGGGCGGATCCCCCACCGTTGATCACGAAGGCCACATCGGGACGTCCCGCCAGCGTGGTGGCGGCCGACAACACCAGGTCGAGGGCCTGGGACAGGCCCACGTTGCCGGCGTAGGTGACCACCTGCTTGCCGACCAGGCCGTTCGCCGCCCGGTAGGCGTTCTCGCGGGGTCCGGGCCGGATCCAGTCGGTGTCGATGAAGTTGGGGATGACGCGGATCTTGGCCGGGTCCCCGGGCGCGCCCCGCCGGGCGTGGGACGCGCCCGGATCCTCGCCCCGGTCGACGACCTTGGCCCGCAGGTTGTCGGCCAGGTCCTCCGACAGCACCGTCACCGCGTCGGCTCGCCGGTAGATGGCCCGCTCCAGTCGCAGGGCGGCATCGATGACCCGGGCGCCGGTGAGCAGCCCCAGCTCGATGGCCACGTCGGGGAACACGTCCTGCACGTTGAACACGAAGGGCGCCGACCGGATGCGTCCCACCGCCGCGCCGGCCAGGCCCAGGGTGAGCGGGGGCGACATGGCCAGGACCACGTCCGGCGAGGGGCGGGAGACGGCGCCAGCCAGGGTGGCCAGCGCGGTGAAGCCCCCGAAGGCCACGCCCCGAGCCGGGATGTTGCGCTTGTCGGTCGGGAACGGGTGGACCCGCGTGATCGAGCCCCAGTCCGTGGCCTGGCGGCGCACGAGCTGGCCGTCCCACCCCGGCTCGAGGGCGTGGTGCTGGTACCAAGGCAGGGCGGTGACCACGTCGAGGCGGTGGCCCAGGGCGGCCAGCTCGGACACGATGCTGGTCATGACCTCACCGGTGGGGGCCACGTCCGGGGCGAAGTGCGGGCACAGCACCCCGATGGTCAGGGGCTCGATGCTCACCGGCCCGCCCCCGTCAGCCCCGGGCCCAAGCCCTGCGCGGCGAAGGCCACCTCGTAGGCTGTGGCCAGGGCGCGCACCGAGCGGTCCCAGGTGAACTCGCCGGCCCGCTCGTAGCCCAGGTCGGCCAGTCGGGCCCGACGCGCCGGGTCACCGAGCAGCTCGGCCATGCCCGCGGCCCACCCGTCGACGTCGTATGGCGCCACGAGGACCCCGGCGGAGCCGACCACCTCGGGCAGGGCGGTGGCGTCCGAGGCGATGACCGGGCAGTGGCGGCTCATGGCCTCCAGCACGGGGATGCCGAACCCCTCGTAGGTCGACGGGAAGGTGAGGGCCACGGCGCCGCCGATGAGCACGTCGAGGTCACGGCGGGGGATCCGCCCCAACCGCCGGACCCGGTCCCGGATGCCCAGCGCCTCGATCTCGGCCCGCAGCTGGGGCTCGGCGTGGGCCTCGCCGCCGGTCAGCAGCAGCAGCGGCTCCGGGTCGGTGGCGACCACCCGGGCGAAGGCCCGCACCAGGGTCAGGTGGTTCTTGTGGGGATAGGTGATGGCCGGGTACACGAAGTAGGGGCGCGAGCCCACCCCGTAGGCCGCCCGCACCCGTTCGACGTCGGCCGGCTGCGAGGGTTCGGCCACCCGGTCGACGCCGGGAGGGACCAGCAGGATGCGCTCGGGGTCGACCGCCATGCGGGACACCACGTCGGCGCGGGCGTGCTCGGTGAGGGTGATGACCAGGGTGGCGCGCCGCAGGGCCGAGGGCACCGTCCGGCCCAGGTAGGCACCCTTGAGGCGGCTGAAGTGCTCGGGGTGGGCGAAGGGCTGGAGGTCGTGGATGGTCACGATGCCCGGCGGGCGGCCGCGAAGCATGTTGCCTCCCATGTGGTGCAGCAGCTCCACGCCTTCGGCCCGGGCCCGCCGGCTCAACCACAGGGCCTCGGACGCCACCCGCACCGCCTTGTTCGGCCCCTCGATGGGGGCCACCACGGTGGGATAGGTGGCCACCAGCCGGGGGTGGGCCGCCGGGAAGGACCGGTTCACGAACAGGGTCATCTCCGTCGTCCCCCCCGCCACGCGGGCGAAGGAGTCGAGCAGGCGAACGGTGTACTCCTCGCTCCCCCCCACCACCCCGGGCACCAGCCAGAGCAGGTTGGCTCCCAGCCGCGGGCGTGGGTCGGTCGGGGTCGGGGTCGCCGTCACCGGCACGCCTCGTGGAAGGCCTGGTCGAGCAGCTCGGCGGTGCGGCTCCACGGGAACTCGGCGGCCCGGGCCTGCGCCGCCCGGGCCAGCGCGGCCGCCCGTGCAGGGTCGTCGAGCACCGACGCCAGGGCGTCGGCCAGCCCGGCCGGCTGGCGCGGGTCGACCAGCACGGCGGCGTCGCCGGCCACCTCGCCGGCCGCGGTGCCCTGCGAGGTGATCACGGGCACCCCCTGGGCCATGGCCTCGAGCACCGGCAGCCCGAAACCCTCCTGGAGGCTGGGCAGGCAGAACACCGAGGCCCCGGCCAGCAGGGCCCGCTTGTCCTCCGGCGGCACGAACCCGAGCTGGCGGACCCGACCGTCGGCCGAGCCCACGTGGCGCTCCAGGTCCTCGTTCCAGCCCCGGGGCCCGACCAGCACGAGGTCCAGGTTGTGGCGGTCCAGCCGACCGAAGGCGTCGAGCAGCACGGGCAGGTTCTTGCGGGGCTCGATGGTGCCGGCCCACATGACATACGGCTCGTGCAGGTGGTACGTGGCGCGCACCCGCTCGACCTCAGCCGGCGGAGCCAGCGGCTCGTCCACCCCCCACGGCACCAGGCGCAGGCGATCGGGGTCGAACCCGTAGCGCACGCAGGCCTCCACCGTGGCCTCCGAGGGACACGCCACCAGGCGGGCATCCTGGCGGGCCAGCTCGACGGCCCGATGGAAGAAGCGCAGACCACGGCGCGTGGAGTGGCTCGGCTCGTGCACGAAGCTGAGGTCGTGGACGGTGACCACCAGCGGCACCGTCGGCGGCGGCATGGCCATGCCGGTCACGTAGATCACGTCCACCGGTCCGGTGGCCCGCTCCACCGCCGGGCGACGCAGGCGGTGCCACGACTCGTACAGGGCCAGGCGGCTCAGGGGCAGCGGGTGCACGGCGATGGGCGGCACCCACGGGTCGGGCGGCGGCCGTCGGTGCCGGGCGCTCACCCCGGTGAGCTCCAGGTCTGGGCGGGCGCCGAGCGCCCGCACCGCATCCACGGCCGAGGAGGCGGTGCCCCCGGGCACACGGTGCCAGCACTGTTCGAGGGTCACCGCGACCCGGATTGGAGCCATGAGAGGGTGATTCTCGCGCGGCGGGACGGCCCGGCGAGCCCGCACGGGTCGACTCCCCCGCGGCCGATGGCCGGTAGGCTCGCAGGCGATGTCGAGCTTCTGGCCAGATCGGCGCGTGGTGGTCACCGGCGGCAACGGGTTCCTGGGATCGGCGGTGGTGGCCCAGCTCGAGGCGGCCGGCGCCACCGAGGTGTCCACCCCCACCAGCGCCGAGTACGACCTGCGCGACCGCGACGCGGTCCGCCAGCTGTTCACCGACACCCGGCCCGAGCTGGTCATCCACCTGGCCGCCCGGGTCGGCGGCATCGGCGCCAACCAGGCCCGACCGGCCGACCTCTACCTCGACAACCTGCTCATGGGCACCTACGTGCTCGACGAGGCCCGGCAGCGCCAGACCCCCAAGACCGTGCTGGTGGGCACGGTCTGCTCCTACGCCAAGTTCACGCCCGTGCCCTTCCACGAGGAGGATCTCTGGCAGGGCTACCCCGAGGAGACCAACGCCCCCTACGGCATCGCCAAGCTGGCCCAGCTCGTGCAGCTGCAGGCCAACCGGGCCCAGTACGGGCAGAAGGCCATCTACCTGATCCCCACCAACCTCTACGGGCCCGGCGACAAGTTCCACCCGGCCGTCTCCCACGTCATCCCGGCGCTGATCAAGACCACCGTCGACGCCAAGGAGTCCGGAGCCGACCACATCGACGTGTGGGGCACCGGGTCGGCCAGTCGCGAGTTCCTCTACGTCGACGACGCGGCCCGAGGCATCGTGCTGGCCGCCGAGCTCTACGACGCGGATCAGCCGGTGAACCTGGGCGCCGACCGGGAGCTGCCCATCCGCGACCTGGTCTTCATCATCTGCGAGCTGGTCGGCTACGAGGGCGAGGTCCGCTGGGACACCAGCCGACCCGACGGCCAGCCCCGACGAGGGGTCGACGCCAGCCGGGCCGAGAAGGCCTTCGGCTTCAAGGCCGAGACCAGCTTCGACGACGGCCTGGCCCGGACGCTCGACTGGTACCTCAACCACCGCGCCGAGGCCGTGGCCCGCGACACCTGAGCGAGGATCGGACGACACCTCTCGGGCAGCCCCGTACCTCTCCGGGCGGGCCCCGACGCGTCAGGCCCCGGTGACGGCCTCGGCCGCGAGCCGGTCCCGGAAGTAGCCGACGGTCCGCTCCAGACCCTCGCGCAGCGAGATCTCGGGCTTCCAGGCCAGCTCGGCCCAGGTGCGGGTCAGGTCGGGTTGGCGCTGGCGGGGGTCGTCCACCGGCAGGTCGTGGTAGATGATGGGCGAGTTCGATCCCGTGACCTCGATCACCATGGTGGCCAGCGCGGCGACCGTGAACTCGCCGGGGCTGCCGATGTTGAGCGGACCGGTGGCGTCGCCGTCGAGCAGGGCGATCAGGCCACGCATCTCGTCGTCCACGAAGCAGAAGCTGCGGGTCTGGGTGCCGTCGCCGTAGATGGTCAGGGGCTTGTCCTGCAGGGCCTGGACCAGGAAGTTGGACACCACCCGGCCGTCCGCCGGTCGCATGCGCGGCCCGTAGGTGTTGAAGATGCGCGCGATGCGCACCTCGAGGCCGTGGCTGCGGTGGTACGCCATGGTCAGGGCCTCGGCGAAGCGCTTGGCCTCGTCGTAGACGCCACGGGGCCCGATGGGGTTCACGTTGCCCCAGTAGGTCTCGGGCTGGGGGTGGACGTCGGGGTCGCCGTACACCTCGCTGGTGGAGGCCAGCAGGAACCGGGCCTGCTTGGCCTTGGCCAGGCCCAGCGAGTTGTGGGTGCCCAGGCTGCCCACCTTCAACGTCTGGATGGGCATCTCCAGGTAGTCGACCGGCGACGCCGGGCTGGCGAAGTGCAGCACCGCGTCGACCGGACCGGGTACCCAGATGTAGCGGGACACGTCCTGCTCGGCGAAGGT
The DNA here is from genome assembly GCA_963785815.1 of uncultured Microthrixaceae bacterium. Classification (GTDB taxonomy): domain Bacteria; phylum Actinomycetota; class Acidimicrobiia; order Acidimicrobiales; family Acidimicrobilacustridaceae; genus UBA4742. Next base: position 830,301 of record CAWAWN010000001.1, read on the forward strand.
GAAGCCCGGGTGGGCGAAGAGGTGCTCGATGTTGGCCACCGCCCCGGTCGACAGGTTGTCGAGGGCGATCACCTGGTCGCCCCGCTGCAGGAACCGATCGCAGAGGTGGGAGCCCAGGAACCCGGCGCCACCGGTGATGACGACCCGCGCCATCAGTTCCGACCTACTCCGCGATAGGTGAAGCCCAGACGGGTGGTGATCGAGCGGTCGAGCAGGTTGCGGGCGTCCATGATGCAGGGCGCGGCCATGAGGCCGGCCACCTTCTCGAGGTCGAGCCACTTGAACTCGTCCCACTCGGTGAGCACGGCCAGCACCGAGGCGCGTTCGGCGGCCGCGTAGGCGTCGGGGACGACCTCGAGGTCGGGGACGTCGGGCAGCGACGTCGACACCGCCGGGTCGTAGCCCTGCACCCGGGCGCCGCGGGTCAAGAGCCGTTCGATGACGTGCAGCGCGGGCGACTGGCGCAGGTCGTCGGTGTTGGCCTTGAAGGTCAGGCCCCACACGCCGACGGTCTGGCCGGCCAGCGAGCCGCCGGCCAGCTCCTCGATCTTGTCGGCCATGCGGTCGAACTGCTGGTTGTTGACGGTGACCACGCCGGCCAGCAGGTCGAACTCGTAGCCGGCCTCGCGGGCGATGTAGAGCAGCGCCTGCACGTCCTTGGGGAAGCAGCTGCCACCCCAGCCCGGACCGGGTCGCAGGAACTCGTGGCCGATGCGCTTGTCGTAGCCCATGCCCAACACGACGTCGCTGACATCCGCGCCCACCGCTTCGCACAGCGCCGACACGGCGTTGACGAACGAGAGCTTGGCCGCCAGGAAGGCGTTGCTGGCGTACTTGATCGTCTCGGCCGAGGCCGGGTCGGTCACCATCAGCGGGGCCGGCACGGCGGTGTAGAGGGAGGCCACCCGGATGGCGGCGGCCTGGTCGTCGCTGCCGATGACCACCCGGTCCGGGTGCAGGAAGTCGTTGACCGCCGAGCCCTCCCGCAGGAACTCGGGGTTGGACACCACGGCCACGTCCGAGCGCCCCAGGGCCTGCTCCACCCGGCGGGTGGAGCCCACCGGCACGGTCGACTTGTTGACCACCACCGTGTCGGGGGCCAGGACCTCGGCGATCTCGGCGGCGGCCGCCTCGATGTAGCTCAGGTCGGCCGAGCCGTCCGCCCCCTGGGGGGTGGGTACGCACAGGTAGGCGAACTCGGCGTCGGCCGCGGCCGCCGCCGCCCCCAGCACGAAGCTCAGCCGGCCCGAGTCCAGGCCTTCGCGCACCAGCTCGGCCAGCCCGGCCTCGAGGATCGGGATCTCGCCCCGCGACAGCCGCTCGACCTTGTCGGCCAGGATGTCGGCGCACACCACCCGGTGGCCCAGGTGGGCGAAGCAGGCGCCGGTGGTCAGCCCGACGTAGCCCGTCCCGATGATGGCGATCTCAGCCATGGCGCACCTTCCCCTTCGATCAACCGCACAGCTGCCCTGGCGGGGTGGTGGGCACCATACTGGCCGTGGTGGTCGGGGTCGTGGCTGATGGGGTCCCCGGGGCGGTGGTGGTCGTGGTGGCCAGGAAGGCGGCGAAGTCCGAGGACGGGCGGGGGGTGGTGGCCAGCCCGGTGAAGTCGAGCCCGGTGGCCAGCACCACCTGCGGACCGACCAGGGTGCGGTCGGCCACGAACGCCGGATCGATGGTGAGGTAGCGGGCCACCTGCACGGCGGCCGCCTCCTGACCCGGCGCGTAGCGGATGGTGGTGTGGGTGTTGCGGAAGCTCGAGGCGTCACCTGACGCCGCGGTGATGAAGCCCAGCTTGGCGAACGAGTCGAGCAGCGCCTGGGCCTGGGCCGAGCGCCCGGAGCCGTTGGTCACCGACACCTCGATGCCACCGTTGGGGTTGGCGGCGCTGGACAGGTCACGGAACTTGTTGAAGATGGGCTGGGCCCCGAGCGTGTCGAGCAGCAGCACGTCGGCGCCGCCGATCACCGAGCCGGTGGTGGGCGGGGTGTACACCTGGAGCGAGTTGGGATCGAAGTTGCGGAACTCGGCGGCCAGGTCGAGCAGGTCCTGGAGGCTGAGCTGGTTGTCGAGGGTGACGTCCTTCTGGGCCGTCTCGATGAGCTGGCGGGCGACGAAGGGGTTGCGGGCCCCCTTGGCGACGGCCCGCTTGAGCGACAGCTTGATGAACTGCTGCTGGCGGGCGATGCGGCCGATGTCGCTGGTGGGATCGGCCTCCCAGTGGCCGTGCTGGAAGCTCTCGAAGTAGCGCGACCGGGCGTAGGCCAGGCCCTGGACCCCGTCGAGCATGACGCAGCCAGGCTGGGTGATGTTGAGCCCGGTGTGGACGTCGCGGGCCGGCCACGGGAAGTAGATGGGCACGCCCCCGACGGCGTCGACCAGCGAGCGGAACGCCTCGAAGTCGACCTGGACGAAGTGGTTGATGGGGATGCCGAAGTTCGTCTGGATGGTCTTGATGAGCTCGGTGGGCCCACCCGTGGCCAGGGCCGAGTTGATCTTCTCGTGGTAGCTGGTGCCGGCGATCTTCACCCACAGGTCACGGGGCAGCGAGAGCAGCTGAGCCGTGCCCTTGCCCGGGTCGAGCCGCAGGATCATGATCGTGTCGGTGTTCTGGGTGGCGCCCCGCCCGATGTTGATCGGGTCGTTCTTGTTGATGCCCGCGGCGCTGTCCACCCCCACCAGCAGGAAGTTCTCCGGCTGGCCCTTCTTGGCCGGCTGGTCGAGGGTGGTGGCGAGGCTGAAGCGGGCCACGTTGGTGGCCTGGCGGAAGACGTAGGACAGGCCGGCCGCGGAGGCGAAGCACAGCAGCGCCACGCACACGTTCAGCGTGATCAGCAGCCGCTGGGGCCAACTCCGGCGCCGGCGTGGCCGTCGGGGGCGGTCGGACACCGACCTATCCTAGAGGCAGGCCGAGCTCCCGAGAGATCACCAGGCGCTGGATCTCACTGGTCCCCTCACCGATCTCGAGGATCTTGGCGTCGCGGTAGAAGCGGGCCACCGGCGTCTCGTCCATGAAGCCGTACCCACCGAAGATCTGGGTGGCCTCGCGGGTGGCCGTCACCGCCGCCTCGGTGGCGTAGAGCTTGGCCACCGCCGCCTCGCGCTTGAAGGGCCGGCCCGCATCGCGGCGGGTCGCGGCGCCGTAGGTCAGGGCCCGGGCCGCCGCCGCCATGACGGCCAGGTCGGCGCACTTGAAGGCCACCGCCTGGTTGGAGCCGATGGGCCGACCGAACGTGTTGCGGTGGTTGGCGTAGTCCACACACGCCTCCAGGCACGCCTCGATCACGCCCACGGCCAGGGCGGCGATGGCCACCCGACCGTCGTCGAGGATGCTGAGGAAGTTGGCGAACCCCCGGCCCCGCTCCCCCAGCAGGTTGGCGGCTGGCACGCGGCAGTCGGTGAAGGTCAGGCCATGGGTGTCCGAGGCGTGCCAGCCCATCTTGCGGTAGGGCGGAGCCACCCCGAAGCCGGCGGTGCCGGCCGGCACCACGATGGCGCTGATCTCGGGCACGCCCCGGCCCTCCCCGGCGCCACCCTCCTCGGCGCCGAGGACGGCGCCACCCTCCCGGGCGCCGAGGACGGCGCCACCCTCCCGGGCGCCGAGGACGGCGCCACCCGAGCCGGTCACGGCGGTGACGGTCACGATGGAGGTCAGCTCGCTGCCCGAGTTGGTGATGAACGCCTTCTCCCCGTTCAGCACCCACTCCCCCGCGGCCTCGTCCAGCTCGGCCCGGGTGCGCGTGCCCCCGGCGTCGGAGCCGGCATCAGGCTCGGTCAGCCCGAACCCGCCCAACGAGCGGCCGGCCACCAGGTCGGGCAGCCACTCCTGGCGCTGGTCCTCGGTGCCGAACCGGTAGATCGGGTTGGCCCCCAGACCCACCCCGGCCTCCAGGGTGATGGCCATGGACTGGTCCACCCGGGCCAGCTCCTCGATGGCCACGCACAGCGACACCAGGCCGGCGCCACCCCCGCCGTACTCGACCGGGAAGGGGATGCCGAACAGCCCGAGGTCGCCCATGGCCCTAACCACGTCGGTCGGGAAGGTGTGTTCGCGGTCCCACTGCTCGGCGTGGGGGGCGATCTCGCGCTGGGCGAAGTCGCGCACCACGGCCCGCAGGGCCTCCTGCTCGTCGGACAGCTCGATGTTTCCCTCGGTGGTCATCGGCGAGGATGGTAGGCGTGTCCCCGGCCTCGCTCCCCTCGCACGGTGCCCTGGCCGTGGTGGGAGACCGCCTGGCCACCGACCTGGTGGACGTGACCAGCGACCTCAGCGCCCTGGACTCCCGCGGGTTCTGGGCCGTGGTGGTTCCCTACGAGGGCCCGGCCACCTGCGCCCGGTTCGCCACCGTGCGCCCGGCCCGACCCTGGCACGGGGCGCCCTGGCGGGGTCCGGCCCCCGACTCGTGGCGCTCGAGCCTGGACCGGGCCACGTTCGAGGCCGGCGTGTCGGCCATCCGGTCCGCCATCGCCGCCGGCGACGTGTACCAGGTCAACCTGACCCGGCGGCTGTCCGCCCCGGCGCCGCCCGGGGCCGACGTGGCCGCGCTGGGCGCGGCGCTGGCCCTGGGCAACCCGGCGCCGTTCAGCGCCGTGGTCCGGCTGCCGGATCAGGGGGTCGAGGTGGCGTCGGCGTCGCCCGAGCGCTTCGTGTCCATCCGGGACGGGCGGGTGCGGTCGTCGCCCATCAAGGGCACGGCCGTGACCGCCGAGGACTTCCTGGCCAAGGACCGGGCCGAGAACGTGATGATCGTCGACCTGGTGCGAAACGACCTGGGCCGGGTCTGCGAGTGGGGCACGATCGAGGTCCCGCACCTGGTCCAGGTCGAGGCCCACCCCGGGCTGGTGCACCTGGTCAGCACGGTGGAGGGCCGGCTGCGACCGGGCGCAGGCTGGGCCGACGCCATCGGCGCCACCTTCCCGCCCGGGTCGGTCACCGGTGCCCCCAAGCTGGCCGCCATCGACCACATCGCCCGCCTGGAGCCGGTGAGCCGCGGCGTGTACTGCGGAGCGGTGGGGTGGGTCGACGCCGACCTCGGCCAGGGCGACCTCAACGTGGCCATCCGCACCTTCTGGCTGGACGAGGGCGAGCTGCACTTCGGCACCGGCGGCGCCGTCACCTGGGACTCGACGCCGGCCGGCGAGTGGGCCGAGACCGAGCTGAAGGCGGCCCGGCTGCTGGAGCTGGCCTCGGCCCGCCCGGTGGGCGTGGGAGGCTAGGGCGGTGGGGACGACGGGACCGGTGGTGGCCATCGACGGTCAGCTGGTCGACCGGGACACCGCCTCGATCTCGGCCTTCGACCACGGGCTGACCGTGGGCGACGGCGTGTTCGAGACCCTCCAGGTGGTGCGGGGCTCGGCCTTCGCCGTGCGGCGGCACCTGGCCCGGCTGCGCCACTCCCTGGCCGGGCTGGGCATCGAGCTGGCCACCGACGACGACGCGCTGGCGGCCACGATGGCCGAGGTGGTGGCGGCCAACCACCTCGAGGCCGGGCGCCTGCGCCTGACCGTGACCGGCGGCGTGAGCCCGCTGGGGTCCGACCGCGGCTCGGCCGGGGCGACGGTGGTGGTGGCCACCGCGGCCATGCCGAGGTGGGAGGCGGCCACCGCGGTGGTGACCGTGCCCTGGCCCCGCAACGAGCGCAGCGCGGTGGCCGGCCTGAAGACCACCTCCTACGCCGAGAACGTGGTGGCCCTGGACCACGCCCACCAGCGCGGCGCGTCCGAGGCCATCTTCGCCAACACGAAGGGTCAGCTGTGCGAGGGCACCGGCAGCAACATCTTCGTGGCCACGGGTGGGCGGCTGTGCACCCCGCCCCTGCACTCGGGCTGCCTGGCCGGCATCACCCGGGCCCTGGTGTGCGAGCTGGTCGACGTCGAAGAGGTGGACCTCGACCTGGCCGTGCTGGACCGGGTGGACGAGGCCTTCCTGACCTCGTCCACCCGCGACGTGCAGCCCATCGCCTCCATCGACGGACGGACGCTGCGCGCCCCCGGACCCCTCACGGCCGCGGCCGCGGCCGCCTTCGCCGACGTGCTGGCCCGCGACCTCGACCCCTGACCCGAGACGTCGGCGGCCGAACACGCCGACAACCTGTCACCTCGGAGGAGGGCCCGACGGGGTGGCCGCCTCCGGATGAGGGGTCAGGGCGCGCACGTCATTCGTCGTGTCGCAGGAGCAGCACGTCGCCCGCCACCACCCGGTGCTCGCGACCGGCGTCGTCGCGCACCAGCAGATCGCCCCGGTCGTCGAGGTCCAGGGCCAACCCCTCGAGGACGCGCCCACCGACATCGGCCCGCACGCGACGACCGAGGGTGATCGAGTGCTGGCGGGCGTCGTGCAGGAGCCGCTGTCGACCCACGACCTCGCCCTCCTCCAACTGGCCGCAGCGCGTCTCGAACCGGCTGAGCAGGTCGACCAGCAGGTCCTCACGGTCGACCTCCGCCCCGAGCTCCAGGTTGAGCGCGGTGGCCGGGCCCGTCGCGGCCACCAGCTCGGGTGGGACGGGCGTGGGCCAGTTCACGTTGATCCCCACCCCCACCACCACCGCCAGCTCACCCGCGGGTCCGATCGTGGACTCGGCCAGGACGCCGGCCAGCTTGCGGGGCGGTTCGCCGTCGACGACCACGTCGTTGGGCCACTTGAGCATCCCGCCGGCGCGCTGGCCGGCACCCGTGTCGACCAGGGCCAACGCCATCGCCACGGTCAGCAAGGGGGCGAAGACCGGTTCGAGACGGGGCCGCAGCAGCACCGAGACCAGCAGCGACGTCCCCGGCGGCGTCACCCAACTTCGCTCCAGCCGCCCCCGTCCCGCGGTCTGGTGATCGGCCACCAGCACCGTTCCGCCCGGCGCACCCGCGGCTGCCTCGGCCAGCAGGTCGTGGTTGGTCGAACCGGTCTCGTCGACCCAACGCAGCTCGGCGAATCGGCTGTCGCTCAGCGCTGATCTGGCACGGTCACCCTTCATACCTGTAACCATATGGGGTGCTCACAAAGGTCCTCATCGCCAACCGGGGCGAAATCGCCGTCCGTGTCATCCGTGCCTGCCAGGAGATGGGCATCGCCACCGTCGCCGTCTACAGCGACCTCGACCGTGACGCACTGCACGTGCGGCTGGCCGACGAGGCCTACGCCCTGGGTGGCGAGACGGCGGCCGACAGCTACCTGCGCACGGACAAGATCCTCGATGCCATCGAACGCAGCGGGGCCGACGGCGTGCATCCCGGCTACGGCTTCTTCTCGGAGAACACCGACTTCGCCCGGGCCATCACGGAACGGGGGGTGGCCTTCATCGGGCCGCCGCCGGAGGCCATCGAGGTCATGGGCGACAAGGTGTCGAGCCGCATCGCCGCGCAGAAGGCAGGCGTGGCCGGGGTGCCCGGCACCACCGAGTTCCTGACCGATGCCGCCGAGGTGGTGGCCTTCGGCGAGGAGCACGGCTGGCCGGTGGCCATCAAGGCGGCCTACGGCGGCGGCGGTCGCGGCATGCGGGTGGTCAAGAGCGCGGCCGACGCGCCCGAAGCGTTCGCCTCGGCCCAGAGCGAGGCCCTCAAGGGGTTCGGGCGCGACGAGTGCTACGTCGAGCGGTACCTGACCTGGCCCCGCCACGTGGAGATGCAGATCATCGGCGACCAGCACGGCAACTGCGTGTGGGTGGCCGAGCGCGACTGCTCGGCCCAGCGCCGCCACCAGAAGCTGATCGAGGAGAGCCCGGCGCCAGCCTTCCCGGCCGAGATCCGCCAAGCCATGGGCGAGGCGGCGGTGAAGGTGGCCAAGGCGTGCGGCTACTACAACGCCGGCACCGTCGAGTTCCTGTACCAGGACGGCGAGTTCTGGTTCCTGGAGATGAACACCCGCCTCCAGGTCGAGCACCCCGTGACCGAGATGGTGTCGGGCATCGACCTGGTGGCCGAGCAGATCCGGGTGGCCTCCGGTGAGCACCTGAGCTTCAGCCAGGACGACATCGAGCTGCGGGGCCACGCCATCGAGGTGCGGGTCAACGCCGAGAACCCGGCCGGCGGCAAGTTCCTGCCCTCGCCGGGCCCGGTCACCACCCTGGTGGCCCCCGACGGCTTCGGCACCCGCTGGGACGGTGGCTACGAGTCGGGCGACACGGTCAGCCAGTTCTACGACAACCTGGTGGGCAAGCTCATCGTGTGGGGCAAGGACCGTGACACGGCCATCGCCCGCATGCTGCGGGCCCTGCACGAGTTCCGCATCGAGGGCATCGCCACCACCATCCCGGCGGACGTGGCCATCCTCGAGCACCCCGACTTCGTGGCCGCCACGCACTCGACGAAGTGGGTGGAGGACACCCTCGACCTGACCGGCGTCGACTCGGCTCCGAGCACCGGCTCGGTGGACGCCGACGGAGACGAGCCCAAGGTCAAGCGCGACGTCGACGTGGAGGTCAACGGCAAGCGCTACGCGGTGAGCCTGTGGGTGCCCGAGTCGGCCGGTGTGGCCGCCGCCCCGGCGGCCGGCGGCGCCGTCGCGGCCCGGCCTCGCCGCAGCGGCGGGTCCGCCTCGGGGGCGGCCGTGGGCGGCTCGGGAGCGGTTTCGGTGCCCATGCAGGGCACCATCGTCAAGGTGCTGGTCGAGGTGGGCCAGGAGATCGAGGCCGGCCAGACCGTGTGCGTGCTCGAGGCCATGAAGATGGAGAACAACATCGCGGCCGACAAGGCCGGCACCGTGGCCGAGATCAAGGTCAGCCCCGGCGACTCGGTCGGCAGCGGCGACGTGGTGGCAGTCATCTCCTAGAAGGCGAAGCCCGCCAGGGCGGAGCCGCTGGACCGATGACACCCGGATGGCGAAGCCGCCCGCCGGGAGGCTTGCCGACCAGGCCATCTCCTAGAAGGCGAAGCCCGCCAGGGCGGAGCCGCTGGACCGATGACACCCGGATGGCGAAGCCGCCCGCCGGGAGGCTTGCCGACCAGGCCATCTCCTAGAAGGCGAAGCCCGCCAGGGCGGAGCCGCTGGACCGATGACACCCGGATGGCGAAGCCGCCCGCCGGGAGGCTTGCCGACCAGAGGGCCAAGGAATCAAGCCTTCCGACGGTCCCAGCGGAAGGTGCGGGCCGCCACCAGCACGCCGACGGCGGCCCAGATGCCCAGGGTGAGCAGGTCGCGCCCGGGTGGGTGGGCGGCCAGGTGGTTCGGGTTGAAGGCCGCGAACAAGGCCTGCTGGAACGGTCGCACCGGGAACAGGTTGCTGATGTCGTCGATGGTGCGGCTGCCGATCGGGAAGAACGTCCCCGACAGGAACACCAGGGGCAGCACCACGATGTTGATGATGGCCGGCGCCGCGTCGGCGTTGGGGATCACCGCGGTGATGGCCACGCCCAGCGAGGCGAAGGTGATGGCCCCGAGCACGATGATCAGCACCAGCCACAGCGGATGGCCGGGGGCGTGGTTGCCGTAGCCGATCATGCCCAGGGCGATGGTGGCCACGGCCAGCACCACGGCGATGATGATGGCGCTGCCCACCACCCCGGCGATCAGGGCCCAGGCCGGCAGCGGCGTGGCCCGCTTGCGCTTGAGGATGCCCTCCTCGCGCTGGCGGGTGAGGTTCATGGCCAGGCTCATGAAGCAGGCGGCGATCACCGCGTAGGCCAGGATCCCGGGCACGTAGAACTCGATGAAGCGGATGTTGCCCAGCTCCTGGATGCGGGTCCCGCCGTAGAGGCTGGCGAACACGACCAGCAGCATCAGCGGGAAGATGATGGTGAAGCCGGCGGCTGCCGGGTTGCGCCAGAAGCCCTTCTGCTCGGCCACCACCTGCCGCCAGGCCAACCCGAGGTCCTTCACGAGCCGCCGTCGTCGTCGGCGGTGAGCTGCAGGTACACGTCCTCGAGCGAGGGTCGGCTCACGGTGAGGGCCGGCAGCTCGACGCCCCGCGCCACGGCCCAGCTGGTCAACCGGTGCAACGCCGGGGTGGGTGCGTCGGTCTCGAACACCACGCCGTCGCCGTCGGACCGCACGGCCACCGGCAGCTCCGAGGCGGCGACGCCGTCGGGCAACACGAAGCGCACGGTGGCGATGCCGGTGTCCCGGCCGCCCAGCTGGTCCGGCGGCCCGAGCGCCATCAGCGTGCCCCCGGACATGACCGCCACCCGGTCGGCCAGGTGCTGGGCCTCATCCATGTAGTGGGTGGTGAGCAGCACCGTCTTGCCCTTCCCCCGCAGGCTGGTCACCACCTCCCAGGCGCCCCGGCGAGCGCTGGGGTCGAACCCGGTGGTCGGCTCGTCCAGGAACACGAGCTCGGGGTCGCCCACCAGGCCCAGGGCCAGGTCGACCCGGCGCTGCTGGCCCCCCGAGAGGTTCCGGACGCGGCTGTCGGCCTTGTCGGACAGGCCCACCGTCTCGAGCAGCTCGTCGATGTCGACCGAGCGCGGGTAGTAGCCGGCGTAGAGGACGAGCACCTCCCGCACGGTCAGGAACTGGTCGATGCCGCTCGACTGCAACACGATGCCGACCCGCTCGCGCAGCGCCCGGCCGCCCTCGGCCGGGTCGATGCCCAGCACCTCGACCACCCCCGAGTCGCGGTCGCGGAAGCCCTCCAGGATCTCCACCGTGGTGGTCTTGCCCGCACCGTTGGGGCCCAGCAGGGCCAGGATCTCGCCCCGCTCCACCTCCAGGTCGATGTCGCGCACGGCCACCGTGTCGCCGTAGACCTTGCGCAGGCCCCGGATGGACACGGCCGCCGTCATCGGCTGCGCACCACCACCGTGCCCCCGGCCTGGTCGTGCAGCCCACGGCCCATGGGGTTGAACAGCGAGGTCAGGTAGATCAGCGGCCAGGCCAGCGCCAGCGCCGGGATGGCCAGCACGGTGAGCGGCACCAGCGAGCGCAGCGCCGACTGACCCACCTCGGGGTGGCGGCCGTTGACGAGCTGGGCCACCCGCACGCCGGTGAGCATCTTGCCCAACGTCTGGCCGGTCCAGCTCAGCAGCACGATCTCGTAGGTGGCGAACATGGCGATGAAGGGCACGAACACCCACTGGGGCAGCGAGGTCACCTGGTTCCCCTTGTAGGTGGCGAACGGGACCACCACCAGCAGGCCGGGCACGCCCACGATGATCACGTCCAGGGTCCGGGCTCCGGCGCGGGCCCAGAAGCCGGCCAGGGAGTTGGGCCCCCGGGGCGGGAAGTCGCTGGGCTCCCGAGGCCGAGGGGCGTCGTCGGGCAGCACGTTCACTCGGCGGCGTCCGCCAGCGCCTCGGCCAGCGCCGGGTGGACGAGCAGGCTCTCCACGATGTCGGTCACCCGCAGCCCAGCGGTCACGGCCAGGGCGATCACCGAGATGAGCTCGGCCGCGTTGCGCCCCACGATCGACCCGCCCAGCACCACACCGGTGGCCGGGTCGGACACGATCTTCACGAACCCGCGGGGGTCGTTCTCGATCAGGGCCTTGGCGTTGGCCGAGAAGGGCACCTTGGTCACCCGGATCTTGCGGCCATCGGCGAAGGCGTCGGCCTCGGCCAGCCCGACATCGGCGATCTCGGGCACCGTGAAGATGGCCGAGGCCGCCTTCTCGTAGTCGAGGTGGCGGTGCGGACCGGCGTGCAGACCCATGGCGTGCTCGGCGATCTTGCGGCCCTGCATGGCCGCCACCGAGGACAGGGGCAGCTTGCCCGACAGGTCGCCGGCCGCGTAGATGTGGGCCACGTTGGACTGGCAGTTGTGGTTGACCACCACGTAGCCGTGGTCCTGCTCGACCCCCGCCTCGTCAAGGCCCAGGTGCTCGGAGTTGGGCAGCGAGCCGATGGCCAGCAGGGCGTGGCTGCCGTTGGCCACCCGCCCGTCGTCGCAGCGCACCGTGACCTGGTCACCGTCCACGTCCAGCCCCACGGCCCGGGCCCCCTTGTACAGGCGCACGCCGCGGGCGATGAAGTCCTGCTCCAGGGCGGCGGCCACCTCGGGGTCCTTCTGGGGCAGCACCTGCTGGCGGCTCACGATGAGGGTCACCTGGCAGCCGAAGGCCGAGAACATGTGCACGAACTCGACGCCGGTCACCCCCGAGCCCACCACCACCAGGTGCTCGGGCAGCTCGGCGGGCGGATAGGCGTCGCGGGTGGTCAGCACCCGGTTGCCGTCGACTGGCGCCCAGTCCGGGATGCGGGGCCGGCTGCCCGTGCTCAGCAGCACGAAGTCGGCGTCGAGCTCGACCAGGCCGTCGGCCGTCTCCACCACCACCTCGTGGGGGCCCTTGAGGCGCCCGGTGCCCTCGAGCATCTGCACGCCCTGGCTGTCGAGCAGGGTGCACACCGACGACCGCAGCTTGTCCTGGATGCCGATGATGCGACGGCGCAGGGCGTCGAAGTCGAGGTGGGCGGACACGTCGGTGATGCCCATGCCCGGCGCCTGGTTGATCTGGGACAGGGCACCGCCGGTGGCGATCATGGCCTTGGACGGGATGCAGTCCCACAGGTGGGCGGCGCCGCCCACGATGTCGCGCTCCACCAGGGTGACCTCGGCCCCCAGCCGGGCGGCGTGGGTGGCGGCCTGGTTGCCCGCGGGCCCTCCTCCGATGATGACGAAGCGCTTGGCCATGCATCGAGGCTACCCGGCCCCGTCCAGGCCACCGGGCGGGACCGGGGCGGCCCGACGCCGGGCGCGCCATCGTTGACCTGCCCTTCATCTGCTGCTCACAGGTCCTTCACACCCGTGCGATCTCCTGGGCCCGTGGCGTGCCGCCGACCTCCCCGCCCCTGGGCGCGTCCCCGTCCACGGCATCCAGCACTACCCTCTGGGATCGAGGGCGAGCAGGCGAAGGATGGCGGCGAGGTCATGGGCATTCGAGGCTGGATCGGCTCGGTGGTGCTCGTGGCCCTGTTGGCGTCGGTCGCCGGCGTCGCGTCGCTGACCCCGGCCGCGGGTGCCGCGGCATCGCCACCGGCCGACGCGCCGCCGGCGACGCCGAGCGCCCAGACGGCATCGGCGGCCGGCACCACCATCACCCCGGCCGAGCGGGCCCGGGCCGGCGCCGGCGGCCTGCACGTCGCCGCCCCGCGCCCACCGACCACCGCCCCACCGACCACCGCCCCACCGACCGGCACCCCGGCCACGACGCCGACCAGCAACCCGGCCACGACCCTGAGCATCGCCCAGAGCAACTGCGCGCCCGACGTCTCGACCGCAGGCGGGATCCAGGCCGCCTTCAACGTGCGGGGCCCGGTGTGGGGCGGGGGTGACGGCGCCCAGCCCGTCCCCATCGACAACGGCCGCACGCTGTGGCTGTTCGGCGACACCTACATCGGCGGCGGACCCTACGGCGGCCCGCTCACCACCTCGGGCCTGGCCCACAACTCGATGGTGGTGCAGTACAACGGCAACTGCTTCGCCTACCTGCTCGGCGACGACCAGGCCAACTACGCCTGGACGTCGGCCATCCCCGGGCCGCTCGCCACCGACTGGTACTGGCCCGACGACGGCACCTACGACGCCAGCACCGGCATCCTGTCCATCGTGGCCACCCACGTGCGGGTCACGACCGGAGGCCAGTGGGGTTGGGCGGTGCTGGGCGTGGACGTGCTGCACTACGCCATCGAGCCGACCTTCACCCTGCTGAACGCCGAGACGCTCTTCTCGTACTCCACCTCGGACGTGGCCCAGTTCGGCCAGTCGATCATGGTCAACGGCGGCGTGACCTACCTCTACGGCTGCGCCCAGTCCGGTACGCCCGCCTGCTACCTGGCCCGCACCGACCTCGAGCTCGACCCCAACACCATCCAGTACCACACGGCCACGGGATGGTCCTCGTCCATGGCCGCGGCCGCACCGCTGGGCATCGGCTCGCTGTCGGGGCTCGAGCTGCACGTCATGCAGACCAGCGACGGCTTCCTGGCCACCAACCAGCTCTCGGTGCTCTCCAGCGACACCAACGCCTGGTGGTCGGCCTCGCTCACCGGACCCTTCGTCTCCGTGGGCACCCTGTTCGACGAGAACCAGCCCCCGCTGGGGCCGATCCCGTCCAACTGGTTCGTGTACGGCGGACGGCTCATCCGCACCTCCGCCGGCATCATCGGCGTCTACAGCGTGAACACCTGGGACGACGAGGCCGCCGAGGTGGCCGGCGTGTACGGCCCCCGGTTCGTGGCCCTCGCCCCGCACCCCACCATCGACCGCACCCCGTTCGGGGGCGTGAACGTCCCGGTGACCAAGCCGGGCGCGGCCGAGATCTGGGGGTGGAGCATCGATCCCGACACCACCGCGCCCATCGACGTGACCATCACCGTCGACGGCGGGACCGCCACCCAGACGTTGGCCGCGGTGAGCCGGCCCGACGTGGCCGCCGTCTATCCCGCCTACGGGCCCGACCACGGCTTCGACGTCACCCTCGGCCTCCCGCCCGGCGCCCACCAGGTGTGCGCCTACGGCGACAACGTCATCGGCGGGCAGGGAAACACCCCGCTGGGCTGCGTCATCGCCAGCGGCTCCGGTCCGGCTGCCGCCTTCCACGCCACCAGCCCGGTGCGGGTGCTCGACTCGCGCGCCGGCACCGGCGGCTACACCACCCCCTGGGCGCCCGGCCAGACCCGGTCGCTGCGGCTGGCTGGCGTGGCCGGCGTGCCGGTCGACGCCACCGCCGTGGTGGTCAACCTGACCGCCACCGACGCCACCGCGTCGACGTACGTGACGGCCACGCCGGCGGGCGGCGTGGTGCCCACCGCCTCCAACCTCAACGTCGGAACCGGCCAGACCGTGGCCAACCTGGTCACCGTGCAGCTCGGCGCCGGCGGAGCCATCGACCTGTTCAACCTCCACGGCCAGATCGACCTCGTCGCCGACGTGGTCGGCTGGTACGCCACCGGCCCGGGTGACGGGTTCACGCCCCTGAGCCCGGTGCGCCTGCTCGACTCCCGGGTCGGCACCGGGGGCTACAACACCCCCTGGGGGCAGGACCAGACCCGCAGCCTGGCCGTGGCCGGCGTGGGGGGCGTGCCGGCGGACGCCACCGCCGTGGTGCTCAACCTGACCGTCACCAACCCCACCACGTCCAGCTACGTGACCGCCTGGCCCGCCGGGTCCAGCCTCCCCACCGCCTCCAACCTCAACTTCGTGGCCGGCCAGACCGTGGCCAACCTGGTCACCGTGCAGGTCGGCGCCGGCGGAGCCATCGACCTGTTCAACCTCTTCGGCCACACCGACCTCATCGCCGACGTCGTCGGCTACTACACGCCCGCCTCGGGCGACCCGTTCGTCGCCCTGGCTCCCACCCGCCTGCTCGACTCCCGGGTCGGCACCGGCGGGTACAACACCCCGTGGGGGCAGGGCCAGACCCGCGGCCTGGGCATCGACGGCATCGGCCCGGTGCCGCCGAACGCCACCGCCGTGGTGCTCAACCTCACCGTCACCAACCCCACCACGTCCAGCTACGTGACCGCCTGGCCCGCCGGGTCCAGCCTCCCCACCGCCTCCAACCTCAACTTCGTGGCCGGCCAGACCGTGGCCAACCTGGTCACCGTGCGGATCGGCGCCGGCGGAGCCATCGACCTGTTCAACCTCTTCGGCCACACCGACCTCATCGCCGACGTCGTCGGCTACTACCTGCCGCCCGGCAGCTGAGGCGCCCGCGGACGAGTTCCGGCCGTACCCGCGCAGCTCCTAGGCTGGCCGGGTGACCGAGCACGACGACACCGTCCCTGAGATCACCGTGGCCGACTGGCGTGAGCTGGTGGGCACCGAGCTCAAGGGCGCCGACCCCGACTCGCTGACCTGGACCACCCCCGAGGGCATCGACGTCAAGGCGCTCTACACGGCCGAGGACCTGGCCTCGGTGCCCGCCGACCAGCGGGACGACCTGCCCGGGTTCGCGCCGTTCGTCGCGCGGCGTGCGGGGCTCCATGTACGCCAACCGGCCCTGGACCATCCGCCAGTACGCCGGGTTCTCCACGGCCGAGGAGTCCAACGCCTTCTACCGGCGCAACCTGGCCGCCGGGCAGATGGGGCTGTCGGTGGCCTTCGACCTGGCCACGCACCGCGGCTACGACAGCGACCACCCCCGGGTGGTGGGCGACGTGGGCAAGGCCGGCGTGGCCATCGACTCGGTCGAGGACATGAAGGTGCTCTTCGACGGCATCCCGCTCGAGAAGATGTCGGTGTCGATGACCATGAACGGCGCGGTCATCCCGGTGCTGGCCATGTTCATCGTCGCCGGCGAGGAGCAGGGCGTGGACCAGGCCCAGCTCAGCGGCACCATCCAGAACGACATCCTCAAGGAGTTCATGGTCCGCAACACCTACATCTACCCGCCCGAGCCCTCCATGCGGATCGTGGCCGACATCATCGAGCCACACCGCCCGCAACATGCCCCGGTTCAACTCCATCTCGATCTCCGGCTACCACATGCAGGAGGCGGGGGCCACCGCCACCCAGGAGCTGGCCTTCACCATCGCCGACGGCCTGGAGTACGTACGGGCCGCGCTGGCCCAGGGCCTGGACGTGGACGAGTTCGCCGGCCGGCTCAGCTTCTTCTTCGCCATCGGCATGAACTTCTTCATGGAGGTGGCCAAGCTGCGCGCCGCCCGGTTGCTGTGGCACCGGGTGATGAGCCAGTTCGAGCCCAAGAAGACCGGGTCGCTCATGCTGCGCACCCACTGCCAGACCTCGGGCGTGTCGCTCACCGAGCAGGACCCCTACAACAACGTGGTGCGCACCGCGGTCGAGGCCATGGCCGCCGTCCTCGGCGGCACGCAGAGCCTGCACACCAACGCCTTCGACGAGGCCCTGGGCCTGCCCACCGAGTTCAGCGCCCGCATCGCCCGCAACACCCAGCTCATCCTGGCCGAGGAGTCGGGCATCACCCACGTCGTCGATCCGCTGGGTGGCAGCTACTACGTGGAAGCCCTCACCGACGCCCTGGTGACCGACGCCTGGAAGCTGATCGAGGAGGTCGAGGGGCTGGGCGGCATGACCAGGGCGGTCGAGTCGGGCATGCCCAAGCTGGCCATCGAGCGCAGCGCCGCGCGAGCGCCAGGCCCGGGTCGACCAGGGCATCGACGTGGTGGTGGGCGTGAACAAGTACGTGCCCGACGACGTCGAGCTGGTCGACGTGCTGAGCATCGACAACACCGCGGTGCGCGAAGGCCAGATCGCCAAGCTGGCCGCGGTGCGGGCCAACCGCGACGAGGCGGCCTGCCAGGCCGCGCTGGCCGCCCTGACCGAGGGCGCCCGCGGCGATGCCAACCTGCTGGCGCTGGCCATCGAGGCGGCCCGGGCCCGGGCCACGGTGGGCGAGATCTCCTCGGCCATGGAGGACGTGTTCGGCCGGCACCGGGCCGACACCCGTACGCTCTCGGGCGTGGTGGCCAAGGCGTACGAGGGTGACGAGGGCTTCGCCGCCATCCGCCACGACATCGAGGCCTTCGCCGCCGACCAGGGTCGCCGCCCCCGCATCCTGGTGTGCAAGATGGGCCAGGACGGCCACGACCGGGGCGCCAAGGTGATCGCCACCGCCTTCGCCGACCTGGGCTTCGACGTGGACGTCGGCCCGCTGTTCCAGACGCCGGCCGAGGTGGCCCGCGACGCGGTCGAGAACGACGTCCACGTGGTGGGCGTGTCCAGCCAGGCGGCCGGGCACCTGACCCTGGTGCCCCAGCTCATCGACGAGCTGGCCCAGGCCGGCGCCGGCGACGTGGTGGTGGTGGTGGGCGGCGTCATCCCACCCCAGGACTACGACGCCCTGTTCGCGGCCGGCGTGTCGGCGGTGTTCGGCCCCGGCACCAACGTGCCCGACGCGGCCCGCAAGGTGCTGGCCCTGGTGCAGCAACGACGGAGCCACGCCTGAGGGTCCGGTGAACACCGCCGAGGAGCTGATCGCGGGCATCCGGGCCCGGGACCGTCGCGCCCTGGCCCGGGCCATCACCCTGGCCGAGTCCACCCGCCCCGACCACCGGGACCGGGCCGAGGCCGTCCTCGAGGCACTGCTGGGCGACACGGGCGATTCGGTGCGCATCGGCATCAGCGGACCGCCCGGGGTGGGCAAGTCCACCTTCATCGAGGCGTTCGGGATGCACGTGGCCGACCAGGGCCACCGGGTGGCGGTGCTGGCCGTCGACCCCTCGTCCAGCCGCACCGGGGGCTCCATCCTGGGCGACAAGACGCGCATGGCCGAGCTCTCACGCCACCCCGGCGTGTTCATCCGCCCCTCCCCCGGCGGCACGCAGCTGGGTGGGGTGGCCCGGCGCACCCGCGAGGCCATGCTGCTGTGCGAGGCGGCCGGCTTCGACGTGGTGATCGTGGAGACCATCGGCGTGGGCCAGTCCGAGGTGGCGGTCGCCGACATGGTCGACCTGTTCTGCCTGCTGGTGGCGCCGGGCGGCGGCGACGAACTGCAGGGCGTGAAGCGGGGGATCATGGAGCTGGCCGACCTGGTGGTGGTCAACAAGGCGGACGGCGACCTGGCCGCGGCGGCCGGGCGGGCCCGGAGCGACTACACCAACGCCCTGCACCTGGTCACCCCGCGCTGGCAGGCGTGGACGCCACCCGTGCTGGCCTGCTCGTCGATCGAGGGCGCCGGGGTGGCGGAGGTGTGGACCCAGGTCCAGCGCTTCCACGCCGCGGTCCGACAGGACGGCGAGCTGGCCCGGGCCCGGGCCGACCAGGCCGTGGCCTGGATGTGGTCCGAGGTGCGCGACACCCTGGTGGACCGGCTGCGCGACCGCGCCCAGGTGGCCGACGCGGTGGCCCCGCTGGAGGCGGACGTGGCCGCCGGCGCCGTGTCGGCCACCGCCGCCGCCCGGCGCCTGCTCGAGCTGTTCGACGGGCCGTGACCGCGGTGGCGGCCGGCTGCACCACGGCGGCACCCGCCCGACCGAGCCTGGCCCGCCGCCTGGCCGCCTCCTCCGGCTTCGTGGCTCTGGTGGGGGCCATCGAGCTGGTCCGCCAACCCGGCCACCCGACCTGGAACACCCTGTTCGCGGAGGACGGTGGCCTCTACACGCGCGACGCGCTGTCGCGGTCGATCCCACACGCGCTGCGCTCGCCCTATGCCGGCTACATCCAGATCGTCCCGCGGATCCTGGCGCTGCCCGTCCGGGTGCTGCCACCGGCCTGGTACGCGCCGTGGTTCGCGGTGGCCGGAGCGGTGGCGGCCGGTCTGCTGGGTCTCCTGGTCGTCCACTCCGCCGAGGGCTGGATCACCAACCGCGGTCTGCGCTGGCTCATGGGGTTCACCCTGGTCACCACCCCCACCATCGCCTACGAGCTCGACGCCAACGTGGTCAACCTCAACTGGCCGCTCATGGCGGCCAGCTTCTGGGTCATCGCCTCGCGCCGGCGCGGCCCGGCCGAGACCGCTCTGCGCGGGGCGGTGCTGGTGCTGGCCGCGCTGTCCACCCCGGTCACGGCCGTGATGTTGCCCTTCGCCGTGCTGGTGGCCGCCCTGCGCCGCACGAAGGCCGATGTGGTGGTGCTGGCCTCGCTGCTCGGCGGGCTGGCCCTGCAGGCGCTGCTCTCCCACGGAGCCGCCACCGAACCGGTCTCGGGCCACGCCTACGGCCAGGCCACCGAGGGGTTCTTCGTCCGGATCCTCGGCTCGATGGTGCTCGGGGAGCGCTGGCTGGGCGACGTGTTCCCGACCCACACCAAGCTGGTCATCGTGGGACCCGTGCTCGTGGTGCTCGCCATCGCGTGGGTGGCCCGGGCCCACCGCATGGCCTTCGACCGCGCCTGGTTCGTGGGCAGCGCCCTGGTCACCGCGGTGGCCGCCTACACGCTGGCCGTGGTGGCCCGGGGCACCAACTGGATGCCCCTGGTGCAAGGTGCCGACCAGTACTCCAACGCCGGGTCGCGCTACATGTACGGGCCCATCTTCCTCATCCTGAGCGGGATCTTCGTGCTGGTCGACCAGGCCGACGCCGACTGGCTCAAGGCGCTGCTGGCGGTCTGGGTGGTGGCGGTGGTGGTGTCGTCGTTGCGCCTGCCCGACTCTCGGACGCCCGGACCGGCCTGGTCCACCGGTGTGCGCCAGGCCCAGGCCGCCTGCCGGGCCCACCCGGATCAGCTCGACGCCGTCATCCCCATCTCCCCGGTCCCCTGGCAGGTCCCCATCCCCTGCTCGCGCCTGCGCTGACCCCTACTGGCGCATGGCGGCCGGCGGTCGGCCCCGGTAGGCGTCCCACAGCCGCACCACCCGGTCACGCACCTTGCGTGCCAGCATCGTCACCCCGCCCTGGCGCACGTACTGCACGGCCAGGCCCATGTCGTGGCGCAGGCCGTGGGGCGCGGCCCCGATCTCGAGGCGGTGGCGGCCCAGCACATCGACCCGACCGCTGGCCAGATCGGGCGCCCGATGCGGGTCGCGGCAGAACGCCACCACCGGCTCGAGCACCTTCGACCAGCGCAGGTCGGGCACGGCCTCGGCGATGTGGGCCCGGCAGGCGGCAGCCAGCTCGGGATCGCCCAGCAACCGCCACAGTGCCTCGGTCAGGGCCTCGACGTCGTCGGGGGGCACGGTCAGCCCCAGGCCCCGGCGTTCGATCTCGTCGGCCAGCGAGTCCCCGGTGGTGGACACGATGGGCAGGCCGGCCCACAGGTAGTCCAGGATGCGGGTGCGGAACGAGTAGTCGGTCTCGACGTGGTGCAGGTGGGTGCTGACCCCGATGTCGGCGTCGAGCAGGAAGTTCTGCCGGTCCTCGTAGGCCACCCAGTCCTCGTTGAAGATGACGTGGGTGCCGCTCACGCCCAGCTCGTCGGCCAGGGCGCGCGCCGCGGTGGCCATGCGCATCTCGGGGATGAGCGGGTTGGGGTGGCGCATGCCCAGGAAGACGAGCCGGACGTCCGGGCGGCGCACCCGCAGCCGATCGACGGCCCGGATCAACGTGAGCGGATCGAACCAGTTGTAGACGCCGCCGCCCCACAGGATCACCGCGTCGTCGACCCCCACCCCGGGCATCACGCCCTTGATGGCCGCCCGGGTGCGCGTCGGGGGGTCGTCGGAGATGCCGAAGGGGACCACGTCGATGAGGGCGTCGAGGCCGGGGTCGGCGTCGTAGGTGGCCGGGTTGACCCGACCCAACGAGGCCAGGTGCCCCATCCACAGGTCGCGCTGCTTGGGGCTCGCGCACAGGAAGAAGTCGCCCTTGATGAGCTGCTCGTTGAGCACCGCGGTGGCGTCGCGGACGTGGCGCCACCGCCCGTCCTCGTCCTCGGCCTCGTGGCCCTGCTCGAGCTGCTCGAGGTGCAGGGGGTCGTACACGTCGACCACGAAGATGCGGTCGGTGCGATGGAAGCAGGACTGGCCGGCCATGACCCAGCCCTGGAACACGAACACGTCGCACCACTCGACCAGGCGGGCCAGCTTCGGACCCTGGGGGACGTAGGAGATCTCGAAGGCGTCGTGGGTGATGTCGGCCCGGGCGATCGAGATCAGCTTCACCTCGTGCTCGGGGGCCAGCTCGCAGGCGATGCGCCAGGCCCGGATGGCCGGGCCCGCCATGCGCTCGGTGAGGGTGTCGGCGGTGGCCACGACCACCCGCCGACGGACCGGCTCGCTCATCGAACTCCGCTCATCGAACTCGGCTCATGGAGCTCCGCTGGCCGACCACTGGCCGTCGAGCGACATCACGCCGCCGAAGCTCTCGTGGGGCGTGCCCGGGTCGACCTGGAAGCGCACCACGTGCTGGCGGAAGTCGTAGGGGTGGACGATGGCGTGGTCGTAGATGGAGGCGGTCAGGTCGTAGGTGCCGGGCAGGAGCATGAGCCGCTCGACGGTGATGTCGACCACCCCGCTGCCCTCGGCCCGGGGCAGCGTGAGGCCGGCCTCGCGGCTGTTGGGCCCGCTGACCAGCAGCCCTTCGATGCTGTGGATGGCCAGCCCGAACACCGGGTCGGGCACGGGCTGGCGGGCGCTCCAGTGGAAGCGGAACACGATCTTGTCGCCGGTGTGGAGGCGGTCGGTGGCCTCGCCGCCGGGGCCGATGATCTCGACCTCGTCGATCTGGACCTCACCCGAACCCCAGCGGTTGCCCTGGCCCTCCTCGTCCTGGCGATCGACCTGCACCTCGGCGATGTAGTGGTCGATCACGTCTCCGGCCGGACCGGTCAGGCGCAACACCCCGTGCTCGAACCAGGCGATCTGGTCGCAGATGAGGCGCATGGCGGCCAGGCCGTGGGACACGACCACGATGGTCTTGTCCGCCGCCCGCAGCTCGGCGAACTTCTCGTTGCACTTGCGCTGGAAGGCCTCGTCGCCCACGGCCAGCACCTCGTCGACCAGCAGCACGTCGGGGTCGACGTTGATGGCCACCGAGAAGCCCAGGCGCACGTACTGTCCCGACGAGTAGTTCTTGACCGGGGTGTCGATGATCTTCTCCAGCCCGGAGAACTCCACGATGTCGTCGTAGCGCTGGTCGATCTGCTTGGAGCCCAGGCCCAGGATGGCGCCGTTCAGGTAGACGTTCTCCTTGCCCGACAGCTCGGGGTGGAACCCGGCGCCCAGCTCGAGCAGGGCCGAGATCTTGCCGTTCACCTCGATGTGGCCGCCGTCGGGGCGCAGGATCCGGGCCATGCACTTCAGCAACGTGCTCTTGCCCGAGCCGTTCTCCCCGATCAGCCCGTAGGTGATGCCCTGCTCGACCTCGAGGGACACCCCCTTGAGGGCCATGAACTCCTCGTAGCGGGCGCGCCGCCCGCGCAGGACGGCGGCCTTCAGGCTCTGGTTGCGGTCGTGGTAGAGGCGGAACATCTTGGAGACGTCCTCGACCACGATGGCCGGGGTCCCCATCACAGCTCCTCGGCCAGGCGGGGCTCGAAGCGGCGGAACACCACCGAGCCGATCCACAACATGACCACCGCCCACAGCGCGGCGTAGCCCAGCTGGTTCAGGGGCGGCCAGCGCCCGTCGTAGAGCAGGGCGCGGAAGCACTCCGTGAAGCTGACCATCGGGTTGATGAGCGTGTAGATGGCCCGCACCGGCACCGTGACCCCGCCGGTGTGCACCACGTGGCCGGCCACGTGGTGCACGGTGCCCCCGAAGGTCTTGCTCACCGGCACCCGGTCGATGGGATAGATGATCGGGGTGGCGTAGAACCACAGCTGCAGGCCGATGGCCACCAGGTAGGTCATGTCCCGGAAGTACACGTTGAGCACCGAGAAGAGCAGGCCGATGCCGATGGTGTAGACGGTGAGCAGCACCAGGAGCACGACCACCATGGGCAGCCACTGCAGCACGAAGCTGCCCAGCGCCATGACGAACAGCATCAGCACCGCCAGCTCGATGGCGAAGGTGACCACGAAAGACATCACCGTGGCCACGATCAGGATCTCGCGCCGGAAGTAGACCTTCTTGATCAGCCCGGCGTTGCCGATCAGCGAGGACATCCCCCCGTTGAGGCCGTTGGACAGGAAGTTGAAGGGCAGCACGCCGCAGAACAGGAAGACCGGGAAGTTGTGCAGGCCGCTGGGGTGGCCGGCCGGGATCTGGATCTTCAGCAGCACCCCGAAGACCAGCGAGAAGATGGCCACCTGGGCGATGGGGTTGACCAACGACCAGGTCCACCCCAGCACCGACCGCTTGTACTTGCCCCGCAACTCGCGCAGCGTCAGGTTGACCAGCAGGTCCCGGGACTGGGACAGGTCAGCCAACGACTCCATGGACGGGAACGCCTCCTCGAGGGCGGTCGGGGCGCGGCGAAACCGCGGGACGTGCCCCTCCAGTGAACCACAGCGGGGTGACGCCCCCGGGATGGGCGACCGATAGCGTACGTCGCCACATGCGCATCCTGACCGTCACGGCCCACTACCCGCCCAACTTCACCAGCGGGGGCACGTTGCAGCCCCAGCGCCTGGCCCGGGCGCTGGCCGGACGGGGCCACGAATCGAGCGTGTACGCCGGCTGGCTGGGCGATCGCACCCCCCTGAGCGCCTGGGACGACACCGACGAGACCGGCCTCGACGTGCGCTGGATCGCCATCGCGCCGTGGATCGGCTGGGGCGACGATCACAACTGGCACAACCCGGCGGTGACCGAGGACTTCCGCCTGCACGTGCGCCGCACCGCCCCGGAGGTGGTGCACTTCCACTCCATGCAGGCGCTGGGGGCCGGCCTGCTGCCCGCGGCCAAGGCGGCCGGGGCACGGGTGGTGGTCACCATGCACGACTTCTGGTGGGTGTGCTCCCGCCAGTTCCTGGTCGACCGGGAGATGCAGCCCTGCTCGCTGGTGGCCGACTGCGGGGTCTGCGCCTGCGGGGTGGACGCCGCCTGGCGCCGTCAGCGGGCCCGGTCGCTGGCCGCCATGTTGGCCTCGGCCGACCTGGTGCTGGCCCCGTCGGCCGCGGCCGCCGACGTGCTGGCCGCCAACGGGGTGGCTCCTGGTCGCGTCGAGGTGGACGAGAACGGCCTGCCCGACGACGTGGTGGCCAGCCTGACCGGCGGCCCGCCGGTTGACGAGCCGGCCACCACGACGACCGGTCCGGTGCGCTTCCTGTACGCCGGGGGGCCCGATCCCATGAAGGGCGCCGACGTGCTGCTCGACGCGCTGGTCCGCCTCCCCGCCGACGGCGGGTGGACGCTCACGGCCTTCGGGCTGGCGCCGCGCCTGGACGACCGGCCCGAGGTGACCGCCCGCCTGGCCGGCCTGCCCGTCGAGCTGGCGCCGGCGTTCGACCCCGCCGAACTGGCCTCGGTCCTGGCCGACCACGACGTGCTGGTGCTGGCCTCGGTGGCCCGCGAGACCTACTCCCTGCTGACCCGGGAGGCCCTGGCCGCCGGGTTGGCGGTCATCTCGACCGACAGCCCCGG
Source organism: uncultured Microthrixaceae bacterium (assembly GCA_963785815.1). GTDB lineage: Bacteria > Actinomycetota > Acidimicrobiia > Acidimicrobiales > Acidimicrobilacustridaceae > UBA4742. Next base: position 855,041 of record CAWAWN010000001.1, read on the forward strand.
CCCCTCCGAGGTGGTGGTCGACGGCGACAACGGCCTGATCGTGCCGGCCGGCGACGCCGTGGCCCTGGCCGACGCCCTGGCCCGGGTGGCCGACGACGGGTCCCTGCGCGACCGGCTGCGCCAGGGTGCCACCCGCCCGGTGGTGATGCGCTCGCTCGACGACCAGGTCGACGCCCTGGAGGCCCGCTGCGCCCGCCTCCTCTCAACCGACACCGGGCCCACCGAGCCGGATCTTGGTGCAGGAACCCACCCCCAGAGGGGTGCTCCGGCACCACTCTCGGAGGGGCGCAGGAGGCAGGGGGCCCGGGTGGCGCGGGTGGTGTTCGCCACCGGCATCGACGGCGCCCCCCTGCGCTACCGGGCCCGGCTGCCGGCCGAGGCCCTGGCCCTGGTCGGCGTGTCCAGCCAGGTCCTGCACTACCGCCACCCCGACCTGTTGGCCGCGGCCACCGCCGCCGACGTGGTCGTCCTGTACCGGGTGCCGGCCACCGTGCAGGTCCTGGAGCTGGTCGATGCCTGCCACGGCGCCGGCATCCCGGTGGTCTTCGATGTGGACGACCTCATCTTCGACCCCGACCTCGAGCCTCAGATCCCGGCCCTGGCTCGCATGGACGACGCCGAGCGGGCCCTGTGGCTGCAAGGCGTGGCCCGCTACCGCACCACCCTGGAGGCCTGCGACGCCTTCATCGGCAGCACCGACGAACTGGTCGGCCACGCCGCGGCCGTGTCCGGCCTCCCGGCGCACCGCTTCGACAACGGCGTCGGCCTGGAGCTGGCCCGCGCCGCCGACCTGGCCCTGCACCGGGCCCGCCCGCCGGGCCCGCCGCGGCTGGGATACCTGAGCGGCACCACCACCCACGACGGCGACTGGCGCTTCGTCGAGCCGGCCCTGGCCGAGGTCCTCGATCGGCACCCCGACGCCGAGCTGTGGCTGGTGGGCCACCTGCCCGACACCCCCGCGCTGGCCCGCTTCGGGCCCCGGGTGGTGCACACCGGCTTCCAGCCCTGGCTGGCCCTGAGCGGCGTGCTGCGGGACCTCGACGTGAACCTGGCTCCACTCGAACCGGGGGCCACCTTCAACCAGGCCAAGAGCGCCATCAAGTGGCTGGAGGCCGCCCTGTGCGCCACCCCCACCGTGGCCAGCCCCACCGACCCGTTCCGCCAGGCCATCACTGACGGGGTCGACGGCCGCCTGGCCGCCACCGGGTCCGACTGGGTCGACGCCCTCGACGCCCTGCTGGGCGACGAGGCCGGCCGCCAGGCCATGGGGGCCCGCGCCCGCCGCCACGCGCTGCTGCGGTGGTCGCCCGCCCTCCAGGGGGCCCGCTACCTGGCCATCCTCGACCAGATCGTGGCCGCCGGCCCGATGACCGACCGCACCTCCACCTGGACCCCCGTGGTGCTGGACGAGCCCGAGCTGGCCGTCGACCTCGAGCCCTACGGCGACCAGGTGGACGCGGCCGCCGCGGCCCCGGCGCCGCCCGCTCCGGATCGCTGGACCCGGTGGGGGGCCAGCGGCCGTCGCCTGGAGGACGTGGCCCGCCGGGGTGTGGCCAGCGTGCGGCGCGACGGCGTGGCCGCCACCGCGCAGCGGGGCCTGGACAAGGTGCGCCGCCGCCTGGGTGCGTGACCGCTGGCCGCTCGGGTCAGTGCGTGACGGCCGATCCCATCGAGGTGCTGGTCGACGCGCCGGAGCCGTAGCTGGTGCTGATCGCCGATCCGTCGTCGGTCGCCTCGGAGCAGCTGGTGGCGCCAGATTGGTCGGTGTTCGGGGTGGACGAGTCGGATCCACATGTGGGTAGCGCCGAGACCTGGTCGGGAGGCGGGACCTGGATGTCGACCGGCTGGTTCACGGTCAACAGGTCGTAGCGCATCGTGATGTTCTCCGGCGTCGACGACGGGTCAGCGCTTGGGTCGGTGCCGTCGGTTGACCCGCCATCGGACGACGATCCCGAGTCCCTCAGGCCGTCGAGATCGACCACCATGCGGCGGATCAACCCGGCGTCGTCGATCCACACCTGTACGTGGGCGGTGGGTGCCTGCGACGGATCGGTCGCTTCCGAGGCGAACGCCTGGCGCTCGGCGGCCGGGGCGGTGGCCATCGACTGCTGGGCCGCCCGCAGCTCCTCCTCAGGGGTGATGGTGGTCTGGTAGTGGGTGGTCGCCACGCCATCCACGGTGGCCGGGCCGAGGTCGGTCACGCCGCCGGTGACGTCCTGCAACTCGCGGAGTGGGTCGCCGTCGGGAGACAGCAGACCGCCGGACATCCCGAACGGGGAACCGCCGCGCATCGGACTCGGCAAGGTCAGGGAGACCCATGGCTTCGCCGAGGGCAGGCCGGGCGTGCCAAAGGGAAGGGCCATCTTCATGTACTCGGTGCTGCCGTCGATGACCTCGTCGCTGACTCCGAGTCGGTCGACCGCGGTGACGTCAGCTCCGGGGGGCGTCGTCATCGTGGTGTGGATCTCGGTTCGGTGGCTGGCCCGATCGAACGAGCCCGTGGCCGTGTCGGAGAAGTCGGACGGATCCTTCGAACCCGCGTCCAAGACGGATATGGAGAACGTGCCGCTCTGGAGCGCCTCGGTGGCGGAGGCCGCGGCCGCCACCAACCGGGCCTGGGGCGTCTTGGACACTCCGACGCTCACCTGGTTGCCGTCCTGCTGCCCGCACCCCGCCAGCACCAGCGAGCCCAGCAGGACCGCGCTGGCGCACCCCACCGCCACGCGTCGCGATCGTCGCCCACCCATCGCCCTCGTCATCCTCCAGACATCGGCGGATCACCCGCCGTCCGAAGTCGAATCCTACGCCCGAACATGCGTTGGTCTCGGCCCTCCGCGGGGCAGTTCTCAACGCAAGTTCGTGAGGGGTCGGCCCTCCTACCCGGAGTACCAGCCGAAGACGTCGGCCACCAGATCGGTGGAGCCGAAGGCGTTGAACAGCAGGATCTGGCCGTTCGTCCCCACCGGCACGGTCACCAGGTTGGACGTGATCCGCCCGGCGATGGGGTTGAGGTTGGAGGCCAGGGGCCGCGCCGCGCCGTTGGGGTAGACGGTCACGAAGCTGTTGGTGGTGTTGTCCACCGCGGTCAGGTTCAGCACCACCGCGCTGACGCCCGAGGCCGGCACGCCGCCCCGCCCGGTGACCTGCAGGGCGATGCCGCTGTTGGGCCCCACCGGACCGCCCGGCGACCCGGTCCCGTAGCGGGTGTCCAGGAGGCGGGCCGGGGACAGGGGCACCAGGTGACCCGTGGTGGGCGTCGGCGTGGCGTCGAACCACCCGGCCAGGTCGGCCACCAGGTCGAGCCGGCCCAGGGCGTTGACCAGGTTCACGGCCCCGTCGGCCCCGAGGGGTACGACCACCAGGTTCGAGCTCACCGGCCCGGCTTCGGGGTTCAGGCTCGAGGCCAGCGGCTGGGCCGTGCCATCGGGCCAGGCGGTGATGAAGCTGGCCTGGGTGGCGTCGACCGACGTCAGGTTGAGCACCACGGCGGTGGCCCCGGCGGGCAGCGAGGCCTCGCTGGCCACGGGCAGGTGCACGACGGCGCCGGCGGTCATGGGGGCGGCCACGTGACCGGGCAGGCCCGTGCCGTCACGGGTGTCGAGCACCCGCTGGGGGGTGAGCGGGTGCAGCGTGCCCCCACTGGCCGACGCCCCACCGGTGTCGTACCAGCCGTCCAGGTCCACCACCAGGTCGGTGCTGCCGCTCTGGTTGTAGAGCGACACCTGGCCGAGGGCGCCCACCTTGACCGTGACCAGGTTGGGCTTGACCACCCCGGGGGTCAGGTTCAGGTTGGACGTGGCCGGTCGGGGCAGGCCCATGGGCCAGGCGGTCACGTAGCCGTTGCCCACCGGGTTCACGGCGGTGACGTTGAGCACCACGGCCGAGGCCCCACCGGCCGGCACGCCGGCGACGGTCACCCTGAGGTTGAGCGTCGTCCCGGCGCCCAGGCGGGTGCCGGCGTTGGGCAGGCCGGTGCTGTTGCGGGTGTCGAGCAGCCGCGTCGGGCTGACGGCGTGGAACGTGGGCGGGTTGACCGCTCCGGCCAGGTCCAGCCGCGGGGTGGCCTCGCCGAACGTGCCCGGACGGGTGTCCTGGATGGGCACGCCGGTGCCGCGCAGCAGCGCCTCGATGGCCGCCACCCCCCACGTCGGGTGCTGCTGTCGGATGACAGCTACCGCCCCGGAGACGAAGGGGGCGGCCATGGACGTGCCCGACAGCGAGGCGAAGCTGCCCGGAGGGGTGGACGATCCGGGCACCGACGACACCACGTCCGAGCCCGGCGCCAGCATGGACAGCTGGGGTGAGTCCTGGGTGTAGCCGGCGATGACCCCCGAGTCGGCCACCGCGCCGACGCTGATGGCGTCGGAGTCGCACGCCGGGTAGGCGATGCCGTTGGGGTAGCCGTTGGCCGAGGTGGCCTGGTAGCCGTTGCCCGAGGCCACCACCGGGGCCACCCCGGCGGCCAGGGCGGCGCCGAACACGGCGTGGTACACGTCGGCGGTGCTCGAGTCGCACGCCGTCTGGGCGTTGCCGCTGCCCAGGCTCAGGTTGGCGGCCACGACGTGGTCGTCGCCCTGGCGGGCCAACAGCCAGTTCAGCCCGGCCAGGATGTCGCTGTCCCCGGCCCCCAGGCAGGGCGGGGACAGGGGCGTGCACTCGGCCGTGGTGGTCAGGGTGGTGAACACCTGGACGGCCACGATGCCCGCCCCCCAGGCCACCCCCGAGCCGTTGCCGGTGGTCGAACCCGTACCGCCGGCGGCGATGCCGGCCACGTGGGTGCCGTGCTGGCACTCGCTGGGGACGCTGGTGCAGGGCACGGCGTCGGCCGGGCTGCCGGCCACGTCCGGCGTGGGACCGGAGGCGGGCCGGGCCGTGGCCGGCAGGGTGGTGACCCCGCCCGGGCAGGCGGGCGCGGCCGTCGGGTCACCGGTCACGCCGTCGGCGGTGAAGCAGGCGCCGTCGATCACCCGCCCGCCCAGGAAGGGGTGGTCGGGTTGCACACCGGTGTCGAGGATGCCCACCGACTGGCCGGCGCCGTTGTAGCCCGAGGCGAACGTCCAGGCGTAGGGCGCCCCCACCAGTGCCTCCTCCGGGACCAGGTCGGGCTGGTGCCAGTGGGACACGTGCACGGCGGCCACGTCGGGCGAGGACGCCAGCGCGGCCAGGCCGGTGGCATCCACCGAGGCGGTGACCAGGCCCAGGTGGTCGAGCACCCTCACGCCGCGTCCCCCCGCCCGGGTCAGCCGCGGGACCAGATCTCGGGCCCGCGCCGCCGAGCGCGCCACCGAGCCGGGCGTCCCCGGGCCCGACGTCCCGATCAAGGTCACGATGACCGGCACCCGACCGCCGTGGGCCACCCTGGCGACGGCCTCGACCGCCACCTGGGCCGCGAGGGACGCTGACGCCGAGCCCGGGGCCGCGTCCGCCGCGGACGACGCGGACGGCGCCCACAGGCCCACGAGCAGGGCCACGACCACCAGGACGGGCAGGACCGGCAGCGCCCGGGACGTCTTCACAGATGGGGACATGGCGGGCTCGCGGGTCCGACGGCAGGTGCCGCCGATGCTAGGACGTGGCGTCACGTCGGAAGGGTCGCACCACCCGGCCCAGCCGGTTGTACAGGGCGCCGAAGCGCTCGGCCATGCTCACCTCGAGCTCGATGAGCGCCTCCAGGCGCTCGCCCAGGTGGTCGAGGCGGGCGCCCAGCTCGTCGAAGCGGGCGTCCTGGGCCCGAGCGGCCACCCGGGCGTCGTGGCGGGCCACCTCGGTGGAGTCGGCGGCGATCAGCGCGCCCAGCACCGCGGCCAGGTCGCCCAGGGCCATGCCCGCCGCCCCCGTGGGATCGGTCGGATCCAGGCCGACGAGTTCACCGGCGCCGGCTCCGCTCGACCCTCGGCCCGCCGCGCCCACTCGGGGCTCGCCCTGGCGGCGGGCCACCACCAGGTGCCGGTAGTAGGGGCCGACGTGAGCCCGCGTGGCCAGGGCCTGGTTGTACCAGACGTCGTAGCCCTCGCTCAGGGCCCGCAGGTCGGGACGGGCCTCGAGCTGGAAGCGGACCACCATCATGAGCAGCCAGTCCCACAGGTTGCCGTTGCCCACCGTGGCCACCCGAGCCCCGCCCGACTCCAGGGCGGCGGCGGTGGCGGCCAACGAGGGCAGGCCGTTGTCGCGGTGCTCCTCGAGCTGGGGCTGGGGGGCCTCGGCGCTGAACAGGGCGTAGCGCCGGGCCAGCTCCTCGCAGGCGGCCACGCCCGGCGTGTCGAACGGCGCCGCCACCACCACCACGTCCCGCGACGCCCGGGTGAGCTCGGCCAGGAAGGCGTCGCGGCCGGGGGGGACGACGTGTTCGAGCACGTCGCTGCTGACCACCGCGTCGAAGGTGGCGTCGGCCACGGGCAGGCGGGTGCCGTCGGCCCGCACGGCCACGGTGTCGGGGAGCGGGTCCGAGGCGAGGGTCACGTCGAGGCCCACCACCTCGAGTCCCGGGTCGAACAGGTGGAGGTGCCCGGCGCTGTCACCCACGTCCAGCACCCGCAGGCGGCCGTCCCCCAGGCAGGCCCGCACCGCCTCCACGATGGCGGCGTAGCGGCCATACCGGTCGAACGACGTCCAGGTGGCCTGGGGGAAGCCGACGGCCGGAGGTTGGGCTGCGCTCACCGAGACCGACGAGGGTGGGCCGACATCGTGGTTGGCTGCATGGTGGCTGGCAGCGTACTGCGGGCGGCTCGGACCGGCCGACGCGATGCCCGTGGGCGTTCGGGGCGGTTGCTAGGGTCGACCGATGACCTCGAGGGATCGGCGGGCGGGCTGGCTGCGGTCGTGGCCCGTGCTGATCGCCCTGTTCCTCATCCCGTCGTCGGCCTGGGCCATCTCCAACCCCATGTTCGCCGTGCCCGACGAGCCGGCGCACGTGACCAAGGCGGTGGCCACCTGGTACGGCCAGATCGGCGGGCGCAACACCCTGCCCGGGACGGGCCTGCGCACCTACCGCATCCCCGCCTACTGGGCCCCGGTCAACCCCTGCTTCGCCTTCCACGCCGACACGCGACCCAACCAGTGCCCACCCAACCTCCAGGGCAGCCACCGGGTGACCGACGTGAGCACGCCGTCAGGCGCCTATCCCCCGCTGTACTTCGTGCTGGTGGGCTGGCCCTCGCGCCTGTTCGCCGACCTGACGGGCATCTACCTGATGCGCCTGGTCAGCGCCCTGGTGTGCTCGATGTTCCTGGCCGCCGCGGTCAAGGCCCTGCAACAGGCGGTGCGACCGTGCCTGGCCGTGGCCGGCGTGCTGGTGGCCACGACGCCCATGGCGCTGTTCCTGGCTGGCTCGGTGAACCCCAGCGGCTTCGAGATCGCCACCGCCATCGCCCTGTGGGCCCACGTGCTGGCCACCGCCCGACGGGCCGAGCACGGGATGGCCGCCATCCCCCGGAGCCTGCTCATCGGCCTGTTCGTGTCGGGATCGGCCATGGCCCTGACCCGGCCGTTGTCGGGGCCCTTCGCCGGGCTCATCGTGGTGCTGGGGCTGCTCAGCACCACCTGGCCCACCCTGGTGGCCATGGCCCGGTCGCGGCGGGTGCAGATCACCGTGGTCGGTCTGGCCGTGGTGTGCGTGGCCGCCCTCGGGATGGTCTACGCCACCGGCATCGCCAGCGGGAAGGTGGTGGGCGGATCCGCCTTCCCGCCCGCGGTCGACCACTGGACCTTCGTGCTCGGGTCGACGCCCTGGTACGTCCAGCAGATGTTCGGCCAGTTCGGGTGGCTGGACGTGCCCCCGAGCAACCTCACCCTCTACGTCTGGCTGGGCCTGGTGTTCGCCCTGATCGCCGGGGCGGTGATGCTGGCCAAGCTGCGCCAGAGCCTGGCCCTGGCCCTCACCCTGGTGGCCATGGTGGCCATCCCCGTGTTCCTGCAGGCCCCGATGACGGGCTCGGCCAGCCTCATCTGGCAGGGTCGTTACACCCTGCCGGTGGCGGTCGGCATCCCCCTGCTGGCCCTCGTGAACCTCGACCGGGGTGCCGGCCTGGTGCCCGGCCTGGCCCGCCGGCTCAGCCTCGTGGTGGCCGCCACCGTCGGCGTGCTCAGCGCCCACGCCCTCTACTGGAACCTGCACCGCTACACGGTGGGACGCTCCAGCGCCACCGTCAACATCCTGCTGGGCAAGTGGCAGCCACCCGGCGGTTCGGCCCTGTGGGTCGTCGTCATGGTGTTGGCCGCCGCGCTGGGCGTGGTCGTGGTGGCGTTCTCGCCCGACCGGTCACCGCTGCCCGACGCCGCCGGCGAGGTCGACGGAGACGACGACGATCAGGCCGGGTCCCCGCCCACCTCGCTGGTGTCGACCGACTGAGCGGAGATCGGGACCTCCACCGGGTCGCCGAGCGGCTCGTCGAGGGGCGGTTCGTCGTGGCCCGAGGCCGAGCGCGGGCCGTGGAGCAGCGCCACCTCCTCGGCCAGGGTCTGGACCTTCTCCTCGAGGCGTGACACGTGCATGGACAGGTTCACGCACACCACCACCAGGAACACGACGGCCACGCCGAAGACCAGGCTGGCCCCGTAGCTGATGCCCACCAGCCGCGACAGGCGGTCGACCAGGGGCCGCAGGACGCCCAGCAGCAGGACGCCCACCCCCACCGCGATCCACAGCAGGGCGTAGCCCTCTGACAGCCGCCGCCGTCGGACCACCTCGACGATGAACCCCAACAGCAGCAGGGCGCCCAGCAGCATGACCAGCTCGATGCGCGCCATCAGCCAGCCGCCTCGGCTCGGTGCAGCGGGGCCCGGAAGCGGTGCAGGGCCAGCACCAGCCACAGCCGCAGCAGGTGGTAGCTGGCCAGCACCGACCGCGAGGAGGGCTGGCCGCCCTGGCGGGCATGCATCTGGACGCCCAGCTCGGTGACCCGCAGCCCCAGGTCACGGGCCAGCAAGAGGGCCTCGACCGTGTCGGACAGGTAGGCGGTCGGGTAGGCGACGGCGAAGCGGTCGATGGCCTTGGCACTGAAGGCCCGGAACCCGCTGGTGGTGTCGCTGATGGGCACGCCGAGGTAGCGGCTGACCCGCCGCGACAACAGGTGCATGTTGGTGCGCCGCAGCCGGCCCACGTCGTAGCCGGCGGAGAACCGGGAACCGACCACCAGGTCGGCGCCGCCCTCGGTGACCCCTTCCACCAGTCGCTTGGCGTCGGCCACCTCGTGCTGGCCGTCGGCGTCGATCTGCACGGCCACGTCGTAGTCGTGCTCGTCGGCATAGCGGAAGCCGGTGCGCAGGGCGGCGCCCACCCCCAGGTTGAACGGGTGGCTCAACACCACGGCGCCGGCCCGCACGGCGCAGCCCACCGTGTCGTCGCGCGAGCCGTCGTCGACCACCAGGACGTCGGCGTCGAGGTGGTCGAGCACCGCGCGCACGACCTGTGCGACGGTCTCCTCCTCGTCGAGGGCCGGGATGATGGCGAGTAGAGCAGCCAGGGGAACGCTCCGGGTGGGACGACCCCCGACCCTACCAACCCGCGCCCGGCGCGGAGCGCTACCCTGCTCCCCTCGTGCCCCCAGCTGCGTCGGTGCCTCCCACCCGGGTCTCGGCGGTGATCGTGGCCTACGGACCCGATCCCTGGCTCGGCCGATCGGTGCAGGCCGTGCTGGACTCCACCGGCGTCGAGGCCGACGTGGTGGTGGTCGACAACGGCGGCACCGAGGGCGCGGTCGACGCCCTGGAGGGCCGGGACCGGGTCACGGTGGTGCGGCCCGGGACCAACGTGGGCTTCGCCGCGGGCTCGAACCTGGGTGTGGCCGCCTCCACCGGCGAGCTGGTGGCGTTGGTCAACCCCGACGCCCTGGTGGCCCCCGATGCCCTGGCCGAGCTGGCGGTGGTGGCCCGACGCCCCGAGGTGGCCCTGGCCACCGCCAGCGTGCGCCTGGCCGACCACCCCGATCGCCTCAACTCGGCCGGCAACGACGTGCACTTCCTGGGCGTGAGCTGGTCGGGGCGCTTCGACGAGCCGGCGGCCGACCACGACCGCCAGGAGCGGGTCACCGCCGCCAGCGGCACCGGCGTGATGGCCCGGCGCCAGGTGTGGGACGCCCTGGGCGGGCTGGCGGAGGAGCTGTTCGCCTACTACGAGGACGCCGATCTCAGCCTGCGGGCCTGGCAGCGGGGCTGGGAGGTGGTCTACGTCCCCACCGCCGTGGTCACCCACCGCTACGAGTTCTCCCGCAACCCGGTGAAGTTCCGGCTGCTCGAGCGCAACCGCCTGATCATGGTGCTCACCGAGTTCGGACCGCGGCACCTGGCGGTGGTCGCCCCGGCCCTGGCCGTCCTCGAGCTGGCCATGATCGCCTACGCGGCCAGCGACGGCTGGTTGGGGGCCAAGTTGGGGGCCTACGGCTGGCTGTGGCGGAACCGTCGCTGGCTGCGGCGCCGGCGGCGGGAGCTGCAGCGGGCCCGCGTGGTGCCCGAGCGCGACCTGGTGTGGCTCTTCGCCGACCACCTCCAACCCGGCAACCTGCCCCCGCCCCAGGCCCTGGTGCCCCTCGACCGGGTCCTGCGGGCCTACTGGCACGCGGTGCGCCGCGCCATCTGACCGGCCATCGGACCGGCGCGTGGCGGCCATCTCCTACGATGCCCCCGTGCCCGTCGAGCCCGCGCCTGCGCCCGTCCACACCCGCTCGGCCCTCGAGCTGCTGGCCGCGGCCCGCAGCACCGACGAGCACGGCTACGTCCAGCTCCAGACCATCCCGTACCGCGGCCACCACCTGCTGGCCCAGGCCGTGCTCGACGTCACCCGACCCGGTGACCGGGTGTTCGAGGGCGGGGTGTCCTCGGGCTACTTCGCCGCCGTGCTGGCCGACGCCGGGCTGCGGGTCGACGGCCACGAGCTCGACCCCGCGGCCGCGGCCGAGGCCCGACGGGTGTGCGAAGAGGTCTACGTGGGCGACCTCGACGCCTTCGACGCGACCACCCTGCCCCACGACTACGAGGTGCTCCTGTTCGGCGACACGCTCGAGCACCTGCCCGACCCCGCCGCCGTGCTGGCCCGGCTGCGCACCCGGTTGAGCCCCGGCGGGCACCTGGTGCTGAGCATCCCCAACGTGGCCAACTGGGCCATGCGGGTCGGCCTGCTCGCCGGGCACTTCGACTACACCGACCGGGGCATCCTGGACCGGACCCACCTGCGCTTCTACACCCGCCGCACCCTCGTCGAGATGCTGGGCCAGGCCGGCTTCGAGGTCACCCGGCTGCGGGCCACGGTGCCCGTGCCCGCCCTGCGATCACCGGGGCCGGCTCGGCTGGCCCACCGCGTGGGCAACGCCTGGCCCTCCCTGTTCGCCTACACCTTCGTGGTCACGGCTCGAGTGGCAGGTCGCTCATAGCCTCGAGCACGCCTTGGGACGACGCCACCGCGCCGGACCGCGACATCAGCTGCAACTCCACCACCATGGCCACGATGGCGGCCAGCGACCCGGCCAGGAAGGCGTTCTCGACCCGGGTCACCGGGTCGGTGCCGAAGGGCACCAGCGCCAGCATCACCGCGCAGCCGATCCCCCACCCCACGGCCACGCGCCGCAGGCCGCCCAGGGCGATGAGGGCCTGGGCCACGGCGGTGGCCACCACGTAGGCGCCGCACGCCGCGGCCAGGATGCCCAGGGTGCGGTCGCTGATGTCGTAGCTGGGGCCGAACACCAGCGTCATGACCTGCGACCCGACCGTGAACCCGATGACGGTGGCCACCGCGGCCAGCGCCGCCACGATGGCCACCAGCCGCCGCAGCCCGCGGCGGAACTCCTCGTAGCGCTCCTCGGCCACCAGACCGGACAGCTTGGGGAGGAGCGCGGCCTGGATGGCCTGGAACAGGAAGAAGGGCAGCCGGGCCACCAGCAGGGCGGCGGTGAACCGGCCCACCTCGGCGCGCTGAGCCGGGGTGGCCAGCAGCTGGACCAGCACGGCCGGGCCGTTGATCAGGGCCAGGGCCAGCACCGCCGCCACCAGCAGCGAGCCGAGGGCGGCGGAGATCTCGGCCCAGGCGATCTCCGGGCCGGGACGGGCCAGGTCGCGCTGGCCCCAGACCAGGACCACGGCCATGACGATGGGGCACAGCCCCAGGGTCAGGCCGTACGGGCCGGCGGTCTGCACGCCGGCCACGACCAGTCCCAGGCAGATGGCCAGGCGGAACACGGCCTCGCCGCCGAGGTAGGTGCCGTAGCGGGCGAAGCGGCCGTTGCCCGAGAAGACGCCCTCCACCAGGTTGGCCACCAGGTAGCCGAGGATGCCCAGGGCCAGGCCCGCCACCAGCAGGGGCTCCCCCCGGAACAGGCGGTGACTGAGCCAGGGCGACAGGACCGCCACGCCGGCGACGAGCACGCCGGCCAGCCCCAGCCCGAGCAGCAGCGCCCGACGGACGACCGGACCCCCGCCCAACCCGGCCAGGCGGCGGGTCACCAGCTGGCGGCTCACCTCCTGCTCCAGGGGCAGGAACACGCCCCCGCCGAACAGGAACACGAGGGCCGACAGCACCGACAGCCCGCCGTACTCCGCCGGTCCCAGCACCCGAGCCGCCACCACCAGGAAGGCGTAGGCCGCCACCCCGGTGACGACCAGCCCGACGCCCACCGCCACCGTGCCCTCGGGGAACGGGTTGCGATCGCGGAACCCGCCCATCACCACAACGTTAGCGGCGGGCGTGCCACCGCTCGGCGAGCACGGTGGGGGCCAGGCGGAGGTAGCCGGCGTAGGCGGACAGGCGCAGGCGCACCATCGAGGCATCCGTCGGCCGGCCGTCGACCAGCGGGGCGAGCACGTCGCGCCGGGCGTAGCTGAGGGTGGACAGCGGATGGCGCAGCACGGCTCGCCCGGCCAGGGCCAGCGGCGCGTCCTTGGTCAGGTACAGCAGGCGGTTGCGCTCGACGTGCCAGCGCAGCAGCGGGCTGGCCACACCGGAGCTGGCCGCGTGGCGGTGGCGCACCACCGAGTCCGGCACGAAGGCGTAGCGCCAACCCCGGGCCCGCCCCCGAGCCGACAGGTCGGTGTCCTCGTAGTAGAGGAAGAACCGCTCGTCGAACAGCCCCACGTCGGCCAGGTAGGACGGGCGCAGCAGCACCGCCCCGCCCGACCAGGCGTCCAGGGGGACGGGGCGGTCGAACTGGCCCTCGTCGCGCTGGTGGACGCCGCGGTCCCCGGCGCTGCCGTCGGCCAGCAGCTCGCCACCGGCGCTGTTGATCACGTCGAACGGCGTGCCGCCCAGCGGCACCCCCACCCAGCGCGGGGTCGGTCCCAGGTCCACCGCGACGGCGCCGGCGGCGCCGGCGAAGCGCGCCGACTTGGCCTCCTCGGCCTCGACCAGCAGCTCCACCCGAGGCGGCGCCTGGCGGGCGGCCGCGTCGACCGGCACCCGCACCACGGCCGCCGGCGCGGTCGGCTCCACCCGAACGCCGTCCTCCAGACGGGCCCCCAACCCGCCCGAGGCCAGGTGCACGCCGGGCCACACGTCCTCGCCGTCCAGGCGTGCGCCCCGCAGGACCACCCCGAAGCGGCGCGGGTCCCAGCGGCGCACCGAGGCCGCCGTCTCCACCTCCACCTCGACGAAGCCGGGTTCGAAGAGGATCTTGGACTGGACCGCGCCCAGCCCGGCGTCGGTGTCGAGGGTGGCCACCAGGGGGTCGAGCCAGCCGGGCTCCACGAAGGCGTCGTTGTTGACCAGGGCCACGTAGTCGATGCCGTCCAGGTCGGCCAGGGCCACGTTGTTGGCCCCGAAGCCCCGGTTGGAGCCGGTGCGGCGCACCTCCACCTGCGGGTGAGCCGCCTCGAGCGCCTCCGCGCTGGCGTCGGTCGAGCCGTTGTCCACCACCACCACCTGCACGGTGGCCTCGGAGCTGGTGGCCACCAAGGCGTCCACGCAGCGCACCACGTCGTCGCCTCCGTCGTAGTTGAGGACCACCGCCCGCACCAGGCTCACGGCAGGCTCACCTCCGTCGGGTCATCAGGCCAGCAGCCGGGGGACCAGGCGGGCCAACGTCTCGCGGAAGTCGGGCGCCAGCGGCAGGCCGGCCAGGCGCAGGGCGGCGTTGTCGAGCACCGAGTTGGCCGGCCGGGGCGCGGGGCGCTCCGGTTGCAGGTCGGCCGTGGCGATGGGGTGGACGCGGTCGGGGTCCTGGCCGGCCGCGGCCAGGACCGCTCGGGCGAACTCGTACCACGACACCGCCCCCTGGTTGGTCACGTGGAACAGCCCCGGGCGCCGCTCGACCACCAGCCGCCGGATCACCGCGGCCAGGTCGTCGGCGAAGGTGGGATGGCCGCGCTGGTCATCCACGAAGGTCAGGGTCTCGTGCTCGCCGGCCAGTCGCAGGATGGTCTTGACCATGTTGGCGCCGTGGAACCCGCACACCCACGAGGTGCGCACGACGGTGTGCTCGGGGCCCAGCTCGAGCTCGCCCCCGTACTTCGAGCGCCCGTACATCGACACCGGGTTGGGTCGGTCCCACTCGACGTAGGGCTCGGGCTGGGTGCCGTCGAACACGTAGTCGGTGGAGACCTGGCAGACCGTCGCCCCCACCCGCCGGGCGCCGTCGGCCAGGTGGCGCACGGCCAGGGCGTTGACCGCCCAGGCCCGGTCCGGATCGGCCTCGTTGGCGTCCACCGCGGTCCACGCCGCCCCGTTCACGATGGCGTCAGGCGCGACGGTCGTGACCAACCCGAGCACCGCGTCGCGGTCGGCCACGTCGAGCGAGGCGTGGTCGACCGCCACCACGTCGTGGTCTCGGAACACCGCGACCAGCTCCCGGCCCAGCTGCCCCCCGGCCCCCGTGATCAGGACGCGCACGTCAACCCCTGCCCCGGGCGGTCATCGGCCCTTCAGTGGTTCCCACCACCAGCGGTTGTCGCGGTACCAGGCCACCGTGGCCTCGAGGGCCTCGTCCAGCGATCGCTGCCGCTTCCAGCCCAGGGCGGTGATCTTGGCGATGTCCACCGAGTAGCGCCGGTCGTGGCCGAGGCGGTCGGCCACGTACGTCACCATGTCCTCGCCCTGGCCGAGCAGCGCCAGCAGCTTGTCCACCAGCACCCGGTTGGGGGTCTCGTTGCCGGCGCCGATGTTGTAGATCTCGCCGGCCTGGCCGTCGGTCAGCACCAGGTGGACCCCGGCGCAGTGGTCGTCGACGAAGATCCAGTCGCGCTCGTTGCCGCCGTCGCCGTAGAGCGGGATGGGCATCCCGTCGAGCAGGTTGGTGGTGAAAAGCGGTATGGCCTTCTCCGGGTACTGGTAGGGCCCGAAGTTGTTGGTGCAGCGGGTGACGGTCACCGGCGTGCCGTAGGTCGAGAAGTACGACAGGGCGATCAGGTCGGACCCGGCCTTGGACGCCGAGTAGGGCGAGCGAGGCTCCAGCGGGTCCGACTCGACGGAGGACCCCACCTCGACCGAGCCGTACACCTCGTCGGTGCCGATGTGGACCACCCGGGGGATCTCGAGGCGTCGCGCCGTGTCGACCACCACGTTGGTACCGAAGCAGTTCGTGTGCACGAAGTCGTCGGGACCCACGATGGAGCGGTCGACGTGGCTCTCGGCTGCGAAGTGCACCACCGCGTCGTGGCCGGCCATGGCGTCGTCCAGGGTGGCCCGATCCGCGATGTTGCCCGGGACGAAGCGGTACCGAGGGCTGTCGTCGACGTCGCGCAGGGTCGACAGGTTGCCGGCGTAGGTCAGCGCGTCGTAGACCGTCACCTCGTCGTCGGTGTTGGCCAGCACCCAGCGCACGTAGTTGGAACCGATGAAGCCGGCGCCGCCGGTCACGAACTGCTTCACGTCGCGCCCCCGCCGATCAGGGCCGCAGCCCGAAGTGGGGCTGCCACTGCGGCTCGATGTCGGCCCGCCGCGGGTTCTGCTGGTCGCGCGCCGACAGGATGGGATCGCTCAGGCCCCAGTCGGCCTGCACGGCCGGGTCGTCCCAGGCCACGCCCCGCTCGTCGGTCGGGTTGTAGTAGCCGTCCACCAGGTAGGTGATGGTCATGTCGGTGAGGGCGGCGAAGCCGTGGGCCACGCCGGGCGGGATGAAGATGCCCTGGTGGGAGTGGGTGCCGTCGGGGCGCCGGCCCAGGTCGACGGTGAGGGTGGCGGCGTCGGTGGGTGACCCGGTGCGCAGGTCGTGCAGCACCACCCGGGCCGTGCCGTAGGGGACGTACCAGTAGTCGGCCTGGTGCAGGTGGTAGTGCAACCCGACGATGGCGCCGGCCTGGCGGTCGCCGCGGTTGCCCTGGATCATCTCCCGCCCTTGCGGGAACCACTCGCGGCGGTAGGTCTCGACGAAGTACCCGCGCTCGTCGCCGTGGATGTCGGGTTCGACCAGGTAGACGCCGGCGATGACTTCGGACTGGGTGACGGTGGCCATGGTCGGCCGAGGTTAGTCGACCCCGATCGGGGCCCGACCCCAGCTCGACCCCCATCGACCTGCGGCCCGACCCCCTACTCGAGCTCGACGCTGGAGTGGTCGCCCAACATCAGGCGGATGGCCCGGGGGCGCACGGTCGAGCGGCGCACCTCGACGTGGCGCCCGATGAGCGAGTCGGTGAGGCGGGGCACGTCGATGATGCGGCTGTGGTCGAGCACCACCGAGTGCTCGACCTCGGAGTCGATGATCTCGCAGTCGGCGGCCACGGCCGTGAAGGGCCCGACGTAGGCGTTGACCAGGCGCGTGCGCGCCCCGATCACGGCCGGCCCCCGCACCCGGGCACCGATGAGCTCGGCCCCCTCCTCGATCACCACCCGGCCGTCCACGTCGGAGGCGTCGTCGACCTTGCCGTCGATCCGGGGCTCGAGCGTCTCGAGCACCCGGCGGTTGCTCTCCAACAGGGGGTCCTTCTTGCCGGTGTCGAGCCACCACCCCTGCACCACCTCGTGGCGCACCGGACGCCCTGAGTCGATGAGCCACTGGATGGCGTCGGTGATCTCCAGCTCGCCGCGGGGCGACGGCTCGATGGACGCCACCGCATCGTGGATGGCCGAGGTGAACAGGTACACGCCCACCAGGGCCAGGTCCGAGGGTGGCACCTCGGGCTTCTCCACCAACCGCACCACGTGGCCCACCTCGTCGATCTCGGCCACCCCGAACCGGTGGGGATCGGGCACCGGGCACAGCAGGATCTGGGCCACCGGGGCCTCGTGGCCGCCGGCCAGGGTGGGCTCGGCGGCCTCCCGTCGAGCCCGGGTGAAGTGGCCGATGAAGCCGTCGAGTCCCTGTTGGAGCATGTTGTCCCCCAGGTACATGACAAAATCGTCGTCGCCCAGGAACTCACGGGCGATCAGCACGCAGTGGGCCAGCCCGAGTGGCGCGTCCTGCGGGAGGTAGGTGACGTGCACACCCCAGGCCGAGCCGTCCCCCACCGCCGCCATGATCTCGTCCCGGGTGTCGCCGACCACGATGCCGATGTCGGTGATGCCGGCCGCGGCCATGTGCTCGATCACGTAGAAAAGGATGGGCTTGTTTGCCACTGGTACGAGCTGCTTGGCGCTCGTATGGGTGATGGGGCGCAGGCGCGTGCCGGCGCCACCCGAGGTGATCAGGCCTTTCATGGTCTGTGTCTACCACTGCCTTCAGGTCGTCACCCCGACCTGCCGACAGGTAGAACCATGTTCGGCATCGGTCGCTCCCGACCCACCCGCCTCGGAGGCCGGACGGTCCGCCGAGGCCCGCTCCTGCCCACCCTCGTGCTCAGCCTCCTGGTGCTGGCCAGCCTGCTGGCCGGCCCGGCCGGGGCGCTCGACCCCACCCCGGTGCCGCCGACCACCCCGACCGCCCCCACCCCGCCGACGTCCCCGACCGGCGGGCTCACCGCCGTCCCGGATGCCGTCAGCACCGTGACCGGCCCGGACGTCTCGGGCTGGAACCACCCCTCGGGTGCAGCCATCAACTGGGGGCAGGTGGCGGCCTCGGGCCAGAGCTTCGCCTTCATCAAGGCCACCGAGGGCCCCGCCTCGGCCAGCGGATCTCCCTACACCAACCCCTGGTTCGCCAGCGACTGGTCGGCGTCGGGCGCCGCCGGGCTGTTCCGGGGCGCGTACCACTTCGCCCGGCCGGCCCTGCCGCTCACGACCGCGGCGCAGCAGGCCAACCAGTTCGTGTCGGTGGCCGGCACGGCGGGAGGCAGTCGCGACCTGGCCCCCGTGCTCGACCTGGAGGTGACCGGAGGCCTGGCGCCCTCCGACCTCGTGGCCTGGACAGCCACCTGGCTGAGCACCGTGCGCAGCCTGACCGGGCGTGTGCCCATGGTGTACACGAGCCCCAACTTCTGGAACACCGCGCTGGGCGGCACCACCAGCCTGTCGGCCTACCGCCTCTGGGAGGCCGACTGGACGACGGCCTCGAGCCCGCCGGCGATGCCCGGGTGGGGCACCAACTGGAAGTTCTGGCAGTACACCGACGCTGGCACGATCCCCGGGATCTCCGGAGGTGTGGACGTCAGCCGGTTCAACGGCACCCGCGTCAGCCTCGAGGCCCTGGCCGGCACCGAGGTGGCCACCAGCGGGCCGCAGCTGTACCTGCGCAACTCCGTCACCTCGGGGGTGGCCAATACCTCCTACCGGTTCGGGGCCCCATCAGGGGGCACCACCCTGATGTGCGACTGGGACGGCAACGGCACCGACACGCCGGGCGTGTTCGTGGCCGGCCAGTGGTGGATCACGAACGCCACCACCGGCTCGTTCGCCCAGACGGTGTTCGGCTTCGGCCAGGCCGGTGACCTCCCCGTGT
Organism: uncultured Microthrixaceae bacterium; assembly: GCA_963785815.1. Taxonomy (GTDB): domain Bacteria; phylum Actinomycetota; class Acidimicrobiia; order Acidimicrobiales; family Acidimicrobilacustridaceae; genus UBA4742. The sequence goes on from CAWAWN010000001.1 coordinate 873,766, forward strand.
GCGGCGACTGGGACGGCAACGGCACCGACACCCCCGGCATCGTCCGCAACGGCGTCTGGTACCTCAGCAACACCCTGGGCAACCCCTTCGCCGACATCCACTTCGGCTACGGCAACGCCTCGGGCGACACCCCGGTGGTGGGCGACTGGGACGGCAACGGCACCGACACCCCAGGCGTCGTGCGGGGCAACACGTGGTACCTCTCGAACACCGTGGGCAACCCGGCCGCCGACGTCAGCTTCGCCTACGGAGATCCGGGCGACGTCCCCGTGGTGGGCGACTGGGACGGCGATGGCCACGACACCCCCGGGGTGGACCGAGCCGGCATCTGGTTCGTGGTGAACTCGCTGTCCAACCCCTACGCCGACGCCAGCTTCGCCTACGGCAACCCCGGCGACGTCCCCCTCACCGGCCGTTGGGCGCTCGGCCAGGCCCCCTCCATCGCCATCGCACGCTAGGACCGCACCACCCCAAGGGGTGCACTACGAGCGCACCACCCCACGGGTGCACTACGAGCGCACCACCCCACGGGTGCACTACGAGCGCACCACCCCACGGGTGCACTACGAGCGCACCACCCCACGGGTGCACTACGAGCGCACCACCCCAAGGGGTGCACTACGAGCGCACCACCCCACGGGTGCACTACGAGCGCACCACCCCCACGGTGCTCGGCGCGGCGGCGCTCCAGTGACCGGCCACGGGCCGATCGCTGGCGTCGCCGTAGAAGAACGACACGTCGGCCACCCCCTGGCCCGACGTGTTCACCAGGAACCAGGCGCCGTTGCGGACGATGCCGGGCGTGTCGCGGCCGTCGCCGTTCCAGTCGCCCACCACCGGGAGGTCACCGGGGTCGCCGTAGCCGAAGTTCAGATCGGCCACCGGCTTGCTCAACGAGTTCACCAGGTACCAGTGCCCCGCCCGGTACACCCCGGGGGTGTCGGTGCCGTTGCCGTCCCAGTCCCCCACCACCGGGGTGTCGCCCGAGGCGTTGCCGTAGCCGAAGTGGATGTCGGCGAAGGGGTTGCCCAGGGTGTTGCTGAGGTACCAGACGCCGTTGCGGACGATGCCGGGGGTGTCGGTGCCGTTGCCGTCCCAGTCGCCGCACACGGGGAGGTCACCGGCCTGGCCGAAGCCGAAGACCATCTGGGGGGCGCCGCCGGTGGTCGAGTTGGTCACGTACCAGCTGCCGTTCACGAACTCGCCGGGGGTGTCGGTGCCGTTGCCGTCCCAGTCGCACATCAGGGTGGTGCCGGTGGTGGGAGCCAGGAGCATGGCCGTTCCGTCGGCCACGCCCGAGGTGAGCGAGTTGCGCAGGTACACCTGCGGTCCGCAGGTGCCCACGTGCAACGTGGTGTCGCACAGCGAGGCCGAGGTGGACCAGCTCAACGCGGTGCGGGCGTTGGCGCCCACGGTGAGGGCGGCGCCGATGTTGACCGGGTAGCCGGTGTCGGCCGCCAGCCACACCCGGTGCTCGGTGGTGCCCAGCACATAGTCGTAGAACGGCGCCGAGATCGGGGTGGGCCCGAAGCTGGGCACGGCGAAGGCGTCGTCGCCCTGGGCCGCGGCCGGGTCGATGCGCCAGCAGCCGATGAGGGGGGCGCCGGGCACCGAGCAGCCGTGGGCCACCATGCCGCCCTGGCGACCGACCGAGGGATCGACGCTGACGTGGAGGGTGGTGGGGTCGTAGACGGCCTGGTAGATCGACTCGCACACGCCGGACCCACAGCCGGCCCAGGGCGCCCAGGCCTTGGCCCGGCGGGCCGCATCGTTGCCGGCGTCGGCCGTGTCGTTGCACCAGCGGGTGGCCATGACCGCCGCCGCGGTGGCCGAGGCGCTGTCGGTGGCCATCTCCTGGGCCGTCGACATCGGCCATCCGCCAGCCGAGTCGAACTGCCAGGCGCCCACACCGGGGTTCCAGAACGCCCGCGGGTAGGGGGTGGCGGGGTTGTCGCCGACGTACAGGTTGGCGTTGCCGGCGTTGACCGCCACCGTGTCGTACCGGGACAGGGTCATGGGCGACGGCGCCGACGAGCCGGCGGCGCCCGTCTCGGGATAGGTGGGGGCCAGCACCATGGCGGCCAGCTGGTTCTGGTCCAGGCCGGCGCAGCGGGTCTGGGTGCCGGCCGAGGCGAGCACGTCGGCCAGGGGCTGCTGGCCGAAGGTGTAGGTCGTGGCCAGGGGGGTGGCCGAGCGAGGCGTGGTGGGAGGCCCGGTGTTGAAGGCCCCGGGCCGCTGCGACGCGGCCACGACCGATGCGACCCCACCCGCGGGTGGGACCTGGCCGCCGGCCGGTGCCACCGAAGAGGCCGTCACGCCGGCGGCCACCACCGCCAAGGCGACGGCCAGCCGACTCCCGTGCTGTCGCAACGCGTGCATAGGGTCCTCGACCCTAACAACGGCGGCGCCGCCGGTGAGGCACCCAGCTCACATCTCGGTGGGCAGGTCGGCCAGGGCGTCAGCCAGCTCGAAGCGGTGGGCCTGGCGGTGACGGCGCAGGCCCAGCCACAGGCAGCTCAGCATCCAGGCGAAGGCGAAGCAGGCCGAGCACAGCAGGCCGATCTCCACCCGGGGGAAGAGCTGGGTGCCCAGGGCGGTGACCCCGACGAAGACCAGCAGGGCGCAGAACCAGCCGATGGCCATCCGGCTGTGGGCGTAGAGGGCGACCAGACCCTGGTCGAGGCAGATGGTGGCCATGATCACGATGTAGGCGGCGGCCAACATGGCCAGGTCCCAGCGGGTCAGCGCCGTCTGCTTGCCGAACACGATCCGGATGACGAAGGGCCCCAGGGCGGCCGCACCCACCACCGCGATCACGCCGAAGCCAAGGATGGCCAGCACCAGCCGGCGCAGGCCGGCGCTGAACTCCGCCAGCTTGCCCGTCTCGGCCTGGCGCGACAGCTTCGGCAGCAGCGAGGCCAGGATGGCCTGGAACAGGAACAGGGGGATGCGCGCCGTCTGCAGCCCGTTGAGGAACTGCCCGGCGGCCGCCTGCTGGCTGGAGGTGGCCAACCGGCCCACCGCGATCGTGCCGCCCTGCACCACCAACGAGATCGACGACGTGCCCAACAGCAACCAGCCCAGGTTCTGGGTCAGCTCGGGCCAGGGCGCCGCCGGTCCGGGCTCGACCAGGCCGTGCTGGCGCCACAGCACGGCGCCGGCGGCCAGGAACGGGGTCACGGCCATGATCGCCCCCCACGGTCCGGCCACCAGCACCCCGGCCGCGCCCAGCACGCCGGCCAGCACCACCCGGGCGATCCCGTCGGCCGTGAAGAACATGCCGTAGCGGCCGAACCGGTGGTGGGACGAGAGCGTGCCGCGGGTCAGGTGGCCGACGCAGAAGCCCCCCAGCCCCAGCACCAGGGCGTAGATGAGCGACCGCTGGTCGTGGAACAGCTTCAGGAACGCGCCCTGGGTGGAGGCCAGCAGGATGGCGGCCGACACCAGCACCCAGAACGAGCCGCCGATGACCATGGCCCGGCGGACGACCGGCCCCGAGCCGATGCCCTTGGCCCGCCGGGCCGAGCACGCCCTGGCCACCTCCTGCTCGAGCGGCTGCATGATGCCGTTGCCCAGGGCGTACAGGACGGCCCAGAAGGCGCTGACCGCGCTGTAGGTGGCGGCTGCCAGCGTCCGCGACGCGATCCCGAAGAAGGCGTAGGTGGCCGCACCGTTGACCACCAGGCCGACGGCGACCGGAGCTGCCCCGTCGGGCAGCGGGTTGTGTTGCGCCAGGCGCCGGATCAGCGAGCGGATGCGAGCGAATCTAGGCCGGGCCAGCCAGGGGATGCGGCATGCACAACCCGTCCAGCTCGGCCACCACGATGCGATCCCGGTTGTCCCAGGTCACCTCGTTGGCCGGGTCGACCTGCACCTTGTAGGTGCGGAAGCTCTGCTCCAGCGAGTCGTAGGCCAGCAGGCGCCCGATCAGCGGATCGCCCAGGCCCAGGATGAGCTTGATGGCCTCGAGGGCCTGGATCGAGCCGATGATCCCGGGCAGCACGCCGAGCACGCCGGCCTCGGCGCACGACGGGGCCAGCTCGGCCGGTGGCGGCTCGGGCACCATGTCGCGGTAGGTCGGGCCCCGCCGGGGGTCGAACACGGTGACCATGCCGTCGAAGCGGAAGATGGAGCCGTGCACGACCGGGATGCCGAGCTTCACCGAGGCGTCGTTGACCAGGTAGCGGGTGGGGAAGTTGTCGGTGCCGTCCACCACCAGGTCGAAGCCCTCGAGGATGGACATGACGTTGTCCGCGCCCAGCCGCACGTCGTAGGTGACCACGTTGACGTCGGGGTTGAGGGCGGTGAGCGTCTTCTTGGCCGAGTCGACCTTGCGCTCGCCGATGCGGTCGACGTTGTGCAGGATCTGGCGCTGGAGGTTCGAGTCGTCGACCACGTCCATGTCGATGATGCCGATGGTGCCCACGCCGGCCGCGGCCAGGTAGAGGGCGGCAGGTGAGCCCAGGCCGCCGGCGCCCAGCAGCAGCACCTTGGCGTCGAGCAGCTTGAGCTGGCCCTCCTCGCCCACCTCGGGCAGCAGCAGGTGGCGCTGGTAGCGGTTGCGCTGCTCGGGGCTGAGGGCGCGTGGCGCGTGCCAGTCGCGGCCCTCGTCCTTCCACTGGTTGAAGCCGCCGGCCACCGAGACGACGTCGGTGTAGCCCAGCTCGGCCAGGGTCTTGGCCGCGAAGGCCGAGCGGGTGCCGCCGGCGCAGATGACCACCAGCGGGGTGTCGTGGTCGGGCACCCTGCCTTCGATGTTGGACTCGAGGTGGCCGCGCGGGATGTGGACGGAGCCGGGGATGGCACCCTGCTCGTACTCGTCGGGCTCGCGCACGTCGAGCAGCACCGCGCCCGGAGCCAGGCGCAGCTCGTGGGCCTCGGCGGTGTCCACCTCGCGGATCTCGGCTTTGGTCTGCTTGAGCAGGTCTCGGAAGGTGGCCATCTCTACCTCTTGTCGGTTCTGGGCGCCTCAAAGGCTACCGGACAGGTCAACAATCAAGGAAGTCCGGTTATTTCGGGCAGCACCTCCGAGATCGAGCCTCGGACGACGACGTGGGCCAGGTGGTCCATCTCGGTGGGCTCGGCGTTCACGATGACCACCCGCGCACCCGCCTGGTGGGCCATGGGCACCATGGCCGCCACCGGGTAGACGCTGAGGGTCGAGCCGATGGCCAGGAGCAGGTCACAGCTGGCGGCCGCTGCGAACGTCCGCGCCAGGTCGGCCTCCACCAGCGCCTGGCCGAAGGAGATGGTGGCCGACTTGAGCATCCCACCGCAGGCCAGGCAGGCCGGGTCCCCCTCGCCGGCGCGGACCCGCTCGAGGGTGGGGCCGCTCGGCGAGCGGGCCCCGCAGTCCAGGCACACGACCTGGTGGATCGTGCCGTGGACCTCGACCACCTGGGCCGGGTCGATGCCGGCCGCCTGGTGGAGCCCGTCGATGTTCTGGGTCACCAGGGTGTGCAGGACACCCCGCTGGGCCAGCGCCACCAGGGCCCGGTGGCCGTCGTTGGGCTGGCGGGGCCGGGCCAACCAGTCCAGGCGACCCTGCCACGCCCGGCGTCGGACCTCCCGGTCGCGCACGTAGTGGCCGATGTCGGAGGTCTGCTCGGCCTTGGGGTTGGTGGTCCAGAGGCCCTTCGGACCGCGGAAGTCGGGGATGCCCGAGTCGGTCGACACCCCGGCACCCGTGAGCACCACGACCCGACGCGACGCGGCCACCAGGGCCTGGGCCTGCTCGACGTCGGTGCGGTCGACCATGCGGGCAACGTAACCGGAGCCGGTCGCGGCGCGACGACTCGCGGTGGCGAACGGGATCGGCAGCGGCGAGACTGCCGGCGTGCCACCGCCCAACCCCATCGACCGCGTCCTCGGCGCCATCGTCCCTCGCGCCGTCGACGCCATCGACATGGACCACGTCGTGGGCGAGGTCGACATCGACCACGTGGTCAGCGAGGTGGACATCGACGCCGTCGTGTCCCGCGTGGACATCGACGCGGTGGTGTCCCGGGTCGACGTGGACGCCGTCATCGGGCGCGTCGACATCGACGGGGTGGTGCAGCGGGTCGACCTCGACGCCGTGCTCCAGCGGGTGGACATCGGGGGCCTGATCAAGCGGGTCGACCTCGACGAGGTGCTGGCCCACATCGACCTCGACGCCCTGCTCGAACGACTCGACCTCGACGCCGTGCTCGATCGCATCGACATGGACAAGATGCTGGGCCGGGTCGACCTCGACCCGGTGATGGCCAAGGTCGACCTCAACGCCCTGCTCGAGCGGGTCGACGTGGCCGCCCTGGCCAAGCGGGCCGGCATCGACACCATCGTCAGCGACGCCACCCGCGGCGTGGTGGGCCGTCTGCTCGACCTGGTGCGCCGTCAGCTGGTGGCGCTCGACCTGGTGCTCATCGGGGTGGCCAACCGGATCTTCCGCCGGCCCCGCGAGGAGCTGCGGATGAGCTCGGGCACCGTCACCGGCGAGCTGTCGGGGGGCATCAGCCGCCTGGCCGCCTGGGCCATCGACGCCTTCCTGATCGCCACCGTCTACAGCTTCGTGGCGGCCGCCGTGGTCAACATCATCCACTACCTGACCGGCAACCCGGTGCCCACGCACCACGCCTGGGCCTGGGCGGCCGGCTACGCCGGCTTCGGCTTCCTCTACTACTGGATCGCGCTGTCCATCACCGGCCGCTCGATCGGCAAGGGCATCGTGGGCCTGCGGGTGGTGGGGCGCGGCGAGCGTCCCATCTCGCCCGGGTCGGCGGCCGTGCGCACCCTCGTCTACCCGTTCAGCTTCATCCTCGGCCTGGGCCTGGTGGGCATCGTGGTGGGCAAGCACCGCAAGGCGCTGCACGACTGGGCCGCCGGCTCCACCGTCCGCTACGACTGGGGCGACCGCCCCGCCGAGCTGCCCGCGCCGCTCACGGCGTGGCTCCGGCGCCGCACCGATTCGTCGGTGCTGCCGGAACCCGGGGAACCTCCTGAGCAGCCAGCGAACGTCACGAGCTGACGAAGATCCCGGTGAGGGCCGCCAGCTCGAGGTTGAGCGCCGCTACTCGCCAACTGCCGTCGGGGTCGTCGACCTGGGAGGCCTGACGGCACTTGACGGCGGCCAGGCGCAGATCCGTCCGATCGAGCCCGCCGAGGCCCAGGAGGGCCCGCAGGACGACCTCGAGGTCACCCCCCGAACGGATGGCTTGATGGGCGACGGCGACCACCGCGTCGCACATCCCGGCGGTCGCGGTGCTCGACCGCGAGGCGTCGAGGAGGTGGGTGTCGTCGAGAAGGGTCATGGATGTCCGTTTCCGGGGCGTCGTTGGCCGGGTGGCGTGGCGGTGGACGGGGGACTCGCCGGGACCGTCGAGGAGGTCGTCGGGCTCGGACGGGTGGGGTGGGTGGGGTGGGTGGACGTGGGCGGCCCCGACGCAGGCGTGCTGACCGGCGGCCCGGTCGACACCGGGGGTCGGCCCTCGGTGGTGAGGGGTGCCGTGGTGGTGGACGTTGTCCCCGGCCCGAAGCACCGGCCCCCGCTGGCAACCACGCACACGGTGCGCCCGGTGGAATCGCGGCAGTCGCCGTCGCTGGCCACGGTGCACACGAGCGTGCCATGGGCGTCGCGGCAGGCTCCGACGGCCCCGACCCCACAGGTCGTGGTGGTCGAGGTGGTTCCGGCGTCGACGGTAGAGGGACTCGACGAGAACGCGCCGTCGGCGCTGAGGCGATGGGTGTCACCGGTCGAGGCGCTCGGAACCGTGACGCCGACGTGACCGAGCGCGGCGTGCACCAGGCGCTGGGCCGGTCCGGGAAGGGAGCCCCGGGCGGCGGCGACGCCAGCCCCGGCGAACAGCATGGTGGCGGCGACCACCGAGGCCACCAGTGGACGGCTCAGCCGTCGCGGTGCCCGCCCGCGAGCCGTGGCGACGGCGGCGAACCCCGCGACCGCCCGGGCCTCGCCTGCCAGCTCTTCCGGCGCGACCGGGCCACCAGCGGCCTGGAGCAGCCGGGCCACCTCTCGGTACGCAGGCGGCGCGTCGTCCGGGCCGACGCTGCCGGCCAGGAGACGCTCAGCGGTGTTCGGATCGAGATCCGCGGGATCAGGTGGTGGGGGCAGCGACATCTGGCCGTGACATCGACGAGCGAGCCCAAGTTGTTACAGACGCTCCTGCTCGAGCCGCGAGGCGAGGCTGCGCAGGGCTCGATGGGAGGCGACCCGTACCGCCCCCTGGCTCTTGTCCACCAAGGAGGCGACCGTGGCCACGTCGAGATCCCCGAGCACCCGCAGCGCCACGATCTCCGCTTGGTCGGCGGGCAGGGCGGCGATCAGGTTCAGCGCGTCGGACGTGGACCAGGCCAGCTCGGTGAGCTCGTAAGGGCCCCGCTCGGTGGTGGGCAGCGTTCGGACGGCGTCGAGATCGACCACCGACGGACGACGACCCATAGCCCGCCGAGCATCGACTCCTCGGCGCCGGGCGATGGTGAAGAGCCAGCCCCGGAAGCCGTCCTGGCTGCCGCGGAACCGGTGGAGCGATCGAGCGACGTCCAGCCAGACCTCGGAGGCGACGTCCTCCGCCGTGTCCGCGCCCAGCACCACGGTCAGGTAGCGCCGGACGGCGGGATGGTGGGCGCGCCAGATGGTCGCGAAGGCGGGCTCGTCACCCTCCTGCGCAGCGCTCAAGCAGTCTGCGAACGCGTCGTCGTCCATCGCCCTCCACCTACCTGTCGACCGCGCCGGCCCGGGATCAAGCCTCTCGGCGGCCTACCCTGCGCTATGGCCGACTTGATCTACTCGGTGATCACCTCGCTCGACGGCTACGTGGCCGACCGGGCCCTGAAGGCGTCGGCCACCGCCGATCTCACCGTGGGCGGCCCTCATCTGGGCGCCCAGGCCATCCGGGCCGGACTGGTCGACGAGTACCAGCTGCCGGTGTGCCCGTCGTGGTCGGCGGCGGGAACGGGGCCCTGCCCGACGACGTGCGACTCGCCCGGGAGCTCACCGACGAGCGCCGATTCGGCAACGGCACGGTGCACCTGCGCTACCGCGTTGCGGCCTGAGCGGCCAAACCTCGGAGGTCGCCCTCGTCGTCCGACCACGGGACCAGCTGGTCGAAGCCGTGGGCCGCCAGGGTCGGAGCCAGGGCTACGTCCTGGTCGCCCCCCACCTCGACGACCAACCAACCGCCGGACGTGAGCCGCTCGGCGGCCGCCACCACGATCCGTCGGACCACGTCCAGTCCGTCGCCTCCACCGGCCAACGCCAGCCGGGGCTCGTAGCGCACGACGTCGGCCGGTAGCAGGCGCAGCTCATCGGTGGGCACATATGGCGCCACCGCGGTCACCAGGTCGAACCGAGCACCGGGACGCACGGGCTCGGCCAGGTCGCCGACCAGGGCGGCCACGCCGTTGTGTCGCGCACAGGTGGCGGCGATCGGGTCGAGGTCGACACCGATCACCGCCGCGGTCGGCACCGCGACCCGCAGATGGCTGGCCACGGCCCCGGCTCCGGTGCACAGGTCGAGCGCCCGCCCGTGGTCGGCCAGCAACGCGGCGGCGCGGCGAGCCAGGTCCTCGGTCTGGATCCGGGGGACGTAGACCCCGGGCTGGACGCGCAGCACCTGGCCACAGAACGAGATCGACCCGGTGATCCAGGCCAGAGGTTCGCCCTGCTCGCGCCGTGCCACCCGGGCCTCGAGATCGTCGGCGTCGGTCAGGCCGTCTACCAGGAGGGCCGCCTCCTGCCCCGGGGCCACGCAGCCGGCCGCCGCCAACCGCTCGGTCACGACCCGGAGTCGAGGATCGACAGATGTCATGGACAGGAGTGTGGCGCAGTGCGCTCGCCGTTGACGACGGCAAGCCCCGATGGCATGATAAACCATGACATACACTGAAATATTTCCACCGGCACCAGGAGCGGACATGAGGAGCGGGACATGCTGACCGACGAGGCCCCTGAACTGAGCTTCCCCATCGACCGACTCACCGTCGAGGCCTGGCCCGACCCCGTGATCGACCAGCTCGGCCACGACCCCCGCTCGGCGTACGTCGAGCGGTTCTGGTTGGGCGTGCTCGGCCCATCGAGGATCGCTATTGAGCCAGTAGCGCTGAAGGAGGACAACGCGACGACGCCCAAGTCTCCACCGATGGCTCGATGAGGAAGGTCTTCCGAAGGCCGCCGTTCGACCGAGGCCAAGCTTCAAACGCCCTGCTCCCCTACCCGGGGTGGGGTCGAGCGGGGGGTCGCGGAGTCACCGAGTCGGCTGTTCCCTCAAGGTCGGCCAGCGCTCGCCCTGGGCCAGCCTCGACCAGACCACGCCACGAGGTGTCGCCCGTACGGCTGAGGTAGTCCGCGGCAAAGTCGAGCATCGCTCGCCGATCGGCCATGAGCGAGTCAGCGCTCACACGGCTCATGAGGGCTTCGTTCAGGACCGCAATCCAAGCCTGGGCCGTGTCGACATCTTTGGCAGCCACGAGTGTCTCGAAGTGGATCTGGTGCTCACCGAATCCGCTCTGATTTTGCCCACCCCAACTGGTTAGGTCCTGTAGCTGTGCCAGCCGCTTGTCCGCGGTCAGCAGGATGAAGGGAGGCCGGAAGCCACCAACCCCACCCGTGGTTTCCAGAAACGTGACGAGATGCGAGAAGAACAGATCCCACGAGGCACTCCGCACGCGAGCCATCAATTTCGGGTCACTCCGTTCGGTCAACGTCTCATCGAATCGCAGGAGGCCACGGGCGCAGTCTCGTGACGGTCGGCTGCCCATCATGAGAGCGAGCGACATGAGGGCCGCGTGGCCTGGCATGAAGCGCATCTGGTCGACGACGAACTCGCCAACATGTTCCAGTCTCCCCGCCTTCGTCGGCACGTTGGCTATCGCCCACCACGTCTCGCGTAGAACCATGTAGGCCGGGATGATCCGGGTCCAGACGACGCCAGTTACCTCTGAAAGGTCCTGGTCCACCGAAGTCGCAGCGTCGAAGACAATGGGGTCTCCGTCGATTGCAGCCTGGAGCTTGGGGGTCGACGCGTTGGCCAAGTCGACGATGATGCCGGCGACCTGGCCGTACCGGGTGGGATCGACCATTCCCGTCTGCACGTCCCACGCCGATTCAACCGCCGCCCAGAACGGAGCGATGTCACCCAGGCCCCCCATTGACAGCAGAAACCACCGGACGCGTCGCACCGTGGCAGAGCGGTCTTCGCTCAGACCCCTAAGTCCCTGCCGGAAGAGATACTTGAGATCCACCAACACAGACGTGTCCAAACAGGTAGTCCCAGCGGCGGAGGGCAGCTTGTCGTTGGTGGCGGTGACGACGTGATAGGGCTCCACAAGAAGCCGCTGCTGCGACCAGGCCGGTATCACCTCACGCATTCGGACCGGCTCGCAGTCAGAACATCGCTGACCCTTCTCATCAAAGGCTGCCAAGGGTCGAGCGCGAGAACATCCGCAACGTCTTGGCCGGTCGCCGAAACGTGTCGGTTAGCAACTCGGTCGATCACAGCGAGAGACGGCTGTGCGTCGCGACGACCGAGGAGACCCGCCGTCACTTACTCCGGCCAGCGGTCGCCCCGGAGATCAGCGACACGCCGATCCGTGGTGGGTATGACATGGACCCCATCCTGTTTCGTCCCGTCCTCTCGCACCAGCGTTGCCCCGCCCTGGGTGAGGTGGTCCAGCCCAAACAGCCCACCGTCTTTACGGATCGCCTTGGCTGACCACAGCCGTTGCGAATCAATTTGAAGCCCGTCCACCTCTACCGGGATCGACTCGCTGTTCAGAATCATCTCCCAGTCGAACACAGCAGGAACAGTAGGTCTCCCTTGGCATCGTGAGCCGCAAGTAGATTCGTGGCCGTCCCGCCGACTCACTTGGCGAGAAGATCCAAGGGCGGCACACCAGCAAGTCCCGCGAGTCTCTCGACTGTTCGGAGGGTGAGATTCCGCTCCCCCCGCTCCACGCCACCCATGTAGGTGCGGTGCAGGCCGAGGGCATCTGCGAAGGCTTCCTGGGACAGGCCACGTTCGATCCGAACCTTGCGCAGGTTGCGTCCGAAGCTCCGCTGGAGATCGCCTTCCACGCAACGGACTGTGGCGATCTGCTACTCGACGGTCGACAGACTGATAAGTAGCATCGGATGGGCCTTCACCATCGGCGGCCACCGAAGGATGCCCAGCTTGGTTGCGAGAGAGGTCGGGAATGAGATAACCGGGCGACGAGCCAGGGCGGTGGTTGCTATTGCTCTCGTGGCGGTATCTACGGTCCTCGCCGCCTGCTCGGCACCGGCGACGCACCAGGCGAGTTCCGCGCCGACCACTTCCGGCGATCAGGCGCTGCTGACCTCATTGCGAGCCGACCGCCTTGTCTGCGCCTCGTCGAGCCCATCGTCTTGCCCGCTGAGCGGGATCTCGATCTCCTATCTCTCAACGCTGGCCAAACAGGCATGCGCCCAACTCTCCAAGGACGTGGCGGTCGTCGTTGCAGAGGGGCTTGCTCCATCGAATGCCGCCAACATCTGGCAGGCAGAGCTGAACGCCTTCTACAACTACGGTCCAGGGTCCGCCCAGGCGCTGACGGGATCGCCGAGGCTCACCACGCGGGTGACGGGGATGACCGGATACGACTACATGGCCCTCGTCCGCGTCGCAGTCTCAGTCGACTGTCCGCAATTCAACGCCTACGCCCCCGACGTTCCTGCGACATCAAGCACGACCATCGCACCGGCGCCCACAACCACCACCCCGCCCGCGTCGCCGTCGACCACAGCCGCCCAGCCAGCCGGGACAGGTCCCGGGGTTCTCAGTGATGGTCTCCCGCCACTCGCTTGCTCGGTCGAGAACTTCCACGCCGCGCTTGCGCAATCCGATCTAGTCGATCACACGCTGGTCTTCACTATCACCAATCCACGATGTTCCGGGGTGTGGGGCGTCGCCGAAACCTCGAATCCTGAGGTGGGCGATGCCCCCGCCCTGTTTCAGGTCGCGGTTGGGAATTACCAAGTGCCGAGCTGGGTGATGACCGACATCGGGCAGGTCTGCTCCGCTCGCGACGGAATCCCTCGCTCAGTCGAGGCTGCTCTCGGCGCCACCGACAACTGCGGGCCTGACTAGACGTATTTAGCCGCATGCACCACTCACCAGCTCGCTGCCTGTCGTATCTCCCCAGGTGCGCAGAACCGCGCTCGGGTCGCTCGTGAGGAGCGCCTCACTCTCGTTCGGTGCGGCCGTCAGGGTGTGCAGACCACGCCGATGCATTGGGGGGGTTGGTTGTGTCGGGCGATGTTGCCGCCGAGGTCGATCACGGTGAGCTCAGGGCCTTCGGCGTCGATGCCGAGGCCACCGTTGCGGAGCGCGGTGTTCGACCCGATCGTCCAGGTGCCATAGGTGGCGAGCAGCCCGGTGCCGGCGTTGTCCACAAATCGGTTGCCAGTGACCGTGGCCCCCGGGGTGCAGGAGGTCTGTGTGCAGCCCGTCACGCCGGTCCCGTTGTCGCGGAAGGTGTTGTCCGTGATCAAGGAACCCGGACCAAGGTCCACCATCACTGCCGTGTCCCACCCGGTGAACACGCTATGTGTGACCGAGGGTGAGTCGCCCTCGAAGAACGAGTCCAAGACGAGGCCCACCCCGGAGCCCGGTCCGACGAAGCGGTCGTCGCTGAAGGTCTGTCCGCAGGCCTCTGGGGATGTGACCGGGCTCGAGACTAGGTCGGAGCCTGACACGGTGATGCCGGCGTCGCTGCACCAAACGGTGTCGTCGGTGAGGTGACTGTTCGAGATGGTGAGGTCGCTATTCACGGCGGGTTCGATGAGGCCCCCCTCGATCCGGCTCGAGTCGATGGTGCTGATGGAGTCCTGGGCGGTGAACCAGGCGACGCCGGTAGAGCTGGTCACGTCGATCATCGAGTGCGTCATGTGCACCCCCGGCTGTTGACCGCCACAGCAGATCCGGGGACCGACCCCGTTGGGGCCGACGATCGTGGTGTGATCCACGTCGAGAGTTGTCTGGCCGTACACGCTCAGGCCCCATGTGTTGTCGGTCAGTTGCATCCCGGAGACGCTGTCCTCCGTACCTTCCTGACAACTCATGCCCACCCCGCCGAAGAACCCCGAGACGGTGCCGCCTCGGATCGCCACATTGTTCCAGCACTTCTCGGAGGCACCAGAACCTCCGAAGCTGATGCCCACGCCTGTCCCGTCGCTCGACGTAATCGAATGGCCGGCCAGTCGAACCGTTAGGTCATTACCGCCGATGACCACTCCGTCCCCGGCACACACCAGATCGGTACGCAACACCGCGTCGGTGGTGACCACCTGCCCACACGAAATGATCGAAACGGTCGAGGTCGTCGCTTCCGCCGCGGCAGTCGGAAGGCCGATCCCCACCACTGTCACCACTAGCAACACGATGACCTTGCGCATCGTCCATCCCCTTGCTCGCCCGGACCCGCAGATCCTTGCGTACCAACCTGAAGCAAACCTGAAGCAGCGTGCGGGACGACAGAGATGCCAGGTACTCGCAACGACCCCTCGCTCGACCACCGGCGAAGCAGCGACTCGTGAGCCCCTATGTGCCGCTCGGGCGCTGCCATGCTCAGATCTTGCCGGTCAGATGACTCTTGACCCCGTTCCTCTCTGCAAGGCGCTCAAGCTCTGGGATCAGGTCTGCAACATCAGCACCAGCGGTGGAGCGGACCACCATGGTGAACCTCCGCCTGCCTAGCCAATCACGGCGGGACCGCTGAAGATCTAGCCGCACCGCCCAGAAATAGCCCCCCTCGCCGCCGCCAACCCTCGCGTCCCTGATCTCCTTGATCTGGTCCCAAGCGATCCTGGTGGTATGCACGACACTGCTCGATGCGACCCCGTCGGCGTCAAAGACACAATCCATCCTTCGAGCCCCGAGCCAACAGCCGAGGACGACGAGGCCAGCACACGCGACGAACACCCAGACCGACCGGAACTCGTTCGCCAGCCACCCTCCGGCGACGACCGCGCACAGCCCCACTACCCACACGTACTGGCGTGCATAGAGGCTCGTGACACGAGTCGCTCCGCCCGACCGAGATATGCCCACCTCGATCAGGATGTCAGGTCAGCGTCAATGGGGCTACCGCCGATGGGCAGTCCTGTGCCAGGCACACGCCGCACAACGCGACTGCCACGCTTTCCAAAGCCAAGGCCGTCGCGGTCCCGGCGTCAGTTCCCGGTCACCCGGGTTGCGCCCTACGTGCCGTTAGGGCGCGCCCCATAACCGGGCTTCGGGGGCGCCTCGCACGCCAAGCGGTCGGCTGCTACTCGGCGGTGACGTTGATGGTGGCGGGGACGTACTGGGCGGTGGTGGACCGGGAGTAGACGCAATCTGCGTAGAGCAGGTAGCGGCCGGGGGGCGTGGTGGCCGGCACGGTGAAGGTCGTCTGCCACAGGCCGTGGGGATCGCCCGTCAGCGTCGGCAGGGTCTCGAAGACGGCCGGGGAAGGGGCGGGCCGATACAACCCCATTTCGAGCAGGGATATCTGGCTGCAACCCGGGCCCTGCGATCGGACGGTCAGGGTCGTGCCCGCCAACACGCTCGGACGAGGGTGACACCTGGAGTTGGCGACTCGACTCGATGTTGACTGCCACGGCCGGTGTGGCGAAGCGCTGGCCTCCTCTCGTCAGGTCCACACATCCGGCAACCGCCTGCCCCGGACCAGCGGCCGGTGGTGGGACTACGAAGGTCCACACCCAATGTCCCGACGGGGGGACCGGAGCGTGGGGTGCGCCAACCTGGCTGTAGCCGTGACCCGAATCTGCGTTCGTGAAGGTGATGAACACGACGTCGCCCGCCGGACAGCCGTCCAGGCTGGCGGTGAGCTTGGCGCCGGTGGGGAAGGTGGTCCTGCTGAGCCGCAAGCTCGATTCGACGGGGAAAGTTGTCGTGGGATCGACACTGGTCGGCGTAGGTGGAGGCTCGCTGAATTGCTTGCTGGTCGATGCGCGGGGTGGCTGGCGGCGAAGCGGTCGAGCGCGCCGTCCGCGAAACCGTGGCCGCACTCGCGCAGCCGCCAACCGTGAGTGCGGCCACGATGGCCGCACTCACCCACCACCGTGCAACCCCCACCTTCGCCATAGGTCAGCCTGCTCCCGAAATCGCCACTCCACACTGGCACAACGGTTGTTCGGCGTCGATCGGGACCGCCCCAGATGGGTCGTTCTGGGACGTGCCCTGATGCGCTCCGAACCGGCGATAGGGCGCTACTAGTAGATGCTGCGACAAGGCTCAGGAGGGATCGCCGCTGCCCGCCAGAGTCACATCCTTGGCTATGTCTGATATAGCAAACCCTCCCTTGCTATGCCCCAACCCTCCCCCGCCGCCTCCTAGCCTCATCCCGAGCCCTCTCACGGGTCGCTGGGTCAATAGTTCTTGCGATCGTGGAAGGCGACCACTTTGCTCCCCGCTTGGACCGGACGCCCTGGGCGTCGAGAGCTTGTGCGATGCCTCGAAGGGACACGCCCTCACTCCGCAACTCCTTCATCCGAACGACTACAGCTTGCTCCGCTGGGTCGGCCACTAGCTCTCGGCCCTCTGCCTTCCACCCGTACGGTGGCGAACCACCTGCGTAGCCACCAGCGCTGGCTTTGGCCTGCCGGCCATCGCGCAGTCGCTTCGCAATCTGGCCACGGTCCAACTCGGCGAACACGCCCATCATCTGGCGCATGGCCGTCCGCATCGGGTCGTTCGGATCGTCTGGGAGCACCTCGCCCGTCTCCACTGTGAACACTCTTCCGCCCCGGCGCCAGACATGAGCGAGCACAGCCTCCTGGACGGTTAGTCGACGAGCGAGGCGGTCGAGCCGAGGAACCAGAAGTGCCTTGGCCTTGCCGCTCTCGATTGCCTCGATGGCGCATGAGAGCCCTTCTCGATCGAAGGCATCAAGCGCGCCGCTGATGCCCTCGTCGGTGTAGGCCCCGGTCAGCCGGTGGCCGTGCGCTCTGACCCACCGTGTGATGGCCGCCTCCTGGACATCCAAACCGAAGCCATCCTCGACCTGGCTATCGGTACTCACACGCGTATAGGAGACGATCCGGAGTCGCTCACCCGACTTTGGCTGCACCATCCCACCGTATCGATACTTACAAGTATTGCAACAGACCAGGTCAGAGCACCTTCGGCTTGGGGCGGGCAAGACGGCGGCCGAAGCTCTGATTTGGTGGCACCAGCCATGTTCAGTGCCCTAACGCCGGTTAGGTCCGCCGGAAGAGCAGGGACGGCGCCGCCTACGATTACCGAGATGCAGCAGCAAGCGGCGGCGCCCCGGATTCGGCGACTGCGACTCTGCGGAATCGTCGCGGTGCTCGCGCTGGGCGCTGTCGCGTCCGGCTGCTCACCGGACACGAGGAGTGCGGCACCGCCGGTCAGTCGCACAGCTGCTGTTCGTGCGGTGACCCCGACCGAGGTGGGGTCCTTGTCGGTTGCGCTTCCGTTCAGCGCCGATCGAGGCGCCCTGATCGTGACCTCTGGCTCGGCACCAGCTGGGTTCACCTCTTCCCACGCCGCCCAGCTCGTCGGCTCCGTCCTCACCAACACCTTCGGCACGTCGTTGGGTAACCCGCTACCGCCACACCAACTGCTGGCCGGAACCATCACGCTCAGCGGCCACACGGGGGTCGCACCGCTCACCAAGACGCCAGCATGGGTCTTCATCTACCGACCCCCCGCCGCCTACACCTGCCTCCCTGCGGGTCGTGTGACCTCCACAACGCCACCCCCAACGGCGTCAGGGCTGACCGCGATCATCCTGACCGAGCCCCTACGCGAGTGACGCCATCACCTACTCAGGTGCAGGAACCGGACCGTGCGGGCCGGACAGCCTCCAACCCGTCGCGGAAACCGGCCCAACGACCCGCTGAGAATCCACCCCTTGCCGCCGCCCTAACGGCACTTCGGCACGCCTCGCGATCGCCCCGAGCGCCGATTGGGCTCTCGTCACGGTGGGGCCGTCACCAAGCCAAACCTATAAGGGCCAGCCCTCGCATCAGAACAACGACGGTGGCGCGAGGCGGAGAACCCGATCCCCATATGACCTTCCCGTACGAGCCAGCTCGACCACCCGCCTTTCGAGAAGTGAGTCCACGACGGGCTTGACGTGCGTGTCTTTGTAGATCGTCTCGAGCAACGCGTCCTCGCAAAGTTCGGCCAGGTTGTGCTCACGTACCCCAAGTTGATCGACGACGCGCTGGGCAAGCGGAGCGAAGTCTGGCCTCAGGATGTCGAACGACATCTGGTTTGGATCGTTTGGGTCTCGGAAGCGCTGACCGCTGAGCCCGTCCACTTCCCAGAGTCCGTCCTTGAACTTGCGCACGGCGATCTCATTCGTCGTGCCGAAGAAAAGGTGTAGTGAGTGTCCGCCCTCATCAATCATTTCGAACGTCAAGACAAAGGGGAAGCCAGCATCGTGAAGGCACTGGCGGTATAGGCCGAGCAGAAATGGCTTCTTCATCGGCGTCGCTACGTCAGCGACCGTCCGCCAATCTCCGCGGCCAAATACTCGCTCACCTGCTTCTTGTTCTCCATCCGCGAAACGGACGAAGAACTGGTCCTGGAACGTGACGAGCACCTCTGATGATTGCTGCTCCGCGATACGGCGCACAATCCCGAGGTCCGTGTCCGCGCCCCAGCCGTCGAGGTTGGCAAACACCGGACCAGCCCATCCACGGACATCAGCGATGGCCCGCTCGTAGCTGTCACCACACTTGCCGTGATGGACGCAGGTAACGAGGGCAGCCGGCCTGCTCGACGCGGGATAGCGGCTGGCGAGTAGGTGTTCAAGGTGCTCCGCTCGTCGGCCATCGCTCTCAATGAATACCAGCCGAGTCTCCGTCAGCGTGCTGACGACCTCTGGGCGCAATGCTTGCGTCATCGCGATCGATGGCGAACTCTCTCGTGAGTTCGTGTACTCGCCGGGGCCTGCGAACACGTCGAGGAACGTGATCCCGGTGTCGGCAAACTGTGTCGCCATGATTGGGAACCATGCCGACAGGTATCGACGGAGCAGGGTGTGTTTCGCCGCTGTGTGCGGATCACGCTCCCAGAGCACGTCGGTTGGTACCGCCACCGCCCTAGCTCGCCGCCTTCACTGGGAGTTGGTCCCACACCTCGCCGTCAAGCTCTCGACCCCCAGCCTTGGGGGTACGGCCTCCCCACTGCTTGAAGAAGAAGGCGACGCCGGCGGACGTGCAGGTATCCCGAAGCTGGGCGACCCACTCGTGCTCCACTGGTCGTGCATTGGTGCCGGATTCTCCGCCGGCGATCACCCAGTGGATGCCGTCGAGATCGAGTGCGCCGAGTGGGCCGAGAAGTGGCTCGGCGCTGAGGAACCTCACTGCCGCTGGGACGCTGCGGAGGTAGTTCAGGCGGAATAGGAAATTTCGAGACTCAACACTCACACCCATCCACAGATTGCTGGGCCAGTCGAGATCACCAGCGACCCGGCTGAGCCTCTGGGCACGCTTCGTGAGCACCTGGTAGGTGTGCTGGGGTGTCGAGCGCATCATCTCGAAGGTGCTCGCGATGAACTCGACTGGCACCTCGTCATGAAACAGGTCGCTCATAGAGTTCACGAAAATGAGCCGCGGGGCGCTCCAACGGCTAGGGACCTCAAGCGATTGGGGGTGCAAAGTCAGCCTGAAGCCAGGACCACTCGTCTTCGGGTTCCCATCGAGTTGATACTTAGGGGAGCCCATCGCCTTGAGTCTCCTCGACAGTGTCAGGGCATAGCAGTGATCGCATCCGGGAGACACCCGATCGCACCCGGTGGTCGGATTCCAGGTTGCCTCGGTCCACTCGATTGCGGATCTATCAGCCACAGTGCTCCACCATACGGGCGGGGTGAGACATCTAGCAGAGCACTCGTAGCGCGGGACGCGTGGGTCGAGGAGCGCGAGCACTAGACGGATGCCGAGCCGTCTGACGAAGCATCTCAGATCGCCAGGTTCGAGGTCCCCTCCGCGACCGCGCCCGAACTGCGCTCTCCGGGGTCGGCGATGCTGGCCTCTCGCTCCCGGTCAGGGCGGACTACCTGTACGATCGGCGTCCGCGAGAGCATCGAGCAGTGTGTCGAGCTGGCTGATAGCAGAGTGCCGCAAGTTCATCGATCTCGCGGCCGAGAAGTGCTGACCCGATCGCCTGTGCCGGTCTCACGTCGCTGTGGATGAGCTTGGCTTGATGGGCGCCAGCAACGGACTCGACCAGCGCGAATCTGATCGTCCGGTCGCTGTAGCCGATGGCGACGAACGTCATCTCCATCCGGGGGGTCACGCCGGCCATGTAGGTGGCCACTCTGGCTCCCACGATCGTTACCCCCTCGCCGGGGGTGGGTAGCTCTAGTTCCTCAGAGAGCGGCAACAGGACAGTCAGGTCTCTCGCCTGGTCCAGGTGGCCATGCTCGCCCAGCTCAACTAGAGCTTGACCGATGGGCGCGATGCATTCGATGAGTTGACCGAAGGTGGTTTGGAGCCCTTGGTGCACTTGAGCATTGAGGGTGTTGGAGATCCGTCCTTCTCGCTCGGCTCGGTTCCGTATGGTCGCCAGCGTCTGACGGTGCTGTTCGAGAAGCGGTATCGGGGTCCTCTCCCCCCGCTCAGCCAGCCAAGCGGACAGCTCATCGGCCATCGTTCCTAGCGAGGGCCGCGTCGCCGGGTCTTCGGAGGTGGCGCGCTCGATGAGGATGTCGAGATGTCCAGCGTCGGGACGACGCAGCACCAGCTCCAACAGGTTGGGCAGGTACTCGCGGCGTTGGTACCCGGGTGGGGGCCACCGCTGGTTGGTGGCAAGCACCCAGAGGGTCTTGGCCAGTGAGTACACGTCCGCAGGAGGCCCTGCGGCGGATTCGGGATCGGTAAGCATCTCTGGGGCATGGAAGTGCCTGGCGCCCAGTTGATGCTGGCCGGATGTGAGGTCCTGCTTCCCCTCGAAGTCGGCTAGTCCGAAGTCACCCACGGCGGCCTGGTCGCCCCACCAGAACAGATTGCTCGGCTTGATATCCCGGTGGCTGAGGTGATGGTCAGATACCGATAGGTCGAAGAGCGTCGCCGCAACAGCACCGATCGCAGCGACGACCTCCTCCAGTACAGGTTCGGCGAGGTGCCGATCGAGCCGAACGGCCACCGGGGTCACCAGCCAACCCGGTCCATCGATCGAGAGATCCACGGGGACGAACCAGTCGAGCAGTGGCAACACCCCTTCGCGACCCGTCGCCATCCTGTGAGCCGCCACCTCGTCCCCAAACCGCAGATGCTTCCCCCGCTCGTTCTCGATGAGCTTGAACGCAACCTCGTCACCCGAGGGCGCGACCGCCAGGTAGACCGTCGAGTTACCGCCCGCATCGAGCTGCCTGATGAGCGTGTACCCACCGATTACTCGTCGCCGCGCCACACAGCCAGTCTGGCATCGTGGCACTTACCGCCGAGGCTGGGTCGGACGCCGGCTCAGACGCCGTCGTCAGCCGGAAAGCCCGTGGTCACGTCGGGTGCTGGGCTGTCGCCGAGACAGACGGCCTCCGTGCTCAGCACCAACTGGACAGCCTCAACCAGCCAGGTCGGCGGCTCCTCGGCCCCGGCCGGCACAGGGCGCGGCTGGCGCTCACAGCCTGCATCCCACGCACCGTCTTTGACCACGGAACAAGGCTAGGCGAGCAGCGAGCGACAGCGTCTCCCGAACGCTCGAATCACCAACCCCCACGCCCGAGAACATTTAATGAATCGCCAGCTCATCGTCTGGTAGCTGAGGCTACTGAAGAGGCCCTCCAGCTAGTAGCTGAGGGGGAGGCCCTCGCGTCCGAGGACTACCCCGAGCTGGCCGAGATCCTCCAGGACAGACCACCCCTCCCCCACTCCCTCCCAGCCGGCCCCTATGCACGCTTCTCCTTCGCCTCTCATGAGGGCACCCTGAACGTCTACGCGGACATTCAAGCGCTTGAACCACCTGGTGGCACTCCATCTCCACAACTGGTAGTTCTCCGAGCGCCTCTCGATTCAAGCGATGACGGTTCATTCAAGCGGTCGATCGGACGTTCAGATTGCGGAAGACCTACCGCGTACGCATCGCCAGGGTCACTGACTCGTGGCCCTGCGAATCGTCTGTTCTGGCTCATCGCGCTAACGACTCGAAGTCCCTTATCTGGGCCGCGCCGCCCTCGGCCGATTCGCCGGGGTGACAGCTCCGAAGTCAGCCTGATGGAGGATCTGGGCGTAACCAGGCCACTTGCCCGCGAGCCCCTCCGATACCTCAGGGAGGTCCTCATGGGCTGCTCGTCGGTCGCCTTTGTCAAACCCTCGTGACGGCGGATCGACACCCGTGAGGCAAGCCACCCTGCGGATTAAATCATCTTGCCGTCGTCCGAGTGCTTCGTCGTCTCCAAGGCATTTGACTTGCCACAAAGCAGCACGGTCTGATGGGTCTTCCAGCGAAGTTCGGTCCCTAACTGCTCTCAACAGTTGGGACCATGTCGACCACGGAATGGGCGTGACCGAGATGGCAAATACTACTATCGGCGTATCAGGTGAGGCAACCTGCATTCAGCCTTTCGCTACGGATGCTCCGGCCCTCGCGGAACTCGGGCTTGAAGTTCTCCCCGTGAAAGCGGGCTCGAAAGCGCCCTGGACCAACAACGGGTACAACGCTGCCACCAACAACATGACGATGGTCCAGAACTGGGTGAACACCAAACCCCAGGCGAACATCGGCGTGAACTGTCACAACCTCCTCGTTGTGGACATCGACAGCTACAAGCCGGAGGCGTCGCACACCCTGACGTGGTTGGAGGGAGAGCTGGGGCCGCTACCCCGCGACACCGTCCAGGTGCGGACTGGCCGTGGTGGCCAACACCTGTGGTACCGAGGACACGGCCAGACGAGGAACCTCGAGGGAGTCGACCTCAAGGGCGCCGGAGGCTATGTCTTAGTCCCAGGCAGCGTCGTGAACAACAACCCCTATGTCTGGATCAACTCGCCCTTCGACACCGATATCGCCGAGCTGCCGCAACGCTGGGCCGACTACCTCGCACCCAACGGAGTCAAGTGTGACTCCGGCCTGCCCCGACCCCGCACTCCAGAAGAACGCATCTTGATGCCGGCTTCCGAGTGGAGCCAGTGGCGGCTCGATGTGCCCCAACGACCTCTTCCGAGTTGGGTTGATCGCCTCATCATCGAGGGGAGGACGGGAGACAGAGACAGAGACCTCTACGCCATCTGCTGTGAGGCAGCCAGGGCCGGCTGGGACTTCGAAGCAGTCCTGGCGCGCCTAACCGACCCCGCCAACCGAGCGTCAAGCAAGCTCCTAACAAAGCATCGAGCCGACCCCGCCTCCTACCTGGCGCGGACATGGGAGAGCGCCCTGGCCGCCGTGCAGGAGCAGATTGATCTCGTCGTAAGCGTCGGTGACCGGATCGTCGATCTGGATCTCCAGCGCTCGAACCGCCGAACCAGGGAGACCGATCAGCTCGTGCTCGGTGCCGTCATCGCCGAAGCAATCCCGAAGACGATCCGACACCCCGCTCCGAATCTGGAGGAGGGCCAGATGATCGCGGACATCAGGCTCGCAAATAGCTTCCTCGGCGAGAAGGTCGGCCGTTGTGACAAGACCGTCGCTATCTGCCTGAAGCGTCTCCAGGCCGATGGCTACGTGGTGAAGATCGGACAGGGGTACGCCGTGAGCAAGGAAGACTGGCAATGGAGCCGCTACCTCGTAGGGATCGACCTCCGCGATCTATCCAGCCTCCCCCACCTTCGACCTCCTGATGGCTACGTCTACCCCGGTTGGGGGAAGCGCGGCCGCGGTGTCGTCCACAAGGGTCAGTCCGGGAGGTTCTCCTTTCGAACGGCGTACGCGTAGCCGTGATACCCCGATGACCTCTCTCCAACTACTCGATAGAGACATCACCCGTGATTACCTAAGCCGTTCTACGAGTTACGTTCCCCTCGCGCTCCACAGCTACCTACCTCCCCTACTCCGATCCTCTCTGAGCGTTACTTCCCCCTACTACTCCAAGACACACACACTCCCTTCCTCGGTGTTAGGAGAAGGAAGTAACTGAACAAATGGGTCTCGCGAATGCGCATCACACAGCCACAATCGGCTGAGAACCCCGCAGGGAGCCCCGTAAGCGCCTCGGATGCTCAGCAGCGACTCCCCAATCTCCACTCTCGCTCAGGGCTTCACGGGGCCACCTGACGGCCTTCCGGTACCGGAGGCGAGCCGAGCAGCCCTGGCAACATGGGAGGTCCGGACCTCGTCAAGCACCTCTTGCACTTCTGGAGGTGGAGCAGCGATCGATGCAACCCATATGTCGTCCAGTTCATCACGGCCTACCGGGAGGTCATCCCGCCAGACCATCTGGACGCGGTTGGTGTCGAAGACGTTCCCGCGGTGCTTGGACGGCTGGATGACGATCTTGTCAACCACGTCTCGGATGACCTGCTTCCTCCAGCCGACATCATGGCCATCCCAAGCATCCTCGGGATCACTGCTGAACCAGAAGAAGGGTCGGCTCCAGCCGGTCTCGGCTTGGCCAATCGAGCCCAGCCGTGCCTGGGCCTCGTCGAGTTGGGCGATCTGAGCGATCTTGGCAACGTTGTACTCCCTGGGCGACACGACACGATCGACGAAGGTGGCCGTCGTGAGGGCCTCCATGGCCTCCTCGATCTCACGGATCTCCAGCTCGACGAGCGACTTGGCCTCAGCCTCCTGTTTCCGGTCCAGCTCAGCGCGCTCGAAGGGATCGCCGATCTCTAGAACGATCTGGCGGTAGGCCCAGAGAACGCGCTTCCTGACCTCAGCATCAACGGCAGCCTCAGAGGCTGCGATCTTGCCGCAGGAAAGCCCTCCGTGGTCTCCAGGACGGCAGCTCAGCTTGGGGAACTTCGAGCCATTCGGGTTGGAGACCACTCCGTATCCGAGTCTCTGGTGGCATAGTCCGCACTCAGCAATCCCGCTTGTGAGGTGGGCCAATCCAGATCGAGGAGACGGAGTGTTCGACCTGAGCTTGGCCACGACCTTGAGAGCTGTGGCTTCTTCGAGGATGGGAGCGAAATCCCCCGGGTACTCGACTTCCCGGTGAACTCGTACTCCTCGCAGATCGGGACGCTTGAGCATCCGGCTGACTGTGCTGGCTCCCCAGCCCTTGCCAGTGGTGGTCTTGATGCCCTGGGTGTTCCAATCCTTGGCAATCCTGGTGAAGGACTCGCCGGCCAGGTAGGCGTCAGCGGCGGCTCGGATGTGAGCAGCCTCCTCCTCCCTGATCGTGAAGTCCCTGTTCCTACCGAAGGGCCTGGTGCCTCCGAAATTGGGCCTGCCCTTGCTGGCCAGGCTGAGCGCCTTGGCGGTCATGTTCTCGCTGAGCTGGTCTGAGTAGGTCTCTGCGATGACGGCCATGATTCCGAAGAAGGCTCGTCCTTGAACGGTGGACGTATCGACATCACCGTTAGCCAGCGCGAGGTTCGCTCCGTGCTTTCGGATGCTGTCCGACATGGTGTGTAGGTCGATGATGTTGCGACCGAGCCTGTCGAGTCGCAGAGCCACCACCACGTCGACCGAGCCACGCTCGACCGCTTGCAACAGCCTCTCGTACTCGGGTCGCTTGCCTTTCCATCCCGAGCGGTTCCGATCGGTGAAGGTCTCGACCACGTCCCAATCTCGGAACTCGCAGAACTGCCGGCACCGTTCGATCTGGCGCTCAGGGCTATCGCTGGTCGCCTCCCGATCGAGACTGATTCGGGCGTAGATCACGGCTCGTTGACGCTGGGGAGGGCTCGTGACCTGGCTCATGACCTGAAGCGTATTCTCTACTGGCTCGAAAGTGATCCTGGGTCCCAGCACCGTCTGGTTGCTGCGACGGCTGGCCGACCAGTTCGAGGAACAGCCCGACGGCTTCGAGCTCGACCTGCCCGAGACGGCCCGAGCCCTGGGAGTGGGCATGCGGGGCGGGCGCCACAGCCCGTTCATGCGCAGCGTCGAGCGGGTGTGCCGCTTCGGGGCCGGCCGCTGGCAGTCATCCACCGAGCTGGCCGTGCGCCGCAAGCTGCCCCCGCTGACCCGAGGCCAGATCGAGCGCCTGTCGCCGGCCATGCAGGCCGAGCACGGGGCGTGGACGTCGGCCCGCCCCACCGGCGGCGTGGGCGACGAGGCGGCCGACGCCGCGGTCCTGCGCCAGCGCTCCCGCCAGCTGGCCCTCTCGCTGCTCGAGCTGGGCGAGGACCCGGCCGCCACCGAGCGCCAGCTGCACCGCTGGCGCTTCCACCCGGCCATGGCGCACGACGCGGTCCGCTGGGCGGTCGAGGCCCACGCCGCCACCGTGTGAGCTGATCCGCCGACCGACTCAGCGGCGGGAGGGACGGCGGAAGCTGCGGGCCAGCTCCACCAGCAGGCGCACGCCCCAACCCGTGCCGCCCTTGGTGATGTCGAGGTCGTCGGCATCGCTCCAGGCCGTGCCGGCGATGTCGAGGTGGGCCCAGGGGATGCCCTCGCCCACGAACTCGCGCAGGAACAGCCCGGCGATGATGGTGCCGGCCTGCATGGGGCGCCCGATGTTGCGCAGGTCGGCCACCTCCGAGTCGAGGTGCGAGCGGTAGTCCTCGATGAGCGGCAGCGTCCAGGTGCGCTCCCCCACCTTCTGCCCGGCCTCGGCCACCTGCTCGCCCCAGCCGTCGTGGTTCGCCATGAGGCCGGCCACCGACTTGCCCAGCGCCACCTCCACCGCCCCGGTCAGCGTGGCCAGGTCGACGATGGCGTCGGGCTTCGCCTCGCTGGCCAGCGACAGCCCGTCGGCCAGCACCAGGCGGCCCTCGGCGTCGGTGTTGAGCACCTCCACGGTCTTGCCGTTGCGGATCTTCAACACGTCGCCCACCCGCGTGGCGTCTCCGCCGGTCATGTTGTCGGTGGCGGGGATGTAGGCCCGGATCTCCACCTTGGGGTTGACGGCCTTGACCACCGACAGCGCCCCCAGGATGGCCGCCGCGCCGCCCATGTCGTCCTTCATGGTGGTCATGCCCGCCGCCGTCTTGATGGACAGCCCGCCCGAGTCGAAGGTGATGCCCTTGCCCACCAGGGCCAGGGCCCCGCGGGCACGCGGCGGCGCGTAGGTGACCTGGATGAACCGGGCGGGTTGGGTGGAACCCCGGTTGACCCCCAGCAGGCCGCCCAGGCCGGCCGCGACGATGCCGTCGTGGTCGAGCACCGACACGTCGAACCCTTCGCGCACGGCGATCTCGACGGCGGCGTCGGCCAGCTTCTCCGGGGTCAGGTCGCCGCCGGGGGTGTTGACCAGGTCGCGGGCCAGGGCCACCCCCTCGGCGATCCGGGCGCCGAGGGCCAGCTGGTCGCGCAGGCGCTGGCCGCCGCCGCCCACGACCACGACGCGCTCCAGGGCGGGCGCGTCGACGTCGGGGGCCGACTTGTAGGTGGCGAAGCGGTACGTCCCACCCACGATGCCCTCGGCCAGCGCCGCCGCCGCCGCCGGGCGCCGAGCCGGCTCGGCGATGGCGTCGAGCAGGCGGACGGCCACCACCCGGTCGCGCCGGGCGGCCCGGGCGATGGCGCCGCCCGCCCGGCGCACCACGTTCGGTCCCAGGTCACCCGCCGGCCCCAGGCCCACCACCAGCGTGGCCGGTCCCCCGTCGGTGCCGGGGACGGCGAAGGTCTGGCCCACCCGGCCCTTGAAGCCGCGGGCGGCCAGGTAGTCGGCCGAGACCTCGAGGCCGGCCGGCAGGTCGGCCAGGCCGCCGGTGGTCACCCCCCACGCCACCACCGAGGCGTCGCCCGGCTCGTCGCGGTCCAGCTCGAACTCGATGGGCATCGGGGTTCCTTTCGCAGAGGTCTCAGGCTGAGGGAGCCGAGAGCGACCGGGTGGTGAGCGAGGTCCCCTCGTGCCAGCGAGCCAACGTCCACAACAGGTCGCTGAGACGGTTGAGGTAGGCCAGGCAGGACGACTCGGGCCCCACGGCGGCGAGGGCGTCGCGCTCGGCGCGGCGCACGACGGTGCGGGCCACGTCGAGGGCGGCCGCCACCCGGGTCTGGCCGGGGATCACGAACTCGGTGGGGGGCTCGAAGCTGGCCGACAGCTCGTCGATCAGCACCTCGAGGGCGGTCACCATCTCGGGCGTGACCCGGCTCTGCCCGGCGGTCAGCCTGTCGTGGTGGCTCGGGTCGGTGGCGAGCTCGGCCATGAGCACCCACAGGTCCCGCGCCAGCCCGACCAGGATGTCGCCCAGCTCGCCGGGGCTCTGGTCGGGAGCGGCCAGCACCTCGGCCCGGGCCACGCCGATGGCCGCCTGGGCCTCGTCCACGCTGCCGTAGGCCCGCGGCGCCACCGAGTCCTTCGGGACGCGGCCACCGAAGAGCAGGCCGGTGGAGCCGTCGTCGCCCTTGCGGGTGTAGATCTTCATCGGAGCCACACTAGGCAACCACTAGCCTTGAGGGATGCCCAGCTACCTCGACGCCGTCGATCGGCGCGTCCTCGTCTACGACGGCGCGTTCGGCACCGGCATCCAGCAGCGCAACCTGACCCCCGACGACTTCGGGGGCGAGGCCCTCGAGGGCTGCAACGAGATGCTGGTGATCACCCGGCCCGACATCATCGGCGAGCTGCACGCCAGCTTCCTGGAGGTCGGCGTCGACGTCATCGAGACCTGCACGTTCGGCGGGCTCCCGGCCACGCTGGGGGAGTACGGGCTGGCGGATCGGGCCCACGAGATCAACCTGGCCGGTGCCCGTATCGCCCGCCAGGCGGCCGACAGCTTCGCCACGCCCGACCACCCCCGGTTCGTGGCTGGCTCCATCGGCCCGGGCACCAAGTTCCCGTCGCTCGGCCAGATCCGCTTCGCCCCCCTGCGCGACCAGTTCGAGGTGCAGGCCCGCGGCCTGCTCGACGGCGGCGTCGACGTCATCATCATCGAGACCTTCTTCGACCTGCTCTCCATCAAGGCGGCCATGATCGGCGCCCGTCGGGCCATGGCCGCCGCCGGCCGCCAGGTGCCGCTGCAGGTGCAGGTGACCATGGAGCTCACCGGGCGCATGCTGCCGGGCACCGAGATCGCCGCCGCCCTGTGCGCCCTCGACGCCATGAAGCCCGACCTGATCGGCATCAACTGCGCCACCGGGCCGGTCGAGATGGGTGAGCACCTGCGCTACCTGTCCCAGCACGCCCGCATGCCCATCTCGTGCATCCCCAACGCCGGGCTGCCCTCGGTGGTCGACGGCCACATGCACTACGACCTCACCCCCGAGGCGCTGGCCGAGCACCTGCGGGGCTTCGTGGTCGACCTGGGGGTGAACGTGGTCGGTGGGTGCTGCGGCACCACGCCCCACCACCTGCGAGCCGTGGTCGAGACCTGCGCCGAGCTCACCCCGGCGCCTCGCCAGCCCACCCACGAGGCCGGTGCCACCTCGATCTACTCGATGGTGCCGTTCCACCAGGACACGTCGTTCCTGATCATCGGCGAGCGCACCAACGCCAACGGCTCCAAGAAGTTCCGCGAGGCGCTGCTGGCCGCCGACTGGGACACGACGGTGGCCATGGCCAAGGACCAGGTCAAGGAGGGGGCGCACGTCCTCGACCTGTGCGTCGACTACGTGGGCCGCGACGGCACGGTCGACATCGACGAGGTGGCGTCGCGCTTCGCCACCCAGTCCAGCGTGCCGGTGGTGCTCGACTCGACCGAGCCCCAGGTGATGGAGGCGGCCCTCCAGTGGCTGGGCGGGCGCGCCATCCTCAACTCGGCCAACCTCGAGGACGGCTTCGCCACCGGCTCGCGTCTCGATCGGGTGTTCACCCTGGCCCGCGAGTACGGGGCGGCCGTGATCTGCCTGCTCATCGACGAGGAGGGCCAGGCCCGCGACGTGGAGTGGAAGCTGCGGGTGGCCCACCGCATCCACGACCTGGCCGTCGACACCTACGGGCTGGAGGCGGGCGACCTCATCTTCGACGCCCTGACCTTCCCCCTGTCCACCGGCGACGACGACCTGCGCGGCGATGCCATGGCCACCCTCGACGCCATCCGCCGCATCAAGGCCGAGCTGCCGGGCGTGCACACCACCCTGGGCCTGTCCAACGTGTCGTTCGGGCTCAAGCCGGCGGCCCGCCACGTGCTCAACTCGGTGTTCCTGCACGAGGCGGTCGAGGCTGGCCTCGACTCGGCCATCGTGCACGCGGCCCGCATCATGCCGCTCAACAAGATCCCCGAGCACCAGCGTGAGGTGGCGCTGGATCTGATCTACGACCGCCGACGCCCCGACTACGACCCGCTCCAGGAGCTGCTGGCCGTGTTCGCCGACGTGAAGGCGGGCGAGGTGGTCCGCGAAGACCACTCCGACTGGCCAGTCGACCGGCGCCTGTCCCAGCGCATCATCGACGGCGACCGTGAAGGCCTCGAGGCCGACCTCGACCAGGCCATGGCCGAAGGCCACGCGCCGCTGGCCATCATCAACGACATCCTGCTGGCCGGCATGAAGGTGGTGGGCGAGCTGTTCGCCTCCGGCGAGATGCAGCTGCCGTTCGTGCTGCAGTCGGCCGAGACCATGAAGACCTCGGTGGCCTACCTCGAGCCCCACATGGAGAAGGACGAGTCGGGCGGAAAGGGTCGCATCGTGCTGGCCACGGTCAAGGGCGACGTGCACGACATCGGCAAGAACCTGGTCGACATCATCCTGACCAACAACGGCTACGAGGTGCACAACCTCGGCATCAAGATCGGCATCGCCGAGATGATCGAGAAGGCAGCCCAGGTGCAGGCCGACGCCATCGGCATGAGCGGCCTGCTGGTCAAGAGCACGCTGATCATGCGCGACAACCTCGAGGAGCTCAACGACCGGGGCCTGGCGGACGGCATCCCGGTGCTGCTGGGTGGCGCGGCGCTGACCCGCACCTACGTCGAGCGCGACCTGCGCGAGGTGTACGAGGGGCGGCTGTTCTACGGCAAGGACGCCTTCGAGGGCCTGCGGGTCATGGATCGCCTGGGTGAGCTCAAGCGGGGCACGGGCGAGCCCGACGACCCGGCCTGGGGTCGCGAGCCCAGCGAGTCGAAGGTGGCGTCGCGCCTCACCACCACCAACGCCGGGGGGGCGGGGACGCCCCTCAGGTGCGCACCGAGCGCTCGCCGCAGGTCGAGACCGACAACCCGGTGTTCGTGCCGCCGTTCGTGGGCACCAAGGTCATCAAGGGCATCCCCATCGACGACATCGCCGCCTACCTCAACGAGACGGCGCTGTTCCGCAACCAGTGGCAGTTCCGACCCGAGAAGGCGCCCGGCGGGTCGGTCGAGTCCGACGCCGAGTTCAAGGAGCGGTTGCGACCCCAGCTGCGGGCGCAGCTGGCCGAGGCCAAGGCGGCCGACGTGCTGGTGCCCCAGGTGGTGTACGGCTACTTCGCGGCCAACAGCGAGGGCAACGAGATCATCATCTGGAAGGACGAGTCCCGCGGCTCGGAGTGGATGCGCTTCGGCTTCCCCCGCCAGGCCGCCGAGCCTTGGCTGTGCATCGCCGACTTCGTGCGGCCGGTGGCGTCGGGTGACGAGGACTTCGTGGGCTTCCACATCGTGACCATGGGCCAGCGGGTGAGCGACCTCACGGCCAAGCTGTTCGCCGAGAACCGGTACCAGGAGTACCTGATGGCCCACGGCCTGGGCGTCGAGATGGCCGAGGCCCTGGCCGAGTACTGGCACCACCGCGTGCGCCAGGAGTGGGGCTTCGCCGACGAGGACGGCCCCAACCTGGCCGGTCTGTTCCGCCAGCAGTACCGGGGCGGCCGCTACTCGTGGGGCTACCCGGCCTGCCCCGACCTGGAGGACAACGAGAAGGTGGCCGACCTGCTCGACGCCGGTCGGATCGGCATCGAGGTCAACGCCGAGACCGGCTTCCAGTACCAGCCCGAGCAGACCACCTCGGCCATCCTGTTGCACCACCCCAGGGCCAAGTACTTCGTGGCTCGGTAGACCCGCCTTCAACCGGCGGCAACCAGACCGCCCGGAGCCGACCAGGTGCCGCCGCTCGAGCAGAGCCCAGGTCGGCTCAGCTCTTGGTGGCGGGCAGCTCCTGTTCGAGGGTGGCCGTGTCGGCGAACAGGTCGCCGAGCTCGTCGACGCGATCCAGCACCTCGTCGGCCTCGAACGAGAGGGGGGCGCCGTCGGCCGCGTCGGAGACCTCGTCCCACGTCACCGGCGTCGACACCGTGGGGTGCGGCCGAGCCCGCAACGAGTAGGCGCACACCGTGGTCTTGTGCCGCGAGTTCTGGCTCCAGTCGATCAGGACCTTGCCGTGGCGCAGGTCCTTCTTCATGTTCGACACCACCAGGTCGCCGTGGTGCTTCTCCATGAGCTGGGCCATGGCCAGGGCGAACTGGCTGGCCTGGTCGTGGGTGTGGGGCGTGTTGAGCGGCAGGTACAGCTGCAGCCCCTTGGACCCCGACGTCTTGGCCCACAGCTCGAGCCCGAGCGACTCCAGCGCGGCACGGATCTCCAGGGCCACCACCGCGGACTCCCCCATGGCTGCCGGCGCACCCGGATCGAGGTCGAACACCACCATCCGGGGCGACTCGATGTCAGCGGCCACGGCCATGGGCGTGTGCAGCTCCAGCGCCGCCAGGTTGGCCGCCCACACCAACGCGGCGCGGTCGTCGAACAGGCAGTA
Organism: uncultured Microthrixaceae bacterium; assembly: GCA_963785815.1. Classification (GTDB taxonomy): domain Bacteria; phylum Actinomycetota; class Acidimicrobiia; order Acidimicrobiales; family Acidimicrobilacustridaceae; genus UBA4742. The sequence continues at coordinate 906,405 of CAWAWN010000001.1, forward strand.
CTCCACCGGGCCGGTGCGATCGCCCGGACCCAACGCCACCTCCACCCAACCGGGGCGGTGCGACGGGCAGCGCTTCTCGAAGAACGAGGGGGCGTCGACCCCGTTGGGGAACCGGCGCAGCGTGACGCACCGATGGGCCACGTGGGTGAGCATGGCCGGCGCCACCCGGGCGTAGAAGTCGATGACCTGGCCCTTGGTGAACCCCACCTCGGGGTAGAGCACCTTGTCCAGGTTCGACAGCTTGAGCTGGTGGCCGTCGATGTCGACCAGGTTGCCGGCGGGCACGCCGTGACCTAGGCCGACTTGCGGATGCGGGTGACCGACGCCCCGGACGTCTTCTTGGCCGCCGCCGGCTTCTTGCTCGCCACCGACTTCTTGGCTGCGGCCTTCTTGGCCGGCGCCTTCTTGGCTGCCCCGTTGCTCGACCCGTTGCTCGCGGCCTTCTTGGCGGAGGCCTTGCGCGCCGAGCCCGTCGGGTGGCGTCCTCGGGCTTCCTTGGCCGCAGCCACCGAGGCCTCCAGCGCGGCCATCAGGTCGATCACCTTGTCGGGCTCGTCGTCCGACAGCGGGGTGGCCACCGTCTCGTCGCCCGCCGCCTTGCGGTCGATCAGCTCGAGCACGGCCTCGCGGTAGGTGTCGTGGAACTTGTCCGGCTCGAACGGCGCGCCGAGCGAGTCGACCAGCTGGCGGGCCATCTCGAGCTCCTTGTCGGACAGCTCCACCTCGTCGAGGTCGGCCAGGCCCGGGATCTCGGCGGGCGGGCGGATCTCGTCGGCGTAGACCATGGTCGACAGCAGCAGCATGCCGTCCTTGGGCCGCACCGCGGCCAGGTAGCGCTTGGAGCGCATCACGAAGTGCGCCACCCCGATCTTGCCCGACTCCTCCATGGCCCGGGCCAGCAGGGCGTAGGGCTTGTCGGCGTAGTTGGGTGCCAGGTAGTAGGCGCTGTCGAAGAAGATGGGATCGATGTCGGCCAGATCGACGAACTCGTCGATGTCGATCGTGCGCAGCGCCTTGGGGTCGAGGGCGGCCAGCTCCTCGTCGGTGACGACCACGTAGTTGCCCGAGTCGAGCTCGTAGCCCTTGACGATCTGCTCGTAGGGCACCTCGGCGCCGTCCTCGGTCGACACCCGCTTCTGCTTGATGCGCGCGTTGGTGCGCACGTCGAGCTGGTTGAAGTGCACGGTCTTGCGGCTGACCGCGCTGAACAGCTTGACCGGGATGTTGACCAATCCGAAGCTGATCGACCCCGTCCAGATCGATTGAGGCATGGCGCGACTCCTGACGTGACGATCCGCCCTGGCCCGAACCTTCCCCTCAGGACCTCACGAGAGTAGTGCCCGGGCGACCAGATCGGTGCCGAAGGCGGTGAGGATGGCCAGGTAGAGCAGGCCCGTGGCCGACATCACGGCCGAGTAGTAGCGCTCCTTGAGCGCCAGGCGGGTGACGATGACCAGCCCGGCGGTGGTGATGGCGCACGCCAGCCAGAACCACCCCAGCAGACCGCCGTAGTTGTCGTTGATGGAGCCGTCGAGGACCGAGACCATGCCGGTGGGGACGAGCAGCAGGACCACCTCGGGCACCCACAGGATGCCCGTCCAGTGCACCAGCTCCAGCAGCGGACCCCTGGCCAACCCGGGCTGCACCAGGTACCAGTGGCCCAGCAGCATGGCGTCGGTCACCGCCCCCATGAACAGGGCGCCGGTCACGAACCGGGCCACGGCCAGGGCGTCCGAGGCGCCGCCGTGGCCGGCGTTCAGACCGGCGGCCACCACCCCGACCAGCCCGATGACCGGGGCGATCAGGTCGAGCCAGGGCGGGAACTCGGGCCCCGAGGTGTCGCGCGCCGCTGGCGCCCGGTCGATGCCGGTCATCTCGGCCACGCGGGCCGAGCGCGCCTCGGCCAGCGCCACCTGCCCCGACACGCCGGCCTTGCGCCGGATCACCGACACGGCCAGGGCCGCCCCCGCGGCCAGGGCCACGCCGATGGACGCGGCGTCGCGCACGGCCAGGGGCGTGATCACCTTGATGCCCACGTACGCCGCTCCCAGGGCCATGGCCAGGTAGATGCCGCGCATGAGCCACCCGTAGCCGAGGCCCACCTCGCGCCGACGCGTGGTGATCCACAGGAAGAACAGGCCGCCGGTCGCCCACTGCAACAGGAGCGAGGCTGCGTCGAAGTCGATCAGCGGGGACGATCCCCCGCGATGGTGACGCGCTCCATCACCCGCCGCTGGGGCCAGTAGTCGCTCACCGCGTAGTGCTGCACGCAGCGGTTGTCCCACAGAGCGAACGAGTTCGGCTCCCACCGGAACCGGCACTGGCGCTCGGGCACCGCCGCCTGCTTGTACAGGTAGCGCAGCAGCTGGATGCTCTCCTCGGGGGTCATGCCCTTGATGCGGGTGGTGAAGGCCACGTTCACGTAGATCGACCGGCGACCGGTGACCGGATGCGTGCGCACCACCGGGTGCTCGGCCGGCGGGTACTTCTCCCGCAGCTCGGCGAGCTCTTCGGCGGACTTCCCGTGACCGAAGACCTGCACGAAGTCGTGCACCGCCACCAGGCCGTCGACCATGTCGCGCGTGGCCCGACCCAAGCCCTCGTAGGCCGCCTCCATGTCGGCGAAGAGGGTGTCGCCCCCCACCTCGGGCAGCTCGACGGCCCGCAGCATCGAACCCAGGGAGGGCTCCTGTCGCCAGGTCACGTCGCTGTGCCAGAAGTTCTCGGTGCCCTTGTGCTGCTCGTTGTGCTTGAGCACGGCGATCTCGGGGAACCCCTCGGGGGCCGGGATGAAGGGGTGCACCTCGAGGTCGCCGAAGCGCCGGCACACCGCGACGTGCTGGGCCCGGGTGATGTCCTGGTCGCGGAAGAACAGGACCTTGTGGTCCATGAACGCCTTGTCGAGCGCGGCGAAGGTGGCGTCGTCGAGCTCGACGGCCAGGTCGAGGCCACCGATCTCGGCGCCGATGGTGGGGGTCAGCGGACGGACGTCGATCATGGCTCCATTCTGCCAGACCTCGTTCAGCCGATCCCCGTCAGCCCGTCGATGCTGCGGCCGTTGCGCTCGGCCCGGTAGGCGGCCAGGCCTTCTGGACCTTTGCGCCGGGCCCACTGCTGAAGGGTGGGGCGCTCCCCCACGTAGTCCAGGAACGGCAACGAGTAGCCGCAGGAGTCCGACACCCGGTCGAGGTCGACCACGATGACCGCCCGGCGGCCGGGCAGGTCGTCGAATCGGGTGGCCAGCTGCTCGAACCCGTCCTCGCCCGCCAGCACAGCCCGCCCCCGGCCCTGGAGGCGCACGATCTTGGGCGGGCCTTCGAAGGCGCAGAACATCAGGGTGATGCGACCGTTGTCGCGCAGGTGGGCGATGGTCTCCACCCCGCTGCCGGTGAGGTCGAGGTAGGCCACGGTCAGCTCGTCGAGCACGCGGAACGAGTCGTACCCCTTGGGCGAGACGTTGACGTGGCCGCCGTCGCCCGACGGGGCGGTGGCCACGAAGAACACGTGCTGGCGCTCGATCCACGCCACCAGCTCGGGGGTGAGGGACTCGAACGTGTTGGCCATGGTCAAAGTGTGCCGCGCACCGGTCCCGGCGACCCAGCGGCTTTCGCGGCCGCCGCCGCGTGCGCCGCGTGGTAGCTGGAGCGGGTCAGCGGCGAGGCCTCGACGTGGGCCAGGCCCAGAGCCCGACCCCGCGCGGCCAGGTCGGACAGCTCGTCAGGGGTCCACCAGCGGACCACCGGCAGGTGCTGGGCGGTCGGTCGCAGGTACTGGCCGATGGTCACGGTGCCCACGCCCACCCCGGCCAGGTCGGCCAGCGCGGCCACCACCTCGTCGGCCGTCTCGCCCAGCCCCACCATGATCCCCGACTTGGTGGCCAGGCCGGCGGCCCGGGCGCGGGCCAGCACCGCCAGGCTGCGGGCGTAGGAGGCCGATGGTCGCACCACCGGCTGCAGGCGCAGCACGGTCTCGACGTTGTGGTTCAACACGTCGGGCCGGGCCGCGAAGATGGCGCCCAGGGCGTCGGGGTCGCCCTTGCAGTCCGGGATGAGCACCTCGACGGCCACGCCCGGACAGCGCTGACGGATGGCTTCGATGGTGGCGACGAACCCGGCGGCCCCGCCGTCGGGGCGGTCGTCGCGGGCCACCGCGGTCAGCACCGCGAACTGCAGGCCCATCCGCTCGACCGCCTCGGCCACCCGCTCGGGCTCGGCCGGATCCGGGTCGAGGGGACGGCGGGTGTCGACCAGGCAGAACCCGCAGGCCCGGGTGCAGCGATCCCCGTTGAGCATGAACGTGGCCGTGCCGTCGGCCCAGCAGTCGAAGATGTTGGGACAGCCGGCCTCCTCGCACACGGTGACCAGGTCGAGGTCGCGCATGGTGCGCTTCAGCTCCACGTAGGCCGGTCCCATGCGGGCGGGCGCCCGCAGCCATGACGGCTTGCGCTGGCGGATCTCGACGCCCACCGCCGGGGACGGCTCGGCCTGCCGGCGGCGGGAACCGATCGGCCCCACGTCCTGGCGCTCCACGTCCCCTTCGCCCCAGGCGACCGCGGCTCGACCGACCACGGCGTCGACCACCTGGGCCATCGACACCTCGATGCCCTCGGCGGCCAGCGACGTGACCGCCTTGTCGGCGATGCCACAGGGGACGATCCGGTCGAACCAGGCCAGGTCGGGGTCGACGTTGAGGGCGAAGCCGTGCATGGTGCGACCCCGGCTGATGCGCACCCCCACCGCCGCCACCTTGCGCGGGCGGGCCCCCGCCGGGTCGATCCACACCCCGGGGAGGCGGTCGAGGCGCCCGGCGCCGGGCAGGCCCAGGTCGGCGAGCGCGTCGATGAGCACCTGTTCCACCGAGCGGACGTAGGCGGCGGTGTCGGCCATGCCCCCCGTCGGGCGGCCATTGCGCCGAGGGGCGCGGGTCAGGATCGGATAGCCGACCAGCTGGCCGGGCCCGTGGTAGGTGACGTCGCCGCCTCGGTCCACCGACACCAGCTCGGCGCCCACCTCGGCCGGATCGCACAGCACGTGGGTGGGGTCGGCGCGCACCCCGAGCGTGAAGACGTGGGGGTGCTCGAGCAGCAGCAGCCAGTCGTCGGCCGGGGCCGAGAAGAGCCCGTGCTGCACGGCGTGCGCGTCGCGGTAGGGCACGCGGCCCAACGTGCGCACGCGCAAGGTCATGGCTCGCCTGGCGACTCGGCCGTCACGAGATCTCCGCCTCCCAGTCGCGGGTCTCCAGGATGGCCTTGACCTCGCGCAGGAAGGCGGCGGCGTAGGCCCCGTCGAAGGCCCGGTGGTCCCAGCTCATGGCCAGCATGCCCACCGAGTGGATGGCGATGGCCTCGCTGCCGTCCGCCGAGGTGACCACCACCGGCTTGCGGCTCACCCCGTCGCTCGAGAGGATCGCCACCTGGGGCTGGTTGATGACCGGGATGACCATGAAGGTGCCGAACGGCCCCGAGTTGGAGATGGTGAACGTGCCGCCGGTGATGTCGTCGGCCGACAGCTGCTTGGTGCGGGCCCGGTGGGCCAGGTCGTGGATGTCGCGGGCCACGGCCCGCAGGCGCTTGTCGTCGGCGCCGTGGATGACCGGGGCCAGCAGCCCGTCGAAGTCCAGGTCGACGGCGATGGCCAGGTTCACGTAGTTGTGCACGATCAGCTCGCCGTCGCCGACGGAGGCGTTGAGGTGCGGGAAGTCGCGCAGCGCGTCGATCACCGCCCGGGAGATGAAGGGCAGATAGGTCAACGAGTAGCCCTCGGAGGCCCGGAAGTCCTGGCCGTGGGCGGTGCGCACCCGCTCGACCGCCTCGAAGTCCACCTCCACCGCGGTCATGGCGTGAGGTGAGGTGGCCTTGGACCGCACCATGTGCTCGCCGGTGATGCGGCGGATGTTGTTGAGCTTCTCGATCGTGTCGCCCGAACCCGAGCGGGGGGCCGGGCCGGCCGGGCGCGCCGCGGGGGCAGCGGCCGGGCTCGAGCCCGTGGCTGCCGGGGTCGAGGCCGGGCGCGACTCGATCACCCGCTGCACGTCGCTGCGGGTCACCCGACCGCCCACCCCCGTACCGGGGATGGTGCCGGCATCCAGGCCGTGCTCGGCGATGAGTCGTCGCACCACCGGCGACAGGACCTTGCCGTCTCCGGCGCCAACCGTGGGAACCGCAACGGGCGCCGCAGCAGGCGCCGCGGCCGGAGCGGGCGGGGCCGCGGGCGGGGCCGCGGGCGGGGCCGCGGGCGGGGCCGCGGGCGGGGCCGCGGGCGGGGCCGCGGGCGGGGCCGCGGGCGGGGCCGCGGGCGGAGGCGGCGGGGGTGGGTTCGCGGCCGCGGCCGCCGGGGCCGGCGCCGCGGCGCCATCGGGTTGGGTGTCGCTGACCACGGCCAGCACCGTGCCCACGTCCACCGTCTCGCCTTCGGGCACCCGGATCTCGGCCAGGTAGCCGGCCACCGGCGACGGCACCTCGGAGTCGACCTTGTCGGTGGACACCTCGAACAGCACCTCGTCCTCGGCCACCGGGTCGCCGACGGCCTTGAACCAACGGGTCACGGTGCCCTCGGTCACGGTCTCGCCCAGCTGGGGCATCTCGATGTCGGCCACGGTGGCGAACGCTCCTCGGGTTCTTCGGGCTAGCCGTGCAGGGAGCGGCCGGTCAGGGCCAGCACGCTCTCGCCGAACAGCTCGCTCAGGGTGGGATGGGGTTGGATGAAGGCCGCCACCTCGTCGACGTCGGCCTCCCAGTTGACGGCCAGGTAGCCCTGGCCCAGCTGCTCGGTGACCCACGGTCCGACCATGTGGACGCCCACGATCTGGCCCCCGGTCCCGTCGGGCCGGCGCAGGGCGATGATCTTCACCATGCCGTCGGGCTCGCCCAGGATGAGCGCCCGTCCGTTGCCGATGTAGCGGTGGCTGGACGTGACCACGTCGAGGCCGGCCTCGGCCGCCGCCTGCTCGCTCAGGCCCACGAACGCCACCTCGGGATGGCAGTAGATGCACCAGGGCACCCGGCTGTAGTCGACCGGGGGCGGGTCCTCGCCCAGGATGTCCTTGACCACCCCGATGCCCTCGATGAAGCCCACGTGGGCCAGGGCCGGGGTGGCGATCACGTCGCCCACCGCGTACACGCCGGGCTCGGCCGTGCGGCAGTGCTCGTCGACCTCGACGAAGCCCCGGGCGTCGACCACCACGGCGGTGCCCGAACCGATGGCGCCCTCGGTGTAGGGCCGACGTCCGACCGACACCACCACCACGTCGACGTCGAGGGTCTCGCCCTCGCCGAAGGCCACGGTGGTGCCCCCTCCGTCGCGGGGGGTGTGGCCGGTGACGGCCACGCCGGTGCGCACGTCGATGCCCCGCTTGGCGAACTGGCGCACCACCAGCTTGGTGATGTCGTCGTCGCAGCCCGGCAGGATGCGGGGCAGGGCCTCGAGCACGGTGACCTCGGTGCCCAGGTCGCGCATCATGGAGGCGAACTCGCAGCCGATGGCACCCCCGCCGATGACGGCGGCGGTGGGCGGCAACGGGGCCAGGGAGAGCAGCTCGTCGGAGGTCAGCACCAGCTCGCCGTCCACCTCGAAGCCGGGGATGGTGCGCGGCACCGAACCCGAGGCGATGACCACGGCCTCGCCCACCAGCTCGACGTCGCCGGACTGCCCGCCCGACACCTGCACCACGTGGCCGGCCTGGAGCGTGCCCACCCCGTCGTAGATGGTCACCTTGCGTCGCTTGAGCAGCGTGCCCAGGCCACCCACCAGTTGGTCCACCACCTGCTGCTTGCGGGCCTGGGTGACCGCGAAGTCCATGGTGGGCTCGGACGTGTTGACGCCGAAGGTGGCCGCGGCCTGCACGGCCCGGTGCACCGCGGCCGTCTCGAGCAGCTCCTTGGCCGGGATGCAGCCGATGTTGAGGCAGGTGCCACCGAGCTTGCCCTTCTCGATCAGGGCCACGGACAACCCGGCCGAGGCCCCGTAGAGGGCGGTGGCGTAGCCACCCGGGCCGCCGCCGATGACGACGACATCGAACGACTCAGCCGTGGGAACCACCTCCGTGGTCGATCCGGATCGGGAGATCGAGCCTACCGGTCACCCGATGGGGCCGGATCCGGCTACTGCTGCTGCTGTTGCTGCTGCTGGGCGAGCAGGCGAGGCCGGGCCAGGTCCGGGGCGTGGGCCTGGGCCGGCGCCGAGTGCAGGCGGCGGATCTCGACGTGCGGATCGACCATGGGCTTGCCCGACCCGGCGAACACCCCCCGCAGCGGCTGCACGTCGTCGTAGTCACGTCCGTGGCCGATCTTCACGTGGCGCAACCCCACCTCCTGCTGGTTGGTGGGGTCGAGGGCCAGCCAACCGAACCCGGGGACCATGGCCTCGAACCAGGCGTGGGTCTGCACGGTGACCAGGTCGCCGTCGGCCACGTCGTGGCCGGTGGCGTCGTCGCGGGTGAACAGGTAGCCCGACACGTACCGCGCCGGGATGCCCTGGCTGCGGCACAGGGCCACGGCCACGTGCGCGTAGTCCTGGCACACGCCCTTGCCCCGGGCCAGCACCTCCTCCACCGGGGTGCCCACGTCGGTGGCGCCCTTGGCGTAGGTGAGCCGGGCCCCGGTCACGCGGTGCAGGGCCAGCACCAGGCTGATCAGGTCGTCGCCGATCAGCTCGCGCTGGCGGCTGGCCTCGGCCAGGACCCCGTCGCCCCACTCGGTGTGGGGCGACGGCTGCAGGTACTCCCAGTGCTCGTTGCGCAGCTCGCGCGCCGCCAGCTCGTCGAGGTGCGGGGCGACGGCCAGCAGCGGCCGCTGGCGGGTCTCGACCGACGCCTCGGCCACCACCTCGAGGGCCACGTGGGGCAGGCGCAGGCCGAAGGCGTCGACCCGGGTGCCCCAGTAGTCGGTGAACGAGTACACCTTGGTGCTGGGCGAGGTGACCACCCGGTAGCTGATGAGGTCCTGGTTCTCGTTGCTGGCCGGGCAGGCCCGCAACTCGTTCTGCGACTCGCGCACCAGGTCCTCGTAGGTGAACGTGGTGCGGTAGCGGATGTCGAACCTCATCGGGTCATCCCGGGTCTCCCGGCATGAGGTGCAGGCTGTGCAGGTCGAACTCGTGGGAGTTGGAGAAGTACTGGGTGGCCACCGAGATGGCCACCTGGCGGATGCCCTCCTCGACCGCGAACAGCTCGGCCCCCAGGTCGCCGGTCATGAGCTCGCGCACGTCGGCGAACTCGAGCGAGGCGCACACCCGTCCCAGCTGGCGCCGGGGCCGGCTGGGGGCGCCGTCCTCGGTCAGCCGGTCGAGCTGGCTCTGGGCGGTCAGCAGGGAGAACAGCACGCTGCGGGGGAAGGTGCGCGACAGCAGCAGGAACTCGACCACGTCCACCGGGTCCATCGAGGCCCGGTAGGTGCGCCGGTAGGCCTCCAGGGCCGAGGCCGAGCGCAGGGTGCCCATCCACTCGTGGAAGGCGCTGGGCGAGAGCTGGCGGTAGCGCACCGACAGCAGCCGGCAGGCCATCTCGGCCCGCTCCAGGTTCCAGCCGAGCATGAAGAACCGCCAGCCCTCGTCGCGGGCCATCGTCTCGGCGGCCACCCCGGCCACCGTCTGGCACTGCCGGCGCACCAGCCCGTACAGCTCGTGGGGCTGGAACTCGAGGTCGGCCCGCAGGTTGCGGGCTCGCAGCTGCAGGCCGAACGAGTTGAGCGACTCCCACAGCTCGGTGGACAGCTGCTCGCGCACGGTGCGGGCGTTCTCGCGGGCCTGTTCGAGCGACGACACGATCGAGCCCGGGTTCTCGCCGTCGATGACCAGGAACTCCGACACCGCGGCCGCGCTCGAGCGGGCGGCCGGTCTCGGCGAACCCGCCATCGAGGCGCACGGCGGACAGCACGCCCTGCCAGGCCACCGCCTCCTCCGACGGCGTCGTCTCCAGCAGGCTGTGGTAGGTCACGTCGAGCAGGCGGGCGGTGCTCTCGGCCCGCTCCAGGTAGCGCCCGGCCCAGAACAGGCTCTCGGCGTCGCGCGCCAGCATCAGGCCGAGACCTCTTCGGCCAGGGCCTCGTCGCCGAGGGGCGCCTCCGGGCTCAGCACCCAGGTGTCCTTGGAGCCTCCGCCCTGGGACGAGTTGACCACCAGGGACCCCTTGCGCATGGCCACCCGGGTCAGGCCGCCGGGGATGACCTCGACGTGCTCGCCGGAGAGGATGAAGGGCCGCAGGTCGATGTGGCGGCCCTCGAGGTGGTCCCCCACCAACGACGGGTGCCGCGACAACGAGACCACCTCCTGGGCGATGTAGCCCCGGGGGTCGGCTTCGATCTGGCCCCGGCACGTCTCCAGCTCCTCGTCGCTGGCCGCCGGGCCGATGACGATGCCGTAGCCACCGGCCTCGGCCACCGGCTTGACCACCAGCTGGTCGAGCCGCTCGAGGGCCTCGGCCCGGTGGTCCTCGTCCCACAGCAGGTAGGTCTCCACGTTGGGCAGGATGGGCTCCTCGCCCAGGTAGTAGCGGATGACCTCGGGCACGTAGGCGTAGACGGCCTTGTCGTCGGCCACCCCGTTGCCCACCGCGTTGGCGATGGTCACGTTGCCGGCGCGGGCCGCGGCCATCAGGCCGGGCACCCCCAGCGACGAGTCGGGGCGGAACACGACCGGATCGAGGAAGTCGTCGTCGATGCGCCGGTACAGCACGTCGACGCGCTGGAGGCCCTGGGTGGTGCGCATCGACACCACGTGGTCGTCGACCACCAGGTCGCGTCCCTCGACCAGCTCCACCCCCATCTGCGAGGCCAGGAACACGTGCTCGAAGTAGGCGGCGTTGAACACGCCCGGGGTGAGCACGGCCACCGTGGGGCGATCGCCCGAGGCGGGCGGCGCCACCCGGGCCAGGGCGTTGAGCAGCGACCGGCCGTAGTGGTCGACCGGGCGGACCTGCTGGTCGGCGAACACCGTGGGCAGCACCCGGGTCATGGCCACCCGGTTCTCGATCACGTACGAGATGCCGCTCGGGTTGCGCAGGTTGTCCTCCAGCACCCGGTAGGTGCCCCCGCCGTCGCGCACCAGGTCGACGCCCGACACCAGGCACCGGGCCCCGAGGGGCATGGGGATGCCGAACGCCTCGCGGCAGAAGCCGTCGGAGGACTCGATCAGCCACGGGGGCACGATCCCGTCGTGGATGACGGCGCGCTCGCCGACGTAGAGGTCGTCGAGGAAGGCGTTGAGGGCGGTCACCCGCTGCACCAGCCCCCGCTCGATGTGGGCCCACTCGTCGGCCGGCACGATGCGGGGCAGCAGGTCCATGGGGAAGGTGCGCTCGATGCCCTCGCCCTCGTCGTAGACGGTGAAGGTGATGCCCTGGCTGCGGAAGGCGGCGTCGCGCAGGCGCCCGCGCCGGCTCAGGTCGTCGGCGCTGAACCCGTCCATCCGGGCCAGCAGCGGCACGTAGTGGGCCCGAACCCGACCGTCGGCGTCGAACACCTCGTCGAAGAACCCGTCTCGGTCGTAGCCGTCGAACAGGCCGGCGGACGCGTCGCGATGGGCGCCGGCCCTCTGGATGCTGTCGGCCACTCGGCCAAAGCTACCGGCCGCCGCGTTAACGGGCGATGAACAGCTGGAGGGCGAAGGCCACGATCAGGGCCAGCCCGCAGAGCAGGGCCAACAGGATCAGCTTGCGGGTGCTCATCGGCGCCGACGCTACCGGTCACGCCATGCGCAGGGCACAACCGCCCGAGCCCTACCATGCCCCCATGGCCACCCCCGCCGCCGCCGACCTCGCCAAGCTGGTCGTGATCGGCCAGGGCTACGTCGGGCTGCCCCTGGCCCTGCGAGCGGCAGAGGTCGGCTACCAGGTCGTGGGCTTCGACCTGGACGGGGCCCGCATCAAGCAGCTCGAAGCCGGGGAGTCGCCCATCGACGACATCACCGACGCCCGCCTGGGCGCCGCCCTCGACGCCGGCACCTACCTGCCCACGGTCGACCCGGCCCGACTCGCCGACTTCGACGTGGCCGTGATCTCGGTGCCGACGCCCCTCGCCGGCGGCAACCCCGACCTGTCCCACATCACCGCGGCGGCCACCGAGGTGGCGGGCTGGTTGCGACCGGGGGCGACGGTGGTGCTCGAGTCCACCACCTATCCCGGCACCACCGCCGAGCTGGTCGGCCCCTGCCTCGAGGACGGCTCGGGCCTGGTGGCCGGCACCGACTTCCACCTGGGCTACAGCCCCGAGCGCATCGACCCGGGCAACCCGCACTGGCACTTCGAGAACACCCCCAAGGTGGTGTCGGGCATCGACGCCGCGTCGCTCGAGGCGGTGGCCGGGTTCTACGACCGATTGGTGAGCCAGACGGTGCGCGTCTCGTCGCCGGCCGAGGCCGAGCTGACCAAGCTGCTGGAGAACACCTTCCGCCACGTCAACATCGCCCTGGTCAACGAGCTGGCCATGTACGCCCACGACCTGGGCATCGACGTGTGGGAGGCCATCGACGCCGCCTCCACCAAGCCCTTCGGCTACCTGCGCTTCACGCCCGGCCCCGGCGTCGGTGGGCACTGCCTGCCGGTCGACCCCTCCTACCTGTCGTGGCGGGTGCGCCAGTCGCTGGGCGTGCCCTTCCGCTTCGTCGAGCTGGCCAACGACGTGAACGCCCACATGCCCGACTACGTGGTGCAGCGGCTCACCCTGGGCCTCAACCAGCGCAAGCTGGCCGTGAACGGCCAACGCATCCTGCTGCTGGGGCTGGCCTACAAGCGCAACACCAGCGATGCCCGCGAGACGCCGTCGCGCCCCATCGCTGAGCTGTTGGTCGAGCTCGGGGCCGAGGTGCTGATCGCCGATCCCCACGTCGCCGACCGCGACCTGCCCACGGGCGTGCAGCGGGTCGACCCGACCGCCGAGGTGGCGGCGTCGGCTGCGGCCACCGTGCTGCTGGTCGACCACGACGACGTCGACGTCGAGGCCGTCGCGGCGGCCGCCCCCTACCTGCTCGACACCCGCCACCGGGTGGACGGCCCCAACGTCGAGCACCTCTGATCGAGGCGGGTCAGTCGCGGCGACCCCGGCGATGGCTGCCGAAGAGCCAACCGGCCAGGAAGGACACCACCACCATCCCGCCGAGCAGCAGCCAGAGGGGGAACGACACGGTGAACAGCAGCAGGTGGAGGCTGGCCGTGCTGGTGTTCTGCAGCACCAGGACGACCAGGATCACCACCAGGGTCAGCGACGCCACCCGCTTGGCCGTCCACCGGCTCGAACGGTCGATGGCCCGGGAGGTGGAGGGTTCGATCTCTCCGGACTCCCCGATCCACTTGCGTTCGTCGGCCACGCTCCGACCGTAGTAGAGCTTGGCTCGTGAAGGTCGCCATCACCGGATCGAGCGGACTCATCGGCACCGCCCTGGGCCGCCAGCTCGAGGCGCGGGGCCACCAGGTGCTCGGGGTGGTGCGCCGGGCGGTGGCTCCCGACGAACCGGCCATCACCTGGGACCCCGCCGCCGGCACCATCGACCGGTCCGGTCTGGCCGGGGTCGACGCCGTCGTCCACCTGGCCGGGGCCGGCATCGGCGATGCCCGCTGGACCGACGAGCGGAAGCGGCTGCTGGTCGAGAGCCGGACCCGTTCCACCGAGCTGCTGGCCACCACCTTGGCCGGTCTGGACGATCGGCCCGGCGTGCTGGTGAGCGGATCAGCCGTGGGGTACTACGGCGATCGGGCCGACGAGGTGCTGACCGAGGCCAGCGCCCCCGGCGACGACTTCCTGGCCCGGTTGTGCGTCGACTGGGAGGCGGCGGCCGCCCCAGCGGCCGAGGCCGGCATCCGGCTGGCCACCATCCGCACCGGCATCGTGCTGACCACCACCGGCGGCGCCCTGCCCAAGCTGCTCACCCTGTTCAAGCTCGGGCTGGGCGGGCGCTTCGGATCGGGCCGTCAGTGGTGGAGCTGGATCACCCTCCAGGACCAGGTCGACGCCATCGCCTGGCTGCTCACCAACCCCGTCTCGGGCCCCGTGAACCTGACCGCGCCCCAGCCGGTGACCAACCGCCAGTTCACCCGGGACCTGGGCCATGCCCTCGGTCGCCCGGCGGTGCTGCCCGTGCCCAGCTTCGGGCCCGGCCTGGTGGTGGGGCGCGAGCTGGCCAAGGCGCTGCTGTTCACCAGCGCCCGGGTGCGACCAGGCGCGCTGGAGGCTGGGGGCTACCCCTTCCGACACCCCGCCCTGCCCGAGGCGCTGTCCTCGGTGCTCGACCGACCTGCCACCACCACCGCCTGAAATCTGTGCACCTGCCGCGGTACAGCCGAAACAGATGCACAGATTTCGGGTGAGGCTGGGCGTTGCTACTTGGGGGGCATGCGCAGGGCGCCGTCCACCCGGACGGTCTCTGCGTTCATGTAGCTGTTGCCGATCAGCTCGACCACCATGCTGGCCAGCTCGGAGGCGTAGCCCAGGCGCTTCGGGAACACCACGTCCTTGGCCAGGTTGGCCTTGAAGGCCTCCGACGCCTCGCCGGTGCCGTAGATGGGGGTGTCGATCAGGCCCGGAGCCACGGTGTTGACCCGGATGCCCACGGCCGACAGGTCGCGGGCGATGGGCAGGGTCATGCCCACCACGCCGCCCTTGGACGACGAGTAGGCGGCCTGGCCGATCTGGCCGTCGAAGGCCGCCAGCGAGGCCATGTTGACGATGGCGCCCCGCTCGCCGGACTCGAGCGGCTCGGTGGTGCTCATGGCCGTGGCGGCCAGGCGGATGCAGTTGAACGTGCCGATCAGGTTGACCTCGATGACCTTGCGGTACACGTCGAGGTCGTGGGCCGACTCGTAGGTGCCGTCGCGACCGATGGTGCGCGACGCCCAGCCGATGCCGGCTGAGTTGACCAGGGCCCGCAGCGGCCCCATCTCCTTGGCCAGCTCGATGGCGGCGATCACATCGTCGGCGTTGCCCACGTCCACGTGGGCGAAGGCGCCCCCGATCTCGGAGGCCAGGGCGTTGCCCTTGTCGTCCTGCAGGTCGGCGATGACGACCTTGGCGCCGCGCTCGGCCAGCTGGCGCGACACCGCCTCGCCGATGCCCGATGCGCCACCGGTGACGATGGCTGAGATCCCGTTGATTTCCATGGGCGGGGAGCCTAGGCAGCCGGGCCTTCGGCGTCGAAACCGGACCGACCCCGCTCAGCCGTGGCGGCCGATCTCCCAGCCCTGGCCGGCGAGCAGCCGCTCGGCGGCGTCTCGGGGCACGTCCTCGAGGGTGGTGGCCATGGTGTCGTTCCAACGGTTGAGGAACCCGAACAGCGAGCAGACGGCGACGATGGCGGTGATCTGCTCGTCGCTGAAGTGCTCCCGGCAGGCGGCGACGTCGTCGTCGGTCACCGCGTTCGGATGCTGTCCAGCGTGGAACGCGAAGCGCAGCGCGGCTCGCTCGGCGTCGTCGAAGCGGTCACTGGTCTCGAAGGACCACAGCTCGGCCAGCTTGGCCTCGTCCACCCCGAGGTGCGCAGCGTGGGCCGCGGTGTGAGCCTGGCAGTAGCGACAACCCGCAGCCGCGGAGGCCAGGTGGCCGGCCATCTGGGCCAGCTCCTCGCTGATGAGCCCGTTCATGGCCGCGGCATGGGCGAGGCCCACGTAGCCGTCGAGCAGCCCGGGCACGAGGGTCATCGACCGGAGCGTCTCGGGCACCAGGCCCATGACCTGCTCGTAGATGCTGAACAACCCGGCGTGCTCGGGCAGGTCCTCGCGGGCCGGCGGTCGGATTCTGGTCATCTCGGTCCTCCCGAATTCACTGGTCGATTGACAAGTAAGCGCGATTTCACTTCGCTTGTCAAGCGAACAGTTACGCTGTGGCGATGACCCGGGCCGAGCAGCGCGAGCAGACCCGTGCCCGCATCGTGGAAGCCGCCGTCGAGTCCTTCGCCGAGCTGGGTTTCGACGCCTCGAGCACCCGGGACATCGCCAGCCGCGCCGGCGTGACCCAGGGCCTGCTCACCTACCACTTCTCCTCCAAGGGCGACCTGTGGCGAGCGGCGGCCGACCAGATCTTCAACGCCTTCGACCTCCCCGAGCGGCCGGCGCCCAGTGCGGGGGTCGACGACGACACGGCCCGCGAGGCCATCCGGTCCTACGTGCGGTTCGCCGCCCACCACCCCGAGCTCTTCGCGTTCGTGGTCGACGCGTCGCGACGTGACGACGACCGCCTGCGGTGGCTGGTGGAGACCCACCTGCAGGTCCGCTACGACGCGGTGGCCGCCCTCGCCGCCCGCCTCTACGGCGCGGATCGGGCCCGCGGTGGCTCCCCACCTCTACTACGGGCTCACCGGTGCCGCCTCGCTCATGTTCGCCCTCTCGGCCGAGTGCCGGGCCCTCACGGGGGTCGACCCCAGCGCCGAGGAGCGCATCGAGCGCCACGCCGAGCTGGTGGCCCAGCTGCTCGTGCCCGGGTGACCGGCGCCACTTCATCGTTCACTTGACAAGTCATGTGGGAACGCCCATGATTCACTGGTCATCCGACCAGCGAATGGAGCGGGACCGATGGAGACCATCACGACCGACGTGCTGGTGGTCGGCGCCGGGCCGGCCGGGCTCATCGCCTCGGCCCTGCTCGCCCTGGCGGGCGTGCCGGCTCTGACGCTCACCAAGTACGCCACCGCCAACTCGCCCCGGGCCCACGTCACCAACCAGCGCACCGTCGAGGTCCTCCGCGACCTCGGCATCGAGGACCGGGTGAGGGCACGCGCGCTGCCCCACCACCTGATGGGCAAGCAGGTGTTCGCCACCGCCTTCGCGGGCCGCGAGCTGTCGCGGATGATGACGTGGGGAACCGGCGACGACCGCATCGGCGAGTACCGGTCGGCCAGCCCCACCGAGATGTGCAACGCCCCCCAGCACATCCTCGAACCGATCCTGCTGGCCCGAGCCCGCGAGCTGGGCGCGGATGTCCGCCTCCACCACGAGGTGGTGTCCATCGACCAGGACGACGACGCGGTCATCGCTCGGGTCCGGCGCCGTGGCCACGACGACGAGCTCCAGGTGGTGGCCCGCTACGCCGTGGGCTGCGACGGGGCCCGCAGCGTGGTGGCCGAGGCCGGCGGGTTCGAGCTGGTGGGCGAGGCCGGCCTGGGCAACGCCGTCACGGTGTGGATCGAGGCCGACCTGGCCCGCTACACCCAACACCGCTCGGGTGCCCTGTTCGTGGTCTGCAACCCGGGCAGCGACGACCTCGTCAGCATCTGGACCTGCATCGAGCCGTGGAACGAGTGGAGCACGATCTTCGTGCAACACGGCCTGACCCCCCAGGACCTGTCCGAGGACGCGGTGCTGCCCAGGGTGCGGGCCGCCATCGGCGACGACGACGTCGACGTGCGCATCAAGCACATCAGCGCCTGGGAGTTCAAACACGTCGTCGCCGCCCACTACCGGCGCGGTCGCCTGTTCATCGCCGGCGACGCCGCCCACCGGCACCCGCCCGCCAACGGGCTCGGCAGCAACACCTCGATCCAGGACGCCTACAACCTCGCCTGGAAGCTGGCCCTCGTCGTGGGGGGCCACGCCGGTGAGGCCCTGCTCGACACCTACGACGCCGAACGCCAGCCGGTCGGTCGCCAGGTCGTCGACCGGGCCAACCAGAGCGTCGGAGAGATGGCCGCCTGGTTGGGGCCGATCGGGCTCCGGGGAGACCAGACCGTCGAGGAGGCCCACGCCGAGCTCGACGCCATCTTCGGGCCCGACGGGGAGGAGCGGCGCCTCGAGCTGCTGAAGGGCCTCGAGGTGATGAACGCCCAGTTCAACGCCCACGGCGTCGAGCTCGACCAGCGCTACCAGTCCTCGGCGGTGGTGGGCGACGGGACACCCCTCCCCGTCCCCGACCGCGACCCCGAGCTGTACCACCACCCCTCCACCCACCCCGGATGCCCGCTCCCCCACGTCTGGCTCGGTCGCGGCACCGAGGACGTGTCGACCCTCGACCTGTGTGGCTACGGACGCTTCACCCTCATCACCGGTGCGGGTGGCGCGGCGTGGGAGGCGGCCGCGACCGCGGTGAGCGAGCAGCTCGGCGTGGAGGTCCGCGCCTTCCGGGTGGCCCTCGGCCAGGCCGACAACGATGTGTACGGCGACTGGACGAGGCGCCGCGAGGTCACCGACCGCGGCTGCGTGTTGGTGCGGCCCGACCGCTTCGTCGCCTGGCGCAGCCACGACCTCCCCGAGGACCCCACCGACGCCCTCGCCACGGCCATGGCCCGGATCCTCGACCGATGAGCATCGACCGGCTGCTGGGAGCGACCACCCAGCCCGCCATCCACCCGTCCACCCATGCACCCACCACCACGCCGACACCGAGGAGCCTCCCATGACCGACACCGAGCAGGGCCAACGCCGCTTCGAGTGGGACCCCGACCACCTGCGCTACGCCACCGACCACCTGTGGGCGGTGGCGGCCACCGGCCGGGCGGACGGTTCGCCGCAGCAGTCCATGGTCGGCTACGTCATGGCGATGTTCCTGGGGTAGGTGCGGGGCGAGGCGAACCCCAGCCCCCGCCGCCCGGCGTCAGGACGCGCACCACGTCGCCCGGGGCCACCTCGATCGTGCACTTGTCCGGCAACCGCTCGGCCCGCGACTCATCACCGCCCGGCAGCAGCCAGTTCTCCCCCACCGCTCCCGGTTCGCCACCGGCCAAGCCCCACGGCGGGGACACCCGGCGCTCCGTGATGAGCGACAGGGTGGCCGCCTCCAGCACCTCCAGGTCGCGCTCGATGCCCTCCCCGCCCGGATGCACCCCGGCGCCGCCGCTGCCCCGCCGCAACCGCAGCCGCCGTACCCGCAACGGGAACGACCGCTCCAGCGCCTCGATCGGCGTGTTGCGGGTGTTGGTCATGTGGGTGTGCACCCCGCTCATGCCGTCGCGACCCGGGCGGCCACCCTGCCCGCCGGCCAGCGTCTCGTAGTAGACCCACCGGTCGTTGCCCACCAGCACGTTGTTCATGGTCCCCTGCGACGCGGCGGGCACGGCCAGACCCGGGATCTGGGCCAGCGCCCCGAAGCACACGTCGGCCACCCGCTGGCTGACCTCCACGTTCCCGGCTCCCACCGCCGCCGGCGGCCGGGCGTTCACGATGGTCCCCGGCGGGGCGATCACCGTGACCGGGGCCAGGGCGCCGGCGTTGGCCGGCAGGGTGGGGTCCAGCGCGGCCCGCACGGCGAAGGCCACCGCGCTGAGGGTGACCGCCTCCACCGCGTTCACGTTCCCCCGCCGCTGGGGGGCCGAGCCGGTGAAGTCGAACCGGATGTCGTCGCCGGCCACGGTGACGGCCAGGGCGATGGCGGACGGCTCCTGCTGGTCGGGTCCGGATCCGAAGCTGTCGATCACGTCGACGAACCGCCAGGTGCCGTCGGGCAACGCCGCCACCACGGCCCGCATCCGCCGCTCGCCGTGGGCCAGCACCTCGCCGAACGGTTCGCCAGCCAGCGCCACCAGGCGCTCGACCCCGACGAGGTTGGCCCCCACCTGGGCGTCGAGGTCGCCGGCCCGCTCGACGGGGGTGCGCGACGCGGCCAGCACCCGCTCCCGCACCGCCGGGGTCAACCGTTGGGGAGCCAGTCGCAAGCCCTCCTGGGCGATGTCGACCGCGTCGGCCGGCATGGAGCCCGGCGCCTCCCCACCCACGTCCGCGTGGTGGGCCCGGGTGGCCACCCAGCCGACCAGCTCGCCGTCGGCGGCCACCGCCGGCGCCACCACCGTGATGTCGTTGAGGTGGGTGCCCCCCGCGTAGGGATCGTTGACGATCACCTGGACCCCCGCTTCGACGTCGGCCCCCACGTGGTCGACGGCGGCCCGCACCGAGGCGGGCATGGACCCCAGGTGCACCGGGATGTTCTCGGCCTGGGCCAGCAGGCGCCCGTCGGGGTCGAACACGGCGGCCGAGCAGTCGGCCCGCTCCTTGATGTTGGGGCTGTACGCGGCCCGCCGCAGCACCGCGCTCATCTCCTCGGCCACCCCCGACAGGCGCGAGATCAGGATCTGCAGGTCTGCCGCCTCGAGCGTCACGACGCAACCCTCGTGAGCACGAGAGCGCCGCCGGCGCCGGGGGCGGCCCGCCAGCCGTCGGGCACCCAGATGGTGCAATCCGGCTCGGCGATGACCACCGGACCGACGGCCGGGGCCCGCTCGGGCGCGGGCAGGTCGGCCAAGGTCACGGGCGACGCGCGGCGGGCCCGGGCCCGGATGGCCACCACCTCGACCGGTCGTTCCGGCGAGGCGTAGCCGTTGCGCCGCTCGTGCTCGGTGTGGAACCCGGCCACCGACGCCACGGTCAGCTCGTGGCTCTGCCCCCGGTAGCGGCAGTCGAGCCAGGTCTCGACGACCACGGCGGGGTCCCGGTCGTCCAAGCGGGCCCGGGCCAGCTGCCCGAGCTCGTCACGGGCCGCGTCCAGGCCGCGGTGGTCGTCGGGGTGCGGCCAGCTGCGCACCACGTGGCGCTGCTCGTCGGCGGCCAGGATCCCGGCAGCCGACAGCACCCCGGCCCGCGCCGGCACGATCACCGCCGGCATGCCCAGCACCTCGGCCAGCGTGCAGGCGTGCAGCGGACCGGCCCCACCGAAGGCCACCAGGGCCAGGCCCCGCGGGTCGACCCCGCGCTGCACCGACACCGCCCGGAGGGCCTCGGCCATGGCCGCATCGACCACGGCCAGGATCCCCTCGGCCGTGGCGCCGGCCGACGCGATGGCCGCACCCGCCGCGGCCACATCCAAACGACCGATTCCGGGCAGCTCCGCATCGGGGGCCAGCCGCCCGGCCACCAGGTTGGCGTCGGTCACCGTGGGGGCCGTCCCCCCGTGGCCGTAGCACGCCGGCCCGGGCACGGCCCCGGCGCTGGCCGGCCCCACCGTCAAGGCACCGCCCGGATCGAGGACGGCGATCGACCCGCCGCCCGCCCCGATGGTGTGCACGTCGAGCGACGGCACCCGCACCTCGAACCCGGCGACCGATCGCGCGGCGGCCGGCGCCGGGGAGCCGCCCGAGATCAGGCACACGTCGGTGCTGGTGCCCCCCATGTCGAAGGTGATGGCGTCGGGCCACCCGTTGGCCACCGCGGCGTCGGCGCCGGCCAGCACCCCACCCGCCGGACCGCTCAGCAACAGGTCGACGGGCCGCTCGGCGGCCACCTCGGCCGGCACCAACCCGCCGGCCGAGGTCATCACGGCCACGTCCGGGGCCAGCCCGGCCAACGCCTGCAGGTAGCGGCGGCACACCGGCCGCAGGAAGGCATTGACCACGGTGGTGACCGTCCGCTCGACCTCCCGGAACTCGGGCGACACCGCGTGGGAGGCGCACACGTCGTGGCCCCGGCCGACCAGCTCGGCCACCACCGCCTGCTCGGGGCCCGGCTCCAGATCGGCGTGCAGCAGGACCACGGCCACCCCCTCGGCCGCCGGGTCGATGGCGTCGATGGCGGCCGGCTCGACCGGAACCAGCTCCGCGCCGGTGGCATCCAGTCGACCCGGGACCTCGTAGCGGAGGTGTCGGGGCACCAACGGCCGGGGTCGATCGACCGTCTGGTCGTAGAGCGACGGGCGGTCCTGGCGTCCGATCTCGATCACGTCGGCGAAGCCCTGGTTGGTGACCAGCGCCACGGTGGCCCCCCGACGCTCCAGCAGGGCGTTGGTGCCCACCGTGGTGCCGTGGGCCAGGACGTCGGGACGGGTCCGGCTCGACCCGTCGCCGGCGTCGAGGCCGCCGAGGGCGTCGAGGCCGGCCGCCACCGCCCGGGACGGGTCGTCGGGCGTGGACGGCACCTTGGCGATGGTGCCGTCGTCGGCCACCACGTCGGTGAAGGTGCCGCCCGTGTCGGTGGCGACCCGGCTCACAGCTCGGTGGGGTCGACCACCCAGACGTCGTCGCCCAGGTGGTCCTCCAGCGAGCGGAACAGCTTGCCCAGGGCGGGGTCGCTCCGGTCCCACACCAGCACGGCCTCGGCCGCGTTGCGAGCCAGCCACGCGTCGCGCCGGGCCAGCGCGGCCCCCGCCTGCTGCTTGGACGTGGGCCGCCGTTGCTGCAACAGCACGGTCTGCGCCGCCTGGTCGGCCAGGGCCCGGAAGCGCGCCTGGGCGGCCCCCGGCCACACCGACTCGGGATCGGGATAGGGCAGCACCACGGCCAGGGGCACGCCCACCTCCCGGGCCGCCTCGGCACCCAGCATCTCGGCGCCCAGCCGCAGCCCGCTCACCACCACCAGCTCCGGTTCGATCTGGGCCTTGGCCTCGACGATCTCGGCCAGCCGGGCCCGCACGGCGTCGGCCACCGGGTTGTCGTCGTAGCCGCCCAGCTCGGTCGGCTTGTGGCCCAGCACCACCAGGCCGTGGCCCTCGATGGCTGGATCGGTCGTCACCGGGCCCACCGTGTCGGCCGCGCCCAGGTTGTCGGGGGTGCCCTGGCCGGCGCGCCCGTGCTGGCTGGCGGCCGCCTCGACAGCCAGGCGGTCGACCAGGTCGTTCATGGGGTCGCCGGCGTGGCCCTTGACCCAGCGGAAGGTGATGTCGCCGCGACCCGACACCAGCTCCACGAAGGGCTCCCACAGGTCGCGGTTGGCCACCGGCTTGCGCTGGGAGTTCACCCAGCCCTTGCGCACCCAGCCCTCCCACCAGCGATCGCGGAAGCAGTTGACCACGTACGTCGAGTCGCTCACCACCTCGAGCCGATCGGGCACGGACCGGACCGCCTCGAAGGCGGCGTTGATCTCCATGCGCTGGTTGGTGGTGCGCTCGGCCGCGCCCGACGCGTAGGGACCGTCGGGGACGGCCCACGCCCACCCGCCGGGGCCGGGGTTCCCCTTGCAGGCCCCATCCGTGTAGACCACCGTCGTCACGTCGTGACCGTAGCGGCGATCGGCCGTGGCGTTGCTCGTTGACGGGTCCGGGACCGACTGCCAACATCGCCCGATGCCCGACTACGACGCAATCGTCATCGGCGCCGGCCACAACGGGTTGACCGCCTCCGCCGTCATGGCCCGGGCCGGTCTGCGGGTGCTGTGCCTCGAGAAGAACCAGTTCACCGGGGGGATGGCCTCGACCACCGAGCTCATCCGGGGCTACCGCCACGAGCTGGCCGGGTCGGTGCAGTTCCCGCTGCCCCTCGAGCTCTACACCGACCTGGGCTTCGACGCCTGTCCCATCTTCGAGCCCGAGGTGCAGTCGGTGAGCCCGGGGGTGGGCGACCAGGACCCCATGATCTTCTACTCCGACCAGGTGCAGCTGGCCGACCACCTGGCCGAACACCTCGGCCTCGATGCCGTGCTCGGCCTGGCCGAGATCCTGAACTGGGCCCAGGCCCCGGGCCGCGCCCTGGGGCGCTTCGAGGTGCGCCGCCCACCCAGGACCCTCGACGAGATGTACGCCTGCGCCACCGGCGAGTCCGAGCGTGAGGCCATCCGCACCGCGATGTTCGGCTCCGTCATGGACGTGGTCGATCGCTACCTGCCCGATCCGGTGCGCCACGCCCAGATGCGAGGCCTGCTCGCATTCTTGTCGGTCAACTCCACCTTCCGGGGTCCCTACACGCCCGGCAGCGCCATGTGCCTGGCCTTCGCCCTGACCACACCCGGGGAGGACGCGGCCATGGCCAAGGTGCGCGGCGGTATCGGCGCCATGTCCGACCACGTGCTGGGCCTGTTCGAGGCCAACGGCGGCGAGCTGCGCCGCCACGCCCGGGTGAACCGCATCCTGGTCGACGGCGAGGGTGGCGGCTGTCGCGTCACCGGGGTGGAGCTGGCCGAGGGCGACACGGTGAGCGCGCCGGTGGTGGTGTCCAACCTCGATGCCAACCAGACCTTCACCCGGCTGCTCGACCCCGAGGTGCTGCCCGAGCCCTTCGCCCGACGCGTCGACGCCATCGACCACCGCGCCGCCTACTTCCAGATGCACTTCGCCCTGCGTGAGCTGCCCGAGCTGACCGGACCCAACGCCGTGCTCAACCAGGGCGCGCTGCGCTCCACCATCTGCCTGTTCGGCACCCCCGAGGAGATGCAGCGCTCCTATGAGCACTGCCTGCGAGGCGAGGTCCCGCCGTCGCCGCCGGTGTCCCTGGGCATCCCCTCGTTGCTCGACCCGACGCTGGCCCCCGAGGGCCACCACGCGGCCAGCGCCTTCGCCTTCTACGCCCCCATCGGGGTGGGCCACGACGACAAGGTCCGCCTGCGCGACCAGATGGCCGAGCGCATCGTCGAGCAGATCGCGGCGGTGGCTCCCAACTTCCCCGACGCCATCGAGCGCCAGATCAACTACCCGGCCTACAGCTACGAGCTCATGTTCGGCTGCACCGGCGGCGACTTCACCCACGCCCTGCTCCAGCCCGAGCTGATGGGTCCGTTCCGTCCCGGGCCGCGGGGCTGGCCCGACTGCCCGGTCCCGGTCGAGGGCCTCTACCTGTGCGGGGCCGGCTGCCACGGCGGGCCCGGCATCACCTTCATCCCGGGCTACAACGCGGGCTACGCGGTGGTGGACTCGGCCTGATCGACCGGCTGATCCGCGGGCGGCTCCGACGGGTGGGCCCGGTCGTAGCGGACCTGGCGTTCGACCACCACCAGGTAGGCCGCCATCGAGAAGCTGAAGCTGGTGAACAGGCTCATCACGAAGAAGCCCCAGGGCACCCGGATGCCCCGACGACGCCCGTCGGTGATGGTCCAGATCGGGAACAGGACGACGTTGGCGATGATGTAGTCCTGGGCCGCGGAGTCGGATGCCCAGTTGTGGAACAGCGACTTGGTGAAGTGGATCCAGCTGGCCCGAGCGCCGAACTCGGCCACGTAGTTGATGTTGAACCACCACCCCAGGACGAGCGAGGCGAACCCGGCCACGTAGAGCACGGCCTCGATGACGCTGACCCGAGCGCCGAGCCAACCGCCGGAGAACAGGCGGCGGTTGCGCCAGACGACGAAGGCGGTGGTGCTCACCCCCAGCACGGCATGGATGACCAGTGAGACCATGGATCGACTCCCCCTGTGACGACTCCCCCGGCGCGGCCAAGCTACCTGCCGGTAACCGCGCCCGATCCGGCATCATGGCGGGGTGACCATCGACGGCTACGTCCACCAGCTGCACGACTCCGATCCCGCCGAGACCGGGGAGTGGGTCGAGTCGCTCGACGCGGTCATCGACGCCCAGGGTCCGACCCGGGCCCGGTTCCTCATGTCGAAGCTGACCGAGCACGCCCGCGGGCGCCAGGTGGGCACGCCGGCCGAGGTGTCGACGCCGTACATCAACACCATCCCCACCGGCGAGCAGGGCTGGTTCCCCGGCGACGTGGCCCTCGAGCGACGCATCCGGGCCTACATCCGCTGGAACGCGGCGGTCATGGTGGTCAACGCCAACCACCACGCCGACGGCATCGGCGGCCACCTGTCCACCTTCGCCTCCTCGGCCGCCCTCTACGAGGTCGGCTTCAACCACTTCTTCCGGGGCAAGCGCGACGGCCAACCCGGCGATGCCGTGTACTTCCAGGGCCACGCCGCACCGGGCATGTACGCCCGGGCCTTCCTCGAGCACCGCCTCGACGAGAACCAACTCGACCGGTTCCGCCGTGAGCTGACCGACGACCAGGGCGGGGCCGCGGGGCCGGGCGGCCTGTCCAGCTACCCCCATCCGTGGCTCATGCCCGACTTCTGGGAGTACCCCACCGTGTCCATGGGGCTGGGCCCCATCAACTCGATCTACCACGCCCGGTTCAACCGCTACCTCGAGAACCGGCGCCTCGACGACACCACCGGCACCCGGGTGTGGTGCTTCCTGGGCGACGGCGAGTGCGACGAGCCCGAGACCCTGGGCTCGATCTCGCTGGCCGCCCGCGAGCAGCTCGACAACCTCACCTGGGTCATCAACTGCAACCTGCAACGCCTCGACGGTCCGGTGCGGGGCAACGGCAAGGTCATCCAGGAGCTCGAGGCCATCTTCCGGGGCGCGGGCTGGAACGTGATCAAGGTCATCTGGGGCTCGGGGTGGGACGAGCTGTTGGCCCGCGACGTCGACGGCGTGCTCCTGCACCGCATGGACTCCACGGTCGACGGCGAGTTCCAGCGCTACGCGGTCGAGTCGGGCGCCTACATCCGCGAGCACTTCTTCGGCCCCGACCCGCGCCTGCGGGCGCTGGTCGAGCACCTCAGCGACGACGACCTGCGCAACCTGCCCCGCGGCGGCCACGACTACGAGAAGATCTACGCCGCCTACAAGACGGCCACCATCCAGGTGGGGGCACCCACGGTCATCCTGGCCAAGACCATCAAGGGCTGGACGCTGGGCACCGACGTCGAGGGTCGCAACGCCACCCACCAGATCAAGAAGATGACCAACCAGCAGCTGCGCACCCTGCGTGTGCGCCTGCACCTCGAGGACGTGATCCCCGAGTCCGCCCTGGACGCCGAAGACCCGCCCTACTACCGTCCGCCGCTCGACTCCCCCGAGCACCGCTACCTGGTCGACCGGCGCAACGCCCTCGATGGCCCGGTGCCCTCGCGCTCGGTGGCCGTGCGCCGATCGCTCACCCTGCCCCCCGACGAGGCCTTCGACGAGCTGGCCGCCGGGTCGGGCACCCAGGCCGTGTCCACCACCATGGCCTTCACCCGGCTGCTGCGCACCCTGGCCCGCACCGAGGGCTTCGGGCCGCGCATCGTGCCCATCATCCCCGACGAGGCCCGCACCTTCGGCATGGACGCCCTGTTCCGCGAGTTCGGCATCTACGCCTCCCAGGGCCAGCGCTACGAATCGGTTGACGCCAAGCTGCTGCTGTCCTACACCGAGAGCCAGCAGGGCCAGCTCCTCGAGGAGGGCATCACCGAGGCCGGCTCCATGGCCAGCTTCACCGCCGCGGGCACCGCCTACGCCCACCGGGGCGTGCCCATGGTCCCGTTCTTCGTCTTCTACTCGATGTTCGGCTTCCAGCGGGTGGGCGACCTCATCTGGGCCGCGGCCGACGCCCAGGCCCGCGGCTTCCTGCTCGGCGCCACCGCCGGGCGGACCACCCTGCTGGGCGAGGGCCTCCAGCACCAGGACGGCCACAGCCTGGTGCTGGCCTCCACCGTGCCCACCTGCCAGGCCTACGACCCCGCCTTCGCCTACGAGATGGCGGCCATCGTGCGGGCCGGCATCACCCGCATGTACGGCGACGGCGACCGGGCCGACGACGACCGCGACCGCTCGGTCTTCTACTACCTCACCCTCTACAACGAGAACTACGTCATGCCCCCTCGACCCCCGACGGTGAGCGATGCCGAAATCGTCGAGGGTCTGTACCGCTGGGCCGCGCCGCCCGACGACCTCGAACCGCAGGTGACCATCCTGTTCTCGGGCACGGCGCAGGCGGCCGCCCGCGAGGCCCAGGCCGCGTTGGCCGCCGACGGCATCGGTGCCGAGCTGTGGTCGGCCACCTCCTACAAGCGCCTGCGCGAGGACGCCCTGTCGGTGGAGCGGGCCAACCGCCTCCACCCCGACGCCGAGCCCGAGGTGGCGCCGGTGACGGCCAGGCTGGCCACCACCACCGGGCCGATCGTCGCCGTGACCGACTTCATGAAGGCCGTCCCCGACCAGATCGCCCGCTTCGTACCCACCGGTCGGCGGTTCGTGCCCCTGGGCACCGACGGCTTCGGCCGCTCCGACACCCGGGCGGCCCTGCGCCGCTTCTTCGAGACCGATGCGGCCCACGTCGAGATCGCCGCCCTGGCCGCCCTGGCCGACGAGGGGGCGGTGCCGCGCGCTTCGGTGGCCAAGGCCATCGCCCGCCACGGCGTCGACCCCGACACGGCCGATCCCCGCACACGTTGAGGGCTGGTCGACCGACCGCCAGTCCCAGGTCAACGGCCGGGCCGAGGCGCCTAGGCTGGCGCCATGCCCAGCTCATCCACACGCGCTCGCGCCATCCCGATCACCAGCGACGACGACGCGAACCGGTTGCTGGTGACCAGCCCCCTGGCCCTGCTGCTCGGCATGCTGCTCGACCAGCAGGTGCCCATGGAGTGGGCCTTCATGGGCCCGGCCACCCTAAAGGCGCGCCTCGGCGGCCAGCTCGACGCCTCCGCCATCGCGGCCATGGACCCCGAGGACCTGGTGGCCGTGTTCGTGGCCAAGCCGGCGCTGCACCGCTACCCGGCGGCCATGGCCCGGCGGGCCCACGAGCTGTGCGCCTTCCTGGTCGACCGCTACGACGGCGACGCCGAAGCGGTGTGGCGCGGCGTGCGCTCGGGCGACGAGCTGTACCGCCGGCTGCGTGAGCTGCCCGGCTACGGCGAGGAGAAGTCCAAGATCTTCATGGCCATCCTGGCCAAGCGGCTGGGCAAGCGTCCGGCCGGCTGGGAGGCCGCGGCCGCCCCCTTCTCCGACGCCACGCCGCGCTCGGTGGCCGACATCGACTCGGCCGAGAGCCTGGCCAAGGTCCGCGAGTTCAAGAAGCTGAAGAAGGCCCAGGGCAAGGGCAAGGCCGACTGATCACGCGGTGGAGCAGGGGGCTGACCGTCAGCGGGCGGCCGCGTGGTTGCGCTGGCGGTCCAGCCAGCCCAGCAGCACGGCCACGGCCCGGGGGTCGTGGCGCAGCTGGTGGCTCGCCCCCTCGATGATGCGCAGGTCGGCCGAGCCGTGGGCGTCGGCCAGCACCCGGGCGTCGAACACCGGCACCGACTCGTCGTCGGAGCCGTGCATGATCAGCAGCGGGCGCGGGTGCAGGCGTGGGGCCGCGGCCACGGCCCGGATGCGCGCGCAACTCGCGCGACCACGCGTCGAAGGCGGGCGGGAACGAGCTCGAGCCGATGATGCCCACCTCTCGGGCGTGCAGCAGCAACCGGCGGGGATGGCTGGCCCAGTCGTCGAAGTCGGCGGGCGCGCCCATGGCCGCCACCCCCCGGACCCGGGGATCGTCCGCCGCGGCGCACACCGTCAGCGCCCCACCGGTGCCGAACCCGGCCATCCACACCCCGCCCACGTCGTCCACCTGGTGGAGGTAGTCGCTGGCCGCGTGCAGGTCGTCCAGCCACCCCTGCAACGAGAAGTCGCCCTCGGACTCGCCACAGCCCCGGAAGCACACCACCAGCACCGCCCAGCCCAGCTCGGTGGCGATGCGGTCGGCCAGCTCCGGGAACGACTTGGCCGACAACCGCCCGCCCCCGCGTCCGTTGGGGAAGCCGTGGCCGATGACCAGGCCGGGGATCCACGTGCCCGGCGCGCTGCGCGGCCGGGCCAGGTGCCCCCAGATGCCGACGCCCCCGGTCGAGTCGAACAGGCGCTCCATGCGGTGGGACGGGCCCGGTCAGACGGCCGGGGCGGCGCCGATGCCCGACCCGTCGCCCTTGTAGGGCCGGTACCCGCGGTTGCGGGCCTCGGCCAGGGTGTCGGGGCCGAAGCTGAGGAACGCCTCGCTCTGCATCAGCTCCTCGATGATGGCCGGGTCGTCGATGTGATCGACGTCGTAGACGACCTGCGTGCGCTTGTCACCGAGCCAACGGCTGTGCTCGAACCTGGTGGGCCGCTCCATGGCACCACTGTACGGCAACGAGAACGGCGCCCCCGAAGGGGCGCCGTTCCACGAACGCTGGAAGTACCGAGCTCACGTGGTACGTCGGGCGGGACCGGCTCCCGACCGCAGGCTCGATGGTGGATGGCGGGAATTCGCCAGGCGGTCCAGCTCTGCCGCAACTAGCGGCCAGCCACCTCCAAGGTCCCGAAAGAACTGTGACTACTCAGTTGGACCACCTCCTTTCCTTGGTGGTCCCAGGATAGAGCCGTCGCCCCCCGGCGCAAGGCCATTAACCGAGCGTTCATCGGGCTCCACCACCCGGGGACCGATGGCTCCGATGGCCTCCAGGTACGCCTCCTCGACCTCTAGCACCACCGCGATGTGGGTGTCGTCGAGGTCGAGGCCAGCCTCGGACGCCTGGCCGATCACGTAGGCCAGGCCGTCGTCCTCGCCCACCATCACGTCGTCGGGGGCGTCGGCGTAGGCGGCCTCGGTGGCGATCCCCTCCGACTCCAGGAAGTCGAGGTGCCAGGTGACCAGCTGGCGCACGTCGTCGTGGGTGAGCTGGGAGGCCACCTCCACCGGCAGCCGATCGGCGATCCACTCCACCGCCTCGTCCTCGTCGAACACCGAGGTAGGCGGCGCCACCGACAACCGCCCCACCACCGCGCCGATGGTCACCACCGCGACAGCCAGGACCGCCACGACGGCGATGGCGAGGATGATGAAGCTCATCCGGACAGCCTACGGAAGGCGCGGACCGCCAGGCCGAAGCCGCTGGACCGATGACAGCCGGATGCGAAGCGCCCGCAGGGAGGCTTGTCGACCGGAGAGCCAATGAGGCCGGATCAGATGCCGATCCGTTGGGCCAGCAGCTCGCGGTGGTAGGTGGGATCGCCGAAGAGCAGCTCGGAGGACTTGGCCCGCTTGAAGTACAGGTGGGCCGGGTGCTCCCAGGTGAAGCCGATGCCGCCGTGGATCTGGATGTTCTCGGCCGCGGCGTGGAAGTAGGCGTCGGAGCAGTAGGCCTTGGCCAGGCTGGCCACCGAGGGCAGCTCGTCGTTGAGCTCGGCCGCGCACCAACCCGCGTAGTAGGCGGCCGACTTGGCCGACTCGACCTCGAGCAGCATGTCGGCGCACTTGTGCTTGATGGCCTGGAACGAACCGATGGGCCGGCCGAACTGCACGCGCACCTTGGCGTACTCGACCGACATGTCCAGGCACTTCTGGGCGCCGCCCACCTGCTCGGCGGCCAGGGCCACCGCGGCCAGGTCGAGCACCCGGCTGAGCACGTCCCAGCCGTCACCGTCGGTGCCGATCAGGGTGGCGCTCACCCCGTCGAAGTCGAGCTTGGCCTGCTTGCGGGTCTGGTCCATGGTCGACAGCGCGGTGCGCGTCAGCCCGGCCGCATCGCCGGCCACGTGGAACAGGCTGACGCCGGCCGAGGTGCGGGCCGCCACCAGGACGAGGTCGGCGGTGTGGCCGTCGAGCACGAACGACTTGGCGCCCGAGATCTTCCAGCCGTCGCCGTCGGGGGTGGCCGTGGCCTCGATCCCCGACTCGTCCCAGCGGCCGTTGGGCTCGGTGAAGGCCAGGGTGGCGATCGTCTCACCCGACGCGATGCCCGGCAGCAGCGACTTGCGGGCCGCGTCGTCACCGGAGTGGATCAGGGTGTTGGCGGCCAGCACCACCGTGGAGAAGTAGGGGGCGCACAGCAGGGCCCGGCCCATCTCCTCGAGCACCACGATCAGCTCGACGTAGCTGTAGCCCGAGCCCCCGAACTCCTCGGGGATGATCAGGCTCTGCAAGCCCAGCTGCTCGGACATCTGCTTCCAGACCGCGTCGTCGAACCCCTTGGTGGTGTCCATCTGCTCCCGCACCGCCGCCTCCGGCGACTTGGCGTCGAGGAACTGTCGGACGATGTTGCGGAGCTCTTCCTGCTCCTCGGAGAACGCAAAGTTCACGGCGGACCTGCCCCCTTGGCTGGGTGTCAACGATCGGCCCACTGTCTACTAGACCGGCCGGTCAAGAACCACTTCACTGGCCCTCCGGTCGGCGAGCCTCCCTGCGGGCGCTTCGCCATCTGGGTGGCATCGATCCAGCGGCTCCGGCCTGGCGGCCTGCGCCCTCACTGGCCCCGGTAGCTTCTTTCCCATGAGCACGCTCTTGTACGACGACACGCAGGCCGAGATCCACAAGGTCGTGGTCGGCCCCATGGACAACAACGTCTACGTGCTGCGCTGTCGGGCCACCGGCGACGCCGTGCTCATCGACGCGGCCAACGAGCACGAGCGGCTGCTCGAGCTGTGCCGCGAGCTGGGGGTGCGCACCGTGCTCGAGACGCACGGCCACTGGGACCACATCCAGGCCGTTCCCGCGGTGCGCGACGCCGGCTACGAGGTGGGGATCACCGCCGAGGACTCCGACATGCTCGACGCCTACGACTACGTGGTGGCCGACGACTCGGTGATCGACGTGGGCCGGCTGCGGCTGCACACCATCCACACGCCCGGCCACACGCCCGGGTCGATGTGCTTCCGGATCGAGGGCTCGCCCGTGCTGTTCAGCGGCGACACCCTCTTCCCCGGCGGGCCGGGCAACACCAGCTTCCCCAACGCCGACTTCGACACCATCATCGCCAGCATCGACCGGCGCCTGTTCGCCCCGCTCGACGCCGACACCATCGTGCTGCCGGGCCACGGCGACCAGACGACCATCGGCACCGAGCGCCCCCACCTCCAGGAGTGGGTCGATCGGGGCTGGTAGCTACCTCCAGCTGGCGGGGGCGTCGACCAGGGCCTGCACCGGCGCCGGCAGGGTGCCAGCTTCCACGTCGGCCAACGTGACCAGCTCCAGCACCGAGCGCAGGCTGGCCCGGACCGCCACCCACATCTCCTGCAACGAGCCGCAGTCGTCGTAGGCCAGGTGCTCGGCCCGCTCGCCGCGCACGGTGGCCAACGGACCCTCCACCGCCCGGATGACGTCCGCCACGCTGATCTTGTCGGGTGGGCGGGCCAACCAGTAGCCGCCCTCGGCGCCGCGCTGGCTGCGCACCAACCCGCTCTGGCGCAGCTCGCTGAGGATGTTCTCGAGGTACTTGAGCGGGATCTGCTGGCGCGTGGCGATGTGCTCGCCCTTGATGGGACCGGCCTCCTGGCTCCACGATCGGGCCAGCACCAACGAGGCCCGCACCGCGTAGTCGACCTTGGCCGTCACTCGCACGGAGGAACGGTAGCTTGCCGCCATGACCGGCCCTGCGCTCCCCGCCGACGAGCGGCCGGTGGATCCCACCCCGGTGCACACCGCCGAGCTGCCCGACACGCCGGTGCGCGACCGCAACATCCCGGCTCCGGCCTGGATCGAGGCACCTGACGAGCTGCTCCACCTGGGCGACGACATCGGCCAGCCCCTGATCACCTACAAGCGCCGCATCGGGCGATGGCTGCTGTGGCGGGCAGGTCCGGCCCGGCGCAGCGATGCCCGCTACCTGGCCCTCGACGCCGCCGACCTCACCCGCCAGTGGTCGTTCCGGCTCTTCGCCGACGGCCGGGGCGAGGGCGTCGGGCCCAGCGGCACCCACCACGAGCGGTTCCGGGCCTGGAAGGAAGATCTGCTGGCCAGCTCTTGACCCCGTGGACATTTCCACTATCGCCGTAGTGCTAATACACTGGCGGGTGATGTCCGCCCCCCAGCCCCTGTTCGAGATCCGCGACCTGCACGTACGCCCGGCCGGACCCGGCCCCGACGGCTCCCCCACCCAGGCCGAGATCCTCCGCGGCGTCGACCTGACCATCGGGGCCGGCGAGGTCCACGCCCTCATGGGCCCCAACGGGTCGGGCAAGTCGACCCTGGCCTCCAGCCTGCTGGGCAGCCCCGAGTACGAGGTCACGGCCGGACAGGTCCTCTTCCGCGGCGACGACGTGACCACTTGGAGCCCCGACGTGCGGGGCAAGGCCGGCATGTTCCTGGCCTTCCAGTACCCCCAGGAGATCCAGGGGGTGTCGGTCCTCAACTTCCTGCGCCAGGCCCTCTCGGCCCGCAAGGGCATCGACCTGTCCATGCTCGAGCTGCGCCTGGCCATCATGGAGTGGATGAGCCGGCTGGACATGGACCCGTCCTTCGCCGACCGCTACCTCAACGAGGGCTTCTCGGGGGGCGAGAAGAAGCGCAACGAGGTGCTCCAGATGGCCATCCTCGAACCGGAGGTCGCCATCCTGGACGAGACCGACTCGGGGCTCGACATCGACGCCCTGCGCGTGGTGGCCAGGGGCGTGCAGGAGGTGCGCTCGGCCCGACCCGAGCTGGGCGTGCTGGCCATCACCCACTACCAGCGGCTGCTCGACGAGCTGGCCCCGGACCGGGTGCACATCATGATCGGTGGCCGCATCGTCGAGAGCGGCGGCATGGAGCTGGCGGCCCGACTCGAAGCCGAGGGGTACGACGCATGGCGCTGAACGACCGAACCGACCCGCTGGACCCGGCCCGCATCAAGTCCGACTTCCCCCTGTTGTCCAAGGTCGAGGTGGCCGGACATCCCCTCGTCTACCTCGACTCGGCCTCCTCCTCGCAGAAGCCCCGCTCGGTGCTCGACGCCATGGACGAGCTGTACGAGACCACCTACGCCAACGTGCACCGCGGCGTCTACGGCATCGCCGCCGAGGCCACCGAACGCTACGAGTCGGCTCGGGCCAAGGTGGCCCGGTTCGTCGGCGCGCCGTCCACCAACGGGGTGGTGTTCACCAAGAACGTGACCGAGGCCCTCAACCTGGTGGCCTACAGCTGGGGCCGGGCCAACCTGTCGGCCGGCGACGTGGTCCTGCTCACCGAGATCGAGCACCACGCCAACCTCGTGCCGTGGCTGATCCTGCGCGAGGAGCGCGGCATCGAGCTGCGCTTCGTGCCCATGGCCGACGACTACACCCTCGACCTGACCGACCTCGACCGGCTGCTCGACGGGGCCAAGCTCTTCGGCTTCACCGCCATGTCCAACGTGCTGGGCACGCTGACCCCGGTGCGCCAGCTCACCGACGCGGCTCGGGCCGCGGGGGCGCTGAGCCTGGTCGACGGCGCCCAGTACGTCCCCCACCTGCCCACCGACGTCACCGAGCTGGGGTGCGACTTCTTCGGCTTCACCGGCCACAAGATGCTCGGCCCCACCGGCATCGGGGTGCTGTGGGCCCGCGACGAGCTGCTCGAGGCCATGCCCGCCTTCCTGGGCGGCGGCGAGATGATCCGCGACGTCCGGCTCGACGGCTGGACCCCCAACGACATCCCGTGGAAGTTCGAGGCGGGCACGCCGCCCATCACCGAGGTCATCGGGCTGGGCGCGGCCATCGACTACCTCGAGGGACTGGGCATGGCCGCGGTGCGCCAACACGAGATCGACCTGACCACCTACGCTCTGCGCACGCTGGCCGAGCGCTTCGGCGACGAGCTGGTGGTGCAAGGTCCGAGCGACCCGTCCGCCCGCGGGGGCGTGCTCTCGTTCTCCTACCGCGACGTGCACCCCCACGACGTGTCCCAGGTGCTCGACGAGCGCGGCGTGTGCGTGCGGGCCGGGCACCACTGCGCCAAGCCGCTGATGCGTCGCCTCGGGGTGGGAGCCACCGCCCGGGCCTCGCTCTACGTGTACAACGACCGATCCGACATCGACGCCCTGGCCGACGCCCTCAGCGCGGCCGGCGAGTTCTTCGCCCTCTAGACGCCCTAGGACTCCACCATGCCCGGTCTCGAAGACCTGTACCGCGAGATCATCCTCGACCACTACCGCAACCCGCGCAACCGGGGTGAGCTGGAGACCCCGCCCGCCCACCGGGTCGAGGGGTTCAACCCGCTGTGCGGCGACGAGATCGTGGTCTACCTCGACGTGCACGACGGCGTGGTCGACGACATCCGCATCTCGGGCCAGGGCTGTTCGATCAGCCAGTCGTCGGCCTCGATGATGTCGGCGGCGGTGAAGGGCAAGACGGTCGACCAGGTCCACGACCTGTCCCGGGCCTTCAAGGCCATGATGTCGATCCACGAGTCGAGCCTGGAGGGCGACGAGGTCGAGCCCGAGGAGGTGCCCGACGTCGCCCTCGGCGATCTCGAGGCGCTGCGGGGCGTGGTCAAGTTCCCGGTGCGGATCAAGTGCGCCACCCTGTCGTGGAACACCCTGGCCCAGGGCCTGGACGAGGTCAGCCAACCAGCCGATTGACCCGCTGGGCGAACTCGACGCAACGGTCGGTGATGCCCCCCTTGTCGTGGCTGGTGATGTCGATGCTCACCCGGTTCCAGCTGTTGGACCAGTCGGGGTGGTGGTCGAGCTGCTCGGCGATGAGCGCCACCCGGGCCATGAACCCGAACGCCTCGGAGAAGTCGGTGAAGGCGAGCTCGCGGTGGAGCTTGCCGTCGACCACGGTCCACCCGGCCACCTCGGGATCGGTCACCAGCTCGGCCATGGCGTCCTCCAACCCGTGACGGGGCTCAGTATCCCAGCCGGTCGGCCAGCTCGACAGCCTCGTCGCACCAGTTCACCAGGTGGGCCAGACCCACGCCCCGAGCCGTGTACTTGAGGCTGGGTTCGACGTCGCGCCAGTAGGCGCGAGCCACCGGGTCGTGCGCCTCGGCCAGCATCTGGGGCAGCAGCCAGGCGTACTTCACACAGGCTGCGGTCATGGCCAGGCGCACCTCACGGTGGTCGCCGTCCCAGCCGGCGTGACGCAGGCCGTCGAGGTAGGCGGTGAACACCGCGGTCTCGAGCTCGCCCATCTCCTGGGCCGGCCAGAACAGGTCGAACACGCCGTCGGGCACCTGGTTGCCGATGTCCTCGCCCCGGGCGCCGTCGCCGTAGAACGACCAGTCGAACAGCGCCACGGTGCCGTCGGGCCGGCGGGTGGCGTTGGAGGCCCACACGTCGAGGTGGCACCGGGCCCGGGGCAGCCGCTCGAGCACGTCGAGCAGGCGGGGGCGCGCCTGGAGCAAGCGCGTCCAGCCCGCACGCAGCGAGGTGGGCCAGCAATCGCGGATGATGGCCTCAGCCCAGGGGCCGTCGTCGTCGACCAGCTCGTAGGGCGCCGGCTTGGACGCCGAGTAGGCGCGGATGAACCCCCGTGAGGCCCACGGCTCGTCGGGTGGCGGCCCGGCCTGCCAGCGGCCCAGGCCCCGGGCCAGGGCCTGGTGGTCGCCCAGATCGAACTGGATGCCGGGTGTGCCCTGCACGTAGTCGATCCACAAGGTGACGTGGTCGGGGTCGGCCGGGTCGGTCTCGACCTCGGCCGCGGGGATCTCCAGGCCGGTGCCCTCCAGCGACTGGCGCAGCTCGGCACTGGCGTACGCCTCGGCTTCGCGGCGCCACCAGTTCCAGTGACGGGGGTCCTCGGAGGCCTGCCAGTGCTCGGCGCTGCCAGGCTTGTGCCGACCGATCTCCTTGCGCACGAGCTGGCGGCCATCTGCCATCTCGACCCGCTCCACCGCGGTGGTGACCGCGTTCAGCTCGTTGTGCACCAGCGGCTGGCGGGCCACGATGTCGCGCTCGGCCCCCATGACCAGGTTCAGGCGAAGGGGTCGGCGAAGGGATCGAGCTCGGCCGCCGACCGCACCGGTTCGTCAGGCTCGTCGGCCCACTCGGCGTAGCCGGTCTCCTCGAGCTGGGCGGCCAGCTCGGGGCCACCGGTGGCCTGGATCCGACCCCGGGCCAGGATGTGCACGACGTCCGGCCGCAGCTCCTGGAGCAACCGGCTGTAGTGGGTGATGGCCAGCACCCCCAGGTCCTGCTCGTGGGTCATGGCCTCGATGCGGCGGCTGCAGTCGCGCAGGGCATCCACGTCGAGGCCCGAGTCCAGCTCGTCGAGGATGGCGAAGCGGGGGGCCAGCACCGCCAGCTGCAGGGTCTCGTTGCGCTTCTTCTCCCCACCCGACAGGTCGACGTTGAGCGCACGGCCCAGGAACTGCTGGCCGAACCCGATGCGGTCGGCCTCGGCCTCCATGGCCTGGCGCACCCGGCGGGGGTCGCGCCCGGCGGCCATCGCCGACTCGACCAGGATCGACTCGAGGCTCACCCCGGGCACCTCGGTCGGGTACTGCATGGCCAGGAACAGGCCGGCGTGGGCCCGCTCCCACGGCTCGAGGGCCAGCACGTCCACGTCGTCGAGGAACACCCCGCCGCCGGTGACGGTGTAGCCGGGCCGACCCATGATGACGTGCGACAGCGTCGACTTGCCCGAACCGTTGGGGCCCATGACGGCGTGGACCTCACCGCTGCGCACCAGCAGGTCGATGCCCTG
The DNA here is from genome assembly GCA_963785815.1 of uncultured Microthrixaceae bacterium. GTDB lineage: Bacteria > Actinomycetota > Acidimicrobiia > Acidimicrobiales > Acidimicrobilacustridaceae > UBA4742. The sequence continues at coordinate 944,110 of CAWAWN010000001.1, forward strand.
GAGGATCTCGCGGCCAGCCACCTCGGCGCGAAGGCCTTCGACGCGCAGCTCGCTCATGAGGGTGCCGCCACGGTCACATCCACCAGCACGTCGTCGCCCGACACCTGGACCTGGTACACGGGCTCGGGGCGGGTGGCCGGCAACGAGCTCGGATCGCCGGTCACCAGCGAGAAGCAGCTGCCGTGCTTCCAGCACTCGATCTCGAGCGTGTCGGCGTGGACCTCGCCCTCGGCCAGGCTGACCTTCTGGTGGGTGCAGGTGTCGCCCAGGGCGTACCAGTCGTCACCGATGCGAACCACCGCCACCGGGTGGCCGTCGACCAGGAACTGGGCGGCCGAGCCGGGGGCCACGTCGGCCACCGAGCACACGCGCCGGGCGGTCATGCGCCGACCCCGCGCTCGAGGCGCTCGGCCACGCCGGCCCGCAGGGAGGCCACCACCTCGGGGACGGGCAGCTGGTCGAAGACCTCGTCGTAGAAACCGGCCACCAGCAGCCGCTCCGCCACCTGTGGAGGCACGCCCCGGCTCTCGAGGTAGAAGCGCTGCTCCTCGTCGATGGGACCCACCGCCGAGGCGTGGCTGCAGTGAACATCGTTGTTCTCGATCTCGAGGTTGGGCACCGACTCGGCCCAGGCCTGGTCGCTCAGCTTGATGGTGCGGTTGGTCTGGAAGGCGTTGGTGCCGCGACCCTCGGGCCGCACCCGGATGAGCCCGGTGTAGACCGATCGGGAGCGGCCGCCCACCGCACCCTTGAACAGCAGGTTCGAGGTGGTGTCGGGCGCGGCATGGTCCTGGAAGGTGCGGAAGTCGAGGGTCTGGTCACCCTCGCCGAAGTAGACGGCCAGCAGGTTGCCGGTGGCGCCTCGTCCCACCAGCCGGCAGTCGGCCCGGGTGCGGGCGTAGGCACCGCCGAGGGCGGCCTGGGCGGCGACCAGGGTGCCCTGTCGATCGACGCGCGAGACCTGGGAGGCGATCTGCCAGGTGTCCCGGCCGCGCTGCTGCACGTTGAGGTAGCTCAAGCGGGCGGCGGGGCCCACGTCCAGCTCGACGGCTGGGACCACCAGGCCGGTGACGTCGTCACCCCCGTGGTGGTCGACCACGGTGGCCGACGCGTCGTCGCCCAAGCTGACCAGCAGGCGGGGGAAGCGGATGGCGCGGTCGCGGGTGTGCCAGTCGACCACGACCACGGGCGCGTCCACCTGGACACCCGGCGGCACGACCAGGGCCAGGGGGTCGGTGAGCGCCAGGTTGAGCGCCGTGAACAGGTCGTCGGCGTCGACCGGATCGATGCGGGCGCCCAGCGACTCGCCCTCGGGGTGGTCAGCCAGCCGACCCAGGGTCACCCCGCGGGCCGCCCAGGTGGGATGCAGCTGGGCGGCCACCACCTGACCATCGACCGCGATGATGGACCCCGCCGAGGCCGACACGGCATCGACCAGGGCCTGAGCTGCTGCGGGGATCATGCCTTCGGGCCTGTCGTCCCCGGACTCGGCCGAGGGCCACTCGTAGGCGTCGAGGTCGAGCTCGTCGACCCGGCTGTAGCGCCACACCTCTTCGTCGGTGGTGGGCAGGTCGAGCTCGGCGGCCCGCTCCGCCGCCGCCGCCCGTCGCCCGCGCAGCCAGCCAGGCCCCGGCAGGGCCCGAGCCACGGCAGGATCGAAGGCGGCGGAAGTCGTGGTCATGGCGGGCTCAGAAAATACACTATCCGCGTAGGAGTAATTCAACTCCCGGTGACGGCGCGCAACGAGCCGAGCGCCTCCCCGATGAGCTGGGGCAGGTCCAGGTGCTGCGGATCCTCGAGCCAGCGCTCGAAGCCGGTGCGGAACAGGGTGATCCCGACGTCGGCCACCAACGTGGCCGTCGACTCGTCGACGCCGCGCTGGCGTAGGGCCTCGGCCAGGGCGACGGACAGGGCGGCCAGCTTGATGAGCTCGCGCTCGCGCAGCTCTGCGCTGGCGGCGATGATGGCCTGGCGCTGGCGGGCGTAGTCGCGGCGTCCCTGGATGAGCGCCCCCCCGGACTGGAGGGCAGCCACCACCGCCTCGATCGGCGTGGCCGACGGTGCGGCGTCGGCCACCTGGCCGACGAGCAGGTCGAGCAAGGCGCCGGTGCCGCCGAAGAGCACCTCGCGCTTGTCGGCGAAATGGCGGAAGAAGGTGCGCTCGGTGACGCCGGCGCGCTCGGCGATCTCGGCCACCGTGGTGTTCTCGAACCCCCGCTCGCCGTAGAGCGAGAGGGCGGCCTCCTCGAGCCGACCGCGGCTGTCCGGCTCCCAACGCGCCATGACCGAAGATCCTAGCCATGATGACAGTCTCTGACATCTCCAGGTAGAGTGATGTCAGTTCATGACATCCACAGGGGGGTTCTCACATGCGCATCTTCGTCACCGGAGCTTCCGGCTGGATCGGCTCGGCGGTGGTGCCCGAGCTGCTCGCCGCCGGTCACCAGGTCACCGGGTTGGCCCGCTCGGACGCGTCGGCTGACGCCCTCGTCGGGGCGGGCGCCGAGGTGGTCCGGGGCACGCTCGACGACTTGGAGGCGCTGGTGGCGGCCTCCGCCGCCTCTGACGGCGTCATCCACCTGGCCTTCAAGCACGACCAGGCCTTCAGCGGCGACTTCGCCGGGGCGGCGGACGCCGATCGCCGCGCCGTCGAGACCCTGGGAGAGGCGCTGGCCGGATCCGATCGGCCTCTGCTCATCGCATCCGGGACGTTGGGCCTGGCCCCGGGCCGGATGGCCACCGAGCAGGACGGCCGAGCACCCGTCCCGGCGCTGGCGGCGATGGGAGCCGGACCGGCGACCCGGCAGGGCACGGCCCAGGTGGTGCTGGCGCTGGCTGACCGCGGCGTGCGGGCCTCGGTGGTGCGGCTCCCCCCGACGTGTCACGGCGACGGGGACGAGGGCTTCATGGCCACCCTGGTCGGGATCGCACGGGCCACGGGTGTGTCGGGCTACGTCGGCGATGGGTCGAACCGATGGCCGGCCACCCACCGCCTCGACCTCGGGGCGTTCTTCCGGCTGGCGGTCGAACAGGCCCCCGCCGGTTCGACGCTGCATGCGGTCGCCGAGGAAGGCGTGCCCATCCGACAGGTGGCCGAGGTCATCGGACGCCACCTCGACGTGCCAGTGACGCCCATCGTCCCCGAGGACGTGGCCGAGCACTTCAGCTTCCTGGCCGGCTTCGTGGGGCTGGACAGCCCGGCTTCGAGCATGCGCACACGCGAGATGCTGGGGTGGGCGCCCACCCACCCAGGCCTCATCGAGGATCTGGACGAAGGCCACTACTTCACCGAGGTCGCCGCCGGGTAGCTCAGGGTGGGGCGTGCGTCGGGGTGTGTTGGCGTTGGCTGTGCAGGGTGCGCCCGGATGGCGTGGTCCAGGTGAAGGTCTGGTCGGGGTTGGCGACCATGGTCCAGCCTTGGCGGTGGGTGATGCCGTGGTGGTGTCGGCACAACAGGGCCAGGTTGGCGATGTCGGTCGGTCCGCGGTGGTGGTGGGCGACCACGTGGTGGGCGTCGCACCAGCTCACGGGACGGTCACATCCCGGGAACACGCAGCCGCCGTCGCGGGCGGCCAGCGCCCGGCGTTGGGCCCGGCTGGCGTGGCGGACGTCGTGGCCCAGATCGAGGGGCACGCCCCGCTCGTCGCAGCGCAGCAGCCGCCACACGGCGTCGCACAACAGGTGCCCGACACCGGCCGGGTCGAGTCGCTCACCGTTCGAGGTGCGCACCGCGTCAGGGTCGTCGTCGCGGATCACCAGGGTGATGTCGACGACCGGACCCGAGATGGCGGCCCCGTCCGCGGCCTGGGCGGCCAGGCCGTGGCGGCACAGCTCGGCCAGGGCCTCGGCGCGCAAGGTGGGCCGGGTGGGCACCGGGACCTCGGGGGTCTCGTGCTGGTCGGCCTGAGCCCGACGCCACAACGTGTCGGCCATCGACTCGATGGCCTGACGCACGACCACGGCCAACTCACCCACCAGCTCGCCGCGCACCACGGTGGTGTCGCCCACCTGGCGGAAGTTGAGCCGGTTGCGCACCCGGTCACGACCCGGATCGAAGCGGCTGTCCTGATCCCACAAGCGCACCAGGTCATCCACCGCGCGCCGCCACAACTCGAACGGCACCTTGCGGGCCAACTCCACCAGCTCACCATGGTTGACCACCACCTCCTCGGCCACCCGCCGGTTGCCCAACGCCCTGCCCAGGACATCAGCATGCTCGTAGCCCAGCTCACCCTCACCCAGCGCCACGTCGAGGACATCGAGGCGATCCACGGCCAACGCCGTACGCACCCGCACCGAACAGGCCCGACGCGACCCACGAGTCGCCCACGCCAACCAACTGGCAGTCGACATGCCCACATCGACATCGCAGCTCCCCCGCCGCTCCAACACCGCCAACACATGCCCCTCCACCGCATCCAACGCAGCCCGAGCCCGCTCCACCTCGACCACCAGGTCACGCAACCCGTCGTCGGACGCCAGCGACACATCCTCGCGGGCCGCCTTGCGACACCGATCCCCCACGTCGCGCAGGCCCACCGGATCCACGACCGGATCGCACGCCGGGTCGTCGGCCCGATCGCCCGCATCTTCGTCGCATCCCGCCGGATCGAACATATGATCAATTCTAGTGCTTCCTATCTCTTTCCACAACCCTCTTTCTTGCTTTCTACGCCCGCGATACAGCTAGGTGCCCCCACCGGCCGTCACCCCGACCGCGTTCTCCGAGGCGGCGCGCAAGGCGACGCCGTCGTCCGCGACCACGCTCACGCCGAGCCACCGCCGTAGGCGGCACGGTCACCGTCTCGTCGTCGTCATCCACCACGTCCGTCCTCTCTCCGTCCCTGTCCTCGACACCACCCGAGTTCGCCATCAGCCTTCAGCACGGTGAACCCCGTCACCTGGAAGCCCCAGAAGTCGATGCGCGGGCCGCGACGCGAACCTGCCGCTGACGGCAGCCAGCGCCACGACGAGGGCCACGGCCAGCACCGTGATCCCCCGCCTGTGCTCCCTCGCCGCCTCCACTCGACTCCATCGGCGACCCCACGCCCGATTGGAGCCGTGCCCCGCGTCAGCCCTTGCGGCGGAAGAGGCGCTTGAGTCGCCCGCTGAAGCCGCCGTCGTCACCGTACTGGCGCCGGTCCTGGGCTTCGACGTCGGCCAGGATGCCCGGCCCGGCCGCGTTCACGATGTCCTCGGCCTCGTCGAGCAGCTCGGCGATGCCCTCGCCCTGGGGCTCGTCCTCGAGGGCCGGCTCGATGAGATCACCGTGCTGCCAGTTGACGTCGGCCAACCGGCGCTCGAAGGCGACGCAGTCCTCCGGGCAGCGCCAGGGCGCCTCAGGAGCCAGGTCGAGCCGGCACTTGCGAGCCGTCTCGCCGTTCTCGTAGGTGCGGCTCTCGAAGTGCTTGCATTCCTCGCGCATGGGCATGGGACCCATGCTGCCAGGTCGACGCGGAAAAGCCGGTCAGCCGACCGGGCCCACGACTCGCCGGTCGGGGTCGGTCAGCCGACCGACCCCTCCATCTGCAGCTCGATGAGGCGGCTCCACTCGACCGCGTACTCCATGGGCAGCGTGCGGGTGACCGGCTCGATGAAGCCGTTGACCACCATGCCCATGGCCTGCTCCTCGCTAAGGCCGCGGCTCATCAGGTAGAAGAGCTGCTCGTCGGCCACCTTGGACACGGTGGCCTCGTGGCCCACGATGGCGTCACGGGCGCCCACCTCCATGTACGGGAACGTGTCGGACACGCTCTCGTCGTCGAGGATGAGCGCATCGCACTGCACGTGGCTCTTGCAGCCGTGGGCATCGTCCTCGATGCGGACCAGGCCCCGGTAGCTGGTGCGGCCACCGTCCTTGGAGATCGACTTGGACACGATCTTGGAGGTCGTCTCGGGGGCGGCGTGGACCATCTTGGCCCCGGCGTCCTGGTGCTGGCCAGGTCCGGCGTAGGCCACCGACAGCACCTCGCCCGACGCCTTGGGACCGACCATGTACACGGCCGGGTACTTCATGGTGAGGCGGCTGCCGATGTTGCCGTCGATCCACTCCATGTGGCCCTCGGCCTCGACCCGGGCCCGCTTGGTGACCAGGTTGAAGACGTTGTTGGACCAGTTCTGGATGGTGGTGTAGGTGACCCGGGCACTGGGCTTGACCACGATCTCGACCACGGCCGAGTGCAGCGAGTCGGTGGTGTACACCGGCGCCGAGCAGCCCTCGATGTAGTGCACCTGGCTGCCCTCGTCCGCGATGATCAGGGTGCGTTCGAACTGGCCCATGTTCTCGGCGTTGATGCGGAAGTAGGCCTGCAGCGGCATCTCCACGTTGACGCCGGGCGGCACGTAGATGAACGACCCGCCCGACCACACGGCCGAGTTGAGGGCGGCGAACTTGTTGTCGTTCTTCGGGATCACCGTGCCGAAGTAGGCCCGCACGATCTCGGGGTGCTCCCGCAGGGCCGTGTCCATGTCGGTGAAGATGACGCCCTGGGCCTCGAGGTCCTCACGGTTGCGGTGGTAGACCACCTCGGACTCGTACTGGGCGGTGACGCCGGCCAGGTACTTGCGCTCGGCCTCGGGGATGCCCAGCTTCTCGTAGGTGTCCTTCACCGAGTCGGGCAGCTCGTCCCAGGCGTCCACCTGCTTCTCGGTGGGCTTGATGTAGTAGTAGATGTCGTCGAAGTAGATCTCGGACATGTCCCCACCCCAGTTGGGCATGGGACGACGCTTGAAGTGGTCGTACGCCTTGAGCCGGTAGCCGCGCATCCAGTTGGGCTCGCCCTTCATCCAGGACATCTCCTGGATGATCTCGGTGGTGAGGCCGCGCTTGGGCTTGAAGACGTAGTCCTCCTCGTCGCTCCACCCCAGCTTGTAACGGCCCAGATCGAGGTCGAGCTCGGTTGAGGTCATCGGACTGCTCCCGGTCGAGGGAATTTCTCCTACGTGGATAGTAACAACTCCGGGCCGTGGAACCAGCCCGACGGAGACAGCAATCCGGCCAACGCGACCAGCTGGCCGGCGGACCTCACAGGAGAGATGTCTGCTGCCGACGGGGTACGTGACTATGTCTGATGCCCATGTGCCCTCGGGGGAGCCGGGGGAACCCACGAACGCGGCCGACCCGTTCCGCCGGATGGCCGAGCAGGCGCCCATCGGCATGGTCTCCGCGCTCGTGGACGGCACGGTGGTGTTCGCCAACCGCCGCTGGCACGAGATCATGGGCATCGACCACCCGGTCCCCATCCCGTTGGCGGTGACCGATTCCCGAGTGCACCCCGACGACCTGGCCAAGGTGGTCGCCACCTACGTCGAGTCGGCCCGGACCGGGGCCAGCTTCGAGATGTCGTGGCGCCTCATCCGCCCCGACGGGGAGCTGCGCCAGATGCTGGCCCACGGGGCACCCGTGCTCGACGCATCGGGTGCCGTCAGCCGGTTCGTGGGGACGCTGGCCGACGTCACCGACCTGATCGCGCTGAGCGATGCCCAGCGCCGCAGCGACGAGCGCTTCCGCCAGCTGGTGGCCCAGGCCCCGCTGGGTCACACCGTGGTCGACCTGGACGGCACCATCGTCGAGGTCAACCGGGCCTACGCGGCGCTGGTCGGACGCACGCCCGAGGAGCTCGAGGGCACCGCGGCCATCGAGCTCGTCCACCCCGACGACCGGCAGATGGCCATCGACATGGCGGCCGCGCTCCTGCAGGGCTCGACGAAGCAGGCCGAGCGGGAGCGGCGCCTGCTGCACGCCGACGGTTCCCACGTGTGGGTCACGAGCGCCACCACCCTCGAGCGCGGCCCCGACGGCCAGCCCCTGAGCTTCTTCGCCCTCGCCCTCAACATCAACGAGCGCAAGCAGGCCGAGGAGGCGCTGCGCCACAGCGAAGCCCGCTACCGCAAGCTCATCGACGACGCCCCGGTCGGCCAGGTGCTGAGCACCCTCGAGGGCCAGCTGGTGGAGGTCAACCAGGCCTTCGCCGAGATGATGGGCGCCACCGCGGCCGAGCTCATCTCCCGCGACCCCCGGGCGCTCATGCACCCCGACGACATGCCCATGTACCGACGCGAGCTCGAGCGCCTGCTCGCCGGTGAGATCGACTCGATCGACCGGGAGCGGCGCCTGGTGCGTCCCGACGGCCAGGTCGTGTGGGTCAGCGGCGGCACCAGCCTGCTGGTGGAGAACGGCACGTCGTACCTGCACGCCATCACCGAGGACGTGACCGACCGGCACCTGGCCCACGAGGCGCTGGCCGAGAGCGAGAACCGCTTCCGAACCCTGGCCGAGTCCATCCCGGTGGGCGTCTACCAGGCCGACACCCAGGGGCGTCTCTTCTACGTCAACCCCCAGTGGGTCCACATCACCCAGGCCCCGCTGACGCCGTCGACCTACGAGGAGGCGCTGGAGCTGGTGCACCCCGACGACCGCGACCGGGTGGCCAAGGGCCTGCGCAGCGTGCTGCGCGATGGTGCCATGTACCGCGACCAGTACCGCATCCACGACCAGGAGGGCGTGGTGCGGTGGGTCAACAACCAGTCGGCTCCCACCCGCGACGAGCACGGCCACATCACCGGGCTCATCGGCTCGGTCGAGGAGGTCACCGAGCTGGTGGCCGTCCAGGAGCAGAGCACGCGCCTGGCCGAGATCGTGGAGACGACCAGCGACCTGGTGGCCATCACCGACGGCGACACGGGGAAGTTGATCTACCTCAACCGGGCCGGGCGCGAGGTGTTCGGGTTGGTGGACCGCGACATCACCGAGGTGTCGGCCGAATCGTTGTACTCGCGACGCGGGCCACGCGACCAGGTCAAGCAGATCACGGCGGCACTGCGCGACGGGCTGACCTGGTCGGGCGAGGTGCCCATGCAGGACGCCGACGGCAACGAGATGACGCTGTGGCAGTCGATCACGCCGGTGATGCGCGGCGACGGCAGCATCCGCCAGCTCTCGACGGTGGGCCGCGACGTCACCGAGCGCAAGCGCTTCGAGGCCGAGCTGGCCCACCAGGCCACGCATGACTCGCTCACCGGCCTGCCCAACCGCGCCCTGCTGCTCGACCACCTCGAGCTGGAGATGGCGCGAGCCGAGCGCGAGCACCGGCTGGTGGCCCTGCTCTTCCTCGACCTCGACCGCTTCAAGCAGGTCAACGACAACCTGGGCCACGACGCGGGGGACGAGCTGCTGGCCCAGGCCGCTCGTCGCATCTCGGCCGTCGTCCGCCCGGCCGACACCGTGGCCCGGATGGGAGGCGACGAGTTCGTGATCCTGTGCGGCGACGTGGAGGACGAGGACCACGCCACCGCCGTGGCCCAGCGGGTGGCGGCCTCCATCGAGCACCAGCCCTTCGACATCGGGGGGGCCGAGCTGGCCATCAGCGCCAGCATCGGCATCGCCCTGTCGTCGGGCGGCGTGCACCCCGAGGCCATCCTGCGCGACGCCGACGCCGCCATGTACCGGGCCAAGGACCTGGGACGAGCCCGCCTCGAGATCTACGACGAGAGCATGCGCAACCGCACCCAGCACCGCCTCGAGCTGTCCGAGGAGCTGGCCGCCGGCATCGAGAACGGCGAGATCGTGGTGCGCTTCCAGCCCGGGGTGCACCTGGACACCGGCCAGGTCGTGTGCGTGGAGGCGCTGGCCCGGTGGGACCACCCGACCCGCGGGATGCTGCTGCCCCACGACTTCATCGGGGTGGCCGAGGAGACCGGGCTCATCGTGGGGCTCGGCCTGCGCGTGCTCTCCACCGCCTGTGAGCGCGGTCGGCGCTGGGAGGACACGTTCGGCCTGGCCGCGCCCCGGGTGCACGTGAACCTGTCGGCCCGCCAGCTCACCACCTCCAACCTGCCCGTGCTGGTCCAGGGCGTGCTGGACGGGTCCGGCCTGACCCCGTCCAAGCTGTGCCTGGAGATCACCGAGAGCGTGCTGATGGACGACGCCTCGGCGGTCATCGACACGCTGTGGGAGCTCAAGGCCATCGGGGTCACCCTGGCCATCGACGACTTCGGCACGGGCTACTCGAGCCTGAGCTACCTGCGGCGGTTCCCGGTGGACGTCCTCAAGGTCGACCAGTCGTTCATCTCCGGGTTGGGTCCCGACCCGGAGGACTCGACGATCGTGGCCGCCATCGTGAACCTGGCCAACACCCTCGAGCTGGAAGCCATCGCCGAAGGGCTCGAGAACCACGACCAGCTCGAGCGGCTGCGGGGGCTGGGCTGCCACCTGGCCCAGGGCTACTACTTCGCCGAGCCCGACGAGGGCGACCGGGTGAGCGAGATGATCCTCAACGGCTTCGGCGTGCCCACCGCCTGATCAGCTCGCGCCGGCCAGCTCAGCTCGCGCCGGCAAGGCCGGTCGTCCAGGTGGTGAACAGGGCCCGGTAGTGCCCACCCTCGGCCAGCAGCTCGTCGTGGGTGCCGAGCTCGAGCAGCCGGCCGCCGGACACCACCCCCACCCGGTCGGCTCGCTCGGCGGTGGACAGGCGATGGGCGATGACCACCACCGTCCGACCGGCCATGATGCGGTCCAGGGCATCCTCGACCAGGCGCTCGGTACCGGGATCGAGGCTGGAGGTGGCCTCGTCCAGCACCAGCAGGGCCGGATCCACCAGGGCGGCCCGGGCCAGCGACACCAGCTGCTTCTCCCCCGCCGACAGGCGCGTGCCCCGCTCGTTCACGGCGGTGTCCAGACCCTCGGGCAGGGCGGCGAAGCGCTCGAGCACGCCCACGTCGGCCAGGGCCGCGTCCACCTCCTCGTCGGTGGCGCCGGCACGGGCCACCCGCACGTTGTCCCGGATGGTGCCGTGGAACAGGAACCCCTCCTGGGGCACGACCACGATGCGCCGCCGCAGGCTGGCGTGGCTGGCCCGGCGCAGGTCGACGCCGCCGAAGCGCACCTCGCCCTGGGTGGGGTCGTAGAGGCGGGCCACCAGCTTGGCCAGGGTCGACTTGCCGGCGCCGGTGGGCCCGACCAGGGCCAGGCGCTCGCCCGGGGCGATGACCAGGCTCACGTCGTGGAGCACCGGGGTGCGCCCGTAGCCGAAGCTGACGTGGTCGACCTCCACCTCGCCCTGGGGTGCCAGGTCGACCGCGTCGGGCTGCTCGGGGACATCCACCGGCGTGTCGAGCAGCTCGAAGAGCTTCTGGAGGGCAGCGCCCGCCGACTGCAACATGTTGAACAGCTGGCTGAGCTGCTGCACCGGTTCGAAGAGGTTGTTGAGGGTGAGCAGGAAGAAGGCGATGGTGCCGATGGTGACCACGCCTTCGATGGCCATCCAGCCGCCCAGCCCCACGACCAGGGCGGTGGAGCCCAGGCCGGCGAACTCGATCACGGGCAGGTACCAGGCCTGGGCCCGCACCGAGCGCATGTGGGCGTCGTAGAGGCCGCGGCTCTGGTCGACGAACCGCTCGACCTCGACCTCCTGGCGCCCGTAGGCCTGGATGACGCGCACCCCGGAGATCCCCTCCTGCAGGCGCGACAGCGTCTGGCCGATGCGGTCGCGCACGTGCAGGTAGGCCCGGTTGGACTCGCGCTGGAACCGGATGGTGGACGCCACCACCAGCGGGACGGCCAACAGGCACACCAGCAGCAGCTGCCAGGACACGACGCCCAGCACGATGACCGACAGCACCAGCAGCAGGCCGTTCATCAGGAACATGATCAGCCCCATCTGCACCAGCTCGGCCAACGAGTCGACGTCGGAGGTCATGCGGGAGATGACCACGCCCGCCTGCTCGCGGTCGTAGAAGGGCATGGACAGCTCCTGGAGGTGGTCGAACACCCGTCGACGCAGATCCCGCAGGAAGCCCTCGCCGGCCAGCGACACCACCACCACCAGCTTGCGGTAGACGACGAACGTGATCCCCGCCACCACCACGTAGGCCGCCACGGCCAGGTCGAGGGCGTGGTAGTCGTGAGCCACGATGCCGTCGTCGATGGCGTAGAGCACCAACAGGGGACCGGTGAGCACGGCCAGCGTCCAGACCACCATGAGGCTCAGCCCGAGCACCACCTGGCGCCGGTAGGGATCGAGCATGGCGAGGGTCCGGCCGAGCACGGCCCGGGCCTGGGTGCGGTCGAGCCGGTCGGCCTCGTCGAGCCCGGCGTCAGCCAGCATCAGCCGTCACCTCGTCCTGGACCTGGCCGTGGCCCTCGGCCGCGGCCAGCACCGCCCGATAGGCGGCGTCGGTGGCCAGCAGGTGGGCGTGGGTGCCCTCGGCCACCACCCGCCCCCGGTCGAGCAGCACCACCCGGTCGGCCAGGGCGATGGTGGCCGGCCGGTGGGCGATGACGATGGTCGTGCGCTCCACCATCACCTCGGCCAGCGCGTCGCGGATCTCGTGCTCCTTGGTGGGGTCGACCGACGAGGTGGCGTCGTCGAGGATCAGCACCCGGGGGTCGGCGAGGATGGCCCGGGCGATGGCCAGGCGCTGGCGCTGGCCGCCCGACAGCGAGAACCCCCGCTCGCCGATCTCGGTGCGGTAGCCCTCGGGCAGCGTGGTGATGAACTCGTGCGCCCCCGCCAACCGGGCGGCGCGCTCGGATCTGGTCGTCGGTGGCCTCCGGCTCGGCGAAGGCGATGTTGTTGGCGATGGTGTCGCTGAACAGGAACGTCTCCTCGAACACGATGCCGATGGCCTGGCGCAGCTCGCGCAGGGGCAGCTGGGCCACGTCGACGCCGTCGAGCAGGATGCGACCGCCGTCGATGTCGTAGAAGCGGGGCAGGAGGCGGGCCACCGTGGACTTGCCGCTGCCGGTGGCGCCGACCAGGGCCACCGACTCCCCCGCCTCGATGGTCAGGCGCAACCCGTCGAGGACGGGTACGTCCTGGTCGGCCTGGTAGGCGAACGACACGTCCTCGAACACCACCCGACCGCCGGTGGGCGGGAGCACGCCGCGGGCGTCGTCGTCCACCACCACCGGATCGGTGGCCAGGACGGCCTGGACCCGCTGGGCCGAGGCCGCCGCCCGCTGGCCGAGGGCGATGATCTGGCCCGTCATGCGCAGCGGCCAGATGAGCAGGCCGATGTACAGGTTGAAGGCCACCAGCGTGCCCAGCTGCAGCTGGCCGTCGAGCACCTGGTGGCCGCCGTAGGCCAGCACCAGGATCAAGCCGATGTTGGGCAGCAGGTCGAGCGCCGGCAGGTAGCGGGACCGCACCCGGGCGGCGCCCATCGACGCCTCGTACAGGTCATCGACCTCGGCGTCGAGGCGACCGGCCATCACCGGCTCGGCCCCGAAGCCCTTGACGATGCGCACGCCGCTGACCGTCTCCTCGACCACGTTGGCCAGGTCGGCGGACTCGCGCTGGATGGCCATGGCCTTGGGGTGCAACCGAGTGCTGAACCGCCGGGCCAGGAGGTTCACGAACGGAAGGCACCCCAGCGCCAGCAGGGTGAGCCACGGATCGATGAGGGCCAGGATGACGGTGACGGCGGCCACGGTCACGAAGTTGCAGATGGTGAGCGGGATCATCACCACGAACTGCTGGATCTGCTCGAGGTCGGTGTTGGCCCGGCTCATGAGGTCGCCGGTCTGGACCGAGTCGTGGAAGGCGAAGTGCAATCCCTGGAGGTGGGCGAAGATCCGGTCCCGCAGCCGGCGCTCGGAGGTGCGAGACACCTTGAAGGCCCAGTACCGCCGCAGCCCGGTGTTGACCGCCACCACCAGGGCGACGGTGGCGATGAGCAACGACCAGCCCCACAGGGCCGAGGTGTGGCCCGGGGTGATGGCGTCGTCGATGGCGGCCGACACCAGCAGGGGCACGCTGACCCGTCCGATGGTCCAGATGAGGCCCACCACCACCCCGAAGGCCACCGATCGGCGTTGGGACCGGAGGCTCCAGCCGATGAGCTTCCAGCCGTCGCGGGTGCTCGCGGGCGCGACGATCTCAGCGATCGCTCAGCCCACCAGCCGCGGTGCCAGCCGACGCCACTGCTCGACCCCGGGGGCGTAGCCGTCGGCGATGACCTGGATGCACACGTGGTCGGCGCCGGCGTCGAGGTGGCCCCTGACCCGGGCCGCCACCGCGTCGTCGTCGCCCCAGGCCACGATGGCGTCGATCAGCCGGTCGCTCCCGCGGTCCGCGAAGTCGTCGTCGTCGAAGCCGAACCGCCGCAGGTTGTTGGTGTAGTTGGGCAGGTTCACGTAGGTCGAGGCGTGGGAGCGGGCCAGCTCGCGGGCCCGGGCCGGATCGGTCTCGAGCACCACCGCCTGCTCGACGCACAGCAGCCCGTCCGGCCCCAGGTCCTGGCGGGCCACCGGGGTGTGCTCGGCCGGCACGAAGTACGAGAGGGCGCCCTGGGTGCGCTGGCCGGCCAGGCCCAGCATCTTGGGGGCGAGGGCCGCCAGCACCCGCTGGGGTTCGTGGGCGCTGGGCGCACCGAAGAAGAGGGCGGCATCCATGGCGTCGAGGTAGGACCGCATGGCCGCCAGCGGCTTGGCGTAGTCCAGGCCCAGCAACCCCTCGACCATGGGCTGGTGGCTGACGCCCAGGCCGAGCAGGAACCGGCCCGGGAAGGCCTCGGTCAGCGTGCGCAGCCCGGCGTTGGCCGTCATCGGGGTGCGGGCGTAGATGCTGGCGATGCCGGTGCCGACCACCAGGCGCTCGGTGGCCCCCAACAGGAGGGCGGCGTTGACCAGCGGCTCGCGGCCCACGGCCTCGGGCACCCACAGGGCGCCGTAGCCCAGATCCTCGATCTCGGCGGCCAGGCGGCGGGCCTCGGCCGACGGGAGCGGGTCGAGGAACCCGGACCAGATCCCGATCGGGCCTGGATCGACGGGACGGGACACGGCTTCGGCGGACATGGGGGCCACGCTAGCCAGCACCGGGCTGGCTACAGTGCCCGACGTGACCGGTGTCGCCACCACCGCGCTGAGCATCCGTGACCGGCTCCCACCGTGGGTCGAACCCGCCGGGCTGCTGCTCGCCGGGTTGGGTGCCTGCGCCTACGTCAAGGCGGTCGACCCCAACCACTCCAGCGCATACCCGCAGTGCCCCACCAAGCTGCTGACCGGGCTCGACTGCCCCCTGTGCGGCGCCACCCGGGCCGTGCACTCGTTGCTCGACGGCAACCTGGTCGGGGCCATGGACCACAACCTGCTGTTCGTGCTGAGCCTGCCCGTGCTGGTCTACGCCTTCGTGGCCTGGACCTCGACGCGGATGGGTCGACCCATGAAGCCGGTGCCGATCAACCAGCCCCGCGTGGTCATCGGCGTGGGGGTGGTCCTGCTGGCGTTCACCGTGGTGCGCAACCTGCCGATGATGCCGTTCCACTGGCTCAACTCGACCGCCTAGGCATCCGGGTCTCGTCGAACCCGCGGCTCCGGCCTGGCGACCTCGCGGTCCCGTCCCGCTTCACTCCAGTCGACGCAACTCGTCGCGGTAGCGGGTGGCTCGGGCCACGTAGCTGAGCATCCCCATGCGGATGCCTTCGGCCAGGTCGTCGCCACCCGGTCGGACCTTGGCCGGGATGCCCAGGGCCAGGTGTCCGCTGGGCACCTCCATGCCGTTGGTCACCACCGCGTTGGACCCCACCAGCGCCCCGGTGCGCACCACGGCCTGGTGCAGCACCACCGCGCCGTTGCCCACCAGGGCGCGGTCCTCGATGACGCAGCCCTCCAGGTGGACGATGTGGCCGATCACGCACTCGTCGCCCACCACCGTGGGCAGGCCCGGCGCGCAGTGCAGCACGCAGCCGTCCTGGATCGACGTTCGCGCCCCGATGTGGATCTCGCCGTCGTCGCCCCGCAGCACGGCGCCGGGCCACACGGAGGACTCGGGCCCGATGTGGACCGAGCCGATGACCACGGCATCCGGGTGGATGTAGGCCGACGGGTGTATGTCGGGGACGCGGTCACCCAGCGCGTAGACCGACACCTCAGAGCTGGAAGCGGCCGTAGCCGCCCCGGAAGAACAGCAGGGGCCCACCCTCGTGGAGCACCTCGAGCTCACGCACCGCGCCGACCACCACGTCGTGGTCACCCGACGCCACCACCGTCTCGATGTGGCAGTCGATGTAGGCCAGCACCCCCTCGATGAGGGGCGAGCCCGTGCCCGTGCGCTTCCACCCGATCTCGGCGAACTTGTCGGGGGCCTTGGAGGCGAACACGCGGCACACGTCCTCCTGGTCCTCGGCCAGGATGTTCACGCAGAACGACCCGGCGTCGCGGATCTTGGGCCAGGTGGTCGAGGTCGACCCGGCGCAGAACAGCACCTGCGCCGGCTCCAGCGACAGGGAGGCGAACGATCCCACCGCCATGCCCGCCGGCTGGCCGTCGGACATGGCCGTGATCACGGTCACGCCGGTCGGGAAGTGCCCCAGGACCTGGCGGAACTTGGCCGCATCGAAGGACGAGCCGTCGCTCGTGATGTCAGTCACGCCCGGGAGGCTACAAGGCGAGGCGAGGCGACCCGGACGCCGCTCAGCGAGCCCCGGCCGCGACGCGACCGAGCGACAGCGTGGTGCCCTCGGACGCGGCCAGCACCTCGGCCACGCCCAGCTGGCGGGCCCGCTCGTCGGCACGGCGAGCCAGCGCGTCGACCACCGAGTCGTCGTGCTCGGGATCGTGGTGGAACAAGGCCAGCCGACGGGCGCCGGACTGGGCGGCCACCGCCACCGCGAACTCCACGGTGCAGTGGCCCCAGTGCGCCTTGGTCTCGAACTCGGCCGCGGTGTACTGGGCGTCGTGGATCACCAGGTCGGCGTGATCGCAGAGCTCCAGCACGGCGTCGGGCACCTCCAGCGAGCCGTCCAGGGGCTGCTGGTGGTCGCTGATGTAGGCGATGGCCAGACCGTCGCGCTCGATGCGGTAGCCGTTGGTCGGTCCGATGTGGGGCACGGAGCGGGCGGTGACCCCCACGTCGCCGATGGCGAAGTGCTCGTGGTCCACCGTGTGGAACCGGATGTCACCGGGCAGGTCGGCCACGCGCACGGGGAAGTAGGGCGGGCCCATGAACTCGTCGAACGCCTCTTCGAGGGTGCACTCGCCCGGGGGCGGGCCGTAGATGTCGAGGCGCGAACCCGGGCGCAGGACGGGGGTGAAGAACGGCAAACCCTGCACGTGGTCCCAGTGCAGGTGCGTGACGAGCGCGTGCCCGACGAACGGCTGATCCGGACCGAAGGAGCGACCCCAGAAGCGCAGCCCCGTCCCCAGGTCGAGGACGATGGGATCGGCCCCGGGGAAGTCGATGCTCACGCAGGCGGTGTTGCCGCCGTAGCGCCGGTTGGCGTCACACGAGCACGGCGTCGACCCCCGAACCCCATAGAACGTCACGTTCAACGAACGTTCACCCCCCGGTGACGCGGCGGCAATGGACCGTTACGCAGCGTAATCACTCGACTACACCCCTGTCCTGTGATGTGACAAGAGTCTCGGGCCAGCGCGAACGTGGGCCATGCCCATCATCGAAGGCCGCGTCACCGCCAACCAGATCGACTTCACCTACCTCGAGCTGGGAGAGGGTCCACTGGCGCTGTGCCTCCACGGGTTCCCCGACACGGCGTGGGGGTGGCGCCACCAGCTGCCGGCGTTGGCCGAGGCCGGCTTCCGAGCGGTGGCGCCCTTCCAGCGTGGCTACGCCCCGACCTCACTGGCCGCCGACGGCCACTACCAGGTGGGCGCGCTGGTCACCGACGCCAACGCGCTCCACGACGTGCTGGGCGGCGACGAGCAGGCGGTGATCATCGGCCACGACTGGGGGGCCATGGCCACCTACGGCGCGGCCGCCCTGGCCCCGCAGCGGTGGCGGCGGGTGGTGACCGCGGCGGTGCCGCCCATCGCGTCGCTGGCCAGCGCGCTGATGCAGTACGACCAGCTGCGCCGCTCCTGGTACATCTTCTTCTTCCAGAACGCACTGGCCGACCTGGCGGTGGGGCTGGACGACCTGGCCTTCATCGCGCGGCTCTGGCAGGACTGGTCGCCGGGCTACGACGCCACCGCCGACGTCGACCACGTCCGCGATGCGCTGGGCGACCCGGCCAACCTGGCCGCCGCCATCGGCTACTACCGAGCCATGTTCCAACCCGAGCTCCAGGTGCCCGAGCTGCAGGCGGCCCAGGACGCGGCCTCGGCCCCCACCCCCCAGCCCACGCTGTACCTCCACGGTGCCGACGACGGCTGCATGGGCCTGGAGGCGATCGAGGGAGCCATGGCGTTGCTGCCCGGCGAAGGCTCGCGGGTGGAGGTGCTGGCCGACGCCGGCCACTTCCTGCACCTCGAGCAGCCCGAGCTGGTCAACCGGCTCATCATCGAGCACCTCACCGCCTAGCCCGACCCGACGGTCCGGACCGCGGCGCCCGGACCAGGGCGGCACCATCACCGGCTACCAGACCTGACCTCGACCAGCGGCGAGACCGGCGGCGTGGGTCAGGGCAGGCGCAGCTGGCCGCCCGCGTCGCGGATGGCCAGGCCGTCGCGCACCAGGGTCTCCGCCACCCGCTGGGCCCGATCGGGATCGTCGGGCCAGCCGGCGACCGAGGCCAGATCCCGGCGGCGCAGATGCCGACCTGAGCGCAGGGCATCCACCAACCGACCGCGGCCCTGGCGGTCCGAGCCCTCGAAGCGCGACTGACCGGTCGACACCCCTGCCGACCCGCGCGCCGGGTCGGGATCGGGGCGGCCGGCTTCCCACCACCCGCAGCCGCGGGCCAGGGGGCAGTCCTCGCAGGACGGTGCGCCCGAGGTGCACACGGTGGCGCCCAGGTCGAGCACCGCCTGGTTCCAGGCCCATCCCTGGCCGGCGGGCACCGCCGCGTCGGCCCGGGCCTGCACGTCCCGGAGCTCGAGGGTGCGACCGGCACGGCGGGCCAGCACCCGGGCCGCGTTGGTGTCGACCACCCCGACGTCGCGCTCGAAGGCGAAGGCCAACACGGCCCGGGCCGTGTACGGACCGACCCCGGGCAGCGCCAGGAGCGCGGCCAGGTCGTCGGGCAGCGATCCACTGTGGCGCTCGACCACCATGGTGGCGGCCCCGTGCAGGTGCACGGCCCGGCGGTTGTAGCCGAGACCGGCCCAGGCCCGCACCACCTCGCCGACCGGCTCGGCCGCGCACCGGGCCGGGGTCGGGAACCGCTCGAGGAACTCGAGGTAGCGGGGGACGACGCGGGGCACCTGGGTCTGCTGCAACATGAGCTCGCTGACCAGCACGGCCCAGGGGTCGCGGGTGCGCCGCCAGGGCAGGTCCCGGCCGCGTCGGGCGGCCCAGGCGAGCAGCGGCGCGCCCGACGAGGCCCCGGTCACGGCGCCGCCGCGGTCACGACTCGGGCGTGTCCCAGATGGACTCGTCGTAGGGACGGCCACGGGCCGGCGCGGCGTCGCGCTTCCACACCATGACCTTGCGGCGGAAGTAGCAGACCTCCTCGCCCCGCTGGTTGATGCCCTTGGTCTCCACGGTGACGATGCCCCGGTCGGGCTTGGACGAGGACTCCTTGAGGGCCAGCACCCGGCTCTCGGCGTAGATGGTGTCGCCGTGGAAGGTCGGCTTGCGGTGCGTCAGGGTCTCCACCTCGAGGTTGGCGATGGCCGACCCGCTCACGTCGGGCACGCTCATGCCCAGGACCAGCGAGTACACCAGGTTGCCCACCACCAGCGGCTTGCCCATGGGCGACTCGTGCTCGGCGAACCAGTTGTTGGTGTGGGTTGGGTGGTGGTTCATCGTGATCATGCAGAAGAGGTGGTCATCCGCCTCGGTGATCGTCTTGCCAGGCCAGTGCCGGTAGACATCTCCGACCACGAAATCCTCGAAATAGCGGCCGAACGGCCGATCGTGAATGGTCACAGCTCACCTCGTCGGGTCGATGTTGGGCTTCTGGCGGACAGCTGAGCCTACGCACGCGGACCAGGGTCGCTGGTCACAGGGGGCCGAGAGGGCATGAGCGGGGCAGCAACCGAGCACGACCCGGGGGGACTCGACGAGAGCTCCTTCCTCGAGTCGCGCGAGGGACAGCTGCGCTTGTGGCGCATGGCCATGCGGGCTCGCTACGTGGCCCTGGGCTCGGTCGCCGTGCTGGCCCTGCTGCCGGTGGCCGGCCCGCACCGCTTCTGGATCTCGGCCGCCGTGGTGGCGGTGGTCATCCCGTACAACTACGCCTACGACGCCCACATGCGGCGCACCCACCACCTGAGCCCCATCGTCGCCTTCAGCGACCAGGTGGTGGTGGTGGCCTTCCTGGCCTTCGCCCCCGAGCTGGTGGCCCCGATCCTGTTGGTCATGCTGTCGATCAACGCCACCTCGGCGGTGAGCTTCGGCCGCAAGATCGCGGCCGAGGGCGCGGCGGTCGGCTGGTTGGGGGCGGCCGGGGTGCTGTGGGCGTCGGGCAACCCGGCCCACGGGTGGGCGCCCTTCCTGGTCTATGCCCTGACGTCGGCCTTCATCATCGTGGTGGTGGGCGGCATCTCGGCCATCGAGCGCGACGTGCGGGGCCGTTACGTCGACCTCATGGGCGGCATCGACGCGGTGGTGTGGGAGCAGCTCACCCATGCCCCCACCACCCTGTACGTGAACCAGCGGGCCACCGACATCATCGGCTACCCGACCGAGAGCTGGACCCAACCGCACTTCTGGCACGAGCACGTCCACCCCGACGACCGCGAATGGGTGGCCGAGCAGTACCGCCAGGCGGTCAAGGCCGGGCGCGGCACCGAGATCGAGTACCGCTTCGTGCGCCCGGACGGCACCACCGTCTGGTTGCAGGACCGCATGCGGGTGGAGGTGGACGGCGCCGGCCGGGTCACCAGCGTGCGCGGCGTGATGGTGGACGTGACCGCCCGCAAGCTGGCCGAGGAGCAGACGGCCCAGTACCTCAACCTGGTCCAGCACGTGGACGTGGCCCTGTTCGTGTTCGCCCTGGCCTCGCCCAACCAGCCTCGCAGCCTGCGGCTGCTGGCCATCAACCCGGTGGGGGCGCGACTCATCTCGCCCGAGGCCGAGCCGGGCTCGCCCATCGGTCGGCGCCTGCTCGACATCCTGCCCGTTCTCGACCAGGTCAGCGCCGACCTGGTGTGCGAGGCCCTGGCCGATGTGATCCACACGGGCGAGGGCTTCCGCTTCGACGAGCTGCGCTTCGACCCCGACGACGTCAGATCCCCCATCTTCACGGCCAACGTCTTCCCACTGCCCGGGGGGTCGGTCGGCGTCTCGCTCCTGGACGTCACCGAGCGGGTGACCTCCGCCGCCGGCCTGCGCCGCCAGGCCCTCCACGACGGGCTGACAGGGCTGCCCAACCGATCGCACCTGACCGACCTGCTGCGCCGCTCGCTGCGCCGCTCGTCCCAGACGCTGGAACCGGTGGCGCTGCTGGTCATGGACCTGGACCAGTTCAAGGAGATCAACGACGCGCTGGGCCACGACCACGGCGACCGGCTGCTGATCGAGCTGAGCCGGCGCCTCCAGGAGCTGCTGGGGACGACCGCCGAGCTGGTGGCCCGTCTGGGAGGCGACGAGTTCGCCGTGCTGCTCACCGAACCCGGGGACCTGGAGACGGCAGGACGCGCCGCCGCCGCCATCCGCGAGGCTCTGGAGCGACCCTTCCACCTGGGCGGCATCAGCCTGCAGGTCAACGCCAGCATCGGCATCGCCGTCTACCCCGAGCACGCGGTCGACGGCGAGACCCTGGCCCGCCGGGCCGACGTGGCCATGTACACGGCCAAGCGGACCGGTGGCGGCGTGGCCGTCTACGCCCCCGAGCACGACCAGTCGAGCATCCGCCGGCTGTCGCTGCTGGGCGAGCTGCGCCGAGCCATCGCCGAAGACGAGCTGGTGCTGCACTTCCAACCGTCGATCGACCTGAACAACGGTGACGCCCGGGGCGTCGAGGCGCTGGTGCGCTGGATGCACCCGGTGCACGGCCTCATGCCCCCCAGCGAGTTCATCGAGCTGGCCGAGGTGTCGGGGTCGATCCAGGCGCTGACCCGCTGGGTGCTCGAACGGGCCGTCACCACCATCGGCGAGTGGAGCGAGCAGGGCGTCGCCTTGCCGGTGGCGGTCAACCTGTCGGTGCGCAACCTCTACGACCTCGACCTGCCCCTGTGGCTGGGCAGCCTGCTGGCCGAGCACGGGGTCGACGCCTCCATGCTCATCCTGGAGATCACCGAGAGCGTCCTGATGGACGATCCGACCTACGCCATGGAGGTGATGGGCAAGCTCAAGGCGCTCGGCGTGTCGACCAGCATCGACGACTTCGGCACGGGGTACTCCTCGCTGGCGTACCTGAAGAACCTGCCCATCGACGAGCTCAAGATCGACCGCTCGTTCGTGGGGGCCATGGTGAGCGACGGCAGCGACCTCACCATCGTCCGGTCGATCATCGACCTGAGCCACAACCTGGGGCTGGACGTGGTGGCCGAGGGCGTGGAGGACGCCGAGACGCTGGCCCAGCTGGCCGAGATGGGCTGCGACCGGGCCCAGGGCTACTACCTGTCGCGGCCGGTGCCGCCCGACGAGCTGTTGCGCTGGCTGGCCTCCACCGAGCACCGCGACGAGGTGCGCTCGGTCCTGCGCCAGGCGTCAGCCCGCCGGTGGCGGGCCATCTGACGAGGCGGCCGGCGAGGTGGATCAGGCGCTGACGCCGTACTCCGCCAACCAGGCGGGGCTGGGCGTGGTGCCCGCCGCCACCAGGGCGCAGCGCAAGCAGTACGGGGGCTTGCCCCGCCCGTAGGAGTACACCAGGCAGGTATCGCAGTAGGCGCCGAGGCAGGTGCGGCACACACCGCACGCTCGATCGTCACCGTGGTTCCGGCATGGATCCATCAGGGGTCTCCTGGTCGGTTCTGCCCACTCAGCGTGACATGCGCGCCACCCTGTCCTCCATGGGGCATATGGCTCAAACTGATCGGCAGGCCTTCGGCATCCGGGTCTCATCGGTGCAGCGGCTCCGGCCTGGCGGCCTCCGCTTGCTTGGCCCTCTGGTCGGCAGGCCTCCCGGCGGGCGCCTTCGGCATCCGGGTCTCATCTGTGCAGCGGCTCCGGCCTGGCGGCCTCGCCTACTTGGACTGGCGGCCACATCACTACGATCCCGACATGACCGATCTGCCATCCACCCCTGCTGATCTGCCCGCGGCCAAGGCCGTGCTCGACATGGCCCAGGACGTCGTCGACCGCGCCACCCGCCAGCTGGCCGCGGGGTCGGTCGACGACCAGCAGGTCCTGGCCTACGACCTGGCCCACGCGGCGGCGGCCGTGGGCACCGGCCGGGCCATGCTGGCCTACGGCGAGCGGGGCGAGGTCGAGGCGGCCATGACCTGCGCGTTCGTGGCCGACGCCCTGGCCGAGCTGGCGGCCAAGGTGTACGGCCGCGAAGAGGGCTGGGGCATCCGCCTCGGCGCCCTGGACGAGGTGCGACCGTTCGTGGCCACCTACCGAGACCCCGAGTTCCTGGCCTCGCTGGCCGGCCACGACGGCCCCCGCCACCTCGACCGCGACTTCGAGCTGGTGCAGGACACGTTCCGCCGCTTCGCCGAGGACAAGATCCGCCCCATCGCCGAGCACGTCCACCGCCACAACCAGGACATCCCCGACGAGATCATCGAGGGGCTGGCCGAGATGGGCGGCTTCGGCCTGTCGATCCCGGCCGAGTACGGCGGCTACAGCGAGGGCGGCGAGAGCGAGTACCTGGGCATGGTGGTGGCCACCGAGGAGCTGTCACGGGGTTCGCTGGGCGTCGGCGGCTCGCTCATCACGCGCCCCGAGATCCTCACCCGGGCCCTGCTGGCCGGGGGCACCGAGGAGCAGAAGCAGTCGTGGCTCCCCCGCCTGGCCACCGCCGAGGTCATGGCCGCGGTGGCGGTGACCGAGCCCGACTACGGATCGGACGTGGCCGGCGTGAAGGTCACCGCCACCCCCACCGACGGGGGCTGGCTGATCAACGGGGTCAAGACCTGGTGCACCTTCGGTGCCCGGGCCGACGCCCTGATGCTGCTGGCCCGCACCGATCCCGACCGCTCGAAGACCCATCGAGGCCTGTCCATGTTCGTGGTGCCCAAGCCCCGCGGCGACGGCCACGGCTTCGAGCTGGTGCAGGCGACCGGTGACGGCGCCCCGGGCGGCGGGAAGATGGAGGGACGCCCCATCGACACCATCGGGTACCGGGGCATGCACTCCTACGAGGTCGCCTTCGACGACTGGTTCGTGGCCGCCGAGAACCAGGTGGGCCTGGAGGACGGGCTGGGTCGGGGCTTCTACTACCAGATGGCCGGGTTCGAGAACGGCCGGCTCCAGACCGCGGCGCGGGCCGTGGGCGTCATGCAGGCCGCCTACGAGGAGGCGCGCCAGTACGCGGCCGACCGGACGGTGTTCGGCCAACCCATCGCCGACTACCAGCTGACCCGGGCCAAGCTGGCGCGGATGGCGGTGGTCATCCAGGCCGCCCGCCAGTTCGCGTACGAGGTGGCCCGCATGATGGGTCGGGGAGAAGGGGTGCTGGAGGCGTCGATGGTCAAGGCGTACGTGTGCAAGGCGGCCGAGTGGGTGACGCGGGAGGCCATGCAGATCCACGGTGGGTTCGGGTACGCCGAGGAGTACCCGGTGAGCCGCTACTTCGTGGATGCCCGCGTGCTGTCCATCTTCGAGGGGGCGGACGAGACCCTCTGCCTCAAGGTCATCGCCCGCCGCCTCGTCGACCAACTTTCCTAGCCCTTCGGTCGGCAAGCCTCTCTGCGGGCGCCTTCGGCATCCGGCTGTCATCCGCCCAGCGGCTCCGGCCTGGCGGCCTGCGCCTTCCCGAACCAATGCGGTCAGGCCGTCGCGAGATCCTCCGGTAGCAGCTGGTCGTCGAGCAGGCGCTGGAACCTCGTGGGGTCGCCGTCGACGAAGGACCGGCACAGGGGCAGGCCCTCGAGGTAGCAGGAGATGTAGGCCCGCCACGTGGGGTCGGTCATGAACTGGACCATCTTGGCGGCCCGGTCGCGGCTCACCAGGCCCCAGCGCATGGCGTAGGCGATGACCTCGGACTCCTCGGCGTGATCGGCGTGGAGCAGGAAGCCGACGTTGCCCCGCACGTGGTCGAGGGCCTCGGCGGCCACCGCCACCGACGCCGCCACCTCGGCGTCGTAGCGCACACCCAAGGGCCGCAGGTGATCGGCCACCGTGGCCTCGGGCCGGCGGCCCATCACCACCTCCAGCCCCAGGTCGGCCAGGCCTTCGGCCAGCAGGCACTGGGGGGTCCCCACCGGGAAGATCGTCTCCTCCAGGTGGCCCTGGGTGCGCACCAGGCCGACCTCCTTGCGGGTGTGCTCGGTGTGGTGCCCGGGATAGGCCTCGTGGGCCACCAGGTGGGCGATGGTGGTGGAGAGCACCGGCAGGTCGAGGTTGATGGCCACCCGACTGCGGAGGTCCCCCAGGTAGTAGTTGAACCCGGACCAGGGCTGGTCGGTCACCAGCTCCCAGTCGATGTGCTCGCCCTCGGGCAGGCCGAACAGGCGGTTGGTGCGCTCGCGGCAGATCCCCGGCCAGCGAGTCGATGACCGCCGGCAGGGCGGCCGGATCGATGGCCTGGGCCTCGCGCCAGGCCACGAACCGCTCGCCCAGCGCGCCGGACCCTGGCAGCACCTCGTCGAGGCGACGGTGGGCGGCCTCGAACTCGTCCTCGGACCAGCGCAGGGGGCGCACGCCGTAGCAGAGCTCCACCTCGTCGGCGTAGGCGATCGGGTCCCCGGCCAGCTTCCGGGCCGAGGTGTGCAGGCCGACGACGTGGGCGCGCAGCCATCGCCGCCGGGAGGCCCCCAGCTCGGGCTCGCCGGCGCCGGCGTCGAGGTCGGCGATGAGGCGGGCGGCGTCGGCCACCAGCGAGGCCGGGGCATGGGCCGGCTCGGCCTCCACCCGGGCCTGGAGCTCGCGGGGCCCGTAGTAGGCGTCGATGAACCCGTCGACGTGGTGGTCGAGCCGCAGGCCCAGCTCGAGGTAGCGCTCGACCGGTGGGGCCTCGGCGCTCACTCGTCCAGGTTGGAGTGCAGGAACCCCACGGTCTGCACCCACGCCCGGGCCGCGGCGTCGGCGTCGTAGACCTCAGGCCGGGTGTCGTTGAAGAAGGCGTGGTCGACCCCGGGGTACACCTCGAGGTCGGCCTCCTTGCCCAGGCCGTCGAGCGTGTCCTGCAGCTCCTGCACCTTGTCGGGACCGAAGTAGCCGTCGTCGCCGGCGTAGTGGCCGAGCACGGGGGCGTCGAGGCGCGACCAGTCGGGCTGGGCCTCGGCCCACGGGATCAGGCCGTAGA
This sequence comes from uncultured Microthrixaceae bacterium, assembly GCA_963785815.1. Classification (GTDB taxonomy): domain Bacteria; phylum Actinomycetota; class Acidimicrobiia; order Acidimicrobiales; family Acidimicrobilacustridaceae; genus UBA4742. The sequence continues at coordinate 970,306 of CAWAWN010000001.1, forward strand.
ACGGCACCGTGGCCCCGATGGCGTCGGGGCGCTGGCAGGCCAGCACGAGGGCCAGTCCGCCGCCCATGCAGAAGCCGATGACCCCGACGCGGGGGCCGTCCACCGAGTCGAGCGAGAGCAGGTGGTCGACCGCACCACTCATGTCCTGCGCCGCGGTCGAGATGTTCATGGCCATCATCAGCTTCCCGGCCTCGTCGGGCTCGGTGGTGGTCTCGCCGTGGTAGAGGTCCGGGGCCAGCACGGTGAAGCCCTCGGCGGCCAGGCGCTCGGCCAGATCGATGATGTGGGGCACCAGGCCCCACCACTCCTGGATCAGGACCACGCCGGGCCCACGGCCTCCGGGTGCCTCGGCCAGGTAGCCGCTGGCACCGTGGCCGTTGCTCGGGAACGAGATGATCTCACCCATGGACTGCTCCTCGGTCGGACCCGCGGCTTCAGTAGCCGCCGGCCAGCTTGTTGTGATCCCAGCTCACGATCCTCTCGGGCACGATCTCGACGCACACCCGCTTGGTGGCCAGCGCCTCGGCGATGACGGGGATGTCGTCGGGGTTCTCCGGCGCCATGTAGCGCTCGACCACGTTGCCGGCCACCGCCATCAGCTTGTCGCGGTCGTCGTGGACGATGGCTCGGCCCACGATCTCGACACCGCGCAGGTGCTCGTAGACGTCGCCGTCCTCGACCAGCACGGTGATGCGGGGATCGCGCTGCAGGTTGAGCACCTTCTGGCTCTTGGAGAAGGTCTCGAAGGCCGGGTTGCCGTCGAGGAAGCCGTACCACATGGCCACCAGGTGGATGTTGCCGTCCGGCCCGAACGAGGCGATGTTCATCGTCTGGCGCTCGTGCAGGAACGCGTCGATCTCCTCGTCGGTCATGCGGATGAGATCTCGTCGCTTGGGCATGGCTAGAAGTTAGCCACTCAAAATACGTCGCCCTTGAAGAGCTCGGGGGCGACCGGGCAGTCGGTGCGGCCCAGCGCCTCGGCCACCGTCTCGACCCCGCGTGGCCCGACGATGCGGTCGACCAGGTCGAGCGGCACGAACTCGTCGTCGGCGTCCCAGGGCTCGTCGGGCTCGACGCGGCCCCGCAGCCCGTCCCACATGCGCGCCGGCAGCAGGCGCCCGACCCCGGCCACCAACCACACCGGGATGCCGGCCGCCCGGGCCACCGCCGCCGCGGCCCGCGACCCGCTCACGGCCAGGAACTCCTCGGGGCCCACGGCCGTGGATTCGAGCAGGACCAGGCTGGCCGAGGCCACCGCCGCCCCCAGGCCGGCCTGCGCGATGTCGGCCGCCTCCACGTCGGCCCGCCACAGCTGGCTCACCAGACCCGACGCCTCGCCCCGGGTGTCGACGGCCAGCACGTCGACGTCACCACGTCTGGGGAGGGCGGCGGCGATCTCATCGGGCCACCCCAGCACGGTGACGGTGGCGTCGTCGGGCAGGGCGTGGGCCAGCTCCGCCGAGGTGCGATCGGCCTGCACCTCTCCCGCCGCGTCCCAGATCTCGGTCGGGGCGTCGCCCGCGGTGAGCACCCGGGCGCAGAACCAGACGAGCGGACCGGAGGTGGGCTGGCGCCACACGATCCGACGGCAGGCGGTGACCAGGCCCTGGGGGTCGGAGCCGAAGCTCGAGAGAGCCATGGCCGTCTCCTGCACCAGCGCGCCCTGAGGCGCGCCAGAGGCCCGAGCCACGTACCGCAGCCGCTCGATGGGATGCATCGACCCGACGCTACCGGCCGGTCGGATGGAAGGGATCGGCGAGCTCGAGCCGACGGCCGATCAGGGGGCGCCAGGTTTCCAGATCATCAGGTACAGCAGGATCAGCAGCAGCAGGTGGACCATGCCGGTGAACATGGGCACCCGTCGGGCCGCCTCGGCATCGCCGTCGGCGGCCTTGCGCTGGGCGGGCAGGAGGGCGAACACGAACAGGGCGACGAGCACGACCCACAGCAGCAGGGCGAAGCTGACCCAGGTCTGGCTGAACTTGTAGAACTTGTCGCTCATGCCCAACATGGCCATGCCGAAGAACCCGGCCAGCACCACCGCCGGCGTGGCGAAGCGCTGCAGGTACTTCAACACGGCCGTGGCCGTCCCCTGGTCAGCCCCGCGAGCCAGCAGCGGCAGGACGAAGAACGGTCCGAACGCCACCAGGACCGTGAGGATGTGCAAGAGCAGCACGATCCGGTAGCCGGTGTCGTTGATGGCAGCCAGAACCATCGAGCCTCCTCGTGGTGAGTGTGCTCAGCCGAAGGTAGTCGCGCTACGTTCTCCGTCCGTGGCAACCGACGTCCCAGCTGATCTCGTCCTCACCCCGATCGGTCGGGAGCCTCGCACCATCGGCGAGTGGACGACCATGTTCCACCTGGCCATCGTGGTCCTCGACCCGTACACCTACGAGAGCTCGTGGATCCTCGACACGGCCACTCGGGTGCTGCGCAACTTCGCGGCGGCCGACTGCCGGGTGGCCTTCCTGGTCACCGCCGACGAGGCCGACGCCCGCACCTTCCTCGGACCGCTGGTCCCCGAGTTCCTCGTGCTGGTCGACCCCGACCGCCAGGCCACCAAGGGCCTCGGCCTCGAACGGCTGCCGGCCTTCGTGCACGTCAACCAGAGCCACACGGTGGAGGGCAAGGCCGAGGGCTGGAACCCCGACGACTGGCGCGAGGTGGCCGAGAACCTGGCCGCCCGCATGAGCTGGGCCCGCCCCGTCATCCCCGCCGCCGGCGACCCCACCCCCTTCGAGGGATCTGCTCTCTAGGGCCTCTGGTCGGCAAGCCTCCCGGCGGCCGCCTTCGGCATCCGGCTCTCATCGGTCCAGCGGCTCCGGCCTGGCGCCTTCGCCTTCCTAGAGAAGACCGCCCTTGGTCATGGCGATGACGTCGAGGGCCTTGTCCAGGTCGGCCTCGGACATGAGGCCCTGCTCGAGGACCAGCTCGCGGATGGAGCGGCCGGTCTTGACCGAGGCCTTGATGATCTCCGCCGCCTTCTCGTAGCCGATGTAGGGGTTGAGCGAGGTGCCGATGGACGGCGACGACTCGGCATAGGCCTTGAGCCGGGTCTCGTTGGCGGTGATGCCGTCGATGCACGTGTCGGCGAACACCACGCTCACGGTGGACAGGAGCCGGATCGACTCGAGCAGGTTGCGGGCCATCATGGGCATGAACACGTTGAGCTCGAACGCCCCCTGCGTGCCGCCGAAGGCGACGGCCGCGTCGTTGCCCAGCACCTGGGCGCCGACCTGGGTGACGGCCTCGGGGATGACGGGGTTGACCTTGCCCGGCATGATCGAGCTGCCCGGCTGGAGGTCGGGCAGGAAGATCTCCGACAGGCCGGTGCGCGGCCCGCTGCCCATCCAGCGCAGGTCGTTGGCGATCTTGATCAGGGCCACGGCCAGGGTGCGCAGCTCGCCCGACGTCTCCACCAGCGCGTCGCGGGCGCTCTGGGCCGCGAAGTGGTCGCTGGCCTCGGTCAGCGGCAGCCCGTCGGTGCGGGCCACCAGCCGGGCGATCACCTTGCGGGCGAAGGTCTTGGGGGCGTTGATGCCGGTGCCCACAGCGGTGCCGCCCAGCGGCAGCTCGCCCACCCGGGGCAGGGTGTCGGCCAGCCGGGCGACGGCCTGGTGGATCTGGGTGGCGTAGCCCCCGAACTCCTGGCCCAGGGTGACGGGGGTGGCGTCCATCAGATGGGTGCGACCCGACTTGACCACCTTGGCGAACTTGCGCTGCTTGCGCCGCAGGGCCGCCTCCAGGTGCTCGAGGGCGGGGATCAGGTCGCGGGCGATGCCCTCGGTCACGGCCAGGTGGATGGCGGACGGGAAGACGTCGTTGGAGGACTGCGAGGCGTTCACGTGGTCGTTGGGGTGCACCGAGCCGACCTCGCCCAGCCGCTCGCTGGCCAGGGTGGCGATCACCTCGTTGGCGTTCATGTTCGACGAGGTGCCCGAGCCCGTCTGGTAGACGTCGATGGGGAACTCGTCGTCCCACCGGCCCTCGGCCACCTCCTCGGCGGCCGCGGCGATGGCGCCGGCGATGCGCTTGTCCACCTGGGGCACGTCCTTGAGGCCGGCGTTCACGGTGGCCGCCTCCGCCTTGATCAGGGCCAGAGCCCGGATCAGGCGAGGTTCGATGGTCAGCCCGGAGATGGGGAAGTTCTCCACCGCCCGCTGCGTCTGGGCCGCGTACTTGGCCGCGGCCGGCACCCGCACCTCGCCCATCGAGTCGTGCTCGATGCGGAAGTCAGAGCCGGGGTCGTCGGGGGCGGGGGATGCGGGGGCAGCGGTCATGGCGCCGAAACTAGCCGCTGTCCGCGCGGGCCGATCCGCGCTGCTCCCAGGCTGCTTTTCGGCCGGGCTTACACCGACGCGCCCATGATCGAGGTCACCCGCGCCCCGTCGCGCCCTGCTGCAAGGTCACGCCATGAGCCACCATCCCGCCCGTCGAGCCCGCACCGTCACCGCCGTGGTGAGCGCGGCCGCCTTCGCCGGCATCGCCGGCGGGCTGGCCGCCACCCACGCCTCGGCGTCGAGCAACACCCGGCCCGCCTCCTCCACCCCGTCCACCACGGCCCCGGCCACCGATCCGGCTGCCGGCCAGTCCCCCGACCCCGCCCAGTCCCCCGACGGCGGCGGATGGACGTCGCAGCCAGCCCCGTCGTCGGGCTCGTTCGGGTTCCCCCAGCAGTCCAACCACGGCCAGTCCGGTGCCAGCTGACATCCGCTTCCAGGCCATGGGCACCCGGGCCCGCATCCTGGTGGTGGGCGAGCCCCACGGCCTGGCCGAGCGCCTTCGCGATCGGGTCCTCGACCTCGAGGCCCGCTGGAGCCGGTTCGTGGACACCAGTGAGATCAGCCGCCTGAACCGCTCGGCGGGGGCGCCGGTGGCGGTGTCGGCCGACACCCTCGAGCTGCTGGGCCACGCCATGGAGGGGTGGGAGGCGACCTACGGGCTGTTCGATCCCACCATCCTGGGCGACCTCGAGCGGGCCGGCTACGACCGCACCTTCGAGCGGATCGGTGGTCGCGACCCCGAGGGCGACCAGCTGGCGCGCCACCCGGCCGCCGTCGGCAGCTGGACCGTGCCCGCCGGCCCCGCCGACCCCGGTCCGGGTCCGGTCCGGCGATCGTGGCTGGTGCGCGGCTGCGGTGAGCTCGAGCTCGACCAGCAGGCCCGTACGGCCCGCCTGCCGGCCGGTGTGGGCTTCGACCCGGGCGGCATCGGCAAGGGCTTCGCCGCCGATCTGGTGGCGGCCGAGGCCATGGAGGCCGGTGCGGCCGGCATCCTCATCGATCTGGGCGGCGACCTGCGGGTCACCGGTGAGACCCCCGAGCGCACCGGCCCCTGGCGCGTCGGCGTCGACCACCCGCTCGGCGCGCTCGACCTGGCCGCGCTGGCCATCGAGGACGGGGCGGTGGCCACCAGCACCCGCACCCGGCGGCGCTGGACCACCGCCGACGGCCAGGCCCGCCACCACCTGATCGATCCGCTGATGGGCAGCCCGGTGGACAGCGACGTGGTCTCGGCCACGGCGGTGGCAGCCCAGGGATGGCAGGCCGAAGTGCTGGCCAAGGCCGCGTTCATCGGCGGACCGGTCCAGGGCCTGGGCCTGGTCCACACGCTGGGCGGCGCGGCGGTGGTGCTCACCGACGACGGCGAGCTGTGCGAAGGCCCCGACTGGCACCGCTTCGCGGCCCGGGCCGCCTGAGGCGACGTGAACGACAACCTGTGGTGGTACACGTCTCGGGCCGGGGGCCTGGTGGCCGCGGCCCTGCTGGCCGCCTCGGTCATCGCCGGGCTGCTGCTCACCACGGCCCCGCGCCGCGCCCGGCCGCGCTCGGCCTGGCGGCTCGACCTGCACCGCTTCCTGGGAGGCCTGGCCGTCGTGTTCGTGGGCGTGCACGTGGCCGGCACGGTGTTCGACCGGTTCGTGCCCTTCGGGTTGACCGACGTGCTGGTGCCGCTGGCCTCGCACTGGGATCCGGTGGCGGTCGCCCTGGGGATCGTGTCGCTGTACCTGCTGGTGGCGGTGGAGGTCACCTCGCTGCTGCGCGCCCGCATGCCGGCCCGGGCGTGGCGAGCCGTCCACTGGCTCAGCTTCCCCCTCTTCGGCCTGGTCCAGCTGCACCTGCTGCTGGCCGGCACCGATCGCCACACCCCGGCGGTGCTGTTGACCGTGGCCGCGGTGGACGTGGCCGTGGCCGGCCTGCTCATCCGCCGCGGCCTGGTCGCCGAGGCCCGCTACGAACGGCGGATGGCCTGAGGGTCAGGCCATGGCCACGAGGTCGAGCAGGTCGTCGGTCCAGTAGTCGAGCTCGCCCTCGGGCATGACCAGCACCCGGTCGGGGCGCAGGGCCTCCACGAACTCGCGGTCGTGGCTGACCAGCACCATGCTGCCCGGCCACGCACCCAGGGCCTCGGCCGTGGCCAGGCGCGACCCGGGGTCGAGGTTGTTGGTGGGCTCGTCGAGCAGCAGCAGGTTGTGGCGCCCGGCCACCAGCTGGGACAGCACCAGCTTGGTCTTCTCGCCACCGGACAGGGTGCCGGCCGGGCGGAAGACGATGTCGCCACCCAGGCCGAACATGCCCATCAGGCCGCGCAGCTCCGTGTCGCCCACGGTGGCGTGGTCGCGCATCTGCTCGAGCAGGGAGCGGCCCGGGTCGATGAGGTCGTGCTCCTGCGCGTAGTAGCCGGCGTCGACCTGGTGGCCGTAGCGCACCGTCCCGGCGTCGGGCTCGGTCACGCCGGCCAGGATGCGCAGCAGCGACGTCTTGCCCGCCCCGTTGAGCCCCATCACCAACAGGCGCTCGCCTCGCTCGAGGGCGAAGGAGACCGAGTCGAAGACGTCCACCGGGCCATAGGACCGAGCCAGGTCGTCGACCTCGAGCACGGTGCGCCCGGCGGTGGGCGGCTCGGGGAACCGGACGTGCAGGTTGCGACGCTTGGCCGGACCCTCGGCCGCCGTCTCGGCCAGCTTGGCCACCCGACTGTCGAGCGACTTGGCCTGGCGGGCCCGCTTGGCTGTCTGGTGGCGCATGGAGTCGGCCAGGGTCGACAGGCGGTGGATCTCGGCCTGCTCGCGCTCGACCTGCCTGGCCAGCTGGGCCTCGTCCCGATCACGGCCGGCCAGGTACTGGCTGTAGGTGCCCTTGTACTCGGTGAGCCCGCCCACGTCGTCGTGGCCGTGGCGCTCGAGGTGCAGCACCCGGGTGATGGACTCGTCGAGCAGGTCGAGGTCGTGGCTGATGACCAGCAACGCCCCGCGGTAGCGGCGCAGGAAGTCGAGCAGCCAGGTCTTGGCGTCGGTGTCGAGGTGGTTGGTGGGCTCGTCGAGCAGCAGCACGTCGCTGCCGGCGAACAGGATTCGGGCCAGCTCGACCCGTCGGCGCTGGCCGCCGCTGAGCGCGCCGAGGGGTCGGTCGAGGGCCCCGTCGGGCAGGCCCAGGCCCTGAGCCAGGCGATGGGCCTCGCCCTCGGCCGCGTAGCCACCATCCAGGCGGAACCGCTCCTCGGCCCGGCTGTAGCGCTCGATGGCCTGGTCGGTGGCCTGCTCCTCGACCGCCAGGCGGAACTTCTCCAGGCGGGCTGCGGCTTGGTCGAGGCCCCGGCCCGACAGGACGTGGCTGAGGGCGCTGGCCCGCTCGTCGACCTGGTCCAGGCGCGGGTCCTGCGAGAGGTAGCCGAGCCCGCCGGAGACCTGCACCACCCCGCGATGGGGGTCGGCCTCGCCGGCCAGCACCCGCAGCAGCGACGTCTTGCCGGCCCCGTTGCGGCCGGTCAGGCCCACCTTGTCGCCGGTGCGCACGCTGAAGCTGGCGTGCTCGAGGGTGAGCACGCCACCGACCTCGACCGAGAGCTCGCGAACCGACAGCACCGGACCAGTCTGGCGTGCCCGAGCCGCCGTCCCCCCATCGATAACCCCACGAGATGTGTGCACCTACTGCGATCAGGACGTCGAAGGTGCACGGATCTGGCGAGGGTCGGGGTCAGTTGACCTGGCGGTCGCGGCCCTCCCAGTAGGGGGCGCGCAGCTTGTACTTCTGGAGCTTGCCGGTGGCGGTGCGGGCCAGCCCGTCGCGGAACTCGACCGAGGTGGGGCTCTTGAAGTGGGCCAGGGTCTCGCGGCAGTGGTCGATCAGCTCGCGCTCGGTCACCTCGGCGCCCGGGGCCACCACCACCAGCGCCTTGATGGTCTCGCCCCACTTCTCGTCGGGCACCCCGATGACAGCCACCTCGGCTACGGCCGGATGGCTGAACAGGCGGTCCTCGACCTCGATCGACGACACGTTCTCGCCCCCGGTGATGATCACGTCCTTCTTGCGATCAGCGATGGTGAGGTAGCGGCCGTCGTCGTCGATGCTGCCGCCGTCGCCGGTGTGGAACCAGCCCCCTTCCAGGGCGTCGGCGGTGGCGTCGGGGTTGTCCCAGTAGCCCTCCAGCACGACGTTGGATCGGGCCAGCACCTCGCCGGTCGGATCGGTGTCGAGGGTGACGCCCAGCGCCGGCGTGCCGGCCCGGCTCAACCGGGTGGCGCGGGCGCCGGGGTCGAGGTCGTCCCACTCGGACCGGGTGCGGTTGATGGTGAGCAGCGGCGCCGTCTCGGTCAGGCCGTAGATCTGGATGAACTCCCAGCCCAGCTCGATCTCGACCCGTTCGATGGTGCGGGTGGGCGGTGGGGCCCCGGCCACCACGATGCGGGTCCGGCCGGCGCCGGGGATCGGCCCGTCCCAGGAGGCGGCGGCGTCGAGGATGGCGGCCACCACCGCGGGAGCGCCGCACATGAGGGTCACGCCCTCGCGTTCGACCCGCCGCAGGATCTCGGCCCCTTCGACCTTGCGCAGCACCACGTGGCGCACGCCCATGGCCGTGACCGCGTAGGGCATCCCCCAGCCGTTGCAGTGGAACATGGGCAGCGTGTGCAGGTAGACGTCGCGGTCGCTCACGCCGGTGTGCCACCCGAAGGTGGCGGCGTTGAGCCACAGGCTGCGATGGGTCATCTGCACGCCCTTGGGCCGCGCCGTGGTGCCCGAGGTGTAGTTGATGGTGGCGGTGGCGTCCTCGTCGGGCTCCCAGGCCTGGGGCTCGACCCCGAAGCGGTAGATCTGGTCGTCGTCGCGACCGAGGACGAAGCGGTGGGTGGCCTTCACGTCGGCCAGGGCCTCGTCCAGCTCGGGGTCGATCAGCAGCACCGAGGCCCCGCAGTGACCCACGATGAACTCGATCTCGTCGGCGGAGAGCCGGAAGTTGATGGGCACGTAGATGCGCCCCCAGCCGCTGACCCCGTAGAAGCCGGCCAGCAGGCGCGCCGAGTTGTGCGACACGATGGCCACCCGCTCACCCTGGCCCACGCCCAGCTCGTCGAGGCGGGCGGCCTGGGCCACCGCCAGCTCGTGCAGGCGGCGATAGGTCACGCCCTCGAGGGGGGCGGCCGGCTGGTCGGGCTCGTCCACCACGGCCAGGCGGTCGCCGTAGACCAGGCGCGCCCGGTCGAGGTGGTCGCGGATCGTCAACGGCACCTTCACGACGGCCTCCCCTGGTTGGCGGGACGCCGGCGGTCCCGCAGGGTCGGCGTCAGGCCACCGATTTTGTCAGGATCTCGTCGAGCGCGCTCTCGGCGTCTTCCTCGCTCACGTCCATGGCCAGGCGCAGCTCGGACACCAGCACGCGCCGGGAGTTGACCAGCAGGCGCTTCTCGCCGGCCGACAGGTGCTTCTCCTGCTCGCGGCGCGACAGGTTCCGGACCAGCTCGGCCACCTGGTAGATGTCGCCGGATTTGAGCTTCTCGACGTTGTTCTTGAACCGCCGCGACCAGTTGGCCGGCTCGCGGCCGCAGGGCTTGCCCAGCAGGGCGAACACCTCGTCGACCTCGTCGCGGTCGATGATGGCGCGCAGGCCGACCTCGTCGGCGTTGTCGATCGGCACCTTCAGCGTGAGGTCACCGAAGGCGATGCGCAGGACGAAGTAGTCACGGCTCTGGCCGAAGCCCTCGACCTTCTCCTTGCGCTCGATGACCGCCGCCCCATGGTGGGGATACGCGACCTTGTCACCAACTTTGAACGGCACGGAGTTCTCCCTCGGCGAGCTGTCGGGGAGCCCTCGCCGGCTCAACAGTCTACCGCGGACCGGGCCAGAACCGGTTTTCGGTCCTGATCGGGCAGACTCGGCACCATGACCCGCCTCGGCTACCAGATCCCCAACTTCACCTATCCGGGCGTCGACTCGGCCGGCCTGTTCGCGGCGGTGGCCGCCCAGGCGGCGGCCGCCGACCGCTCCGGCTTCGACACCGTCCTGCTCATGGACCACTTCTATCAGCTGCCCATGCTGGGCGACCCCGACGCCAACATGCTCGAGTGCTACACCACCCTCGGGGCGCTCTCCCAGCACACCCGGACGGTGCGCCTGGGTGCCCTGGTGACCGGCAACACCTATCGGAACCCGGCGCTGCTGGCCAAGATCGTCACCGCCCTCGACGTGGTGTCGGGGGGTCGGGCCCAGTTGGGCATCGGCGCCGGCTGGTTCGAGTTCGAGCACCAGTCGCTCGGCTTCGAGTTCGGCACCTTCACCGACCGCTTCGAGCGCCTCGAAGAGGCCCTGCAGATCATCCTGCCGATGCTGCGCGACGAGCGCCCGACCTTCGCCGGCGAGCGCTACCAGGTCTCCGACGCCATCAACCACCCGCCTCCCGTCGGACGCATCCCGGTGATGATCGGGGGGTCGGGCGAGCGCAAGACCCTGCGCATGGTGGCCCAGTACGCAGACGAGGCCAACTTCACCGCCCCCCTCGAGGAGGTGCCCCGCAAGCTCGAGGCGCTCGAGGCCCACTGCCAACGACTGGGACGCGATCGCTCGACCATCACGGTGTCCAAGCAGCTCAACGTGTGCATCGCCCCCACCCACGACGAGGCCTATGCCGACGCGGTGGCCTTCCTGACGGCTCGGGGCCTCGACTTCGAGTCGCTCGATGCCGACACCCAGGCCGGCTTCCTGTCCATGATCGTCCTGGGCGACCCGGACGAGGTGGGCGAGCAGCTCGCCGGCGTGCTCGCCCTCGGGGTCGACGGCTTCACCTGCAACCTGCCAGCCAACGGCCACGACCCCGAACGGGTAGAGCTGCTGGGTCGCACGGCTCGGAAGGTGTTGGACAGCTAGGAGGGTCCGGCGAATGGAACGGCGAAACGCGATGACATCTCAACCCCCCACCCGATCCTGGTCCTCATCGAGGACCATCATGGCCCGCATCCGGTCACGTCCGCCGATCCCGGCCGCTCTAACTGTGTCGGGGCGCGGCTCAACCCCGGACGATCATCCGGGGTTCAGTGACCTGCTACGCAGCGAGCGGGACGGCGCGGGCCTTCGCCAGAGCGGAGGCAAGCTGCGTCAGGATCGTCAGATCGACATGCAACCGGACCCGCGGCAGACGCCGGACCCGCAGCGGAAGCATCGCCCACTCATGCTTCAACCGGCCGAACTCCCGCTCGACCGCACCCCGCTGGTGGTACAGGCGCTTGAACCGGGCCGACCCTCGCGGGACCAGCGGATGCAACCGGTCGGCCTTCACCCACTCGGATGCGGGCCGGCATTCGCCGGTCGGGCAACGCCACTTCGTCCGGCCCCGCTTGTCGTCGGCACCGGCGAACGTCCACGTTCCGTGCTCACACTCGCGGGACCGGTCCTCCCCGCCTTGACCGCCGTGGTCTGACGCAGCGGCACGATCGGACGCACTCCGCGCTCGGTGCAAGCGTCGTACACCGACGCAGCGTCGTAGCCCCGATCCAGCGCCGCGTACCGGACGCTGATCCCACGCGTGTGCCGATCATGTCGAGCAGACCCGGAACCATCGGCCGCTCATCCTTAGCGGCTGTCTCGACCTGCCACGCGACCGGCAGCCCGGTCGCGGTGCAAACCGCGGCGTGGATCTTGTAGCCGTAGTATCCACCGCCGGACCGCGTGCTGATCGAGGACCGGTGCCCCCAAGTGGCATCAGGGTCAGAGAACCGCTTCCGCTCAATCTTGGAGCGGGACGACACGAACCGCTGCCCGTTCGCGTAGGCGGGCAGATCGAAGACCCGTCGATCGCGACCGTCTCCCCGTACCCGTCCAACTCGACAGCGACCGACTCGACCACCGCAGCGAGGCACGCTTGCAGCATCGCGTCGTGCTCGCGCAGCTTGCGGGTGAACCGGTAGCACGCATCCGCCGACGGAACCGCCCCGAGCACCCGGGCCAGCCCGTCGTGCTCAGCGACCAGCCGAACCGTCCGACTCCACGTCGGGAGCGCGTACAGCGACTTCACGAGCGCCATGCCGACCATCGCCCGCAACGGGTAGCCGGGACGGCCCGTCCAGCGAGTCTCCTGGAGAGCGGCGACCAGGCCGACGATCTCGGGCGAGTCGAGCAGAACCGTAAGGTTCCCAACGTCGGTTGCGCGCGGTACTGTGGCCTTGGCCATCGGAGGTGCAACTCCTTGGTCCAGGCCCCGGGGTGTTTGCGCACCGCCGGGGCCATCGTATTTGCGATCCGGTACCCCAATTCTACAAGCGGGGTATGACAACAAAGATCGAAATAGTTGGGCAGTCCGGTGACCCGCCGTTGTTGTAGTGGATCAATCGATCCTGAGTTGAGTGCGCAAGGATTCGAGTTCAAATCTGCTGACGGTGTGCACTGGTGGGAACAGGAGGTGATCCTCGAATCCCCCGACGCGGGCGGGATCTTCGGTGACACTCAATTGATGGGGCCAGATCCGCAAGAAGTGGGCCCCGGACTCTGGAAGTACCGATTCGTTCGCAACGTCCATGGCGACAACCGCCACCATGTCACCGATGTAGAAGGGCGCTACTCGCTGCGCCTTGGGATCTGGTGGTGGTGGCATCGTTGGTACGATGGGCACTGGCGGCTGTTCTGGCTGGATCATATCTCGCCACTGGCCTACCCATACCGCCGTGCCCGAAACAGGCTTTGGTCGGCCGCTCTGGCGCAGCCACGCCTCGTAGCGTTTCTGGATCGGCTTACCGTCGGCCATTCGGCAGAATAACGCGGTCTTTAGCAGCCATCTTGCTATCGGCTTCATATTCGGGCCGGTCAGTTCATGGCTCTGGCCGTCCGAAACGATCATCGGTGTAAGAAGCGATTGGGCCGGTTGCTCGAACTGCCGATTGAAACTCTTGTTGCATACCTGGCAGATATCGAGCAAGACGTCGATATCGTCCCGGATCTGGTCGTTTCGGTCCTTCCAGCCGCCGCTGCGGTCCTTGAGTAGTTTGCTGACCCACTGAGGGAACACATGCTCACCCCGGGTCCGGCACTTCGATCCGCAGAGCACACAGGTGATGTCCCGTAGCGGAGCTTTCAGCACGGCTCCCACTATGAGCCCGACGGAGGTAGGCCGAGGTCGTGGCGTAGGGCGTCGCTGTCTGCCAGTTCGGTGCCTTCGTCGTTGGTGAGGTTCTGGGCGATGTCGCCCAGTAGGGCGTCGGGTTGGGCGGCTTGGCTGGCATCGGCTGAGAGCTTGACCAGGATCGCTGAGAGGGCCTTGGCGTCGCTCTGGGCGTCAGCAGGGTAGGTGAGGTTCTGGAGCTGCTGGGCGGCGGCGCTGAACGATGCGGCGATGTCAGCGAATCCGGTGGTGCCGGGCTTCGCCTTGTCCGCGGTGATCCTCGCTTCGTTGGTGTTGATGATCGTGAGCACCTGTTGGCCGAGGGCCTTCACGTCGATCGTTGTCGTGGTCGTGCCGACTGTTGTGGTTGGTGCCGCGGTCGTGCTGGATGCCGTTGCGGTCGTAGTGGGTTTCGAGGATGAGCAAGCGCCCAGCACGATGCACCCAGCGAGCAGGACTGTTCCCACCTTGAATCTCACGGGTGTTCCCTCCCGGTCGGCTGCCGCGAGTCTGCCCTGATCTATCCGCGGTCTGTCGGGCATCCGGTGGTATCCCATCGAACGTGAACAAGGATTTGGCTGTGCGGCTCGCCGCGACCGCAGGAATCACGGAAGACGGCCTGACCACCCAACAGACCTTGGCAGTCATCGACGCCTACGCTGCAGCCTTGGCGGAGTGCCCCCTATGCGGGGGCGCGAAGGTTTACACGTTCACTCATCGGGTGCCGCTTCGCCCCTACGCGCCCAACCTGAACGAACTGAACGTGGACATCGAACCGGGCACAGAGGGGCAATGCCCAGCGTGCGCTGGTGCTGGACATGACCCGCGGAACGTCTTCTGGCACTGCGCCCAGGGCGACGGGCAGGAGTTGTGCGAGGTATCGAAGACCGCTGGCAACGGCCGCGCTGAACAGCACGCGGACTGCGGCTGGCATGTCCGGGTGCGGCTCCTTGATCGACCCGTGGGGTAGGCGCCTTCTATCCGTGGGGTACCGCCCTCCGGCCCGTACCGTGGATGCGTGTCCCCGCTAGCCATCACGACTTTCGCCGAACCCTCCTAGGGACGGCTAGGGCCGACCGGCGTGTCGTCGCATGGGCGGCACGCTGGTGGGCGGCTGGCGCCGGGGCGGCAGCACGTCCAGCAGGCTGGAGGTGGCCGTGGCCACCTCGGACACGGCCCGCTCGAAGTCGGCCTCGACCGCGGCCGAGGGCTTCTGCACGCCGCTCACCTTGCGCACGTACTGGCGGGCGGCCGCCTCGATCTCCTCGGGCGTGGCGGCCGGCTCCAGACCGCGCAGGATGGTGATGTTGCGACACATGCGGGTTCCCTTCTCCGTTCGGCTGCCTCGATGCTACGGCGGCCCCAGCAGAGACGGGCTGGCCACGTACCCGCCCGCGGCCTGGACGGCCCGGCTCCACCCGGCCAGTGCGTCCACCAGCTCGGCGAGGTCGTCACCCAGGGCCTCGATGGCGGGTCGCAGCTGGACATCGGTGGCCAGTTCCACGGCCTCCCGGGCCGCCCGACCGGCTTCGGTGAAGGCGCCGCCGGCCACCAGGCCGCGGCCCGCCAGGCGCGCCAGGGCATCGTCGAGCTGGTCGTCGCTCCAGGCCCGGCTGCGCACGTAGGTCTTCAGCGGGATGCCCATGAACAGCTCGGTCAGCAGACCGATCTCGGTGGCGTCGTAGCCGCCGGAGATCCAGGCCGCGAGGTGGGAATCGCCCCGGTACTCGCGCAACCGGTCACCCGCTCGGAACAGGTCACCCAACGGGTCCCCGGGCAGGCCCTGGGCCATCACGCCGGCGTAGAGCGGGCGGCCCTCCGGACGCAGGTCCTGGCCCGCGGCCAACAGCAGCTGGGTCGCCCGCTCGACCCCGTCGGGGCGGTCACCGAGGATGCGGGCCAGCTGTGCGGTGGCCCCGTGCAGGCGGACCTCGGCGATCGTGGCCGCGTCGGTCAGCTGCCATCCCCGCTCGACGCAGGGCACCACCACCGCCGGGTTGAACACGCCGAAGGTGGCGGCCACCACCTGGCCCGGCACCTGGCCCAGGGCCGAGCCCCGACTGGTGAAGTAGGCGACGCCGTCGGGCATGGCCACGCCGTCGCGGAGGCCGGGGCTGGGACCCAACCCAAGGGATTCGTAGCCCTGGTGGCACTCCGGGCTGAAGTACACCTGTCCCACCACGGGCTCCAACGCGGCGGCCAGGCGCCGGGCCCCCCGGCTCACCTCGTCGTCGCGCATGCGCGGACTCTAGGGGCACATCCGGCGCTGGTGCCCGGTCAGGCCGGTTGGGCCAGGGCGTGGGCCATCACGTCGAGCAGCTCGTCGATCTGGCGTTGCGACGACCAGGCACCGAGGACCACTGCCGAGCCGTGGAAGGTGCCGGCGAACTGGTGGATCTCGACGGCCACACCGGCCTCGAGCATGGCCATGCCGTAGCGCAGGCCCTCGTCGCGCAGCGGGTCGAACTCCATGGTCGAGATGTAAGCCCGGGGCAGGCCGGCCAGGTCGGTGGCCCGGGCAGGGGCGGCGTAGGCCGAGACCTCGCCGTGGTCGGCGCCCGCCCCGAGACCCAGGTAGTACTGCCAGCTCAGCTCGGCGTTGCGCCGGTGCCACATGGGCGTGTCGTGGAAGGCCAGCATGCTGGGCGTGTCCAGGCGGTCGTCCAGCTCGGGGATGCCCAGGAACTGGAAGCACAACGAGGGCCCGCCGCGGTCGCGGGCCAGCAGGGCCAGCGCCGCAGCCAGCCCGCCACCGGCGCTCAGGCCGAACACGGCCAGGCGGTCCGGGTCCACGCCCAGCTCGGCCGCCTGGTCGTGGAACCAGACCAGGGCGGCGTAGCAGTCGTGCAACCCGGCCGGGAAGGGGTGCTCGGGCGCCAGGCGGTAGTCGACCGAGACCACGACGGCCCCGACCGCGCCCACCAGCATCAGGGCCAACCCCATGTCGGCATCCAGGTCACCGGTCACGAACCCACCGCCGTGGATGCTCAGGATGCCGCCGACCGACGCGGCCGGGGCCTCCGGCCGGTAGATGCGCACCGCCACATCGGGATCGCCGGGTGCGCCCGGGACGGTCCGGTCCTCGACGATCACCCCGGTGGTGTCGTAGAGGTCGAGCATCGGACGGTACATGGCGGCCATGACCAGGCGGCTGGCCGCCACGTCGTCGATCACGGAGTGCTCGAGCGATTCGACCGTCTCGAGCAGGTCGGGGTCGTACGCGTGGCGGGACGTGGGCTCGGGCATGGGATCTCGCTCTGGTCGGAGGCACGGGCGGACCGGGTGGGCGACCGATCGTGGCACACGGCGGCGGCGGGCGGGACCGGCCCTACGCTGGCCGGTGTGGACGATCCCGTGATCCAGAGCGTGCCGCTGGGCTTCCAGTGGCCCACCGTCGACCCCTTCCTGTTCTGCGTGCACCACCTCGACGCCTACCCGCCCGGCAACGACCGGCTGGGCCCGGCCACCACGCTGACGGGTCGCGACCTGGGCCAGGACTTCGCGGGCATCGACGGCTGGCGCATGTACCACGGCCAGGTGGTGCCCGGGTTCCCCCGCCATCCCCACCGGGGCTTCGAGACGGTCACCTTCGTGCGCCGCGGCCTCATCGACCACGCCGACTCGCTGGGGGCCACCGCCCGGTTCGGCCGCGGCGACGTGCAGTGGCTGACGGCCGGAGGGGGCATCGAGCACTGCGAGATGTTCCCGCTGGTCGATCCCGATGGCCCGAACCCCGTCGAGCTGTTCCAGATCTGGCTCAACCTGCCGGCCCGCGACAAGCTCGTCGAGCCCCACTTCACCATGCTGTGGGACGGCGACATCCCGCGCCACCTGGCCGTCGACGACACCGGCCGCACCACGGTGGTGACGGTCATCGCCGGTGCCCTGGCCGGGCTCACGCCCCCGCCTCCCCCACCCAGCTCGTGGGCCTCGAACCCCGACAACGAGCTGGCCATCTGGCACCTGCACCTCGAACCGGGGGCGCGCTGGGAGCTCCCCGCCACCGAGCACCCGGACGTGGTGCGCACCCTCTACGTCTTCCAGGGGTCCCCGTTGGGGGTGGGCGACCACCGGATCGACGTCGACACCGGAGCGGTGCTGCGCACCGATCAGCCCGTGGCCATCACCTCGCTCGGCGAGCCCGGCCACGGCACGCCCGCCTCGCCCGACTCGGCCACCGAGTGCCTGGTGCTCCAGGCCCGCCCCATCGGCGAGCCGGTGGCCCAGTACGGGCCGTTCGTGATGAACACCGACGACGAGATCCGCCAGGCCTTCGCCGACTACCGGCGGACCGAGTTCGGGGGCTGGCCCTGGCCGGTCGACGACCCGGTGCACCCGGCCGACCAGGGTCGCTTCGCCCGTCACGCCGACGGTCGGGTCGAGCCGGCACGCGACCGCGCCGCCGTGGCCCGCTGACCGTGGACGCGCCGACGGAAGGGCCGCCCACCCGGGTCCCCGGAGACCCGCACCTCTCGGCCAACGCCTGTCGTGCCCTGGGCAGCCTGTTGGAGAAGCAGGTGACCGTGCCAGCCACCTACCCGCTCACCCTCAACGCCGTGGTGGCCGCCTGCAACCAGACCACCGGGCGCGACCCCGTGCTGTCCCTGTCCGAGGCCGAGGCCGAGGCCGCGCTCGACGAGCTGCGCGACGCCGGCCTGGTGCGGTTGGTCCACCCGAGCCACGGGGCCCGCACGGTGAAGTACCGCCAGGTGGCGGTCGAGGCCCTCGGGCTGGACGAGCCCGGCCGGGCCGTGCTCACCGTCCTGTTGCTGCGAGGCGCCCAGACGTCGGGCGAGCTGCGCGCCCGCACGGACCGCCTGCACCCGTTCGCCCAGGCCGACGACGTCGATCGGGCCCTCGGCCGGCTGGGCCAGCTGTCCCCGGCCCTGGCCCGCCCGCTCCCTCGCCGGCCCGGGCAGAAGGAGGTCCGCTGGACCCAGCTGCTCGACGGGGCCGGCGAGGACGACGCCGGGCGTGGGGCCGACGCCCAGATGGTCGTCGGTGCGCCGGGCCCGCCCGAACCGCCCGCACCGCCGACGGTCGAGGTGCCCGCCGAGGTGGCGGCGCTGGGGGCGTTCATCGGCGTGTGGAGCGGGCGCGGCGACGGTCGCTACCCGACCATCTCGCCCTTCGCCTACACCGAGGAGATCGAGCTGCGACCGGTGCCGGGCAAGCCCCTGTTGGCCTACCGCTCGAGCACGCGGGCCGCTGACGACGGGCGGACGCTGCACGGCGAGTCGGGCTTCTGGCGCCTGGTCGGGCCGGACCAGGTCGAGTTGGTGGTCGCCCAGGGTGCCGGCCTGGTCGAGACGGCCGAAGGCGTCCTCGACGCCGGCTTGGCGACGGCCGAGGTCATCGTGTCCGGGACGGTGTCGGGCACGTCGACGGCCAAGGACGTCACGGCCACCGAGCGCCGCTACCGGGTCGAGGGCGAGCGGCTCAGCTACGAGGTGGCCATGGCCGCGGTCGGCCAACCCCTGCAGCACCACCTGCGGGCCGAGCTGACCCGACGCTGAGCCGTCAGCTCCCCAGGTCGTAGCCCTCGCGGCGGGCCAGATCGCCCACCTGGAGCCAGTCCTGCTCGTGCTCGGTCGGCGCGGTCGACGACGGGAGGGCGTGGATGGACGCGGCGCTGGGCACCACGTACTGCGGGGCGGCCAGGTTGGGAGGGGTGCGCAGGTCGAGGGCGTAGGTGATGGGGCGAGCGCCCCTGTCGCGGGCCGTGAGCGGTGCGAGGCCGAAGCGCCACTCGATCATGGCCAGGATCGAGGCGTGGTCGTAGAGGTAGTGGTCCACCATCCCGCGTCGGGCGTAGGGGCTGATCACGAAGGTCGGCACCCGGAACCCGCGCAGGGCGTGGGTCGGGTCGTTGTCGGGCGCGGTGTTCACGTTCACGTGGTCGAAGAAGCCGCCCCACTCGTCGTAGGTGATGACCAGCACGGTGTGGGCCCAGCCGGGGCCGTTGGTCACCGCTGTGTAGATGTCGTTGAGGAACGACTGGCCGACGCGGATGTCGGAGAAGGGGTGGTCGTCGCCGGCCGTGCCGGTCGACTCGCCCAGGAACCTCGGGTCGACGTAGCTGACCGAGGGCAGGGTGCCGCCGGCGCAGTCGGACAGGAACGTGGCGTAGGGCTTGGTGATGGAGGTGAGCCGCGACCCGAACAGGGCCGTCATGGGGATGTCCGAGTAGTAGTAGGTGGCAGGAACACCGGCGGCGATGAGCGAGTCCCAGATGGTGGGCAGCGCCGACAAGACGGCCGTGTTGCTGATCCGGTCGGTCTGGGCCGCGTGCATGTAGAACCGGTTCGGGAAGGTCGGTCCCATGATCGAGGCGTGGAACCCGTCGCAGGTGACCCAGTCAGGGGCCATCTGGCTGTAGAAGGTGAGGTCGTCGGCCGTGTAGTAGCCGATCGGGAACACGTCGTCGGTGCCGGCCTTGAGGAACCCGTCGAGCTTGCCGTGGTTCCACTGGATGCGCCCGCCCCCGTAGGAGTGGTCGGGATCGCCGTACTGCAGGCCCTGGTAGGTGTCGAGGTGCCAGGTGTCGTGCGACACCCCTTCGTGGTCGAGGTAGGACAGGCCGGCCTGGATGCCGTTGGCCCCCGGCAACCAGCCCATCATGTGGTCGAACGACCGGTTCTCCATCATCACCACCACGATGTGGTCGATGCCGCTCTGGTCCGGCGAGACGCGCACGTTGGGAGGCGTGGACGGGCCCAGGGCCGCGGCCCGGCCCACGCCGGTGGCGCCCACGGCCAAGGCGCCGGCCCCCATCGCCGCGGCCCCCAGCACCGCCCGTCGGCTGATGGTCGTGGGCCCGTCCGATCCGTCCTCGTCGGTGTCGGTGTGCGTTCGTGGGCTCGTCGGCCATGTCGTGCTCCCCCTCTGAGGCATGCGATCTCGTGGCTGGCCACCCTACCGGTGGGGCACGGCGGCGACCGGGTGAGCCCCGGGTGTTCACCGGATGGATGCCCCGGACAAAACCTCATGGGTCTTCTGGGCCATGCCGATAGGTGGAAGGTGGAGATCGAGGGAGAACCGGTGATGCCTCGGCGCGGTCGGTCCGCCGACCTCGGCCAGGGGCACGGCAACGGCCACGCCGGTTTCGCCCGCGACCAGGTGCTGCGGGAGGCCACCCTGCTGGGGGTGTGCCCCGAGGACCGGGCCCGGGTCGAGACGCTGGCCCGCTTCGCCTTCGCCAGCCCCGGGTTCCGGGCGGTCACCCCGGTGTCGTTGGGCACCGACAAGTCCCGCCAGGTGCTGTTCGAGGTGCGCCACACCGCCGACGGCCCCGTGGCGCGCCGCATCGACGGGAGCGGGTTGACGACCGAGGTGTCGGACGGACCGGCTCGGCTGGCCCCGGCGGCCCGGCCCGGGCGCGATCCGATCGAGGCGGCACGACGCCACAGCGTGGATCCGGACCCGGCATCCGAGCTGGCCACCATGCTGGCCGACGCCGGCGCCCACAGCCCGGCGCTGATGGCGACCTTCGGGGCCACAGGGCGCCAGATGCTGTGGGCCAACGAGAGCCTGCGCGTCCGCCTCCAGGTGCCGGCCTGGGCCGCGCCGCCGCTCATCGAGCTGCTGGACGACTCGTCCCAGGGCCACTTCGTGGTCAAGGTGCTGCCCTGCCTGTTGCGCCAGGGTTGGTGGCAGGGACGGCTGACCATGCTCGGACCGGACGTGGCCCCCATCCCCGTGCTCGCCTCCCTGGTGGCCCAGCACAGCTCGGCGGGGGCCCGCACCGCGCTGGTGCTGTTGGCCCAGGAGCTGGAGGCGGCGCCGGCCGCTCCGGTCCAGCGCAGCCCCGAGGAGCACTTCGCCGCGCTGGTGGAGCACGTCAGCGACCTGATCGCGGTGATCGAGCCGGGCGGCTCCATCCGCTATGCCAGCCCGGCTGCGTCGACCATGCTGGGCCACGAGCCCGGCGACCTGGCCGGCATGGAGCTGGTCGACCTGCTCCACCCCGACGACGCCATGGGGGGCATCGAGGAGCTGGTGCAGATCGACCCCCGAGACGGCACCGGCGTCCCCACCGGCCTGCGCCTGCGGGCCGCCGACGGGAGCTGGCGGTCGATCGAGGCGGTCATCACCGACCTCACGGCCAACCCCGCCATCCGCGGCTACGTCCTCAACGGCCGCGACACCACCGAGCGGGTGCGCACCTACGAGATGCTCAGCCGGCTGGCCTACACCGACCAGGACACTGGCCTGCCCAACCGCCTGCGCCTGCTGGACCGCATCACCACCCTGCTGGAGGACCCCGGTCGCAGCCGTCCGGTGGCCGTGCTGGTGGTCGACCTGGACGAGTTCCGGGCCGTGAACGCCACCCACGGCCCCCACCTGGGCGACGCCCTGCTGGCCGAGATCGCCCGGCGCCTGGTGGAGGGCGCCGGCAGCGACGCAGTGGTGGCCCGGCTGCGCAGCGTCGAGTTCGCCGTCACCCTGCCCGACGTGCGGGAGGCCAACGTGGCCGAGCGGGCGGCCGACGCCCTGCGGGTCATCGTGGCCCGGCCGTTCACCTTCGACGGCCAGACCACCCGGGTCACGGCCAGCATCGGCATCGCGGTCGGCTCGGGCCGGGTGGAGGCCGACGAGCTGCTGCGCCAGGCCGGCCAGGCGGCCACCGAGGCCAAGCGCAACGGCGGCAACCGCATCGCCGTGTGGGGCGAGGAGACGGCGCGGCGCGAGAAGCGCCGCCTGGTGGTGGAGGAGCGCCTGCAACGGGTCCTGTTCGAAGGCGGCCTGCGCGTCGACTACCAGCCGGTGGTGGCGCTCGACGGCGGGGCCCTGGTCGGCGCCGAGGCCCTGCTGCGGGTCCGGGACCACGACGACGAGGTGCTCAACCCGGCCGAGTTCGTGGAGGCGGCCGAGTCTGCCGGGCTGCTGGCCCGGCTCGGCTCGCAGATGCTCGAGGCCACCTGCGAGCAGCTCTCGCGCTGGGACGCGCAGCTGCGCAGCCGGGCGCCCGACCACGTGTGCGTGAACGTCTCGCCCCGTCAGCTGCTCGACCCGGCCCTGTCCACCCAGGTGGTGGCCGCGCTGGAGGCCACCGCCCTCGATCCGGGGCGTCTGTGGTTGGAGGTGACCGAGTCGACGCTGCTCGACCACAGCGACGAGCTGGGCCACCGCATCGCCTTCCTGCGCGACCTGGGCGTCCAGGTCGGCCTCGACGAGTTCGGGGCCGGCTACTCGACGCTCAACTACCTCAAGCGCTTCCCGCTGGACTTCGTGAAGATCGACCGCACGTTGGTGAGCGGGCTCGATCGCGACTCGCGGGACTCGGCCATCGTGCGGGCCACCATCGAGCTGGCCCACGGGCTCGGGCTGACCGTGGTGGCCGTGGGCGTCGAGACCCGCGCCCAGCTCGAGACGCTGGGCCAGCTGGGCTGCGACCACGCCCAGGGCTACCTGCTGTCGGCCCCGGTCTCGCCGGATCGCCTGCTCGATGGCCTGGAGCACGCCTGGCAGAGCGACGTGTTCGACGACGGCCCCATCAACCTCGTCTAGCGGAGATCTCGTCTAGCGGGCGCCTGGGCCCGGGCCCTCCTCGGCGTCGCGGATCTGGGCGCGCATCATGCGCCCGGCCCGGAGGCGGCGGAACCCGACGAACACGCAGGCGAAGCTGACGAAGAGGAAGCCGCCGCCCGCGAAGGCCAAGGTGACCATCGTGACCACCAGGCCGGCACCCAACAGGAGGTAGCCCGAGGTCGTGTACGAGCTGGCCCGCCGGCGGGCGGCGTCCAGGCGATCGACATCGGCCTGGGAGGCCCAGCTGGCCGGTCCACCGGCGCCCGGGCCCGCGTTCGCCCTGTGAGCAGGGCCGCGGTCCGACGGGTGGTCGCCATGGCCCGACTGGTGATCGCCGTGGCCGTTGGTGCTCGGAGCCCAGGCGCCGGTCGGGTCGGGGGCGGCCCAGCCGGCGGCCACGTCCTCCCCCGGAGGTGGCTCGGCGGTGGGACCGAGGGCCAGCTCGGCGCGGGCGGCGCGGCGGAAGCTCTCGGCGTCGACATCGGCGAACACGTCGTCGGGTGAGCCGGTGGAGATGCCGAGTCGGGCGCACAGCTCGGCCGCAGCGTCGTCGGTCAGCGCGAACTCCTGCGCCAGCTCGTGCCGCGTCATCCCGAGAGCCTAGGTTCAGCGAGCCGTCCAGCCGCCGTCGACGGCCACCGTCTGGCCGGTCATGAACGAGCTGGCATCGCCGGCCAGGTAGAGCAGCACGCCGTCGAGCTCGTCGACCCGGCCCGGTCGTCCCATCGGGGTGTTGCGGCGGATGTAGGCCATCGAGCTCTCGTCGGCCCACATCTCGGTGGTCATCTCGCTCTCGAACCAGCCGGGGGCGATGGCGTTGACCCGCACGCCCCGTCGTCCCCACTCCGCCCCCATCTGACGGGTCAGGTTGACCACCGCGCCCTTGGAGGCGGTGTAGGAGGCCTGCTTGATGGGGGCGGCGGCCACCATGCCCAGCACCGAGGCCACGTTGACGATCGAGCCCTGGCCCCGGGCGAGCATGTGGCGGCCGACGAGCTGGCTGAGGGCGAACAGGGCGTGCAGGTTGACCTCGACCACCTGGCGGAACTGGTCGAGGGGCTCGTCCTCGGCGGGCATGGGCAGGCTGAGGCCGGCGTTGTTGACCAGCACGTCGATGCGAGCGTCGAGGGCCAGGGCCTGGTCGACCAGGCGGGCCCGGTCGTCGGCGTCGGTGACGTCGCCGGGCACAGCCAGGGCGCCCGGCAGCTCAGCCACCAGCGCATCGAGCCGGTCGGCCCGGCGGGCGGTGACGACCACCCGGGCGCCGGCACCGTGCAGCACGGCGGCGAAGCGGCGGCCCAGGCCGCTGGAGGCCCCCGTGACGATGGCCACCCGACCATCGAGACGGAAGGCGGCGAGCGGGTCGGCGAGGTCGGCGGGGTCGGCGGGGTCGGTCACGGGCTGCAGCCTTCCCGAAATCTGTGCACTTGTCGCGGTAGAGGCGCGACAAGTGCACAGATTTGGCTGGGTGCGGGTGGTGGCGGAGACAGATCGTTCAGCATTTCATGTTGTTCAAATCTTTTTCATGGTCTATAGTGCTGAGGCAGGCGGCGGACCCCCTGCAGGGGCACGGGCGGAGGTTGGCTCGGCGCGGCGGACCCATGAGTCGTGGCCAGCCACGACCGGCTGATCACTCCCCCCTGACAGCCGAGCGGGCGCCGCGTCGGGCGCCTTCGCCCGTGTCGCCACCGGGATGAGCCGCTTGTTCTCGCGGAGCGCTGCTCGTATGCTC
This sequence comes from uncultured Microthrixaceae bacterium, assembly GCA_963785815.1. GTDB lineage: Bacteria > Actinomycetota > Acidimicrobiia > Acidimicrobiales > Acidimicrobilacustridaceae > UBA4742. The sequence continues at coordinate 994,932 of CAWAWN010000001.1, forward strand.
CCCGGCGAGCCCCGGCGGGAGCTCACCACGGCGTAGGACCTCGGCGGAAGGTGACACAGTGCGGCTGCGGGGCACGGCTTGGCGACGATGGGTGGCCCTGGCCATGGCGGGGTCGCGTGCTTCGTCGCCGCGGCCTGCGGCGGTAGTAGTCGCCCGAGCGCTCAACACCCGGTCGGCCACCACGACGACTCCGTCTAGTGGTCCGCGAGAACACCGCCGATCACGAGCCAGCAGCCGTGCTTGCGGCCTATCAGCGAGTATTGGCACGTTTGGCTCGAGGCGAATGACCCGCCGAATCCCGATGACCCACGATCGGAAAAGTCGAAGCCGGCCACCAGCTCACCGGGACTCGGCAGGCTATAGCGGACAAACGAGCGAGGGGAGTAGATCGTTCGACTCCCCCCGCATTCGATCTATCACCACGATGCAATGGTCAACCTGCGGCAAGACGGAACAGCCGCAACGATCACGTGATTGCGCAGTGGATGATTCGATCATCTCGGTTCAATGCAACTGGGGCCATCGTCGAACGACAAAGTCGAGACACAGCTGATCTCCGCCTCAATGGCCCTGATCTCAGGCAGATGGAAGGTCACCGACAGCTCGTATCCTCATGACGAAGCCAGGGGGTCACGACGTGCCAGCAAGACTGATAGCGGCTGTTGTGATCACCTGCGTTGTGGCTTGTGGGCACATTCCACCGGCCAATGCGGCGAAGCAACGGCGGCAATCGACCAACCCCGGGCGGGGGGGAGCAGGATGGGTCGCCGGTGGCGATCGTGGTGGAGGGGCCGACGGGGCCGTTGCGCACGATCCGCCATCCGGGGCCCGGGCGGTTGGGGCAGTGGACGTGCCACTACGAGGCCGGTGGCGGCACCGGGGTCGGATCCACCGCCGCCGGCACCGTGCCCATCTCGCCGGCCCGGGGCCAGCTGGTCGACCTGTCCTGCGCCGACGACACCGGTGCCCTGGTCTACGACCGCACCTTCGTGTTCGACCCCGCCGATCCCCTGCCCGGCCTCGACGACCCTGCCCAGGCGGCCGCCCAGGCGCTGTCCACCCTCGACCTGCCCGCCCCCACCCTGTCGACCAGCCCCCCGCTCGACAGCTCACAGCTCGTCGGCGTCCCCACCTGGCTCTGGCTCAGCGACTGGACCACCCGCCGCGCCACCGCCACCCTCGACGGCGTCACCGCCACCGTGACCGCCACGCCCCTGCGCACCACCTGGACGGCCGATCCCTCGGGCGCCCACGAGACCTGCGAGGGCCCCGGATCCCCCTACGACGCCAGCCGCCCACCCGACGCCCAGACCAGCGCCTGCACCATGCTGTTCGAGACGGCCGGCACCGAGCAGCTCACCGCCACGGTGACCTACGCCATCAGCTGGTCGGCCAGCACCGGCGACGGCGGCCCGCTCGACCCGCTCACCCGCACCGCCACCCGAGCCGTGGTCGTCGACCAGGCCCAGGCCCTGATCAACTGAGCTCGGCCTCCGCCATCCAGGCCCGGTACATGCCGATGAGCCCGTCGGTGGCCTGCTCCACGAACAGGTCGTCGCGCGCCGGATCGCCGACCTCGAGCCAGGCCAGCACGCTGTCGTTGAGGTACCCGACCACCGTGCGGGTGGCCCACGGGCGCAGCTGCGGGTCGGGCAGCTGGGGACCGAGCATCTGGTCGGCCAGCTCGACCTGCACCGCCCGCACGTCCTCGCAGAAGGCCGCGAACTGCGGCTCGCGGGCCGCGTACTCGAACAGCAGCCGGTAGCCGTCGGGCTGCTCCCGGGCCACCGACAGCAGCGCCCGGAACACGTAGCCGTGCTCACGGTCGCGCCGCGCCACCTCCCACGCCTCGGCCAACCGCTCGGTCACCCGACTCAGCACGGCGCGGTACAGCTCCTCCTTGGACTCGAAGTGCCGGTACACGATGAGTCGGGTGATGCCGGCCTCGACGGCCACGTCCTCCATCGAGGTGGCCGCGTACCCGCCGCGGGCGAAGGCGGCTGCCGCCGCGCCCAGGATCTGGGCCTGGCGCTCGTCGCGGCGCAGCAGCCGTCGGGCCGTGTTCTCGGTCACACCTCCATCTTCGTGCTTGCCAGGTGTATACGCAAGCGTTTACACTTTCGGCACCGGTCGCACGACGTGGGGGAAGCCGACATGACCACCGACCAAATCACCTTCACCGAAGCCGAGCTGCTGGCCAGCCACGACTACGTCGAACCCCTCGTGGTCGGCGGGGTGCGCTGCCACGGCGGCTTCGACGCCAGCGGCGACTACGTGTCGCCCCGCACGGCCAACCGCTGGCCGGCCATCGAGGCGTGGGAGGCCCAGCGCCAGCACCAGTTCGACACCCCCCTGCTCGACGTGCCCCTCGACACCTGGCCCGAGAGCTTCCCCAACGTCGAGCAGACCAAGCTGCTGCTGCGCCACGGCGTGACCGAGCCGACCGTCGGCGAGCTCACCCGCATCGGCACCGTCGAGGGCTTCGGCGCCATGCTGCGCAACCTGCCCATGCCCGACGTGGTCCGATCCTTCGACGAGGACATCCGCGGCACGGCCATCGACCACCTGAACCGAGGCCTGTTCGAGGCCCACGCCCGCGACGAGGCGGGCTTCGAGGCCGAAGCCGGTCACGACCGCATGTGGTTCGTGGCCCGCGACCTCGCCTTCGAGAACCCCGTGACCGAGGACGTCAAGGCCGCCATGTTGGCCCGCATGGGCATCGACCCCGCACCCAAGACGGCCGAGCAGCTGCTCGAGCTGCGCAACGCGGCCATGGCCACGCGGGTGCTGCCCGACGACATCGACTTCACCCTCGAGATGATGGTGGGTCGCATGATCGGGCTGCTGCTGATCGAGATCTCCGCCTTCCACGGCTTCCAGTGGGCCGAGGCCGTGCTGTCCGACACCGACCTGGTGGCCGGCGACGGCGATGCGGCCCGCATCATCTCCTACGTCCGCGCCGACGAGACGCCGCACGTGGCCTATCTGCGCACCGCCCTGTCCGAGATGCGCGACCGCACCTGGTTGGGTGAGGACGGCCAGCAGCACAAGGGCACCGAGATGATCGCGTTGCTCTGGGACCGTGCCGTCGAGGCCTCCGTGCTGCTGCGGCGACCCGAGCGCCTCCAGTTCATGATGGGCGAGATCGAGCGGTCGGTGGCCGGGCGCGGCGACGCCGACGACCTGATCGAGGAGATGCTGAGCCTCGGGTCCGTCGTGCGCGACGCGGATGGCCAGATGGTCGACACCACCGGCGATCACCGGCTGGGCTGACCGCACCCACCGCGCCCATCCGAGGGCACCGGCGAACCACAGGGGGACGGCGTGAAGTTCGGCATCTTCTACGAGCACCAGCTGCCGCGACCGTGGGCCGACGGCGCCGAGCAGCAGCTCATCCGTGACGCGCTCGACCAGATCGAGCTGGCCGACAAGATCGGGCTCGACTACGTGTGGGAGGTCGAGCACCACTTCCTGGAGGAGTACAGCCACTCGAGCGCGCCCGAGGTCTTCCTGGCCGCGGCCAGCCAGCGCACGTCGCGCATCCGCCTGGGCCACGGGATCATCCAGACCGCCCCGGGCTACAACCACCCGGCCCGCACCGCCGAGCGGGTGGCCATGCTCGACCTGGTCTCGGGAGGTCGGGTCGACTTCGGTTCGGGCGAGTCGTCCTCGGAGGCCGAGCTGCGCGGTTTCGGCATCGACCCCGTGGTCAAGCGCGAGCAATGGCTCGAGGGGCTCGAGGTGGCCATCCGCTGCATGACCGAGACGCCCTTCGGTGGCGTCGACGGCCGGTTCGTGCAGATGCCGCCGCGCAACGTGGTGCCCAAGCCGGTGCAGAAGCCGCACCCACCGCTGTGGGTCGCGTGCAGCCGGCGCGACACCATCCTGCTGGCGGCCGAGAAGGGCATCGGCGCCCTCACCTTCGCCTTCATCGACCCGGAGGAGGCCCGGACCTGGATCGCCGACTACGAGACCACGCTGGCCGACAAGTGCGTCCCGGTCGGCCAGGCGGTGAACGCCCAGGTGGCCTGCGTGACGCCCATGATGTGCGCACCCGACGAGGCGACCGCCATCGCCCGTGGCCTCGAGGGCGGCAACTTCTTCGGGTACTCGCTGGCCCACTTCTACGTGTTCGGCGACCACGTGCCCGGCCGCACCGACGTCTGGCAGGAGTTCCAGGAGCGGCGGGGCCGCATGGGCTACTCCCCCGAGGCGGCCATCGCCGCCGCCCAGGAGACGCTCGGTGCCAAGGCCGCGGCCGGCGACGAGACCGGGTTGCGCGGCGCGGTGGGCACCCCGGCACAGCTGCGCGAGTTCCTCCGCCGATACGAGGAGGCCGGCGTCGACCAGCTCATCTTCGTCATGCAGGCGGGCAAGAACCGCCACGACCACATCATGGAGTCGCTCGAGCTCTTCGGAGCCGAGGTGCTCCCCGAGTTCGCCGAGCGCGATGAGGCCGCCAGCGCGGCCAAGGCCGAGCGGCTGGCCCCGATCATCGAGGCGGCCATGGCCCGCAAGGTGGACGACGCCCCCCGCATGCCCGACGACTACGTCATGAAGGCCCTGCCCAAGCAGATGGTCGACGCGGCCCACAACGAGCAGGCCCAGCAGTGGATGGAGAAGTTGGCCGACACCCAGGCCGCCGGCGATCCCGAAGGCGAGCTCCAGCGGGGGATCCTCAACTCCTGACCAACGCGTGTCGGTCGTAGTGGCCGCGCAGGATCTCGTCGGTAGGTCCGCCCAGCCAGTCGAGGCCGGCGGCGTAGATCGATCGGGTGTCGATCTCGATGGGCAGATCGCCCCCGTCGAGCTTGGCCAGGTTGGCCTGGCCGACCACCCGGCCGCCGTTGACCCTGCCCCCGGCCAGGAAGTGCACCGAGGCCTCGCCGTGATCGGTTCCGCTGCCGTTCTCGTGCACGCGGCGGCCGAACTCGCTGGTGGTCATCACGACCACGTCGTCGGCCCGACCCTTGGCCGCCATGGTGGACAGGAACCCGTCGAGGCCCTGAGCCAGGTCGGTGAGCAAGGCGGGGTGACGGGTGGTCTGCGCGGCGTGGGTGTCGAAGCCACCGGCCGACACCACGATCACCCGGGTGCCGAGGCGCAGGTCGATGATGCCGGCCGCCACCTCCAGCAGGCTGGTGATGGTCACCGCCTCGCCCGTGCCACCGGACGCACGCCCGGGGAGCACCTGGGAGGTGGGGACGCCAGCCGGCACCGCGTTGGCCGAGTCGGGTGCCGAGAACTGCACCCGCTGCGGTCCCGACAGGACGGCGCTGAGCGACCTGGCCGAGTTGAGGGCGTCGGGGATGGCCTGCTGGCTGGCCGCCTCCAGGGCGTCGGAGGAGCGGGGGTTGGCCGCGGCCTGGAAGCCTCGGGCGATCTCGTCGCCGTCGAACTGCTTGGGGCTCTGGAAGGCGAAGTCCTGCGGATCCACCAGCGCCGTGGCCACCGAGGTGTGGCCGACCAGCGCGCCGTTGGCCAAACCCAGGGTGATGGCCCGCAAGGGGTTGTGGACGTCGCCGTCGGTGTCGAGCCAGCGCCCGAGCCAGCCCGTGCCGCGGGGATCGGCCGGGTCGCCCGACGACCACACGTCGCTGGCCAGGAAGTGCGAGCGGGACTGGTCCGGGATGGCCAGCCCGTCCACCGCCACCAGCTGCTCGGCCTTCCACCACTTGGCCAGCGGAGCCAGCGCTGGGTTGAGCCCGTAGGCCGTCGTGCCCTCGAGCGCCACCAGCGACGAGTCGGCCACACCCAGGGTCGGTCGGGCGTCGTGATAGGCGCCGGCGCCGGCGGGGACCAGGGTGTTGAGCCCGTCGTTGCCGCCCCCCAGGTTGACCACCACCAGGGTCCGCGGATCGACGCCTGACCCCCCGCTCGACCCCGAAGCCGTGGCGTTGTGCCGAGCCTGGTCCACCAGGTCCTCCCACACGACGGGGCCGCCCACGGCCACGGCCGCGGCGCCGGCCACCGCCCCACCGGCCAGGCCCAGGAAGGTGCGTCGGCGCATGGTCAGGCCAGCACCATCTCGGGCGCCACCATGGCCACCGAGACGCGGTCGCGGTCGGCGTGCTGGCCGAGGTCGGACATGGCGGCCAGGGCCGCGGCGGTGGCGGCAGTGAACCCCTCGGGCCGACCCAGGGCGTCGGCCAGCGCGTCCCAGTTGCGCCCGGCCGCGGCCGTGACCAGGGGGTTGGTGACGGGCGTGTAGTAGGCCAGCCAGCCGGCCAGGTTGTAGCGGGCCACGGTGGCCGAGGCGGTGAGCCAGTTGGCTCCTCCCGGCCAGCCCCCCACGTTGGGCGCGTCCATGGGCACCTGCCCGGCCCCCACCAGCATGGCCACGAGGGCGTGCTCCAGCCGGGGCCACGGCACCTCGGAGGCCCGGATCATGCCGATGGCCCACGGCACGGGCGCGGCCACCAGAGAGGTGGAGGCGCCGTCGAGCCCGGCCTCCACGATGGCCCGCACCAACGGCGCCACCTGGAGGCCGCTGGCCACGAAGTCGGCGCCGAGGCGGCTGACCAGTTCGGTGTCGACACCGGGGCCGAGCACGGCGCGGGCCAGTTCGCCGGCGATGAAGGGCCCGCACGCCGGGTGGTCGACGATGGCGTCGATCACCGTGTCGACGTCGTGCACGCCATGGTGGCCGAGGTAGGTCTGGGGGGTGTCGTCGTGGCGCGAGGCGTCGAAGCGCATCTCGCCGGTGGCGAAGTCTCGGACGTAGCCGGTCAGCGCGGTGGCACCGGCCCGCACGTCGGCCTCGGAGTAGTGGCCGATGCCCAAGCTGAACAGCTCCAGCACCTCGCGGCCGTAGTTCTCGTTGATGGCGCCCACCTCGTTGGTGTCGCCGTTCAGGTAGATGAGCATGGCGGCATCCACGGTGGCCGCCCGCAGCAGCGTTCGGAAGTCGCCCAGCCCGTACTGGGCCCACGTGCGCAGCTGGTTGCGCATGAGAGCCGGGGCGCCCACCGCCCGCAGCGTCGACACGAAGTGGCCGTGCCAGAACCAGCGCATCCACTCCTCGAACGGTCGGGGCGTGGTGGCCATGGCCGTCAGCCAGCCGCCGATCAGGGCCCGCTGCTCGATGCCCGACTCACGCCCTCGGGGTCGATGCACCGACAGCTCCACGCCCTGCCACGGATCCGGCGCGGCGGCCACGCCGTGGGCGTCGGGGTCGAGCCACTGGTCGACGGCGGTGCTGAGGCCGAGGGCGCTCAGCCGATCCAGCTCACCGGGACCCAGGCCGAACCCCACACGTCTCGCCAGCCAGGCGATCGAGGTTCGCTCGTCCATCCTCGCTACCTTCCCATCTCGGCCCGGGCCATCCCGGTCGCGACCTGCTCGACCCTCCCCTGATCTCGACCGTCAGCCTGGCCGCCAGATGTGAGGGATCCGTGAACAGCCGGCCAACAAGGATCGATGGATGCCTCAGCGCTGGAACACGGCGATGAAGTCCCGGGCGTCGGGCGACAGGTAGCGGTCGCCGGGCTTGCGCTGGTCGGCCAACAACTTCGTGCCCAGCACCGACGCGGCGTTGCCCGGCTCGACGGGTGCGTAGAAGTTGAACGTGGTCCACGACGAGTTGATGTCGAGCTCCATGGCCCGCTGGCAGCCTGCCCGCTGCATGAGCTCGGCCAGCGACCGTGCGCCCAGCCCGTTGCCGTAGCCGAAGATCAACCCGCCGTGGGCGTCCACGCACACCGCCGAGCGCCACACCAGCACGTTCTGGCCCAGCGTCTGGCCCCAGGCGCCGTTCAGGTTGTCGCTCAGTCCGGGCACGAGCTGGCCGCCGTCCACGATCAGCTCGAGGTTCTGGCGCACGGCCACCACGTCGGAGCTCATCTGCACGTCACGGCCCCAGGCACCCACGGTGGCGGACCCGTCGCTGCGGATGACGAAGGAGGCGGCGCCGACCACCAGCGGGTGGGCGGTGACGCCGTCGAGGACGAAGCCGCCGCGGGCGTCGCGCATGCGGAAGCCGCTGTTGAAGGCAGCCACCAGGTTGAGCCGGTCGGCGATGGGGATGTCAGGCTGCTGGTCGGGCTGGGTGCCCCACCTCCCCCCGGGCTCGGTCAGGCCTGGGTGCAGCTCGAAGCGCACCAGCTTGGGATCCATCCACACCAGGCCGTCGAGCAGGCTGGTGTGCACGGCATCGGGCCGGACCTGGGTCTCCTCCATGGTGGGCAGCCCGCTGACCCGGGGCCCCACCGGGATCCACACGCCCTCGTTGGGCAGCGGGTTGGCCACGGGCGACACCACGTTGGCGGGCCGCGGCGTGTGGGCCACCACGACGGCCGCCGGCTTGCGCACCCGGGACAGGTGCCCGTGCTGGGCCGGAAGGCCCACCGCCGTGATCGGCCGGGCGGGTCGGCCCCCGGTCGGCGGGGGGTGGCTGGTGTACCACCAGTTCTCGACGGTGTTGACCAGGCCGTTGAACCCGCTGTCGCGCAGCCACTCGACGGCCTTCTCCGACGCCGTCAGGTTGCCGGGAGCCTCCATGGCCCGCACGAACGAGCACCCGGGGACCAGCAGGGCCAGCACCAGGGCGCTCAGCAGGCCCACCCTGACGCGGTGGCGGCGCAGCCGCTCGCGCACCGAGCGCGGCGGTGCCGACGGCGGGCTCGCGTCTTCGGGGGATCCTTCGTCCCCAACGGCAGGGCCCGCGACGGACCCGAGATCGGGTGTGGTGATCAGGCGCTCCTTGTCGACCGCGGCGTGCGCCCGCGCCCAGCCGCGAGGCGACCGACCCTACCGCTCGGGTCCCCCCGCGCCGCCGCGCTTTGCCATCACTTGACCAAGGTGCCCCGCGTGAAGCGCGCCGTGCTGGCGCCGCTCGGGGTGTCGACCGGGCGGGCGGCCAGCGCCGTCATGGCCTGGTCGTAGGTGTGCCAGCGGCCCTGCTCGAAGTCGTAGAGCTTGCACTGGCGGCTGTTGGCCATGAAGTCGCGGAACCGCAGCTTCTCGTCGTGGATGGTGTCGGGGAACTCGGCCTTGATGGCCGCGGCGGCCGATTCGAGGCCGTAGAACGGGATGCGCATGTCCACGTGGTGCGGGATGTGCACGAAGATCGAGTGGAAGAACAGGTCCAGCACCTTGGGGGCCCGCAGGATGGTGGTGCCCTCCATCTGGCCGCGGAACTTGGTCCACTCCCGGCGGGGGTACCACCGGATGTCGGGCTGCACGTGGTGCACGTGCACCACCGAGCCGATCACGAAGTTGAACCCCAGGAACGGGATGACCACCACCTTCACGATCATCCAGATCAGGCCCAGCACCGACCCGTAGGTCATCCAGCCGAGCCACCCGAACAGGGCCATGCCCAGGCCGACGCCGGCCACCATGAAGATCAGGTCCCGCCGGATGGCCTTGGCCCACTTGGCCGGCGGGTTGAACGTGATCATCTTGTTGAGCCAGATCTCACGCAGGTAGTAGGCGCCCGACCCCCACCACGACCACTCGACGCGGTGGCGGAGGCGGCTGAAGGTGCTCATGGCGCTGTACTGCTCGGCGGTGACGGGGTGCCAGACGAAGTCCATCCCCTCGCGCACGGTGTGGCCGTGGTGGATGCGGTTGTGGCCGAGCACCCAGGCCTCGTAGACGTGCCACGACGGGAGCATGGCCACGTGGCCCACGATGGAGTTGAGCCGGCGGCTCTTGAACAGCGCCTCGTGGGCCGCGTCGTGGCCGATGATGAACAGGCCGGCCACGCACAGGCTGGCCAGGACCCACAGCCCCACCAGGAAGAACGGGTTGTCGGTCGACACCAGGGCCCAGACCACCAGGGCGTAGGCCACCAGGTCGCGGGCGAAGTAGGCCAACCCCTTCCAGGTGGGGTTGTCGTAGGCGGTCGAAGGGATGATGCGGATGACGGGCAGCAGCGAGCCCGCCTTCTCGGTCGGTTCGCCGGCCTCGGCGGGCTCCGCCGACTCAGCTGGCTCGACCGCATCGGTCATCGTCATGACCACATCTTAGCAGCCTACCGACTGGTCGGTAGGCGAACGGGCGGCACCTGGTGCCGGCCCATCTCGGAACGAACGTTTCAGCCGTCCTCACGGTCTGCCAGGATGGTTCGATGGATGTCGCCGCGCTGATCGAGCAGCACCAGGGCCGCTTCACCCCCGCGGAGCGCCGCGTGGCGGCCGTGGTGCTGGACCAGCCGCAGCTGGTGGCGTTCGGCACCGTGGCCGACCTGGCCAAGCAGGCCACCACCAGCGGCGCCTCGGTGATCCGGTTGTCGACCAAGTTGGGCTTCGACGGGTTCACCGCCCTGCAGACCAGCGTGCAGCGCGACCTCGGGCGCCAGCTGCGCCCGGCCACCGCCCGCATCCGCCAGCCCGACTCCGGTGACCTGCTCGACCGCTCGCTGCACCTCGAGCTCGACAACGTCCAGACCACCCTCGACACGGTCGACCGCCCGCGGGTCGAGCTGGCCATCCAGGCCCTGGCCAACTCGGCCAGCCGGGTGCTGGTGCTCACCGGCGAGGCGTCGGCCGGCATCGGCATCCAGATCGTGAGCGACCTGTCCATGCTGCGCCCCGGAGTCACCCAGGTGGTGGGCAGCGCGGTGCGGGTGCATCGGGCCCTGGCCGACATGCGTCCCGGCGACACCCTGCTGCTGCTCGACCTGCCCCGCTACGACGCCTGGTTGGTCGACGCGGCCCAGGCCGCGCTGAGCCGACACGCCACCGTCATCGCCCTGTCCGACAGCGTGCTGTCCCCCCTGGCCCGCCGGGCCGACCTGCACTTCGTGGTCTCGGCCAAGAGCAACGGGCCGTTCGACAGCTACGTGGGCGCGCTGGCCCTGGCCGGCGTGCTGGTGGCCGGGGTGGCCGACCGGTTGCGCACCAGCGCCACCGAGTCGCTCGATCGCATCGAGCTGGCCTGGTCAGAGGCGGGCGTGCTGCTCGACGAGTGAGGCCACGCCGGCGGCGAAGCGCTCGACGTCCTCCAGCGCGGTGTCGAAGCTCGTCATCCAGCGCACCTCGGTGGTGGCCTCGTCCCACACGTAGAAGTGCGACCAGGCCTGGAGGCGCGCCAGGGCGTCGCGGGGCACGGTGGCGAACACGGCGTTGACCTCGGGCGGGCGGGTGACCTCGACCCCGGGCACGGGGGCCACCCGCTCGACCAGGGCCTGCGCCATGGCGTTGGCGTGGGCCGCGTTGCGCAGCCACAGGTCGTCGGCCAGCAGGGCCTCGAACTGGGCGGCCACGAACCGCATCTTGGAGGGGAGTTGGCCTGCCTGCTTGCGCACGAAGTCGACGTCGGCCCCGAGCTCGGGGGCCAGGAACACGACCGCCTCGCCGTAGACCATGCCGTTCTTGGTGCCGCCGAAGGTCAGCACGTCGACCCCGGCGTCCACCGTGAAGCTGCGCACGTCGCCACCCAGCGCCGCCGCCGCGTTGGCCAGCCGGGCCCCGTCCATGTGCAGGACCATGCCGTGCCGATGGGCCACCTCGGCCAGGGCGACCACCTCGTCGGGCTGGTAGAGCGAACCCTGCTCGGTGGACTGGGTGATGGCCACCACCCGGGGCTGCACGTGGTGCATGTCCCCCAGCAGGTGCAGTTGATCCAGCACCTGGTCGGGGCGCAGCTTGCCGTCGACGGTGGGGACGTCGATCAGCTTGGCCCCGGTGAAGCGCTCGGGGGCGCCGCACTCGTCCACCTGGATGTGGGCGGTGTCGGGGCAGATGACCGCCTGCCAGGACTGGAGCAGGCACTGCAGACCGACGACGTTGGCGCCCGTCCCGCCCCAGGTGAAGGCCACCTCGGCCGGGACGCCGAACACCGAGCGCACGGCCTCGAGGCCCCGCGCCGTCCACGGGTCGGCCCCGTAGGCCGGGGTGTGGCCGTCGTTCGCGGCGACCAGCGCAGCCAGCACGTCCGGGTGCGCACCCGAGGCGTTGTCGCTGGCGAACGAGGCGCGGGGCGGCGGCAGGTCGGCTGGCGGGTGAGGCATGGTCGAACCCTACCGACGGCGGACCTCGGCCGACGGCGGCTCCCGGCGGCCAGCCCGACTGAAACATCTGTTCCGTGATGACCATGTGATAAAATCAATGTTCCATGAGCACGATCGCCGAACGCCTCCGGCCCCCCCGATCGTCGGGGATCCCCGTGATCGACAACGGCGATGACGCGTTCCTGACCATGATGCCGCCGCCCGGGGTGGACATCGGCGCCGACGAGTTCGTGCGGGCCGCGGCCCGGGCCGGCCGCCTGCTCGACCCCCCCGTGCACGACGCCCTGTGCGACTTCGCCGACCAGGGCGACGGGAGCGGGGCGCTGCTCGTGCGAGGCATGCCCATCGGCCGGGTCGGGGCCACCCCGAGCTCGCCGCGGGCCACGCCGGACAAGGACCACGTCAGCGAGCTCACCTTGTTGACGGTGGCCCGAAGGCTGGGCCAGCCCGTGGGGTACGCCCCCGAGCACGGCGGCCAGATCGTCCAGAACCTGCTGCCCACCGCTGATGACGTGGGTTGCCAGACCTCGACGTCGTCGGGCGTCGAGCTCGAGTTCCACACCGAGACGGCGTTCCACCCCCACCGCCCCCGCTACCTCCTGCTGCTGTGCCTGCGAGGCGAGCCGACGGCCCAGACCCTGCTGACCTCGATCCGCCACGTCATCGACCGCCTCTCCCCGGCGGTGCGCCAGGTGCTGCGCGAGCCGCGCTTCCGCACCAGCGTGGACGAGTCGTTCCTGCGCAGCGAGCCGCACCCGACCAACGCCGGCGCGACCGGCGGGAGGGGTGGGACAGGCGCACCGCTGTGGCCGCGGATGTCCGAGCCGGTCCCGGTGGTGTCGGGGCCCGAGTCGGCTCCCACCTTCACCTTCGATGCCGACCTGATGGTGGGGCTCGACCCCCAGGCCGAGCTGGCCCTGGCCCAGCTCGACGAGCTGGTGCGGCGCGACCACGTCGGACTGGCCCTCGAGCCGGGCGACCTGCTGGTGGTCGACAACGCGGTGGCGGTCCACGGGCGCTCCTCGTTCCCGGCCCGCTTCGACGGCACGGATCGCTGGCTGCAGCGGACGTTCGTGGTCCCCGACCTGGCCCCCAGCGCCTCCGAGCGCCAGGGCCGGGTGATCACCACCCGATTTGGGTGACCCTCCCGTCGGCGAGCCGCCGCGGGCGCCTTCGCCATCCGCCGCACCGACGGGGTCGTGCCTGACTAGGGTCGCCCGCCATGAGCGACGTCCGACACCGTCACCAGCCGCGCCCGACCAGGCGATCAGCCCGGGCGGTGGCGGCGGGCTTGGTGGTGCTCGCCCTGTTGGCCGGGGCCTGCTCCTCCAAGGGATCGGCGGGATCGGGCGGGTCGGGCGACCGGTCGACCACCACGGTGGTGGGCGCCGGCGCAGCCACCCCCCTGGCCGCCCTGCATGCCACCCGGGGCACCACCGCCCGCATCGCCGACGACCAGGGCCGCCAGGTGCTGCTGCGGGGCGTGAACGTCAACTCGCTGGGCGAATACTTCCAGGCCAACCCGAGCTACGCCACGACGGTGGCCGTGACCGACGCCGACTGGGCGACGATGGCTGCGCACGGCTTCGACGTGGTGCGCCTGCTGGTCAGCTGGTCGAAGCTCGAACCCACCAAGGGCCACGTCGACCAGGCCTACCTGGCCAAGGTCCACGCCGCGGTGGCGGCCGCCGCCCGCCACGGCATCTGGTCGGTGATCGACATGCACCAGGACGCCTGGGGCAAGTACGTGGCCAGCCCGCCCGGGGTCACCTGCCCGGCGGGCGCCAAGCCGGGGATCGGCTGGGACGGCGCCCCCCAGTGGGCCACCATCACCGACGGGGCCGACACCTGCGCCCCGGCGGGGGTGCGCGAATTGGCCCCGGCGGTCATGCACGCCTTCGACCACTTCTACGCCGACACCGACGGCATCCAGACCGAGTTGGTCAAGACGTGGGCGGCGGTGGCCAAGTCGTTCGCCGGCGACCCGGCGGTGGCCGGCTACGACCTGTTCAACGAACCCAACTGGGGCACCGACGTGGCCAGCTCGGGGGCCGAGCTGGGGGCCTTCTACCAGCGGGCGGTGACGGCCATCCGGACCGCCGAGCGCCAGGCCGGCGGCTTCAGCCACATCGTCTTCTTCGAGCCGGTGGTGGTGTTCCCGTCCACCGGCACCACGCCCCCGGCATCGGACGTGACCGACCCGAACATGGTGTTCGCGCCACACAACTACCACGGCTCGATCGATCCGGGGACCGTGGCCGACGGCTTCGCCGAGGACCTGGCCGCGGCCCAGTCCTATGGCACCACGATGTGGATCGGCGAGTTCGGGTGGTTCGGCACCGACGCCGCCGCCACGGCCGGCGTGACCACCTTCGCCGCCCAACAGGACCAAGCCATCGTGGGTGGCACCTGGTGGCAGTGGCGCCAGGCCTGCGGCGATCCCCACTCGGTGGGCGAGCGCAACGGCCAACCGGCCAGCCAGATCATCGAGTTCAACATCAACGGCTGCCCCGGGGACAAGAACCTCGGGCCGGTCCCCCAGTGGGAGCCGATCCTCAGCCGCGCCTATCCCCGATCCGCGCCCGGGCGCCTCACGTCGCTGCGCAGCGACGGGGCGGCCGGCACCCTGTCGCTCAGCGGCGACGCCACCGAGGCCAAGGCCGGCGCCCGGCTGGTCCTGTGGGTGCCGGGCTCGGGGACCAAACCCAACCTCGGCGGCCAGGGGATCCAGGCCGTCACCTGGACCCCGGTGACGGGGGGCTGGATCGTGTCGGCGGGCGTGTGCCACGGCGGCTACACCCTGGCCGTGGGGTCGGGGGCGCCGTCGGTGGTGAGCACCTGCGGCGCCATCGACGACGACGGCAACTCAGACGGGCCCTGATCTCCTGGCCCTCCGGTCGGCAAGCCTCCCTGCGGGCGCCTTCGGCATCTGGCCCGGCCTACGCTGCGGACTGGCCCGGGTGGCGTAACTGGCAGGCGCAGAGGGCTTAAACCCCTCGGTCACCTTCGTGTGGCGTGTGGGTTCGAATCCCGCCCCGGGCACGCACGACCCGGTCGACAGCCGGTCGACCGCGGCGGCATGACGGCGAGGCGGGACCTCGCCAGAGGGGCTCGTCCCATGACACCTGAGCTGGCGGTGGCCTTGGCTGCCGTGATCATCTCCATCGTCTCGTTCGTGATCAACAACCGCGCCGCGCAGTCGGCAGAACGACATGGCCGGATGCCCGTGCTCATCCCGGCGGTCGACCTCGCGTCGGGCACGGTGAGCGTCTGCAACATCGGGAACGGGCCGGCCATGAACGTCGTGCTGGCCCGTGCGACCGACGAGCTGCTGACCTGCGACGCATCGGCCGTCGATCTCAAGGACCGGCGGTACCAGAGGAGCTGGTAGGACTGCATCCACCTCCACGCCCTCGAGGTGGGCCGAACGCGCACGTACCGCTACCGAGGGGCCGCGGCGATCGGCCTGGCCTACACCGATGCCCTGGCCCACCCCTACACCGTGCTGAGCAGCGTCCGAGGCACGAAGGTGGTCGACTTCCCTGCCCTGGAGCACGACGGGTTCGACGTGCTCGGCCCTCCCCACCCAGACGTCACCCAGCGGGCCGACCCGCACAGCTGACCGGCTGCGCCGGTCGGGTTGCTCGACCTCCCCCAGCGAGACGGGCGCGCGGTACCAGCCACCCTGGCCGGGGCGAGACCTCGTTCGTATGCTGAGCGCCGCACCGCCCTCGACCGAAAGGACGCCACCATGCCTGCTCCCGGGATGCATTCGGGCCTGCCCACCGACGACGCCATGAACCTGGCCATGTCCGAGGGGGCGGTGGGGCTGTTCGAGGCGGTCAAGGCGTTCATCGCCACCGAGATCGACCCGGTGACCGAGGACTTCTACCGGCTGGGTGAAGGCCGGGCCGAGCACTGGGGCTTCGGCGAGGGCCAGCTGGAGCTGCTCGACTCGATCAAGGCCAAGGCCAAGGCCCAGGGCCTGTGGAACTTCTTCCTGCCCGACGCCGAGACGGGCGAGGGCCTGTCGAACCTCGACTACGCCTACATCGCCGCCGAGCTGGGCAAGAACCCCCTGGCCTCGGAGTGCCTCAACTGCAGCGCACCCGACACCGGCAACATGGAGGTGCTCGAGCGGGTGGGCACCCCCGAGCAGAAGAAGCGCTGGCTCGAGCCGCTGCTGGCCGGCGAGATCCGCTCGGCCTTCGCCATGACCGAGCCCGACGTGTCGTCGTCGGACGCCAAGAACATCCGCTGCTCGGCCGTGCTCGACGGTGGCGAGTGGGTGATCAACGGCGAGAAGTACTACATCTCGGGCGCCGGCGACCCGCGCTGCAAGGTGCTCATCACCATGGTGCAGACCAGCCCGGATGCCCCACCCCACCGGCGCCAGTCGCAGATCCTCGTGCCCATGGACACGCCGGGGCTCGAGATCCTCGGCCCGATGCACGTGTTCGGCGAGGACGAGGCCCCCCACGGCCACATGCACCTGCGCTTCACCGACGTGCGCGTGCCCGAGTCGAACATCCTGCTGGGCGAGGGACGCGGCTTCGAGATCTCCCAGGTGCGCCTGGGACCGGGGCGCATCCACCACTGCATGCGCTCGATCGGCGCGGCCGAGCGGGCTCTGGAGTTGATGGTGCGCCGCGGGCTGAACCGGGAGGCCTTCGGCAAGCCGCTGGCCCGCCTGGGCAAGAACACCGAGGTCATCGCCAAGGCCCGCATCGAGATCGAGGCCATGCGGCTGATGGTGCTGCGGGCGGCCAAGGCCATGGACACGATGGGCAACGCCGAGGCCCGCGTGTGGGTGAGCGCGGTCAAGGCCATGGTGCCGGTGCGGGTGTGCCAGATCATCGACGAGGCCATCCAGATGCACGGCGCCACCGGGGTGTCGCAGTGGACGCCGCTGGCCCGGATGTACGCCGCGCAGCGCACGTTGCGGTTGGCTGACGGCCCCGACGAGGTGCACTGGCACGTGGTGGGCCGGGCCGAGCTGACCCGCTACGAGGACGACCACGCGCCAGCCGTGGTGCCCCGTACGACCGAGGGCCTGTTCTCGGGGCCGTAGCCGCACCGCCCGCGCCGCCGACGAGCCGATCCGCTCAGGCGGCGCGCAGCTCATCGGTCTGCTCGAGCGCGGCCCACAGCGCGGTGCGAGCCCGGGTGGCGTCGGCCCCGGCCAGCCCGTTGGCCACGACCACACCCTCGACCATGTCGGCCAGCACGGCCACCCAGGGCCGACCGCGCATCCGGACGGCCACCGTGACCCCGCCGTCGCCCCGACGGCGCAACGTGCGCTCGGCCCCGGTCAGCCGGGGCGGGCTGCGGAACCCGGGGACGACCAGCCCTCGGACCCGCGCCGCCTGACCCAGGGTGCGAGCCGCCGAGGCGAAGCGGAACGAGGTGGCTTCCATCGCCCACCATGATGCCGAGGGGGTGTGACACCCAGGAGGTCGGGTTCCCGGCCGGACGCCCCGAGGTGTCACCCCCCAGCCCTAGGGTGATCCCCATGCAGCAGCCCTCCGAGCTGAACCTGGCCCAGCAGGAGGTGGTGGCGCTGCTGGGGGCGTCGGGGTCCGAGCGCCCCACCTTCGACGCCGACCTGGCGCCGTCGTTGCGGCGCGAGCTCGAGCGGGGGCTGGCACCGGTGGTGGCCGAGCTGGCCGACGACGAGGACCTCTACGTCAAGAAGTTCGACCTGGCCTCCATCCACGGCTGCGAGGTCAAGTACCTCGCGGATCGCCAGCTGGCCTTCGAGTGGTCGATCCCCAAGGCCCGGGGCACCATCGTCCACAAGGCCATCCAGGTCGGTGTGTCGTGGAAGGGCGAGCCGAACCCCGCCGAGCTGGTCGACGAGGCCGTGGCCCGCGCCATGCAGGGAACCGACGGGCTCGGCGACTGGCTGCGCACCCGGGATGACTTCGATCGTGCCGACCTGACCAGCCAGGTCACCGAGCGGGTGACCAGCTTCTTCGAGTGCTTCCCGCCCCTCAAGGCCAGCTGGCGACCAAACCTGGAGTTCCCCATCCGGGCCGAGCTGTTCGACCGCAGGGTGGTGCTCATCGGCAAGCCGGACCTCTCGCTGGGGGTGGCACGGGGCACCACTGCGGGCAAGGTCATCATCGACTTCAAGACAGGTGGCTTCTCCCCCACCCACCTCGACGACCTGCGCTTCTACGCCCTGCTCGACACGCTGAAGGTGGGCACGCCGCCGCGGCTGGTGGCGAGCTACTACCTGGATGCCGGTCGCACCCAGGCCGAACCGATCACCGAGGCGCTGCTGGAGGCGGCGGTGGCCCGTACCGTCGACGGGGTGACCCGGTTCGCCGAGCTCGAGGAGGTGGCGCACGGTCGGGCCGAGCCCGCCGACGCCGGGGTGGCCAAGCGCACCGGTCCGGCGTGTCGGTGGTGCCCGGCCCTGCCCGACTGCGCCGAGGGCACCCGACACCTGCACGAAGATCGCGAGGCGCGCGACGAGGAGGCCGACGACGACCTCGGCTGGGGCTGATCGCCCCCGGCCTCGGTGACCGGGCCGGTGGCTAGCATGCCGGCATGGCTCCCGGGCGAAGTGTCGACCCCCGAACGAAGGTCGAGCCCGACCCCGCCCTGGCCGACAACGTGTCCCTGCTGCCGGTTCGGCGCACCGAGACAGGCGACGACGAGCTCGACGACCCCCGTCTGAGCGACGTCGACGAATGGGGTCGCTCCGAGCGGATGCGCCAGCTGGCCCGCACCCTCTACGACCCCGTCTACTCGAAGTGGTTCCGGGCCACCTGGGAGGGACTCGAGCACATCCCGACCGAGGGTGGGGCCCTCCTGGTGGCCAACCACGCCGCCGCCATCCCCAGCGACGCGCCGGTGATCATGCACGGCATCGAGTCCGAGCTGGGTCGGCCCTGCTACGGCCTGGCCGATCACCTGTTCAAGTCGATGCCGGTGATCGGTACCTTCTGGAGCCGCCTGGGCGGGGTGGTGGCCCACCCCGACAACGCCTACCGGCTGCTGCGCGAGCAGCAGCAGCTGGTCCTCGTCTTCCCCGAGGGCACCAAGGGTCCGGGCAAGGCGTTCAAGGAGCGCTACCAGCTGGCGCGGTTCGGTCGCGGCGGGTTCATCGAGATCGCCATGCGGGCCGGGGTGCCCATCGTCCCCATCGCGGTGGTGGGCGCCGAGGAGTCGATGCCCACCGTGTGGAGCTCGCCCACCTTGGCCAAGGCCATGCGCCTGCCCTACTTCCCGGTGACGGCCAACCAGCTGCTGCTGGGTCCGCTGGGCACGTTCACCTACTTCCCGGCGAAGTTCAAGCTCCGGGTGCTCGAGCCCGTGCGCATCGATGTGCCCCCCGATCAGGAGCGCTACTCGCGCAGCCGCGTGATGGAGGAGGCCGAGCAGGTGCGCAACCTCATCCAGTCGGCGCTGTTCGACATGCTGCGCACCCGCCAGTCGGTCTGGTTCGGATGAGCGGCTCACGCCCACGCTCGCCCCGGACGGGCGACGTCGATGGGTAGGCGGGTGCTCATCACCGGGCTGGCCTCGTTCTGGGGCGGTCTGGTGGCCAAGGCGCTGGAGCAGGACGACTCGGTCGAGGTCATCGTGGGCCTCGACACCCGCGAGCCGGCGGTCGAGCTGGAGCGCACCGAGTACGTGCGCAGCGACGAGAACTACTCCATCCTCAGCCGCATCGTGGCCGCCACCCGGGTGGACACGATCGTGCACACCTTCCTCATCGTCGACTCGACCTCGATGCGCCCCCGCCAGATGCACGAGATCAACGTCATCGGCACCATGAACCTGTTCGCCGCGGCCTCGGCCCCGGGCAGCACGGTGCGCGACGTGGTGGTCAAGTCGTCGAGCTACGTGTACGGCACGGCCAAGGAGGATCCGGTCTGGTTCTCCGAGACGACCCCGCGCAGCCACCCGGCGCGCAACCGGGTCGAGCACAGCTTGGAGAGCGTCGAGGGCTACGTGCGCGACTTCGCCGAGGACAACCCGCACGTGAACGTGTCGTTGCTGCGCTTCGCCAACGTCCTGGGGGCCGACATCGTCACGCCCATCAGCCGAGCGTTGCAGCTGCCGGTCGTCCCCTCCATCTTCGGGTTCGATCCCCGCTTCCAGTTCGTGCACGAGGACGACGTGGTGCGCTCGATCCTGTTCGTCCTCGACCGCCACCTGCCCGGCATCTACAACGTGGCCGGCGACGGGCTGCTGCCCTGGAGCGAGGTGGCGGCCCTGTGCGGCAAGCGCACGGTGCCCATGCCCCCCATCGGCACCGGGCTGGCCACCTGGCCGCTGAACCGGATCGGCGTGCCCCTGCCCGGCGAGCTGCTCGACCTGCTGCGCTACGGCCGCGGCGTCGACAACCGCCGGCTCAAGGCGGCCGGCTTCGGCTACCGGTACACATCAGCCGGGGCGGTCAAGGCCTTCATCGAGGCCGACCGGCTGCGCCAGACCATCGGATCGACGGCGCCCACCTACCGCTACGAGCGCGACGTGGAGCAGTTCTTCCGGCACTCCCCCGCCGTGGTCCGGGACGGGGGCTGAGCCCATGGCCTCGGTCCAGGTCGAGGTGGACGACGGCGTGGGGGTGTTGACCCTCGCCGACCCCACCCGCCGCAACGCCCTGAACGCGTCGATGGTGGACGAGATCGTGGCCGCCTTCGACGCCCTGGAGGCCGACCCGGCGGTGGGCGCGGTGGCGGTCACGGGCGCCCCTCCGGCGTTCTGCGCCGGGGCCGACCTGGGCCACCTGGGCTCGTCTCGACGGGAAGGCCTGCTGGGGATCTACGAGGGGTTCCTGCGGGTGGCGCGCTCGCCGCTGCCCACCCTGGCCGCGGTCAACGGGCCGGCGGTGGGGGCCGGCATGAACCTGGCCCTGGCCTGTGACGTGCGCCTGGCCGGGGCCTCCGCCCGGTTCGACACCCGGTTCCTGCAGCTGGGCATCCACCCCGGTGGCGGGCACACGTGGATGCTGGAGCGGGCCGTCGGTCCGGCCGCGGCCGCGGCCATGGTGCTGTTCGGCCAGGTGGTGGACGGCGCCGAGGCCGAGCGCATCGGGCTGGTGTGGCGTTGCGTCCCCGACGGCGCGCTCCTGGAGACGACGACGGCCATGGCGGCGCGCGCCGCGGCCGCACCACACGAGCTGGTCCGTCGCACCAAGGCCACCCTGGTGGACATGGCCGACATCGGCGACCACGACGAGGCGGTCGAGCGCGAGCTCGAGGTGCAGCTCTGGTCGATGGACACCCCCGAGTTCCAGGCCCGCCTGGCCGAGATGCAGGCCAAGATCACCAAGCGATGATCGCCGGGCCCTCGCCGTGCGCCCCCGGCGCTCCAGATCGTGCAGGAACCCACCGTGGCGGTGGTGGGCTGCACAATCCAGGTAGACCTTTGCCCGGACTCGGGACTGTTCATGGGTGGAGGTCGGCGCGGGTGGCTGTTAGGGACGACCGCACACCAGGTGGTCACCCAGGATGCGTTCGTGGAGGCCCTAGACCCAGGCGCCGGAGTTCCTGGCCTGGGTGCCCTGACCACCCGGACGGAGCCGGGTCAGAGCACCCAGTCGGTCAGCAGCTGCTCGCGGCGCTCGAGCCAGTCCTCGATGGTCATGGCGTAGCGGACGTGGTCTTCCCACTCGCCGTTGATCTCGAGGTAGCGCAGGGCCGTGCCCTCCTCACGGATGTCGAGCTTCTCGACCACCCGTCGACTGGCGGTGTTGCGGGGGATGATGGCGATCTGGACCCGGTGAAGGTGCAGCTCGTCGAACACGTAGCGGCACAGCACGACCACGGCCTCGGGGGTGTAGCCGTTGCCGGCCAGCTTCTCGTCGATCCAGTAACCCACGTACGCGCTCTGGAACGGCCCCCGCTGCACCGACGACAGGTTGATCTCGCCGCCGAACTGGCCGTCGACGAACACCCCGAAGCCGTAGCCGGTGCCCAGCTGGCGTTCGCGCTGGCGGGCGCTGCACCGCACGGCGAAGGCATCCTTGTCCTCGATCACGTCGGGTTGGCCGGGGATGCGCGACGGCTCCCACCTGGTCAGCCAATCCTCGTTGCGCCGGCGCACCTCGCGCCACGCCGGGAAGTCGGACACGATCAACGGGCGCAGCACCACGCGCCGCCCGAACTGGGCGCTCATCTTGTCTTCCCGGCCGGGCACCCCGCCGGCCCGGCCTCCTCCGCAACGTGGGGCCCCGGCCCCACGGCGGCCGTCGTCTCGCTCGCGCTCATCCGAGGATCTCCCCGAGGGCGCCGAGGAGCAGGGCCACGTTGGCCAACCGCGCCGTGTGGCCCATGCAGCCGATGCGCCAGACCCGGCCGGCGAACTCGCCCAGGCCGCCACCGATCTCGATGCCGTAGCGATCGAGCAGGAGGCGACGCACGCCCGCCTCGTCCATCCCCGCCGGCAGCCGATCGGTCGGGACCCAGGCCGTCGTCAGCTCGGGCAGGCGGTGGCCCTCGGCCGCGAACAGCTCGAAGCCGAGGGCCTGCAGGCCGGCCTGGAGCGCCTCACCGCACTGGCGGTGGCGGGCCCAGGAGGCCTCCAACCCCTCGTCGAGCAACGCACCCAACCCGGCGTGGAGGGCGAAGATCATGGAGATGGGGGCGGTGTGGTGGTACACCCGGGCGCCCTCGCCGGTCACGTAGCGGGCCAGCATGTTCAGGTCGAGGTACCACGACTGGGGTCGCGGGTTCAGGCGATCGACGGCGCGCGGCCCGGCGGTGAAGGGGGCCAGGCCGGGCGGGACGCCCAGGCACTTCTGGGTGCCGCTGTAGGCCAGGTCGACCTGCCAGGCGTCGATCTCGACCGGGACGCCTCCGAGCGAGGTGACGCAGTCGATGAGCACCAGCGCCTCGGCGTCCTGGTGGCGCAGGGCCTGGCCCAGGCAGGCCACGTCGTTGCGCACGCCGGTGGAGGTCTCGGCGTGGACCGCGGCGATGACCTTGGGCGACGGGTGGGCGTCGAGGACCGCCTGGGGGTCGAGCGGCTGGCCCCACTGCGCCTCGACCCGCACCACCTCGGCCCCGCATCGGCCGGCCACGTCGCACAGTCGCTCGCCGAACACGCCGTTCACCCCGACCACCACCACGTCGCCGGGCGCCACCACGTTCACCAGGGCCGCCTCCATGCCGGCCGACCCGGTGCCGCTCACCGGGAAGGTCAGCGGGTTGGCGGTGCGGAAGACCTGGCGGAGCCGCTCGTTGGTCTCGTCCAGCAGGCCGATGAACTCGGGGTCGAGGTGCCCGAGCAGGGGCCGGGCGAAGGCGCCGGCCACCTCGGGATAGGGGTTGCTGGGCCCGGGCCCCATGAGGATCCGCTCGGAGAGAGGCACCGGGGCATCGTAACCACGGCCCACGGACCCCGGCTCCGGCCCGCGACACCCGCGCGGCCCGGGCGCCGATCCGCTCGACCGGCTCAGCCCTCGAGCAGGGACAGGGCCAGGCCGTCGAGGATGTCGCACTCGCTGACCAGGCAGGCGTCGAGCGCGAGGCGGCGCATGATGGTCACCAGCACGCACATGCCCCCCACGATCACGTCGGCTCGGGCCTCTTCCAGGCCGGGGTTGGTGATGCGTTGCGCCCGGTTCTCGGTGGCCAGGGTGCGGAACACGTCCTCGGCTGCCTCCTTCGTCAGCACGAAGTGGTGGATGGCGTCGCGGTCGTAGGTGGCCAGGCCGATCTCGACCGCGGCGGCGGTGGTGACCGTGCCGGCCAGGCCCACGAAGGTGCGGGCCTCGCCCACCTGCGGGATGGCCTGGCGCACGTCGTCCACGTAGGCCTCGGCCACCGACAGGGCGGCCACGAGCTCCTCGGGGCGGGGCGGGTCGTGGTCGAGGTACTTCTCGGTGAAGCGCACGCAGCCCATCTCGGTGGACAGCGCGGCCTCGCAGGTGGTCGACCCGAAGGCGAACTCGGTCGATCCCCCACCCAGGTCCACGACCAGGAAGGGGCCCAGGGCCGGGTCGAGGTCGCCCACCGCTCCGGCGAAGGAGAGGTCTGCCTCGTCGCGCCCCGACAGCAGCTCGGGGGCCACGCCCACCGCATCGGCCGCCGGAGCGAAGAAGTCGTCGCGGTTGGCCGCGTCGCGGGCCGCGGAGGTGGCCGTCATCCGGATGCGGGTGGCGCCCAGCTGGTCGAGGACGCCGCGGTACTCGGCCAGGACGGCCACGGTGCGCTCGATGGCCACCGGGTCGAGGCGACCGGTGGCGTCCACGCCGCGCCCCAGACGGGTGATGGTCATGCGCCGGTCGAGCGTGGTCAGGCGCGGCGCGGGAGCGTCCCGTCGCTCGGTGTCCCGGGCGTCGGCGGGTTCGCCGGCCGGTTCGCCGACCAGCAGGCGCACCGAGTTGGTGCCCACGTCGATGGCGGCCACCCGCTCGGTCGCGGTCACCGCCGTCCTCCGGCCTCGGCCAGGCGCTCGTGGACCCAGGCCCCGACCGGGTCGTCGCCGCCGGCCAGGTACCAGGCGTAGTGCGCGTGCAGGCACTTCACCCCCTGGCGGGTGCCGCCCACCCCGCCGCGGGCCCGCGGTCCGGCGTGGTCCGGGGGCACGGCCGCGTCGCGCTCGGCCGCGTAGCGCCGGTGGGCGGCGGCCAGCGCCACCGCGTCCACCTCGGCCTCGGCCCGGCGCACCCCGCCCTCGGCCTCCAAGCGGCCGATGGCGGACCGCAGGGCGGGGTCGATCAGCCAGAAGCGGGTCGGCATCGGCCGACCGTCGTCGAGCACGGGTGCGTTGCGGATCACGACCGGCTCGCCCGACGCCGCCCACACCGCCACCTCCCAGCTGCCCTGCGGCGACCGGCCGAGTCGCTCGGCCACCAGCTGGGCGAGCTCGTCGGCCTCGCGTCCCGCGGCGGTCGACGGGCTCACGCCCGGCGACGGCGACGGCGACGGCGTCCCAGGCCGAAGATGAGGGCCAGCGCGGTGATGACCGCGGCCACGCCCACCAGCCGCTTGGCCACGGGCGCCCCGGCGGCCTCGAGCAGGTCGACCGGTTCGGGCTCGGGGCTGTCGATGTGGCGGGTCACGCCCGCGTCGGCCACCGCCGGGCTGCCGTCGGCTTCGGTCCGGTCGACCAGGTCGACCGCCTCCTCGGCCAGCTCGAAGGCCTCCTCGGCCGCTTCGGCGGCCAGCGCCCCCTCGAGCGCATCGTCG
The DNA here is from genome assembly GCA_963785815.1 of uncultured Microthrixaceae bacterium. Taxonomy (GTDB): domain Bacteria; phylum Actinomycetota; class Acidimicrobiia; order Acidimicrobiales; family Acidimicrobilacustridaceae; genus UBA4742. The sequence continues at coordinate 1,020,042 of CAWAWN010000001.1, forward strand.
GTGGCGAGGGCCTCCAGCTCGAGCTCGAGGCCGGCCTCGACCAGCTCCTCGGCCAGCACCGTCACCTCCAGGTTGGCCACGAACTGGTCGAGCAGCTTGGCGCTCACGTCGGCCAGCACGCCGCGCCCGAACTGGGCCACCTTGCCGGTGATGGTCAGGTCGGTGACCAGGCTCACGTGGGTGACGTCGCCCTGGGCCACCAGCTCGGCCCGGATGTCGGCCGACGCGTTGCCCGCCCCCCGGGTGTCGCGCCCGCTGGCCTGCAGCAGAGCCCGGTGACCGGCGTCATCCTTCTCCACCAAGCGGGCCACGCCCTTGTACTGGGCGGTGATCGGCCCGACCTTGACCTTGACGATGCCTCGGTACTCCTCGCCCTCGACCTCCTGGAGCTGGGCGCCAGGCAGGCACGGGGCGATGCGCTCGATGTCGGTGAGGACGTCCCAGGCCTGATCGAGGGGCACGGGCACCTCGAACTCGTTGCTCAGCTCCATCGGGTCAGATCCTCCAGCGTGTCGACGTCGGCAGACTCACCCGGGCACGGTACCTCCTCCACGAGGTCGGGCCGCCGGGCCAGCAGGCCCCGCGCCCCCTCGTCGCCCTCGTGGGGCAGGTCGGGCCACACCGACCGGTCGAGGCGGACCGGGTTGCGCCGGCGGCCCCGGTAGGTGGCCACGGCGATGGGCCGGTCGAGGCCCTGGGTGGCCACGGCGCGCCAGGCCTCGGCCGTCACCAGGGGCTGGTCCCCCAGCCCGACCACGGCCGCATCGTGGCCGGCGGCGTCCACCGCCTCGATCCCGGCGGCCAACGACGTGGCCTGACCCTGCGCCCACCGCGGGTTGACCACCACGCGGACCCGACCGGCCAGGTCGGGGGCCTCGAGCACCGGCGCCAGGTCGATCGCGCCGCTGATCACGATCGTCTCGTCCAGGTCGGCGTCCACCGCGGCACGCAGGGCCCATGCCACCACCGGCCGCCCCCGGAAGGGAGCCAGCAGCTTGTGGTCGGGGCCGGCGAAGCGGCTCCCGGCGCCGGCGGCCAGCACCACCGCCGCCGTCGACCGGGTCATGCCCGCATCTTGGCACCCGCCGCGGCTCTAAGGTGCCCGGGTGAGCGACTTCACCCACGCCCCCGGTCAGATCCGGGTGACCATGCTGCTGGCCGACGCCGCTCAGGTGTCCGAGTCCAAGCTGTTCATCCTGGGCGGCGGCATCAGCGTGATCCCGGCCACGCCCGCCCCGCTGGCCATCGCGGCCAAGATCGACGTGCCGTGGGACCGGGCCGAGGTGACCCACGACTGGAAGCTCGAGTTGCTCGACGCCGACGGCATGCCCGTGCTGATCAACGACCTCCCGGTGATGGTGCGGGGCCAGTTCCAGGTCAACCGGGCCGACCACCTCCAGCCCGGCAGCCCCCTGCCCATGCCGCTGGCCGTCAACTTCAGCGGCCTCGCCCTGCCGCCCGGACGACGGTTCGCGTGGCGCCTGGTCATCAACGACGACACCGAGCCGGACTGGCAGGTGGCCTTCACCGTGGCCGAACCACCCACCCTCGAGGCCTGACCGACGCCCATCGCGGAATCTGGGCGTGAAAATGCGCGAAGAGCCGCAGCCAAAGATGCCCAATTTCGTGGGGTGAGGTCAGTGGGGGTGGATGGCGCCTCGGGCGTCGCGCAGGCTGGGGGCCAGGTGCCCGGTGCGCAGGGCGATGATCTCGGCGCAGATGGAGATGGCCGTCTCCTCGGGCGTGCGCGACCCGATGTCGAGGCCGATGGGGGCCATGATCCGCTCGATCTGCGCCTTCGTCACGCCCTCGGCCATCAGGCGCGCCACCCGCTCGGCGTGGGTGCGCCGGCTGCCCATGGCCCCCAGGTAGCCCACCTGCGTGCCCAGGGCGGCCACGATGGCGGGCACGTCGAACTTGTGGTCGTGGGTCAGCACGCAGATGGCGTCGCGGGGGCCCAGGCGATCGCCCACCCGCTCCAGCAGGCGGTGGGGCCAGTCCACCACCACCTCGTCGGCCTGGGGGAAGCGCGGGCGGGTGGCGAACACCTCGCGGGCGTCGCACACGGTGACCCGGTAGCCCAGCACCTTGGCCGCCCGCACCAGCGCCTTGGTGAAGTCGACGGCACCGAACACCAGCATCTGGGGCGGCGGGGCGAAGGACTCGATGAACACCGACACCGTCTTCTCGCGCGCCTCGCCGTGCTCGCCGTAGTGGCGCACCAGCGTGGTCCCGGCCTCGAGCTCGCCCAGGGCGTCGCGCCCCACCACCCGATCGAGGTCCACGTCGCCCAACGACCCGGCCGGCTGGCGATCCGGGCCGACCAGCAGCTTGGCCCCCACGTGCGGCCCTTCGATGACGGTGGCCAGCGCCACCGGCACCTCGTCGCGCACAGCGCGCTCGAGCGCCTCGAACACCGGCTGGGCGGGCGGCGACGCCGGGGAGGGATCGGCGGGCACGGGCGTCACCAGTCGAGGGGCTCGATGAAAAGGTGCACCGTGCCCCCACAGGTCAGGCCCACGGCGAAGGCGTCGTCGTCGCTGTAGCCGAAGGTGACCAGCCGGCGATCGCCGGTGGCCAGGATGTCGAGGGCCTCGGTCACCACCGCGCCCTCCACGCAGCCGCCCGACACCGAGCCGGCCACCTCGCCCAGCTCGTTGACGGCCATGGCCGCCCCGGGGTCGCGCGGACCCGAGCCGTCGATGTCGACCACGCGGGCGATGGCCACGCGGTGACCGCCGGCTCGCCAGCGATCCAGGTCGTCGAGGATCTCCTTCACGGGCAGGACCTCCCGGGTGCGGGCACGGATCTCATCCCTGCCGGATCACGTCGGCCAGGGCGTCGAGCGACGCCAGTGAGTGGCCCTCCACGAAGGCGTCCACGTGGGGCAGGGCGGCGGCCATGCCCCGGGCCAGGGGCTGGTAGTCGGGAGACGCCTTGAGCGGGTTGACCCACACCACCTGGTGGGCCACCCGCTGCAACCGGGCCATCTGGGTGGCCAGCTCGTCGGGGTCGCCGCGGTCCCAGCCGTCGGACAGGATCACCACCACCGCCCCACGGGCCATGCCCCGGACCCCCCACTCGTCGTTGAAGCGGCGCAGCCCCTCCCCCAGCCGGGTGCCGCCCGACCAGTCGGCCACCGCCGCGGCCGCGGCCCGCAGCGCGGCGTCGGGGTCTCGCGACGAGAGCTCGCGGGTCAGGCGCGTGAGGCGCGTGCCCAGGGCGAAGGCCTCGACCCGGGCTCGGCTGGACACGGCGGCCTGGGCGAAGCGCAGCAGGGCGCGGGAGTAGGGCTCCATCGACCCGCTCACGTCGCAAAGCAGGACCACCCGGCGGGGCCGGACCTCAGGTTCGAGGTGGTGCAGGCGCCCGGCCTCGCCCCCGGCGCGCACGGCGGCGCGCACCGTGGACCGCACGTCGGGCCGGCCGCGTCGGGCCCGCGACGGCCGATGGCGGCGGCTGCGGCGCATCGATCCGACCAGGGCCAGCTCGCCCATGAGCTGCTGGGCCTCGGCCAGCTCCGCCGGCGTACAGGCGGCGAAGTCCTTGTGGCGCAGCACCTCGTGCGGGCTGAACCGCACCTGCACCTCGGGACGGGTCGGCTCGGTCTCGTCAGGGTCGAGCTCGTCGGGATCGGGCAGGCCCTCGTCGTCGACGACCAGGGTCAGCTCGGCCACCTCGGCCTCGGTCGCCGGCACCCGACGACCCGACCAGTAGGCGTGGAACACGCGGTCGAAGGCGGCCACCTCCTCGCGGCGCTTGACCAGGGTGGCCCGACCGGCCCAGTAGAGCGACCCCCGGTCGGTGGCGTCCACCGCGGCCGCAGCCTGGGCGAACACCAGGGTCGCGCCCACCGGCACGGCCACCCCTTCGAGGCGCAGAGCGGCCACGAAGCCCACCAGGACGCCGGCCGCGGCCTGGGCGTCGGACCCGGGCCCGCTCGGGAGGTCAGTCGAGAGGGTCATGGCGCCGAGCGGGCCCGGGCCGCCGAGACCAGCTCGGACAGCCCCTCCTGGCGCACGCGTTGCTGGTCCTCGCGGTACTTGAGCACGGTCCCCAAGGTGGCCGCCACCGATGCCTCGTCCAGCTCCTGTCGACCGAGCAGGGCCAGGGCCTGGGCCCAGTCGATGGTCTCGGCCACCCCGGGAGGCTTGTAGAGGCCGACGCCCCGGAACACCTCGGCGGCGGCCGCCACCTGGCGGGCCAGCACCTCGGTGACCTCCGGGGCCCGCACCAGCACGATGCGCACCTCGCGCTCGAAGTCGGGGTGCTCCACCCAGTGGTACAGGCAGCGCCGCTTGAGGGCGTCGTGCACGTCTCGGGTGCGGTTCGACGTGATGACCACCACCGGCGGGGTCTCGGCCCGGAAGGTCCCCAGCTCGGGCACCGTGACCGAGTAGTCGGCCAGGATCTCGAGCAGGAAGGCCTCGAACTCGTCGTCGGCCCGGTCGATCTCATCGATCAGCAGCACCGGGGGCGGACCGCCCCCGGTGGGCGCCACCGCCGTGAGCAACGGTCGCCGCACCAGGAAGCGCTCGCTGTAGAGCGCGTCGGTGAGCTCGTCGGCCAGCTCGTCGGCCGCCGTCCCGGTCTGCGTGCCGGTCGGCTCGCCGATGACCGAGCGGCTGGCCTCGGCAGCGCGCAGGTGCAGGAGCTGGCGGGAGTAGTCCCACTCGTAGACGGCCTGGGACACGTCGATGCCCTCGTAGCACTGGAGGCGCACCAGGGGCCCGCCGGTCCAGGCAGCCAGCACCTTGGCCACCTCCGTCTTGCCCACGCCCGCCTCGCCCTCGAGCAGCAGCGGTCGGTGCAGGCGCAGGGCCAGGAAGATGGCGGTGGCCAGCCCCTCGTCGGCTAGGTACTCGTGCTGGCGCAGCGCCTCGGCCACCTGTTCGACGTCCAGGGTGGGATCGAGCGCGGGGTCGAGAGCCGGGTCGGGCGTCGGGTCGGCGCCGGCGGGCTGGTCGGGGTCCACCGTCCCAGTCTGGCAGCCCGCGCCCCGATCCCACGCGGTCGTGGCCCCACCCCGGCCCCGCCAGCGCCCGCCTGGCTCCCGACGGGGGTGCCCCGATCCCTCAAGCTGGGCGGCCTATGGTCGATTGTTGACTCCGAGAACCGCGTCCAGGAGCCCATCCATGCCGCAGGAGCCGAGATGTCCCAAGTGCCACACGATGGTGCAGCCATCGTGGGACTGGTGCATGGCCTGCGGCTACGACCCCGCCGGGCGCAAACCGGACGAGATCGAGCTGCGGGAGCCGGCGACGGCCGACCGTGACGGCGACGGCCCCTGGACCGCCCCCGCTCCTATCGGGGTCGACCGCCACCTGGGCCAGGGCGGCACCCGAGTGACCACGCTGGTGGGTCCGGGCGCGGCCCAGCCCCAGGAGATGCGCGATCCCGACTGGGTGCAGTCCCCGGGCCACCGCAAGCTGCCCATCCCGGCCCTGATCGGCCTGCTGGTGGTGGTGGCCGCCGCCATCGGGGCGCTGGTGCTGGTCACCCTCTTGGTGCTGCACAAGCCCATCGGCACCACCGACGGCGGCAACCTGCAGTCCCGGCCGACCCCGGCCCTCAGCAGCTACTGGTTGACCCGCGGGCCCAGCTGAGCGAAGGGCCACACGTCGGGCACGGGCACCGGTGGCTTCGGCGCCGGCAGCACCCGGTAGACCTCCTCGCCGGGCATGACCAGGTCGTAGTTCTGCCGGGCCTGGTGCTCGATCTCGGCGTCGGTCCCCAAGCGCTTGGCCTCGGTGGACAGGGCGGCGTTGTCGTGCTGGAGCTGGGTGAGCTGGGCACTGGCCTGGGCGATGGAGCGCTTCTGGTTCAGGTAGGTGCGGGTGGGGAACACGCCCACCACCAGGATGGCCACGAACAGGGCGGTGGCCAGCAGGGGCAGGATGAGCCGCGTCCCCAGCGGCACGCGACGGCTCATCCGCCCGCGGCCCGGGCCAGGGCGGCACCACCCCAGTAGGCCGCCGCCTCTCCCAGGTCCTCCTCGATGCGCAGCAGCTGGTTGTACTTGGCCACCCGGTCGCTGCGGGCCGGTGCGCCGGTCTTGATCTGGCCGCAGTTGGTGGCCACGGCCAGATCCGCGATGGTGGCATCCTCGGTCTCACCGGAGCGGTGCGACATGACCGCCGTGTACGCGGCCCGATGGGCCATGCCCACCGTCTCGAGCGTCTCGCTGAGCGAGCCGATCTGGTTCACCTTGACCAGGATCGAGTTGGCCACGCCCAGGTCGATGCCCCGGGCCAGGCGCTCCGTGTTGGTCACGAACAGGTCGTCGCCCACCAGCTGCACGCGGTCGCCCAGCGCGTCGGTCAGGGCCTTCCACCCGTCCCAGTCCTCCTCGGCCATGCCGTCCTCGATGGAAACGATCGGGTAGCGGTCGCAGAGCCCGGTGTAGAAGTCGACCATCTCGGCCGGGCTGAGGGTGCGGTCCTCGCTGGCCAGCACGTAGCTGCCGTCGCGGAAGATCTCCGACGAGGCGGGGTCGAGGGCGATGGCGATGTCGACGCCGGGCTTGTAGCCGGCCGCCTCGATGGCCTCCACCAGCAGGCGACAGGCCTCCTCGTTGGAGGCCAGGTCGGGGGCGAAGCCGCCCTCGTCGCCCACCGCGGTGGACAGGCCGCGGTCGTGCAGCAACGACTTGAGCACGTGGTAGGTCTGGGCCCCCCAGCGCAGGGCCTCGGCGAAGGACGCCGCCCCCACGGGCATGATCATGAACTCCTGGAGGTCGACGTTGTTGTCGGCGTGGGCACCCCCGTTGACCACGTTCATCATGGGCACGGGCAGCACGTGCGCGCCGGCGCCCCCCACGTAGCGGTACAGGGGCAGGCCTAGCTCGTTGGCCGCCGCCTTGGCCACCGCCAGGGAGACGCCCAGGATGGCGTTGGCCCCCAACCGGGCCTTGTTGTCGGTGCCGTCCAGGTCGATGAGCAGCCGGTCGACGTCGCGCTGGTCGAGCGCGTCCAGGCCGACCAGCAGGTCGTAGATCTCGTCGTCCACGTGGCCCACGGCGTCGAGCACGCCCTTGCCACCGAAGCGGTCACCGCCGTCGCGCAGCTCGACGGCCTCGAACTGCCCGGTGGATGCCCCCGAGGGCACGATGGCCCGACCGGTGGCCCCGCTGTCGAGCACCACCTCGACCTCGACGGTGGGGTTGCCCCGCGAGTCGAGGACCTCACGTCCGACGATGTGCTCGATGGTGCTCAACCGACTGCTGCTCCTGGTGGCTCGACTCGGGTTCTGGACCGGGGTTCTCAGCGTGGCAGCCCGCCCGCACGGGGTGGTGGACCCCGTCGTGGTCTCTGGATGTCCTTCAGCCCAGCTCGGTGCCCAGGATGCTGACGAAGCTGACCATCTCGCCCGGGTAGCCGCCCAGGTTGTGGACGAGGCCCAGCGAGCGGCCGGCCGGCCCGGCGATGGTCAGGATGCGCCGATCCTCGGGCGCCTCGCCCCGCAGCTGGAGCCAGTTCTCGAAGTGCATCCGCAACCCGGATGCGCCCACCGGGTGCCCGAAGCTCTTGAGGCCGCCGTCGGGGTTGACCGGCAGCTCGCCCTCCAGGTCGAACACGCCGGCCTCGACGTCCTTGTAGGCCTCCCCCCGGTTGGAGAAGCCGAGGTCCTCCATGAGGACCAGCTCCGTGGGGGTGAAGCAGTCGTGCACCTCGGCCATGGCCAGCTGGTGGCGGGGGTCGGTGACCCCGGCCTGGGCGTAGGCGTCGGCCGCGGCCTGGGCCACCTCGGGGAAGGTCGTGTAGTCGTAGTCGGGGTCGATCACCCCGGAGCCGTTGCCGGCCACGAACGACAGGGCCTTGATGTAGAGCGGCTTGTCCGTGTACCGGAAGGCGTCCTCGGCCCGCACCACGATGGCGGCGGCCGAGCCGTCGGCCACGCCCGCGCAGTCGAACACGCCCAGCCGCCCAGCCACGGCCGGGGCGTTGCAGATGACCTCCAGGTCCATCTCCTTGCGGAACTGGGCCCGGGGGTTGCGGGCCCCGTTGTGGTGGTTCTTCCAGGCGATGCGGGCCAGCACCCGCTTGAGCTCGTCCTCGTCCACGCCGTAGCGGCGGGCGTAGGCCGGCGCCACCAGGCTGAACATGGCGGCCGCGGTCAACGACCGGGCCGTGCCGTCGTTGGGCACGGGGAAGGCGTTGAGCCCCTGGTAGCCGCTGTCCTTCACCTTCTCGACGCCCACCGCCATGGCCACGTCGTAGGCCCCCGACGCCACCGCGTAGGCGGCCTGGCGCAGGGCCTCGCTGCCCGAGGCGCAGAAGTTCTCCACCCGGGTCACCGGCTTGCCCGCCAACTTGAGCGGGGCGGCCAGGGTGATGCCGCTCATGCCCGACTGGGCCGTGCCCAACCAGTAGGCATCGACGTCGTCCTTGGTGAGGCCGGCCGAGGCGAAGCACTCGGTGGTGGCATCGAGCAGCAGGTCGTCGAGGCCCTTGTCCCAGTGCTCGCGGAACGGGGTGCACCCCATCCCCACGATCGCCACCCGATCCTTGATCCCATTGGAGCTCATTTGGTCCTCCCGGGCGGGCACCCCGCCGGCCCGCCCTCCTCCGCAACGTGGGGCCCCTGCCCCACGGCGGCCGTCGTCGTGATCATGGTCGGCTCACCTCCCTGCCCGGGCGGGCACCCCGCCGGCCCGCCCTCCTCCGCAACGTGGGGCCCCTGCCCCACGGCGGCCGTCGTCGTGATCATGGTCGGCTCACCTCCCTGCCCGGGCGGGCACCCCGCCGGCCCGCCCTCCTCCGCAACGTGGGGCCCCTGCCCCACGGCGGCCGTCGTCGTGATCATGGTCGGCTCACCTCCCTGCCCGGGCGGGCACCCCGCCGGCCCGCCCTCCTCCGCAACGTGGGGCCCCTGCCCCACGGCGGCCGTCGTCGTGATCATGGTCGCGCTCCCGTCGGCTTGGCCTTCCAGAAGTAGTTCTGGATGCCGTCGGCCTGGTTGATGCGGCGGAAGGTCATCTCCACCCGGTCGCCGATGGCCACGTCCGTGGCGGCCACGTCGGTCAGCTCCATGGGCAGACGGCCGCCGCCATCGGCGGCATCGAAGTCGATCACCGCGAACACGATGGGCGGGCTGGGCGAGTAGGCCAGGCGGTCGACGGTGAAGGTCACCACCGTGCCGTGGGCGTCGGCCATGGGCAGCGGGTCCATGTGGTCGGTCGCACCACCCTGGTAGGACACCCGGGCTGGCGGCAGGTGCACGGCGCCGGTGTCGTGGTCGCGCGAGCCCACGAACCCGAACTTCCAGGCGGTGCTGCGGGCCGCGGCGCTGGCCGAGGCCCGGGCCGGCTCGGGACGCCGTGGGGGCTCGAGGGTGACCATGCCCTTCCAGGACAGGAAGGTCAGGTAGCGCAGGCCGGGGTGATCGGCGTCGACCGCGCCGGCCGCCACCTGGGCGTCCACGGTGCGCGCCGCCTGCCACGAGGCCAGCGCGTCGGTGGCGCGCAACAGGATCACGTCGGCGCCGTCGGCCAGCACCACCAGGGCCAGCACCTGGCCGGGCTGGGCCTGCTCGAGCGCCCGGGCCAGCAGCAGGCCGGGTTGGGCCGCGCCCGGGTTGCCCACGGACGCGGTCAGGTCATCGGCCACCCCACCGGTGCCGGCGCCGACCTTGCCGGCCACCTGCCGCGCGGCCCGGCTGTGGGTGCCGGCCACCACGACCTGGGCCACGTCCTCGGGCCCCAGGCCGGCGCGGCCCAGGGCCAGCTTGAACGCCTCGGTGCCCAGGGCCACGTAGTGCAACTCGCCGAAGCGCTCCTCCCACAGCTTGGAGCGGCGATCACCGGGCGTGCGCCACCGATCGAGGAACTCCTCGGTGACCGAGGCCTGGCCCACCACCTCGGCCAGCAGCGGCTGGGGGTCGTCGGCGCTCCCGATGAGCAGGGCGGCGGCGGCGTCGCCCCCTTCGCGCTCGTCCGCGCTGGTGGGCAGGCCGGTGCGGGTGTCGGCGGTGACCACCAGCACGCGGTCCCGACCGCGCAGGGCGGCGGCCAGCGCGCCAGACGCCGACCGCACCGAGCCGTTGAGGTCGAGCGCTGGGACCTCGTGGTCGAGGCGCAGCGCGGCGTGCACGATGGTGGCGTTCGTCTTGTCGACGTAGGCCGGATCGGTGGTCGAGAACCACAGCGCCTCGGGGACGGACCGCCCCTCAGAGCCCGGCCCGGCGTCGGGGCCCGTGGCCCGCAGCGAGCGCAACGCCAGGCGGGCCGCCTCCACACCCATGGAGGTGGTGTCCTCGTCGTAGGAGGCCACCGAGCGCGAGCCCTTGCCGGCGTTGGTGCCGCTGGCCGCGGCGATGGCGGCCCGATCGAGGCGGTGGTGGGGCACGTAGCCGGCGAAGGCCAGGATGCCGCGGGTGGGTTCAGTCATCAGGGCGAGTCTAGGGCCTGAGATCTGACGCGCCGTCAGGAACTGGCGGCCGAGTGCTGGCGGATGACCTGGCGCCAGCTCTCCAGGCTGGAGGCCCGGGCCCGGATCTCCAGGGTCACCGTGGACGCCACCAGCAGGCTGATCAGGTTGACGATCAGCTGGACTGCGGCGCCGCCCATCTGCGACCAGTTGTGGGCGGCCAGGGCCACGCCGATGTTGGCCGCCGCCGGGATGGTGGTGATGGACACGAACACGCCGACCAGGCCCCGGCTGCCCGGCAGCGTCAGGGACAGGGCACCGGCCACGCCGGCCAGCAGGGCCACCACCACGGTGGTGAAGTTGGGTTGGCTGATGAACAGGGTGAGCGAGTGGCTGGTCGGCACCGTGTCGGGCCGGACGATGCGCAGCCGGTACAGGACCTGGGTGAGGACCCACGCCCCCACCGTCCCCGCCCCGAAGCAGGCGCCCAGGGCCACCAGGGCGGCGCGCCCGCGGCTCCACCAGCGCAGGGCCAGGGCCAGGCTGGCCTCGGCGATCAGGTAGTAGTCGGGGCTCAGGGCCATGGCCCCCACGATGAGCAGCAGCTGGTCCTCGATGAGGCCGATGGCCGCGATCATCGAGCCGATCACGATGAGCAGCACGTTGACCCACGACAGCCGTCCCGCCTGGTGGATCTGCTGCACCACCTCGGCCCAGACCACGGCCTCGTCGTCGGCCACCTCCAGCCGGGTGCCGTCGGCGCCCACCAGCGTCTCCGACGGTGACAACGAGACGGTCACCCCGGTCGGATCCATGGCCCCGACCATCAGCTGCACCAGCTCGTCCACCGCGTGGCGGGGGACATCGGCGGTGACGAGGTCGCCGGCCGGCGTCCGCCGGGCGCCGGCCTCCACGGTCACGTCGCTGGCGTAGGTGAGCGTCTCGAGCACGGCCGAGATGTGGTCGGTGCGCTCGGGCGGGCACACGATGCGGATCAGCGGCATCGTGCCGAGCGTACGGTTCGGTCGACGCGGCATCCGGGATCTCGACCGACTCGGCCCGTGACCTGACGACTCGTCAGGGTCGGGGCGGGCGCGGCGTAGCATCACCGGGTGAAGCTCGGAGAGATCGCCAACCAGGACGCGGCCGGCTGGGGCAAGCCCCTCGACGGGGTCCGGGTGCTGGCCGCGGAGCAGATGCAGGCCCTGCCCTACGCCACCCAGCTGCTGGCCCGCCTGGGCGCCGAGGTGGTCAAGGTCGAGCACCCGGTCAACGGGGAGTCGGGCCGTGGCGCGGCACCGGCCATGACCGATCCCCAGGGCCGGGCCGTGGGCTCGACCTACCTGCGCAACAACCTGGACAAGCGCAGCGTGGGCCTCGACCTCAAGTCCCCCGAAGGCCAAGCCCTGTTCAAGGACCTGATCCCCCACTTCGACGTGGTGGCCGAGAACTTCAAGCCGGGCACCATGTCCCGCATGGGCCTGGGCTACGACGACCTGGCCGAGCGGTTCCCCCAGATGATCTACGTGTCGATCTCGGGCTTCGGCAACGACGAGGTGTCGCCCTACCGCTCCTGGCCGGCCTACGCCTCGGTGGTCGAGGCCATGTCGGGCATCTACGAGTACAAGAGCGGTCCCGACCGCCCGCCCACCACCATCCCGGTGGGGGCGTTGGGCGACATCAGCTCGGCCCTGTTCGGCGTGATCGGCGTGCTGGCCGCCCTGCGCCACCGCGACCGCACCGGCGTGGGCCAGTACGTCGACATCGCCATGCTCGACTCGGTGCTGGCCATGACCGACATCGTCACCAACTTCTGGTCGATGGGCGTGCGCCCCGACAACCAGGTACCGGTGCTGTGCGAGGGGTTCAAGGCGTCGGACGGCTACGTCGTGCTCCAGGTGGTGCGTGAGCCCCAGTTCGCCGCCCTGGCCGAGCTGGTGGGCCATCCGGAGTGGGTCGACGACCCGAGCTTCGCCGACCGGTCGGGTTGGCTCCCCCACCTCGACGACGTCATCCGCCCGGCGGTCGAGGCGTGGGCGGCCGACCAGACCAAGGCGCAGGCCGCGGCCGCCCTGAGCGCCGCCGGCCTCACGGCCGGGCCGTCCTTCTCGGCCCCCGACGTCATCGCCGACCCGCACGTGGCCGGGCGGCACATGCTGGTGGAGATGCCGCGCACCGACGGGGTGGCCGAGCCCATCCTCATCCCGGGGAACCCGATCAAGCTGTCCAAGATGGCCGAGGGTCCCGAGACGCGGGTGCCTTGGGTGGGCGAGCACACCGACGAGGTCCTGCGGGCCGAGCTCGGCCTGGACGACGACACCCTGGGCGAGCTGCGGGCCAACGGTGTCATCACGTGACGGCGGAGCCGAGAAGGTCGGGCGAACCGGACCATCCGAACGAGTCGAGGGGGCACACCGATGGATCTGGGACTGGCTGACGCCGTCGCCGTGGTGACGGGCGGGAGCAAGGGCATGGGACGCGCCGTGGCCGAGGCGTTCGCCGACGACGGCGCCCGGGTGGCCGTGCTGGCGCGGGGCCGATCCGGGCTGGACGACACGGTGGAAGCCCTGCGCAGCCGGAGCGCGCCCGATGCCCTCGGCCTGTCGGTGGACATGACCGATCCGGTGGCCATCGACGAGGCCTTCGCCGTCATCGGCGAGCGGTGGGGGGCGATCAACAGCCTGATCAACACGGTGGGACCCGGTGACGGCACCTTCGAGGACCTCGACGACGCCGGGTGGGACGCGGCCTTCGCGCTCGGCCTGATGGCGGCCGTGCGCGCCACCCGCGCCGCGCTGCCCCTGCTGCGGGCGGCCGAGTGGGGTCGCATCGTGAACTTCGCAGCCCACTCCATCCAGCGCCAGAGCCCCCGGCTGGTGGCCTACACGGCCTCCAAGGCGGCGGTGGCCAGCCTGTCCAAGAACCTGGCCAAGAGCCTGGCCGCCGACGGGATCCTGGTGAACACCATCAGCCCGGGCACCATCGTCACCGCCAGCTTCACCGAGGTGCTGGCTCCATGGCTCGAGGCCGAGGGCCTCGATGCCTCCGACCCCTACGACGTGATGGCCTTCATCTCCAAGACCTTCGGCCACCCGGCCGACCTGCCCCGCGCCGGTCTGCCCGACGAGGTGGCCAGCATCACGGTGTACCTGGCCTCGCGCCGCAACGGGTACGTGACCGGGGCCAACGTCAACGTGGACGGCGGATCGGACTTCATCTGATGGCCACCATCCTGGTGACCGGTGGGACGGGGCTGACCGGCGGCAACGTGTGCCGGCAGCTGGTCGAGCGGGGCGACCAGGTCCGGGCGCTGGTGCGCAGCCCCGAGGAGGCGGCGGCCCTGGGCGAGCTGGGCGTGGAGCTGGTCCCGGGCGACATCGCGGTGGCCGCCGACGTGCTGGCCGCGGCCCAGGGCTGCGAGGCCGCCATCCACTGCGCCGCCCTGCTGGGCGGGTCGAGCCAGGACCTGGCCGACTTCGAGGCGGTCAACGTGGTGGGAACGACCAACGTGCTCGACGCCGGTCGGGCCGTGGGCATGCGCCGGGTGGTGGCGCTCAGCACGGGCACCTTCTTCGACCTGAGCGCTCCCGGACCCGTGGAGCAGGCCCCCCTGCTGGCCGATCCGCCCGACGACCCCTACACCGTGACCAAGCTGGCCGCCTTCCGGGAGGTCCACCGGCGGGCCGAGGCCGGCGACGACGTGCTCACGTGCCATCCCGGCGCCATCTACGGACCGGGCGTGGTGGCCCGGAGGGCCCTGCACCCCACCAGCTTCAACGCCGTGCTGCTGGGCGCCCTGCGGGGACGCATCCCCATGTTCCTCGACTTCCCGGTCACCTGGGTGGCGGCCCATGACGTGGCCTGGGGCTCGATCGCCGCCCTCGACCGCGGGGAAGCCGGGGCGCGCTACTGGCTGGTGGGTCGACCCGAGGACGAGATCAGCACGGCGGCGGGGTGCAACCGGGCGTGCGAGCTGGCCGGGGTCGACCACCGGGTGCAGGACCTCGACCTCCGGTCGGACCCCGAGGCGCTCACCGCGGCCTTCGGCCCCACCCTCATGGCCATCGCCGAGGCGGCCGCCACCCGGACCCGACCGCCTCGGGACGCGAACAGCCCGACCCGCCGGCAGCTCGGCTACCAGCCCATGAGCCTCGACGACGGGCTGGGCCTGCTGATCCCCTGGCTGCGCGACCTGGGCAAGTTCTGAGGGGCTGTGTCCCCTCCCCTCTTCGACGCCGCCGAGCGCGACGGGATCAGTGACCTGTTGGACCAGCTCGGCCCCGACGCCCCGACCCTGCTCCACCCCTGGACGACGCGGGATCTGGCGGCCCATCTGGTGCTGCGCGAACGCGACCCCGTCGCCGCTCCGGGCCTGGTGGTGCCCGGACCCTGGGCACGCTTCGCCGAGCGGCGGCGCCACGCCCTGACCCGACGGCGGTACGAGGACCTCGTCGCGACCCTGCGGGGCGGTCCCCCGTGGGGGCTGTTCCGGGCGCGCCCGGTGCGCCGCGTCGCCGGCCTCAACGAGTTCTTCGTCCACCACGAGGACGTCCGTCGGGCCAATGGCGCGGACGTCCGGAACCTGTCGCCAGGCGAGAACGAAGCGCTCTTCCGCAACGCCGCTCTGGCACGCCGGCTGTTGCTGCTGTCGACCCCCAGCGTCGGTCTGGATCTGGAATGGGCGGGGACCGAGTGCGCCGTCCGGTCCCGCCTCGACCGGCCCCGGGTGCAGCTACGTGGACTACCCGGCGAGCTGTTGCTGTACCTCTTCGGACGGGAGGGCGCCGCCCGCGTCGACATCACCGGTTCGTCCGAGGCGCTGGCCGTGCTGCACCAGCGTCGACCGTGGTGGCGCGGAACCGGCTGACCGCCATCGGTGGCCCACCTCCCGGCGAACACCCGCTCCCGACACGACGTGAGCTCTCAGCCGCCGGTCCAGCAGCCCATGATCACGCCGGCCACGATCTGGGCCACGTCGGCCCGGCTCTGGGGCGGGCTCAGCCAGGTGGCGGGCACGCCCGCCACGTCCACCACCAGGACGTGCTCGTCCTTCTGCACCACCACGTTGCCGGTCGGGGTCATGAAGGCAGGGGCGGTGCCGAAGCTGACGGCCTGGTCGGTGCGTCCCAGCGTCTGGCCGAGCTGATCCAGGTAGGCCTTGGCCGCGGCCGTGGTGGGCAGGTCGTACACCGACAGCACGAAGTGGGCGCCGCCGGCGTAGGTGTAGGTGCAGGTGTAAGCCCCGTCGCTCCACCCCGGGGCGGGGGGCGCGGTGGTCTTCAGGCCCAGGGCCTGCACCATCTCGCCCGTGGCCTCGTCCGAGCACACCATCTGGGCCTGGCTCGACACCAGGTGGCCCTCGAAGGTGGAGGTGGTGGCGGGGGGATGGGTCGTGGTGGGGGTGACCGACCGCTCCGCCGTGCTCGAACAGGCAACGGACACCAGGGCCACCACCGCCACCACGACCGGCGCGGCGCGGGCCATGTTCCTTCGTCGGCCGGTCGCCCGGCTGCCGGCTCGGGGGTCCACCTCGGTCATCTGAGCTCGTTCCTGACGGCTCGAAGATAGGGCATCATCGGGTCTTCGTCGGGGCGGGCCCGGGCGGACGGGTCCGAGCTCACCGGACGGGGATGGCGATCGACGACGTGGCGGTGCTGCCGTCCACGAAGGTGCCGGAGATGTCGAACCGGTAGCTCCCCCGGGTGGCGCCGGTGAGGTCGGCCACGAAGTGCCCGATGGTGTCGAGTCGGCGCACGGGCAGCCCCCGGTGGGCCGCGGAGGGCCCCGTGGCGACCACCTGCGCGGAACGGGTGGGCGTCTCCTTGCCGTCGGCGCCGACATAGGTGACGTGGAGCTCGTTGAGGCCGGGCTGTCCCGGATCGAGGTAGACCTGCACCGACCCGCCGGTGGCCAGGCTGATCGTGTACAGGTCGGGGATGCCCGGGCTGTGGTTCACCGTCACGTGCTGGGGAGGCGACCGGGGGGTGACCGACAGGTCGATCTGGGCGGCGCGCGCCCGCTGCTGCACCAGCACCG
Organism: uncultured Microthrixaceae bacterium; assembly: GCA_963785815.1. Classification (GTDB taxonomy): domain Bacteria; phylum Actinomycetota; class Acidimicrobiia; order Acidimicrobiales; family Acidimicrobilacustridaceae; genus UBA4742. The sequence goes on from CAWAWN010000001.1 coordinate 1,036,445, forward strand.
CCACCCGCCAGGTGCCGGCCAGCGCCAGGTTCGGGCCGGAACCCTGATAGGTGCCGTCGGCGGCCCGGCGCAGCGTGAGGGTGGAGGCACCCACATCGGGGCGGTCGGGCCGCGAGAAGGTGAGGGTCACGGGGTCGGCCACGACCGGCCGCCCGGTGTCGTAGTCGTCGGCGGCCAGGTCGAACTGGTTGAACCCCACGGTGCCGGGTGAGATGGTCAGGCGAACCTTGACCGTGGTGGCGAAGTCGTGGCCCGTCACCACCAGCGGGGCGGGCGCGGCGGCCACTGTGGCCGGCGGGGCCAGGCCCTGGAGCAGGGCGGTGGCGACCAGCACGACGGCCACCACCCCCAGCTCGACCCGGCCCAGTCGCAGCAGGGGACGCGGCGTGTCCTGCACGTGGCGCACGGTGCGGTAGCGGTTGGCCGCCCCCAACCCCACCAGCGCCACCAGCAGCCCGGACTTGACCAGGATGAGCCGGCCGAAGCTGGTGGCGAACAGCGCGTGCCAGCTGCCCACCTCGTCGATGGCACGCAACGTGCCGCTGAGCGCCAGCACGGCCACCGCGCCCAGGGCCAGGTTGGAGTAGCGACCGACCACACGACCCCGCTCGGTCGGGCGCAGCGCCAGCAGCCCGATCAGCAGCAGGACCAGCCCGCCGATCCACACGCCGGCGGCGACGAAGTGCAGCCACTGCTCGACCATCTTGAGCGCCAGGTCCGAATGGGCCGCGGCCGCGTGGCTGTCGGACACGTCGCCCCACATGGCGGCCAGGCCGGCCAGCCCCAGGACCGCCACCACGACCCGGCGCCGCCACGCCCGCGGCGCCACCAGGTCGGCCACGACGGCCAGCACCAGCCCCGCGACCAGGGGCACGACCCGGGCCTGGATCTGGTGGCCGAAGGTGGACCGGGCCACCTGCGAGAGACCCAGGTGGGCGGAGCGGGCCTCGCCCAGCCCGATGCCGACGCCCCCCAGCACGGCCACCACCCAGGCGGCGACGAACAGCCAGGGCCAGGCCGGGCGCCGCGGGTGGCCGAAGCAGGCCAGACCCACCGCCGCCCCACCGACCAGGCCCATGAGCCCGGCGTACAGCAGCCAGCGGGCCACCGAGGTCCACGGCGACGGGGCCGGCGCGCTCGAGGTGGTCCGGGCCGCGGGCAGGTCGGCCGCGGACACCCCGACGCCGAAGGCGAAGGTCCCTCCGGCCAGGTGCCCGTCCACCGACGACACGGTGGTCCACACCACCGAGTACACGCCCGACGCCAGGTGCTCGACGGGGACCTCGAGGCTCAAGGGCTGGCCCGGCACGGGCCGCGTCGGTCCAGCCGCCCGGTTGCGGCCGGACGAGTCCAGCACCCGCAGGCTGGAGAGCTTGGGGTCCGGGTGCTCGCCGAAGGTCACCTGCACCGTGGCCGGCGACGACCGCACGGCCGAGCCCGCCTGGGGCACGGAGCTGACGGCCAGCGCGTGGGCCGAGGCCGGCGCGGCGCCCAGCACGAGGACGGCCAGGGCCAGCGCGGCGACGGCCAGGGCGGCCACGGCCGTCCGCGGGCCGGTGGCGGCGCGGCCCGTCACCGGCCCGGACCGACGAGACATCAGACGCACATCCCCAGGGTCACGGGGTTGGGTTCGGGGACCGCCGGCGCCGCAGGCCCAGCACCAGCGCCAGCACGAGGGCGGCGACGGCCACGACCAGCGACACGATCGCGACGGCCTTCGCGGTGGACACCGAGTCCTGGGCCGACGAGGCTGCCGACTGGGCCGCGGCCACCCGGTCCTGGGTCCGGGACTGGGCGGTGGCCAGCTCGTCTGCGCTCGGCGTCTTGGACGGGAACTCGATGCCGGCGGGGTCCTCCACCACCGCGAAGGTCGAGTCCGAGGCGGTGAACTTCTGGTCGACGGCCTGGCCGCCGATGGAGCCGGTGAAGTGGAAGGTGTACACGCCGGGTTGGGTCGGGGTGATGGCCGCGTCCCACTCGCCGTGGGTGCCCAGCCCGGTGTCGGGATCCCACGACGGCTCCAGGTCGAGGAACGGGCTGACCTGGCTGCCGTAGGTCACCTGCACCTTGAGGCTGGTCGGTGAGCCCAGGTCGTCGACCGGCTGGCCGGCGGCGTCGTGGATGAAGATCTGGACGCCGTTCTCGGCGCCGGCGTAGGCCGGCTCGTGGGACCAGCCGACGGCCACGGCGTAGGCACCGACCTGGCGGGTCTCGTGCGCCACCGCTGTCGGCGCGAGGAGGGCGAGCAGGGCAAGCGACGCAGTGGCGAGCGCGAACGCGCCGGCCAGACGTCTGGGAAGACGTGACATGAGGGTTCCGTCCTTCGATTGTGTCGTCGCCACGAGGCGACGGGCAGGGATGGGTCGACCACCCCCGGTTCGGGGGTGGGGCTCAGACGAGCATCCACCCCGGCGGTGGCCGCGCCGCGAAGGACAGCCCGAACCGCTCACGCAACGGGACCGCCCGCGGACGCGGCGGGCGCCTCGAGGACGACGTCGGAGCCGACGGGACCAACCGGGCGTAGACGCGGCCCACCTGGGCGGCTCGGCCCGCCTGGGCACGCCAGCCGTCGGCCACCAGCGCAGCCACCACGGCACCCACCAAGGCCACGGCCGCGTGGACCAGCAGGGGCAGGCCGTGGTGGACGACCACCACGTGGAAGCCACCGCCCCCCAACCCGAGCAGGCGCAGCTCGACGGACTCCTGGGTGAGGTAGACCACGACCTGCACCGTCAGCAGCGCCAGCCACAACCGGCCCACCCCGACCGGCCGCTGGCGGGACGCGGCGTCGACCTCGGCCAGGGCCTCGGCCCGGCGGCGCACGGCACGATCGCGCTGCCAGGCCCGGCCCAGCGCGGCCCGCACCGACCGGGTGGCTCGGCTCAGCTGGGCCAGCGTCCACCAGATCAGGCCGGACACGCCCACCGCCAGCCCGGCGAGCACCAGCCCCACCGGGCCCAGGTAGGTGTGCATCGGCCCCGACAGGGCCCGGCCCGGACCGACGCCCCCGCTCAGCCACCACGACCCGGCGTGGCCCAGCCACTCGCCGACCAGGGCCAGGGTGACGAAGCCAGCGGACAGCAGGCCCCGGCGCCGCGCCGGGGAGCCCACGCCATCGGACATGCCCCGATCCTCCCAGACCCCAGGACCGGCCACAATCCGCTCGGCGCTACTCCATGACCCGCAGGGTCGACGGGACGTCCATCCGCGACAGCCGCGGATAGGACACCAGCGGCGCCACCAGCACAGCCAGGGCGGTGAGCAGCACCACCTCGACCGCGGTGGTCAGCCGGAGGACGACGTTCAACGTGATGTCGGGCACCACCGAGTGCATGACCGAACCGATCATCCACGACAGCAGCACCCGCCCGGCCACCAGGCCCACCGCGGCGCCGGCCAGCCCGACCAGCAGGCTCTCGACCAGCGCCAGGGCCATGACCTCGCGGGGCGGCAGCCCGAAGGCGAACATGGTGGCCTGCTCGCGGGCTCGTTCGTCGAAGTTGATGCTGGCCGCGTTGAACGCGATGAGGCCGGCCAGACCGACCAGGGCGACGTCGACGATGCGCAGCACGCTGAGGACCTCGTCGAGCTCGCGGCTCATGGCCTCCACGCTGGCCTGGGGCGACTCCACCGCCGCCACCCCGGGGATGGCGAACAGGGTGCGCAACAGGGTGTCGGAGCTGGTCGATGGCTCGCCGGCCACGTCCACCTGGTTGGCCAACCCCTGGAGACCCAGCAGGCTCGCGTAGCTCTGGTCCAGGAAGGTGATCTGGCGGGTGGGCAGCGGCGTGATCCCGACCACCGGGATCGAGTCGGTGACCACGTCGTAGCTGGTCAGGCCGGTGCGGCGGGGATGGGTCAACCGGACCGCGGAGCCCACCCCCACGTGCAGGTCACGGGCCGCGGCGGTGGACACCACCAGGCCCGGACCCGACCCGCTCGGCGCGGTGGCTCGGCCCGCGACCAGGCGCGGTGACCACACCCCGTGGCCGAAGTCGACCACGCTGATGGCCACCGCGAACGAGTGTCCGGGGCGAGCCAGGCGGCCACCCACCTCGATGCCGGTCGAGGCCCGGGCCACCCCCGGCGCGGCCGACACGGCCCGGATGGTGGCGGAGTCCACCGGCTGGAACGAGCTCAGGGTCACCGTCGAGCGGTTGGGGCCGTCGGCCACGATGTCGACGCGGGCGGTGTCGATGGTCGAGAAGAAGGAGTCCACCATCCCCATCAGCGCCACCAGCACCGTGGTGGTGGCCGCGATGGCGGCCAGGGTCACCAGGGTCCGCCGACGGGCCCGCACGATGTTGCGCAGGGGCATGCGCACGATGCTGTTGCCCGGCAGGTGGAGGCTGGGCCAGCGCCCGGCGCGACCCCGGTGGGTGCCGGCGGTGGGCGTGGTGCGGATGGCGTCGACCGGCGCCACCCGGACCGCACGCCAGACCGGGTACGCGACGGCGGCCAGCGGCAGCAGCAGGCCGAGGGCGGCCCCGACCAGGAAGGACGGGAGCTGGAACCCGGTGTGCCAGACGGGGAGCGGCAACGCCGTGCGCAGGACCCCGCCGATGAGCAGGTCGACGAGCTGGCCCACCACCACGCCCAGGGCCACGCCGAGCAGCGCCACCTCGAGAGCCAGCAGCAGGGGCCGGCGGGCGATGGTCGGCGTCGGCGTGCCCAGCGCCATGGCCACGCCGATCTCGCGGCGCTGGGACTCCACCATCCGCACCACCAGGTTGAAGGCCCCGAACGCGGCCCCGGCCAGCAGGAGGAGGGCGAAGATGGTGTACAGCCGCTGGCCGCTGGCCACGCCGTGCTCGAGGATGGTCCGACCGGGATCGTCGGCCCGGGCGGTGACGGTCACACCCGTGCCCGGCAGGGCCGTCCGCAGGGCGGCGACCACCTCGGCGCGGGCCGAGGCCGCCGGCGCACCCGGGTCGAAGGCGACGACCACGTCGTTGGTCTGGCCGGGCTGGCCCAGGAGCCGCCCGGCGGTCTGGAGGCTGGTGTAGACGACGGTGTAGGCGTTGTCGGGCTCCTGCTGCTGCTGGGGTCCGAGCACCAGGAAGTTCTCGGGGGTCGACCCCAACCCGACATAGCGCAGCCGCGTGCCGCCGCTGAGGCCGATCTCCCCCTGGTCGGCCAGGCCGTAGAAGCGGGCCAGGTGCCCGTCGAGCACCCCCACGTCCCGGCCGGCGTCGGCCGGCCCCAGGCCTCGCCCGGCCACCAGCCCGATGGTGCTCACCGGCGCACCGGTGGCCTGGACGGGCAGGCCGACCAGGGTGGCGGGCACCAGGATGGCCTGGCGGGCGGTGGAGGCGTCCACCTGGACGGGGCCGGTGAGCCGGTCGGCGTGCCCGGCCAGCCAGCGTGGGTGGGCCACCCCGGCCAGCGCCCGGTCCACCGTGGCCTGGGGCACGTAGGAGCCCGTGGCCAGGGTGATGCGCAGGTCGTAGAGGTGGGTGGCGGCGTAGGAGGCGGCGTAGGACGAGCGACGCCAGTTGGAGGTGGCGCTCAGCCCGGAGTAGAAGCCCGACCCGATCCCGATGATGAGGGCCACGGCCAGCACCTGGAGCCAGCGGGCCCGCAGATCGCGCAGCGTCCAGCGCAGCCAGAACATCGCCCGGGTCGCCATGTCACCACTGCAGCGAGAGCAGGGGCTGACGGCCGCCCTCGGGCGGGCCGTCGCCGATGATGCGACCTCCGCGCAACTCGACCACCCGGTCCGCCCCCCGGCTGATCTCCCGGTTGTGGGTGACGACCACGACCGCCACCCCGGTGCGCGTCTGGGCCTGGAGCAGCTCGAGGATCTGGACGCCGGTGCGGAAGTCCAGCTCGCCGGTGGGCTCGTCGGCCAGCAGCACCGGGCTGGTGGTGGCCAGGGCTCGGGCGATGGCCACGCGCTGCTGCTCGCCGCCGGACAGCTCATGGGGGAAGTGGTCGAGCCGCTCCCCCAGCCCGACCTGCTCGAGCACGGACCGGGCCTGGGCGGCGCCCCCGGGCTGGTGGGCCACGTCGATGCCGAACTGCACGTTCTCGGCCGCGGTCAGCCCGGGGAACAGGTTGAAGGTCTGGAAGATGAACGAGACCGACCGACGGCGGTACTCGAACAGGGTGCGCCGGGAGGCATGGGTGATGTCGCGGCCCGCCACGGTGATGCGACCGGTGGAGGGCACGTCCAGCGCCCCGATGAGGTTCAACAGCGTGGTCTTGCCGCATCCGGACGGGCCGAGCACCACGACCAGCTCACCGGCGTGCACGGCCAGGTCGACCTCCGAGAGGGCGTTCACGGTGGTCGATCCCACCCGGAACGATCGCCCGACCCTCTCCAGCTCGACCACGGGACCTTCCGGGGCGGCCGTCGGCGTGACCGGAGACACCGACGGCGAGGCACCCCGGTCGGTGACGTCGATCGCCCGGGGAACCATCACGTCGATCGTGGGCGCCGGGCTCAGGCGCCGTGTTCGAAGTGCTCGATGATCGCGTCGCTGCCGGGGAAGAACAGGCCCTCGTGGCCGTCCTCGCTCCAGCGCACGACGTAGGGCGGACCCCCGTCCTCGCCGTGGACCTCGAGCACCTCGCAGTCGCGGTCGTGCTCCCCGGTGCGATGCCCCTTGATGACGATCCGATCCCCTGCTGCGACGTTCATGCCTGCCTCCCGACGATCTGGCGACCTATCCGATCTCGGCCATCGTCGCCGGGCGCGTGGTGACCGAACAGGGCCGAAGGTCACCGGTCCCGCGCCGGACGCTGAGGACCTTCTGCCCTGGAACGCGCCGTGGCGTGGGCGGATCCTGATGGTGGACGACACCGATGCACCCTCGAGGAGGTCCCGATGAGTCTGCTGTCGACCACCCGATTCGCCAACCGGGCCGACGCGGGTCGCCAGCTGGCCAGCCAACTGACCCACCTGAAGGGCCCCGACGTGGTCGTGGTGGGCCTGCCGCGAGGCGGGATGCCGGTGGCCGACGAGGTGTCCCGCGCGCTGGACGCCCCGCTCGACGTGCTGATCGTGCGCAAGCTGGGCCTGCCCTTCCAACCCGAGCTGGCCATGGGGGCCATCGGCGAGGGTGGCGTGCGGGTCGTCGACGAGCACCTGTTGGCCGACGCCAGGGTGAGCGCGGAGGAGCTCCAGGAGGTCGAGCGGCGCCAGCAGCACCAGCTCGAGGCCCGCGTGCGTCGCTATCGGCGGGGCCGGCCCCCGATGTCGCTGGCCGGGCGGTCGGTCATCGTGGTGGACGACGGGCTGGCCACGGGGTCCACGGCCCGCGCCGCCTGCCAGGTGGCCCGTCGGGCCGGCGCGTCGCGGGTGGTGCTGGCCGTCCCCGTCGCCGCGGCCGACAGCCTGGCCCAGTTCGACGTGGCCGACGAGGTGGTGGCGGTGGCCACGCCCCAGCCCTTCGTGGCGGTCGGCCGCTTCTACCGAGACTTCTCCCCGACCAGCGACGACGAGGTGGTGACCATCCTCGACGCCGCGGCCCGACGCCGGAACCGCTCCCTGGCCGACGAGGCGGACTGCGACGTGGAGGTGGAGATCCCCGTCGGCCGCCTGAGGTTGCCCGGCCACCTCCACGCGCCCGATCCGGCGCGGGCGATCGTGGTCTTCGCGCACGGCAGCGGGAGCAGCCGGGACAGCCCCCGCAACCGGTACGTGGCCGACGAGCTCTACGCCAACGGGCTGGGGACCCTCCTGCTCGACCTGCTGACCCCCGAGGAGGAACGGCACCGCACCAACGTGTTCGACATCACCCTGCTCGGACGTCGCCTGGGTGCGGTCACCTCGTGGCTGGCTGAGCGACCCGACACCCGCGACGCCCGGGTCGGGTACTTCGGGGCCAGCACCGGCGCCGCCGCTGCGCTGTGGGCCGCGGCCCAGCCCGGCGCCCGGGTCGAGGCCGTGGTGTCGCGCGGGGGCCGTCCCGATCTGGCCCTGGACGTGCTCGACCAGGTGCGGGCCCCCACCCTGTTGATCGTGGGCAGCCACGACCCGGTCGTCCTCGACTACAACCGCATGGCGCAGCGGCGCCTCGTCGCCCCCCACGAGCTGGTGGTGGTGGACGGCGCTTCCCACCTGTTCGAGGAGCCGGGCACCCTGGCCCAGGCCGCCGAGGTGGCCGGCGCCTGGTTCCGCCACCACCTCCTCGATCCGGTCGACGAGCTTCCGGGAGTCCGACCATGACCATCCGACCCGAACGACCTGACCTGCGCACCGACGTGCGACGCGGCGCCCGAGGCGACGAGCGGTCGGCGCTGGCGTCGATGGCGGCGCGCCAACGGCCCCTGCGCCAACCGGCCGATCTGGACCCGCTGGTGGAGCGCCTCTCGACCACCCGGCTGGCATGTCTGGGCGAGGCGTCCCATGGCACGCAGGACTACTACCGCTGGCGAGCCCAGCTGAGCCGGCGCCTCATCGAGGAGCAGGACTTCACCTGGATCGGCGTGGAGGGAGACTGGCCCGACTGCTGGCGCATCAACCGGTGGGTCCGGGGCCAGGACGACCAGGACCTCGACGCCCGGGGCGTCCTGGCCGGCTTCGAGCGGTGGCCGACCTGGATGTGGGCCAACCAGGAGGTGGCCGACTTCCTCGACTGGCTGCGCCAGTGGAACGCGGCGCGCCCCGACGAGGCCCGGGTCGGGTTCTACGGTCTCGACGTCTACTCGTTGTGGGATTCGTTGCGCCGGATCGTCCGCTGGCTGGAGCGCAACGCCCCCGACGCCCTCCCCGCCGCCCTGGCGGCCTGGCAGTGCTTCGTGCCCTTCCGCGAGGATCCCCACGAGTACGCCTGGTCGACCCGGCTGGTGCCGACCTCCTGCGAGCCCGAGGTGGTCGAGCTGCTGGCCGCCGTGCACCAGCGAGCCGACCAGCCGACCGACGATCCCGAGGCAGCCTTCGACGCGCGGCAGAACGCGGTGGTGGCGGCCGGCGCCGAGCGGTACTACCGGATCATGGTGCGAGGCGACCGCGAGTCCTGGAACATCCGGGATCGGCACATGGCCGCCACCGTGGACCGCCTCACCCACCACCTGGGACCCCGGTCCAAGGGCCTGGTCTGGGCCCACAACACCCACGTCGGCGACGCCCGGGCCACCACCATGGCCGCCGAGGGGATGGTGAACCTGGGCGAGCTGGTCCGCCTGGGCCGGCCCCGCGACGAGGTGGCGCTGGTGGGGTTCGCCAGCCATCGGGGAACGGTGCTGGCCGGCGCGGCCTGGGGTGCCCCCGAGCTGGTGCTGCCGGTGCCCGAAGCGCGCCCCGACAGCCACGAGGACCTGCTCCACCGGGCCCTGGGCCGAGACGCCCTGCTGCTCACGGGCCCCGACGCCGGCGATCCCTGGCTGTCGGGGGTGTGGGGCCATCGCGCCATCGGCGTCGTGTACCAACCCGAGCGGGAGCTGGGGAACTACGTGCCGACCCGCATGGGTGACCGCTACGACGCGCTGCTGTGGCTCGAGCACACGACCGCGTCGGTGCCGCTGCACCACGAGGGCCGACCCCACGAGCCCGAGCTGGAGACCGAACCGACCGGCTTCTAGCGCAAGTCCCGGTCGGCCCGGCCCGAGCTGGCCTCTGGCGTCAGCGGGCCTGGCCTCTGGCGTCAGCGGGCGCCCGGGCGGAACGCCTGGCGCAACGCCTCGCGGCCGAGGGCCTCCGGGTGCCGGGGAGCCATGGCCGCCACCAGGTCGGCCTGGGTGACCAGGCCCACGAGATGCCCCGAGTCGACCACCAGAGCCCGGCTGGCGCCGGTTCGGCGCAGCTGGTCGACCAGCCCTGCCGCCGGGTCCTGCGGGTGGCACACCACCACCTGGTCGAGCCGCTGGGCGATGGCGTCGACGGTGGTGGTCCCCCGTCGCTCGGCCGGCAGGCGGCGGACGTCGTCCAGGCTGACCAGCCCCACCAGCCGGCCGCCGTCGCCGACCACCGGGTAGGCCGAGTGGGGCCGACCGAGCAGGTACGCATCGATGAGCGCGGCCACCGGGGTGGAGCCCGCCACCACCACCGGGTTCGACGTCATCACGGTGTCGACGGTGGCGCCGCGCAGGGCGTGGCGATGTCCGGTGGCCTGCGCCTCGGAGGCGGAGGCGGTGACCAGGAACCAGCCGATCAGGGCGAACCAGATGCCGTCCAGGGGCTGGCCGAACACCAGCAGGGCCAGCCCACCGGCCACCAGGACCAGCCCGAATCCCCGGCCGGCTCGGGCCGCGGCCGCCGTGGCCCGGTCCTCGTCCTCCCAGTGGACCCACAGCGCGGCGCGCAGGATGCGACCGCCGTCGAGCGGGAAGGCGGGGACCAGGTTGAAGACCCCGAGGACCACGTTGATGAGGGCCAGCCACCACAGGGCCCCGGACAAGAGGTCGAGAGCCGGGCTGAGTCCGCTGAGCAGGGCCAGCCCGCCGGCCACGGCCCCCAGGGCCAGGCTGGTCAGGGGCCCGACCACCGCGATCTGCAGCTCAGCCCGGGCGGTCGGGCTGGCGCCCTCCAGCTGGGACACCCCGCCCAGCAGCCAGAGCGTGATCTGGCGAACCTCGACCCCGTGGCGGCGGGCCACGAGGGAGTGGCTGAGCTCGTGGGCCAGCAGGGCGGCGAAGAAGCAGAGGGCGGCGCCCAGGGCCACGATCCAGTAGGCGGCCGCGGGCTGGTCGGGGTCGGCGACCGGCAGCACGTTGACGGCCAGGCCCCAGGTCAGGAGCCCGGCGATGACCAGCACGCTCCAGTTGGCGGCCAGCTCGATGCCGCGCACCCGGCCGAGGCGGAAGGTCGGGGTCACCGGTGCCGCCCGGGGTCTGCTCGGGTGACCGGCATGCTCATGTTCGACACCTCCGAGATCCAGGCCGTGGCCGCTGGTCCCATTGACGCGCCGGCGCGCCGGGAGGGCCAGGGCCCTTGGTCACCCCGTCCCGGGACCGGGTGCGACCAGGCCACGACGCGACATGTGACGTTGGGCCCTGGGCCGGGCCCGGCGCGGCGTCCACCATCGAGGACATGGTCGCCCCCGCGTCGCGGGTGGTCGTCGGTGTCGACGGCTCACCCCACTCCCGAGCCGCCCTCCGCTTCGCCGTGGACGAGGCCCGCCACCGGGGCGCCCGCCTGGAGGTCGTGCACAGCTGGCACTACCCCTACGCCAGCGAGAGCGCCTGGGCGCTGTCGTACCCGTCGGCCTTCGAATCCATCCAGGCGTCGGCCCGCTACGTGCTCGACGAGGCGGACCGCGCCGCCCGGCACTGGGGTCCCGACCTCGAGATAGAGTCCCAGCTGGTGTGCGGCGATCCCGCCGCCACCCTCATCGAGCAGGCCGCGGGGGCCGACCTGCTGGTGGTGGGCTCACGCGGTCGCGGCGGGTTCGCCGGCCTCCTCTTGGGCTCGGTGAGCCAGCAGTGCGCCCAGCACGCCCCCTGCCCCATGGTCGTCGTGCCCGGGACGGTCGATGCGCCCGAGGAGTCAGGCGAGGCGAGCACGGTCGAGTAGCAGCTGCTTCTCGGCCGACGCCAGGTGCTGGCGGGCCGCACCCACGGCATCCGGGTCGACCGAGATCGACGTGATGCCCATGGCCACCAGCTTCTCCGCGAACTCCGGCCGGTTCGAGGGGGCCTGCCCGCACAACGACGAGGTGAGGTGGCAGGCGCGGGCGCCGGCCACGATGTGGCCGATGGCGTCGAGCACGGCACCGTCGGACTCGTCGAACAGCTCGCTGCAGATCTCCGAGTCGCGATCCACGCCCAGCATGAGCTGGGTCAGGTCGTTGGTGCCGATCGAGACCCCGTCGATGCCCAGGGCAGCGTAGGCGGGCAGGTGGAAGACCACCGACGGCACCTCGGCCATGATCCAGCGCAGCAGTCCGCGCTGGTGGCCGAGCGGGCTGGCGTCGATGGCCTCCAGGCAGGCCTCGAGCTCCCAGGGCGTCCGCACGAACGGCAACATGACGTGCAGGTTGGGGCTGGCCTCCCGGACTCGGGCCAGCGCCCGCAGCTCCAACTGGAAGACCTCGGGATCGTGCAAGTAGCGGAAGCAGCCGCGGTAGCCGATCATCGGGTTGGCCTCGACCACCTCGAACTCCGCGCCCCCTTCGAGCTGGCGGAACTCGTTGGAGCGCAGGTCGGTGGTCCGGTAGATGACGGGTCGGGCGTCGAACGCCTGGGCGATCTGGGTCAGCGGCTCGGCCAGCGCGGTCACGAAGTCCTCGGCGCGCCCGTCGGCGATGAGCTTGCGGGGGTGCACGCCGTCGAACGCCTGGGTCAGGAGGAACTCGGCCCGCAGCAAGCCCACACCGTCGACCGGCAGGGCGGCCGCCGCCGCGGCCCGCTCGGGGAAGGCCAGGTTCACGTACACCTTGGTGGCCAGCGCCTCGGGTTCCCCGGCCGGGCCGCCGCCGGCCGCCTCGGACGACGCCGCGGGCGCCGCGGCCGGGCGCGGCGGCGACGTGGCGGTGGTGACCACGCCGCCCGATCCGTCGACGGTCACCAGCTCGCCGTCGTGCAACACGTCGGTGGCCCCTCGGGCTCCGACCACGGCCGGCAGGCCCATCTCGCGGCTCACGATGGCCGCGTGGCAGGTGCGCCCGCCCCGCTCGGTGACCAACGCCGCGGCGCGGCGCAGGATGGGCACCCAGTCGGGGGAGGTCATGGGGGCGACCAGCACGTCGCCGGCCTGGAGGCGATCGCCCTCGGCCGGATCTCGCAGGACCCGCACGGGACCGGTGCCCTGACCGGGCCCCGCCCCCAGGCCCGACACCAGCACGATCGGCGCGCCCGGCTCCGAGCCCGGCGTCCCCGCCCGCTCGACGCCGGCTTCTCCGCCCAGCCCGGCCGAGGCCGTGATGGGGCGCGACTGGACCAGCCAGATGGTCCCCTCGCGGTCGATGGCCCACTCGATGTCCTGCGGCCGGCCGTAGTGGCGCTCGACCCGCTGGGCCAGCTCGGCCAGGGCCTCGATCTCCGTCCCGTTGATCACCTGCAGGCCGAGCTGCGACGCCGGCAGGTCCACCTGCCGATCGCGGCCGTCCTCGCCCCGGATGATCTCGAATTGCTGACGACCGAGGTGCAGGTCCACCAGGGCGAGGTCGTCGCGCCGCACCACGTAGGTGTCGGGCTCGACCTGGCCGCTGACCACCACCTCGCACTGGCCCAGCGCGGCCTCGATGACGAGCTGCGAACCGTCCGGGCAGGCGGGGTCGACGCTGAACATCACGCCCGAGCGCGACACGTCGACCATGGCCTGGACCACCACGGCGATGCTGGGCTCGGTGTCCAGCCCCTGCATCCGCCGGTAGGCCAGCGCCCGAGGGGCGTAGACCGAGATCCAGCAGTCGAGCACCCGCTCGAGCACCTCGTCGGGCCCGATGACGTTGGTGAACGTGCGGTTCATGCCGGCGAAGGAGGTGGTCCCGCTGTCCTCGCCCGTGGCCGACGAGCGCACGGCCACCGGCGACCGCTCGCCCGGACTCGCGCCGGGCAACGTGCCCAGCTTCTCGGCCAGCGCCCGGTGGGCGGCGCGGATGGCGTCGGCCAGGGTCGGGGGGATGCCCGCGGCGCGCACCGCGTCCTCCAGGTCCTGGGCGCGGCGCTCGAGGTCGCCCGGCGCGTCCGGGTCGGCCTCGGCCACCAGGCGGGCGATCTGGGCGCGAACCCCTCCCGCGTCCATGGCCGCCAGGAACGCCTCGGCGGTGATCACGTACCCGGGAGGCACGGGCAGGCCGGCATGTACGAGCTCGCCCAGGTTGGCCCCCTTGCCGCCGGCGAGGGGTTCGTCGGTGAGGCGCAGGGCGTCGAGGCCGATCACGGGCTGGTTCATGGCACCACCACGGCGCGACCGACGACCAGACCCTGGCGCACGGCCTCGTACGCGGCCAGCGCCCGGTCCAACGGGAAGGTGGTGATGTGGGCCTTCAGGTCGCCTCGAGCGGCCAGCGCCAGCACCTCGTGGAGCTCGGGCAGCGTGCCCCAGTAGGTCGAACCCACCGACAGGCCGAAGGGCAACCCCAGGAGCGAGACGGGCAGGACCCCGCCGCCCAGCCCGACCAGCCCGATGTGCCCGTTCACGGACACGACACGGCCCGCCAGCTCCAGGGTGGCGTCGTTGCCCACCATGTCGAACACGGCTTGCGCGCCCTGCCCGTGCGACACCTCGCGGATGGCGTCGGCCGCCCCGTCTCCGGCCAGGACCACGTCGTCCGCGCCGCAGATCTTGGCCAGCTCGAGCGCCTCGGGCCGCTGGTCGACGGCCACGACGCGCGCCTCGGTGGTCGCTCGCAGGATCTGCAGGGCCAGGTGGCCGAGCCCACCCACGCCGATCACCACGGCCGTGCTCCCGGGGACCAGGAGCCGACGCGCCCGGGCGATGGCGTGGTACGGCGTGAGGGCGCCGTCGGTGAGCGGCGCGGCGTCGACCGGACCCACGGTGTCGGGCAGCGGGACCAGGTGGCGCAGCCCCGGCACGCGCAGGAACTCGGCCATGCCCCCGTCCGCGCCCAGGCCACCGACCGGGGTGCCCAGCGCCGCGTGCTCGCAGTAGTTCTCTGCGCCCAGCGCGCAGGTGCGGCACCGGCCGCAGCCCCACGGCCCGTACACGGCCACCGGCTGGCCCACCTCCAGGCCGACGACACCGGGCCCGAGCTGGTGCACCCAGCCGGCGTTCTCGTGGCCGAGGGTGAAGGGCAGGGTCCAGGGCATGGCCCCGGGCGGGAACTCGTAGAGCACGTGCAGGTCGGAGTGGCAGACGCCCGCTCCCCCCACGCTCAGCACGGCCTCGCCCGGACCCGCCTCGGGGGCGGGCACCTCGTCCATCGACGGGTCGTGGTTCCAGCTGGTCATCCTCAAGGCACGCATGCGGATCCTCCTGTTCCCAGCCGTGTCCTGCCAGCAGCGTCCCCGGCATCGGGCGCCACGGCAAGGGTCCAAGGACCCTGTCACCGATCCTTCGGTTCTGTGATCCTCGGGAGGTCCCGCCAGATCGGGACCGGGCCACGATGCCGGGTCCCGCGACCAGAGGAGTTGATGCGTCATGGCGATGACCGAGAACCCACAGGCGACGGCAGCCACCGCGGCCACCGATCAACTTGTGATCTACCCCGACGAGATGCGAGGCCAGGGCTGGCTCTTCTTCGCGGGCACCGTTCTGGGCCTGGCCGGCCTCATGCGACTGCTCGACTCGTTCTGGGCCTTCCGCTACCACGGCGCCATCCCCGACGGCCTCCAGAACGGGCTGCTCGGCTCGAACCTGAAGAACTACGCCTGGGCCTGGCTCGCGGTCGGGATCATCCTGATCGCCTCGAGCGTCCTGCTCATGGTGCGATCCCAGGTAGCCCGCTGGGTGGGCTACGTGGCCGCGGTGATCGGTGGGTTGAGCGCCATGACGTGGATGCCCTATTACCCCATCTGGTCGATCACCTACGTCGCCCTCGCCGTGCTGGTGTTCTACGCCCTGGCCCGCTACGGCGGTCGCCCGGCGAGCCGTCCGATCGCCTGAGCGGTTTCGTGGCATAGTTCCTGACGACCCGTCAGAATCGGGCCGGGGGGCGGTGCTCGTCCCGTCGATCGTCGCGAAGGGGACACCGCATGGACTTCGAGTTCCGGCCCGAGGAGCTGGCCTTCCAGGCCGAGGTCGAGGCCTTCCTCGACGCCCATGACGATCCCGACGTGTTCGACGTGACCCGCGAGAACATGGCCCAGATCGTGGACACGCCCAAGCGTCGGGCGTTCATGAAGGAGCTCGGGCACAAGGGCTGGCTGGGCCTCACCTGGCCGGCCGAGTACGGCGGCTCCGAGGGCGAGGGCGTCTACGAGTACCTGCTCAACGAGGCCCTGGCCGGTCGGGGCGGCCCCCAGATCGGCAAGGGCGTCGGCATCGTGGGCAAGACGATCATCGCCCACGGCAGCGACTTCCTGAAGGAGAAGTTCCTGCCCCTCATCCTGGAGAACGACGTCGAGTTCGCCGTCGGCTACAGCGAGCCCAACGCCGGCTCCGACGCCGCCTCCATGAAGCTCAAGGCCATCCGCCACACCCAGGGCAGCCAGACCGGCTGGCTGCTCAACGGCCAGAAGACCTGGACCACCTCGGCTCACTTCGCCGAGTGGTACTGGCTGGGCACCCGCACCGATCCGGACAACAAGCACCACGGCATCACCCTGATGCTGGTGCCCCTCGACGACCCCAACATCGAGATCCGCGGCATATGGACGATGGGCGACGAGCGCACCAACGAGGTGTTCATCGACGACGTGTTCGTGCCCGACGAGTTCGTGGTCGGGCAGGTGAACAGCGGCTTCTCCTACATCAGCCAGGCGCTGGACCTCGAGCGCTTCACCATGTTCACCATCTCGCCCATCCGCCAGCGCCTCGACGTGCTCACCGAGTTCGTGCGCACCGAGACCCGTGACGGCGTCGCCCTCAGGGACGACCCGGTCATCCGGTCGCGCATGGCCAAGCTGCACACCGACGCCGAGGTGGCCCGGGTGATGGGGCTCAAGGTGGTGCACGAGTCGGTGAAGGGCGAGCGGGCCCACAAGGCCACCGGCGAGAAGGTGGCGCCGCCCACGGTCGAGTCCTCCGAGTACAAGCTTTTCGCCACGGAGTACTCCAAGCGCCTGGCCGACGCCTCCATGGACATCGGGGGGCCGGGCACGCAGCTGCGGGTGCGCACCGAGACGGCCCCCATGGCCGGCCGGGCCGAGTCGACCTACCGCTACACGGTCATCGACACCATCGGGGGCGGGGCCTCCGAGATCCAGAAGAACATCATCGCCCGGCGCGGCCTGGGCCTGCCCAAGAACTTCTAGGTGCCGCCCGTGCCATCGTCCGTCGCCCCCTCGCCCGCGCTCGAGGGCATCACCGTGCTCGACTTCGCCACCGTGGGTCCGGCGGCGCGAGCCTCGCGCCTGTTGAGCGACTACGGCGCCCGGGTGGTGAAGATCGGGGCCGTGCCCCGCGCCGGTGGCGTGCAGATCGACCCGCCCTTCTACGCCTACAGCGCCGGGCGCGACACCTTGCGCATCCAGATCGACCTGAAGGCGCCGGCCGGGCGCGACACCTTCCTCGACCTGGCCTCCACGGCCGACGTCGTGCTGGAGAGCTTCCGACCCGGGGTGGTCGACCGCCTGGGCATCGGCTACGCGGCGGTGGCCGCCGTGAAGCCCGACATCGTCTACTGCGCCACCAGCGGCTACGGCCAGATCGGCCCCTACGCCCAGCGCGCCGGCCACGACATCAACTACCTGGGCCTGGGCGGCTACCTCGACTGCTCGGAGCGGGCACCGGGCGACAAGCCACCCCTGCCGGGTGCCACCGTGGCCGACGCCGCCGGAGGCGGGATGCAGGCGGCCATGGCCATCCTGGCCGCCCTGGTGCGGCGGTCCACCACGGGCCAGGGCGCCTACCTGGACGTGTCCATCGCCGACGGCGTGCTGTCGCTCATGGGTCTCTACATCGACGAGTACCTGGCCACCGGCGTGGTCCCCGGCCCGGGCCACTACATCCTGACCGGGCGCTACGCCTGCTACGACACCTACCGCTGCGCCGACGACCGGTGGGTGGCGGTGGGGGCCATCGAACCGCACTTCTACGCCAACCTGTGCCGGGGCCTCGACTGCGGGCGCTGGATCGACCACCAGCTCGACGACGCCGTCCAGGACGAGATCCGGGCCGACTTCCGGGCCGCCTTCGAGCGCAAGCCCCGGGATCGGTGGGTGGACGAGCTGGGGCCGGCCGACACCTGCGTCGGGCCCGTGTACTCGGTGCCGGAGCTGGTCGGCGACGCCCACGTCATCGAGCGGGGGCTCCTCATCGATGCCGTCGACGAGGTCGAGGGTCCGTTCACCCAGCTGGCGCCGCTGCTGGCCGGGTCGGCCGTCCCCACCCAGCCCGTCCACGCCCGACCGGCCGGGTCCACCGACACCGACGCCGTGCTCGGCGCCGCCGGGTTCGATCCCGACCGCATCGCCGAGCTGCGCCGAGAAGGGGCCATCGCATGAAGCGAGCCATCGCATGACCGACTCCGACAACACCGGCGAGGACGTCCCCACCGACCTGCCCGAGCGGGTCACGGCCATGATCGGCCAGGTCCTCTACCCCGAGGCGGGCCAGTTCGACGTGGAGCAGGGCTACATCTGGACCAGCTGCTCGTCGGTGGAGAACGGCAACCCCCTGTTCTGGGAACCGGAGGTGGCCGCCGCCGTCACCGGCGGCCCCATCGCCCCGCCCAGCATGCTGTCGGTGTGGTTCCGACCCCACAACTGGTCTCCGGGGGTGACCGAGCCCGCCGTGCCGCTCCAGGTCCACTTCGACCTGAAGGCCGCCCTCGAGCTGCCCGAGGCGGTCATGAGCGACAACACGATCGTCTTCTACGAACCCGTGCGGGTGGGCGACCGCCTGCGCACCCACCAGATCCTGCGATCGGTGAGCGACCTCAAGACCACCAAGCTGGGCACCGGGCGGTTCTGGGTCATCGAGGTCGAGTACTTCAACCAGCGCGACGAGCTGGTCGGGGTCGAGAGCTACACGGGCTTCGGCTATCGCCGCGACAGCGGGACCGGCCCGGCCACCGCCTCCGCTCCGACCCAGGAGGGCGCATGACCACCACCGACCAGCCGGGGCTGACCCTCGACCAGGTCCACGAGGGCGACGCCCTGCCCACGCTGCGCTACGACGTGTCGGCCACCACCGTGGTGCTGGGCGCGCTGGCGGCGCGCGACTGGCGCCCGATGCACCACGACCACGACTTCGCCGTGAACCGCAACGGCACCCAGGACATCTTCCTCAACACCCCCAACCAGGCCGCCTGGTTCGAGCGCTACCTGACCGACTGGAGCGGTCCCCGAGGGCGACTGGGCCGGGTCACCTTCCGCATGAAGGGATCGGTGTTCCCGGGCGACACCATGGCGCTGGACGCCACCGTGACCGGGGTGGGCACCGATGACGTGGGCTGCGGCTGGGTCGACCTGGACGTCACCCTGCGGGTCGGCGACGCGGTCAAGACGACGTGCGCGGCTCGCATGGCCCTGCCCACCGATGCCGACGACAACCCCTGGCGCCGCGGTGGCGACCAGTGGAAGCCCTAGATCAGGAGCCCTGATGGATCTCGATTTCAGCGACGAGCAGGAGATGCTGCGGGAGATGGTGCGCGGCGTGTGCACCGACCTCGCGCCGCTCGACGTCGTCCGCCAGCTCGAGGACGACCCGATCGGCTACCCCCAGGACTTCTGGAAGCAGCTGGCCGCGCTCGACCTGATCGGGCTGACCCTGCCCGCCGCCTACGGCGGCTCGGAGATGACCCTGCTCGAAGCGGTGGTGGTCTACGAGGAGCTGGGCCGATCGCTGGCCCCCTCGCCGCACTTCGCCAGCGCCGTCCTGTGCGGCGGCGCGCTGGTCCGGGCCGGATCCGACGCCCAGCGCCAGACCTGGCTGCCCCGCATCGCCTCGGGTGACGCCATCGTGGTGCCGGCCTGGCTCGAGCCCCGCCGCGGCTTCGGCCCCGAGGGCGTGGCCCTGACCGCCCGAGCCGACGGCGACGGGTGGGTGCTCGACGGGACCAAGTGGCACGTGCCCTTCGCGGCTGGGGCCCAGGCCCTAGTGGTGCTGGCCCGCACCGACGACGGGGTCGAGCTGTTACTGGTCGATCCCCAGGCCGCAGGTGTCACCCTCGACCAACAGCTCACCATCGCCTCCGACACGCAGTACGCCGTCACCTTCGACGGGGTGGGGGTGGGCGTCGACGACCGCATCGGCGGGGCCGACGCGGCCACGGGCACGGGCTGGGACACCTGGGCCGAGGTCATGGCCGACGGCATGATCCTGCAGGCCGCGCTGGCCATGGGCGGCGCCGCCTACGCGCTCGAGATCACAGTGCAGTACGCCAAGGACCGCGAGCAGTT
Source organism: uncultured Microthrixaceae bacterium (assembly GCA_963785815.1). Lineage (GTDB taxonomy): Bacteria > Actinomycetota > Acidimicrobiia > Acidimicrobiales > Acidimicrobilacustridaceae > UBA4742. Next base: position 1,056,299 of record CAWAWN010000001.1, read on the forward strand.
CGACAAGCCGCTGGGCGCCTTCCAGGCCCTGGCCCACTACCTGGCCGACGCCAAGACGGCGGTGGACGGCGGCACGCTGCTGGTCTACGAGGCGGCCTGGGCCCGGTCGGAGGGGCGGTCGGTCGACCGGCTGGCGCCGATGGCCAAGCTGTTCGCCGGCCAGACGTTCCGGGACGTGACGGCCATGGCCCAGCAGATCTTCGGCGGCGTGGGCTTCACCCTCGAGTACGACATCCAGCTGTACTTCCGTCGGGCCAAGCAGCTGCAGATCAGCTGGAACGACACGGCCCGGCTCGAACAGCTCATCGCCGCCGCTGTACTCGACGACTGAGACGGCACGACCAAGGGGGATCACATGGGGAGATGGACACGCCAGGAGCTGCAGGAGGCGCACGACCGTTACGTGGCCGCGGCGCAGGAGGCGGGACGCACCCACGACTGGGGGGTGTGGGCCGACCGCTTCACCGAGGACGCCACCTACATCGAGCACCACTACGGCACGTTCGAGGGGCGGCCCGCCATCCTGGCCTGGATCTCCGAGACCATGGGCCAGTGGCCCAACTCGGAGATGACGATCTTCCCCCACAACTGGTGCGTGTGCGACGAGGAGACCGGCCGCTGGATCTGCGAGATCGAGAACCGCTTCGACGATCCCGGTGACGGCCAGATCTACGAGGCCAGCAACATCACGATCCTCACCTATGCCGGTGACGGACGGTTCTCGTCCGAGGAGGACGTCTACAACCCGGCCACGTTCGGCCCGGTGGTGAAGGCCTGGGTCGAGGCCAAGAAGGCGCACTCGGGATAGGTCCGACCACGCCGACCGCCTCACATGTCACGGCACGTGGCCGATGGGCAGACGTGGTGCGCGGATGGTCGTGGGGGTTGCTGTTGACCCTGACGCTGGCGACGGTGCTCGTGGGCTGCGGGTCCGTGGGACCCTCGGAGGCGGTGTCGGCGACCTCGGTGCCGACCGGGCCGCGACCTGCCCGTGACTACGGCCAGTACCTGGTCCACACCACCATCGACGGCAGCGGCCCGGACCGGCTGGAACCGCCAGACGCCGCTCAGCTCGCCGAGCTGGTGGTCCCGCCGACGGACATCTGGCAGAAGATGCCGACTGGCAGCGAACCTCTCAAGGAGCGGCCACGAGAACCTGGCGAGGCGCACATCTGGCTCGGATCGCTCACCACCCCGACCACCTTCGAAGGATCGAACGGAACCATGGTCCCGCAGTTCGACCACAGGCTCGCCTGGGTCTACGCCTTCGACCACCAGCCATGCCGTCCGCCAGCCCGAGAGGCTGCCCAGCAGTATCGGACCTCGTGGCAGGTCATCGACGCTGCCACCGGCGAGCTGTCGCTCGGGTCGATGTGGGGCGGCGGGATGGACTGCGCGCTCGAGCATCCCGTAGCCAAGGAAGCGGGGCTTCGGGCCCGAGCACGACCTGACCTCTCCCTCGCACGCAGGTCATGGGGATGGGCGGCTCGGCGCTCCGGGGCCGCTGCTCCCGCAGCTGTCTCGCGTTGTCTCGCCGCGAGACAACGCGAGACTCGTGCGGGAGCGACGGGGAACGGACTCCCCGGACCCCGACGACGACTGGGCCCATCGGCCGGGTCAGGCGTCGATCCTGGCCAGCAGCTTGGTCAGCATGGTGACGTTGCGGCTGGTGCTGCCCAACTCACCCACCACCTTCCAGTCCTTCTTCTTCAGCGTGGTCTCGGTCGAGCGACCGTGCATGCGCCAGTGGACCTCTCGCCCGTCGACCACCAGCGTGTCGACGTCGTTCGAGCAGGCCTCGAGCGACCGCTTGGCCTCGCCCGAGGCCGGCTCTTTGAGGAACGTCACGAAGTAGGTGTCGCCGGCGGCCACCTCGAAGGGCTGGGCGGCCAGGATGCGCCTCAGCTCGGCCGGGGTGCGCACGAAGGTGGTGACCTCGAACCCGAACGCCTGCTCCAAGGCCACCTCGACGGCGTCCTCCAGCGCGGCCCGCGACCCCGAGGCCTCGAACACGGCGTTGCCGCTGTTGATGTAGGTCCAGGCGTCCTGGTAGCCCAGCCCCACGAGCACCTCGACCAGCCGGGGCATGGGCACCGTGCGTCGACCCAGGTTCACCGCTCGCAGGAAGGCGATCCGGGTGGTGGTCATGCGCGCTCCGATCCTCGTCCGCGGCCGGACGCATCCTGGCACCACGGCCACGGCCGCCGGGGACGCGACGGGGTCTTGTAGCGTGTTCGGTTGATCGGGCCCGCACGGCCGTGTCGGCGGCCGACCCGATCCAGCCGGGGGGCTGCACATGGAACACGTCGACGTCATCGTGGTGGGCGCCGGGATCTCCGGCATCGGCGCCGGCTACCACCTCCAGGACAAGTGCCCCTCGCGCTCCTACGTGATCCTGGAGGGCCGCGACCAGATCGGCGGCACCTGGGACCTGTTCCGCTACCCGGGCGTGCGCTCCGACAGCGACATGCACACCCTGGGCTACAACTTCAAGCCCTGGACGGCCGACAAGGCCATCGCCGACGGTCCGTCGATCCTGGCCTACCTGCACGAGACGGCGGCCCAGTTCGGCATCGACCGCCACATCCGCTACGGCCAGCACGTGACCGCGGCCCGGTGGTCGAGCGACGACGCCCGCTGGACCCTCGAGATCCGGCAACGCCACGAGGGCGAGGACGGCACCGACGGCGACCGCGAGCTGGTCGAGATGTCGTGCAACTACCTGTTCGTCTGCGCCGGGTACTACAGCTACCAGGCCGGCTACACGCCGGACTTCCCCGGCCGCGACGACTTCACCGGCCAGATCGTGCACCCCCAGCAGTGGCCCGAGGACCTCGACTACGCCGGCAAGCAGGTGGTGGTCATCGGCTCCGGGGCCACGGCGATGACGCTGGTGCCGGCCATGGCCGAGACCGCGGCCCACGTGACCATGCTGCAGCGCTCCCCCACGTACGTGGTGTCGCGCCCCGACACCGACCACCTGGCCAACACCATGCGCAAGGTGCTGCCCGACCGGATCGCCTACGACCTGACCCGCCGCAAGAACGTGGCCATGCAGCAGATGATCTACAAGCGCACCCGCACCCAGCCCGACCAGGTCAAGGCCAAGCTGCTGGACATGGTCCGCGACGAGCTCGGGCCCGACTACGACGTCGAGACGCACTTCACGCCTCGCTACAACCCGTGGGACCAGCGGCTGTGCCTGGTGCCCAACAGCGACCTGTTCAAGGCCATCCGATCCGGACGGGCGTCGGTGGTGACCGACCACATCGACACCTTCACCGAGAAGGGCATCCGGCTGGCGTCGGGCCAGGAGCTCGAGGCGGACATCATCGTCACCGCCACCGGCCTGCAGCTGGTGACGCTGGGCGAGATGCAGGTGGAGGTGGACGGCAGCCCCGTGGATTTCTCCCAGACCTGGACCTACAAGGGCTTCGCCTACTCCGACGTGCCCAACCTGGCCAGCTCCTTCGGCTACATCAACGCCTCGTGGACGCTGCGGGCCGACCTGATCTGCGAGTACGTGTGCCGCCTGCTCAACCACATGGACCAGACCGGCACCGACGAGTGCACCCCGCGCCTGCGGGCCATCGACCGCTCCATGACGCCCCGCCCGTGGATCGAGGGCTTCTCCGCCGGCTACATGCAGCGGACGATGGACCGGCTGCCGCGCCAGGGCGATCACGCGCCGTGGCTCAACCCGCAGAACTACCAGGCCGACCGCAAGATGTTCCGCAAGGACCCGGTCGACGACGGCGCCATGCGCTTCACCCGCTCGTCGGCCCGGGCCAAGGTGCTCAGCGCCCAGACCTGGTAGCCGATCAGAGCAGGTCGCCCGGCGGGCAGCCGGCGAACCTGTCACCCACGCAACTTCACACGGCCCGCTCAGCTGACAGGTTCGGGCGGTTGTCGGGCGAGCGCGTCAGGTCGGGCCCTCGGCCCGCTCGGCGGCCCGCAGCGCGGCCAGGTGGGCCACCGCCGACGCCCGCAGCGCGTCCTCGGGGTCGACGCCCGCCCGGCGGGCCCGGTCGACCACCTGCCACAACAGCTCGCCGAGTTCGTCCTCGGTGGGCGCCTCCGGCCCGACGCTCGGCTCGAGGCCGATCGACTCCGCCTTCTTCTGGATCTTCGAGGCGTACAGCAGCGCGGGCATGGCTGCCGGGATGCCGTCGAACACGCTCTGGCGCCCTTTCTCGGCCTTCTTGATCTGCTCCCAGTTCGCCACCACGTCGTCGGCCGTCTCGGCCGACACGTCGCCGAACACGTGGGGATGGCGGGCCACCAGCTTGTCGTGCACGCCCCGGGCCACGTCGGCCAGGGTGAAGGCGCCCTCCTCGGTGGCCAGCTTGGCGTGGAAGGCGATCTGGAACAGCAGGTCGCCCAGCTCCTCCTCCAGGTGGGCCAGGCCGTCGGGGTCGTCGGCCGGCTCGGGGGCCAGCTCGTCGAGGGCTTCGAGCACCTCGTAGCTCTCCTCCAACAGGTGGCGCCGCAGCGAGTGGTGCGTCTGTTTGCGGTCCCATGGGCACTCCGCCCGCAACGTGGCCACCAGCTCGACCAGCCGCGCCACCTCGGCCGCCACCGGCGCGGCCAGCTCGGGCAGGTACAGCGACGTCAGGTGGTCGGCCACGACCACCTGGTCGAGCTCGGCCAGGGCCACGTCGAAGATGCGCTCGTCGGCGGTGCCCAACCCCTGCAGCACCACCACCCGACCGGAGGCGGCCAGGGCCGGCTCCACGCCCTCGTCCAGGACCAGCTTGACCTCGGAAAGGACGTGGCGGGAATCGCACTGCGCCACCAGCAGCGGGCCGCGCTGGCCGGCGGCGTCGGTCCCGAAGCGCTGCCCGTCGACCACCCGTACGCCGGCCGCGATCGGGTCGACGCCCAGGCGGACCCAGGCCAGGTCGAGGAACGACAACGCCGGCACCACCTCGACCTCGAGGTCGTCGTCGACCGCGGCCCGGGCGCAGAGCAGCTCGACGGTGCGCTCGGCCACCAGCGGCGAGCCGGGCACGGCATAGGTCACCGGGCCGTCGGCCGCCGCGCCCACCAGCTCGTCCACGATCTGCTCGTAGACCTGGTCGAGCCGCTCGGCCCGGTCGTAGACGTGGTCGAAGCTGGGGGCGTCGGGCACCAACGAGGCGGCGGGGTGACGACGGGTGCGCAACCACAGGCGCCCGTCCGCCTCGGCCTCGTGCAGGCGATCGGCGGTGGCGACCGTGACCAGGTCGGCGTCACCCGGGCCCAGGCCCACCACCGAGATGCGGCGGATCCCCGGGGCCACCATCGACTCGGTCGACTAGGGCGTGGTGGTCGACGTGGCGGAGCCGGCCGAACCGGACGATCCGCCCAGGTTGATGGTGCCGAGGCCGGAAGGCTTGGTGGTGCTGGTGCTCGACGAGGTGGCGCCCACCGGCGCCACGATGGTGCCGGTCTTGGCGTCCCACGAACCCCACTGCGGGTCGACGGTCACGTCGGCCTTCTTGGTGGCGGCGTCGAACCAGTTCTTGTAGTCGGTGAGGGCCTGGGTGGCGGCCGCCTTCTGCAGCTCGGTCTTGGCCTGGTCGAAGGTGAGGTCGCCCCGCGCCGACACGAACACCAGGAAGTAGCCCTCGGACCCCTTGACGGGCTGGCTCATGTCGCCCACGGGGCCGCTCCAGATGGCATCCTCCAGCGCCGGCTCGCTCTGGGTGTAGGTGCCCTTGGACTGGCAGCCCAGGTCACCGTCGGACTGCAGCCCCTCGCTGCTGGCCACCTGCGACGCGGCCGAGGCGAAGGTACCGGCCAGGCTGCCGGTCGAGCTGGTCGCCTGGCTGGCGATCTCGGTGCGCAGCTGGCTGGCCTGGCTCTGGGCGCTGGAGAAGTCCGACGCGCTGGGCGTCACGGGGTTGCCGCTCGAGTCGGTGCCGCCCGAGCCGGCCGGCACCTCGATCACGTACACGCACGCCTTGTTGGTGAACTGGCTGGGGTTCTTGTCGTACAGCTGCTGGAGGACAGCGGTCGCGCCCCGCTTCTGGGCGTACACCTTCTGCAGCGCGGTCTGGCCCGCCGTGGCGCGGATGAGGGCGGTCTTGAACGAGCCCAGCGAGTCGAGCACCTTCTTGCCCTCCGCCGCCGAGCCCGCCGTCTGCTGGCCGGTGCTCGGGTCGGTGGTGGAGGGCGCCAGCTGGGTCTGGAGCGACGTCTCGGCCGCCGAGAGGTCCGCGGTGGACAAGGTGATGTGTCGTCGGGCCAGCTCCTGGTCGATCAGGACGAAGGTGACCTGGTTGTTCAGCACCCCGGTGGTGAAGCTGGTGCTGTAGGTGTTGGCGTTCACCCCGGTGGTCTGGGTCTGGGCCTTGAGCGTCGGGTTGGCGTTGATGGCGTGCAGCCAGCTCACGAAGTCCTGGTTGGACAGGTCGGTGCCGTTGACCGTCACCGCCGTGCCGGACGTGGCCGAGCAGGCCGAGGCGACGATGCCCAAGGCCAGCGCGAGGGCAGCCAGGACCGAGGGGATCGAGCGGAGGCGGGTCACAGCCCGGTCAGCCTAGGGAACGGGCGCGCGCCGCACCAGTCAGCCATCCGGGGTCGACGGGCGTTCACACCGGGGCCGGCTCGTCGGCCGGGATGAGCTCGCGCAGGGCGGCGATCACCGTCTCGGCCGATTCGGCCGCGGTCGACACCGGCAGCTGGAGGTGACGCAGGTCCTCCTTGTAGACGGTGTCCTTGTAGAGCCGGCGCAACCGGATCACCTTGCTGGTGGGCAGGTCCACCGGGGTGAGCCGGGCGATGTAGCGCGGGCCACCGAACCCGGGGCCCTTGGTCACGGTGACCTCCCGCACACCGGTGCGCACGCACTCGGCTCGCAACCGCGCCACCGACAGCAGCGCCTGCGCCTCGGATGGCACCGGCCCGAACCGGTCGACCCACTCGGCCGCGATGTCGTCCACCTCGGCCTCGGTGGTGACCGCGGCCAGGCGCCGGTAGGCCTCCAGCCGCAGCTCCTCCTTGCCCACGTAGTCGACGGGCAGGCTGGCGTCGAGGGGCAGCTCCAGCTTGATCTCGGCCGGCTCGCGCACGGGCTCGCCCTTCAGCTCGGCCACCGCCTCGGTCACCATCTGGCAGTACAGGTCGTAGCCCACCGCCGCGATGTGGCCGGACTGGCCGGTGCCCAGCAGGTTGCCGGCGCCCCGGATCTCCAGGTCGCGCATGGCGATCTTGAAGCCCGAGCCCAGCTCGGTGGCCTCGCCGATGGTCTTGAGGCGCTCGTAGGCCTCCTCGGTGAGGGACCGATCGGGCGGGTAGAAGAGGTAGGCGTAGGCCCGGGAGCCGGCCCGCCCCACCCGACCGCGCAGCTGGTGGAGCTGGCCCAGGCCCAGCAGGTCGGCCCGGTCGACCACCAGCGTGTTGACGGTGGGCATGTCGATGCCCGACTCGATGATGGTGGTGCACACCAGGACGTCGTGCTCGCCCTCCCAGAAGTCGATCACGGCCTGCTCGAGGGTGCCCTCGTCCATCTGGCCGTGGGCCACGGTGACCCGAGCCTCGGGCACCAGGCCGCGCACCTCGGCCGCCACCTTCTCGATGTCCTGCACCCGGTTGTGCACGAAGAAGACCTGGCCCTCGCGCAGCAGCTCACGGCGGATGGCCTCGCCCACGGCCCGGTCGTCCTGCTCGCCCACGTAGGTGAGGATGGGCTGGCGCTCGGCCGGGGCGGTGTTGAGCAGCGTGAGGTCGCGGATGCCGGTGAGGCTCATCTCCAACGTGCGCGGGATGGGCGTGGCCGTGAGGGTGAGCACGTCCACGTCGGCCCGCAGCGCCTTGATGGCCTCCTTGTGGGTCACGCCGAAGCGCTGCTCCTCGTCCACCACCAGCAGGCCCAGGTCCTTGAAGGCGATGTCGCCCGACAGCAGCCGGTGGGTGCCGATGACCACGTCGACCTCACCCGAGGCCACGCCGGCGGCCACGGCCCGGGCCTGGGCCGCGGTCAGGAAGCGGCTGAGCACCTCGACGCGCACCGGGTAGGGGGCGAAGCGCTCGGCGAAGGTCTGGAGGTGCTGTTGGGCCAGCAGGGTGGTGGGCACCAGCACGGCGGCCTGGCGGCCGTCCTGCACGGCCTTGAACACGGCGCGCAGGGCCACCTCGGTCTTGCCGAAGCCCACGTCGCCACAGATCAGGCGATCCATGGGCACCGGCTCCTCCATGTCGGCCTTCACCTCGGCCACGGCGGTGTGTTGGTCGGGCGTGAGCTCGTAGGGGAACGCCTCCTCCAGCTCGTGCTGCCACGGGGTGTCGGGACCGAAGGCGTGGCCGGGGGTGTGCACCCGGGTCTGGTACAGCACGACCAGCTCCTGGGCGATCTCGGCCACCGCCGAACGCACCCGGGCCTTGGCCTTCTGCCAGTCGCCCCCACCCATGCGGCTCAGGCTCGGCGACTCGCCCCCGGTGTAGTGGCGCACGGCGTCGATCTGGTCGGACGGGACGTACAGGCGGTCGTCGCCGCGGTACTCGAGCAACAGGTAGTCGCGCTCGACGCCACCGATGGCGCGGGTCACCATGCCGCCGTAGCGGGCCACGCCGTGCTGGTAGTGCACCACGTAGTCTCCGGCCTTGAGGTCGTCGAAGTAGCCCTGTGCCTCGCGCCGGCGCGGCCGGGCTCGGCGGTGGGCCCGACGACGCCCGGTCACGTCGGACTCGGCCAGCACGGCCAACTTGATGGCCGGCAGCACGAACCCCCGCTCGAGGGGGGCCACGACCACGTCGAGGTCCACACCCTGCTCGCGCAGGAGCGTGCCGATGCGCGACGCCGAGCCGGCGCCGTCGGCGGCCACCACCACCCGATGGCCGTCGACCAGCAGATCCTTCAGCTGGCCGACCAGGCCGGCTCCATCGCCCACCACCGGGGCCCAGCCGGTGGCGGCCACCGTGGCGACGTCGGGGCCCTCGGGCACGGTGGTCACCGTCCAGGTGGGGGCGGTGGTGTGGACCAGGAGCCGGTCGAAGGGCAGGTGGAGCTGGGGGAGGTCGACGTGCGCCCCGCTCACGCCGGGATCCGCCCCGCCCACGCCGGGTTCCGCGGAGGAGCCGGGCACCCCCCAGGTCACGGCCAGGCTGGCCGCCAGGTCGGCCTCCTCGGCCAGGATGTCGGCGGCGCGGTCGCGCATCCGACGCGGCTCGACCAGCAGCACCTGCGACTCGGGTCCGACCAGGTCGAACAGCACCCGCTCCTCGGTGCTCAGCCAGGGCAGCCACGACTCCATGCCGTCGAAGATGAGCCCCTGGGCCAGGCGCTCCCACTGGTCGCGACCCCAGGGGTCGGTGGCGATGCGCGCCTCGGCCCGGGCCCGCACCTCCTCGGTGGGCAGCAGCTCGCGGCAGGCGAACAGCTCGACCTCGGCGATGTCGACCGTCGAGCGCTGGTCGGACACCGAGAACTCGGTGAGCCGGTCGACCTCGTCGCCCCACAGGTCGATGCGCACCGGACCGTCGGCGGTGGAGCCGAAGACGTCGACGATCGAGCCGCGCACTGCCACCTCGCCCCGGTGCTCGACCAGCTCCTCGCGCCGGTAGCCGGCCGCCACCAGGCGGGCCACCAGGTCGGTGGGGTCGAGGCGGTCCTGCTGGCCCACGATCACCGGCTCGATCTCGTCGACGTGGGGCCCGAGGCGTTGCACCAGGGCGCGCACCGGCGCCACCACCACCGCCGGCGCCGCCCCTCGCCGACCCTCGTCGCCGCCCTCGCCGGACGAGCCGCCGCCGGTGAGGCGCCAGATGGTGCGCAGCCGCCGGCCCATGGTCTCGACGCTGGGGCTGACCCGCTCGAAGGGCAGGGTCTCCCAGGCCGGGAACAGCTCGACCTGGTCGTCGCCCAGGAAGGCGGCCAGGTCGTGAGCCAGGCGCTCGGCGTCGGTGGTGGTGGGCACGGCCACCACCACCGGCCGGCGGGCGGTCAGGTCGACCAGGCCGGCCACCGTGATGGCCCGGGCCGGCTCGGGCACCGACAGGACCGCTGAGGAGCGTCCGAGGACGCGCGCCAACCCGGGCTCGTGGTGCAGCAGGGGGGGTAGCTCGCGCAGGTCGGTCATGACGGGCAGGACTGGTCAGCGTATCGAGGCCATGGGTGGCGCCGGCGGGCCGGGACCGGCGAGCCAGGCGCAGACCGGTCAGCCAGCGTGTCGCAACGCGCCCGTCGACGGCCGGTCGATGCCGGAGGTGGCGACGAGGATCGCGTCGGGGTCCAGCTGCTCGTCCGACAGCAGCTCGTCCGCCGCGTCGGCCAGCATCGGGATGTGGGCCGCCGACACCCGCAGCGCCGGCCGTCCAGCTGTCGCGGCGACGACCCGCCGAGCCAGCCACTCGGGTTCGGCGTAGCGCGCCGGCGTGCCCTCACGCCCGATCCTCTCCAGCCCGATCCGCCAACGGTCGACATCGACGCCGTCGACCAGACCGATCAGGGACCGGTCGGGCGCGGCCACCGCCTCCAGGACGCGCCCGGTGGCCACGACCACGGCGTCGCGTGCCATCAGGCGACCGTCCAGCGCCAGCTCCGGCAGGATGTGGGCCGCGGCCCGCGCCGCTCCCCTCGAGAACCCGCCGGAGAGGAGCACCGTGCGGAGCGCGGCGGTCGCATGGCGGAACCAGGCCAACTGGTGGAAGCGGACATCGCAGGCCTGGTGCGTGGCGATGCCGGACGTGTACTCGTTCGCCTGCTTCGGTCGCAGCCGCACCCCGGCCATGGCCGCGTAGTCGGGCAGGGCACAACCGACGAGGAAGTGGTCGCCGCTGGCGCCGTCCTCATCGGTCAACAGCATCCCCACCGCGATGTGCCCGACGTAGTTCACCGTCACCGGCTCCGATCGGACCGGCGGAGGCCCCGGCCCCCGAGCCGGGTCGGGCGGGGTGGGAGGTTCCTCGGGCGGGCCACGTGGTCGCCGTGGGCGTGAGGCGATGGCACTATCCACGATGCTACCGAGGTTGGCCTGTCGGCTTGATCGGCGCGGGTCCTCCGTCAGGTCGCGCCGACGCGCATGTGAACGCATGGTGGCGTCTGGCCCACTTCGGTTCCGTTACGGCTAGCGCGCGGTGTTGAATGGCAGGTCATGGCCAAAGGCTCGCTGACCCAGGACCGTTCGGCGATCAAGCCCCTGCCCCCGACCCTGCGGGTGGATCTGCCCGAGAGCCGGGGGTTCCGCCTCAAGTCCAAGGTGCTGGGTCGGGCCCTCAACAACGACCAACTGGCCCACGAGCGCCTGGGCAAGCCCACCGCCCTGGCCGTGTTCGCCTCCGACGCCCTGTCCTCCACGGCGTACGCCACCGAGGAGATCCTGCGCACCCTGCTGTTCTTCGGGGCGGGCATCGGTCTGGCCGCCTTCAGCTACGTGGTGCCCATCACCGTCGCCCTGGTGTGCGTGCTGGTCATCCTGGTGTTCAGCTACCGCCAGACCATCAAGGCCTACCCGTCGGCCGGCGGGGCCTACATCGTCACCAAGGACAACCTGGGCATCATCCCCGCCCAGATCGCCGGGGTGTCGCTGCTGACCGACTACATCCTCACGGTGGCGGTGTCCACCTCGGCGGGCGTGGCCGCCCTCTACTCGGTGGTCCCGGCCCTGTACCCCTGGCGCACGGTCATCGCCCTGTCCTTCATCGCCACCATCGCCATCGGCAACCTGCGGGGGGTGAAGGAGTCGGGCAAGGTCTTCGCCGTCCCCACCTACCTGTTCATCATCGCCATGTTCACCATGATCGTGACCGGGCTGGTGAAGGCCACCATCGGCAGCGGGCTGCACCACGTGGTGCCCACCGACCCGGCCGCTCTGAAGGCCACCGGCTCGGTCAGCATCTTCCTGCTGCTGCACGCCTTCGCCTCGGGCGGCGCGGCCATGACCGGCGTCGAGGCCATCTCCAACGGCGTGCCCGCCTTCAAGCCCGTCGAGTGGAAGCACGCCCGCGAGACCCTGATGGTGATGGGCGCCCTGCTCGGCGTCATGTTCCTCGGCATCTCGTGGCTGGCGGCCCGGATGCACGTGGTCCCCAGCGACTCCAAGACGGTCATCGCCCAGATCGCCCAGGCCATCTACGGCACGTCGGCCCTCGGGCACGTGCTGTACGTGTTCACCCTGGGTGCCACCATGTTCATCCTGGTGCTGGCGGCCAACACCAGCTTCGCGGACTTCCCACGCCTGGCCAGCTTCGCGGCCGAGGACCGCTTCCTGCCCAAGCAGCTCACCAAGCGCGGCCACCGCCTGGTGTACTCCAACGGCATCATCGCCCTGGCCGTGGTGGCCGCCATCCCGGTGATCATCTTCCAGGCCGACGTGACCCGGCTGATCCCGCTCTACGCCATCGGCGTGTTCACCAGCTTCACGCTCTCCCAGGCCGGCATGGCCCGCAAGCACATCACCGACAAGGAGACGGGCTGGAAGGTGGGCCTGTTCGTCAACGGCCTCGGCGCGGTGACCACCGCCATCGTGACCGTCGTCATCGGCACCTTCAAGTTCGGCGGCGGGGCCTGGTTCATCATGGTGCTGGTCCCGGTGCTGGTGGTCGTGCTGGTGCGCCTGAACCGAGCCTACGAAGCCGAGAAGGCGGAGCTCGAGCACGAGGCCCGCGAGGCGGTCACGGCCCCGATCCTGCGCTACCACACCGTGCTGGTGATGATCGAGAACATCGACCAGAGCTCGGCTCGGGCCGTGCAGTACGCCCGCACGCTGACGCCCGACGACCTGCGAGCGGTGCACATCGCCACCGACGACGACCACGCCGCCGACCTGGCCGAGGAGTGGACCCGCCTGGGCCTGGCCCGGGTGCCGCTCGAGATCGTGGAGTGCCCCGACCGGCGCATCACCCGTTGCGCCCTGGAGGTGGTGGCCGAGGCCGCCTCCGAGGGCAACACCGAGGTCAGCGTCCTCATCCCCCGCCGCGAGTACACCCGGTTCTGGCACCGCTTCCTGCACGACCACACCGCCGACGCCATCGCCAAGGCGCTGGCCGACGTGCCCCACGCCAACGTGACCTTCGTGCCCTACCACCTGGGCAAGCGGACCGACCTGGTGCTGGAGAGCTCCGGCCGCCACCGTCGGCTGCACCCGTCGCCATGAGCGAGGTCCGCCACCACCCCGAGCACACGGTGCGCAAGGCGCTGGGTGAGTGCCGCTGGCGAGAGCGGGTGCTGGTGCAGGGCCGGGTGCGCGCCCTGCGGGTCCAGCCCTGGGAGGGTGGGGTGGCCACGCTGGAGTGCACGCTGGTCGACGAGACGGGCGGGCTGACCGTCATCTTCCAGGGCCGCCAGCGCATCGCCGGGATGCGGCTGGGCGCCCGCCTCGAGGTGGAGGGCACCATCATCGAGTCGCGCAACCAACTGGCCATCATGAACCCCGCCTACACCCTGCTCCCCGATCCCGGCACCTGACCGTTCCGCCGAGCGACGCGGCAGGGTTCCCGGCCGGGCCGAGCACCGGCGCGGCGGACGACCGTGCCGACCGGGGCCGGATCGGTACGGTCAGGTCATGAGCCGACGGCTGTGTCCCGCGATGGCCACCCGGGCCGCGGCACGTGGCGCGGCCGTGGCCGCGGTCCTGGTGCTGGCCGCCGCGGCCTGCGGTTCGTCGAGCCCGCGACGGGCGTCCGGGCCCACCGCCACCGAACCCCCACCGATCGGCACCGCGGCGCCGGCGAGGGCCACCGCGGCCGCCTGCCCGGCTCAGCCCGACGTCACCCTGGCGCCCGGGGTCACCGGCGAGGAGCCCTACGTGACCCACCTGGCCTTCCCCGTGGCCCTGGCCTGGGCCCCCGACCGCCGGCTGTTCATCGCCCTGCGGGGTGGCACCATCCTGGTGGCCGCCGGCACCGCCGTGTCCACCTTCACCACCGTGCCCACCGTCACCACCCAGCCCGACGGGGGCTCGAGCGAGCGGGGTCTGCTGGGCCTGGCCGTCAGCCCCTCGTACCCGCGGGACCACTTCGTGTACGCCCTGTACTCGCTGCCCGACCACGCCCACGAGGTGGTGGAGCGCTGGACCGACTGCGGTGGCCGCGCCACCGATCCGACCACCCTGATCGAGCTGCCCACCGGGGCGGACTGCTGCCACAAGGGCGGCCGGGTGGTGTTCGGACCCGACGGCGACCTGTACGTCACGGTGGGCGACCAGCACTCGGTGCCGCCCCCGCCGGCAGGACCGAACCCACCGGTCCCGCAGGACACGACCGACGTGCGGGGCAAGGTCCTGCGCTACCGCCCCGACGGCACCATCCCCACCGACAACCCGTTCGGCCCCACCGATCCGGTGTGGGTGGCCGGCCTGCGCAACCCGTTCGGCCTGGGCTTCGGCGACGGCCGCGTGCTGGTCACCAGCAACGGCCCCTCGGGTGACGCCGGCTCCCCCGGGACGGGCTACGACCTGGCCCTGCTGGTGCACGCCGGCACCATCGGCCAGTGGCCGTACTGCTACGGCTACAGCCATCCCGTCTCGCCCTACACGTCGTGCCAGGGTCGAGGGGCGCCGGACTGGAGCAGTGAGTCCACCACCGTCGTGCCCACCGGGGTCACCTGGGTGGACAACCGGGGACCCGAGGCGCTGGCCGACCACTTCGTGTTCTGCACCGACGACGCCGGCATGCTGGTGTTCCAACCCGGCTCGCCCCACGCCAGCGTCGAGGTGGGCGCCGACGCCTGCCACCTGGACGTGGTGCAGGGCCCGGACCACGCCGTCTACTACTCGGACTCCACCGCCGTGTTCCGTCTGGGGTGATCCGGCCCCGCGGTCCTGACGAAACCTGAACACCCCCTGTCGAGCGCGTCCGGCCGCGGCGGCGCTCCGGGACCTGTTGCCGATAGGGCTCGCGCCGACGCGTTGAGGCTGGTCAGCCGACAAAAACGCGTTAAGAAACCGGGGATCTGCTCGTCCGCTCCCGCACCCTCGGGTTGAATCTCGGGATGGCCTCAGGCTCTCTCACGCAGGATCGCTCCGCGATCCAACCCCTCCCCCCCACGCCCAAGGTCGACATCCCCGAGTCCCGAGGGTTCCGGGTCAAGTCGAAGATCCTGGGCCGGGCGCTCAACAACGACCAGCTGGCCCACGAGCGACTGGGCAAGCCCACCGCCCTGGCCGTGTTCGCCTCCGACGCGCTCTCGTCCACGGCGTACGCCTCCGAGGAGATCCTTCGCACCCTGCTGTTCGTCGGCGCCATCGGCACGCTGGCCTTCGCGTACCTGATGCCCATCACCATCGCCCTGATCCTGGTGCTGGTCATCCTCGTCTTCAGCTACCGCCAGACCATCAAGGCCTACCCGTCGGCCGGTGGCGCCTACATCGTCACCAAGGACAACCTGGGCCTGCTGCCGGCCCAGGTGGCCGGCGTGGCCCTGCTCACCGACTACATCCTGACCGTGGCCGTGTCGGTGTCGGCCGGCGTGGCTGCCCTCTACTCGGCGGTGCCTTCGATCTACCCGTGGCGGGTGCCGGTGGCCCTCGGCTTCATCACCACCATCGCCATCGGGAACCTGCGTGGGGTGAAGGAGTCCGGGAAGATCTTCGCCGTGCCCACCTACCTGTTCATCATCTCCATGTTCTCGATGATCCTCATGGGCATCTACAAGGCGCTGTTCGGGGGCGGGCTCTCACACGTGGTGCCCACCCACCCGGCGGCGCTGGAAGCCACCGGGGCGGCCAGCGTGGTGCTGATCCTGCACGCCTTCGCCTCTGGTGGCGCGGCCATGACCGGCGTCGAGGCCATCTCCAACGGCGTGCCCGCCTTCAAGCCCGTCGAGTGGAAGCACGCCCGCCAGACCCTGGTGATCATGGCCGTCCTCCTGGGCTCGATGTTCCTCGGCATCTCCTGGCTGGCGGCCAAGATGCAGATCGTCCCGAGCGACACCAAGACGGTGATCTCCCAAGCCGCCCAGGCCGTGTACGGCAGCGGCCCGTTGGGTCACGCCATGTTCTGGTTCACCCAGGCGGCCACCATGTTGATCCTGGTGCTGGCGGCCAACACCAGCTTCGCCGACTTCCCCCGGCTGGCCAGCTTCCACGCCGACGACGCCTTCATGCCCAAGCAGCTCACCAAGCGCGGCCACCGCCTGGTGTTCTCCAACGGCATCATCGCCCTGGCCATCGCCGGTGCCATCCCGGTGATCATCTTCCAGGCGGACGTGACCCGGCTGATCCCGCTCTACGCCATCGGCGTGTTCACCTCCTTCACCCTGTCGCAGGCCGGCATGGCCCGCAAGCACATCACCGACAAGGAACCGGGCTGGCGCACCGGCCTGTTCGTCAACGGGCTCGGCGCCGTCACCACCGGCGTGGTGACCATCGTCATCGGCGTGTTCAAGTTCACCGGTGGGGCCTGGTTCATCATGATCCTGGTCCCGGTCATGGTCTTCTTCCTGGTCCGGCTGAACCACGCCTACGAGTCCGAGAAGGAAGAGCTCGAGCACGAAGCCCGCGAGGCGGCCGAAGCGCCGATCCTGCGCTACCACTCGGTGATCGTGCTGGTGGAACGCCTCGACCAGAGCTCGGCCCGGGCCATCCAGTACGCCCGCACGCTCACCCCCGACACGCTCAAGGCGGTTCACATCGCCACCGACGAGGTGTCGGCCGACCTGCTGACCGAGGAGTGGAGCCGCCTGGGTCTGGCCCGGGTTCCCCTCGAGGTGGTGGAGTGCCCGGACCGGCGCATCAGCCGGTGTGCCCTCGAGGTGGTGGCCGAGGCCGCGGCCGACGGCAGCACCGAGGTCAGCGTGCTCATCCCCCGCCGTGAGTACTCCCGGTTCTGGCACCGCTTCCTGCACGACCACACCGCCGACGCCATCGCCAAGACGCTGTCGAACGTGCCCCACGCCAACGTGACCTTCGTCCCGTACCACCTGGGCAAGACCCCGCAGGCCACCGTCGAGCTGCCCTCGTCCTCGACCGCCAGATGAGCTTCGTCCCCCTCGAGCCACCCCACGCCAGCCCCTCGCTGGGCCGGGTGCTGCGCAAGCCCATCGGCGACTGCCGCTGGCGCGAGCGGGTGCGGGTCGAGGGCCGCATCCGGGCCCTGCGGGTGCAGCCGTGGGAAGGCGGCATGGCCACCCTCGAGGTGACCGTGGTCGACGACACGGGCGGGATCGTGGCCATCTTCATGGGTCGCCAGCAGCTGGCCGGCGTGCGCCTGGGCGCCCACGTCGAGCTGGAGGGCATGGTGGTCGAGTCGCGGGGCCAGCTGGCCATCATGAACCCCGAGTACACGCTGCTGCC
Organism: uncultured Microthrixaceae bacterium; assembly: GCA_963785815.1. Lineage (GTDB taxonomy): Bacteria > Actinomycetota > Acidimicrobiia > Acidimicrobiales > Acidimicrobilacustridaceae > UBA4742. The sequence continues at coordinate 1,073,512 of CAWAWN010000001.1, forward strand.
CCACCAGAGCACGGCCCAGGGCAAGAAGTAGCCCGCAGGCGGCTCAGCCGGGGCCCGACCCCGCCGGGCCGGGCGCGCCGACGACGTCCTCCAGGGCGTTGAAGCGGTTCATGGCTGCATCGACGCCGTCGGCCAGGATGGCCTCGACGGCGTCGGCGGCCCGGGCCACCACCTCGGACAGGACCAGCCGCACCGCCTTGGGGGGCCGGTTGAGCACGTGGCCCACGCCCTCGTCCTTGTTGGGAGGCTTGCCCACCCCGATGCGCACCCGGGCGAAGGCGTCGTCGTGCAGGTGGGCCTTGATCGAGCGCAGGCCGTTGTGCCCGGCGAGCCCCCCGCCGGACTTCACCCGCAGCCGGCCCACCGGCAGGTCGAGCTCGTCGTGGACCACGACCAGCTCTCGTCCCACGTCCAGGTCGTAGCGGCGTACCAGGGGCGCCACCGCCTGGCCGGACTCGTTCATGTAGGTCTGGGGCTCGGCCAGGATCAGGCGACCGGGGCCGACGCGCACGTCGTCGACCAGGGCCCGATCACGCCGCGATCGGCGCAGCCGCGCCCCGTGGCGCTCGGCCAGCAGGTCGACGACCTCGAAGCCGACGTTGTGGCGGCTGCCCACGTACTCGGCGCCGGGGTTGCCCAGCCCGACCACCAACAGGTCGGTCGCCATCGGTTGCGAGGGTGGGCGCGGGCTTCGGCGCGGCGCGCCGAACTACTCGCCGTCGCCGGAGGCCTCGCCCCCGGCCTCGTCGGCCGCCGACTCGGCGCCCTCGCCGGCCGCCTCCTCCTCGGCGCCCTCGGCGGCCACCGCCGCCTCCGCGGCCCGGGTGGCGCTGGCGATGGCGATCTGCTCCTCGGGCTCGACGTCGGTGGTGACGCCTTCGGGCAGGGAGATGTCGCTCACCCGCACCGCCCCGCCGATCTCGAGCGCCGTGATGTCCACCTCGAGCTGCGCGGGGATGGCCGCCGGCTTGGAGGTGATGAGCAGCGTGTGGAGGAGCTGCTCGACGATGCCCTGCTCGATCTCGACCTGGTGGGCCTCACCGGTGAGCACCACCGGCACCTCGACCGAGATGGCCGCGTCGCGGTCGATGCGCAGGAAGTCGACATGGGTCACCGAGCGGCGCACCGGGTCGCGCTGGAGGTCCTTGACGATGGTCAGGTCGTGGTGGCCGTCGACCTCGAGGCTGATGAGGGCGTTGAAGCCGGCTTCGGTGGTCAGGGCTCGGCGCAGCTCGGGCCAGGCCACCAACACCGAGACCGGCTCGCGATCGAGCCCGTACACCACACCGGGCACCTTGCCCTCGACGCGCTGGCGCCGGGCGGGACGGGAGCCGGTCGGGCGACCGGTCTCGGCGATGAGGGTGACATCCATGGTGGCGTGCTCCTGCAGGGGCGCCCGAGCGGGCGTCGTGAACGAGTCGGAGATGGGTCGTAGACCGGCGGACCAGCCTACCGGGGCCGGCGCGCTCAGCGCCATCCGGCCCCGACGGGCCCGCGCCTCACGCCAGGTTGTCGCCGCCGAAGATCTCGCTCACCGACGTGTCCTCGAACACGGCGTCGATGGCGTCGGCGATGACCCCGGCCACCGACAGCACCTCGACCTTGTCGATCTGCTTCTCGGGCGGCAGCGGCAGCGTGTTGGTCACCACCACCTTGGAGATCACCGAGTTCTTCAGCCGGTCGATGGCCGGGCCGGAGAACACGCCGTGGGTGGCCGCGGCGTAGACCTGGGACGCGCCGTGGTCGATGAGCTGGTCGGCCGCGGCGCACAGGGTGGACGCGGTGTCGATCATGTCGTCGATGAGCACGCAGGTGCGCCCGCTCACCTCGCCCACCACGTCGCGGGCCTCGACCGAGTTCTTCTGCCCCTTGACCCGGCGCTTGTGCACGATGGCCAGGTCGGCGTGCAGCAGGCTGGCGTAGCGCTCGGCCACCTTCACCCGGCCGGCGTCGGGCGACACCACGACCAGGTCGCCGCCCAGACCCGCCAGGTGGTCGACCAGCACGGGCATGGCCGTGAGGTGGTCGACGGGGCCGTCGAAGAACCCCTGGATCTGGCCCGAGTGCAGGTCGACGCTCACCAGGCGCTTGGCCCCGGCCACCCGGAACATGTCGGCCAGCAGCTTGGCCGAGATGGGTTCGCGACCCTCGGACTTGCGGTCCTGTCGGCTGTAGCCGTAGTAGGGGCACACCACGGTGATGCGCTTGGCCGACGCCCGCTTGGCCGCGTCGACCATGATCAGCTGTTCCATGATCGAGTCGTTGAGGGTCATGCCTTCGGTGGCGCTGTGGGTCTGGACGATGAACACGTCGGTGCCCCGCACCGATTCGCCGAACCGGCAGTGCAGCTCGCCGTTGGCGAACTCCCCCAGGTTGGGTTCGCCCAGCTCGACGTCGAGGCGATCGGCGATCTCCTGGGCCAGCGGGAGGTTGGATCGCCCCGACACCAGGTACAGGCGCTTCTTGGTGACGAGCTCCATCCGTCGTTGCTCCCGTGTTCGCTGGTTGGGGGGTCGATCCGGCGGATCGCTGACCGGTCAGCCGTCGGCGTCGTCGGTGGTCGCAGTGTAGAACGGACCGGTGCGCGTGTCGGAAGCCACCGAGCTGCCCGGCTCGAGGGCGGCGAAGGGGCCGACCACGGCGTTGTCGCCCACCTCGGCGTCGCGCCCGATGGTGGCCTCGACGGTGGCCCCCGCCCCGATGGCGCAGTCGACCAGTCGGGTGTCGGGACCCAGCTCGGCGCCTGGACCCACCACGCAGCGCCCCTGGAGCATGGTGCCCGGGAAGATGGTCACGTCGGGGGCCAGCTGCACCGTGGCGTCGATGTAGGTGCGCTGGGGATCGACCATCGTCACGCCTTGGCGCAACCACCGGTCGTTCGTGCGCCGGCGCAGCTCGGATTCGGCGGTGGCCAGCTGCACCCGGTCGTTCACCCCCTGGGTCTCGGTGGGATCGGGCACGACCAGGCCCTCGACCCGGTAGCCGGCATCGTGCAGCACCCCGACCACGTCGGTCAGGTAGTACTCGCCCTCCGCGTTCTCGGGGCTCAGCCGACGCAGGGCCGGGGCCAGCACGCTGCGCCGGAAGCAGTAGATCGACGTGTTGATCTCGTCGATCTCGAGCTCCTCGGGGGTGGCGTCGCCGTGCTCGACCACCCGCTGGACCCGCCCGTCGGCCCCGCGGACGACCCGGCCGTAGCCGGTGGCGTCGCCCCAGCGGGCGGTCAGCACGGTGGCGGCGGCCTCGCTGTGGCGGTGCAGCGCCACCAGGGCGGCCACCGTCTCGGGACGCAGCAGGGGCGTGTCGCCCGGCAGCACGATCACGTCGCCGTCGTCCTCCAGGTCGTCGTCGGAGAAGGCGGTGAGGCCCACGCTCACGGCATCCCCGGTGCCCCGCTGCACGTGCTGCTCGACGAAGTCGAGGTGCAGGTCGGGGGCCTCCTCCTGGAGCTTCTTGGTCACCCGCTCCGCGCCGTGGCCGACCACGATCACCGCCCGGCTGGTCTCGCAGTCGCCCAGGGCGTCGAGCACGTACAGCAACATGGCCCGACCGCACAGCAGGTGGAGCGGCTTGGGTCGCGTGGAGCGCATCCGCGCCCCCTCTCCCGCGGCCAGGACGATGGCGGACAGGGACGAGCTGGTCATCTCCCCTGTTCTAACGCGGGCAGTAGGCTCGGGCTACCCCATCGGGGGTGATGTAATCGGCAACATGCGTGGTTTTGGTCCACGACTTCGGGGTTCGAGTCCCTGCCCCCGAGCCGTGGTGGTCGCCCCCGACCCCGCCCCCGGGCCCCCGTTTCGCACCGCGGCGCGGGGCCCGATAGATTTCGCCCGGTCATGGGCTCACTCATCAAGAAGCGCCGCAAGCGCATGCGCAAGAAGAAGCACAAGAAGATGTTGAAGCGCACGCGCTTCCAGCGCCGCGCCGCGGGCAAGTAGCTCCGGGCCGGCCCGAGGCTGGCCGTCCGATGCCGCCCGCGCCCGTCCCGGTCGTGCTGCGCGCCCCGGCCAAGCTCACCCTCAGCCTGCGCATCACGGGGGTGCGAGCCGACGGCTACCACCTGATCGACGCCGAGATGGTCTCGCTCGACCTGGCGGACCTGATCGAGGTCGTCGCCCCGATGGCCGGCGGCGATCGGGGCCGCGCCCCGCGCCGTTGGTCGAGGTGGCGGATGCCCGCGGGCAGGCCGTCGCCGTGGGGCCCGCCGAGCAGAACCTGGCCCACCGGGCGCTGGTGCTGGCCGGCCGGACGGCGCACCTGCGGGTGACCAAGCACATCCCCCCGGGCGCCGGCCTGGGCGGCGGGTCGTCGGACGCAGCCGCGGTGCTGCGCTGGGCAGGGGTGGACGACCTGGAGCTGGCCGCTCGGCTGGGAGCCGACGTGCCCTTCTGCCTGGTGGGCGGGCGGGCCCGGGTGCGCGGCGTCGGCGAGCTGGTGGCACCCGTCCCCTTCGAGGCGCGCACCGTCACCCTGCTCACCCCGTCGTTCGGGTGCGACACCCCGGCGGTGTACCGCCGCTGGGACGAGTTGGGCGGCCCGCACGACGACCGGCCCGACGGCAACGACCTGACCGCCGCCGCCCTGTCGGTCGAGCCCCGGCTGGCCACCTGGCGCGAACGGCTGGCCGACGCCACCGGAGCCGAGCCCCGGTTGGCGGGCAGCGGTTCCACCTGGTTCGTGGAGGGTGAGTTCCCCGGCCCGGGGCGCGTGGTGGCCCACGCCATCCCGGCCCAGCCCATCAGCCGCTGATCGGGGGTTCCCCCCGAACGGTGCGGATCGGGTGAGGGAGCACCCGATGCGCGCCTTCAGCACCCGAACCCAGCGGATCGGTGGGTCGGCCCCGCGCCTGATCCGTCAGCCCGCGCCGGCCAGGACGGCGTCGGTGAGCCGGCCCCACGCCTCGATGTCGAGCTCCTCGGGTCGGGCCTCGGGGCGTACCCCGGCCCGGGCGAAGTCGTCGGGGGTCACCTGGTCGGCCAGCGAGCGGCGCAGCATCTTGCGGCGCTGCCCGAAGGCGGCCCGCACCAGCTCGAAGAGCCGGTCGCGGTCGCTGGCCACCGCCGGGGAGGCACGGCGCCGGATGCGCACCAGCACCGAGTCGACCCGGGGCTGGGGCAGGAAGACGGTCGGGGGCACCCGGCCCACGACCTGCGCCGTGGCCCAGTAGGCCACCTTCACCGATGGGATGCCGTAGCCCGGCTGCCCGGCGGCGGCGGCCAGGCGCTCGCCCACCTCGCGCTGGACCATGACCAGCATCCGGTCGATGGCGCCGACGCCGTCGAGCAGGTCGCAGACCAGCGGGGTGGCCACGTTGTAGGGCAGGTTGGCCACCAGCGACCACGTCGGGTGCGAGCCCAGCACCTGGCTCCAGTCCAGGTGCAGGGCGTCGCCCTCGACGACCACCACGCCCTCGGGCTCCACCAGCCGGCGCAGCACGGGCACCACGTGCCGGTCGACCTCGACCGACACCACCGTGGCGCCGGTCGACGCCAGGGCCAGGGTGAGGGCGCCCAGACCGCCGCCGATCTCCACCACGTGGTCGTCAGGGCCGACCTCCGCCAGCCGGACGACCCGATCCACCGTGTTGGCGTCGACCACGAAGTTCTGGCCCAGCGCCCGGCTGGGGGCCAAGTCGTTGGCCTCGAGCAGCTCGATCACCTGGGTCCGGGTCAACCTCACCGGACCAGCTTGCCCGCGAACGCGCCGGGAAGCCTCAGGGGCAGTGCCCGCCCCAGGGGGCCAGGCCGGCCGCCTCGTACTCGGCCAGGGCCACCGCGTCCTGGTTGGCCGGCGACACCAGGTTCGGGGGCACGCCCACCAGGTCGGGTCGGCCGGCCAGTCGGGCCGCGCCGTCCCAGGTGGCCTGGCTGAACTGGTAGGCGCCGCGGTAGACGCCGTTGGCGGACACGGCGCTGTAGTTGCCCCCCGACTCGCGCTGGCGGATGCACGCCAACACGGCCGCGGCCGAGGGCGGCACCGCCACCGTCGTCGGAGGCGCGGTCACGGGCACGGTGGTCACCACGGGGCGGGTGGTGGGGGTGGTGGCCACGGGTCGGTGGACGACGGTGGTCGAGGTGGCCACCGCCGCGTGCAGGGCTGCCCGCTCGCTGGCCAGGCTGGCCGGGGTGGGCGCCGCGGTGCTGGTGGTCGGCGCCACGGTGGTCGCGGTGACCGACGTGGTGGGGGCCGCCGTGGTGGCGGTCGGGCGACCCGGGCGCACGGTTCCCGCGCTCGCGGATGCCGCCGTCTGGAGGTGGACGGCCTGGGGCATGGCGGCGGCGGTCAACCCGACGGCCAGCAGGACCACCAGCGTGGAGACCACCAACACGGCACTGCCGACTCCGCGGCGGGATGCCGAGAGCTCGTCCACGGCATCCTCCCTCTGGGCCCAGGACCGGTGACGGGCAACAAGCTAGGAACGCCGTAACCCAACCGCAACTTCCGTAACGAGAACGAGATGAGAATGGACGGGAAAACCGGGGCTGACCTGCCCCCGCTCGACGACTGGGACATCGGTCACACCGCCGGGGCAGGCGCCCGCAGGGAGGCTCACCGACGGAGGGCCAATCAGGTCGACAGTCGGTAGACCCGCTCGGCGTTGCGCCAGGAGGACTCCGCCACCTGCTCGACGTCCACCCCGTGCGCAACGGCCACCGCCGCCCCCACCAGGGGCACCAGGGCGGGACGGTTGGGCTGGCCCCGGTGCGGGACCGGGGCCAGGTAGGGCGAGTCGGTCTCGACCAGCAGGCGGTCGAGTGGGCACAGGGCGGCCGCGGCCCGCACGTCGTCGGCCGTCTTGAAGGTGACGATGCCGCTGAACGACACGTGCAGGCCGAGGTCGAGGCACCGACGGGCCTCGTCGGGACCGCCGGTGAAGCAGTGCAGCACGGTCCGGTCCGGGACTCCTTCCGCGGCCAGGATGTCGAAGGTGTCGGCCCAGGCCTCGCGGGTGTGGATGACCAGGGCCAGGTCGTGGGCGTGGGCCATGGCCACCTGGGCGGCGAAGGCGGCCCGCTGGACCTCGCGGGGCGAGTGGTCGTAGTGGTAGTCCAGCCCGCACTCGCCCACCGCCACCACGTCGGGTTCGCCGAGCGCCGCGTCGAGACCGTCCAGGCCGCCGGCGGCGTCGTGGGGGTGGACCCCGGCCGTGGCCCAGACCTGGTCGTGGTCGCGGGCCACCCGGACAGCCTGGCGGGAGTGCTCCAGGTCGGTGCCCACCGTGATCAGCCGGGTGACGCCCGCCTGGCGCGCCTCGTCGATCACCGCGGTCGCCTCCGCTCCGGCGGGGAGGTGGCAGTGGTTGTCGATCCAGCGCATCGTCAGTTCGACCCCGTGTCCCGACGACCGCTCGACACGACCACCGGCGACACGACGTCCCGGGCCACCACCTCCCCGGTCACGACCGCCGACATCACGACGTGGCGTCGAGGCGAGGGAACAGCGGCGCGCCCTTCTCGACGGCCAGGCCGCCCGGATAGCCACCCCAGGCGGCGGCCTGGGGCAGCCGCTGGTCGGTGGGCTCCCCGGCCAGGCCCAGCCGACGCCACAGCTCGGCGCAGCTGCGGGGGATGGCCGGCGAGGCCAGGACGGCCACGATGCGCAGCGCCTCCAGGGCGTCGCCGAGCACGCCGTCGACCCCCGGACCGGGGTCGGCCTTCCAGGGCTCGTTGGCCTCGAGGTGGGCGTTGGTCTCGCGCAGCAGGCGCCACGTGGCCTCCAGCGCCACCGACGGCGCCACCGCCTGCCAGGCCGTGGCAGCCTCGGCGTAGACCTCGGCGGCCACCGCGGCCAACGGGCTGTCGGGGCGCGGCGCGGGCCCGATGCCGTCGCACTTGCGGGCCACCACGGTGGCCGTGCGCGACAACAGGTTGCCAAGGTTGTTGGCCAGGTCGGCGTTGTAGCGGGCCACCATCTGCTCGTAGGAGAACTCGCCGTCGGGCCCGAAGGGCACGTCGTGCAGGAAGTGGTGGCGGAACCCGTCGACGCCGAAGTCGGCCACCAGGTCGGCCGGGTAGATCTGGCCCAGGCCCGACTTGCTCATCTTCTCGCCGCCCACCAGCAGGAACCCGTGCACGTGGACGTGCGCCGGGGGCTCGAGCCCGGCCGCCAGCAGCAGCGCCGGCCAGTAGACGCAGTGGAAGCGCAGGATGTCCTTGCCGATCAGGTGGTGGACCGCCGGCCACCAGGCGTCGAAGCGGTCCGGGTCGGTGCCGTAGCCGATGGCGGTGGCGTAGTTGATCAGGGCGTCGTACCAGACGTAGAAGACGTGGCTGGGGTCCCAGGGCACGGGCACGCCCCAGTCGATGGAGACCCGGGAGATGGAGATGTCCTCGAGGCCCTGGCGGATGATGCCCAGCGCCTCGTTGCGCTTGCCCTCGGGGGTGACGGCGCCGGGGTGGGCGTCGAACCAGTCGAGCAGGGGCTGGGTGAAGGCCGACAGCCGGAAGAACCAGTTGTCCTCCTCGAGCAGCTCCACCGGGCGGTGGTGGATGGGGCACAGCCCGTCGACCAGCTCGGCCTCGCTGTAATAGGCCTCGCAGGACACGCAGTAGAGGCCGCGGTAGGTGGCCTGGTAGATGTGGCCGTTGTCGTAGGCGGCCTGCAGGAGGGCGTGCACCGCAGCGGTGTGGCGGTCCTCTGTGGTGCGGATGAAGTCGTCGTAGCTGATGTCGAGCAGCTCCCAGGCCTCCCGGAAGCGGGCGCTGGTGCGGTCGGCCTGCTCGAGGGCGCCGAGCCCCGCCTCCTCGGCGGCGCGCAGCACCTTGAGCCCGTGCTCGTCGGTGCCGGTCAGGAAGAAGGTGTCGTCGCCGAGCAGCCGGTGCCAGCGGGCCAGGGCGTCGGCGGTGACCGTGGTGTAGGCATGGCCGATGTGAGGGACGTCGTTGACGTAGTAGATCGGCGTGGTCACGTAGAAGCGGTCGGTCACCCGCTAGAGGTTACGGGGCCACGTCGCCCACCCGCGAACCACTTCGACCGCGGTCGCGCGCTACGAACCGATGACGATACGCCGGCTTGAGGTCCGCGGGCGGCGCGGCGGGGGTAGCAACGGCACATGACATCAACGCGGTCCCCCACCCCCTCCGCCGACGCGCCCGAACTACCGGAACGCGCCACGGAGCCACCCGCTTCCGACCGCAGCCACGGCACGGTCCGGCTCATCCCCATGGGTGAGGCAGAGTCCAGGATCGCCGGCCAGACCGGTCTGCACCGGAGCCCCGAACGCGATCTGCGCCAGGCCCACGAACGCCTCCACCAGGCCCGCCAGGCCGTGGCCGCGGTCTCGGCCGCGCTGGAGGGGGCCGCCGAGGTGGCGGCCACCGCTCACGACCACGCCGAACGGTCCCGGGTGGCCTACGAGCACGCCCGGATGGACTCGCGCCGGGCCGAGCTGGCCTTGCGCCAGGAGCAACGGCGAGCCGACGACGCCAAGCTCGCCCTGCGCCAGGCATATGAACAGGTGGCGCACCTGGAAGGCATGCGGGGCTCGCCGCTCATCGACCTGACCGCCTGAGGGCCCCTGGTCCGACGGTCACGTCGTCAGGCGGGTCAAGGCGGTCAGGCGGGTTCGCCGCTCAGCTGGTGCGAGCCACCGCGTCGGGCCCCTCGCCATGGGCCAGGTCGCTCAGATCAGCCAGGTCGAGCAGGCTGGGGAGCGCGTCGGCGGGCTCGGCCCACGCGGCGCGGTCAGCGGCGCGCAGCGGGCGGACGACGGAGGACTCGTCGTCGCCGCGTCGGGTGCGCAGATCTTCGACCTGGTCGAGCCGGCGTTGCAGGGCCCGACGTCGCGTGCCAGCCAGGTCGTCGTACGCCTTCTGGGTGGAGTCGAAGCTGCGCCCGAGCTTGTCGACCTGGTCGGAGAACTTCTCCCACTCCTTGGCGAAGCCCCCGAGGCAGGTGAGGATCTCGTCGCTGGTTCGCTCGAGGCGGTAGGCGTCCATCGACTGGCGGATCACGGCCAGCACGGCGAAGAGGGTGAACGGCGAGCACAGCACCACGCGCTGGCCGAGGGCGAAGTCGATCATCTCGGGATCGTGCTCGTGGATGTAGCTGTACACGCTCTCGTTGGGGATGAAGGCGAGCACGTACTCGACGGTGGTCTCGGGATCGATGTAGCTGCGCGAGGTGAGCTCCTTGACCCGCTGGCGCACGTCCTTCAGGAAGGCGGTGGTGGCGGTGCGGCCCTCGGCCTCGGTGGGCGCCTCGATGGCCCGCACGTAGTTGTCGATCGGGAACTTCACGTCCATGTGCAGGACCCGCTGCTGGGGCAGCAGGAAGGTCACGTCGGGGATGCCACCCCCGGCCACCCCGGTCTGTCGGCGGTAGTTGACCCCTTCGGTCATCCCCGCCATGCGCAACACGTCGTCGGCCATGCGCTCGCCCCACTGGCCGCGGGCCTTGGGGCTGGCCAGCACCTGGCGCAGGCTCTGGGTGGTGGCCGCCAGCTCGCTGGTGCGCCGGGTGGTCTCGCCCAGCTTGGCCCGCAGGTCGCTCTGCTGGCTGGCCTGCTCGGTCTGGAGCTGGGCCACCAGGCGGCCGACGCGGCTCAGCTCGTCGGTGACGCCGGCGGACAGGCTGGAGAGCTTCTGCTCGATGACCTGGTTGCGCTGGTCGAGCTGCTGGTCGGCCACCTGGGCCTGGGCCCCCAGCTTGTCGGTGGCCATGCTCAGGACCAGGTCGATGGTCTGGCGCGTGGCGGCCTGCTGGTCGACCACGAAGGCCTGCCGTGCCGCCTCGATGGTGGCCTGGCGATCGGCCGCCACGCTCTGGCGCGCCGCCTCGAGGGCGGCCCGCTCGGCCTCGACGCCGGAGCGGCTGGCCCGCCCCGATGACACGACCACGACCAGGGCGGCGGCCAGCGCCACCGCGACGACCACCAGCAGGACCACCGACACCACGAGGATTCCCATGCCCACGACCCTAGGCACGGGGTGTGACACTCAAGGCGGATCCCTTGACCGGCAAGGGATCGCGGTCACGAGGCGGCCCGAGGTCGGTTCGGGATCAGCCTCGCGTGGCCAAGTCGTAGACCCGGCGGCGGGCCACGCCGAAGCGTCCGGCCACCAGCGCCACCGAATCCCGGGTCGACCTACCGGCCGCCACCTCGCGGGCCACCGCGTCGGCCAGCTCCTGGTCGCTCACCGGGCCCGCCGGGGGCGCACCCGCCACGACCAGCACGTACTCGCCCCGCGGCGCCGCCTCGGCGACGAGGTCCACGGCCTGGTCCAGCCGACCTCGCCAGACGTCCTCGTGCAGCTTGGTCAGCTCCCGGGCCAGGACGACCTGGCGCTCGGCGCCCAGGGCGTCGACCAGGTCGGTCAGGGTGCGGGCGAGCCGGTGGGGGGCCTCGTAGAGCACGATCGTGCGGCGCTCGGCGGCCAGCTCGACCAGGCGCTCCGAGCGTCCCGAGCCCGTCCGGGGCAGGAACCCCTCGAACACCCAGCGACCGGTGGGCAGCCCGCTGCCCACCAGCGCGGTGATGGCCGCCGACGGGCCGGGCACCACCTCGACCGGGTGGCCGGCCGCGGCCGCGGCCCGCACCAGTCGCTCGCCCGGGTCGGACACCCCGGGCATGCCGGCGTCGGTGACCACGGCCACCCGCTGGCCACGGTCCAGGCGACGGACCACCTCGGCCACCACCGCCGCCTCGGTGTGGTCGTTGACCACCAGCAGCTTCGGGGCCGCCACCCCGAGGTGGGCCAGCAGGCGCCCGGTGCGCCGGGTGTCCTCGCAGGCGACCACGTCGGCCCGGGACAGCTCGCGGGCGCCGCGGGGCGACAGGTCGTCGAGGTTGCCGATGGGGGTGGCCACCAGGACCAGCGCCGCCGGACCCGATCTCGGCCCGGCTGCGTCGGCGCCCTCGCTCATTGCGACCCCTTGATCTCGAGCCGGTCACCCACCGACACCCCCCACCGCCCGAAGGCTCCGGCCTCGGCCTCGATGACCGAGCGGGCCTTGATCACCGGCACCCCCACCCGGTTGGGCCGCATGGTGACGATCCGGAGCACGACCAGGTCACGATCCACGTAGGCCACGTCGATGGCGAAGCGCATGCGCACGGTGTGCACCGAGCGCGCCGGGTCGAGCAGCAGGGCGCCGTCGATGCCGTCGCGACCCAGCAGGCCCTTCATGCGCCCCGATGCGGTGGACGCCACCTCGAGGGTGGCCAGCACCTTGCCGTCGTGGACCAGCCAGGGCACCAGTGCCTCCACAACACGATCGCCGGGCGGAGCCTTGAACCTACCGCCGCACGGCGCGCCAGGGCGCGGTGCCGGGCGCCACCGGCGCGGCCGGGTCCGGCCCAGCGGTGGCGGCTCAGCGATGGCGGCGCACGAGGCGTCGACCCAGGGAGCGCAGCTCGGCCTGGGTCGCCGGGCTGTCGAGGACCTCGAAGTCGCAGTCGAGGCCGGCCAGGTAGCGGGCCATCCAGTCGGCGTCGCCACCCATGCGGGCCAGGCAGGATCGGTCGGACTCGGCGCTGAGCACGGCCACGGTGGGCGGCACCATGGCCCGGGCGCGCTCGAGCGGCGCGTGCAGGCGGATGGTGGCCCGGTGGTCGTAGGTGGCCACGGCCACACCCTGGGCCACGAGGGCCCCGGCATCGGGCGGAGCGGGGTGCGGTTCGAACCGGGCGCCGGTGAGGTGCAGCTCCCGCATGCGGTCGACCCGGAAGGTGCGCCAGTCGTCGCGGTCGGGGTCGAAGGCCACCAGGTACCAGAACTGGTCGGTGTAGACGAGGCGGTAGGGCTCGACGTGGCGCTCGGTCTCGGCGTCGTCGGCGGCTCGATACGTGAAGCGCAACCGCTCGGGGCGCCGGCAGGCCAGGCCGGTGGTCACCAGCTGGTCGAGGTCCACCTCGGGGACCCCGGGCCCGCGCAGCCCCACGGTCACCGCCGCCACCGCCGCCACCCGCTCGCGCAGGCGAGCCGGCAGCACCTGGTCGAGCTTGGCCAACGCCGACAGGGCGGCGGACTCGGCCCCGGTGGCCCCACCGGCGGCCGCCCGCAGCCCCAGGGCGACGGCCACCGCCTCGTCGTCGTCGAGCACCAGCGGCGGCAGGTGACCGCCCCGACCGAGGGTGTACCCGCCGTGGCGACCGGTCGTGGCCTCCACCGGGTAGCCCAGGTCACGCAGCCGGGTGATGTCGCGGCGGACCGTCCGCTCGGTGACATCGGTCTCGGCGGCCAGCTCGGCGGCCGACCACCAGGACCGGCTGGAGAGCAGCCCCAGCAACCGCAGCAGCCGCGACGGCGTGTCCATGGCCACGATCTTCGCAGATTTCTCACTATTGCGGACCTGTTCCGTCCGCAATGGGTTCTACGGTCGCATCAGCCGCTCACGAAAGGCACCCCCATGACCACCGCCTACGCCTCGCACCACCACCAGCTCGCCGACGACCGCCAGCGCGACTACCTGACCCGGGCCGACCGGGCCCGCTGGAGCCGCCGGCTCAAGCGCCAGGGTCAGACGTTGAAGCGGAACTCGACGACGTCGCCGTCGGCCACCTCGTAGTCCTTGCCCTCGATGCGCAGCTTGCCCACGTCGCGGGCCTTGCTCCACGACCCGATCTCGAGCAGCTCGTCCCAGCGGATGACCTCGGCCTTGATGAAGCCGCGCTCGAAGTCCCCGTGGATCACCCCGGCGCACTGTGGCGCCTTCCAGCCCGCCCGGAAGGTCCAGGCCCGCGACTCCTGCTCGCCGGTGGTCAGGAAGGTGCGCAGCCCCAACAGGTGGTAGGCGGTCTGCAGGAACCGGGGCAGGGCGCCCTGGCCCAGACCGAGGGCCTCGAGCATCTCGGCCCGCTCGTCGGCGTCGACCTGGGCGGCCTCGGCCTCCAGCTGCACGCACATCCCGATGACCTCGCCGCGCCCCCCGAGCTCGGCCGCCACCGGAGCCACGATCTCGTCGGTGCGCTCCAGGTCGTCCTCGCTGACGTTGACCACCGCCAGCACCGGCTTGTTGGTCAACAGGAAGTAGGGCCGAAGCAACGACCGGTCGTCGGCGGCCAGGTCGCTGCGGTACAAGGGCGTGCCCTCGGCCAGCTGGTCGTAGGCCCGTCCCAGGGCGGCCACCTCGTCGGCCAGGCTGCGGTCCTGCTTGGCCGCCTTGCGGCGCTTGTCGATCTGGTTCTCGACCGTGGCCAGGTCGGCCAGGGCCAGCTCGGTCTCGACGATGCGCAGGTGCTCGAGCGGGTCGGCGGGTCCGGGCACGTCGTCGTCGGCGAAGGCCCGCAGCACGAAGGTGATGGCGTCGGCCTCGCGGATGTTGGCCAGGAACTTGTTGCCCAGGCCCTCGCCGGTGCTGGCCCCCTCGACCAGCCCGCCGATGTCGACGAACTGCACGGTGGCGGGCACGACCTTGCGCGAGGCGCTCATCTCGGCCAGCTGCTCGAGCCGCTCGTCGGGCACCTTGGCCACGCCCACGTTGGGGTCCTTGGTGGCGAAGGCGTACGGCGCGGCCAGCGCCGAGCCCCCGGACAGGGCGTTGTACAGCGAAGACTTGCCGGCGTTGGGCAGGCCGACGAACCCGAAGCGTTCCACACGCTCACCCTAGAACGTCCGGCGGCGCAGCCCGCCAGGGCGGAGCCGCTCGCCACCAACCACCCGGATGCCGAAGGCGCCCGACGGGAGGCCCCGCCGACCGGAGGGCCAATAGAGTCGACCCCGATGACTCCGCTCGAAGCGCTGAACCGGGTCGTGTACCTGATGGACCGCTCGCTGGCCCCGGCGGAGAAGGTGCGCGCCTTCGCCAAGGCGGCCCAGGTGGTGGCCGGGCTGGCACCCGGTGAGCTGGAGGATCGGGTGGCTGCCGGCACCCTCACCGACCTGCCCGGCATCGGCAAGTCCACCGCCGCGGTCATCACCCAGGCCCTGGCCGGCCAGGTGCCCGATCGGGTGACCGAGCTGGAGGCGACCACCGAGGTGCCCCTCAGCCAAGCCGGCGTTCCCTACCGCGAGGCCCTGCGGGGCGACTGCCACGCCCACAGCCTGTGGTCCGACGGCGGCGCCACCGTGGAGCTCATGGCCCGCACGGCCATGGGGCTCGGCCACGACTACCTGGTCATGACCGACCACTCCCCCCGCCTCACCGTGGCCCACGGGCTCACCCCGGCCCGCCTGCGCGAGCAGCTGGCCGAGATCGAGACGCTCAACGCCCGGCTGGCCCCGTTCCGCATCCTCACCGGCATCGAGGTCGACATCCTGGAGGACGGCTCGCTCGACCAGGACGAGGACCTGCTGGCCGAGTTGGACGTGGTCGTGGCCAGCGCCCACTCCAAGCTGCGCATGGACCGCGAGGCCATGACCCGACGACTGGTGCTGGCCGCGGCCAGCCCCCACGTCGACATCCTGGGCCACTGCACCGGGCGCAAGCTGCGCTCGACGGTGACCCAGGTGGGCAGCGACCCCGAGCTGGTCCGGCCCGAGTCGGCCTTCGACGCCGACCTGGTGTTCGCGGCCTGCGCCCGGTTCGACACCGCGGTGGAGATCAACTGCCGCCCCGAGCGCCAGGACCCGCCCGACCGGCTGCTCGAGCTGGCCCTCGAGTGGGAGTGCAAGGTGAGCATCGACACCGATGCGCACGCCCCCGGGCAACTCGAGTGGCAGCGCCTGGGCTGCGACAAGGCGGCCCGCCACGAGATCGCCCTCGACGCCATCGTCAACACCTGGTCGGCCGACGAGCTGGTCGGGTGGGCCGCCTCGCACCCCACCGCCTAGCTCCGACGGCCCCGAGTCAGGCCGGCGGCCGCACCATCCCCTGCCCCTGGCCCGACGCGATGACCAGGACCTGGTCGACGCCCACCGGGGGGTCGGCGACGGTCAGGTACCACCCCCCGACGGTGGCGGTGTCGACCGGCAGCTCGGGTCCCGAGGCCAACGGTGCCGGCTGCACGGTGACCGGGGTGCGCGCCGCCCCCACCACCTCCCAGGCGTTGCCCAGCAGCGTCGAGATCGCAACCGGTCCGCCCGCGGTCGGGGCGGGAGCCGAGCAGGTCCAGCTCGACCCCTTGGGGGCCACGCACACGGCCGCCAGCGAGTCGTCGGCGTGCACCTCGACCACGTCGTGGGCCGTGCTGGTGATGCCGACCAGCGGCAGCTGGGCCCGGATCGTGGCAGCGGCCTCCGCCACCAGGACGTGGTAGCCGGCCTGGTCGAGATCCCGCAGCCCGCTGGCCACCTGTCGCAGCTGCGCCTGCGTGAGGTCGGTGGCGTCGGCATCCAACCAGACGGACCGGCCGTCGGGCCAGGCCCACGACAAGGTGCCGAACGCGGGGTCGTAGGACTCCACCATGCCGTCGGCCTGGCGCGACCCGTTGAACCAGACCTCCAGGTAGTCGGCGGTGGGCTCGCCCGAGCCGCCGACCGCGGTGGTGCGCACCATGAGCTGCCGGCCCTGACCGGCCGAGAGGCGGCCGACGGCGTCGGCGTAGTCCAACTCGAGCTGGGTCGTGTCCTGAGCCGCCCCACGACCCGTCTGGCCCAGCCGCACCAGCGAGCCACCCGAGGCGGCCGAGTAGCCGAGCAGGTGGTCAGTCGGGTCGGTCCAGTGGAGGGAGTCCAGCAGCGACTCGGCCTGGGCCGTGGTCATGCCCGAGTACGACGCCTCCACGAAGGTTCCCTCGTTCCAGCTCAAGGTGCTGGTGGAGGAGGCGAAGTCCTTGGCCGGGAGGACCACCGCCGGCTGGCCCCGCACGGTGGTGGGCTGGCCGCCGGAAACGCTTCCCACCATGGCCTGGATCGTGATCAGCAACTTGGGTGTGCCCTCGGCCGTGCCGAACAGCTGGGTCTCGAGCGAGCGCGGATCGGACCAACGGGAGGCCGTGGCGCTGATCAGGTCGAGGCTGTCGGGCACCGAGCTGGGGTACTCGCCCAGCACCGGGTCGTCCGGTCGGGCGACGGTGGTGGGCCCGACGTCGGTCTCCGCCGGTCGCGGGTGGTCGGAGCGGACGCCCCACAGGGCCACCAGCACGCAGATCGAGGCGGCCACCGCCACCGCCGCCGGCCACCGATGCCGGCGCGGCCCGCGCCCCTCGGCCGGGTCCAGCTCCACCAGTCCGTCGGCGTCCGCCGAGGGGGTGAAGGGCCGGTCGTCGACGACCAGGCCGTCCGCCTGGGCCCGCAGCGCGTCGGCCAGGCGGACCTCGAGGGTGTCGGTCGGGCTCATGGCTCCAGCTCCTTGCGCAGGTCGGCCAGGGCGCGACGCACCCGGCTGCGGACGGTGCCGGCCGAGCACCCCACCAGGGTGCCGATCTCGGCGTGATCGAGATCCTCGTAGAAGCGCAGGACCAGCACGGCCCGACGTTCGGGGCGAAGGCGCCCCAGCGCTTGCCACAGCTCGTCCCGCTCGGGCTGGACCACCGGCGGGGGTGGTCCCACCAGACCCAGCCGCTGGCCCTCCATCCGGTGGCGGTCCTGCCAGCGCAGGGCCAACCGGACCACGGCGGTGCGCAACCAGGCCCCGTGGTTGTCCACCTGATCGAGGTGACCCAGCAGGGCGGTGAAGGCCTCCTGGGCCAGCTCCTCGGCCACCGCCGCCGATCCCACCATCAGGTACGCCAGGCGCACCACGAAGGGGCGTTCGGCCCGGTACACGGCCTCGAAGCTCTGACCAGCCCGCACCGGCCGTCCCCCCTCGCAGGCCACGGGCTCCACCGCCCTCAACGGTTCCACGACCTGCATGAGACACCACGAGCGTCGGACGTGCCCAGCGGGACGCGATCCGAGCCGACTTCCGTGCCGGGGCACCCAGCAAGTAGCGTGGTCTCCTTATGTCGAAGAAGACCGCCAAGCGCAAGACCAACGCCCGCCGCAAGAAGGCGAACCACGGCACCAAGCCCAACGCAGGCCGGGGCTGAGCGCGTCCAGCGCCCCACCACCACCGCCGCCCACGCGGCGCGGCGACATCGTCGAACAGCTCCACGGCGTCGGGGTCGCTGATCCCTACCGCTGGCTCGAAGACGGCGACGACCCCGAGACCCGGGCCTGGGTCGAGGCCCAGAACGCCCACACCCGGGCCCGGCTCGACGACCGCCCCGGTCGGGCCGGCCTGCACCGCCGCCTCAGCGCCCTGTTGGGCGCCGGGTCGTCGGTGGGATGCGCCGTGGCCGGCGACCGCATCTTCTCGCTCGACCGCTGGGGCCACCACGACCAGGCCGTGCTGGTGGTCCGGCCCGCCGATCGACCGGGGCTGGCCCGCACCGTGGTCGACCCCATCCTGTTGACCGGCGAACCCACCGCGGCCATCGACTGGTACCACCCCTCGCCCGACGGCTCCCGCCTGGCCTACGGCCTCTCCACCCACGGCGACGAGCGCTCGACGCTGCACATCCTCGACGTGGCCACCGGCAGCCGCCACCCCGACACCATCCCGAACACCCGGGCCGCGTCGGTGGCCTGGGCCCCCGACGGCCTCGGGTTCGCCTACACCCGCTACCCGCTGCCCGGCGAGGTGCCCGACGACGAGCTCGACTACTGGCGCAAGGTCTTCTGGCACCGCCTGGGCGATCCGCCCGACCAGGACGAGGTGGTGTGGGACGACCTGCCCGACAAGACGGCCTGGCCCAACGTGTCGCTGTCGCGCGACGGTCGCTGGCTGCTGGTCCACACCTCGCTGGGGTGGTCGCGGGTGGACGTCCACCTGATCGACCGCCGGACCGGGGCCCGCACGGCCATGATCGAGGGTCGCGAAGCGGTGTCCTCGTTCGAGGTGGTGGGCGACGAGGTCATCGGGGTCACCACCCTCGACGCCGATCGCGGGCGGGTGGTGTCGGCCCCGACGATCGCCGCCTGGCACGACAACTGGTGCACGTTGGTGCCCGAGGGCGCGGCGGTGATCGAAGCGGCCGTGGCCACGTCGCGGTCCCTGCTGGTGCTGCGCTCGCGCGCCGCGGTGGCCGAGCTCGACCGCTACGACCACGACGGCACCCACCACCGGCGCATCGAGCTGCCCGAGATCGGATCGCTCACCGGCCTCACGGCCAGCCCCGACCACGACCTGGCCTTCCTGTCGTTCACCTCCTTCGCCCGGCCGCCGACCCTCTACCGCTGGCGCCCGCCGGTGCCGGCGGCCTCCGCGGCCCCCGGCACCGTCGGAGACGAGCTCACCGACTGGAGCCGCCTGGGCGACCACCCGGGACCGGACCCGACCTCGGCCTCGGGCCCGCAGGGCGAGTACGTGGTCGAGCAGGTGCGCTACCCCTCGGTCGACGGCACCCAGATCCCGATGTTCCTGATCCGGGCCGCGGCCACCGTCGCCGGGCCCGACACCCCGTGCGTGCTCACGGGCTACGGCGGCTTCTCGGTCATCATGGGTCCGGCCTACAGCGCTGCCATCGTCTCGGTGTGCGACGACGGGGGCATCTACGCGGTGGCCAACATCCGGGGCGGGGCCGAGGAGGGCGAGGCCTGGCACCGGGCCGGCATGCGCGAGCACAAGCAGCGCAGCTTCGACGACTTCATCGCTGCCGCCGACTGGCTGGTGGGCACGGGTCGCACGTCGCGGGAGCGCCTGGCCATCCGGGGCGGCAGCAACGGCGGCCTGCTCATGGGCGCGGTCATCACCCAGCGCCCCGACCTGTGCCGGGCGGCGCAGATCGCCGTGCCCCTGCTGGACATGGTCCGCTACCACCGATTCCTGATCGCCGAGCTGTGGATCCCCGAGTACGGCAACCCCGAGGTGGCCCAGGAGCTCGCCTGGCTCCACGCCTACTCGCCCTACCACCACGTGTCGCCGGGCACCTGCTACCCGGCGGTGCTGCTGACCACCGCGGCCGACGACTCGCGGGTCGACCCCATGCACGCCCGGAAGATGGCGGCCCTGCTCCAGGACTCCACCTCGTGCGGGCCAGACCATCCGATCCTGCTCCGCCAGGAGTCGAGCGCCGGTCACGGCCAAGGCAAGCCCGTGAGCCGCCAGGCCGACGAGCTGGCCGACGTGCTCTCGTTCCTGTGGTGGCAGCTGAGCTGGGCTGAGCCGGGCTGACCGGGCCGCCGCGCCCGACACCAGGACCGGCTGAGCGCCCGCATCAGTAGGGTGGGCGGCCATGCCGTCCCAGCCCTCCAAGGACCTCGTGCGGGTCGACAACCCCCATCCGGGGCGCGACTACGAGGTCGTGTTCTCGAGCCCCGAGCTGACCTGCGTCTGCCCCATGACCGGCCAGCCCGACTTCGCCACCGTCACCGTGACCTTCGTGCCCGACCAGCACCTGGTCGAGCTCAAGTCGCTCAAGCTCTACCTGTGGACCTACCGCGACGTCGGCATCTTCCACGAGGACATCACCAACCGCATCCTCGACGACCTGGTGGCGGCCATCGCCCCGCGCCGCATGACCGTGCGCACGCTCTGGAACGTGCGCGGCGGCATCACCGCCCAGGTCACCGCGACCCACCCCTGACCGGCTGCCCGTGGTTCGCGGCGGAGCAGGGCGAAGCCGCTGGCTGGGTGAAACCCGGATGGGCGAAGCCCGCCCGGCGGATTATCGCCGGGCCAGCTAGATCGCACCGGGCACGTGGGGCGGCACCACCGTCCGCTCCTTGATGTTCGTCGGCGGGATGTCGTTGGGGCCGGGTTGGGCCTTGGAGGCCTTCAGGTCCACGTACCTGCCCAGGTCGCGCAGCACGATCCACGACAGCCAGGTGCCGCCGATGTCGCTCATGTGGATGTTGTCCTTCTGGCGCAGGCCGGACAGCTGCCCGCCCGCCGAGGGCAGGTAGTGCTGGAACTGGAGGTTGGCGTCGGAGAAGTAGACCCAGGTGTCCACGTAGTGGACCCACGGCCGCGTCTTGGCCTCCATCCAGTCGATGTGGCTGATCAGGTCCATGCCGTGGGTCTGGGTGGTGGGACCCATGGGCGGCGGTCCGGGCCACATCACGATGCGGTCGTTGGTGGGGCTCTTCAGCAGGTCCATGACCGCGCCCACCCGGCGGGCGTACTCGTCCTGCCACGGCTGGCTGAAGGCGGTGAGGATCGTCCCGTCGGCCAACTGGATGTTCTGGCCGTCGTTGGTGCCGAACATGATCACCACCACGTCCGGGTCGACCTTGGGAAGCACGTCCTGGGCCAGGTGCAACGGCCAGTTGAAGTACGAGGGCACGTCCAGCCCGGTGCCCACGTGGAAGTCGAGGGTGCTCTGGAAGAGCCCGGTGGACGACGCCACCCGCACCAGCTGGGTGCCGAAGGTCTCGGTCACCGAGTCGCCGCCCACCCACAGCTTCAGCGGCGCCGCCGGCGTGGGTGTGCGCAGGTGGGGCACGGCCGACACCACGGTGGCCGTCGGGGTCCCCTTGGCCTGGGCGGCGCGGCTGGCCTGGGCGGCTCGTTGGCGGGCCAGCACCTGCTCGGGCGTCAGGTTCGAGCTGTGACGTCCCATGGCGTCGTCGATGGCCGTGCGAGGAGCGGTAAGGCCCAGGGCGTTGGACACGTCGGCCACGTCGCGGGCCACGTCGGTGCGCCACGACGGGTTGTTGCGCTTGGCCTGGCTGTTGCGCAGCGTGGCGTTGGCGTTGACCACCGTCGACACCAGCAGCGCCCCCAGGACCACCACCAGCACCAGGCCGGCCGGCAGGGTGCCGGGCCGCTGGGTGCGGGGGTGGAGCAGGGTGCGCAGGAACGACATGGGTGAGCTCGACCTCAGAACTGGAAGTAGATGAACGGGGCGATGCCGGCGGGCCCCAGCGCGTCGACCAGCACCAGGCCCACACCGAGCGCCACCACCTGCAGCACGGGGGCCAACCGGCCGAAGCCCTCGGTGAGCCGCTCGGGGATGCGGGGGGGCACGAACTGGGAGGCGAGCATGGCCACCACGGTGACCATGAGCAGCGGCGTGACCAGGCTGGAGGATCCGCCACCGTGGAAGAACCGGCCCAGCACGGCCATGGCGTCGGAGAAGTTCGGGGCCCGGAAGAACACCCAGGCCAGGCAGATCACCTGGAAGGTGACCAGCCACTGCAGGGCGCGCACCAGCGGGGTGGGCAGGCCCATGGGCGCGGGGCGCTGCGCCCAGCGCTTCTTGATGACCCGCTCGGCCACCAGGGCCACGCCCTGGATGGTCCCCCAGATGACGAAGGTCCAGTTGGCGCCGTGCCACAGGCCGCCGATGACCATGGTGAGCATGAGGTTGCGGTACACGAAGCCGTCGGTCCCGCGGTTGCCGCCCAGGGGGATGTAGAGGTAGTCGCGCAGCCACCGCGACAGGGTCATGTGCCACCGGCGCCAGAACTCCTGGAACGACAGCGACCGGTAGGGCGCGTCGAAGTTCTGCGGGAAGCGGATGCCGAGCAGCAGGGCGATGCCGATGGCGATGTCGGTGTAGCCCGAGAAGTCGGCGTAGATCTGGATGGCGTAGGCCCAGATGCCCCACAGCACCGCCCACCGGCTGTGCTGGGCGGGCAGGTTGAACACGGGGTCGGCCACCGTGGCCATGTAGCTGGAGATCACCACCTTCTTGAACAGGCCCCGGAAGATCAGCATGAACGCTTCGGAGGACCGGATGTAGCGAGGGTCGGGCTGCGAGTCGAGCTGCGGGATGAACTCGCTGGCCCGCACGATCGGGCCGGCCACCAGGTGGGCGAAGAAGGTGAGGTACACAGCGAAGTCGAGCAGCGGCACGGGCCGCGTCCACACCCCGCGGCCGATGTCGATGACGTAGCTGATGGCCTGGAAGGTGAAGAACGAGATCCCGATGGGCAGCACGATCGACAGGGTCGGATCGCCCACGTGGAACCCCAGGGTGTGGAGCCGCTCGGCCACGCTGTCCACGAAGAACCCGGCGTACTTGAACCAGCCGAGCACGCCCAGGTCGACGACCACGGCCGCGGCCACCAGGGCGCGGCTGCGCGCCGTCTTGGTGGCGTCGGGGCCGAGGGCGGCGTGCACGGCCCGCCCGAACCCCCAGTTGACCACCACGGTGCCCAGCAGCAGCGGCACCAGACGCCAGTCCCAGTAGCCGTAGAAGTAGATGCTCGAGGCCAGGATGAACAGCCGCCAGGCGAGCGCGTTGGGGCGCAGCAACCAGCTCCCCGAGAACACGATCAGGAAGAAGATCGCGAAGTCGATGGTGGGGAAAAGCATCGGCGAGCGACCCTCCAGACCGCCGCCAGGAGCCCCTCGGATCCGGCGTCGGCGCACGGTACTCGATGGCCCTTGGCCGGGCCGGACCGAACCATGACGAACCGGTGTGATCTCGGCGCCGGGCCCAAGCCGGTGGCGCGCTCGGGTTGGCGGGCTCAGGTGGCCGACGCGCCCAACCCGTCGAGGGGGCCGGCCTGGAGGGCGGCCACCACCTCGGCCGCCCGCTCGTGCCCGCGACGGCGGGCGGCCGCCGAGCCATCGGGCCCCACCGGCTCCACCACCTCGACGTAGGCCTTGAGCTTGGGCTCGGTGCCGCTGGGCCGCAGGCACACCCGCGTGCCGTCGTCCAGCCCGAGCACCAGGGCGTCGGCCGGTGGCCGCCCTTCGGTCGGGCGGGCCATGTCCCGCAGCGAGCGCACGGGCACCCCGCCCAACGAGTCGGGCGGCTGGCGGCGCAGCCCGGCCATGGCGTCGGCCAGGCGGGCCCCGCCGGCGGCGCCCTCGTCGCGCCACGACACGCTGCGGGTCACGTGCTCACCGAACCGGCGGCCGAGGGCATCGAGGCGGTCCCACACCGTGGCGCCCTCGGCTCGGGCGGCGTCGACCAGCTGGGCGAAGCAGACGGCGGCGCTGATGCCGTCCTTGTCGCGCACGCCCGCGTCGACCGAGAAGCCCAACGCCTCCTCGTAGCCGAACACGAACCGCCAGTCCGGGTGGTCGAGGCCCGGCCGCACCACCCACTTGAAGCCGGTGGCCACCTCGGCGTAGTGCACGCCCGCCTCCGCGGCCTGGCGGCTCAGCAGGTGGGACGACACGTAGGTGGTCACCACCAGGCGATCGCTCCCACTGGTCGTCGACAGGACGTGGTCGGCCAGCAGGGCACCGATCTGGTCACCGGTCAGCGCCACCCACCCGCTCGCCTGCTGGTCGGCGACCATGACGGCCAGGCGATCGGCGTCGGGGTCGTTGGCCATCACCAGATCGGCCTGCACGGCGGTGGCCAACACCGCCACCCGGTCGAGCGCGCCCGGCTCCTCGGGGTTGGGGAAGGGCAGGGTCGGGAAGTCCGGGTCGGGGGCGAACTGCTCGGCCACCACGTCGAGGTGGTCGTAGCCGGCCTGGGCCAGCGCCCGTCGGGCCGACTCTCCCCCGACGCCGTGCATCGGGGTGTAGGCGATGTGCAGCGGGGCGCGGTCGGCGCCCGGGCGCGGCGGGGCGCCAGTCGCCCGCGTGGCCGCGGCCACGTGCGCCAGGTAGGCGTCGAGCAGCTCGGGTCCCAGCGACTCGATGGCCGGGTCGGCGTCGGGGGCCAGGGCCGGAGGCCCCTCGGCCGCGACCGCGTCGATGGCGTCGGCGATCTCCACATCGACCGGGGGGATGATCTGGGCCCCGTCGCCCAGGTACACCTTGTACCCGTTGTCGCCCGCCGGGTTGTGGCTGGCCGTGCACATGACGCCGGCATCGGCCCCCAGGTGGCGCACGGCGAAGGCCAGGGCGGGCGTGGGACAGGTGCGGTCGAACAGCTGCGCCTCCAGCCCGGCGGCGACCAGCACGCGGGCCGTGTCGCGGGCGAACCGATCGGAGAGGTGCCGGGCGTCGTAGCCGACGACCACGCGCCGGCCCGGGCCGAGCCAGCGGGCCAGCCCGGCCGCGGCCTGGCGCACCACCAGCACGTTCATGCGCATGGGTCCGGCACCCAGGGCGGCCCGCAACCCGGCGGTGCCGAACTGCAGCCGCCCGGCGAAGCGATCGGCCAGATCCGCCCCGGCGTCGACGTCACCGGCCTCGGCGTCGGCGATCAGGCGGTCGAGCTCGGCCCCGGTGACCGGGTCGGGGTCGTCGTCACGCCACCCGCGCGCCCTCGCGAGCACGGCGGCCAGATCCGAGGTCATGGCCCGCCAGTCTGCCCCGGTCCGGAGCTCGACCGGGCCGAGGCGGACCGGATCAGACCGATCGAGCTAGCTCCTCGCCCAGCCTCCGGACACGACGCCCTCGGGGGCGGTCTCCGTGCTCGGCGTCGGCCTGGCTGCCGGGGTCACCACGTCGATGGTGGCCGACACCCCGACCATGTCGAGCACGAAGTCCGTCGATCCTCCGCCACCGCAGCGGACCTTGATGGCCCCGTCGCCGTCGAAGCCGGTGAAGACGTTGTTGGCCAGGATCTGGTTGGGACCGAACCAGTTGATGCTGGAGGTGCCGGGCCAGGACACGTCGTTGGGGAAGATGGACAGATAGCCGGTGGTGGCGGTGCCGGTGACGGTGACGTTGAACAGGACGGCCACCCAGTTGGTCGGGAACGGGGAGTCCGGCGTGATCGCGCCCGACTCGCCACTCGAGATGGGGCCTGGACCGCCGGGATCGCGGGTGTCGAAGTACCGCACCGGTGTGATCGGGCTGAACACGGGCAGGCTGGCCGTCCCGGTGGCCGACGCGGGTTGGGCCAGGCCCACCGCGGCCACGCCGGCGGCGGCGGCCATGACGCCACCACCGACCAGCAGGTCGCGGCGCCGAGGTCGGGACGGGGACGGTTCGTCGAGTCGGTCTTCCATTGCCATGGCGCCTCTCGGGTTGGGACGCCCCATCGCGCCACGGGGTCGACGGATCTGTCGAGCGCCGCACCCTAGCCGCCGCCGGAGCGGGGGGCGTGGGATGATCCGTCCCCATGGCCGAGCGCTCCCCCACGCCCACCATCGCCGAGATCGTCATCGGCGACGAGCCCACGTCGTGGACGGCCGCCGGCTTCCACGTCGATCCCGACGGCGCGTGCCGGGTGGGCCACACCCGCCTGCGCCTGGTCGGCCGCGACGGCGGCAAGCGCATCTTGAGCTGGTCGTTGCGCGATGTCGCCCCCGGGGCCATCGACGCTGAACAGCAGCTCGACGGGCTGCCCACCACGGCCAGCGCCGCCCCGCCGCCCGAGCCGGCGTCCCATCCCCTCGGGGTCCGCCTGATCGACCACGTGGTGGTGGCCTCCCCAGACCGGGCCCGCTCCACCCGCGCCTTCGAGTCCGCCGGCTTCGTGGCCCGACGGGTGCGCCAGACCGACTCCTACGGCGCGCCCATGAGCCAGACGTTCTTCCGGGCCGGCGAGGTCATCATCGAGCTCGTCAGCCTGGAGGGCGCCGAGCCCTCCCAGGACCCGTCCGGCTTCTTCGGGCTGGCGCTGACCGTCGACGACCTGGACGCGGCCGCCGAGCGGCTGGGTCCGGCCCTGGGCCAGATCAAGGAAGCGGTCCAGCCCGGTCGAAGCATCGCCACCCTGCGCCACCGCGACCTGGGGATCAGCGTGGCCATCGCCCTCATGAGCCCGGAGCCGACCTGACCGGGCCGGAGGGCGGACCGACGGCCGCCACCAGCCGGTAGCCTCGGCTCCGGATGCTCGATCATGTCTTCACCGATGCCATCGGGGCCCTGCGGGACGCCTTCGAGAGCGCCCTGCTCGAACGGCAGGCCTTCGAGGAGCGCTTCCAGGTCGACGTGCTCTTGGGCGATACCACCTGGGAGACCAGCTACAGCCTGCCCGGCGAGGGGATGCCGCCCCGGGTGCAGGCCGACATCACCCTGGGCTGGCCCACCTGGGCGCAGAGCTCGTATCGCTCCTGGTACATCGGCGAGCCCATCGACGAGCCGCCGCGCATCGAGATCGAGATCGTGCTGCGCGTCCAGCGGCTGAAGTCGAGCCCCGACCCGGCCCGGCTGGTCCGCGCCCTGCCCGAACAGAGCCCGCCCATCGGCTCCCACCGCCTCGACCGCTCGGGACCGACCATCGAGACCCTGTTCCTCGAGAGCCTCGACGACGCCGAGTACGCCATCGAGGTCTCCTACGAGGGCTCCTACGACTTCGCCGAGGACACCCTCAAGGACGGTTCGATCCTCGACGACCACTTCTCGGCCATGGGCGGGTGGATCTCGTCGGTGCTGGTGAAGGTGGGCGACCTCACCTACGACTTCCTGCCTCCGCTCGACCTCGACCAGAACTGACCGCGCTCCCCGCCCCGGCGCGCTCAGCCGCCGACCAGGTGCTGGCCGGCCCGGCGCATCTCGTGGTCGAAGAAGCCGTCGTAGTCGTGGATCACGTTGTGGAGGTGCCCGAACAGCTCGAAGCTGATGGTGCCGAAGAGCTGTGTCCACACGGCCAGGCCCCGGGCCAGCACCTCGTCGGGCACGCCCGCCGCGGCCTGCCGGCGGAGGCCGGCCAGGTCGGCGCGGACCGTCCGGGTCATGGCCGGGCCGTGGCCGGTGACCTCGATCTCACCACGGGCCACGCCTTCGACCAGCACCTGGAGCAGGGCCAGGGCGGGGCGGGCCGCCGGCCCGACGGTGTCGGTCGGCGCCGCGTAGCCCGGCACCGGGCTGCCGTAGATGAGGGCGTACTCGTTGGTGTGGGCCAGGGCCCAGCCCCGCACGGCCCTGGCCAGGGCCAGCCAGCGCTCGACCACGGTGGGGCGAGCCGCGGCCACCGCCTCCTCCGCCACCTGCCCCACCGCGGTGTAGGCCTCGACGATGAGGGCGGTGAGCAGGTCGTCGCGGCTGGGGAAGTAGCGGTAGACGGCGGAGGAGACCATGCCCACCTCGCGGGCCACCGCCCGCAGGGAGAGGGCGGCCGCGCCCACCTCGGCCAGCTGCCGGCGGCCGGCGTCGAGGATCTCAGCGGTGAGCTCGGCCCGGACCCGGGCGCGGGCCCCCGCTGCGGTCGGGCGGGCCCCCGCTGCGGTCGGGCGGCCCCCCGCTGCGGTCGGGCGGGCCCCAGCCGCGGTCGGGCGGGCGGACGTGGGGGTCGTGGTGGTCATGGCGCCATCATGCTCCGGAACGAGAGCGATGGCAAGCATCGAGAGCAATGCTCTTGACAGGCGAGGCAGACCGGTCCATGATGCGATCAGTCCGAAACGAGAGCAGTGCTCTCACAAACCGAGGGGACCGACATGGAGATCACGATGAGCGAGGCCGTCGACCACTACCGCCAGCCCGGCTGGTTCACCACCAACGTGTTCAACCGGGCCGTGGCCTTCATGACCCGGCACGGCCTGAGCGTGTGGGGCTCGCGGGAGTTGCGGGTCCGCGGCCGCAAGACCGGCGAGTGGCGCACCACGCCGGTGAACCTGCTCACCATCGAGGGCAGCGAGTACCTGGTGGCGCCGCGGGGCGAGACCCAGTGGGTGCGCAACATGCGGGTGGCGGGTGGCGGTGAGCTGCGGGTGGGGCGCCGGGTCGAGGCCTTCACCGTGACCGAGATCACCGGTGAGGCCAAGGTGGCGGTGCTCCGGGCCTACCTGCGCCGCTGGAAGATTGAGGTGGGCGTCTTCTTCGACGGCGTCAGCGCCGAGTCGACCGACGACGAGATCACCGCCATCGCACCCAGGCACCCCGTCTTCCGAATCTCCTAGCCCTCTGGTCGGCAAGCCTCCCGGCGGGCGCCTTCGGCATCCGGGTGCCATCGGTCCAGCGGCTTCGGGCTGGCGCCCTGCGCCTTCCGGGGACCCTGGCGACCGGCTGGGCCTACAGTCCCTGGTCGGGGCTGGGCAGCAGGTCGTCGAAGACAGGCTCGCGGCTGTCGGCCTTGGCCGAGAAGGTCTCCATCATGTCGGCGGGCTGGAACATGCCGGTCTGCCAGGTGGCGATGTAGTTCAGGCTGTCGGCCACCGAGTGGTCGCGGGCGTAGGTGATCATCTCCTTCGAACCCCAGATGGCCAGCGGGCTCTTGGCTGCGATCTCCGCCGCCACCGCCAGCGTGCCCTCGACCAGGGCGGCGTGGTCGTCGAACACCCGGTTGACCAGCCCGAGCTCGTGGGCCCGGGCGGCGGGAAGGCGACCGCCCACGTAGGCCAGCTCCCGGGCGATGCCCTCGGGGATCAGCTTGGGCAGCCGCTGCAGGGTGCCCACGTCCGCGGTCATGCCGATGTTGATCTCCTGGATCACGAAGAAGGCGTCGGCCGAGGCGTAGCGCAGGTCGCAGGCGGTCACCAGATCCACCGCTCCGCCGATGCAGCCCCCGTGGATGGCGGCCAGCACCGGCATGCGGGCCTGCTCGAGGGCGGTGAAGGTGCCCTGCAGCAGCAGCGCCGTCTCGCGCAGCTGGGCCCGCCGCCGTCCGAGCTCGGTGGAGCGGGTCCCGGCCTCCGAGCCTGACCCCGAGGCCGCGACGCCACCGCCTCCGGTGAAGACGGCCAGGTCCATCCCGGCCGAGAAGTGCCTGCCGGTGGACGAGATGACGATGGCCCGGGCCCGGCCCTCGGCCGAGATGCCTCCGACGATGGCGGGCAGCTCGGTCCAGAACTCGGGGATCATCGAGTTCAACTTGTCCGGGCGGTTCAGCTGGACATGAGCGACGTGGTCGCTCTCGGTGACGTCGAAGCAGGTGTACCCCATGGCCCGGAGCCTAGGCCCGATGCAGGCCGCCGATCACCCGATCTTGTCGCCCTCGGTGACCTCGTAGCGGGTCCAGGTGAAGTCCCGGGTGGCCGTCACCAGGGGCTGGGCGCTCCGGCGCTTGGACACGATGTCCTCGCGATCGTGGCGCTCGACCCATCTCGAGCCATTGGCGTCGACGCGCACGCCCTTGTTGCTGCCCTCGAGCCTTTCGGCCGAGTTGTAGTGGGCCACCAGACCGGGGCGGATCAGATCGTGGCGGCGCTGGCGCGACCCCTGGTGCAGCAACGAGTGGTGCCAGATGAGGATGTCGCCCCGCTTGGGGACGAAGCTGCGGACCTCGAGGCCCTCTTCCTGGATGAGCCGCTCGCAGGCCCCGGTGACGAAGGCCTCGGCCACCCGGAAGTTGCCGGCCGACTGACGGGCTTCGGGGGTGAGCCATTCGTAGATGAGCTCCCGGCGCAGCGAGGGCAGTCGGTGCGAACCCGGGATGTACTGGTACGGGCCGCTGTCGGGGTCGACGTCGCCCACGGCCATCCACACCGCGCAGTAGTCCACGTTCTCGTAGCCGGGCTTGAGGTAGAAGTCCTGGTGCCAGGTGCGTTGGGTGGACTGGAGCCCCGACAGGGTGAGGAACAGGGCCGCGGGCTTGCCGATCAGCCGCTCGACCAGCTCGGTGAGCGGGCGGTAGAGGCAGAGCTCCTTCATGGAGTCGAGACCCATGTAGGACCCACCCCAGACCGAGAACTCGGGGTCGGTGATCTCGAGCCGGTCGGACAGGTACGGGGCGGTGAGCTCCTCGGGCAGGAAGCCTTCCTTGATGAGGAACCCGTCGGCGCGATAGGCGCGCTGGTCGTCGTCGAGCCGGGACTCGTCGAGGTCCTCGCGGTCGAGGAAGCTGGCGCGCTCGGGCGGGATGGGCAGCGACAGGTCGGCGAAGCTCGGGACCCCCGCCCGTGCCGGGCGGTCGGCGTCCAGGTGCTGCCCGACCTCGGACAGCTCCTGGAGGCGGGCCAGCTTGAGCGCCAGCTGGTCGCGCTGTGACGTCAGGCGATCGCCGCGGCGAGCCGCGGCGTTGTTCTGGCGGAACAGCTCGTCGACCCGGGCGGAGAGCTTGTCGCGCTGGCGGGCCAGGCGCTCGTGCTCGCGAACGCGCTCGTCATCGGCACGGGCGAGCTCGTCGCAGCGCCCGTGGAGGAGGTCCCGCTCCACGGTGAGCTCGTCCACCCGCCGCGTCAGCTGCTGGAGCTGGCGGCGCAGGTCGTCGACCAGCTCGCTCGTGGTGGCCGACGACGCCTCACCGGAGCTCGATGGGGACGGCACCTCGTCGGGTTGCGCCCTGGAACGAAATGGGCGTGTCAGATGCTTCGTGAGCACCGGGCGACCTCCTGCCATTGGCTCGCCCAGGGTACCCGCACCCTCCCCCGCCGTCAGCCCTCAGCGGGACCGGCTCAGCCCGCCTGGGCCGCGGCTCGGTCCTGGGAGACGGCGTCGAACTCGAGGTACTCCTCGCCCGTGTCGGCCCAGTCCTCGAACTGGATGACGCCGATCTCCTCGAACCGGTGGCGCAGCCAGTGGTCGCTGGCATCGAGCAGGCCCAGCTTCTTGCAGTTGGGCACGATCTTGGAGAACAGCATCTGCTGGAAGATGAGCTGGTCCTCGGGGGCCTCGAGCAGGATCTTGACCATCTGGCGGGTGTCGACGCCCATGCGCTCCCAAACCTCCTGCTGCAGGAAGCGGTCGCGCATGCGCACCGCGGCCTCGAAGGCGAACTCCTGGCGCTCGCGCAGCTCGGCGTCGCTCAGCTCGGCGTAGTACTCCTTCAGGCTGAGCACGCCGAAGGCCACGTGGCGGGCCTCGTCGCTCATCACGTAGCGCAGCAGCTGCTTGAGCAGCGGCTCCTCGGTGAGCTGGTACATGAACCCGAAGGCGGCCAGGGCCAGGCCCTCCACCATGATCTGCATGCCCAGGTAGGTCATGTCCCAACGCGAGTCGTTGATGATGTCGTCGAGCAGCAGCTTGAGGTGCGCATTGATCGGGTAGAAGCCGGTCAGCTTGTCCTGCAGGTACTTGGCGAACACCTCGACGTGGCGGGCCTCGTCCATGACCTGGGTGGAGGCGTAGTACTTGGCGTCGATCCACGGCACCGTCTCCACGATCTTGGCCGTGCACAGCAGCGCGCCCTGCTCGCCGTGCATGAACTGGCTGAGCCGCCAGTTCATCGACTCCACCCCGACCTGGGTCCACTCCTTGTCACCGAAGTTCTTGAGCGGGGAGTCGGGATGGGTGGACACCCACTCGAAGGGACCGGCCGCGTTCGAGCCCTGCAGGCCCGCCACGATGTTCTCGGGGTCGACCTCGATCGACCAGTCGAGGTCGGTCTCGGCGTTCCACTGGGCGTGCTTGGCCTTCTCGTAGAGCTTGTTGAGCGCGGGCCGGGCCCCCTTCTCGTAGTCCCAGGTGAAGATGGCGTCCGCGTTGTCGGCCACCGTGTGGATGGCCTCGTCGACGTCGGTGTTGGTGATGGCGATGATGGCCTCGAGGTCGTTGACGTCCTCGCGGCCCAGGATCTCCTGGTCGGTTGCCATGGTGCGCTCCTACGTGCGGGTCGAGTCGGGGGTGGTCGGTTCGGGGGTGGTCGGTTCGGGGGCGGTCGGTTCGGGTGCGACCGGTGCGACGGTCGGGGTCACGATCGAGCCCACCAGGCGCTCGATGACGGCCTGCCAGTCGGCCGGGTCGGGCTGTGCGACGCCGACGGCCTCGAAGAGCAGGAAGCCCAGGCCCACGGCGTGGGCGAAGTGGACCATCGACCGGGTGTCGAGGGAGCGGTCGATGATGCCGGCCGCCTTGGACTCGTCGATCAGCCGGGCCATGCGCTGGGTGCGCTGGTCGAGGTGCTGGCGCAGGGCCCGTGCCACCTCGGGGTCGCGGCGGGCGGCCACGAAGGCCTCGAGCAGCACGGCCTGGCCCGGGTTGACCGGTCGGGTGACCAGGTGCGACCCGACGGTGGCCAGGATGTCGGTGGCGCTGCCGTCGAAGGCGTGTTGGGCGAACAGCTCGTCGAGCTCGTCACGGGTGCAGCTGCCGATGGCGTCGGCCAGCAGCTCGGCCTTGCCCGAGTAGCGGCTGTAGATGGCGCCGGTGGTCACCCCGGCCCGGCGGGCGATCTCGGCCACCCCTGCGCCGTCGTAGCCCTTCTCGGCGAAGACCTCGGCCGCGGCGCGGATGAGCCGTTCCCCCAAGTCGGTGTCCACAGCGGTCACCCGGTCGATAATAATGATTGTTATCGACGGGGGCAACCGGGGGTCCACCGCTCCGGCGGTTGCCCGCCGGTGGATTGGTCAGGCGTCGTGGACGGTGATCTGGGCGCCGAGGCTGCGCAGCTTGGCCGGCATGTCGGCGTAGCCGCGCTCGATGTAGTGGATGTTGTCGATGGTGCTGGTGCCGTTGGCCAGCAGCGCGGCCATGACGTAGGCGAACCCGGCCCGCAGGTCGGGGATGGTCAGCGCCGCCGAGTGGAGGGGCGTGGGCCCGATCACCACCGCCGAGTGGCGGTAGTCGCGGGAGGCGAACCGGCACGACCGGCTGCCCAGGCACTGGCTGGACAGGGTGATGTCGGCGCCCATGGCCACCAGGGCCTCGGTGTAGCCGAAGCGGTTCTCGTAGACCGTCTCGTGGATGACCGACGGCCCTTCGGCCTGGGTGAGCAGCACCACCAGGGGTTGCTGCCAGTCGGTCATGAACCCGGGGTGCACGTCGGTCTCGACGTGGTGGCCGGTGAGCTTGCCCCCGGCGTAGAAGCGCATGTGGTCGGCGCCCACCTCGAAGGATCCGCCCACCCGCCGGATGGTGTTGAGGAAGGTGATGAGGTGGTCCTGTCGGGCGCCGTGGATGACCACGTCGCCGTTGGTGGCCACCGCCGCCGCCGCGAAGGAGGCGATCTCGATGCGGTCGGGCACCACCTGGTGGCTGGCGCCGTGGAGGGCGTCGACGCCCTCCACGATGATGCGCCGGTCGACGTCGACCCAGATCATGGCCCCCATCTGCTGCAGGAACAGGATGAGGTCGATGACCTCGGGCTCGGTGGCCGCGTTCTCGATGACGGTCGTGCCGGCCGCGGTGACCGCGGCCAGCACCAAGTTCTCGGTGGCCCCCACCGAGGGGAAGGGCAGTCGGTGGTGGCAACCCACCAGGCGGTGGCTGCGCGCCACGAAGGAGGTGGGCGAGTACTCGATCTGGGCCCCCATGGCCCGGAGCCCCTCGACGTGGTACTCGACCGGGCGATCTCCGATGCGGCAACCGCCCACCAGCGGGACAGTGGCTTCGCCCACCCGGTTGAGCAGCGGGCCGATCATGAGGATGGGGATGCGGTTCACCCCGGAGTACTGCTCGGACACCTCCGACGAGGTGATGGAGGGCGTCTGGACCGACACGGTCTCGGCGTCGAGCCACTCGACCTGGGCGCCGACCTCGCGCAGCATCCCCAGGATCACCTCCACCTCGGTGATGCGCGGCACGTTGGACAGCACGCACGGCTCGGAGGTCAACAGGGTGGCGACCAGCTGCTTGGTCACCGCGTTCTTGGCCCCGCCCGGGGTCACCTCCCCGTGCAGGGGCTCGCCCCCGGTGATCTCCCACACCGGTCGAGCGGACCCGGCCGAGGGATCGGTCACCAGTCGGTCGTCATCAGGGGCCACGGCCCACCATCCTACGGCGTCGGCGGCCACCCCACGTCGACCGACCATCTCCGGCCACCCCCGGACCCATGAGAAGCTGCCGGGGTGTCCGCTGATGCTCCCGCCCCGGTCCCGGTGCCGACCCCGGATGGAGGACCGCTGCCGACCTTCGTGATCGCCGGGGCGATGCGCTCGGGAACCACCGCCCTGGCCCGCTGGCTGGGGGCCCACCCCGAGGTGTTCATGGCTCCGGGCAAGGAGCTGCACTTCTTCGACTCGACCAAGCCCAAGACGCTGGCCGCCTACCGCCGGGAGTTCTCCGGCTGGCAGGGCCAGGCTGCCATCGGTGAGGCCACGCCCAACTACCTGTTCGCCGACGGCGCCATGGCCCGCCTGGCCGCCACGGTGCCTGGGGTGCGGGTGGTCGTGTCGTTGCGAGATCCGGTGGAGCGCGCCTACTCGCACTACTGGGCCCGGGCCAGCCGGTCGATAGAGTCGCGGTCCTTCGCCGAGGTGGTGGCAGCCGAGCAGGCCGAGCCGGCCCGTCCCGTGGGTTCGGCCATGGGGCAGGGCTCCAGCGCCCACCTGCTGGCTCGCGGCCTGTACCTCGACCAGCTCACCGAGGCGCTGCGCCACCTGCGCCGCGCCGACCTGCACGTCGTGCTCTTCGACGAGGTCGAGGCCGAGCCCGGGCCGACCTTCGCCGGCATCTGCACCTTCGTCGGGGTGGACGCCTCGGTGCGCCCCGACGATGTGGGCCGGCCGGCCAACGCCTACCGCCGCTACCGCTCGGAGCGGATGCGCCGCCTGACCCGCCGCCTGCCGTCACCGGCCGCCGACCTGGTCGGCCACCTCAACAGCCAGGCGGTCGCCTACCCCCCGCTCGACCCCGGGCTGCGCCGCGAGCTGCAGGAGTGGTTCGGTCCGGCCAACCAGGCCCTGGCCGAGTGGTTGGGTCGGGACCTCACGGCCTGGACCCGCTGACCCGCCGGACGCCGTGTGGCACCTGGCGCGGTGAAGGCCGGATGCCGGAGGTGGCCGCCTCCGGCAGGCCCGCCCGACCGGAGGGCAGGAGATCAGAGTCGGCTGGACTCGAGGGCCGACAGCTTGACCAGGGGGCGCGCCCCGACGTGGCTGATGACCTCGCCGGCGGCCAGGGCGGCCAGGCGTCCGCACACAGACAGGGGCCGGCCGTGGGTGTAGCCGTGCAGGAACCCCGCGGCGTACAGGTCGCCGGCACCGGTCGTGTCCACCACCCGCCGCAGCACCTGGGCGGGCACCGCCACCCGCTCGCCGTCGCGGGTCACGATGACCGAGCCGTGCTCGCTGCGGGTCAGGCAGGCGATCTCGCAGTGACCGGAGACCAGGGCGGCAGCCTCGTCCCACGAGTCGACCTGGTACAGCGATCTGATCTCGGCCTCGTTGGCGAACAGGATGTCGATCTTGCCCATCACCAGCTCGAGGAACTCGTCGCGGTGGCGCTCGACGCAGAACGAGTCGGAGAGGCTGAAGGCCACCTTGCCGCCGGTGCGCGCGGCCACGTCCATGCCCTTGACCAGGGCGGCCTTGGCCGCGGGCAGGTCCCACAGGTAGCCCTCGCAGAAGACCACCTTGGCCTGGGCCACCAGATCCTCGTCGACGTCGTCGGGACCGATCAGGCTGGACGCCCCCAGGCAGGTGCTCATGGTGCGCTGGGCGTCGCGGGTGACGAAGATCAGGCAGCGCGCCGTGGCCGGGCCATCAGTGGCCGGGGGCACGTCGTAGTGGACGCCCACCGACTGCACGTCGTGGGCGAACACGGTGCCGAGCTGATCGTCACGGACCTTGCCCACGAAGGCCACCTGCGAACCGAACGAGGCCAGCCCGGCGGCGGTGTTGGCCGCCGACCCGCCGGAGGCCTCGGTGCCCGGGCCCATGTCGTCGTATATGCGCTCGGCGGTCTCGCTGTCGATCAGCTGCATCGAGCCCTTGACCATGTCGTGGCTGGCGAGGAAGGCCTCGTCGGCCCGGGACAGCACGTCGACGATGGCGTTGCCGATGGCCACCACGTCGAGGGTCTTGTCGGTCATGAGCGCTCCGTGATCGTCGGTCCGGTGCCCCGATGGTCGCACATCGGCGTCACACCCCGAACACGTCGATCCCGATGGCGAAAGCCCCGCGAAAGAGATCCTTCCGCCAGACCGGACGGCCACGCCGTG
This sequence comes from uncultured Microthrixaceae bacterium, assembly GCA_963785815.1. GTDB lineage: Bacteria > Actinomycetota > Acidimicrobiia > Acidimicrobiales > Acidimicrobilacustridaceae > UBA4742. Next base: position 1,109,816 of record CAWAWN010000001.1, read on the forward strand.
GCCAACGGTGTAGCCGTCCGACGTGGCGACCGACCGCCCCGAGGCGAGGGCCGTGGGACCTCGGACGTGCGGCTCGGTACGCTCGGTCCGTCCCACCCTGCGAACCCGGAGCTCGCCTTGCCCGACGCCGATGCCGCCCTCCCCGCCGACACCGACCGCTACCGCCTGCCTCCCACGGCCACGCCGTCGCGCTACGACCTCGAGCTCGAGCCCGACCTCTCCGCCTTCACCTTCCGCGGCACCTGCGCCACCACCCTGACGATCCCGACGCCCACCGAGGTGCTCGTCTGCAACGCCATCGAGCTCGAGATCCAGGCCGCCTGGGTGACGGCCACCGATGGCGCCCGCCTCGACGCCGCGGCCATCGAGATGGACGACGAGACCGAGCGCGCCACCCTGCGGTTCGACCCTCCTCTCGAGCCGGGCACCTGCGTCCTGCACACCGAGTTCACGGGGCTGCTCAACGACAAGCTGCACGGCTTCTACCGCAGCACCTTCACCGACGACCAGGGGGCCGAGCGGGTGATCGCCACCACCCAGTTCGAGGCCACCGACGCCCGGCGGGCCTTCCCCTGCTGGGACGAACCCGAGCACAAGGCGGTGTTCGCCATCACCCTGGTGGTCGACCCCGACCTGGCCGCCATCTCCAACGCGGCCGAGACCGGCCGCACCACCCGCGACGACGGCAAGGCGGTCGTGTCCTTCGCCGACACCATCGCCATGTCCACCTACCTGGTGGCCTTCATCGTCGGGCCCCTGGACGTGACCGACCCGGTCGACGTGGACGGCACACCCCTGCGGGTCGTGTACCCGCGCGGCAAGGGCCACCTCACCGCCTACGCCCTCGAGGTCGGTGCTTTCTGCCTGCACTTCTTCGCCGACTACTTCGGCGTGCCGTACGCCGGCGACAAGGTCGACCTGGTGGCCGTGCCCGACTTCGCCTTCGGGGCCATGGAGAACCTCGGCTGCATCACCTTCCGCGAGGCCCTGGTGCTGGTCGACCCGACCGAGGTCAGCCAACCCGAGCTGCAGAACGTCACCGACGTCATCGCCCACGAGCTGGCCCACATGTGGTTCGGCGACCTGGTCACCATGAAGTGGTGGAACGGCATCTGGCTGAACGAGGCGTTCGCCACCTTCATGGAGATGCTGGCCACCGACGCCTTCAAACCCGAATGGGACCGGTGGGCCGCCTTCGGCGCCAGCCGCACCGCCGCCTTCGACACCGATTCGCTGAGCTCCACCCGTCCCATCGAGTTCCCGGTGATCTCCCCCACCGACGCCGAGGGCATGTTCGACGTGCTCACCTACGAGAAGGGGGCGGCCGTCGTCCGGATGCTCGAGCAGTACCTGGGGGACGAGCTGTTCCGCGAGGGCATCCGGGGCTACATGCAGGCCCACCAGTACGCCAACACCGAGACCACCGACCTGTGGGACGCCATCGAGGCCGTGACCGACGAGCCGGTGCGACGCATCATGGACAGCTGGATCTTCCAGGGCGGGTACCCGCTGGTGCGCGCCGACCTGGTGCACGACGAGTTCGGCGAGGCCCCGACCCAGGTGCGCCTGCGCCAGCAGCGGTTCACCTACGCCGGCGACCTCGGTGAGGGCGACGACCGCGACGACAGCGGCGGTGGCCGCGACGACGAGCGGCCCGACGCCGACGCCCACTGGGCCGTGCCCGTGATCCTGAGCCAGTCGTCTCGGGGGGTGGTGACCTTCGAGAAGGTCCTGTTGGAGGACGACGAGCTCGACGTCGAGCTCATCGACCCCGTCGACTGGGTGCTGGTCAACACCGAGGGCACGGGCTTCTTCCGGGTCGCCTACGAGCGCGACCTGCGCGAGGCCCTGGCGGCGCGGGCCACGGCCGAGCTGTCGCCCATCGAGCGCTACGGCCTGGTGGACGACACCTGGGCCGCCGTGCTCGGCGGCGAGCTGACCGCCGTCGACTTCCTCGAGCTGACCACCCACTTCGTGGACGAGCACGACGTCTCGGTCTGGCAACGGCTCCAGGGCGGCCTGGGCGTCATCGACCGACTGGTCGACGGTGAGGCCCGCGACGCCCTCCGGGCCCGGGTGCGCCACCTGGTCGCCGCTGAGCTGGGCCGCATGGGTCGCCAGCCCCGAGCTGACGACTCCGACCGGGACCTCACCCGGCGGGCCGTGCTGGTGGAGATGGCCGGGGTGCAGGGCGCCGATCCCGACATCGAGACCTTCACCCGGGGCCTCCTGCGGTTCGCCGACGAGGGCACCGAGGCGGTGGATCCCAGCCTGCTGTGGACCGCCATCGACGTGGTGGCCGACCGGGGCCAGCCCGACGACTTCGACCGGTTCCTGGCCAGGTTCAAGTCGGCCGCCAACCCCCAGGAGGAGCTGCGCTACCTCTACGCCCTGGCCGCGTTCGACCGGGCCGAGCTGGTGGACCGGGTGGTGGCGCTGTGCCTGACCGACGAGATCCGCAGCCAGAACGCGCCCTACGTGCTGGGCCGGGCCATGGCCAACCGCGAGCAGGGGCCGCGGGCCTGGGCCTTCGTGCGCGACCACTGGGACGAGGTCAACGCCCGCTTCCCGTCCAACAGCATCGTGCGCATGCTGGCCGGGTTGCGCAGCCTCTGGAACCCGGAGGTGGCCGAGGACGTGTACGCCTTCTTCGAGACCCATGAGGTGCCTCAGGGCGACAAGCAGCTGGCGCAGCACCTCGAGCGCCTCGAGGTCAACGTGGCCCTTCGGGCCCGGGCCAGCCACGCGCTGGCTCACCACCTCCACCCCGAGGGCTGAGCCACACGACCGAAGGGTAGGCGCCCATCGGCGCACCTCCTTAGACTCGGCCCCCGTGATGCTCTGGCCGGGTCAGCCCTTCCCCCTGGGTGCGACCTACGACGGCAACGGGGCCAACTTCTCGTTGTTCTCCGAGACAGCCGAGGCGGTCGAGCTGTGCCTGTTCGACGACCAGGGAGTCGAGGAGCGGGTGACCCTCCCCGAGATCACGGCCTTCATCCACCACGGCTACGTCCCCGGGGTGCAGCCCGGGCAGCGCTACGGCTTCCGGGTGCACGGCGCGTGGGATCCGGCCCGGGGCCAGCGCTCGAACCCGGCCAAGCTGCTGCTCGACCCGTACACCAAGGCGGTCGAGGGCGACGTCCGCTGGGACGACGACGTGTTCGACCACACGGTGGGCCAGGACCCCTCGGGCGATCCCAACTGGTCCGACAGCGCCGCCCACGTACCCCGATCGGTGGTGGCCAACCCGTACTTCGACTGGGGTGACGACCGACCACCCCACATCCCGTGGCACGAGACCATCGTCTACGAGACCCACGTGCGCGGCCTCACCATGCGCCACCCCGACGTGCCCGAGGAGCTGCGCGGCACCTACACCGGCCTGTGCAGCGAGGCCGTGCTCGACCACCTGGGCCAGCTCGGGGTGACCGCGGTCGAGCTGATGCCCGTGCACCAGTTCGTGCACGATCGGCGGCTGGTCGAGCTGGGCCTGCGCAACTACTGGGGCTACAACTCCATCGCCTACCTGGCCCCTCACAACGACTACGCCAGCTACGGGCAGCGGGGCCAGCAGGTGCAAGAGTTCAAGCAGATGGTGAAGACCCTGCACGCGGCCGGCATCGAGGTGATCCTCGACGTGGTGTACAACCACACGGCCGAGGGCGACGACGGCGGGCCCACCCTGTCGTTCAAGGGCGTCGACAACCCGGCCTACTACCGCCTGGACCCCGACGACCCACGCCACTACGTGGACTACACGGGCACGGGCAACAGCCTCAACATGCGCCACCCCCACGTCCTGCAGCTGATCATGGACAGCCTCCGCTACTGGGTCAACGAGATGCACGTGGACGGCTTCCGCTTCGACCTGGCCGCCACCCTGGCCCGCGAGCTGCACGACGTCGACAAGCTGTCGTCGTTCTTCGACCTCATCCAGCAGGACCCGGTGGTCAGCCAGGTCAAGCTCATCGCCGAGCCGTGGGACGTGGGCGAGGGCGGCTACCAGGTGGGCAACTTCCCGCCGCTGTGGTCGGAGTGGAACGGCAAGTACCGCGACGAGGTGCGCGACTTCTGGCGAGGCGCCGACCACACCGTGGCCGAGTTCGGCTACCGCTTCACCGGCAGCTCCGACCTGTACGAGTCCAACGGGCGCACGCCCTCGGCCAGCATCAACTTCGTCACCGCCCACGACGGCTTCACCCTCACCGACCTGGTGTCCTACGAGGCCAAGCACAATCAGGCCAACGGCGAGGACAACCACGACGGCAGCGACGACAACCGGTCCTGGAACGGCGGGGTGGAGGGGCCGACCGACGACGAGGCCATCGCCGCCCTGCGACGGCGTCAGCGCCGCAACCTGCTCACCACCCTGCTGCTGTCCCAGGGCGTGCCCATGCTGCTCGGCGGCGACGAGCTGGGCCGCACCCAGCAGGGCAACAACAACGGCTACGCCCAGGACAACGAGACCTCCTGGTACGACTGGGACCGCGTCGACGAGGACCTGCTGGGCTTCACCCGACGCCTGACCGAGATGCGCCGCCGGCACCCGGTGTTCCGGCAGCGCAAGTGGTTCCAGGGCCGCCCGATCAGGGGCGAGCAGGCCGACGACATCGAGTGGTTCACGCCGGACGGCACCACCATGACCGAGGACGACTGGCAGGTCACCTACGCCCGGTCGATCGCCGTGTTCCTCAACGGCCAGGCCATCGCCTCGCTGGGCAGCCGCGGCCAGCGGGTGACCGACGACAGCTTCTACGCCATCTTCAACGCCTACGAGGGCGACCTCGACTTCGTGCTGCCCACCGGGGCCTACGCCGAGACCTGGGTGCCGGTGATCGACACCACGCCCGACGACCCCGACCTGGCCGTGGTGCTCGACCCACCCGCGTCGCCCGACGATGGCGTTGCGGTGCTCAAGGCCGGCGACCACCTGACCGTCGGCGGCCGCAGCGTCGTGGTGCTGCTCGCCGACCATCCTGCCTGAGGACCCGCGCGGATAGGCACGGGGGGTGCACGAGAGGCGCCGGGCGGATCGGCCGCGGCCGAGGGTCATCCGCTAGGCAATGGGGATGGCGACGACCGGCGCCTGATCGAGGTGTCCACGCGCGGAGTCCTCGGTCGGTCCGGCACCGTCCTGGTGGTCGTCGGAGCCGCCGGACGGGCCGGCGAGCCGGCTCCGGTGGCGATGGGCGGCCACGCGCTGGCCGACCCAGCAGCAGCCCAGCACGAAGGCGATGACCAGGGGGCTGATGCCGTTCTGGTAGTGCTGGACGGAGGCCAGCGGGCTGATGCCGGCCGGCCAAACCAGAGCCGTGGCCGCGATCAGCAGGACGGTGTAGGTCGGACGCCAGCGACCCACGCCCGAGGCGGCCAGCAGGGCGAAGCCGGTGGCCAGGTACCAGGGCCAGACCACCGGGCCCAACATGACGATGGCGAGCGAGCTGAAGGCGAAGGCGCGCACCAGGCCGATGCGTGGGCTGCGGATGAGCAGCACGAAGGAGATGCCGGCCGCGGCCAGCAGGCCGATCGTGCGGCTGGCCCCCACCACCAGCCCCGTCGTCGGGTGCAGGCCGACTCGGTTGATGAGGTCGCTGGCCACGAACCCGAACTTGGTGGGCAGCGAGTAGGTGCTCATCGACTGGCCGGTGCTCTTGAGGGCGGCGATCCAACCGGCGCCCACGCCCACCACGGCGCACAGCACGGCCACCACCGCGGCCACCACCACCAGCAGGCCGGCGGCCAGGCGACTGCGTCGCAGGAAGGTCAGCGAGGGGTCGTCGCGCCAGTTCCAGGCCATGAACACCAGGGCCGGCGCTGCGGTCAGCTTGACACTGGTGGCCAGCGCCACCAGCAGCACGCCCAGCCACTTGCGGTCCCGTAGGAAGGCGGCGAAGCCGAGGGCCAGGAAGCCCAGCATGAGCGAGTCGTTGTGGCTGCCACCCAGCAGGTGCAGCAGCACCAGGGGGTTCACCACCCCCAGGGCCACGGCCAGCGCCGGCGACCGACGGTAGTGGCGGGCGATGAGGGCCACGCCGACCCCGGCCATGATCATGCCCAGCAAGGCCACCACGCGCATGCCCCACACCGACCCGGCCGCGTTGTGGCCCGACGCATCGACCACGAGCTTCTCGGCCTCGACGGCGGCCGGGCCATAGGGCGCGGGTGCACCCCGCCACAGGGGATCGGCCTGGCGCACGTAGTAGCCGTAGCGCAGGACCTGCGGTCCGTTGGCGGTGGGGTCGATGCCCCGGGACGCCATCTCGCCCTGCGCCGCGTAGCTGTAGGCGTCACGGCTCAGCAGCGGCGGTCCGGCCATGATGGGCAGGCACCAGATGGCCCCCACGAGCACCACGGCGATCAACCGCCCGTGTCGCGACGCGGGCGAGGCGTGGGATCGGCCGATCAGCACCAGCCAGCCCAGCACCATGAGCACCAGCCCCACGATGAAGGTGCTGATGGACGACACCGACGAGCCGGGGTGGGGGATGAAGGGCACCGTCAGCCGCCAGGCAGGGGCGGCCAGGTACCAGACGGGCGCCGAGGCCACGATGAACAGCGAGCCCACGAAGCCGATGACCGCAGCCAGCACGAACCGGCCGTAGCGGTTCGGCCACCCGGCCCGGCGGGCCGTGGGCGTGGCGGGCTCGACGTCCAGCTCGAGCGGGTCGGCGCCGTCGGCGGCGGCCGATGCGTCGGCGGCGGGATCGGGCGCGGGGCCGACCAGGTAGGTCCAGAACTGCTGGCGCATGTTGGGCGTCGGCGCCTGGCCGGTGCCCGGGGGCGGGGGTGGCGACATCAGGGCGACCCCCGAGGGCACGGGGGCCGCCGGATCCGGCCCGGTCACCCCCGTCGGTTGCGTGCCCACTGCTCACTCCTCGTGCCCATCGGCGACGACCGGCACCGTCGCACCGGCACCGGCTCGAGCTCGCCCGATCGCGCCGCGCCGGCCCGATCACGTTGGTTTCGCCGATTGTACCCTGCTCGGCGGCTCGGCAGAAGCCACCGCGGGCACATCTCGGGCCGGTCGACCTACGTGCTCGGCGACGTCGGCGTCGGCGCCCAAAACATCACGGAGAGTGGTGGCAAGACCAGAGGCAGTGAGCACGGCCGGCCGTGCATGGCCACCGGTTCGGCGTCGACACCGCCGAAGTTGCCCCACCCGCTCCCGCCGTAGAGCTCGGCATCGCTGTTGGCCAGCTCCTCCCAGCGCCCGCCGTGGGGCACGCCCACCGAGTAGCCGCGGCGAGGCACCGGGGTGAGGTTGGCCACCACCAGCACGTCGCGGCCCTCGCGAGGCCGACGCAGGAACGACAGCACGCTGGCGGCGGCATCGGAGGCGTCGACCCACTCGAAGCCGGCTGGCTCGAAGTCGAGCTGGTGCAGCGCCGGCTCCCGGCGCACCAGGCCGTTCAAGGTCTCCACCCACCGTCGGATACCCTCGTGGTCGGGGCGGTCCAGCAGCCACCAGGGCAGGAAGCTGTCGTGGTCCCACTCCATCTCGACGGCCATGTCGTCGCCCATGAACAGCAGCTTCTTGCCGGGCTGGCCGTACTGGTAGCCCAGCAGGCACCGCAGGTTGGCCAACTGCTGCCAGCGGTCGCCGGGCATCTTGGCCAGCAGCGAGCCCTTCCCGTGCACCACCTCGTCATGCGACAGCGGGAGGGTGAAGTTCTCGGTGAAGGCGTACACGGTGCGGAACGTGAGCTCGCCCTGGGCGTAGCGGCGGTACACGGGATCGCGCTCGAAGTACTCGAGCGTGTCGTGCATCCAGCCCATGTCCCACTTGAGGCCGAAGCCGAGCCCGCCCATGTCGGTGGGCCGCGACACCATGGGCCAGGCGGTGGACTCCTCGGCGAAGGTCTGCACGTCGGGGAAGGCGGCGTAGACCGTCTCGTTCAGCTTCTTGAGGAAGCGCAGGGCCCCCAGGTTCTCGTTGCCGCCGTGCTCGTTGGGCTCCCACTCCCCCGCTCCCCGCGAGTAGTCGAGGTAGAGCATCGAGGCCACGGCGTCGACCCGCAGGCCGTCGGCGTGGTAGCGGTCCAGCCAGAGGTGGGCGCTGGAGAGCAGGAAGCTGCGCACCTCGAAGCGGTCGTAGTTGAAGATCAGGCTCTTCCAGTCGGGGTGGAAGCCCTTGCGGGGATCGGCGTGCTCGTAGAGGTGGGTGCCGTCGAAGAAGCCCAGCCCGTGCTGGTCGGTCGGGAAGTGCGACGGCACCCAGTCCAGGATCACGCCGATGTCGTGCTGGTGGAGCACATCCACGAGGTGCATGAAGTCCTGCGGGGTGCCGAAGCGCGAGGTGGGGGCGAAGTAGCCGGTGGTCTGGTAGCCCCAGGAGCCGTAGAAGGGGTGCTCCATGACGGGGAGCAGCTCGACGTGGGTGTAGCCGGTCTCGCGCACGTAGCGGGCCAGGGGCTCGGCCAGCTCGCGGTAGCCGAGCGACCGGTGCTCGCCCTCGGCCGCCCGCCACGACCCCACGTGCAGCTCGTAGATGGTCATCGGGGCGTCCAGGGCGTTGCGCGCGCCTCGGGAGGCCATCCACGCGGCGTCCTGCCAGTCGTGGTCCAGGTCCCAGGCCACCGACGCCGTCCGCGGCGGCACCTCGGCGTAGAAGGCGAACGGGTCAGCCTTGTCCACGGCGTAGCCCCGGCGGTTCGAATCGATGTGGAACTTGTAGCGACCGCCGCGCTCCAGGCCGGCCACCCACCCCTGCCACAGCCCCGAGTCACCCCGGGGCTCGAGCGGCTCCGCCCCCGGAAGCCAGCCGTTGAAGTCGCCCACCACCGACACCGCCGCCGCGTTGGGGGCCCACAGCCCGACCTGGGCGCCGCCGGCGCCGAGCTGGGCGCCCAGGCGTTCGTACAGGCGGGTGTGCGCCCCCTCGTTGAACAGCCAGACGTCGTCGTCGGTGAGCAGGCCCGTGGGCGACGGCGGGGTCACGACGGCACCGCCCGCTGGTGGCTGGCCAGACGGCGGGCCTGCACCGAACCCAGCAGCTCGACGACCTCGGGATCGGCCGCCAACCGGTCCAGCTCGACCGGCAGGCGCAGCACCCAGTTCTGGCGCTGGGCCCCCGTGCCCGGGACGTTCTGCGGTTCGGGACAGGCGGCCAGGTCGTCGAGGGCCACCAGCAACGCCGGCGAGTCGCTGTCGGCCAGCACCTCCAGCACGGCACGCAGCAGGCTCAGCTCCGACTGGTCGGCATCGACCTGCTCGGACCAGCCGGCCTGGCGCAGCGCCCACTCGACCTGCTGGCGGCGACCGGGATCGGCCACGAAGCCGGCGAAGGTCGGGGTGTCGTGGGTGTCGACGGCGGCCACCATCCGGTGGTCCGGCATCGAGGCCGGCGCCTCCGGCGACGGCGGCAACGAGAACTCGGCCACGTAGCTGCGCAGCACGCGGTGGCGATCCATGGCTTCGCGCACCTCGTCGGGAACCGTGCCCAGGTCCTCGCCCACCACCAGGCAGCCGGCCCGGCACGACTCGATGGCCACCACCGCGAACTGCTCGTCGGCCCGGTAGCGCACGTAGGTGCCGGCGGTGGCCTCCATCCCCTCGGGCACCCAGAACAGCCGGTGCAGGCCCATGACGTGGTCGAGGCGGACCATGCCGGCATGGGTCATGTGGTGGCGCAGGCTCTCGGCCAGCAGGCGGTGGCCCTCGGCCCGGGCCACCGCCGGGCGCACGGGCGGGAAGCCCCAGTTCTGCCCGGCGGCGAAGAAGGCGTCCGGCGGTGCACCCACCGTCGCCCCCCACCCGTAGGCGTGCTGGTCGATCCAGGTGTCGAAGCCCTCGGGTGAGCAGCCCACGGGCAGGTCGAGGTAAAGGTGCTGGCCCCGGCGGGCCAGTCGGTCGGACACCTCCGCGAGCTGGCGGTCCATCGACCACTGGGCGTACACGTGGCGGGCGGCCACGGCCACGTCGTAGTCGTCGGCCCCGACCTGCCCGCGGGCCAGGGCGTCGGGCCACCCCTGCCAGCGGGGGCCGCGGCGCTGCCCCACGCCCCGGAAGCGGGCGTAGTCGACCACCAACGGGTTGTCGTCGACCCACCGGCCGAAGGCCGGGTCGGCCGACTGGTCGGGGCCGAAGAAGGACGGGGCGAGCTCGTCGAGCACGCGGTCGACCAACGCCCCCTGCGCCCCGAGGTCGGCCTGGGCCGCACCCCGCAGCCGCTCGGCCTGGCGGGCGGTGGCCGGCTCGGCCAGCCAGGCCCGCGCCCGGGGCACGTCGGCCAGCTCGGGCAGGCGCTCGACGTCCAGGTAGGCCTCGTTCCAGAACCGGCGCGACAGCGGCGCGTACGGGCTCGGGTCCGACCGGGCCGACGCCAGCAGGGGCAGGGTGCCCACCACCTTGCCCCCCAGGCCGTCGATCCAGGCACCCAGCCGGTCCAGGTCGAACACGTCCGGTCCCCAGCCCCGCTCGACCCGCAGCGAGTAGAGGGGCGCGAACACGCCCCACAGGCGATCGGCGGATCCGGTCTGGTGCACATGGGTGGGGGCCACCAGCACAGTGGCCCGGTGGCGCTCGCCCGCCAGCTCCAGCTCCAGCTCGTGGTAGCCCACGGGCAGGGGCGCGCCGCCCAGCTCCACCGCGTGACGCTGCCAGGCCCTCCCGTCGACCTGGCCGGCGTCGATGACCGGGCTGGCCGCCAGGTCGACGTCGTGGCCGAGGCGGGTGCCGTCCTCGAGCTGCAGGTCCAGCCGGGCCGGTCCCGGCTCGCCCGCGCCCACCCGCACCGCCTCAACCCGCAGCGGTTCGCCCTGGGTCACGGTGACCACCGGGGCCAGGGCGATCAGGGAGCGCTCGTCGACGTGGTGGCCGAGCTGGTCGACCGCCGCCGCCAGGCCGGCCTCGGAGGCCGACGCCTGGGCCACGTCGATCGGCGCGCCCAGCGCGCCCAGCACCGCCAGCACCGTCTCGGGGCCGGGTTCGATCCAGGCGCCGGCCACGTCCCAGTAGCCACGCTCGACCCCCAGCGCCGCGGCGTGGCGGTAGAGCAGCTCGACGCCGGGTGAGGCAGGGGTGGTCACGGCGAGCCGGTCGGGTCGGACGGACCGAGCAGGTCGGCGATGCCCCGCAGCGGGATCATGGCCCAGTCCGGGCGGTGGCTCAGGTCGTAGCGCACCTCGTAGAGGGCCTTGTCCAGCACGTAGGCGGTGAGCAGGGCATGGCGGTCCTCGGCGTCGGCCGGGACGAAGGGCTCGCCCTCGGCCTCGTGCAAGTAGCCGGTCAGGAAGCGGATGGTGACCCACGCCTGCCAGGCCCGGCTGCGCACGGCCAGCGCGTCGAGCACCGCGTCGGGCAACCGGTTGCGCTCGGCATGGCCCCGCAGGGCGGCCTCGGTGGCGTACTGGAACGAGCGCACGATGCCGGCCACGTCCACCAGCGCGCCCCGCTTGATGCGCCGCTCGGTGGGCGACCGCGACGGCTCGCCCTCGAAGTCGATGATCACGAAGTCGCGGCCGGCATGGAGCACCTGCCCCAGGTGGTAGTCGCCGTGGATGCGGATGCGCGACACGTCGATGCGGTGCTGGCGGATGGCGTTGAAGCGCTCGAGCAAGGCGGCCTCGGAGCCCGCCACCAGGTCGGCCACGGCCTGGTCGTCGGCGTCGGCCGGCTGGACCAGGCGCCGGATCATGGCCAGCGTGGGGCGCACCTGGGCCCGCATCGACTGGTACACCGATCGCTGGTAGTGCGTGGTGAACGGCTCGGGGCGGAAGTCGTCGCCGTCGGCGGCCAGGGCCCGGTGCAGCTCGGCCGTGCGCCGACCGAGCACCTCGGCCAGGTCGAGGTACGGGCCGATGGCATCGGCGGTGGCGTCGGGCGGCTCGAACCCGACCAGCTCGGGGATCTCGGCCCAGGTGGGCACGTCGATCTGGTCGTCGGGGAGTTGGCCCAGGGCCCGCTCGTAGAACAGGCCCAGGGCGTCGATCGTGTAGTGCCAGGCGTCGCCCTCGTTGGGCACGTAGCTGGTCAGCACGCCCAGGGTCCGGGGTTCGGCCCGACCTCGCTGGTACTCCAGCGCGCCGATCAGCCGGGCGGAGTGCTCGAAGCCGACCTCGGACAGGCGCCGGCCCAGCTCCAGGTCGGGGTTCACCCCCTCCTGGGCCCGGCGGAAGATCTTCATCACCACCTGGTGGCCGAACACGGCCGACGTGTTGCTCTGCTCGACCGACGGGTGCGAGACGGTCAGGTCGGGGGACTCGGTGAGCAGCCGGCGCAGCTCGGGTGAGGTGGTGGTGCGCATCTCGGCTCCGGCCAGCGAGTCGAAGCCCCGGTTGCGCCCGAAGGCGCGCAGGGCTGCCTCCATGAAGGCGTCGTCGGCGGTGGCGTCGAATAGCAGGGCCCGCTCCTCCCAGGCCCGCACGTCCACCCAGGCGATGGCGGCGTTGGGGTGGTCGGCCAGCACGCGCTCGGCGTCGGCCCCGGTGGCCGCGGTGATGGGCACCACGTAGGTCTCGGGTTCGCCGTCGGAGTACTCCACCTGCACCAGGGTGATGAAGGCGGCGGGCTTGCCCCGTCCCACCGCCACCGGCACGGCATCGAGGATCTCGGTGGACCGGATGGTCTGGGTGCGCCCCGCGTACCAACGGTTGCGACCGAAGAACGGCGTCCAGGCCCGGGCCAGGGCGCTGCGACCCCGGCCCCGGGCCGGGAAGAGCTGGCGCCAGTCGTCGGTCGCGGTCACCACGGGCAGGTCGTCGAGCTCGGGGGCCGTGCCCCGGGCGTCGTGGTGCTGGGGCTGGAGCGAGAACCAGTAGAAGCCGTAGGCGCCGAGGGTCAGGTTGTAGCCGCCCTCCATGATGGGCGCGAACTCGTTGCCGCCGAACAGCTCCACCGGCACCGACCCCCGGTGCTCGTGCAGGTCGAGGGTCACGGTCTGGGCGAAGCGCGACAGGTTGGCCACCACCAGCACGGTCTCGCCGCCGGCCCCACCGCCCGTCCCGACGGCGTCGGAGCCGTCGCCGTCGAGGTGGCGGATGAAGGCCAGCACCTTGGCGTTCTCCGGCAGCAGGAACTCGATGCTGCCCCGGCCGAAGACGCGGTGCTGGCTGCGCAGGGCGATGATGCGGCGCATCCACCACAGCAACGAGCTCGGGTTCTGCTGCTGGGCCTCCACGTTGACCGTCTCGAAGTGGTACTCGGGGTCGATGATCACCGGCAGGAAGAGGCGCTGGGGGTTGACGGTCGAGAACCCGGCGTTGCGATCCGGGCTCCACTGCATGGGCGTGCGCACCGCGTCTCGGTCGCCCAGGTACACGTTGTCGCCCATACCCAGCTCGTCGCCGTAGTAGATGACCGGCGTCCCCGGGAGGGCGAACAGCAGCCCGTTCATCAGCTCGATCTTGCGCCGGTCGTCCTGCATGAGCGGGGCCAGGCGGCGCCGGATGCCCACGTTGACCCGCATCTGGGGATCGGCGGCGTAGGCGCGGTACATGTAGTCGCGCTCCTCGTCGGTCACCATCTCGAGGGTCAGCTCGTCGTGGTTGCGCAGGAAGATGGCCCACTGGCACCCGTCGGGCAGGTCGGGCGTCTGGGCCAGGATGTCGATGACCGGGAACCGGTCCTCCATGCGCAGCGACATGAACAGCCGGGGCATGAGCGGGAAGTGGAAGGCGGTGTGGCACTCGTCGCCGTCGCCGAAGTAGGCGACGCTGTCCTCGGGCCACTGGTTGGCCTCGGCCAGCAGCATCCGCCCGGGGTAGCGCTCGTCGACGTGGGCCCGCAGCTCCTTGAGGAAGGCGTGGGTCTCGGGCAGGTTCTCGCAGTTGGTGCCTTCACGCTCGAACAGGTACGGGATGGCGTCGAGGCGCACGCCGTCCACGCCCAGGTCGAGCCACTTGTCGACGGTGCGCAACATGGCGGTGCGGACCTCGAGGTTGTCGAAGTTCAGATCGGGCTGGTGGGAGAAGAACCGGTGCCAGTAGTAGGCACCGGCCACGGGGTCCCAGGTCCAGTTGGAGGCCTCGTAGTCCTCGAAGATGACGCGGGCCTCGCGGTAGCGGTCGTAGGTGTCGCTCCACACGTAGAAGTCGCGCCACCGGCTGCCGACCTTGGCCCGTCGGGCCCGCTGGAACCACGGGTGCTGGTCGCTGGTGTGGTTGAGCACCAGCTCGGTGATGACCCGCAGCCCGCGCTGGTGGGCCTCGCGCAAGAAGGTCTTGAAGTCGCGCAGGGTGCCGTAGGCCGGGTTGATGTCGTCGTAGGAGGCGATGTCGTAGCCGTCGTCGCGCAGGGGCGACGGGTAGAAGGGGAGCAGCCACACGGCGGTGACCCCCAGCTGCTGGAGGTAGTCGAGCCGGGCGGTGAGCCCCGGGAAGTCGCCCACCCCGTCGCCGTTGCTGTCCCCGAAGGAGCGCACGTGCAGCTCGTAGATGACCGCATCCTTGTACCAGAGGGGGTCGGCGGGCTCGTCGGCGTGGTCGCGGGCCATGCTCACGCCTCCTGCACCACGCGGAACACGTGGGCCGGCGCCACGGTTGGATCCAGCCGCACCCAGCTCTGGTCGCCCGACCAGGTGTAGGCCCGCCCGCTGAGCAGGTCGACCACCTCGTAGGGCCGCCAGGGATCGACGCCCAGCGCCCCCAGGTCGAGGTGCAGCGTGGCCGCCTGGGGGGCGAACGCATCCAGGTTCACCACCACCACGATGGTGGCCGACGCGGGTTGGTGGGGATCGACCGAGGGCCCGGCGTGCGGCGTCTTCGAGTAGCAGAGGATGGCGTCGTTGTCGGCATCGTGGAAGCGCAGCGTGCGCAGGGCGTGCAGGGCCAGGTGGTCCCGGCGGATGGCGTTGAGCTCGCCCATCAACGGCCGCAGGGTGCGGGCCGTCGACAGGTCCCAGGTGCGGACCTCGTACTTCTCGGACGCGGCCAGCTCCTCGCGCCCGTCCGCGGCCGGGACGTTCTCGCCCAGCTCGAAGCTCGGGCCCGAAGACGCCGTAGCTGGGTGACAGGGTGGCGGCCAGCACCAGGCGCAGGGCGAAGGCCTCGAGCGGGGCGCCCTGCAGGTTGCCCGGCAGGATGTCGGGCGTGGTGGGCCACAGGTTCGGCCGCAGCTCGTCGACGCTGGGGGCGGAGGCGAGCTCGGTGAGGTACTCGCGCAGCTCGTAGCTCGTCGCCCGCCAGGCGAAGTAGGTGTAGCTCTGCGTGAACCCCACCTGGGCCAGGCGGTGCATGACCGCCGGGCGGGAGAAGGCTTCGGCCAGGAAGATCGTGTGCGGGTGGCGGCGCCGGACCTCGGCGATCAGCCACTCCCAGAAGGCGTAGGGCTTGGTGTGGGGGTTGTCGACCCGGAAGATGCTGATCCCCTGCTCGCACCACCCCTCGGTCACCGCCAGCAGCGCGTCCCACAGCTCGCGCCAGGCCGGTGCCTCGAAGTCGAGCGGGTAGATGTCCTGATAGCGCTTGGGCGGGTTCTCGGCGTACTGGATCGAGCCGTCGGGCCGGTGCCGGAACCACTCGGGGTGTTCGGTGACCCACGGGTGGTCGGGCGAGCACTGGAAGGCCAGATCCAGGGCCACGGCCATCTGCCGGTCGGACGCGGCCGCCACCAGCGCCTTGAAGTCGTCGAGGTCGCCGAGCTCGGGGTGGATGGCGTCGTGACCGCCGTCGGGTCCCCCGATGGCCCAGGGGCTGCCCGGGTCGCCGGGCCCGGCCACCTCGGCGTTGTCCGGGCCCTTGCGGAACGAGGTCCCGATGGGGTGGATGGGTGGCAGGTACAGGACGTCGAAGCCCAGGTCGGCCAGCTCGTCGAGCCGGTCGATGACCGCCCGCAGCGGGGCCTGGGGCCGGCTGGCGCCGACCCGACTCACCTGGGGCCGGCTGGCGCCGACCCGACTCACCTGGGGCCGGCTGGCGCCGACCCAATGGGACCGGGGGAAGAGCTCGTACCAGGTCGAGTACAGGGCGCGCTCGGGCTCGACGTCGACCACCACGGTCTCCGACGTGGTGGCGTCCCCGGCGCGGAACCGGGCCTCCGGCGCCCCCTGGTGGTCGTCGGGGCGATCCACCCCGGCCGCCACCTTGCGGGCCAGGGCGTCGGCGAAGGTGGCGGCGTGGTCGATCCAGGCCCGGACCCGGAAGCGGTGCAGGCCGACCGACTCGGGCGAGAACGTCCCCTCCCAGCGATCCAGGCCGGGGTTGGAGGCCGCCATGGTCACCTCGGTCCACCCCTTCGCCCCCGGTGGCCGGTGCGACACCACCACCCGCAACAGGTCGTGGCCGTCGGCGAACACGGTGGCCGTCACCGTGACCGGCTCGCCCACCACCCGCTTGACCGGGTGGCGGCCGCGGTCCACCTGCGGGCCCAGGTCCTGGATCACGATCCGGCTCGGGGCGGGGGACGGGTCCGTCACGCTGTAGTTCTACCCTCCGATCGACGTCGGCCCCGCCGGGACGGGCCTCGGGCGTCAGCCGGGGTACAGCCAGCCTCCCATCCGCGGGCGGCGCGCCCGTGTCCGAACGCGCCGGTCAGTACAGCGAGAGCACCAGCATCACCTGGGCCAGGTGGTAGGTCACCATCACGGCCAGCCGACCGTGGTCGAGGTCGCGGACGAACCGGGTCCAGGCGATGAGCGCGTCGGAGCAGTAGAAGAGCCCGGCCCCGACGATGACCAACAGGTCGCCGGTGCCGATGGCCGAGGCCACCATCAGCGAGATCACCCCGATGTAGCCCATCACCGGGCGGCGCAGCTCGGGGTGGTCGCCGGCAGCCATGGCGGACACGATGCGCCGTCCCAGGGTGGCCATGGCCACCGCCACCACCACCAGCCCCACCGCCAGGGCGGCCCCGCTCACCCCGGCGAACCAGAAGGCGGCCACGTAGGCCAGGTGCGCCAGCAGGAACGACACCAGGCCGGCCACGAACCAGCGCTCCCCCGGCAGCATCAGCCACACGTCACCCACCAGCGAGCAGGCCAGCGCCACCAGCACCGCGGCCCAGGCACGCGGGTTCCACGGATCGATGCTGAAGGCGGCGGCGAACAGCAGTCCCAGGGTCAGCGGCTTGGCCACGTACTCCAGGCCGCGGCGGTCGGTGGCCACCGCCCACCAGTCGACCACCGCCGCCACCAGGGCGAGCGCCAGCAAGGTCCAGGAGATCGGTCCGGCCGGGACCCAACCGGGGTGGCTCAGACCGCTGGCTCCAGCAGCACGAGCGGGATCTGGCGATCGGTCTTGGTCTGGTACCCCGCGTAGTTCCGGTGGTCGGCCACCACGCGGGGCCACAGGCGAGCACGCTCGTCGTCGTCGGCCACCCGGGCCACCATCTTGCGGGCGGGCTGGCCCTGGAAGACCACCTCGACCTCGGGGTGCTCACGCACGTTCAGGAACCAGGCCGGGTGGTGGTCGTCGCCACCCCGCGACGCCACCACCACGATGGTCTCGCCCTCCTGCAGCGGGGAGGTGAGCATCACGGCGCGGGGCTGGCCCGACTTGCGGCCCGTCGTGGTCAGCTCGAGCACGGGCATGCCGTAGCCCTGCCACCCCAGCTTGCCGAAGCTCACCTTCAGCACGACCCGGTGGAACCCGTTCATGGTCTTGAGCAGCAGGTCGCTGGGCATGGCCAGACGTTAGCGGCGACCGGCCCACCTCTCCCGGGTCGAGCGGTCCGAACTTGTGACCCGAGCGGCACCCCGGTCGAATGAGCCGCCGTGGACACCGTCGGGGCGCAGCTGCAGACGCTGGCCCCGGCGCTCGGCTTCCTGCTGGCCGGGGTGCCGGTGGCCGCCCTGCTCGACCACCTGGGCTTCTTCGAGGCCGTGGTGGCCAGGCTGGCCGAGCACCGCCGGCGCATCCCGGTGGGTGCGCTGTGGCTGCTGGCGGGGTTGACCACGATCGTGTTGAACCTGGACACCACCGTGGTGCTGCTGACCCCGCTCTACCTGCGCCTGGCCCGGCGGGCCGGGGTCGACCCGCGGCCGCTGGCCCTGGTACCCGTCCTGCTGGCCAGCCTGGCCTCCTCGGTGCTGCCCGTTTCCAACCTGACCACCCTGATCGCGGCCCAGCAGCTCCACCTCGGGGTCGGCCAGGTGGTCGGTCACCTGGCGGTGCCCAGCCTGGTGGCCTCGGGCGTCGGGTGGCTGGCCTACCGGCACCGTCACCCCACCACCCTGGCCTGCCCGACCGGGACGCCGGCCGACGTCCGCCCGCTGCGCGTCGGGGGGGTGGTGGTGGCCGGCGTGCTGGTGGGCTTCACGCTCGGCGCGGCGGTGGGGGTGCCGGCCTGGGCGGTGGCGCTGTCCGCCGACGTGGTGCTCGTGGTGGTGACCCGGCGCCTGCCGTGGCGGTCGGTGCCCCTGGCCACCGCCGCCGGCGTGGCCGTGGTGGCCGCGGCCGTGGCGCTGGCCGTGCCCGGCGGGTTCCTGTCGGGGCTGCTGGGCCACGACCAGCCCGCCCTGCTGATGGCGGTGGTCGGCGTGGCCGGGGCCGCCGCCAACCTGGTCAACAACCTGCCCGCCCTGCTGGTGGGGCTGGGCGACAGCCACCGCGTGACCTGGGGCCTGTGGGCCTGGCTGCTGGGCGTCAACACCGCGGCCGTCATGCTGCCGATCGGGGCGCTGGCCAACCTGTTGTGGCGCCGCGTCCTGCGCGACCACGGCCTGGCGCTGGGCTGGCGCGACCACGTGAGGTGCCTGGCCCCGGTGGCGGCCCCGGCCGTGGCGGCCGCTGCCGCGGTCCTGGCCGTCGAGCGCGCCCTGCACGGCTGAGCCAGCCCGTAGGCTCGCCACTCGTGCTGCACCTCACGCTGGCCAACCTGCGGGCCAAGCCCGGTCGATTCGTGGCCACCATGCTGGCCATCATCGTGGGCACCGGCTTCCTGGCCGGCACCTTGGTGCTGAGCGACTCGCTCGGTCCGGCTCTCGAGTCCAACGCCGTGCTCGCCCTCCACGGCGTGGACGCAGCCGTGCAGCCCAAGCTCGACACCGGCCAGGCCCGCCGAGGCACGCCGTCGTTGACCAGCTCGAGCCTGCCGGCCGGGGTGCTGGCGACGGTCAAGGGCACGTCGGGGGTGGCGGCGGCCGCCGGGGTGCTGACCGCCCCGCTCAACGTGCTCGGCGCCGACGGGACGGTGCCGCTCAAGCACGCCACCGGCTCGCTGTGGATCCCGGTGCCCGACCTGAGCCCCTACCGGGTGGTCACCGGCCACGCCCCGACCGCCGCGGGCCAGGTCGCCATCGACCAGCAGACGGCGAACGCCAAGCACTGGGGACCCGGCACCGGCCTCGAGCTCGCCACCTCGTCCGGCTCCCGCCACGTGACCGTGGTGGGGATCACCCGCTACGGCCAGGGCCAGGCCTCGAGCGCCAACGGCGACATCCTGGTCAGCCCGGCCGACGCCTTCGACTTCCTGTCGTCGGGCAAGGCGCTCTACGACGCCATCTACGTGCAGGCGCGGCCGGGCCTGAGCGAGGACGCCCTGGCCGCCGCGCTGGCCCGATCGGTGGGGTCCAACTACCAGGTCAACACCGGCGCCGACCTGCGCACGCAGGCGGCCGGTGACGCCGCCCAGATCGTCAGCTTCCTGAGCACCGCCCTGGAGGGCTTCGCCTGGGTGGCACTCGCCGTGGGCGTGCTCATCATCTACAACACGTTCGCCATCGTGGTGGCCCAGCGGGTGCGCGAGTTCGCCCTGCTGCGGGCCGTGGGGGCCCGGGGCAGCCAGGTCCGCCGGGCGGTCATCCTCGAGGCCCTGTTCGTGGGCCTGGTGGCCAGCGCCGCGGGCATGCTGGTGGGGATCGGCCTGTTCGAGCTGCTGGTGGCGGTCGTCCCGGTGCTCAAGAACCTCACCGGGTCGGGTGGTGTGGGCCTCCAGATCCACCCCACCACCGTCATCGAGGTGCTGGCGGTGGGGA
Organism: uncultured Microthrixaceae bacterium; assembly: GCA_963785815.1. GTDB lineage: Bacteria > Actinomycetota > Acidimicrobiia > Acidimicrobiales > Acidimicrobilacustridaceae > UBA4742. Next base: position 1,129,665 of record CAWAWN010000001.1, read on the forward strand.
CGGTGGTCACCGTCGTGTCGGCCGTGATCCCCGCCTTCCGCGCCGCCCGCACCAAACCCATCGCCGCCCTGCGGGTGGCGGCCGTCGACCGCAGCGGCACCAGCAAGACCCGCGGCATCATCGGCCTGGTCATCATCGGCGTGGGAGGGGTGCTGCTGCTGGTGGGCATGGCCGTGAAGCAGGGGCTGCTCATCGGCTTCGGACCCGTGCTGCTGTTCGTGGGCACGCTCATCGCCGGGCCGGTGCTGGCCCGCGGCTTCAGCTCGGCGGTGGGGCTGGTGCTCGACCGACTGGGCATGTCGTCGCGGCTGGCGGTGGCCAACGCCAAGCGAAACCCCAGCCGCACCGCCAACACCGCCAACGCCCTGATCATCGGCATGTTCCTGGTGGTGTTCGTGACCGCCGCCGGCGGCGCGATACGGGACTGGGCGGTGAAGGAGGTGTCCCAGTTCTCCACCGCCGACCTCAACGTGACCACGTCCGCCGCCGGGCGAGGCGCAGGCCAGGGCGCGGGCATCGACCGGAACCTGCAGGCCAAGGTCCAATCCACCACCGGCATCCAATCCTCGGTGGCGCTCTACAAGGCCGTGGGGCAGGTGACGTCGGGCGTGATCGGGGCCGGCGGCGACAACCGGGTCACGGCCGGCAACTTCTCGACGCTGTCGAGCGTGCTGAAGCTGAAGTCGGCAGAGGGCGACCTGGCCCACCTGGGCGACGACCAGGTCGCCGAGTCCGAACCGCCCGGGGGTGGACGCGGCCAGTTCCAGATGCCACCGCTGGGAGCTCCGGTCGAGGTCACCTTCAAGAACGGCGTGGTCCGGCACTTCACCGTCGGCGCCGTCTACAAGTTCTCCCTGGACGTGACCGGCACCGTGGTGTCGCAACACGCGGCGCTGACCGCGGATCCCCAGCTGCTGCCCAACACGATCGCCATCACCGTGCAGCCGGGCCAGCTCGACGCGGTGAAGAGCCGGCTCGACGACGTCACCGCTGCCTACTCCACCGTCGACGTGCAGCCCGGCAACGAGTTCGCCCTGCTCATCAAGTCGTTCTTCAACTTCATCATCTCGGCCGTGAACGCCCTGCTGGCCTTCGCCATCGCCATCGCCGTGTTCGGCATCGTCAACACGTTGATCCTGTCGGTGACCGAGCGCACGCCCGAGATCGGGCTGCTGCGATCCGTGGGGATGACCCGACGACAGCTGCGCACCACCATCCGGGCCGAGTCGATCATCCTGGCCGCCGACGGCACGGTGCTGGGCATGGCCTTCGGCCTGTTCGTGGCCTGGGCCGTGACCCAGCCCCTGTTCACGGGGAACCAGACCTTCTCCTGGCCCGTCGAGGAGCTGGTCGTGATCGCCATCATCGGCCTGGTCATCGGCGTGGCCGCCTCGCTGGTGCCGGCCTGGCGGGCGTCGCGCATCGACATCCTCGACGCCGTCGCGGCCGAGTAGCCCATGTCGTCGCTCCCGGTGGCGACGGGATCGTGACGGGCGACGGGCGCCGATCGCACGCACCCCCGTCGGCCCCTGACGCAGGGGCCCGCCCGACGCCCGAGCCCGCGGGGGCGACCCCCGGCCCCCGCCGAGCCCTCCGAGCCGTCGCGGTCCCCGCCGAGCACGGGGGCTGGGCCCTGACGCTGGAGCCGGCCGCCCTGGGACTGTTGGTGGCACCCAGCGCGGCCGGCTGGTGCCTGGCCGTCGGCGCCCTGGTGGCCTTCGTGGCGCGCACGCCCCTGAAGGTGGTCCTGGTGGATCGTCGTCGCCACCGCACCCTGCACCGCACCGGCGTGGCCGCCGGCGTGCTGGGTGGGGAGCTGGCGGTGCAGGTGGGGTTGGTCGTGGCCGCCGTCCAGCTCTCGAGCCACCCCTTCTGGTGGCCGCTGGCGGGGGCCGCCCCACTGGTCGGCCTCGAGCTCTGGTTCGACATGCGGTCGCGGAGCCGACGCCTGGCCCCCGAGCTGGCCGGCGCCGTCGGGGTGAGCGCGGTGGTGGCCATGGTCGCGCTGGCGGGCGGGACCAGCGCCCGGCTGGCGCTCGCCCTCTGGCTCATCGTGGCGGCCCGGGTCGTGACCTCGATCCCCTTCGTCCGGGCCCGGATCGCAGCCATGCACCACCGCGACTCGTCGTCGGGACTGCTGGTGGCCGCCGATGTCGCCGCCCTGGTCCTGGCCGTCGCCGGCGTGGCCATGGATCGCTCGGTCGTGGTCGGCGCGGTCGCCATCGTCGGCCTGGTCGCGTTCCAGCGCGTCGCCTCGCGCCAGCCACCTCCCCGGGTCGGGATCATCGGGGTCCAACAGGTGGTCGTCGGCCTGGTCGTGGTGGTGGCCACCGCCGTCGGCGTCCACCGCTGGTGAACCGGTCGGCCCGTCCGGATCCCCCCCTTCCATTACTACGTCTGACGTAGTAGTCTGGCCGCATGGCTTCGACCGCGACGTCACCCGGGGGCGCCCTGCGCCGCCCCAACGAACCGGCGGTGCTGGTCCTGACCAGCCTGGCTGCGGGACCCAAGCACGGCTACGCCCTGCTCAAGGACATCGAGGGCTTCGCCGGCGTGACCCTGGGCGTCGGCAGCCTCTACGGGGCCATCACCCGCCTCGAGGAACAAGGGCTGATCGCCCCGGCGGCACGCGACGGCGGTGACGCACGGCGACGCCCGTACCAGATCACGGCCGCCGGCCGGACGGCCCTCGAATCGGTGGTCCGCGACATGCAGGTCCTGGCCGGGATCGGCGCGCACCGCCTGGGGCTGGCCGCCTCGATCGTCGGAGCGTCGGCGTGAGCGGCGCCCGTCGCCCCTGGTGGCTCCGGTGCTACCCCCGGTCCTGGCGGCAGCGCTACGGCGCCGAGCTGTCGGCCCTGGTGGACGACGCCCACGGAGGGCGGCCCCCGTGGCCGACCCAGGTCGGGCTGGTGCGCGCCGGACTGACCGAGCGCGCCCGGGCGGCCGGGCTCCGCCGCCATCCCGATCCGGCGTCGCGCGCCAGGGAGGGCGGGCTCCTGGTGCTGTGGGGCTGGGCGCTGTTCGTGATCGCCGGTTGCGTGTTCGCCAAGTTCGCCGAGCACTGGGACGCGTTCACCCCCTCCTCCGAGCACGCCGTCCCGTCGGCCGCCTACACCGCCGTGGCGGTGGCAGCCACGTTCGGTGCCGGGCTGGTGGTCGCGGCCGCCGCCGTGGCCCTCCCGGCGTTCGGTCGCGCCCGGCGCGCCGGAGCGTGGCCCCGGGTGGCCCGCCCGGTCTGGCGCGCGGTGGCCGTGTTCACGGCCACCGCGGCGGCCACGGCCGGGGTGGCCGTCTGGGCGCACCACCTCGAGCCCGCCCAGCGAGGCGGCGCCACGCCGGGCTTCGCCCTGCTGGCCGCCGTCTGGGTCGGCCTCGTCGTCGCCTCGATCCTGGTGGGCGCGTCCGCCGCCGCCGCCTGCGCCCGGGTGGTGGCGCTCTCACCCCGGCAGCTCCGCATCCTCGGTGCCCTGGCCGACGGCACCGCCCTGTGCATGGCGGTCATCGCGGCTGGCACCCTCGTGTGGTGGGTGGCGCTGGCCTCGTCGGCCCCTGGGTTCCTGGCCCAGGGCCCGGCTGCCATCTCGGGTGCACCCTTGCCGCCGGCATTGGTGGGCGCCGCCGTCCTGATGGTCGCCGGACTGGCCCTCGCGGTCGTCGGCGTGATCGAGGTGTGGACCGGTCGACGGCAGCTGGCCGCCTGACACACGGACCGGTCAGGGGGCGTCGAGGCGGGGCACGACCATGACCTGGTTGTCGGGGCAGAGGGGATGCTCGGCCATCCAGGCGGACAGATCGGCGAGGGGGACCCAGGCCGTCTCGGTGACCTCACCGTCGTCGTGGCGGAACGGGCCGTCGGTGCGGGCCAGGTACACGCGGGTCAGCTCCTGCACCTCATGGTCGGCGTAGGCGTCCTCGCCCAGGTACTCGAGGGGCACGGCCACGCCAGCCTCCTCGGTGAGCTCGCGGACCGCCGCGTCCTCCCAGGCCTCCCCGGCGGCCACCACCCCGCCGAAGGCCAGGTCCCAGCGGGAGGGCCACACGTCCTTCCAGTCGGCCCGGCGGTGCACCAGCAGCTCGCGGCGCGAGTTGACGACCACCACGGCCACCGACCGGTGGCGCAGGTTTCCGGCTCGCATGTCCCGGCGGGTGACCGGCCCCACCACCGAGCCCTGCTCGTCGAGCTGGTCCACCAGCTCGGTGGCCGGAGACGACAGGCTCATGCCAGCTCCTTGGCCGCGGTGCGCGCCTGGGTCCAGGTCGCGCCCTGCTCCACCAGCGGACGCAGCCGAGCCACGTGCGCCGGCCGGTTCATCCCCAGCACGCCCAGCAGGCGGTCGTCACGCCCGTAGAGGGCCACGAACCGGCGCTCCTCCAGCGAGCCGATCACCACCTCGACCTCGTCCTGGGCGCTGGACCGGCCCACCAGCTGCACCTTGCGGTCGTACTGGTCGCTCCAGAACCAGGGCACCGGATCGAAGACCTCGGGTTCGGCGCCGCGCTCGGCCGCGAGCAGCCGCAGCGCACCGGCCTCGCCCATCTGGATGGCCGTCTCCCAGTGCTCGACCCGCAGGTACTGGCCGTATCGGGCCGAGGGCCAGCGGGCGATGTCGCCGGCTGCCACCACCCCCGGCGCCGCCGAGAGCGTGTCGTCGCACACCACCCCGTCGTCGATGTTCAGGCCGGACCCGTCCAGCCAGCTCGTGTTGGGTGTCACCCCGATGCCCACCACCACCACCTCGGCCGGGATCACCTCGCCGTCGGACAGGCGGACCCCGCTGACCTGCCCCTCGCCCTCCAACCCGTCGACCCCCACCCCGAGGCGCACGTCGACGCCGTGCTCGCGGTGCAGGTCGGCCATGACCGAGCCGATCCGGGTGCCCAGGGCGCGCGCCAAGGGCACCGGGAGGGCCTCGAGCATGGTCACCTCCAGACCGCGGCCCCGGCAGGTGGCGGCCACCTCGGCGCCGATGAACCCGGCCCCCACCACCACCACCCGGTTCGGCCCGCCCTCGAGCTGGCGGCGCAGCCCCAGGCAGTCGTCGAGGGTGCGCAGCACGTGCACGCCGGCCATCGCCTCGGTGCCCGGCAGGCGACGGGCACCCGCTCCCGCGGCGATGACCAGCCCGTCGTAGCCCACGCGCTCGCCGCCATCGAGCCGCACGACGCGGTCGGCCAGGTCGAGGCCCATGGCCCGCCGACCCAGCAGCAGGTCCAGGTCGAGGTCCTCGCGCAGGGCGGGCAGGGCGATGCGCTCGGGCTCCCACTCCCCGGCCAGCACCTGCTTGGACAGCGGCGGCTTGTCGTAGGGCGGGTTGGGGTCGGCATCGATGACGCGGATGCTGCCGTCGAAGCCCTGGCGCCGCAGGGTGTGGGCCGCGTGCATGCCGGCCAGCGACGCGCCGACCACCACCACCGAACCCATCATCGAGTCGAACCGCCCGCTGCCGCGCTGAGCCGGGTCGGGTCGCCGATCACTCCTCGACGATCGAGATGGCCTGCTTCGGGCAGCGCTGGACCGCCTCTTCGACCCGCTCGCGCATGGACTCCGGCGGCGTCTCGTCGAGCACGTAGAGGAAGTCGTCGTCGCGCACCTCGAAGATCTCGGGCGCGATCCCCATGCAGATCGCATTGCTCTCGCACAGGTCGAAGTCGACCACCACTCGCATATCGGCCCCCTGTATCGGGTCGGGCGGAACGCCGCTGACGTCGGACGGCTCATCATGGCACGGCCAGGCGGAGGCTTCGCCCTGGTCGCGTCCGACCCCGCCAGACTTGCCCACAAATCTGACGTCGTGTCAGATGTGGGGATGACGAACGCCGCCACCGCGGGCGCCCCACTGGCCGGGGTCCGCATCATCGAGGCCTCCCTGCTGGGCCCCGCCGCCATCACCTCGGAGCTGGTCAACCTCGGCGCCGAGGTGATCAAGGTCGAGTCGCCGTCGGGCGACTACATCCGGGAGATGACCTGGCCGATCGTCGAAGGCACCTCGCTGATGCACCTGCACCTGAACCGGGGCAAGCGCAGCGTCGTGTTGAACCTCAAGACCGACGAGGGCGCGGCCATCTTCAAGGAGCTGGCGGCCGGTGCCGACGCGGTGGTCGAGGCCATGCGCCCCGGCACCCTGGCCCGCCTCGGGCTGGGCTTCGACCAGCTGCGCGAGATCAACCCCGCGATCGTGTTCTGCACCATCTCGGGCTACGGCATGACCGGCCCCTACGCCAAGATGCCCAGTCACGGGGTGGCCTACGACACCTGGGCCGGCATCGTCACGCCCGAGTACGACGAGGACGGGCACTGCCACCTGCCCTACCACGTCTCCATCGGCATCAACGCCGGCCCGCTCTACGGCGCCCTGGGCATCCTGGCCGGCATCGTTCGGGCCCGCGCCACCGGCCAGGGCAGCCAGCTCGAGATCGCCCAGAGCGACGCGGCGGCCGCCTTCGACTGGTACCGCTCCGAGAGCTTCAAGGCCTACGAGCGGCCGCAGTCCGAGGTCACCGGCAACAAGTCCGACGACTACGTGCGCCGCGCCCCCGGCACCGCGGGCATGAAGGACGGGGTGCGCTACCAGCTCTACGAGTCGACCGACGGCCACATCCTGTTCATGGCGTCCGAGCGGGAGTTCTGGAAGAACTTCTGCGAGGGCGTGGGGCGCCCCGACCTCTTCGAGGCCCACCCCGGCGCCCAGTACGCCGACCACGCGGTGGGCGACCTGGAGCTGCGCGACGAGCTGGCCGAGATCTTCAAGACCCGCACCAGCGCCGAGTGGATCGCCTGGAGCGAGGAGGTCAACACCACCATCGCCCCGGTCAACACCCCGGCCAACATCCAGGACGACCCCCAGTTCCAGGATCGCCTGGGCTTCGAGCTCGACCACGAGCACCACGGCGCCGACATGCTCTTCACGCCCATCAAGTACATCGACGAGCAGCTGCCTCTGCCCGACATGGCCCCGACCGTGGGCGAGCACACCGACGAGGTGCTCCGCCAGGTGCTGGGTTGGGACGACGAGCGGATGGCCGCCGTGCGGGCGACCGGCGCCCTGGGCTGATCCACCAACAACCGGCGGCAACCAGTTGCGCCACAGGCACGTGGATGCCGCCGCTCGCGCCGGTGCGCGACAACCGGCGGCAACCAGTTGCGCCACAGGCACGTGGATGCCGCCGCTCGGGGGGATGGGCGGAGCGCGGGAGCGCAGCCGCAGGGCAATAACGTTGCTCCGTGCAGAACATGGGGGGCCGGCACGCGGTCATCACCGGCGGGTCGAGCGGCATCGGCCTGGCCACCGCCCACGCCCTCGGTCGCCGCGGGGCCCGGCTCACCCTGATGGCTCGTCGCACCGAGCTGCTCGACGCGGCGGTGGCCGACCTGGCCGTCGGGGGCATCGAGGCCACCGGCCGCTCGGTCGACGTGTCGGACCGTGACGCGGTCCAGGCCGCCATGGCGGCGGCCGTCGACGAGCGCGGCGCGGCGGACATCCTGGTGTGCAGCGCCGGCCTGGCCCGACCCGGGTACTTCGAGCAGCTCGACGACGACGTGTTCCGCCAGATGATCGAGGTGGACTACTTCGGCACGCTGTGGCCCATCCGCGCCGTGGTGGGACCCATGATCGAGCGAGGGACCGGGTCCATCGTTGGCGTGTCCTCGGCCGCCGGCATCATCGGGGTGTTCGGCTACACCGCCTACGGGCCGGCCAAGTTCGCGGTGCGGGGGCTGCTCGAGGCGCTGCGCAGCGAGATGGCGCCCCACGGCGTCCACGTGGGCTGCTGCTTCCCGCCCGACGTGGACACGCCCCAGCTGGCCTACGAGAACCAGTTCAAGCCGGACGAGACGCGAGCCATCAGCGGCAACATCAAGCCCATCACCGCCGACCAGGTGGCGGCCTGCATCGTGGACGGGATCGACCACCGCCGATTCGCCCTGATCCCCGACCGCGCCACCCGCCTGCTGGCCGTGGGGGCCGGGCTGGCACCGGGGGTCATCACCCGGGTCACCGACCGCACCGTGACCAAGGCCCGCGGCCGCCGCTCGTGACCGTGCCCATGGATCCACCGGCGCCCGACGGGTCGGACGCGCCGCGGACCCGGACCTCTGGCTCGTGGGGCGAGTCGACCCTGGGAGCCACCACGCCGGCCACCGTGCCGCCGGCGGGCTCCACCCCGCCGCCGACCTCGTTGTTCCGGATCGCCAAACGGGTGCTGATGCTGATCATCAGCGCCGTCGTGCTCTACCTGTTGTTGCCGCAGCTGCTGGACGTGTGGGAGCAGATCCCCCGCTTGCGCAGCATCAAGTGGTGGTTCGTGGTCATCATCCCGTTCGAGGCCGGCAGCTTCGGCTGCCAGTGGAAGCTGACGCGCACGGCTCTGCCCCAGGTGTCGTGGTTCGTGGCCGCCACCAGCCAGCTGGCCTCCAACGCCATGGCCAAGGTCATGCCGGCGGGCGCGGCGGTGGGTGGCGCCACCGGCTTCCGGATGCTCTCGGTGTCGGGCGTGAACCGGGCCACCGCCGGCGCCGCCCTGGCCGCCACCGCCATCATGTCCAACGGGGTGCTGTTCGCCCTGCCCATGGTGGCCGTGCTGGGCTCCATCCTCACCGCCCCGGTGCCGGGCGACCTGGCCATCATCGCCTGGGGTGGGGCGCTGCTGTTCCTGGTGCTGTTCGCCATGGTCTTCGCCCTGGTGCGCTACGACCGGCCGTTGTGGTGGCTGGGCGGGCTGGTCGAGCGCGTGGCCGGCTGGCTCATCCGCCACGTGATCGGCCCCACCCAGCGCTGGACGGCCCGCACCGTCACCGCCCGCCTGCAGCGGCGGCTGCACCCGACGGCCGCCCCGGTGCCCGAACCGACACCGCCCCCCGGGCCCACGGCGGCCGGGTTCGTGCGTCAGCGCGACATCATGGTCTCGACCCTCGGCCCGCGGTGGCGCACCGCTCTGGCGGCCGCGGTCGGCAACTGGGGCCTCGACTACCTGGCCCTGGTGGCCGCCATCTACGCCGTGACCGGCAGCCAGCCCCGCCTGAGCCTGGTCCTGCTCGCCTACGGTGCGGCCGCCGTGCTGTCCATGATCCCCCTGACCCCCGGCGGGCTGGGGTTCGTGGAGCTCGGCTTGACCGCGGCCCTGGTGGCGGCGGGCATCAAGCCGGCGGACGCCCTGCTGGCCACGCTGGCCTACCGCGTCGTGTCCTACTGGCTGCCCATCCCCGCCGGGCTGGTGGCCACCATCCTGTTCCGACGTCGCTACGGCCGCGTGCCCGACCCGCCGGACCTGGGCGTGACCAACGCCACAGGGTGAGCGGGACTACATGGATGACATGCGGGGTTGGTACGCGGTGATGCCCCCGCTCCCCCGGGGCGGCGGCGACCAGATCGCAACGTCACATGATCGGGACGGCCAGCGGGCCGCCCGACGGAGGGAGCAGGCGATGAGCAACGTCATCCAGATCGACCAGCACCTGGTGGAGCAGTCCCACGTGCTCCGCCAACGAGCCGTCAGCCTGCGCCACCAGGCCGACGCCCTCACCTCGCCGCTGGCCACCGCCTATCGCCGGCGGGCCAGCGAGCTCGAGTTCGAGGCCTGGATCTCCGAGCTCCAGGCCGGTGTGCCCTACGACCAGGTGCAGCCTGCGGCCTGACGCCGTCGACCGCCTGCTCCGCGCCGATCGCGGTCCCGCAGGGTTTCGGTCTCCCTCCCTGTCCCTGCGTGAGCGACACCCCGCCCGATCGGGCGGGGTGTCCGCATGTCAGGGGCCTGGTCGATCACGAGCACCCTCGACCCGTCAGCCCACCGCCTCGGCCCGGGCACCACAACTAGAACCTGTTCTATACTGGGGGCATGGCCAGATCCCTCGACCACCGCCTCCGAGGCCGGGCGTGAGCGAGATCGTCGACGCCGCCGGGCCGGCTGCCGCGCCCATCCACCCCGAGATGGCGCCCGATGAGCCTCGCTACCCCTTCGGCATCCCCTTCGGCTGGTTCCAGGTCGGCTGGGCCGACGACCTGGGGGTCGGCGAGGTGCTCCCCCGCTACTACTTCGGGCGCCACCTGGTGCTCTGGCGCGACGCCGAGGGCCAGGCCCACCTCAACGACGCCTTCTGCCCCCACCTGGGCGCCCACCTGGGCCACGGCGGCCACGTCGACGGGTGCGACCTGGTGTGCCCGTTCCACGGCTGGCAGTTCGACGCCGACGGGGTGAACACGCTGATCCCCTACGGCAACCGCGTGAACCAGCGGGCCCGCATCCGCTCGTATCCGGTCATCGAGATCGACCAGTTCGTGATGGCCTGGTACCACCCCCACGACTCCGAGCCCACCTACCAGCTCGAGGCGCCGCCCGAGCTGGCCGACCCCGACTACTCCCCCTGGACCAACGTCGTGTTCCGGGTCTCGGCCGGCTGCCAGGAGATGGCCGAGAACTCGGTGGACGGCCCGCACTTCCGCTACGTGCACCACACGGCCATCGTCCCCGAGATCCAGAGCTACGACACCGAGGGAACCCGCTCGCGGATGCGCTCGGTGCAGAAGTTCCCCACCCCCCGGGGCGTGGTCGACGGCCGCATCGACGTCGACAACCAGGGCCCCGGGTTCGCCACCACCCGATTCAGCGGCATCGTCGACACGCTGCTCATCGGGGCCGCGGTGCCCGTCGACGCCGTGACCTCCGAGGTGCGGTTCAGCTTCAAGACCCGCAGCCTGGGCGACGCCGAGGCCACCTCCTCGGTCGGGCAGGCGTTCGTGGCCGAGGTCTGCAAGCAGTTCGAGGAGGATCGGCCGATCTGGGAGAACAAGGCCCACATCATCCGCCCGGCCCTGGCCGACACCGATCCGCCGTTCATGAAGTTCCGCAAGTGGTACGCCCAGTTCTACGCAGACGGCATCGACCCGTCACGCGACGTCTGGGCCCCGGGCCCCCCGCCGGGCGACGCCCAGCCGGTCTACATCCGCCCGGAGGGCACAGCCTCGGCCCGCTACGGCAGCTAGCCGGCCCCTCTGGCGTGCGCCGGCTAGAGATCCCCGGCGCGCTGGAGGCGGCGAAGCACCAGCCATCCCGGCAGCAGGGGCAGCCAGAAGCCGAGCACCCGAGCCGTGATCATGGCCACCACCGCGGTGGGCGCACCCACGCCGGCCCACATCAGCCCGACGACGGCCACGCCCTCGACCAGGCCGGCCCCGTCAGGTATGGGTGAGACCACCACGGCCACGGCCACCAGCAGCCCGACCAGCAGGGCCGGCCCCGTGGCCGGCGACGCCCCGAAGGCGTGGGCGGCGGCCAGCAGACCGCATCCGCTGGCCACGGCCAGCACCACGCACGAGGCGGCCACGCCCACCAACCGCCAGGGCTCGCGGCCCAAGGCGATCAGATCGTTGACCGATCGGCGATCGGGGGCCACCACCAGCGTGTGATACCGACGGGGGGCGTCGAACAGGCCGACGACCACCGTGACCACGATGCCCAGCCAGACCAGCCAGCTCAGGCGCAGGCCGGCGCTCGACGGGCTGCTCTGGCCCAACGCCACCAGCGCCACCACCAGGGTGAGCAGGGCGTGCAGGGGCACCGCCGCCGTGTCGATCACGGCCACCTGGCGCACCGCCCGGGTGCGCTCCGCCCCGGCCCGCACCAGCCGGTGCACGGCCAGGCCCGCGGCCCCGTACTCGGGCAGCAGACGGCCGGTGTAGGACGAGGCAACCGCGGTGGCCAGCGCCGAGGCCGGGCGTCCGGGGTCCCGGTCGTCGCCCGTGGCGGCCAGCATGCCGGCCGCGGCCACCCCGTAGGAGGCCACCACCAGCACGACCGCCACCAGCAACCAGCCCAGCTGGAGGTGGCCCAGCACGTGTCCGACTCGTCCGAAGCCGGCCAGCGCGACCAGGGCCAGGGTGACCCCGATGCCCGCGCCCAGCACCACCCGGACCTCGCGCCACTCGATGTCGGGCAGGCGGCGGCCGAGGTCGGCCTCGGGGACCACAGGTTGGTTCCAGGGGTCCGACGGCGAGCCGGGCGGCCGCTCGCGCAGCAGCGTCTCGAAGCGGGGTTCGGTGCGGTAGTCGGACCGGTCGTCGGCCAGACCCACCAGCGCGCCGACCAGGCCCAGCGCCACGGTGGCCACCACCAGCAGGCCGATGATCAGAAGCCGGTCGTCGATGCGTTCGTGGCAGGGCGGCTGGGCCCGCAGCTGCACCACGTCGGGCGGCGCGTCGACCGAGCCCGGGGCGGCCAGCACCACGTCGTTGGGGTTGGTCCACATGAAGGCGATCGGCGTCCCGCACGACTGCACGCCCGGGTTGCTCACCGGGATCAGGCCGATCACGAGCGCGGCCACGAAGGCGACCAGGGCCAGCGCCAACAGACCCACCTCGAGGCGATGGGCGGCGACAGGGCGCCGCGGCCCGGTCTCCATCGGGGTCACGGCGAGCGACGGTACCACTGCCATCGCGGCGGTCCGCGGCTACCGTGCGGGACGCACCGGCCCGATGGTCACCGGGCCGCACGAGCAGCCAGGGGGACGCCGTGCCCGACACCCAGACCGAGCCCACCGGGACAGCCGCGGCCGAGCCGTCGCCGCTGGCCGATCCGGCCGAGGTCGGGATCGACCCCGACGCCCTGGTTGCGCTGATGGCCCGCGCCCATCGGGAGATCGATGACGGCACGCTCGCCTCGTGCCAGCTGGCCGTCGCCGCCGGTGGCCGGCTGGTGGCCTACGAGACGCTGGGCGAGGCGGCGCCGGACAGCCGCTACGTCATCTTCTCGGCCACCAAGGCCGTGGTGGTGGGCGCGTTCTGGCTGCTGCTGGCCGAGGGGGCGGTCACCCTCGACCAGACCGTGGCCGAGATCGTCCCGGAGTTCGCCACCAACGGCAAGGACGTCGTCACCGTCCGCCAGCTGCTCCTGCACGAGAGCGGGTTCCCCCACGCCCCGCTCGACCTGTCAGCCGACACCACCCGCGACCAACGGCTGGCCCGGTTCCGCGCCTGGCGCCTCAACTGGGAGCCGGGCACCCGCTTCGAGTACCACCCCACCTCGGCCCACTGGGTCGTGGCCGAGCTCATCGAGCGGCTGAGCGGTGTCGACTACCGGGAGTTCATCCACGAGCGCCTGCTCGTCCCCCTCGGGCTGCGACGCTTCCAGCTGGGCGTGCCCCTCGACCAGCAGGGCGACATCAACGACCTGGAGGTGCGGGGCGAGCCCCCCACCAGCGCCGAGCTGGAGGCCGTCTTCGGCGTGGCCGGGCTCACCCTGGAGGGCCTGCAGGGCGAGGTCACCGACGCCGCCCTGATGAGCTTCAACCGCCCCGAGGTGCGAGCCCTGGGCGTGCCCGGAGGCGGAGGCGTGTCCACCGCCGCCGACCTGGCCATGTACTACCAGGCCCTGATGCACGACCCGGGCGGCCTGTGGGATCCCGCCGTGCTGGCCGCCGGCACATCCGAGGTGCACGGTCGGCTCCCCGACCCGCTCACCGGGGTCTCGTCCAACCGGGCCCTGGGCCTGGTCATCGCCGGCGACGAGTCGGACAAGGCCATGCGCGGCTTCGGCCACACCGTCTCGGCCCGCACCTTCGGCCATGCGGGGGCCGGGGGCCAGCTCGCCTTCGCCGATCCGCAGGCCGACCTGTCGTTCTGCTACCTGACCAACACGTTGGATGCCGACGTGCTGCGCCAGCATCGCCGGGAGGCCAGCCTGGCCAGCTACGTGGGGCGCCTGGGCAGCAATCGCGACTGATTGTTCAAGGTTGGCCCCTTGGCGATCCGATGGCAGGCAAGGCGGGGTCCCCCGCTCCGGTTCCTCGCTGCCGGCGTCGGGGGGCCTCGTCGCGCCCGAGCTCGCCGCACATGACGCCGAATGAGAACGCGTTCTAGTCGGCTGGCCTAGGATCGGGCCATGGCCATGCCGACCGGGATCCCGGTGATCGAGACCTTCCTGGGGTTCCCCAGCCGCAACCGCAAGGAGGTCTACAAGTTCCTGGCTCCCCACCTGCGCGACGAGGAGAGCAAAGGGTTCTCCTTCCCGGCCCAGTACATGTTCACCGACGTGCCCGCCGACCTGGAGGACAACGTCGACCCGGTGGCGGTGGTGCTCGACAACCTCGACCGGTTCGGGATCGAACGGGGGATGATCGGCGTGGGCCGCGACCACGAGGACGCCGAGCGGGCGCTGCAGGCCCACCCCGAGCGGTTCTTCGCCAGCGTGGCCGTCGATCCCAACGACGGCATGGACGCCGTGCGCCTGATCGTGGAGATGCACGAGCGCTGGGGCATCAAGGCCGTGACCACCTTTCCCGCGGGCGTGCAGGTGGCCATCAACGACAAGCGCTACTACCCCATCTACGCCAAGTGCTGCGAGCTGGGGCTGCCCATCTTCAGCTGCGCCGGCATCCCGGGTCCCCGGGTGCCGTTCGAACCGCAGAAGGTCGAGCACATCGACGAGGTGTGCTGGTTCTTCCCCGAGCTCACCTTCGTCACCCGCCACGGGTGCGAGCCGTGGACCGACCTGGCCGTCAAGCTCATGCTCAAGTGGCCCAACCTCTACTACTCCACCTCGGCCTTCGCCCCCAAGCACTACCCCAGCGCCATCATCGACTACGCCAACACGCGGGGCGCCGACAAGATCCTCTACGCCGGCTACTTCCCGGCCGGGCTCACCTACGACCGCATCTGGGGGGACATGCCCAGCGTGGGCTTCAAGGACGAGGTCTGGCCCAAGTTCCTGCGCGAGAACGCCCTGCGGGTGCTCAAGCTCGACGACTGAGGTTCAACCGGCGTGCTGGCGGTCGGCCGGCCCGGTGGTCGGCGGCACGACGCGAAGCTTGTGCAGCCGCTTCGTGGCGAACATGTGCCGGTCGGCCTCTTGCAGGACCACGGTCGGGTCATCGGTCGGGCTCGGTCGGGCCAGTCCGATGCTGACCGCCGGCGACCAGGCCCCGCCCTCCCAGCTCACCGGCTCGCGCAGCGCGTCCTCCACCCGGGCCACGATCGTGGCGTCGTCGCAGGCGGCGTCGCGCAGGATCATCACGAACTCGTCCCCGCCGTACCGGCCCACCGTGTCGCCCGAGCGGATGTGCGACCCCAGCCGCGCCGCGACCTCGGTCAGCACGAGGTCGCCGGCCTGGTGGCCGTAGGTGTCGTTCACCTGCTTGAACCCGTCGAGGTCGACGAACACCACCGCGGTCCCGCCCGCCCCCTCGGCGATGGCCTGGGCCAGGCGCTCCTCGATGGCGGCCCGGTTGTGGAGGCCGGTGAGCGGGTCGTGCTCGGCCCGCTCGCGCAGCTCCACGGTGTCGGTGATGTCGGTGACGGACCCGACCAGGCTGCGGCGCTCGTTGACCAGGTCCGTCACCGCCTGGCAGGTGACCAGGTAGACGCGCTGGCGATCGCGGCTGCGCACCTCGACGGTGGCGCTGGCCGCACCCGTGGCGTCCAGGAGGGCCTCGATCTCGATGTCGAATCGATCCCGGTCGGCGCGGTGCACGATGTCGCCGAGCTGGCGGATCGACGCGTCCTCGCCCACCAGCCGCGTCCACCGCTCGTTGCCGAAGGTGACCCGCTGGTCCTCGTCGGCCCGGAACACGGCGGCCGGCACCTGGTCGGCCAGGAGCCGGAACTCCAGCTGGCTGGTGCGCAGCGCCGCCTCCTGACGCCGGCGCTCGGTCAGGTCGTGGCAGAAGGCCGTGACCGTGACGGTGCCGTCGTCGGCCTCTCGCTTGATGAGGGTGTTCTCCACCCAGATGGTGGTGCCGTCGGGCCGCTGCACGCGCTGGCGGCAGGTCCGACAGGTGCCGGCGGGCCCGCTCATCACCTCGAGCCACATCTTGATGGCGTCGTCGAACCCGTCGGGATGCAGGTGCTCGAGCACGCTCTGGCCGATGACCTCCTCGGGCGATCGGCCGCTGATCTCCTGGACCTGCCCTTCCGTTCGCAGGATCACGCCGGTGCCGTCCAGCTCGTGGATGAGCAGGTTGACCGCCTCGTACTCCCCCGCCTGCATCGACTCGGGCAGGTCGATGCCCTCGGACGCGCCCAGGAAGGCCACGGTCGTCACGACCGCGCTGACGTCGGGGTGGTCGAGCAGGTTCACGTAGCGCAGCCGCTCGCGAGACCAGCCGTCCTGTCCCTCGACCGTGACCTCGAGCTCGCGGGTCTCGCCGGGGTGCGCCATGATGTCCCACCACAGGTCGATCAGGCGCTGGCGCTCATCGGCCCGGGTGGCGGCCAGCCGCTGGCCGATCGAGGTCTGGCGCACCTCATGTCGACCGGCCAGCAGCCAGTCGGGTACGGGCAGCCGCTCTGTGCTGGCATCCATGCACAGCACGAGGTCGTCGCCCACCCACTCCAGGATCGATTCTCGAGACCACTCCCCCATGTCCAACCATCGACCCGGACCTCGCCGGTCTGGAGCCCCGCGCCACCAAAGGGCCATACGGCCTGTTCGGCCCAAGGCCGTGCAGGTGGCGCTCTCGGGATGAGGCGGTCAGCCAGGGTCGAGGGCGGCGAGTCGGGCCTCGCAGCCGACGTCGACCAGCAACGCCCGAGCCGACTCGCTCGCCTCCCGCCAACCGACCTCGTCGCCCCGGTCGCGAGCCACCAAGGCCTGTTCCCACCGGGTCTCGGCCACCAGCACCGGGGTGCCGGCAGTGGCGAAGCCACGGCCGGCCCGCACCAGCAGCGACTCGGCCTCGGCGGCATCTCCCTGCTTCCGGCGCAACTGGGCCTCGACCAGATCAGCCAGCGCGGTTGCCACCAGGCGAGGACCCTGGGTCCGCCGAGCGTTGGCCAGGTGGTCGCCAGCCTGGTCCATAGCGCCGCGGCGCACAGCCACCCTGGCCCGCAAGGACTCGGCGATCGACCGCGAGTTGGCGTGGGTCACCGCCGCCAGGTAGGCCTCAGCCGAGAGCAGGTCGGCCTGATCCAGGGCCAGGGCCCCTCGGAACAGTGCCGTCCACGTCGGCCATGGCATCGCCTTCCCCGAGCCCGACCCTGCATCACCTGCACCGTCGCCACCCTCGTCCTCCCCCGTCGGCGTCTCCAGGTCGGCCCGATCCAGCCACACCCGGGCCGCCGACCAGTCCCCCCTCTGGCGTTCGATCTCGGCGAGGACGACGTACGCGCTGGCCGCCGTCCGGCGCCCCACCTCCTGGCAAGCCAGGCAGGCGTCGACCGCCCGCCGGGCCGGGGCGAAGGCGCCCAACTCCCCAAGGGTTGACGCCTGGCCCTCCAAGACGACCGGCACCAGGCGGTCCGGCACCTTCTGGAAGTCCGGGTCGAGGGCGAGCGACCAGTACGGCTGAGCCGACCGATAGTCCTGGGCCGCGGTGAGGACGGTGGCCACCAACAAGGCGCCGCCCCCGTTCATCTTCCGTCCCCGCCTGCCCTCGTAGCCGGCCGTGACCGCCCGGACCTGCTCGAGCGCGCTCGTGAGGTCACCGCCCTTCATGGCCTCGCCCGCAGCCACCAGGGGTCTGCCGGCACGGCGCAGCGCGATCAGCGGGAAGCCCGAACGCCGCAGGTAGATCCGCCTCACGGGCGTGACCGTAGCGCTCGGGGTGAGGTGACCACCCCTCCTGCTGCCGCTACGGCTTGGCCGCGCCGACCACCCACATGGAGAAGAACTGCGAGCCGCCGCCGTAGGCGTGGCCCAGGGCGGTGCGGGCCCCGTCGATCTGGTGCTCGCCGGCCTGGCCGCGGACCTGCATGGCGGCCTCGGCGAAGCGCAACATGCCCGAGGCGCCGATGGGGTTGGACGACAGCACGCCGCCCGAGCAGTTGACCGGCAGGTCGCCCGTCATCTGGGTGACCCCGTCCTCCACCAGCTTCCAGCCCTCCTTCTCGGGGGCGAAGCCCAGGTTCTCGAGCCACATGGGCTCGAACCAGCTGAAGGGCACGTACATCTCGACCACGTCGATCTGCTCACGCGGGTTGGTGATGCCGGCCTGGGCGAAGACGTCCTTGGCGCACTCCTTGCCCGCCAGGGGCGACACCGTGTCGCGCCCGGCGAACATGGTGGGCTCGCTGCGCATGGCCGTGCCGTGGACCCACGCCGCCGGCGCGCCAGCCGACGCGTCGCCGCCGGCCTCGTCGGTCAGCACCATGGCGCACGCCCCGTCCGATGACGGGCAGGTCTCGGAGTACCGGATCGGGTCCCACAGCATCATCGAGTCGCGGACCGACTCGAAGCTGATGGACTCGTCGTGGAGGTGGGCGTAGGGGTTCTTGAGAGCGTTGGTGCGGTCCTTGACCACCACCAGGATGCCGATGTGGTCCGGCGCGCCCGAGCGCTGCATGTAGGCCCGCACGTGAGGGGCGAAGTAGCCACCGGCCCCCGCGTGCATGGGGGGCTGGAAGGGGATGGGCAGCGACAAGGCCCACATGGCCTCGCTCTCGCTCTGCTTCTCGAAGGCGACGGTCAGGACCTTGCGGTGGATGCCCGACTTGATGAGGTCAGAGGCCACGATGGCGGTCGAGCCTCCCACGCTGCCGGCGGTGTGCACCCGGAACATGGGCTTGCCCACCGCGCCCAGCGCCTCGGCCAGGTACAGCTCGGGCATCATCACGCCCTCGAAGAAGTCGGGCGCCTTGCCGATGACCACCGCGTCGATGTCGCCGATGTCGTACTGGGCGTCGTCGAGGGCCCGCTGGGCGGCCTCGCGCACCAGGCCGGCGATGGACACGTCGCCCCGGGTCGACTGGTGGTGGGTCTGGCCGATGCCGACGACCGCTACGCGTTCGGCCATCTCAATCTCCTTCGAGGACGCAGACGAGGTTCTGTTGCAGGCACGGGCCAGAGGTGGCGTGGGCCACCGCCCGACCGGCTTCGCCCCGCGTGATGCGCGAGGCGGCCTCACCCAGGCGTTGGAGGCCGGCAGCCATGACCACGTTGGCGGCCAGCGCGCCGCCCGACGGGTTCACCACGGTGTCGTCGCCCAGGCCGAGGGCCTTTCGCAAGATGATCTCCTGGTGGGTGAAGGGGGCGTGCAGCTCGGCGATGTCGACCTTGCCGTCGGCCACGCCGGCGTTGGCCCCGGCCTGCTCGGTGGAGGCCGAGCGGGTCAGGTCGCGCAGGCCCAGGGCGTGGGGCTCGATGCGGTGGTCGATGCCACGGATCCAGGCCGGTCGGTCGCACAGCTCGCGGGCCTTGTCCCCAGCCGCCAGGACGATGGCGGCGCCACCATCGGTGATCGGCGGGCAGTCGTGCACCCGGAGCGGGTCGAGGAACATCGGCTCACCCAGGAGGTCCTCGGGATCGGCGCTCGAGGTGAGCTGGGCCTCGGGCACCGAGGCGGCCGCCCGACGGCTGCGGGCCGCCACCTCGGCCATCTCGGCCTCGGTGCACACGCCGGCGTCGAGGCAGGCTCGGGCCTGGAGGGCGGCCAGGGCCACCGAGTCGGGCCACAGGGGCGCCAGGTAGTACGGGTCGAGCTGGCGGCTGAGCACCCGGCGGATGTCGCCGGGCGAGGACTTGCCGTACGAGTAGATGAGGGCGGTGTCGACCGTGCCCGCCTGCATCTTCACCCAGGCCTCGTAGAGGGCCCAGGCCCCGTCCATGTCCACGTGGGACTCGGAGATCGGCGGCCACGGCCCCACGCTGTCGAGGGTCATGACGAAGGAGAAGGCCTGCCCCGCGAGGTAGTCGGAGCTGCCCGAGCACACGAAGTCGATCTGGTCGTGGGGCAGCCCGGCCTGGGCCAGCGCCTGGCCCACGATGGGCATGAGCATCTCGACCTCGTTGCGCTGCTCCTCACGCCGGACCAGCGGGGTCTGGGCGAAGGCGATGATGGCGACGTCGCGCGCCGGCTTGGCCATCAGACGTTGTCTTCCTTTCGGGACCACGTCATCAGACGTTGTCCTTGTAGGTGTCGTAGTCGGCATCGGGTTCGCCCGTGGGGCGGAAGTAGCGGATGCTCTCCAGGGTCGGGCCGATCTCGTCGTCGGGCAGCCACACCGCCTCGACGCGCATGCCCATGTGCACCTGGTCGTAGGGCACCTCCTGGATGAGGTGCATGATCGGGATGTCGGAGTCGTCGAGCAGGATCAGGGCGCTCACGTAGGGCAGGTCCATGGCCTGGCCGTAGAACTGCACGTTGACCACGCAGAAGGTGGTGACCGTGCCCACGTGGGGCAGCTCCACGATCTCGGCGGTGGGCACCCCGTCGGTCGGGCAGGCGCCCCGGGCCGGGACGTAGACCTTGCCGCACTTGGGGCAGCGCTGGCCCAGGATCTTCTTCTGGGCCAGGCCCCGCAGGAACTTGGAGGTGGCCACCCCGGCGGTGAACGTGTACTCGAGTCGGGCGGGGGCGCGGATCGAGCGAACCGGCTCGACGCCGGCCAGGCGTTCCGGGAGGACGACGTCGGTCACGAGGCACCCCCGGATCCGAGCGGCTCGAAGCACTCGATGTCGCCGATGCTGCCCTCCCGCTCGGCGGCCCAGCGCACCTTGACCCGCATGCCCGTGGACATGGCCTCGGGCGAGCCGGCGTCGACCGCGTGCAACATGGCCGTGTCGGCCCCGTCCAGCTTGATCAGCGCCCAGGCGAAGGGTCGGTCGAGGGGCTGGGTCTCGAGGGGCTGGCGCATCCAGGCCCAGGTCAGCACCTCGCCCTCGTCGCCCAGCTCGACCAGCTCGGTCAGCGGGGCGGCGGTCTGGGGGTCGTACTCGGGCGGCGGCAGCAGCACCCGGCCGTCGCTGCCCCGGATGCCGAGCACCACGCCCTCGCGCAGGCCGGTCATGAACGCACCGATGACCGGCCCCGTCGTCCGGCTGAAGGGGTACTCGATGATGTTGGGCGCCGAGAGGACCTCGGCGTCGGCGGTCGAGCTCACGACCCTCCTCAGAACTCGATGACGCTGCGGATGGTCTCGCCCCGCAGCATCTTGGCGATGGCCTCGTTGACGTCGTCGATCTTTATGTGCTGGCTGATCATGCCCTCCAGGTCGAGACGGCCCGTCTTCCACAACCGCAGCAGCCGGTTGAAGTCGGAGCGCACGTCGGCCGAGCCGTAGTACGAGCCGTGGATCGTCTTCTCGTTGAAGAACAGCTCGAACATGTTGAACTCGACCAGCTTGTCGAAGCCGCCCACCCCGACCACGGTGACCACCCCGCCGCGGCGGGCGGCGTCGTAGGCGGCCCGCACCGTCTGGGGGAAGCCGATGGCCTCGAAGGCGAAGTCGAAGCCGCCGGCGGCACCGGTCAGCTCGGCCTGCAGGCCAGCCAGGTCGTCGGGCTTGACCCCGTGGGTGGCGCCGAACCGCTTGGCCGTCTCCAGCTTCTCGTCGTTGAGGTCCACGGCCACGATGACCGAGGCACCGGCGATGCGGCACCCCTGGATCACGCTGATGCCCACACCCCCGCACCCGATGACCACGCACGTCGAGCCGGGCGTCACCTTGGCCGTGTTGATGGCCGCGCCCACCCCGGTGGTGACCCCGCAACCGATGAGCGAGGCGATGTCGAAGGGCACGTCGTCGTCGATCTTGATGGCGCCCTCCTGGGGCACCACCAGCGACTCGGCGAAGGTGCCGAAGCCGGCCATGCCGAACAGGTCGGTGTCGCCCTCCTTGAAGCGGGGGGAGCCGGCCACCGCGAACTGGATCATCACGCACAGGTGGGGCTGCTTCTGGTCCACGCAGGCCACGCACTTCCCGCACGGGGGCGACCAGGCGATGATCACGTGGTCGCCCACGGCCAGGTCCTTCACCCCCGGCCCGACCTCGGTGACCACCCCGGCGCCCTCGTGTCCGGGCACGAAGGGGACGCCCTGGGGCAGGCTCCCGTTCATGGCGTGGACGTCGGAGTGGCACACCCCGGTGGCCTTGATCTCGACGCGCACGTCGGTGTCGCCCAGCGGCGCCGACTCGATGTCGTCGGCGATCTCCAGTAGTTCGTCACCGGTGTTGCGAAGCACGGCTGCGCGCATGGTCTCCCCCTGCATCGGACGGACGGACAAGCGGCCGGGCGGACGGATCGGCCTGGCCCACACCCGTCGGCGGTGGCCGGGCGGGCGGACTACGTTGGACACTACTGCAACACGTTCTACTTCGCGCCAGCCGGCGAGGCCCATCCGACCCGACCCCGCGGGCGGCGCCGGACCGATCCCCGGGACCAGACGAAAGGGTGCCCATCGATGACCGAGCTCGGCTTCTGGAGGATGGCGCAGGCCGATCCCGACCGCATCGCGCTGATCGCGCCGGACGGATCAGCGCACACCGCCGGTGAGGTGCTGGCCGCGGCCAACCAGATCAGCCACGGTCTGCGGGCCGTGGGCTGCGAGGTGGGCGACACGGTGGCCTGCGTGGTGCCCAACGGCCTGGAGATGCTCGAGTACTACCTGGGCGCCACCCAGATCGGGCTGTACATCACCCCGATCAACCACCACCTGGTCGGTCCGGAGATCGCGTACATCGTCAACGACAGCGACGCCAAGGTGCTGCTGGGCCACGAGCGGTTCGCCACCGAGCTGGAGAAGGCGGCGGCCGAGATCGCCGTGCCCGCCGAGCACCGCTACGCCATCGGGGCGGTGGACGGCTTCCGACCCTTCGACGACCTGCTGGCCGGCCAGCCCACGACCACCCCCGAGAACCGGATCGCCGGCGCGCCCATGCACTACACGTCGGGCACCACCGGTCGCCCCAAGGGCGTCAAGCGGGCCTTGGTGGACATCGATCCCGACGTGCTGGGTGAGCTCTACAGCGGGTTCCAGGGGATGTTCGGCGTGCAGCCGCTGGACGGCCACGTCCACATCACCGGCTCGCCGCTGTACCACACGGCCGTGCTCATGTGGACGGCCAACGCCCTGCACATGGGCCATCCCGTGGTGCTGATGGACAAGTGGTCGCCCGAGGGGATGCTGGCCCTGATCGACGAGCACCACGTGACCACCAGCCACATGGTGCCGACGCAGTTCCACCGCCTGCTCGCCCTGCCCGAGGACGTGCGGTCGTCCTACGACGTGTCGTCGCTGCGCTGCATGGTGCACGCCGCCGCACCGTGCCCCCCCGACGTGAAGCGTCGGATGATCGAGTGGTGGGGCGACGCCATCATGGAGTACTACGCGGCCACCGAGGGCGGCGGCACCATCGTCACCGCGCAGGAGTGGCTGACCAAGCCGGGGACGGTGGGCAAGGCCTGGCCGGGCTCGGAGGTCCGCATCCTCGACGACGACCACCAGCAGGTGCCGACCGGCACCGAGGGCACGGTGTACATGAGCCTGGTGACCGCCAACTTCGAGTACAAGGGCGATCCGGCCAAGACCGAGGAGAACCGCACCGACGGGTTCTTCACCGTGGGCGACTGGGGCCTGCTCGACGAGGACGGCTACCTGTTCCTCAAGGACCGCAAGTCCGACATGATCATCTCCGGCGGGGTGAACATCTACCCCGCCGAGATCGAGGGGACGCTGCTGACCTTCCCCAAGATCGGCGACGTGGCCGTGTTCGGCATCCCCAACGAGGACTGGGGCGAGGAGATCAAGGCGGTGGTGCAGCCCGCCGAGGGTGTCGAACCCGACGACGCGCTGCGCGACGAGATCCTCGAGTTCAGTCGGGAGAACCTGGCCAGCTACAAGCGGCCCAAGTCCATCGACTTCGTGCCCGAGCTGCCCCGCGACCCGAACGGCAAGCTCTACAAGCGCAAGCTGCGCGACCCCTACTGGGCTGGCCGGGACACCCGCATCTGACCGGCGCCGCGGCCGGCCAGGCCCTGCGCCACACATCCGCCAGGCCCGCGGCGAGGGCGCATCTTCCGCTCGCCCCGACAGTTCGGGCGCCGGTGTGCTCACCGGGTACCTCCTCACCCGAACCAGCGGTCAGATGAGGTCAACCAGCACGTCGAAGACGGCGGCCACCATCGTTCGTGGCCGCTCCGATGCCGACGAGGGTGCTCAGCGCGTAGCCAGGATCCCCGACCACCTGGTCGTAGCTGAACCGCGTGACCTCGAACCCGTGGCGTTGCGCGAGGTGATCCCGGGCCCGATCTCGGGTGAAGTCCGCGACCCGGGCGTGCCAGCGCCGACCGTCGACCTCGACGATCCGCCGCCAGGCCCACAATACGGCGTCAACCCGCAGCGGATGGCCCTCCCACCAATCGAAGGAGACCTCACGGTCGGCCGGGGGCAGGAGGGGGTGGCGGAGCAGCCGCTCGAGCACCCGTTCCAGCTCGTTCCGAGGTGGTGCGTAGCCCTCGGCTGACCGAACGGTGAGCAGCTCACCCAGGGCCTTCGTACCGCGACCCGGACCTGGCGGCAGCCGAGCCAGGTCAGCCATGACCTGCTCGACCGTGAGGCGCCGCTCGAGCAGCAGGCCATCGAGCACGCGAGCCAGCTCGGGCGACGGCAGGACGCCGGCCAGATCCACCACCGTCCGGCCCAGCGGCGTGACCCGGATGCCGTTGACCCAGATGACCTCCACGTCGACGGTGCGATGCACGCGGGCCAGCCGGCTGCGATGCCGCGAGGCCAACGGAGCAGACAGCTCGACGGCACCAGGGCGACGACCCGGGATCCGGTGCAGGACCGCTGCGGTCCGGTGGGAGACGACTGATCCGGGGACGCTCAGCTCCGCCGCCTTCACCTGGCGCAGCCAGTCGAACGAGTGGCTCGGGAGGGCATACACGCCCGGTGCCAACGTGAACCACGCTCCGGTGGATCGTCTCGACTGGATCATCCGCGCCGTGAACCCCAGCTCGAGGACCTGCCGCCGCTGGAACACGCCGTGCTGCCTCCGAGCCAGCGCCTCGAGGGCCCGCTCCATCTCGCCCCTGCTCATCGAGCCATCCTGCCGACCGGGTGTGACACCCCTCCCCGATTGGACGTGCGGGTACCCGGGCGGTACCCCAGCACCCAATCTTCGGGTGGATGGGACGAGGGCCGCCCGGGCTGGGGCGTCGGCGGCCCGGTGGTGGCGCGACCGGCCCGCGGCGTCGGGGCAGGCGGGATCTGGCCGGGGTCAGGCGTCGAGGGCGGTGCGGTGGCGCTCGATGTCCTCGTAGAGGGCGTTGATGTCGGCCACCGGTGGCAGCACCACGCGCTCGCCCGAGTTGAGCTCGAGCTCGAGGTTCCAGAACCCGGGGATCACATCAGTGGCGAGGATCCGGTACCAGGGGATGTCACGACGGTACGGCCAGGTCTTCTGCACCCGCAGGCCCTTGTCGCTCACGACGAGCACGGCCCCCACCACGGTGCGGATGGCCAGCAGCGAGCTGACCAACCCCACCAGGGTGACGAGGCGCCACCACAGCGTCAGCTGCGAGTCGAACACCCCGGGCAGGAAGAACAACCCGATCAGCGAGAGCAACGTCACCTGGATCACGCGCCGGCGGCGGGACAAGCGCCACCGGTATCTCGTGGTTGCCACGGTCCCATTCTCGCAGCATCTGCACGCGTTGCCACACCGCGGCGGATCCACTGCCTCAGGCCGGCACGCGACCCCAGGCGCTGATGGTCAAGGGTCCGAGCGCGGCGAAGTCGGGGGCACGGGCCTGGGCCAGCGCCTCGTCCACCAGGTCGGCGTCGAGGCGCCCGTCCGCCACCAGCGCCGGGGCCGTCCGCTCCAGCGCCAGCACGTACCACTCGGCCGACGGCGTGCCCCCGTGCATGGTCACCACCTTGCCCCGCGACTCCACCGCCTCCAGGCCGGCCGCACCCAGGGCCCCGAGCAGCCGCCGCCCCCAGTGGCCGTCGTAGCCGTAGGCCCCGACCGACGACGCCAGCACCGTGCGCGACAGCGTGGCGAAGGGCTCGGGCAGGTCCTGGTGCTCGAAGACCAACCAGTCGACGTCCTCCACCACCACCCAGCCGCCCGGACGGGTGGCCGCCACCATGTTGGCCAGCGCCTCCTCGCGGCGGGCCACGTGCTGGAGCACGGCCCGGGCGTGGGCCAGGTCGAAGTGCGCACGTGGGAGGGGGTCGGTGACGATGTCGTGGCGGCGCACCATGACGTTCGGCGGCTGCTCCCCCACGAACTGCACGTCGACGTCGGTGGCCATCACCCGGCCCGCGGACCCGACCTGCTCCCCCAGCCAACGGGCCAGGCCCCCGCCGCCAGCGCCCACCTCGAGGACGTGCCACCCGGGGGCCAGTCCCAACCGGGACAGCAGCCGAGCCGATCCCCCGTCGAACCCGGCGGACAGGTGCCCGTGGCGGACGGCCTCGACCGCGGCGTCGGCCGCATCGCGGGGAGCGGCGTAGCCGCTCACGAACGAGCCCGAGCCGCGCACCCGCTCACGATCGAGCCAGGTCCCGCCAGGGCACGTCCTTGTCGGCCCGCGGCTCGGCAGGCAGGCCCAGCGCCCGCTCACCGATCATGTTGCGGTGCACCTCGTTGGTGCCGCCCCCGATGCGCGACCCGAACTGCCCCATGACCTGCTTCTGCCAGAACCCGTCCTGAGGGGCGTCGGCGTCGGCCAGCATCCCCGCCGCGCCCTCCAGCTCGACGGCCAGCTCCACCCGCCGCGACAGCGCGGTGGTGAACGCGTTCTTGAGCACGGAGGGATCAGGCGGGGTCCCCCGCTTGTGCATCACCGCCGTCTGCATGCGCCAACCCAGGAAGGTCAGGATGCGCTCCCGGGTGTACACGTCGGCCAGGCGCTGGCGGATGATCGGGTTGTCCGTGCGGCCGCAGGCCCGGGCCAGGGCGATGACCGCCTCGTAGGTGCTGGTCTGGCCCGCGCCACCGATCATCCCCGACTCGCTGGCCATCACCGTGCGGGTCACGGCCCAGCCCCCGTTGACCTCGCCCACCACGTTGGCGTGGGGGATGCGGACCCCGGTGAAGAACACCTCGTTGAAGTGCGACAGGCCGGTGGCCTGCACCAGCGGCCGCACCTCGATGCCGGGGGTGCGCATGTCGACGATGAAGAAGGTGATGCCCTTGTGCTTGGGAGCGTCGGGGTCGGTGCGGGCGATCAGGATGCCGAAGTCGGCGTGGTGGGCCTCGGAGGTCCACACCTTCTGGCCGTCGACCACCCACTCGTCGCCATCGCGCACCGCCCGGGTGGAAAGCGAGGCCAGGTCGCTACCGGCCCCGGGCTCGCTGAACAGCTGGCACCACATCTCGTCGCCCCGCAGCAGCGGACCCAGGTAGCGCTCCTGCTGCTCGGGCGAGCCGTGGCGCATCAGCGGCGGCCCCACCAGCTGCTGGGCTGCACCGATGAAGCCGGTGGTGACGTCGAAGCACCGAGCTTCCTGGTTGAAGATGATGCTGTCGCTGGGCGAGCCGCCCCGGCCCCCGAACGCCTTGGGCCAGGCGATGCCGGCCCAGCCGTTGTCGTACAGCGTGGCCTGCCAGGCCTTGGTGTGGTCCAGGTAGGCGGCCTGCGCCTCGGGCGTGCTGGCCACCGCCCCACGCGACCAGTCGGCGTCGGTGCCGGCCTTGAGCTGGGCGTGCGCCTCGAGGAAGGCCAGGGCCTCGGCCCGGAAGGCAGCCTCTTCGGGGCTGTCGTCGAAGTCCACGTCAGGGGGCTCCTCAGCAGGGGGTTGCGGGCGGCCAGTGTAGAGCGGGTTCGCGCCACCCCGACCAGGCGCGCCACCCCCGCCGAGCACCCGGCGCGCCCAGCACTCCAGGACCGCGGGGCATACTGCCCCGCATCCAGTCCTCCAGCTCTCGCCTCTCCCGGTCGGCGGCAGGCGCACTGCTGGCGGCGGCCCTCGGGCTGTCGTTGGTGGTGGCGGCCTGCGGATCGACGGACAGCCCCGACCGGGCCGCGTCCAGGGGCCGGTCCAGCAACACCACCCAGATCCCGCCGGTCACGCCGCCCGCCTTCACCGATCCCGCCCAACCCATCCAGGTGCCGCTGGGCTCGTCCTTCGCGCTGGTGCTGCCCGCCGACCCCCGCGGTGGGCTGAGCTGGCAGGCGGTGAGCCCACCGAACCCGGTCGTGCTGCTGCCCATCGGCAGCACCTTCCGGGCCCTGCCCCCGACGACGACCACGACCACGACCTCGACCACCGCTCCGCCCACCACCGCCACCACCGCCACCACCCTGGCCCCGACCACGACCACCACCGTTCGCTCGGGCCAGACCACCACCACCAGCGCGCCACCACCGCCCACCACCACGACCACCACCTTCCCGCCCGGGGCCACGGCCCAACAGGTGATGCTCTACGGAGCGCGCGGGCCCGGCATCACGGCGGTGACCCTGCGCTACGCCCGACCGGGCACCGGTGCCACCGTGGTCGACACGGTGACCTTCACCGTGACCGTGCTCGCCGCCGGTTGAGCTCGTGGTCGAGCTCGAAGCCGGGGGCCACGCCCTCGTCCAGGTCGAGCGGTTCGAGCATCAGGTCGATGGCCGTCCACACGGTTCGCGAGAAGGGGAAGAAGGCCACCGGGACGATCACCGCGGTCGCCACCCCGGCCACCCCCAGCACCAGCATGGGCGGCGTGGGATAGGTGGCGGCCACCCCCAGCACCAGCACCAGCACGATGGCGGCCTGACCCAGGCAGATGTTGAGGAACCACGACCCGAGCCACTGACCGTCCTCGCGGTGGAAGTGCAGGCCGCAGCCCGGGCAGTCCTCGGCCATGGTCACCCAGTGGCGGAACAGATGGCCCTGGTTGCACACCGGGCAGTGCTTGCACAGCCCACGCCGCATCAAGACCCCGGGCGACATCACCACGCGCCCAGTGTGGCAGCGTCACGCCTGGGCGGCCACCAGGTGGGCCAGGAGGTCGGCCCAGTCGTCGCGGGTGCCGAACGAGGCCTCCAGCACATAGGCCCGCTTGAGCATCAGGTGGGCGTCCACCTCCCACGTGTAGCCCATGCCCCCGTGCACCTGGATGCAGGTCTTGGCGTTGCCGAGGGCGGCCTCGCCAGCCGTGACCTTGGCTGAGGCCACGGCCCGCTCGACCGACCCCACCTCGGGGTCGTCGAGGGTCACCCCGGCGGCGTACACCGCGCTGCGGGCCAGCTCCGAGCGCACGAACATGTCGGCCATCAGGTGCTTGAGGGCCTGGAAGGCGCCGACCGGCCGGCCGAACTGGTGGCGCTCGGTGGCGTAGGCCACGGCCAGGTCGATGCTGGCCTCGGCCACGCCCAGCTGCTGGGCCGCGACCAGGGCGGCGCCGGCGGTGCGCCAGGTCGCGACGGTGGCCGCGTCGGCCAGCCGATCGCCGTGGGGCAGCGGGCCGGTGAGCCGGGCCACCGGGGTGAGCGGGTCGAGCAGGGTGTGCACCGCCTCGAGGCGCAGGTCGGCCGGGGCGACGCCCCAGGCGCCGTCGTCGTCGAGGACCACCAGCAGGTCGAGCGCGTCCGGGTGCTCCACGATGCCGCTGGGATCGTGGCGATCCACGCCGCCCACCACGGTGGACCCGGCAGCCGCCCCGTCCACCAGGTCGGCCAGCAGGTGGGTCCACACCAGCGGACCAGGGACCAGCGCCCGGCCCAGCTCCTCGAAGGCCAGCACGGTGTCGGCCCAGCCCAGGCCGGCGCCCCCGTCGGCCTCGGGCGCCCGCAGGGAGAACAGGCCCAGCTCGGCCAGCTCGTGCCAGCGCCCGCGGTCGACCCCACCGGACTCGGCCAGCCCCCGGACCACCGCGATCGGGAACCGTCCGCCACAGAAGTTGCGCACCCCCTCCTGGAGGGCCACCTGGTCGTCGCTCAGCTCGAGATCCATCTCACTCCCGCCTCAGTGTGGGTGACATCGGTGGTGACTGCTCGTTCGGTGGTACCTGCGCGGACGAACCGTCGCCCGCGACCACCACGAGGGCGTGGCGACGGCTACTCACGGGGGAGCCCCAGGATGCGCTCGGCCACGATGTTGCGCTGGATCTGGCTGGTGCCGGCCGCGATGGTGAACGACGTGGAGCGCAACCGCTCCTCCACGAAGCGCCCGGACGGCCAGTCACCCAGGTCCTGGCGCGACAGGCCACCCCGCTCGAGGACGCGCATGGCCAGGTCGGTGATGCGCTGGAACAGCTCCGAGTAGGCCACCTTCACCACCGAGCCGCCCGGCCCGGGCACGCCCGTGCGAGCCGCCTGGGACAGGTTGCGCTTGGTCATGGCCCATAGGGCGTCCATCTCGGCCTGGAGGTGGCCCACCTCGCGACGAAGGGCGACGTCGTCCCAGGCCGTGGCCGAGCGACGGGTCACCTTGCGGGCCAGCACCACCAGCTCGGAGAGCAGCCGGTCGGTCTCGACCAGGTCGGACACGAAGCCCAGGCCGCGCTCGAAGCCGAAGGTGACCATGGCCACCCGCCAGCCGTCGTTCTCGGCCCCCACCCGGTTCACCACCGGCACGCGGGCCTCGTCGAAGAAGACCTCGCTGAACTCGGAGCTGCCCACGATCGTCTCGATGGGGCGGATCTCGATGCCGGGCGTGTCCATGGGGAACATCACCCAGGTGATGCCCTTGTGCTTGGGGGCATCGGGGTCGGTGCGGATCAGCAGCTCGCACCAGTCGGCCACCTGGGCGAAGGAGGTCCAGATCTTCTCGCCGGTGACCACGTACTCGTCGCCGTCGCGCACCCCGCGACACGACAGGGAGGCCAGGTCGCTGCCCGCCCCCGCCTCGCTGAAGCCCTGACACCACACCTCGTCGCCCCGCAGGATCCTGGGCAGGTGGGCGGCGCGTTGGGACTCGGAGGCCTCGGCCATGATCGTGGGGCCGGCGTGCAGCGTGCCCACGAAGTTCACACCCACGTACGGCGCCTCGGCCCGGGTGGTCTCCTCGAGGTAGATGAGCTGCTCGACCAGGGTGGCGCCGCGGCCGCCGTAGGTGGTGGGCCAGCTGATCCCGGCGTAGCCGGCCTCGAACAACTTGCGCTGCCAACCCGTGTCCCACTGGCGGCGGGCCGGCCAGTCGTCGGGGTCGGGCTTGTCGGGCACGGTGGGCAGGGTGTCGCCCAACCAGTCACGCAGCTCCTGGCGGAAGCGCTCGTCCGAGGGGGAGTACCGAAGATCCATCTCAGCCCTCGGCCGCCTGCTCGCGCAGCTCGAACTTGACCACCTTGCCCGAGGCGGTGAGGGGCAGGGCGTCCACCACCCGGACACGGCGGGGGGCTTTGTAGTTGGCCATGCGCTCGCGGCACCAGGCGATCAGCTCGTCGGGGTCGACGGCGGCCCCCGGACGGGGCACCACGAAGGCCATGCCCACCTCACCCATGCGCTCGTCGGGTATGCCGATGACCGCCACCTGGGCGATGGCCTCGTTGGCCAGCATGAGGTTCTCGATCTCGGCCGGGTAGGCGTTGAACCCGCCGACGATGAACATGTCCTTGGTGCGGTCGGTGATGCGCACGTACCCGGCCTCGTCCATCTCGGCGATGTCGCCGGTGTGCAACCAGCCGTCGGCGTCGATGGTGGCCGCCGTCTCCGACTCGTCGTCCAGGTAGCCCCGCATGACCGCGTAACCCCGGATGACCAGCTCGCCCGGCTCTCCTCGGGGCACCTCGACCCCGTCGGGGTCGACGCAGCGGACCTCGAGGTCGGGGATGGCCCGACCCGACGTGGTGGCGATGATCTCCGGATCGTCGTCGTGGCGGCACATGGTGGCGATCCCGCACGACTCGGTCAGGCCGTAGCCGGTGATGATGTTCTCGAAGCCCAGCTCGCGCCGCATGCGCAGGATGAGCTCCACCGGGATGGCCGCCGCCCCGGTCACCGCCAGCCGCAGCGACGACAGGTCGAAGCTGGCGAATTCGGGGTGGTTGAGGATGGTCTGGTAGAGCGTGGGAGCGCCGGGCAGCATGGTGATGCGCTCGCGCGACACCCGGGCCATCACCTCGGGCACGTCCAGCACGAGCTGAGGATGGATCGACGCCCCCATCATCAGGGCGGCCAGGATGCCGGCCTTGTACCCGAAGGCGTGGAAGAACGGGTTGACGATCAGGTAGCGGTCGCCCTCGCGCAGTCCGACCACGTCGGCCCAGTCCCGGAAGGCCCGCAGGTTCTGGGCGTGGGCGGTCATCACCCCCTTGGGCCGACCGGTCGTGCCCGAGGTGAAGAGGATGTCGGACAGGTCGGTGGGTTCCACGGCCAGGGCACGGGCCTCGGCCACCTCGGGCGCCACCCCGTCGCCGCCACGCAGGAAGTCCACCCACGGCTGGCAGCCGTCGGGCACCGCCCCGCGCAGCACCACGATGCGGCTCAGGTCGGGCAGGTCGGCCACCGGGCGGTCGTCGCCGGCACCGCCCGCCGCGCCCCGCAGCAGCTCGACGTAGTCGGTGTCGAGGAAGTCGGTCACGGTGAAGAGCAGGCGCACCCGAGCCCGGGACACGATGTCGGCCGCCTCGTGGCCCTTGAACCGGGTGTTGATGGGGACCAGCACCCCACCGGCCGAGTGCAGGCCCAGGGCGGCCACGATCCACTCGGCGATGTTCGGGGCCCAGATGGCGGCGCGGTCGCCGGGTTCCAGCCCGGCGGCGACGAAGGCCCGGGCCGCCTGCTCGACGGCCGCGGCCAGGTCCCCATAGGTCATGACCGTGTCGCCGTCGACCACCGCCGGGCGACCGGGGAAGGCCGCCGCCGCGCTGCGCACCAGGCGCGGGGTCGTCCCCCACAGCAGGTCGCCCCTGGTTCCTTCGCCGTCCCGTTCGGCTTCGCTCATCCGCGCAGCGTAGCCAACGCCGCGCCCCAGACCTGACGCGTCGTCAGGACAACACCGGGCAGTAGCCTGCGGGGCGTGAGCGGCCACCTCTCGGGCGACGCGGCGCGGGTGGCCGGCATCTTCGGCTACCTCGCCGACCGCGACTTCCGCGGCTACAGCCCGCTCTACGAGTTCCTGGCCCGGCGCATCGCCACCGACGAGGCCATCCCCACGCTGGTCACCGAGGCGTGTCAACGAAACCACGCCCCCATCCTGTTCTTCGCCTGCGTCCACGACCTGGCGCTGCGCGAACCCACCGGCGACCTGGCCGTCGCCTACCGCGCCGTCAGCGACGGCGCCGATCCCGTCGACACCGGGCTGTGGCCCACGTTCCAGGCCCTGGTGGCCGTGCGCGCCGACGAGATCGACGAGATGCTGCGCACCCGCGAGGTCCAGACCAACGAGGTCGGTCGTGCCGCCGCCCTGATCCCGGTCCTGACCCTGCTCGGCCAGCGGTTCGATCGACCCCTGGCCCTGATCGAGCTGGGCACCAGCGCCGGGCTGAACCTGGTGGCCGATCGCTACCAGATCACCTACCGGGCCGGTGACGGGCAGGTGGCGGTGGGCCCGCCGGGCTCGCCCGTGCAGCTCAGCTGCGAGGTGCACGGTCCCCGCCGGCCACCGCTGGTCGACCCGACCGATGCCTCGGCCCCGGCCCCGGCTCGGCTGGGGTCTCGCCTGGGCATCGACCGTCGGCCGGTGGACGTGACCGACCCCGCCAGCGTGCGTTGGCTCCAGGCCTGCGTCTGGCCCGACCTCCACGCGCGTCGCGCCCGCCTGGACGCCGCCCTGGCCCTGGCCGGGACCGATCCGCCTCCGCTGTGGGCCGGCGATGCCGTCGACCTGGTCGAGGAGGCGCTGGCCACGATCGGCCCCGACGAGGTGCCGTGCGTGATCACCACCTGGGTGCTCGCCTACCTGGCCCGCGACCGCCGCCTCGCCCTGCACGACCGCCTGGAGGCGGCCGGCTCGGACCGGACCATCGCCTGGGTCACCGCCGAGTACGAGGCCAACGTCCCCTGGCTGGGACCGGCCGGCCGCCGCGCCGCCCTCGACACGGGCCAGCTCCCCACCCGGCTCGGCCTCGAGGTGTGGGACCAGGGCGCGAGCCGGTGCACGTCGCTGGCCTGGATGCACGCGCACGGCCAGTGGCTGGAGTGGCTCGAGGATCCCAGCTGATCGTGACGGCGCGCCATCCACCGGCTGACGGCAGTTGATCCGTAGCCTTCGGGGTCGTCGGATCGGCGTCGGGCTCAACGATCGGGCCGGACCCGCCGATAGCCATCTGGACACCTGAACGATCGACATCGGCCGCAACCCGCTCAACGAGGAGACGGTTCCGCCATGACCGACCGCACCCCCGACCGGCCATCGCCGGGCGGCCCGCCCGAACCCGACCCGTCGGCCGGGCCCCTGGCCTGCGCCTACTCACCCCGGTGGTTGAGCGGGCCGAGCTCGTACGACGGGTTGGTCGCCACCTTCTCGCCGGGTCCCGCCGACGAGGAAGACCAAGAGGTCGGTTCGCCGGGAACGTCCGCCTAGGCTCGAACGATGAGCCCGTACACCCTGCGCCGTCGAGCGGCGCGGGTGGTGTTGTTGAACGGCGCCGACCAGGTGCTTCTGCTGGCGGCCTCCGATCCGGCCAACCGGAGCAAGGGCAGCTGGTGGGAGATCCCCGGCGGGGGCATCGACGGGGCCGAGACGAGCGAGGAGGCGGCCCGGCGCGAGCTCTACGAGGAGACGGGCATCACCCAGGCCCGCATCGGGCCCTGCGTGTGGACCCAGCACTCGGTGTTCGACTTCGCCGGCCTGCACTTCGACCAGGACGAGTGGGTGCACCTGGCCTGGTGCGACGAGGCCCACGAGGTGCGCCCGGCCGGGCTCGAGATGCTCGAGGCCGCCGCCTTCGCCGGCCACCGCTGGTGGGACCTGGACCAGCTGCTGGCCGATCCCAGCCCCGTGCTCCCCCACCGCCTGCGCGAGTTCCTGCCCGCCCTGGTGGCCGGCGACCTCCCCGACGAACCCCTGGACATCACCCACCCCGCGTGAGGGGCGGCTCCGGCCGTCCGGAGGGTGGTCGTAGCCTGGCCTCGAGGAGCACGCATGGGGTCAGCGAAGGCGTCGCGCGCCAATCCGAGGTCGAGGGCTCGCCTGGTCATCGGCGGGTCGGTCGCGGTGCTCGCGCTGATCCTCGCCGCGTGCAGCAGCGGCCACCCGTCGGCGTCGGCGCCGTCCATGGCCGGGGCCAAGGTCGTGACCGGCGGACCGACGGGCACCTATGTCGTCCCGGCCGGCATCCACAAGATCAAGCACGTGATCGTCGTCCAACAGGAGAACCGATCCTTCGACAGCTACTTCGGGACGTTCCCCGGTGCCGACGGCATACCGATGAAGGACGGCCGGCCCACCGGGTGCGTCCCCGATCCCCACAACGGGACGTGCGTGGCCCCCTACGTCGACCACGCCGACGTGAACGGTGGCGGCCCCCACTCGGCGCCGAACGCCTCGGCCGACGTCGACGACGGGAGGATGGATGGCTTCATCGGCCAAGCCGAGTCGGGCCGCAAGGGCTGCCTCGATCCCACCGATCCGGCCTGCACGAACTCCGCCCGACCGGACGTGATGGGGTACCACGTCCAGGGCGACATCCCGAACTACTGGGCCTACGCCTCCGACTTCGTGCTCCAGGACCACATGTTCGAGCCGAACGCGTCGTGGAGCCTGCCGTCGCACCTGTTCCTCGTCTCGGAGTGGTCCGCGTACTGCAGCCAGGTGGACAACCCGTCGAGCTGCGTCAACGCGCTGCAGACCAAACCGGTCGAGCGGCCCCAGGATGCACCGGCCGTCTACGGCGGCCAGGCCGGCCCCAAGACCGGCGGCAAGACCGGCAGCGCCAAGCGCTCGACGAGCACCAGCCCAGCCCACCAACCCATCTACGCCTGGACGGATCTGACCTACCTGCTCCACAAGGACGGCATCAGCTGGGGCTACTACGTCGTGCCCGGGACCGAGCCCGACTGTGAGAACGACGCGGCCGTGACCTGCGCGCCGGTCCAGCAGAACTCGAACACCCCCGGCATCTGGAACCCGCTGCCCTGGTTCGACACCGTCAAGGACGACGGGCAACTCGCCAACATCCAGTCGGTCGACAACTTCTACTCGGCCGCCAAGGCCGGCACCCTCCCCGCCGTCTCCTGGGTGGTGCCGTCCGGCGCGGTGAGCGAGCACCCCCCTGCTCCGGTCAGCTTCGGCCAGTCCTACGTGACCAGCCTCGTCAACGCCGTCATGAGGAGCCCCGACTGGGACTCCACCGCCATCTTCTTGGCCTGGGACGACTGGGGTGGCTTCTACGACCACGTCCAGCCCCCGACCGTGGATGAGAACGGCTACGGGCTGCGGGTGCCCGGCATCGTCATCAGCCCCTTCGCCAAGCGCGGCTACATCGACCACCAGACGCTGAGCTTCGACGCCTACGACAAGTTCATCGAAGACGACTTCCTCGGCGGCCAACGCATCGACCCGGCCACCGACGGGCGCCCGGACCCCCGACCCACCGTCCGCGAGCAGGTCAAGATCCTCGGCGACCTCACCGCCGACTTCGACTTCGACCAGCCTCCCCGACCACCCGTCGTCCTCCCCGTGCATCCGAAGACCACCCTCACCGGCACACCCGCACCCTCCCAGCTGCCGGCGGCAGCCACCGCCCCTGATCCGGACGGATGACGACGCGCGGCGCGGGGTCAGTCGTACTGGTCGAGCAACAGGTGGGCGGCCGACGAGAGGCGTTCGCCGGCGTCGCCGATGCCCACCCAGCCGTTGGCCCAGGCCAGCAACGACGAGAACCAGATGAACTCCAGGGCATCGATCACCCGCTGCTCGATGACCGGGTCGAAGTCGTCGGGGAAGGCCAGCGCCTGGATGCGCCCCATGGTCACGCCCATCTCCCGCTGGCAGGCGGTCACGCCGGGATCGGGCGAGGACATGGCCGTGACCAGCGCCGCGGTCAAACCCGGCTCGCGCTCCATGGCCCGGGTGGCGCGGCGCAGGATCTCCACCATCCGGTCGGCCGTGGTGTCACCGTGGGGCGGCCGTTGGGCCACCCGGCGCTCCAGGTCGGCCACCCACTCGACCTGGGCCGCGGCCAGCAGGTGGTCCTTGGACGTGAAGTACCGGTAGATGGTGCCCAGCGCCACCTGCGCCTGGGCGGCCACGTCGCGCATCTGCACGGCGTCGTAGCCCCCGTCGGCCGCCAGCTCGATGGCCGCCCGGATGACCCGCTCGCGCCGCGCCGCCTGGCTGCGGGTGAGCTGGTCGCCCTTGGCCGCCAACGGCTCGGCCTCGCCGGCCAGGTCGTCAGCTGCCTCCCCCGAGGGGCCGGATCCGACGTCGTCGACGACGTCGGGGCCGGGCCGGAGATCGCGGCTGGAGCCCATGGGGCGCCGAGCCTACCGGCCCACCGGGACCGGCTGGCGGTCCCGGTCGGCCGGGACGGACGGGAGCGGTCGCGGCTCACGGGGCAGGCCGAGCACCCGCTCCGCGATGATCGAGCGCTGCACCTCGTTGGTGCCGCCGGCGATCCCCGTCGACGGTGAGTAGAGCAGGCGCCAGGTCAGGGTGGCCGAGCCTTCGAGCCCGTCGTCGGCCAGCATGCCCGACGCCCCCTGCACCGACTTGGCCAGCGAGGCCAGCTCGGCGAAGTGGCGGGCGAAGGCCAGCTTGATGACCGAGGTCTCCGGTCCGGGCGGCCGGCCCTGGCTGACCGCGGTGCGGGCCCGGTAGCCCAGGTAGGTCAGGATCTGCATCCGGCTGTGGGCCTCGGCCAGGGCCTGGCGCAGCACCGGATCGCCGGCCCGGCCACCCCGTCGGGCCAGCAGGATGGCCAGGCCCACATCGGCCATCGACTCGTTGGCCCCGATCATGGCCCGCTCGTTGGCCAGCGTGTGCACCGCCGCCGGCCAGCCCTGTCCCACCGCGCCGGGACCGCCCAGGATGTCGTCCCCGGAGATGACCACGTCGGTCAGGAACACCTCGCTGAAGTGCGACTCGCCCGTCATCTGGCGCAGCGGGCGGACCTCGATGCCGGGCGTGGCCATGTCCACCAGGAAGTAGGTGATGCCACGGTGGCGGGGTGCGTCGGGGTCGGTGCGGGCCAGCAGGATGGCCTGGTGGCTGGTGTCGGCGTTGGAAGTCCACACCTTCTGCCCGTTCACGATCCAGCGATCGCCGTCGCGGACCGCCCGGGTCGACAGCGAGGCCAGGTCGCTGCCGGCGCCGGGCTCGCTGAACAGCTGGCACCACATCTCGTCGCCCCGCAGGATGGGCGGCAGGTGGCGGTGTCGTTGCTCGTCGGTGCCGAAGGCCAGGATGGCCGGGCCCACCATCGACTGGGGCACGGCGAACGCCCCGCTGCTGGCCCCGAACCGGGCCTGCTCCTCGGCGAAGATCATCTCCTCGGCCAGCGTTCCCCCACGCCCGTACCACGCCGTCGGGTAGCTGATGCCGGCCCAGCCGCCGTCCCAGAGCGTGTGCTGCCACTCGACGCTGCGGGCCAGCAGCCACGACAGGTCGGCGTCGAGATCGAAGAACCCCTCCGAGAAGTCCTCGGGCGACCCCTTGGCCGGGGCGTTGGCCTCGAGCCAGGCGCGCGCCTCGCGCCGGAACTCGGCCTCCTCGGGGGTGTCGTCGATGTCCACCCCGGAACGATAACCCGTTCTAGTTCGCCGGCCCGGTGAGCCCAGAGGGTGCGTCCCGCCGCCGCAGCCGCCACGATGGGGCGGTGCAGGCACCGACCCCGCCCCTGGGCACCCTGTTGTGGCGTGGCCTGCGCCGGCGCTGCGCCGTGTGCGACCAGGGCCACCTGTTCCGGCGCTGGCTGTTCATGTTCGACGACTGCCCCCGCTGCGGCCTGCACTTCGAGCGGGCGGCGGGCACCTGGACCGGTGCCGTCGGCCTCAACGTCGTGGTCAGCTTCGGTGCCACCCTGCTCACCGTGCTCGGCATCTTCCTGTTCAGCTACCCGTCGGTGCCCATCGGCGCCCTGGCCGTCGCCACCATCGCCGTGGCGGCCGTGGTCCCCGTCGCGTTCCTGCCCTTCTCCAAGACCATCTGGTTGGCCATCGATCTGGCCACCTCACCGCTGGAGGCGGGAGAAGCCGAGATTTCCCCTACCGTTGCGCCATCTGGTGCCGATAAGAAACAACGAGCAGGGTGATCCCGCCACCCTGAGGTCACGCCCACCCAGTCCGCGCCAGGCGACGCAGGCGGAGGTCTTCGCAACGTGAGCAAAGAGTCCAAAGTCCTCATCGGCGTCGGCGCCCTCGTCGTGGTGGGGCTGATCGTGGCCCTGACCGTCAACAAGACCGTGGGCCTCGTGGTCGTCATCGTCGGCCTCATCGGGGCCTTCGTGGCCATGCGCACCGGCGTCGGCACGTCCGACGACCCCTTCGCCGGCGCCCGCACCGAGGCCGATGAGACCCAGGTCGGCAACCTCACGCCCAACCAGCCCCTGGCCCCGTGGAGCCCCGACGGCGGCCTGAACGCCTGGACCCCGCCGGTGAGCCTGACCGGGGTGCCCGACGCCCCGCCCCTGCCGCCCTCGGCGCCGATCGAGGACCAGGTCGAGGAGGCGACCTCCACCTGGTCGACCGAGTGGAGCAACGACGACGACTGGCAGTCGACCAGCTCCTTCGCCGACGGCACCTCGACCGCCCACGACACCAATCCGCTCGACGAGCTCCAGGGCCTCGACCACCTCGACCCCATCGCCGAGGTGGAGCGGATCGAGGCCCGATCGAGCGACGACCTGCCCCCGGAGGCCCCGTCCGAGGACCGCGGCTTCGGCTTCGGCACCGCCACCCGAGCCGCCAACGACGAGTTCATCGAGCTGCACGGCACCATGGTGAACGAGGATGTGTCCGGTGCGGATGACATCATGGCGGCCAGCCAGGCAACCGAGCTCCACTTGGCCGACGGCGAGCAGACCGAGCTGCAGAAGCTGCTCGCCAAGGTGCAGATCCGCCTCAGCGCGTACGAGTAGAGCTCGCCGTCACCCAGGGGAGAGGGTGGGATGAGCGATCAAGGCACCTCCGGCGCCGAGCGCGGACGTCGTGGACGACTGAGATCCCGGGGTGCACCGGCGGCGCCGGAACCCGTCGAGGGCGGTCCCCGCGACCCGTTGACCGGCCTGCCCGGTCGCAGCGTGCTGCACGACTGGCTCCAACAGGGGGCCGCGGCCAGCCGGCCCACGAGCACCCGGGTGATCCTGGCCTTCGTCGACCTCGACTCACTTCGGGACGTGAACGACAGCTTCGGGCCCGACGCCGGCGACTTCGTGCTGCGCCAGGCCGCCGAGCGGCTGACCGCGCTGGGCTGGCAGGACACCCGCATCCTGCGCTGGGGTGGCGCCGAGTTCGCCATCATCGTCCCCCACGTGGGCTCGGTGGACGCTCCCGACCAGATCGCCCGGGCCCTGCTCGAGACGGTCGGCGCCCCCTACCCCTTGGGCGCCCAACAGGTCACGGTGGCCTGCCACCTGGGTCTGGCCATCGCCAGCGACGCGTACAACGACCTGGGTGAGCTGATCCGCGACGCCCACCAGGCGCTGGTGTCGGCCCGCGACGGCGGCCCCGGCATCTACGTCGTCCACGACGAGACCAAGCGCGGCCGCTACCACACGCGCATCGACGAGGCCCGCCTCTACGCCGCCCTCGAGAACCACGAGTTCCTGCTGCACTGGCAGCCGATCGTGCGGGCCGCCAACCGCGACCTCATCGGCGCCGAGGCCCTGCTGCGCTGGCAGGCGCCTGGCGCCACCAACACCGGGGTGATGTTCCCCCACGACTTCCTGCCCCTGCTCGAGAAGTCGGGACTGATCGTGCCGGTGGGTGAATGGGTCATCGCCGAGACCTGCCGCCAGGCCGTGGCCTGGACCGTCGACCACCCCGGGTCCACACCCCTGTTCGTGACCTGCAACCTGGGCGCCCGCCAACTGGCCATGCCCGGGTTCGACGACGGCGTGCTGCGCACCCTGGCCGAGTCGGGGCTGCCCCCCGACCGGCTCTGCCTCGACATCACCGAGGAGGCCATCCGCTACAACGGCAGCTCGACCTGGACGGCGCTGCGGCGGCTCAAGGACGCCGGGGTCAAGCTGGGGCTGGGCAACTTCGGCACCGGCATGGCCACGCTGGCCGCCATGCGGGACATGCGCCTCGACCTGGTGCGCATCGACCGGCTCTTCGTGCAGGAGCTGGCCATGAGCTACGAGGACCAGGCCATCATCCGCCACATCACCAACCTGGCCCACGACCTGGGCATGATCACCATCGTCGAGGGCATCGAGACCGAGGAGCAGGCCGCCCTGCTGTTCACCCTGGGCGTCGACCTGGCCCAGGGCTTCCTCTACGGGCGCCCGGAGCCGCCCGAGAACATCGACGCCCGCCTCGACCCGAGCGATCCCGGCGCGGTGTACGGCGAGGACGAGACCGACTTCCCCCCGCCCCAGGTGGGCGGGCCCTTCCCGGCGCCCGCGCCGACCGCCGCGGTGCCCGACCTCACGCCCCCGCCACCGGCCTACCCGGCCTGGCAGCCACCGCCCGAACCCGCCGACCCGCGGCCGCCGGCCGAACCTCCGGCCTGACGGCCGACCGCCGAGCTGACCTATGGGCCTGGCCATCTTCCTGGCTGTGATGGTGGCCGTCGGGGGTTGGACGGCGTGGAAGCGCGTCCAGACCCGCGCCCGTGAGGACCAGATCCCGGCCATGGCCGCGTCCAAGGGTCTGCAGTTCGCCCGCGACGACCCGTTCAACTCGAAGGTGCTGGCCTTCAAGCTGTTCCAGGCCGGCGACGGCTCGCGGCTGGAGAACGTGGTCTGGAACGGGGCCGGCGGGGACGACGGTGACGCCACCACCCGCGCCTTCGACTTCGGCTGGTACCAGGTCCGCCACGACCGGGGCCGCGAGTACGAGGAGTGGCACTGGAGCACCTGCGCCCTGGCCCAGGCCGGCGGTTCGTGGCCGGCCCTGCAGATCACCCACCAGGGCCTGTTGGAGAAGGCCATCGACCTGGCCCAGGGCGACCCCATCCGCTTCGAGTCCGAGGAGTTCAACCAGACCTTCCACGTCAGCTGCGAGGACCGGCGCTTCGCCTCGGCGCTCATCGATCCCCAGATGATGCAGTTCCTGCTCGAGACCAAGGGGCTGGTCAGCTTCGCCACCCTCGGTCGGTACGTGCTGCTCACCTGCCCCCAGGGTGACCCGGTGGAGATGTCGATCCTGCTGGGCCTGGCCGACGCGTTCGTGCACAAGGTCCCCAACGCGGCCTGGGAGCTCTACCCCAAGACGACGCCGGTGGACGGCGCGGCCGACGCCCCGCCCGGCGCCCGGTTCGCCCCCACCCCCGACGCAGTCGGGATGGGCGACTCGCCCGAACCCGACGACGCCTGGGACCCCACCCCCGGCGTGGACTACGACCTGGACGGCCACCCGGTCCAGGCCCAGACCGAGGATCCCTGGCACGACCACCCCGTCCGACCCCACGACGACGGCTGATCTGGCCCTCTGGTCGGCAAGCCTCCCGGCGGGCGCCTTCGGCATCCGGTCACCATCGCTCCAGCGGCTCCGGCCTGGCGGCCTGCGCCTTCCACGACGACGGCTGATCTGGCCCTCTGGTCGGCAGCCGCGGATCGCATAGACGGCACGCGGCCCCGTAGCCTTCCCGGCGTGCGACACGCCGAGGTGGCCATCGTGGGCGCGGGGCCGGCCGGGACGGCGGCGGCCATCACCCTGGCCCGGGCGGGGGTGTCGGCGGTCCTGGTCGACAAGGCCACCTTCCCCCGGGACAAGTTCTGCGGCGACGGCCTCACCGCCGATGCCCTGCGACGGCTGGAGCACCTCGGGGTCGAGCCGGCCCAGGTGGCCTCCTGGTTCGACGTGGACGAGGTGCGCATCCGCTCGCCCCGGGGTCGGGTGACCGTCTACCCCCTGCCCACCGACGCCGGCCGTTACGCGGCCGTGGCCCGCCGGCGCGACCTCGACGCCGCCCTGCTGGACCGGGCCCGCGCCAGCGGCGCCCAGGTGTTCGAGGGGGCCACGTTGACCGGCGTCCGCGCCGAATCGACCGGCGTGGCGCTCAGCTTCTCCCGGGTGGAGCACCCCGGCCTGGAGCTGGTGGCCGACCACGTCGTCGGGGCCGACGGCATGTGGTCGCCGCTGCGCAAGCTGCTGGGATCCGACCAGCCCGGCTACCGCGGCGAGTGGCACGCCTTCCGCCAGTACTGGCGCGGCGTCACCGGACCGGCCGCCCACCAGCTGTGGGTGCTGTTCGAGCCCGATCTGCTGCCCGGCTACCTGTGGACCTTCCCCGTCGCCCGCCCGCCCGACGCAGGGGAAGGCGCGGGCAGCGGCGCGGCCAACGTGGGGTTCGGCATCCGCCGGGGTGGCTCGGTGAGCACCCACGACATGGCCGCCCTGTGGCCCGAGCTGCTGGCTCGACCGCACGTGCGAGCCCTGCTCGGGCCCGACGCCGAGCCCGAGGCGCCCCACCGGGCCTGGCCCATCCCCGCCTCGTTGGATGCGCGGCTCCTGGTCGACGGGCGAGTCCTGTTCGTGGGCGACGCGGCCGGGGCCACCGACCCGATGTCGGGTGAGGGGATCGGCCAGGCGCTGGCCACCGGCACGTGGGCCGCGGAGGCAATCGTGGCCGCCGGCCCGGCGCGGCGCGACGCGGCCCGGGTGGGCGACCACTACCAGGCGGCCGTGCGCACGCAGCTGGCCCTCGACCACCGCTTCGCCGGCGCCCTCAGCACGATGCTGGCCTCGCGCCACATCGCCTCGGCGGTCCTGGGCACCACCGCCCTCAACGACTGGACCCGCCGCAACTTCGCCCGCTGGCTCTTCGAGGACTACCCCCGGGCCATCCTGGCCACCCCCCGCCGCTGGCATCGCGGCATGCTGGGGGGCGCCGGTGCCTACCGGGACGTGTAGCCGACGTCGCCCCCACCGCAGGAGACCGCCGTGCCCCTCATCCACCTGCCGCCGGACACCTCGGCTCAGGCCGTCGCCGACGCCCTGGCCGCGGACGGCGCGGTGATCGTCGATCGCCTGGCTCCCGTCGAGCTCCTGGACCGCATCGACGCCGAGCTGGCGCCCCACCTGGCGGCCACCCCGGCGGGCCCGGACGAGTTCAGCGGGTTCGCCACCCGGCGCTGCGGCGGCCTCATCGCCCGGGTCCCGGCCAGCCGTGAGCTGGTCATGCACCCCCTCGCCCTGGGGGCGACCGCGGCGCTGCTGGCCGACGCCACCAACTTCCAGCTCCACCTGACCCAGGCCATCG
Organism: uncultured Microthrixaceae bacterium; assembly: GCA_963785815.1. Lineage (GTDB taxonomy): Bacteria > Actinomycetota > Acidimicrobiia > Acidimicrobiales > Acidimicrobilacustridaceae > UBA4742. The sequence goes on from CAWAWN010000001.1 coordinate 1,173,556, forward strand.
CCATCGCGCCGGGCGAGTCGGCCCAGGGCATCCACCGCGACCAGTGGGCCTTCGACTTCTTCCCCTTCCCCCAGGGCTTCGAGGTGCAGTGCAACACCATCTGGGCCCTCACCCCGTTCACCGAGGACAACGGCGCCACCCGGGTGGTGCCCGGCAGCCACCGCGCTCCCGACGGCCAGGCCTACACCGACGCCGAGGCCGCGGCGGCGGAGATGGAGCGGGGCTCGGCGCTGTTCTACACGGGCGCGGTGTACCACGGAGGCGGTGCCAACCGCTCGGACGAGGTGCGCATCGGGCTGAACATCACCTACGACCGGGCCTGGCTGCGCCAGGAGGAGAACCAGTACCTGAGCGTGCCCCGGGAGGTGGCCGAGACCCTGCCCGAGGACCTGCTGCGGCTCATGGGCTACGCCCGCGGCGCCTATGCCCTGGGCTACATCGACGACCTGCGCGACCCCATCGAGGCGGTTCGCCCCGACCTGGGCTCCACCGGCTTCGGCGATCTGGAGGCGACGGTCGAATCGGCCCGGCGTCGATCCGGCTGACCGCCATCCGGGGCCCGCGGTGTCAACCGATCCGCCGCCTGTTCGTCTGGTACGGGTGATGGACGACGGGCCCGACGTGGAGACGAGGGTGGCGACGGTGGTCGACCCGCCCGCGCCGGAGCCCGCCGCGGACCAGGCCATCGAGGCCGTGTACCGCCGCGACTACCGGCGGTTGGTGGCGCTGGCCCGACTGCTGGTCGACCGGCAGGTCGAGGCCGAGGAGGTGGTGCAGGAGGCGTTCGCCCGGGTGCTCGGCGCCCGGCGGCCACCGGCGCCGGCCGCGGCGTCGGCCTACGTGGAGCGCGCCGTGGTCAACCTGTGCCGCGACGGCCTGCGTCGGCGGGCCGTGATCCGCCAGGTGCGCGTGGCCCCCGCGGCCGACGCCCGGGCCGCCGAGGCGGTGGCACTCGGGTCGGCCGAACAGCAGCGGGTGGTGGAGGCGGTGCGCGCCCTGCCCCGACGCCAGCGCGAGTGCGTGGTGCTGCGCCACCTGCTCGGCCGCTCCACCACGCAGACAGGCGAGGTGCTCGGGATCGCCGAGGGCTCGGTCAAGACGCACCTGCACCGGGGCATGGCCGCGCTCGAAGCCCAACTGGAGGAGTGGCGATGATCGACGAACTGGTGCACGACGCCCTGGCCGCCCAGGTCGACGGCGACGACGCCGGCCCCGAGGCCTGGACCCGCATCCAGGCGGCCGGTCGGGTCGCCACCCGCCGCCGTCGACAGCGCACCGCCGGGGTGCTGGCCGCGGCCACCGCGGTGGTCGTCGCCATCGTCGGGGTGGGCCTCTCGCAGGGCACCCCGACGTCGGAGAAGGTGGCCACCGCCCCGACGAACGGCACACGACCGACCGCCCCGCAGATCGCGCCGCCGCCAGCGGCCAACGTGGCCCATCCCGCGTGGCAGGCCCGCACTCTGCGATCCGGCTTCTCGGTGGTGACCTGGGTGTCCGGCGGCTCCTGGTCGGCCGCCCGCACCGCTGGCGACGGCCGAGACCTGGTGCTGAGCACCTCCGGTTGTGGCGACCGATTCGGAGCGGTGGTGCAAGAACGGGTCGACCGTGTGTCGGTGCAGTTGGCGGTGGTCGACGGTCCCCACCTGAGCTGCCTGATGACCGAGCAGGTGCGGGTGCGACTGGCCTCGCCGCTCGGACACCGCTCGCTGGTCGACGGGCAGAGCGGCTACCCCGCGCAGGTGCTGGATGGCTCGACCCTGTTGGTGCCCCACGACCTGCCGACCGGCATGCGGTTCCAGACCGAGTCGGTGGCACTCGAATCCATTCCCGGGTCGCTGGGGCCACCGGGCTCGGGCTACCGAACCTGGAGGGCGTGCTACCAGGCCGACCTGCCGCCATCGGGACCGGGACAGAAGGCGGCGAAAGGCATCACCCGCTGTGTGTTCACGGGATCGAGGCCCATGGTGACCACCGCCCAGTCCGACGGCGTGTCCGACGTGCTCGACACCGGCGTCCTGGCCCAGGACTCGATCACCGCCGGCTACTCGTACGGGTACTCGGGCGGCTTGGCCTACTCCAGCGGCTCGTCGAGCCCGCAGCCCGGACGATCGTTGCCTCACACCTCAGTGGACGGCGGCATCGGCGGACACCCAGCCGACATGGTGTCGACCGGTCTGCACGATGTGGTGGTCTGGACCGACGGCACGACCTGGTTCTCGGTGGCCACGCCCCACGGGGTGGGCGGCGTGAGCCCGGCCGAGCTGATCCGGATCGCCCAGAGCATGCGCCCGGTGGCCTGACTCGGCTCCGGGGGCGCCGGCCCGGGCCTACGATGCCGGCCATGCGCACGCGACTCACCGACATCCTCGAGATCGAGCACCCGGTCATGCTGGCCGGCATGGGCGGCGTCTCCTACCACGCGGTGGTGGCCGCGGTGAGCGAGGCCGGCGGCTTCGGATGCCTGGGGGCCTCGGCCATGGGGCAGGCCAAGATGGTCGAGGAGATCGCGGCCGTCCGCGAGCGCACGGACAAGCCCTTCGGGGTGGACCTGCTGACGGCCTCGCCCGGCGATCTGGTGGCCCAGGTCCAGGCCGTCATCGACGGCGGCGCCCGGGTGTTCGTGGCCGGCCTGGGCGTCCCCCGCGACGTCATCGAGCTGTGCCACGCCCACAACGTGCTGGTGGTGAACATGTGCGGCAAGGTGCGCCACGCCACCGATGCGGTGGCCGCCGGGTGCGACATCGTGGTGGCCCAGGGCACCGAGGCCGGAGGCCACACGGGCCAGGTGGCCACCATGGCGCTGGTCCCCCAGGTGGTCGACGCGGTGGGCGACCGGGTGCCGGTGGTGGCCGCCGGCGGCCTGTTCGACGGCCGCGGCCTGGCCGCCTCGCTGGCCCTGGGCGCCGACGGCGTGTGGATGGGCACCCGCTTCATCGCCACCCCCGAGGCCCGGGCCGTACCCGGCTACAAGGAGGCGCTGCTGGGGTTGGGCGAGGACGGCACGGTCATCACCCGGGGCTACACCGGCAAGACGTGTCGGGTGGTGCGCAACGACTACACCCAGTACTGGGAGTCCCACACCGACGAGCTCCAGCCCTTCCCGGCCCAGTTCATCCGGTCCATGAACGACGGTGCCAACCACCTGGGCGCCGACGAGCACACGACCGACATCGATCCGGCCCGCGAGTTCTGGCCGGCCGGCCAGGGCGCCGGGGCCATGCACGAGCTCATCCCGGCCGGCGACCTGGTGCGCCAGATCGTGGCCGAGGCCGAACAGGTGCTGGGCCGCGTCGCCCCCCGGACCTGACCCGCACCACCCGCACCACCCGCCCCTTCGCGCAACCTGTCAGGCCAGCGCGCCCTACGAGGTCGCAGGGCTGACAGGTTCGTCGCCTGGCGGTGTCACTCGGACCAGGCCTTGAGCTTCTCGATGATGGCCAGCGGGTCGTCGCCCACCGGGGTGACGGTCAAGGTGGTGACACCCGACTCCTGGAAGGCGGCGATGCGCTCCTTCACCCAGCCCTCCGGACCGCACAGGTTGGTGAGGGCCAGCAGGTCGTCGGGCACCTTGGCCGCGGCCTCGTCCTTGCGGCCCTCGAGGTAGAGGTCCTGGATCTCCTTGGCTTCGGCCTCGTAGCCGTAGCGACAGGCCAGGTCGTTGTAGAAGTTCTTGCCGCGGGCCCCCATGCCGCCCACGTAGAGCGCCACCATGGGCCGGGCCAACTCGGCCACCGACGCCGCGTCCTCACCGATGGCCACGATGCCGCCGGCCACCACCTCCAGCGGCCCGAGGTCGGCCGAGCGCTTGGCCGCACCGGCGGCCAGGTCGTCGGCCCACACGTCGCCCGCCCGCTCGGGCACGTAGAACAGGGGCAGCCACCCGTCGGCCACCTCGGCGGTCATGGCCACGTTCTTGGGACCCAGCGAGGCCACGTAGATCGGGATCGAGTCACGCACCAGGTGCGGGATGATCTTGAGGGGCTTGCCCAGCCCGGTGCCCTGCTCGGGCGGCAGGGGCAGCGTGTAGTACCGACCGTCGTAGGTGACCCGCTCGCGCTTCCAGACCAGGTGGCAGATGTCGATGATCTCGCGGGTGCGCCCCAGCGGCGCCTGGTAGGGCACGCCGTGCCAGCCCTCGATGACCTGGGGCCCGGAGGCACCCAGGCCCAGGATGCACCGGCCCTCGCTCATGGCGTCGATGCCCGCCGCCGTCTGGGCGATCAGGGTCGGGGTGCGTGAGTAGATGGGCAGGATGGCCGAGCCGATCTGGATGGTGTCGGTGGTGGCGGCCAGGTAGCCCATGAAGCTGGGGGCGTCGAAGCCGTAGGCCTCGGCCACCCAGACGATGTCGAGGCCGGCCCGCTCGTAGTCGCGGACCAGGGCGGCCGACTGCTTGAACCCACCGGAGTAGGGCACCTGCATGGACAGCCTCATGCTGCGCTCCCCTGCTGGTGGGCGGCGTTGCGGGCCGCCTCTTCGGCCAGGGCCTGCTCACGGGCCGCGGCCTGCGCCTGCTCGCGGGCCGCTCGGCGCACGGCGGCCGCCTCTTCGGCGGCTCGAGCCTCGGACTCGGCCACGGTGGTCAGGTCGTCCGCCGAGAGCATGCCCAGCTCGACCCCGTTGGCGAACGCCACCCGGTAGCGCACCCAGGAGTACCCGCCGATCAGCACCACCTTGCCGGGCGTGCCGGCCGGCACCCCGGGCAGGTCGCGGGTGCTGGCCACCTTCTGGCGCTTGCGGTAGACGGGCGTCTCGTTCTTGCGGGCCATCGGGTGGCGCTCCTCTGCGTCTGGTCCGGACGGGTGGTGGGGCAGGTGGTCGGGCAGGTGGTCAGGCGGGCTGGGGTCGAGACGCTCGATCGGCGCGCCGGGCCTCGGCCCAGGTCTGGCCCACCTCGACGTCGATGTCGTGGGGGAGGCCGAGAACGCGCTCGGCCACGATGTTGCGCTGCACGTCGCGGGTCCCGCCACCGATGGTGAGGGCCTGCGAGAACAGCCAACCGTAGTGCCACATGCCCGGCTCATCCCCCATCGGCCCGGCGTCGGTGACCAGCCCGGCGGCCCCGCACAGATCGTGGGCCAGGGCCATGACGGCCTGGCCGTGCTCATCGGCCAGCACCTTGCGGATGGAGGCCTCGGGACCCGGCGCCTCGCCCCGGATGGCCGCGCTCACCGTGCGCAACCGGATCAGGCGCAGGATCTCCTCGTGGATGTGCAGGGCCGCCACCCGCTGGCGCAGGATCGGGTCGTCCACGCCGCCCCGGCGCCGCACCAGATCGACCAGGTCGGCCCCGGTCGGGCCCAGCCCCCACAGCGCCCCGCCGCCCGACAGCGACACCCGCTCGTTGCCCAGCGTCACCTTGGCCAGATCCCAGCCGGCGTCCACGGACCCCACCAGGTTCTCGGCCGGCAGGCGCACATCGGTCAGGTACACCTCGTTGAACAGGGCCGAGCCGGTCATCTCGGTGATGGGGCGGACCTCGATGCCGGGTGTGTCCATCGGGCAGATGAAGTACGAGATGCCCCGCTGCTTGGCCACGTCCGGGTTGGTCCGGGCGATGAGGATCCCGAACTGGGCGAGCTGGGCCATCGAGGTCCAGATCTTCTGGCCGTTGACCACCCACTCGTCGCCGTCGCGCACCGCCCGGGTGGACAGGTTGGCCAGGTCGCTGCCGGCGTCGGGCTCGCTGAAGAGCTGGCACCAGATCTCCTCGGCGGCCAGCAGGGGGAACAGGTACCGCGCCTTCTGGGCCTCGGTGCCGGCGTGCACCAGGGTGGGGCCGGCCCAGCCGATGCCGATCTGGTTGGAGGGGCGCGTCACCCCGGCCCGGCGCAGCTCGTCGTCGATGATGAGCTGGTGCACCGGATCGGCGTCGCGACCCCAGGGCGCGGGCCAGTGCGGCGCAACCAGCCCCGCCTCGGCCAGCTCCCGCCCGCTGGGGCGGGGGTGCTCGGCCAGCCAGGTCCGCACCTCCACGCGCCGCGGGTCGTCGGGCGCCGGCAGATCGAAGTCCATCGCCCCAGACGCTACCGGCCGGCACCCCGCCCGGGTGGCGAGCGGCGCCAGCGGAACCCCTACACTCGGCCCGCTCTGGACGGTGCGCCCGCGGGCCCGCCGGTCGCAACACCTCGAGGGGGACGCCATGGGTGCCTGGAACTTCGCCACGCTGTGGGAGCTGGCCGCCGACGCGGTGCCCGACTCCCCCGCCGTGTCCCAGGGCGACCGCACCACCACCTGGCGCGAGTTCGACCGCCGGGCCGACGGGGTGGCCGCCACCCTGGTGGCGCGGGGCGCCACCCACCAGGACAAGGTGGCCCAGTACCTCTACAACTGCCCCGAGTACCTCGAGTCGGTCTTCGCCGCCTTCAAGGCCGGCCTCGTCCCGGTGAACACCAACTACCGCTACGCGGACGACGAGCTGGTCTACCTGTGGGACAACGCCGACGCGGTGGCCGTCGTGTTCCAAGGCGCCTTCGTGGATCGGGTCGAGCGCATCCGCGCCCGGCTGCCCAAGGTGGTCACCTGGCTGTGGGTGGACGACGGCACCGGCCCGTGCCCCGACTGGGCGCTGGACTACGAGACGGCGGCCGCCACCGAGACCGGGCGCGTGTGCCCGGCCGAGGGCCGCGGCGACGACGACCTGCTGCTGATGTACACCGGCGGAACGACCGGCATGCCCAAGGGCGTCATGTGGCGCCAGGACTCGCTGGTCAAGGCCGTGGTGTCGAGCGCCAACCCGCTGTTCCACGGGGACGCCGACTGGGAGGCGGCGGCGAAGCTGCTGGCCGACCAGGGTCCGGGCGGCTCCCTGCTCCCGGCGCCGCCGCTCATGCACGGCACCGGGCAGTTCACCACCTTCATCACCCTGTCCACCGGCGGGGAGATCGTGCTGCTCGAGTCCCGGACGTTCGACCCGATCGAGATGCTCGACGAGGTCAGCCACCGCAAGATCCAGTCGCTCATCATCGTGGGCGATGCCTTCGCCAAGCCGATGCTGCGGGCCCTCGACGCCGATCCGGACCGCTGGGACCTCTCCAGCCTGTTCATGGTCACGTCGTCGGGCGTGATGTGGAGCGAGCCGGTCAAGCAGGGCCTGCTGCGCCACAACCCGAACGTGCTGCTCATCGACGTGTTCTCCTCGTCCGAAGCGCTGGGGCTGGGGGCGTCGGTGTCGTCGGGTGAGCGGGCCAGCAGCACGGCCAAGTTCCGGCTGGGCGAGACGGCGCGGGTGATCGGCGAGGACGGCACCGACATCGAGCCGGGGTCGGGCCAGACGGGTCGGGTGGCGGTCAAGGGCCACACCCCGATCGGCTACTACAAGGACCCGGAGAAGTCGGCCGCCACGTTCGTGCTGATCGACGGGGAGACCTACTCCATCCCCGGCGACTGGGCCCAGGTCGAGGCCGACGGCACCCTCACCCTGCTCGGCCGGGGCTCGGTCGTGATCAACACCGGCGGCGAGAAGGTGTACCCCGAGGAGGTCGAGGAGGTCCTCAAGGAGCACGGCACGGTCGCCGACGCCGTGGCCGTCGGCCTCCCCGACGACAAGTTCGGCGAGGCCATCACGGCCGTGGTCCAGGCCCTCCCCGACGCCGACCTGGACGACGCCGAGCTCATCGCCTGGGTCAAGAGCCGCCTGGCCTCGTTCAAGGCCCCCAAGCACGTGGTGGCCATCGACACCATCGGTCGGGCCCCCAACGGCAAGGTCGACTACAAGCGCCTCAAGGCCTACGCCGCCGACCAGCTGGGCGTCGACCTGAGCTCCTGACCGCAGCGGTGCCGGCCGGCTGTCAGCCAGCCGTCAGCTCGGCACAAGGTTCGGCACAGGGTCTGGACCCCTGACCGTCATGCCTGGGCAACCGCCGAGAAATCGGCGTTTCCTACCGTGGCCTGCGTGTATACAGAGCGGCACACCGAGCGGCCCCGGGCCGAGCGAGCCTACGAGGAGCTCAAGGCCCTGCTGCTGGTGGGTGAGTTCCCCATCGGGCAGCGCCTGGGTGAGGAGCGGCTGGCCAGCCGGATCGGCGTCTCCCGCACCCCGGTCCGCGAGGCCCTCTCGAGGCTGCACGTGGAGGGGTTCGTCGAGCGCATGCCCGAGGGTGGCTTCCGCCCGGCCGCCCCCGACCTCGACCACATCCACGAGCTGTACGAGATCCGCATCGCCCTCGAGCGCACCGCCATGGCCCGGCCGGGGACGACCGGGGCGACCCATGACCGCGATCAGCTCGTTCGGCTGCGCGACGACTGGATCGGCCTGCAGGAGCCGCCCTACCAGACCGATCCCTCGTTCGTCCTGCTCGACGAGGACTTCCACCTGCGACTGGCCGCGGCCGCCGGCAACCGGGCCCTGGTCGACCAGCTCAACGCCGTCAACGAGCGCATCCGCATCGTCCGGGTGCACGACTTCCTGACCGCCGAGCGGGTCGAACGCACCATCGACCAGCACCTGGGCATCCTGGACGCCGTCCTGGCCGGCGACCTCGCCCTCGCCGCCCATCGCCTCGACCACCACTTCGACGAATCGCTGGCCGTGGTCGAGGAGCGGGCGAGCCGGGCCCTGGCCCGGATGCTGGGGGCCAGTCTGGGTCGGCCGCCCTCGATCGCCCGACCGGGCGAGGACGGCGGCGCGTGAGCGCCGAGGTGGCGACCACCGCCACAGCCACCGACGCCCCCGGCGCGACCGAGCTGCTGTCGGTCGATGGGCTGACCAAGCGGTTCGGCTCGCTCCTGGCCAACGACGACGTGAGCTTCCGCGTCACCTCCGGTGAGGTGCACGCCCTGCTGGGCGAGAACGGCGCGGGCAAGTCGACGCTGGTCAAGATGCTCTACGGGGTCTACCGCCCTGATGGTGGGCAGATCCGGTGCCAGGGGCGCCCGGTCGAGGTCCGGTCGCCTGCGGCCGCTCGCGACCTCGGTCTGGGCATGGTGTTCCAGGACCTGCGCCTGGTGCCCGCCCTCACGGTGTGGGAGAACGTGGCCCTGCACCTGTCCGACCTCGGGCTGCGGCTGCGTCCGGCCCAGATCCAGGAGCGGATCGCCGAGGCGGCCGAGCGCTACGGGCTGGCCGTCCACCCGGCGGCAACCGTGCACGACCTCTCCATCGGTGAGTGGCAGCGGGTCGAGCTGCTGAAGGTGCTGGTGGCCGGCGCCCGGGTGCTGATCCTGGACGAGCCCACCAGCGTGCTCACCCCCCAGGAGGTGGACGCCCTGTTCGAGGTGGTGGCCCGCCTGCGCGCCGACGGCGCCGGCATCGTGATCATCACCCACAAGATGCGAGAGGTCCGCCAGATCGCCGACCGCGTGACCGTGCTGCGGCGGGGTCGGGTGGTGCTGGCGGATCGCCCGGCCGACCAGATCGGCGACGAGGACCTGGTCACGGCCATGGTGGGCGAGAAGGTCACGCCGGTGCGCAACGCCCACGACCGCCCGGACCGTCCCGAGGCCCGCCTGCGGATCGAGGACCTGCGCGTGGCGGGCATCGGCGAGGGCTCGGGCCTGCGCCACCTGGCGCTCGAGGTCGGCGGCGGTGAGCTGGTCGGCATCGCCGGCGTGGCCGGCAACGGCCAACGGGAGCTGGCCGACGCCCTGGTGGGAGCGGCCGAGCCGACCCAGGGCCGGATCGTGGTGGACCAGGAGGAGCTGGCCCTGGGCGACCCCCGGGCCTTCCGCCAGGCCGGCGTGGTGTCGGTGGCCGCTGACCCCCTGCGCGAGTTCGTGGTCCCCGGGCTGACCTTGGCCGAGCACGCCGCGCTCTGGGAGTCGACCGCGGCCGGCCGGGGCCTGCACTTCGACACCCGGTCCGCCAGCCGCCACCTCGTGGACGCCGGCCAGCGGCTGGGCCTGCCCCTGGCTCCGCCGTCACGGCGCCTCGACCTGCTCTCCGGGGGCAACATCCAGCGGGTGCTGCTGGCGCTGGCCTTCGCCCGACCGGCCAAGGTGCTCGTGGCCTCGTACCCCACCCGCGGCCTGGACGTGGCCACCACCGAGACCACCCGCGGCCTGCTGCTGGCCGCCCGGAAGGCGGGCACGGCCGTGGTCCTGGTCTCGGAGGACCTGGACGAGCTCATGGCGCTCTCGGACCGCATCGCCGTGCTGGCCCACGGCGAGCTGGTGGGCGTGGTGGACGGCGCCACCGCCGATCGGCGCCGGCTCGGCGCCCTGATGACCGGCGACGCCGCCGCCCACGCCGCGCCAGCTTCGGCCGGGCCCGGAGGAGACCGCCCGTGAGCGCCACCGTCACACCCGAGACCGAGCCCACGAACGAGCCGGTGGTCGACCTCGAGTCCGAACCCACCGAAGCCGACCGCCGGGCCGCCCGCCTGGACCGCCTGCGACGCGTGGCGGTGGTCACTGCCGCCTACGTCGGCTCGTTGGCCGTGTTCGCGGTGGCGGTGGCGCTCAAGGGCGCCAACCCGTTCACCGTCTTCGGCACCATGTTCCACGACACCTTGTTGCAGGGCGGCTCCCTCCAACAGGTGCTGCTGCGAGCCGTCCCCATCTCGCTGGCCGCACTGGCCGTGGCCGTCCCCGCCCAGGCCGGCCTCGTCAACGTGGGTGGCGAAGGCCAGCTCATCATGGGAGCCGTGGGCGCCACCGGCGTGGGCCTGGCGGTGGGCTCGGCGGTCCCCGGACCCGTCAGCTGGCTGATCATGGCCCTGGCCGGGGCGGGCGCGGGCGCGGCCTGGGCCGGCGTGGCCGGTGTGCTGCGCACCCGCCTGGCCGCCAACGAGGCCGTGACCACGCTGCTCATGAACTTCGTGGCCAACGACGTGATGCTCTACCTCGTCTACCAGCCCTGGAAGGACCCGAACAGCTCGGGTCAACCGCAGAGCCGCCCGCTGGCCGGGCCGGCGCAGCTGCCCCACCTGTTCGGCTCCACCCTGAGCATCGCGGTGCTGGTGGCCGCGGCGGTGGCGGTGGGTGTCTGGTACCTGCTGCGCCGGACGGGGTGGGGCTTCGCGCTGCGCATCGTGGGCGGCAACCAGGAGGCGGCGCGCCGCTCCGGCCTGGCCGTGTCGCGGCTGATGGTGTCATCGATGATCGTGGGCGGGGCGCTGGCCGGGTTGGGCGGGATGCTCAACCTGGCGGGGGTGGAGCTGCAACTGCGGCCCGACATCACGTTGACCTTCGGCTACGTGGCCTTCCTGGCCAGCTGGCTGGGCCGCCACGACCCGCTGAAGGTCGTGCTGGCATCGCTCCTGTTCTCCGCCATCGCTGTGAGCGGCGACGGGCTGCAGCTCACCTACGGCCTGGACGGCGCGGTGGTCGACGTGCTGCTCGGCCTCATCGTCATCGCCCCGCTGGTGCTGAGCCGGCGCCGGGCACGGGCCATCTGACTGCCATGCACAAGGAGGACCAGGTGACCATCCGTTTGAGCGGGACCGCCCGGGGGACGACCCGGTGAACGGCGTCGAGCAGGCCCTCATCGGCGGGGTCGACGGCGGCACGGCCATCCTGCTGCCGGCGCTGGGCGAGCTGCTCTCGGAGCGGTCCGGCATCGTGAACCTGGGCACCGAGGGCTGCATGCTCTCGGGTGCCCTGGCTGCCTTCGCCCTGGCCGCCAACACCGGCTCGCCCTGGATCGGGGTGCTGGGCGGCCTGGCCGCCGGGGCGCTGTGCGGCGCCCTCCACGCCTGGTTGACGGTGAACCGCAAGGCCGACCAGCTGGCCAGCGGCCTGGTCGTGTGGTTCCTGGCCCTGGGCATCACCTCGGCCTTCGGCAGCAGCTACATCGCCGAGACGGCCCCGCCGCTGCGCGTGCTGTCGGTACCGCTGCTGAGCAGGATCCCGTGGATCGGGCCGATCTTCTTCGAGCACGACGTCCTCGTGTACCTGGGCTACGCGCTGGTCGCCCTGATCTGGGTCTTCCTGTACCGCACCCGAGCCGGCCTGGTGCTGCGGGCCACCGGGGAACGACCCGAGGCGGTGGCCGCCGCCGGTGGCCATCCGGCCCTCGTCCAGGTGGTGGCGGTCATGGTCGGCGCCGGGCTGGCGGGCATCGGCGGCGCCCAGCTCTCGGTGGGCTACGTGGACAACTGGTTCAACAACATGACCAACGGCTACGGGTTCGTGGCCGTCGCGGTGGTGCTGTTCGCGGCCTGGCGGCCGCTGTGGGTCATGGCCGGCTCGTTCCTGTTCGGTGTCGCCCTGGCCACCGCGTCGGTGCTGCAGGCCCACGGGGTGGCCGTCAACCAGTACCTGCTCGACGCCCTGCCCTACCTCATCACCCTGATCGCGCTGGTCGTGGTGGCCCACCGCGGCGGCGCCCGCGCCCCGGAAGGACTGAGCCGAGCCTTGACCAACACCAGCTGACCGCGGCCCTCCGTCCCAACGCGGGCGCCACCCGCCTGGACCGGTTCGTCGCGCACCCGTCCCACCCCCCACTTCCTGACTGCCCCCTGACCCCCCAAACCCAAGGAGACCCATCCCATGAGCCCCGGATCTCGCGCCCGCCAGTGCCTGGCGGCCGTCGCCGCCCTGGCCGTGATCGCCCTGAGCGCCTGCAGCAGTTCGTCATCGCCCACCGCCGCGGCCTCGGGCAGCACCCTGGCGCCGGGCGCCAAGTCGCTGACGGTGGGCTTCATCATGGTGGGCAACCGTGACGACTACGGGTACAACCAGGCGGTCTACGTGGCCAGCCAGAAGATCAAGTCGTCGATGCCCGGAGTCAAGGTGCTGACCGCGGACAACGTGCCCGAGAACCAGTCGGTGGTCCGCACCATGACCTCGATGACCGCCGCCGGCGCCTCGGTCATCTTCGCCACCAGCTACGGCTACTTCTCCTACGCGCTCAGCTTCGCCAAGGCGCACCCCAAGGTGGTCGTGCTGCACCAGGGCGGCTTCCAGCAGGGGGCCTTCCCGCCCAACTTCGGCACCTACTGGGGTGAGGCCTACGAGCCGGTGTCGCTGGGTGGCATGGCGGCCGGCGCCACCACCAAGAGCCACAAGCTCGGCTTCGTGTACGCCTTCCCCATCAGCCAGACCATCGCCAACATCGACGCCTTCGAGTTGGGGGCGCAATCGATGGACCCCAAGGCCCAGACCTACCTGGTCAACACCTCCAACTGGTGCGATCCGCTCAAGCAGAAGGAGGCCGCCTCGGCCTTGCTGTCCCAGGGGGTCGACGTGCTCAGCCAGCACCAGGACTGCCAGGCCACGGTCATCCAGGCCGCCAAGCAGGGCAACGCCAAGGTGGTCGGCTACCACTACGACGCCCAGTCGCTGTACCCGGCCGGTTGGTTGACGGGCTCGGCGTGGGACTGGGAGCCGGTCTACGCCGCCATCATCTCCACCGTCCAGAAGGGCGACTTCACCGCCAGCAAGTACAACGCCAACTGGGTGGGGACCTTCGCCAACCACGACAACCCCCTCACCCTGGCCTCGTTCGGGTCGTCGGTGCCCGCTTCGGTGCAGACCAAGATCAAGGACGAGCAGACCAAGCTCGAGCAGCCGGGCGCCTCGGTGTTCGAGGGGCCCGTCTACTGCCAGGACGGCTCTGTGCTCTTCGCCGCCGGGGTGACCCCCACCTACGACCAGATCAACAACATCAAGTGCCTGGTCAAGGGCGTTGTCGGGAACCTGCCCCAGAGCTGACGTCGGATCGGGTCGGTCCCCCATCGCCGTGGGACCGACCCGACCGCCCCGTGCTCCCCTCCACCAGACCGACCCTCCACTTCCCAGGACCGTGACCCCACCGTCGAACCTCATCGGCTTCTCCGTCCAGGGCCCGGCCCGGGCGCCGGTCGTGGTGCTGCTGCACCCCTCGGGCCTGGGTCCCCAGGCCATGGCCCCGCTGGCGGCCCAGCTGGCCCCTCGACGTCGGGTGGTCGTGACCGCCCGCCGCGGCTATGCGGGCAGCGAGCAGTTGGGGCCGGCAGCCTCGCTCGACACGCACGCCGACGACCTGGCCCTGCTGCTCGACCACCTCGAGGTCGACCAGGCCACCTTCGTGGGCGTGAGCGCCGGGGCCACCCTGGTGCTGGCCACCGCCATCAACCACCCCACCCGGGTGACCAGCGGCTTGGCCCACGAACCGCTGATCGGGCCGCTGGCCCCACAGCTGGACAGCCAGGTGAGCGAACGGGCCGCGGCCCTCGCCGCGTCGGGCCAGGCCGGCGACGTCGCCGGCTTCGTGGCCGACCTCGTCGGCGTCGAGACCTGGAACCGCCTGCCGCCCGCGTGGCACGCCGCGGTGCGGGCCAACGCCGACGCCGTGCTGGGCGAGCTGGGTGCCTTCCCGCGCTTCGCGCCCAGCCCGAAGGCCCTGCGCCGACTGGGCCCGCTCGGCGTGCGCACCTCGGTGGGTGCTCGCAGCGGTCCGGCGCGCCACCAGGCGGCCCAGGTGCTGCGCGAGCTCGGCATCGCCTGCCCGGTGAGGGCCGAGGTCGGGCACCTGGGGGGCCTGGATCAGCCCCGCGAGCTGGCCGCCCTGGTGCTCGGGGCCGACCGGGACGGGCCGGCCGTGGCCTCGACGCGGAGGCCCCTGTGAACACGCTGGACCATGCCGAGCCATATCCGTGGCCCTACGACGGCGGCCTGCGGGCCGGCCTGACCGCGGTGGTGGTGGCGGGCGCCGATCCGCGGTGGACGGCAACGGTGGACGCAGCCAGGGCGCTGGCCGAACGGCTCGATCGCTGGCTGGACGAGCTGCGGCCCCTCGGGGTGGCCGTCGTCCACCTCCAACACCGGGTGCCGGCTCGGGTCGGACGGACCGCGGCGGGTGCCGCCCCCGGGCCGGGAGGGCTGCCACCGCACGCGGAGGACACCGTCCTCGAGGTGGCGGGGATCGACGGCTTCTACGGCTCACCGCTCGACCGGTGGCTGCGCAGCCGGGGGCGCCGGTACCTGGCGTTGTGCGGGTTCGGGCTGGAAGGCCCGGTGCACAGCACCATGCGATCGGCCAACGACCGAGGCTACGAATGCCTGCTGGTGCGGGACCTGTCCGGCGCCTGGGACGCGACCACCGCGTCCGCCGCCCTGTCCACCGTGTGCATGTCGGGCGGGATCTTCGGCGCCGTCGGCACCAGCGCAGACCTGCTGGGTGCCCTGGCTCGGGCCGGGCCCGACTGATCACCGCCTGCCCACCACCGGCTCACCATCACCGACCACCTGCCGCGACACCCAACGAGAGGAACGCCCGTGCACGTCGATGCCGATCCCTACCCCTGGCCCTACGACGGGGCCGTCGACCCGTCCCGCACGGCCCTGGTGAACATCGACTGGCAGGTCGACTTCTGCGGCTTCGGCGGCTACGTCGACAAGATGGGCTACGACCTGTCGCTGACCCGGGCCGGGCTGGCGCCCACGGCCCGGGTGCTCGAGGTGGCGCGGGCGGCCGGCCTGTTCGTGCTGCACACCCGCGAAGGCCACGTCGAGGACCTGAGCGACTGCCCGCCCAACAAGTTGTGGCGCTCCAAGCGGATCGGGGCCGGCATCGGCGACCCCGGCCCGGCTGGCCGCTGCCTGGTCCGCGGCGAGCCCGGGTGGGAGATCGTGCCCGAGGTCGCCCCGCAGCCCGGCGAACCGGTGGTCGACAAGCCGGGCAAGGGCGCCTTCTACGCCACCGACCTCGACCTCCTGCTGCGCAACCGCGACATCACCCACATCGTGCTCACCGGCATCACCACCGACGTGTGCGTGCACACCACCATGCGCGAGGCGAACGACCGCGGCTACGAGTGCCTGCTGCTGTCGGACTGCACGGGCGCCACCGACCACGGCAACTACCTGGCCGCCCTCAAGATGGTCACCATGCAGGGCGGCGTGTTCGGGGCGGTGGCGCCGTCGGAGGCGTTCCTGGCCGCGCTGGACGCCACCGCGCCATGAGCGCCTCCGACACGACGCCGGCCGGGACAGCCGATCTGCACGAGAGCCGGGCGCGGGCCGCCTTCGACGAGGCCCGCGCCCAGCTGGGCGCCCACCGGCTGGATCGACCACGCCGGTCGCTGCCCCTCGCCTACCAGGCCCCGGTCGCGCCCGACACCACCGCCGGATCGAGCCCCGGCTCGGGGCGACAGGGCGGGCCGGGCTCCCCGGCGGCCATCGGCGCGCTGGTCGACGCCCAACGCCGGGGCGAGATCACCGCCGAGGACCTTCTCGACCAGGTCCTGGCCCGGGTGGCGGAGCTGGACCCGGCGCTGGGCGGCATCGTCGAGATGGACGAGGAGCGGGCCCGTCGGGACGCCCGGGCCCTGGACCAGCGGCGACGCCAGGGCCACGCGCTGGGGCCGCTGCACGGGGCCGTGATGACCGTGAAGGACGTGATCGACGTGGCCGGCATGGCCACCCGCGCCGGTTCGGCCGCCTACCTCGACCACCCCGACCACGACGCGCCCAGTGTGGCCCGGCTGCGGGCCGCGGGGGCGGTGGTGCTGGCCAAGACCGCCACCCACGAGTTCGCCCTGGGGGTGACCACGCCTCAGAGCCGCAACCCGCACGCGCCCACCCGCATCCCCGGCGGATCCTCGGGGGGCTCGGCCATCGCCGTGGCCACCGGGATGGGCCACGCCTCGCTGGGCACCGACACCCGGGCCTCCATCCGCGTGCCCGCCGCCCTGTCGGGGGTGGTGGGGTTCAAGGGGCGCTTCGGGGCGGTGCCCACCGAAGGCGTGGTCACCCTGTCGTGGACCATGGACCACGTGGCCCCGATGGCCTCCACCGTGGCCGACGTCGCCCTGCTCTACGACGTGCTCACCGGCGAGGGTGCCGGGTTGGCCCACGCCGCGGGCCGTCCCGTGGCCGGTGTCCGGATCGGGATCCCCGAGGCCTGCTGGCGCGGATCGCAACCCGACGTGGAGCGGGCCGCCCGGCGGGCCGTCGAGGGGCTGGCCGCGTCGGGAGCCGTGGTGGGCCCCGCCTCGGCTCCGACGTCGGCCCAGCTGGACGCAGCCAGCTCGGTTGGTCTCGTCATCTCCCGCTGCGAGGCCGCGACCTTCCACCGGGAGTTGGGCACGGACCTCGACGCCTGCTGGACCGAGGTGGCCGACCAGCTGCGGGAAGCGGCGACCATCCCGGCGGTCGACTACCTGGCGGCCCAGCGGTGGCGGGCCGAGCTGCGCGACCAGCTGCTGGCGCCGTTCGACCAGCTCGACCTGCTGGCCATGCCCACCAGCCCGGTGGTGGCGCCGCCCGTGGCCGACTTCGCCGACTTCCTGATGGTCCTGGCCCGCAACGCCATCCCGTGGAGCCTCGTCGGGTGCCCGGCCATCTCGGTGCCGTGCGGCGCGGACGCCGACGGGTTGCCCGTCGGCCTGCAGCTGGTGGGCCCGCCCGGCCGCGAACCCGAGCTGCTGGCGGCGGCCGCGGCGGTGACCTCGGTCTGACGGGGCGCGGGCGGGCGCGCCGAGCCACCAGGGCGGAGCGCGCGCCGATTCGGGCGTGGGTGCGGACCGTCGCTAACGTGTCCGGGTTCTCAGGACCGCCCGACGAAGTGAGGCAGCACATGGCAGACATCGGCTACGACGGCAAGGTGGCGATCATCACCGGTGCGGGCGGTGGCCTCGGCCGGGAGCACGCGCTGGAGTTCGCCCGCCGGGGCGCCCGCGTGGTCATCAACGACCTGGGGGGCTCGGTCAGCGGCGAGGGCGGTGGCGAGGGCCCGGCCCACGCCACGGCCGCCGAGATCAACGACCTCGGCGGCATCGCGGTGCCCGACACCAACAGCGTGGCCACCCCTGACGGGGGCAAGGCCGTGGTGCAGACCGCGCTCGACGAGTTCGGCACGGTCGACATCGTGGTCAACAACGCCGGCATCCTGCGGGACAAGACGTTCCACAACATGACCCCCGAGCTGCTCGAGCCGGTGATCTCGGTCCACCTGCTGGGCGCCTTCTACGTGACCCAGCCGGCGTATGTGATCATGCGCGAGAAGGGCTACGGCCGGATCGTGAACACCTCGTCGAACTCGGGCATCCTGGGCAACTTCGGTCAGTCCAACTACGCCGCGGCCAAGATGGGCCTGGTCGGGTTCACCCGCGTGCTGGCCAACGAGGGCCGCAAGCACAACATCAAGGCCAACGCCATCGCCCCGGTGGCCAAGACCCGCATGACCGAGGAGCTGCTCGGCGCCGTGGGCGACAAGCTCGACCCCAAGCTGGTCACCCCCGTCGTGTGCTGGCTGGCCTCCGAAGAGGTCGACGTCAGCGGCGAGATCTACTCGGTGGCCGGTGGGCTGGTCAGCCGCTTCTTCATCGGGCTCACCCCGGGCTACCTCAACCCCGAGCTGACCGTCGAGGACGTCCGCGACCACTGGGCCGAGATCCGCGACGAGGACGGCTACATCGTCCCCGACGGGCCCAACGACGAGCTGCGCAAGATCTTCGAGCTGCTCAGCGACAAGTAGGGCCGAGATCACCCGACGGATTCCCGGGGGCACGGGCGATGATGGGGTGTGAGCGGCGACCCTGAGCGCACCGACGACCCGGCCCATCGAGCCGGCGCGGCACTGCTGGCGCTCTACGACACCGCCCTCCCCCAGGTCTACGGGTACCTGCTGCCGCGCTGTGGGGGGCAGGTGCCGCTGGCCCAGGACCTGACGGCCGAGACCTTCCTGGCCGCGGTCCGCGCCGTCCGCTCGGGTGCCCCTCCCGACCCGCTGTCGGTGGCCTGGCTGGTCGGCGTCGCCCGCCACAAGCTGGCCGACCACTGGCGCCGCCAGGCCCGCGAGGCGCGGAAGCTGGCGGCGGTGGCCGACTTCGACGAGACCACCGACGACCCCTGGGAGGTCCGGCTCGACGCGCTCCGGGCCCGCACCACCCTCGAGGTGCTCGCACCCCAGCACCGCGCCGCGCTGACGCTGCGCTACGTCGACGACCTGCCCGTGGCGGAGGTGGCCACCCTCCTGCAGCGCAGCCTGCACGCCACCGAGGCCCTGCTCGGACGGGCGAAGGCTGCCTTCCGCCGCGCCTACGACGAGGACGACGGCGTCGAGGCCGACCAGGGAGAAGAGGACCGAGATGCCTGATCCCTTCGACGCGCTCCGCGAGCCGGTCCACCCCGTCCGCCCGGACGCCGGGTTCACCACCCAGCTGCGCGCCCGGCTGCTGTTGGCGCTCGGCCTGCCCGCTTCCACCACGAGAGGAGCAACCATGACCACCACCGACGCCGACTCCCGGCCGAACTCGAAGGCGACCCCCCTCGGCGACATCCCCGCCGGCGCCACCATCCCCTACCTCGCCGTGTCCGACGCGCGACGCGCCATCGACTGGTACGTCGAGGTCTTCGGCGCCCGCGTCGTGCAGGAGCCGGTCGTGATGCCCGACGATCGCATCGGCCACGTCGAGCTGGGGCTCGGGACCGGCGTGCTCTACCTGGCGGACGAGCACCCCGAGATCGGGCACGTGGCGCCGATGGGCGGCGCGACGTCGGTCAGCCTCGTGCTGCGCGTCTCCGACGTCGACGCGACCGTCGCGGCCGCCGTGGCCGCCGGGGCCGAGCTCACGCGGTCGGTCTACGAGGACCACGGTCACCGGGGGGCCACGCTGGTCGACCCCTTCGGCCACCGCTGGATGGTGCAGACACCGCTGCCGGCCCCGGCTTCGCAACGGGGCGTCCCGGCGCAGCCGGGCGACATCGTCTACGCCTCGCTCTGGGTGGCCGACGACGAGCGGGCCGCAGCCTTCTACGGTTCGGTGCTCGGATGGCGCACCGAACCGGCGGCCGCCGGCCACGCCCGTCGCGTCGAGGGCGCGGTGCCCCACCTCGGGGTGATGGGTGGCCACGAGACCGCGCCGATGTTCCTCTGCTACGGCGTCGACGACCTCGACGGCGCCCTCGAGCAGGTCGTCGCCGGCGGCGGCCGGGCCGGGGAGCCGACCGACGAGCCGTTCGGCCGCGTGGCCGAGTGCGTCGATCCCGAGGGTGCCCAGTTCGCGCTCTACCAGCTCACCTCCGACGAGGTGGTCGACGTGGCGGACGCGTCGGCGGCGGTGCGCCCGGTGAACGGCGCCGGCCACGGCGACCTCGCCTACATCACGGTCTCAGCGGTCGACTCGGCTCGGTTCCGCCGGTTCTACGGCGACGTGCTCGGCTGGGAGTTCGCCGCCGGCCGGGTCGAGGACGGCTGGCAGGTGACCGACTCGGCGCCCATGGTGGGCGTCCAGGGAGGCCACGACCAGGTGGCGATCGTCCCGATGTACCGCGTCGACGACATCGACGCCGCGGTCGATCGGGTCCGGGCGGCCGGCGGGACCTCGACCGACCCCGAGCCCCAGCCGTACGGGATCTCGGCCGAGTGCGTCGACGACCAGGGCAACCGGTTCTTCCTCGGCCAGCTCTGAGCGGCCTGCTCGCCGAGCCCGCGTGCCGAGCTGCACTTCTCGGCGTCGGGAGGGCGCACGTAGCATCGTGACATGACCTCCCCAGCCGCCGAGCGCGGGTTCGGCTCCGGAAACGCCCACGACTTCCTCGAGCTCGACGCCCTGCTCGAAGACGACGAGCGCCTGCTGCGCCACACCGTGCGCCAGTTCGTGGGCGACCGCATCCTGCCGGAGGTGGCCGACTGGTTCGAGGTCGGCACCTTCCCCCGCGAGATGGCCAAGGAGATGGGGGCCCTCGGCCTGCTGGGCATGCACCTGTCGGGCTACGGCTGCGCCGGCACCAGCGCGGTGGCCTACGGGCTGGCCTGCCTCGAGCTGGAAGCGGGCGACTCGGGTGCCCGCAGCTTCGTGTCGGTGCAGGGCTCGCTGGCCATGTTCCCCATCTGGAAGTTCGGGTCCGAGGAGCAGAAGCAGGAGTGGCTGCCCCGCATGGCCGCCGGTGAGGCGGTGGGCTGCTTCGGGCTGACCGAGCCCGACTCCGGCAGCGATCCCGCCTCCATGCGCACCCGGGCCCGCCGCGACGGCGACGACTGGATCCTGGACGGCACCAAGATGTGGATCACCAACGGCGGCATCGCTGACGTGGCCGTCATCTGGGCGCGCGCCGACGGCGCCGACGGGGGCCCCGGCCCGATCCACGGGTTCGTCGTCCCCACCGACACGCCCGGGTTCCGGGCCAACGACATCCACAAGAAGCTGTCGCTGCGGGCATCGGTCACCTCCGAGCTGGTGCTGGACGGGGTGCGCCTGCCCGACTCGGCCCGGCTGCCCGAGGTGGCCACCATGCGCGGGCCGCTGTCGTGCCTCAACGAGGCCCGCTACGGCATCTTGTGGGGTGCCACCGGCGCCGGCCGGGCCTGCTACGAGGCGGCCCTGGCCTACGCCGTCGAGCGCACCCAGTTCGACCGCCCCATCGCCTCGTTCCAGCTGACCCAGCGCAAGCTGGTGGAGATGATGGTGCGGGTCAACAAGTCCCAGCTGGTGGCGTTGCACCTGGGCCGCATGAAGGACCAGGGTCGGCTCTCGTCGGCCCAGGTCAGCTTCGGCAAGATGGACAACGTCCGCGAGGCCCTCTGGATCGCCCGCGAGGCCCGTTCGGTGCTGGGCGCAAACGGCATCACCCTCGAGTACCCGGTGATCCGCCACATGAACAACCTCGAGTCGGTGTTCACCTACGAGGGGACCAACGAGATCCACACCCTCGTGCTGGGCCAGGCCATCACCGGCCTGAACGCCTTCAGCTGACCGCGCCGCTGGATCCGGGGGGGCCGATCGGACTAGACATCTGGGCCTAAAGACCCATGCGCCATCGTCCGATAGATCCTTCGTGAACGTCATCCACACCACCCCGCTGGACGGCATCGACCACATCCTGGCCGAGCTGCCCTCGTCGTGGGTCATCGGTTGGATGGACGAATGCCGGCTGGTGATCGGCCCGTGCGGCGCGTTCGTGCTCATGCCCGCCCAGGTCGACCTGGCGGGGGCCGCGGACCGGGCCCAGGACCTGGCCCTGCGCACCCGCACGGTGCTGGCCCACCACATCAGCTGGATCCCGTTCATCGACGCGGCGGTGGTGACCACCGCCAACCGGCCGCCCGAGCCGGCCGTCGCCGCCATCGTCGTGCCCGTCGACCTGCTCGGCGAGCTGCTGCTCGAGGGCCCCGCGGTCATCGACCAGCCGGCCCTGGCCGTCATGCGAACCCTGCTGGTCGACGGCGAGCTGGCCGACTGGCGGGTGGGGACCGCTCCCACAGATGTCAGGATTGACCTGTGCGAGCCCCAAACCGACGCGCCGCGCGCGCACCTCTGAGCCCGGTCACCTCCACCGATCACGTCCAGCTCGCGGTCCACGACCTCGGCGTGGCCGGCGGTTCGACGGCGCTGCACGACATCGGGACGTCCGATGGCGGCGACGCCCGCCCGGTGCTGCTGGTCCATGCCACCGGCTTCCACGGTTGGGTGTGGCAGCCCCTGGCCGCCCACCTGACCGGCTTCCACGCGGTGGCGCCGGACATGCGGGGCCACGGCGACTCCACCGTGCCGACGGGTCGCGAGGCCGGGCGGGAGATGGGTTGGGACGGGTTCGCCGATGACGTGCTGGCCGTGGTCGAGGCCTGGGGGGTGGACGACCTGGTGGGCGTCGGCCACTCCAAGGGCGGCGCCGCCCTCCTGCTGGCCGAGCAACGCCGGCCGGGCACCTTCCGGGCCCTGTGGCTCTACGAGCCGGTGGTGCTGCCCACCGGGGCGAGCTTCGGCGACGTCACCGGGACCGCCGAGCCCGACAACCCGCTGGCCGCAGCCGCCCTGCGCCGGCGGGCCACCTTCGCCTCCCGCCAGGCCGCCTACGACAACTACGCCTCGAAGCCGCCGCTCGACGTGCTCGATCCGGCCGCCCTGCACGCCTACGTCGACCACGGGTTCCGCGACCAGCCCGACGGCACGGTCGCGCTCAAGTGCCTCCCCGCGGTGGAGGCGGACGTGTTCCGCCAGGCCAGCCAGGCTGACGTGTTCGCCGGTCTGGGCCAGGTGAGGTGCCCGGTCACCATCGCCTGCGGCGCCGACCTGTTCGGCCCGGCCGCGTTCGCCCCGCAGGTCGCCGCGGCCCTGCCCGCCGGACGGCTGGAGACCTTCGACGACCTGGGCCACTTCGGGCCGCTGCAACGACCGGCCGAGATGGCCGCCGCCATCGTGTCCGACCTCGCCTGAGGCGGCGGAGCAGGGCGAAGCCGCTCGCACGATGGAACCCGGATGCCGAAGGCGCCCGCCAGGAGGCTTGCCGACCAGAGGGCCAGTCCACTTGGCTGTCGCACCCCCGGCGTAGGGTGAGGTCATGGCCCTCGAGCTCCCCGCCACCCTCTCGCCGTCGAAGGTGTCGAGCTTCACCGACTGCGCCCTGGCCTTCCGCTTCTCGAGCATCGACCACCTGCCCGAGCCGCCGTCGGTCCCCGCCACCCGGGGAACCCTGGTGCACAGCGCCCTCGAGCGGCTCTTCGCCCTCCCGGCCGAGGCGCGCACGCTGCCCGCCGCCCTCACCGCCCTCGACCAGGCCGTCGACGCCATCCGCCAAGACCCCGACTTCACCGGTCTGGCGCTCGACCCGGCGGCCGAGGCCACCTTCGTCGACCAGGCCGAGCGGCTGGTTCGCCGCTACTTCGAGCTCGAAGACCCTCGGGCCATCACCCCCATCGGCATCGAGCTCAAGCTCGAGGTCGCCGTGGGCGGCGTGCGGTTGCGCGGCATCATCGACCGGCTCGAGCTCGACGAGTCGGGCCAGCTGGTCGTCACCGACTACAAGACCGGGCGGGTGCCCCGCCAGAACAACGAGCAGGGCAAGCTCGGCGGGGTGCACTTCTACGCCTTCCTGTGCGAGCGGCTCTTCGGCCAGCGTCCCGCCCGGGTGCAGCTGCTCTACCTCGACGAGCCGGTGGCAATCGTGACCACGCCCACCGAGCAGTCCATCCGCGGACTCGAGCGCAAGGTCACCGCCATCTGGACCGCGGTCGAGCGGGCGTGCGCGGCCGAGGACTTCCGACCCAAGCCGTCCAAGCTGTGCGACTGGTGCGCCTTCCAGGCCTACTGCCCGGCCTTCGGCGGCAACCCGGCCGACGCCAAGGCACCCCAGGTCGATCTCGTAGCATCCGTGGGGTGACATCCCCCGCCGACGAGGCCGACGACGCCATCCCGGCGCCCCCGCCCGCCGAAGCGGCGGACCGGCCCGACGCGCTCGGCCGCTTGGGCGAGGCCTTCGAGTCGGCGACCGGAGCCCTGCCCCACCCCATCGAGCAGCTGGCGGCCCAGGGTCCCCACCAGGCCGAGCCGCCCCACGATCTCACCCTGGTGGCCCGCTTCGACGACGCCGTCGACCAGGCCTTCGACCTCCTGCGGGGCAACCCGATCGCCGATCGGGTCTTCTACGCGGCCACCGAGCTCGGCGACTTCGGGCTGATCTGGGTGCTCATCGGGGCCACCCAGGGCCTGCGCGGCGATCGCCAGCTGGCCCGGGCCGGGCGGCTGGCCGCCACCCTGGCCGTCGAGTCGGTGCTGGTCAACGGCGTCATCAAGTCGCTGTTCAAGCGGGAGCGTCCCGTCTCCCAGGAGCCTCGGCCCTACAAGATGCGCATGCCGCTGACCACCAGCTTCCCCAGCGGCCACTCCAGCACCGCGGTGGTGGCCGCCATGCTGCTGTCCGAGGGCAACTCGTGGTGGCCGCTGTACGCGGGCGTGGCCGCCCTGGTGGCGTCGAGCCGCGTGTACGTGCGCATCCACCACGCCAGCGACGTGGTGGGGGGCCTGGCCACCGGGCTGGTCATCGGCACCGGGGCCCGCGCCGTGTGGCGGCGGGTGGGCCGCTGAGGCTCCGGCCGCCCCGGGGAATGCCGACCGCGGCCCCTGTGTTGTGTTCGGCATGGCCTTGACCTTCGCCGTGACCTGGGACTATCGCTGTCCCTTCGCCCGCATCGCCCACGACCACGTGGTGACCGGGCTCGAGGCGGGCGCCGACTGGGACGTCACCTTCGTGCCCTTCTCGCTCGGCCAGGTGCACGTGGCCGAGGGCGAGACCGACATCTGGGAGCGTCCCCAGGACGACTCGGGCCTGCTGGCCCTGCAGGTCGGCGTGGTGGTGCGCGACCAGCACCCCGACCAGTTCCTGGCCGTGCACCGGGGTCTGTTCGACGCCCGCCACCTGCGGGGCGCCAAGCTCGACGACCCTGATCTGGTTCGCGGCGTGCTCGACGACAACGGGGTCGACGGCGCCGCCGTGCTGGCCACCGTGGCCGAGGGTGCCGCCTTGGAGGTCGTGCGCAAGGAGCACGAGGCCATCGTGGCCAGCCACGACGTGTGGGGGGTGCCCACCTTCGTGGTCGGCCCGGCAGCCACCTTCGTCCGGCTCATGCACACCCCCGACGGCGACGGCGAGCTGGCCCGCACCTCGGTGGAGCGCATCATCGACCTCGTGAGCGGCTGGCCCGACCTGAACGAGTTCAAGCACACCAGCATCCCCCGGTAGTCGCCGGTAGGTTGGGTCGCCATGGCCACCGGTGAGGCGGAGGCGGCACGCCCGCCCCGTGAGTTGCTCGGCGAGTCGAGGATGTCCGACCTCGAAGCGCTGCTGTGGAACGTCGACAAGGACCCGTACCTCAGCTCCAACTTCGGCAGCGTGACCCTGCTCGACCGCCCGCCCGACCTGGAGCGGTTCCGGCGTCGGATGCTGGTGGCGGTGTCCAACATCCCTCGGTTGCACCAGCGGGTCGTGCCCGCCCTGGGGCGCCTGGCCCCGCCGGCCTGGTGCGATGCACCCGACTTCGACATCCGTGCCCACGTGCGCCACCAGGCGCTGCCCGAGCCCGGGTCACTGCCCCAGCTGCTCGAGCTGGCCGCCCGGTTCGTGCAGGACCCCCTCGATCGCACCCGCCCGCTGTGGGAGTTCGTGGTGATCGACGGCTTGGCCGACGGGCGTGCCGCCCTGATCCAGAAGATGCACCACACCATCACCGACGGCGAAGGGGGCATCCGGCTGTCCGAGCAGTTCATCGACCTGGTCCGCGACCGGCCCCTCGACGACGAGGTGGAGATCCCCCCCGCGGCCTCGGGCGGCGGCTCCCTGTTGGGCTCGGCCGGCGACACGCTGGCCCACACCTGGCGGCGCGGCGTCGGGGTGGCCAACCGCACGGTGGGCTTCACCGCCTCGACCGTCCGCCACCCCAGCCGAGCGATGGCTCTGGGCACCGACGCGCTGGCCACCGGCCAGTCGGTGACCAGGCAGCTGACCGTCACCGATCACCACCACTCCCCGCTGTGGCACGAGCCGACCCTGAGCCGGGGTCTGGAGATCATCGACATCCCCCTCGACGACGTCCGCCGGGCGGCCAAGGGGCTGGGGGGCAGCATCAACGACCTGTTCGTGACGGCCACCGCGGCGGGCGCCGGCCGCTACCACCGGGCCATGGGGGCCGAGGCCGACGAGCTGCGCATGGCGATGCCGGTGAGCACCCGCCAAGGCCGCTCGGCGGGTGGCAACAGCTTCGTGCCCACCAGGGTGCTCGTCCCCACCGGCGAGCTCGACCCGGCCAGCCGCTTCGGCCTGGTGCACGACGCCCTCAGCCGCACCAAGTCCGAACCTGCCATCGGCCTGGTGGCCGGGCTGGCCGGCGCCGCCAACCTGCTCCCGACCTCCGTGCTGGTGCGAGTCGCCCGCCAGCAGGCCGAGACGGTGGACTTCACCACCTCCAACCTGCGCGCCGCCCCTTTCGACCTGTTCATCGCCGGGGCCCGGGTCGACGGCACCTATCCGATCGGGCCGTTGGCCGGCTCGGCGTTCAACCTGACCCTGATGTCCTACCGGGGCGTGCTGAACCTGGGTCTGCACGTGGACACCGGCATGGTCACCGAGCCGGGGCGACTGCGCGACGACATCGTCGAGTCGTTCGACGAGTTGATCGCGGCCGGCTCGTAGGGCCCGCGGCCCGGATCAGTTGGCCGCGGCTCCAGCACCGTCGAGCTCGGAGACCGGGAGCTCGGTGGTCGACAACACCATGCGCACGTCGAGCAGGAGGTCGGCGACTTCATCGGTGGAGACCAGCTCCCGATGCAGCATGTCGCCGAGGCCCTTGTCGATGATCACCAGAGCCTCGTTGATCACGTCGAGCTCATGGGTGTCGGTCATCAGATCTCCGATCTCAGGTTCGGGCCCGAACGCCCTCACTGACTCATTCAACCGTACCGGTGGGGCCGGATGTTCCGGATTTCGACGGATTCTGGGTCCAGCACGCTGGCCCCGCACGCACTGTAGCCATCGGCTGTGACAGGAAGGTTTCATCCGCATAAAGAGGGATGCGGTTCGCGGCCGCCCCGCCACGCCCCTACCCTGGCGCCGTGTCCTACTCGCTCATGCGTCGACTGGGTCGCGGCGGGATGGGGGTCGTCGACCTGGCCCTCGACCGGTCCGGTCGGCCGGTGGCCCTCAAGCGCCTGGCCCTGCGGGGCAGCGCCGACGAGATGGCCCGGGCCCGCCTGCGCATCCGCCGCGAGGCCGACGCGCTGGCCGCCCTCGACCACCCCCACATCGTGCCCCTGCTCGAGGTGGTGGACGAGGACGACGACGTGGTCCTGGTCATGCCCTACCTCTCGGGGGGGACCCTGGGCGAGCACGTGCGGGCCCGGGGGCCGATGCCCCCGGGCATGGTCGACCAGTTGGCCGACGCCCTGCTGGGTGCCCTGGCAGCAGCCCACCGGGCCGGGATCGTCCACCGCGACATCAAGCCGGGCAACGTGCTGTTCGACGGCGACGGGCACCCGTACCTGACCGACTTCGGCGTGGCCACCATGCGGGGGGCGACCTCGGGGTTGACCGACACCGAGATGGTGATCGGCACCCCCGAGTACATGGCCCCCGAGCAGGCCCGGGGCGAGCGGGCCACCCCCGCCAGCGACGTCTTCTCCCTCGGGGCCACCCTGCGCCACGCCGCGACCGGCGAACCACCGTACGGCCACGGTGACGCCCGGGTCGTGCTGCACCGGGCGGCGGCGGCCAAGATCGAGCCGCTTCCCCGCCACCTCCCCCGGGACCTGCGCCGGCGCCTCGAGCCCATGCTCGACCGCCGTCCCGAACGCCGCCCCACGGCGGCCGCGGCCCGGGGCTCGGCCGGCGACACCCGGATGCTGCGGGCTCGCCCCCGCCGCCAGGGGCGGGCCGCCGGCTCGCGCCTGTGGCCGGCGATGCTGGGCGTGCTGGCCGTGGCCGCGCTGGCCCTGGGGGCGACGGCGGCCGACCTGAGCCACGGTGGCGCCTCCCCGCGCCAGGCGGCGGACACCACCACGTCGCCCACCACCACGGCTGCGCCCACCACCACCTGCGTGCCCCAGCCCTACCGTCCCTGCGGTGGCGCGGTGGCGCCGTTCACGGACGGCACGGCCTGCACCGACGAGCACGCCGACTACGACGGCAACCCCGTCAACGGCTGCGAGGCGGCGCCCGACGCGGTCGACGGCGAGACCTTCGACCAGACCATCCAGGCCAACCTGGTGCCCGCCACCGACGTCGACCGCTACCCCTTCCACCTGAGCCGCCACTTCCACCTGCTCTGCGACGGGTCGGCCAAGGTGACCCTCACCGCCCCGGCCGGGGTGTCCATGCGCCTCGAGGTCCTCGACGCCACCACGGGCAAGGTGCTGGGCCAGGCCGTGAGCCGCGACGCCAAACCGGCCTCGGTGGCGCTGCGCCCCGACGACTGCTACGGCGGCCAAGGCGCCGACCTCGACGCCCAGGTGTCCTGGTCGGGCACCGCCCACAGCGGCGCCGACTACACGCTGTCGCGCTCCGGCTCGTACTGATGGCGGCCGGTAGGGTTCGACGATGACCGCCGATGCGGCCCGGGACGACCTGGGTGTCACCTACGCCAGCCTCATGACCCTGGGCCTCGACACGGCCCTGCACACGGCCCGACTGGCCGAGGAGCTGGGCTACCGGTCGTTCTGGACGGCCGAGACCGTCGGTCCCGAGGCCTTCACGGTGCTGGCCGCGGCGGGGGCCGTGGCCCCGTCGCTGAGCCTGGGGACGGGCGTGCTGGCCCTCCAGCTGCGCACGCCTCCACTGGTGGCCATGTCCGGCGCCACCCTCCAGGCCCTGCACCCCGACCGCGACATCATCCTGGGCGTGGGCATCTCGTCGCCGGTGGTGGCGCAGCGCTGGCACGGCGCCCCCTACGGCGACCACCCGATGGCCCAGGTGCGCGAGTACCTCACCCTGCTGCGCCAGTGCCTGTCGGGCGAGTCGGTCACCTTCGACGGCGACCACTACCACGTCGACCGGTTCCGCCTCGGGGTCCGCCTGGGCGAGCGGCGACCCAAGATCGTGCTCGGCGCCCTCAACCCCCGCATGCTGGCGCTGGCCGGCGAGCTGGCCGACGGCGTGCTGTTGAACTACCTCCCGGCTTCCCACGTGGCCTGGTCGGTCGAGCAGGTGCGCAGGGGCGCGGCGGCCCGCACCGACGGCGGCCCGACCATCTACGCCTACGTCCACGCCGGGGTGGGCGACCGCGCCGACGGGGTCGAGCTGGCCCGGCGAGACCTGTTCTCCTACATCGTGGTCGACGCCTACGCCCGCAACTTCGAGCGCGCCGGCTTCGCCGACGAGGTGGCCGAGGTCCGCGAGCACCACGCGGCGCGCGACCGCGAGGGGGCACTGGCTGCGGTGAGCGACCGCATGATCGACGCCATCGACGTGGTGGGTGACGCCGACCTGGTGGCCGACACGGTGGACGCCTACGTCGCCGCCGGGGTCGACGTGCCGGTGCTCATGCCGCTGCCCTGGGGTCCCGACCGGGCTGCCGTGCTCGACGCCACGCTGCGGGCCGCGGCCCGGCGAGGCTAGGCACCCGACCCCGTCGTCGCCGTCTCGAGAAAGGCCAGCACCCATGCAGATCGAGGACAAGGTCGTGGTGGTGACCGGCGCCGCCAGCGGCATCGGTCGAGGCCTGGCCCAGCGGTTCGCCCGCGAGGGGGCCCGAGCCCTGGTGGTGGTCGACCGAGACGCGGCCGGCGCCCAGGCGCTGGTCGACGAGCTGGCCGCCGGCCCGGCCACCGCGGCGGTGGACATCCGGGCCCGCACCCTCGACGTGCGGGTCGAGGCCGAGCTGGTGGCCGCCATCGACGACACCGAGGACGAGCTCGGTCCCATCGACCTGTTCTGCTCCAACGCCGGCATCCTGGCCATCGGCGGGGCCGAGCTGCCCGACGACGAGTGGCGCCGCATCATCGACGTGAACCTCATGGCCCACGTGTACGCCGCCCGCCACCTGGTGCCCCGCATGCTGGAGCGAGGGGGCGGCTACCTGCTCAACACCTGCTCGGCCGCCGGGTTGCTGACCCAGATCGGCTCGGCGCCCTACTCGGTGACCAAGCACGCCGCGCTGGGCTTCGCCGAATGGCTGGCCGTCACCTACGGTGACCGTGGCCTGAAGGTGTCGGCCCTGTGCCCCCAGGCCGTCGAGTCCAAGATGACGGCGGGCGTGGCCGGCGGTGGGGTGGCCGGCGTCGACGGCATGCTCACCCCCGAGCAGGTGGCCGACGCCGTGGTCGACGGGCTGTCCGACGAGCGCTTCCTGATCCTGCCCCACCCCGAGGTGGCCGACTACTTCCGGCGCAAGGCCGCCGACTACGACCGCTGGATCGCCGGGATGCGCCGCCTCCAGGCTCGCTTCGGGATCGAGATGTGAGCGGCGCACCCACCGCCGAGCTGGCCGAGCTGGGTCTGACCGCGGGTGATCGCGTGCGCTTCCGACGGGGGTCGACCGAGCGCTGGAAGGACGCGGTGGTGACCGGGCTGGAGCGCGACGGCAGCGTCGGCCTGGCCGACCGCAAGGGCGCGGCCCGGGCCATCGCCGTCGACCACATCGAGGTGCGCGTGGCCGGCCCGCGAGGCGGGCTCACCTGGGTCCCGCTGCCCGAGTGGGCCCAGCGCACCGAGCAGCTCCGCCTGCTGTGAGCCCACGGCGGGCTCGGGCCGCGGTGGCGGCCACGGCCGTCCCCCACGCCGCGCTCCCGATGGTGCTGGCCGGCCACCAGCGCGCCCTGGAGGTGGGTGACCGGGTCGACGTCCACCTGGGATCGGACTGGCCGCCCATCCGTGCCCGCGACGTGGTGACCGGCGCCGGCTTCGTGGTCGACCGGCTCTCGACCGTCCGGCCGACCAGCCGCTCGAGCGGCGGTTCGGGTCGCGAGCCCGATGGACGATCGTCCGACGAGCTGGTGGTGCGCGCCACCCGGGCCCGGACGTTGGCCGACACGGTGGCGCCCTCGATGCGCCTCGTGGTCGTCGGCCTGAACCCCAGCCTGTACTCAGCGGACGCCGGCATCGGCTTCGCCCGGCCCGGCAACCGCTTCTGGCCGGCCGCGCTGGACGCCGGGCTGGCGGCGGTCGATCGCGATCCCGACGCCGCCCTGCGCCAGCACCGGCTCGGCATGACCGACCTGGTGAAGCGGGCCACGCCCCGCGCCGACGGGCTGACCACCGAGGAGTACCGGGCCGGGCTGGACCGGGTGGCCCGGACCGTCGGCTGGCTGGGCGCCGGAGCCATCTGCTTCGTGGGCCTGGCCGGGTGGCGGGCGGCGGTGGACCGTCGAGCGGTGGCCGGCGTCCAGCCCACCACGCTGGGCGGCGCCCGCGTCTACGTCATGCCCTCCACCAGCGGGGTGAACGCCAGCGCGTCGGTGGCCCAGCTGACCGACCACCTGGCCGCGGCCGCCGCCCTGGCCGACGAGGCCGAAGCGGCCGGTCCGGTCGACCAGCTCGACCAGCTCGACCCGGTCAGACCGGTTGGCGCCGACGACGTCGGCTGACCACCACCAGGGTCGCCCCGCACCCGATCAGGACCAGGGCGCCGACCAGCCACGGCCACTCGTCGGTGCCGGTCGTCGGCAGCGAGCCCGACGCCACCGTGGACGCCTGGCTGGCCGAGGTGGCCGGCGCGACCGTGGTCGACGTCGATGCCGCCGCGGTGGTCGTGGTGGTGGCCGGGTCGTCGATGGCCACCGCCAGCGACGCGTCACTGGCCGGTGCCACCGTCGTGCCGTAGACGGCGGAGACGGTGAAGGTGTAGGGCGTGTTGTGGGTGATGGACGCCAGGTCGGCCGAGGTCGTGTCCCCGGGCACCTGGATGATCTGGCCGGTCGGCGCCACCTTCACCTGGTAGCCGTCCGGGGTGGCCGAGGGCGCACCCGGCGCCGTCCAGCTCACGTGCACGCCGGAGCCCACCACCGAGGCAGCCACGTCGGTGGCCACCCGGGCGGGCAGGTACGGCCGGCAGGGCTGGTTGCGCAGCGAGGGGCACACCGGATCGGAGGCCGGTACTGCGGGCACCAGGTCCGCCGGGAGCTGGGGCAGCACCACGCGCGACGGCATGCCGACCGAGTGGCCGATGTCGTTGACCTGGTGGCCCACGGCCGGCAGGTCGTCGAACTCCCAGAAGGGCTGGTTGCCACCCGGCGCCTCGATGTTGAGGCGCAGCCGATCACCCGGGCGCAGCACCGCCGCGAACGGGAAGAGCTCGATGCGGGCCGACACGAACTGCCCCGCGGGCAGGTCCTCCACGTCGGACTGCAGGAAGCTGTGCCAGGGGAACAGCTCGGTGGACTTGGCTGCGTCGAGCTTGCGGTCCGAGGCTCGCAGCCACCCGCTCTGCACGTAGGTCTCCTGGCCGTCGGGGCGCACGATGGTCAGCGTGGTCTCGAGGTCGGTGTCGAGGGCGGTCGACCGCAGCCACAGGTCGACGCTGCCCTGGCCGGCGTAGGCCGTCTCGGTCGTGTACGGCGCGGTGACGAAGCTGAGCGAGTCGCCTTCGGCCAGCGGCTCCCAGTGGACGGGGTGGGTGCCGGTGCCCGACTGCGTCTCGGCCGTCCAGATGTCGCTGGTCGAGCCGTCGAAGTCCGACACCTGCTTGGAGGTGGGGTCGTAGGTGTAGCTCGACCAGGCCCGCGGCTGATCATCGGGGATGGCGTTGGCGGCCACCCCCAGCTGCCCGTCGGGCTGCAGGTAGAGCGGGGTGGCGACGGTGCCGGGCACCGGCCAGGAGGTGAACTGGCTCTGCGCCGTGCCCACCGGCTCCCCCGGAGCCGCGCCAGCTCCGTTCTCCCACACCAGGCGCACCTCGGGCGACGCCTGGTAGTCGGACAGGGCCTGGGCGTAGCTCGGCTCGCTGGCGTACTGGCTCTGCTGGATGGGGATGGGCGACCCCCCGAAGATGCTCTGCAGCACCGTGGGCCCGGCGGCCAGCAGGACGGGGCTGACGCTCGGGATGCGCTTGCCCACGTACAGGTCGACGAACTCGAGCAGGTGGGTGAAGTCCTGTCCGGCCAGGCTCTCCACGTGGGTGCCGTTGGTCATGTACACCTTCAGCGGGGTGCCCGGGGCGAAGTCCTGGAGCATCGACGACCACTCGCCCCCGGTCTGCTCGTCCTGGAACGCGCCGCCGATGTAGGTGGGCACGTCGATCTTGTGCACGAAGGTGCGCGGCGCCAGGGCGTCGAGCGCGGGTGAGTAGTAGCGCTCCGAGTTGATCTGGCCCACCGCGCTCACCGACTGCAGGCGCAGCTGCTGGTTGTCGAGACAGGTGGTGACGCCATCGGTGGCCTCGGCCGCGATCTGGTCCTTCACCCACTGGTGGGCCTCGGGTTGGGCCGACTCGTCGCGCTCGGTGGCCCAGCTCAGGGCGAAGCCGTCGTTGAGGATGCCGCCCGGGGCCAGGGTGGAGCGGACCGTGTCGGCGATCACCGACAGCGGCGTGATGGCGCGCAGGTGCGGTGGCCGGGTCTGGGCCACGAACAGCTGGCTGATGCCCATGTAGGAGATGCCCACCATGCCCACGTTGCCGTTCGACCACGTCTGGTGGGCCAGGGTCTCGATGGCGTCGTAGCCGTCCAGGTCCTGGAGGGTCTCGAAGTAGTCGAAGGCGCCGCCCGAGCACCCGGTGCCCCGCATGTTCAGGCCCACCACCACGTAGCCCTGGTAGGGGAACATGGCCGCCTCCGACGGCGTCTGGCCGGGCTGGGACGGGTCGTAGCCCGAGTAGTCCAGCAGCACGGGCCACGGCCCCGGGGAGCCGTCGCTCGGGAAGGTGATGTTGGCGCTCAGCAGGGTGCCGTCGCGGGTGGGGATGTAGTTGAACCCCTCGTGCAGCGGCGTGTGCTCGTAGGACGACTGCGGCGGGTTGTCGGCTGGGTCGGTCACCGTGAGCGGGCTGCTGGTGGTGCCGTCCTGGCTCACGGTGTAGCCCGTGCCGGTGGGGACGTCGCGGAACAGGTAGGCCCCCTGGGTGTCGGCCGTGCCGGTGGCCACCACCGCGTCGGCCGAGTCGCGCAGCGTGACCGAGTCGCCCACGGCCAGCTTGGTCACGTACACCTGGTTCACGCTGCCGTGGGCCACGAACGCGGGCAGCGCGCCGGCCGGGGGCGGCGTGACGACCACGCTCACCCCGGCGACCACGCAGAGAACGGCGACGGCGCCCAGCAGGCGGGTCCGGATGGCGGTTGACGACGTCACGAGCAGCGCTCCCCGAGGTGCTTCGGGCCTGCCACCCCCTGCGGCGACCCAGCCGACGACGTTAGCGCCTGGCGAGGGGGCCGCGGTCTAGCGTGGGCCCATGCGCCTCCGCCTGGAACCGGTCGACGAGTACTGCCACGAGCTGGGACCCGAGTCCAACTTCAACGAGAGCATGTACTTCAACGTGTACGACCCCACCGCCCGGCTGGGCGCGTTCTTCCGGGTGGGCAACCGGGCCAACGAGGGCACCGGGGAGATGACCGTGTGCGTCTACCTGCCCGACGGGCGGGTCGGGTTCATGTTCAAGCGCCCCGAGGTGCACGACAACGACTCGTTCGACTCGGCTGGCCTGCGCTTCGAGGTGGTCGAGCCCTTCGAGCACCTGAATGTGAGCTACACGGGCAAGCTGGTCATGCTCGACGACCCGCTGGCCATGGCTGACCCGCGGGTCGCCTTCACCGAGAACCCCTACGTCTCCTGCCAGGTCGCGCTCGACTACCGCCGGGTCAGCGACATGTTCGGTGGCGAGCCGGAGGAGTCCCACGAGCGGCCGGGCGAGGAGTTCGCCAAGGGCCACTACGAGCAGCTGGTGTCGGCCACGGGCACCATCACCGTCGACGGCACCGCCTGGCCAGTGGCCGGTTTCGGGCTGCGCGACCACTCCTGGGGCCCCCGCTTCTGGCAGGCACCCTGGTACTACCGCTGGCTCACGGCCAACTTCGGCTCGGACTTCGGGTTCATGCTGTCGCGCATCGCCCGTCGCGACAGCCAGGGCACCCGCGGCGGGTTCGTGTGGGACGGCCGGCGCATGCACCTGTGCCACGACGCCGAGGTGTCCACCGAATGGACCGGGGACGACCGCTACCACCGGCAGATCCAGGGCGTGCTGCGGGCACGCGACGAGCGCGGCGACCCCCTCGAGTGGCGGGTGCAGGGACGGGTCCTCAACCTCATCCCGCTGCGCAACCGGCGTGAGGGGCTGGTGACCCGCATCTCCGAGGGCCTGACCGAGTGGACCCTCGACGACGGGCGCGTCGGGTACGGCCTGTCGGAGTACCTCGACCAGATCGTGGATGGCGAGCCCGTCGGCCTCGACGAATAGCCGCCCAGGATGGGTTCGGACGCCGAGCACCACACACGACGCGGGTGCCCGACGCCTGAACTCCGTGGAACCGCCACCCTGATCTCGAGCCAGAGAAGTGTGGGCCACGGACGGCGCCGCGTCAATGGATTTCCCGGATCTATCGATTTCTGAGGAATCGGTCGCCGGCAGCCAGGCGCGCACCATGTCGGCCGCTCACTAGCCTGGTGGCCGATGGGGGCGAGTCGGGGCGCGATCACGCGCAAGGGTGAGCGGACGCGGGCGCGCCTGCTTGCGCTGGCCGTCGAGGCGTTCGGGCAGACGGGGTTCCGGGCCACGTCGGTCACCGAGATCGCCCATCGGGCCGGCATCGGCCAGGCAACGGCCTACGCCTACTTCGCCAACAAGCACGACCTGTTCGTGGCCGCGGTCGACGCCGACGCCACCGCCCTGCTCACCGAGGCCACCGACCGGGCCCGCCCGGGACCCGTGACCCGGCTGCCCGTGCGCCTGATCACGGAGCTGTTCGACGGCGTCGAGGACCACCCGCTGGCCCGGCGGGTGCTGATGGGCCAGGAACCCGAGGTGCTGGTCGACATGCTCGACCTGCCCGCCATCGGCGTGGGCACCGACCTGCTCACCCAGGCGCTGGCGGCGGGCCAGGCCCGTGGCGAGGTGCGCGCCGATCTCGACGCCGAGGTCATCGCCCCGGGGCTGGAGGGCCTGGTGCTGTCGATCCTGGTGGCCACCGTCCAGGCCGGCCGCCTGGGATCATCCCGGCGCCAGGCCGGGGTGGTGGCCCTGTTCGACGCCCTGCTCGACCCCATCGACTGACGGCCGGGCCGCGTCAGCGGTCGAGAGATCGTCGACGTGGCCATTTCGACCCCGACCCCGGATCGCCGGGTGCGCCGTCGTTCATCGACGCGGGTCGAACCGCCGCCGAGCCTTCATCTCGTACATCTGGCGGTCCGCCCGCTCGACGAGTCGCTCCAGGGATTCGTCGCTCGTCGGATCGAACTCGACCACCCCGACGCTGAACTCGAGCGGCGTGGTGTCTGGTGCGATCTCCTCGTCGAGCGTCGAGCGCAGTCGGCGCATGATCTGCGTCGCCTCCGCCTCACGGGCACCGAACAGCAGCAGCGCGAACTCGTCGCCGCCCAGGCGCGCGCCCACGTCGGCCTCCCTGGTGACGCTGGTGATCGCCCGCGCCAGGTGGCGGAGCATGGCGTCACCCTCCGCGTGGCCGCGTGTGTCGTTGATGGCTTTGAAGTCGTCGACATCGAGGTAGGCGAGCTGCATCGTGCGGCCGTCGCGTCGGGCGATGGCCAAGGCCTCCGCGCCCACCTCGAAGAAGCCGAGCCGGTTGTAGAGGTCGGTCAGCGGATCGCGCCGCGAGGCGGCGGCGAGCGCATCGGCCCGCCGGAGCAGCTCATCGCGCTCGGTCGCCTGCTGCGACACATCGCGGAAGATGACGCAGGTGCGAAGCTCCCCGCTCGCGGCGGCGAAGACCGTCGACGTGATGTCGGCGGTGAACAAGGCTCCGTTGCCGCGCCGCATGGGCACCTCGGCTCGGACGGTCCCCACTCTCGCCCGTTCCTCCATGGCGTGCCGGGTGGCCGGATCATCGGCGACCAGGAGCCCGTCGCGGCCCAACGTGCAGATCTGACGCTCGGAGAGGGCGAGGATCCGACAGGCCGCCGGGTTGGCCGCCAACACCTTTCCATCCGGTGAGGTGAACAGGATGCCGTCCGCCCCGTTGCGGTACAACGCCTCGTACTCCGCGGGGCCGAGCACCGCCGGTCGCTCCTGCGCCTGGTGGATGGCGATCGCGGCACGCTCGGCCATGGCCGCCACCGCCACCTGGTCATCGCGTGAGTACGGTTCGGTCGAGGTGAACCGTGCGACGCCGAGTGTCCCGACGAGCTCGCCGCTCGCGATCATCGGCACGATCAGGAGCGCGCGGATCGGATGCTGGTCGACGAACGCGCGAGCCGGCCGCGGCACCAGGTCGGCGATGACGTCGGGAGCCAAGCCGTTCACGACGGCGGGTCGGCGATCGAGCGCCACCTGCCCGACGATCCCCTCGCCGATGAGGTACCCGGCCGTCCCCACCGTCTCGGTCATGGCCCTGCGGAGCTCGGCATCTGGGTGGTAGGTCGCCTCGGGGATCAGATGTTCACCGTCCTCCGACAACGTGGTGAGCACGGCGCCCTCGCCGACGACCTCCGCCGTGCGTCGGACGATGAGGTCGAGCACTCGGGCCAGGTCGCCCCGGCAAGCCACCAGGTCGGTCCAGAAGGCGGACAGGGACCACGCCTCTGCCCGCGACCTACCGGGTGCCTTCCCCGGAGGTTGACCGCCCTCCGCTTTCTGCGTCATGTTCTGCCTGTCCGGAGACCTGACCCTCTCTGTGCCCTAGCTATCGCCCACCGCGCGCCGGCGCTCCAGAGCCAAAAGGCCCTTCCTGCCCTGGGTCGGGCGAGACCTTCGACCCTGGCCCGCGGCCTCGGGTTGCGAAGGTGATCCCGGCGTGGAACGAGCGGCGCCCACGACGGAGGACGCCCGCCCTACGCCTGCGGGCTCAGATCCCTGACCGCCTGGCGCTGGTCGATGCCGGGGAAGGCCAGGATGGCGATGGCCGGGGTGGTCACCCCGTTGTCCACGTAGCGCTGGATGTGGGCCCGGCACTCCGCCGGCGAGCCGTGCACGATGAGCTGGTCGACCACCTCGTCGCTGATGGCCTCGAGGGCGGCTTTGCGGTCGCCTTCCTTCCACAGCCGCCACATGTCCTCGAGCTGCGGTCCCCGCCCCAGCCACTCGTGGAAGGCGGCGTAGACCGGCACGTTGAGGTACGCGGCGATGGCGTAGCGGCCCAGCTTGCGCACCGTATCGGCATCCTCGCTGGGGGCCACGAAGATGCGGGCCACGATCTCCTTGTCCTGGCCGTCGGGGCCGGGGCCGAACTGGCGCACGACCGGGGCCACCGTGGCCACGTCCTCGGCCGAGAGCCAGTTGATGATGGCCCCGTCGCCCTCGCGTCCGGCCAGGCGCAGCATGCCCTCCCGGAGGGCCGCCACCAGGATGGGCACCGGCTGCTCGGGCACCACCCCGAGCTTGAAGCCCCGCACCGAGAACGTGTCGTAGATCTCGGTCACCTTGTCGCCGCGCAGGGCGGCCCGCAGGAACCGCACCATGTCGCGCGTCCGCTTGTACGGCTCGGTGAACTCGATGCCGTTCCAGCGCTCGACGATCACGTCGCTGGAGGTGCCCAGACCCAGCACGAAGCGCCCCTCGGCCGCCTGGGCGATCGATCCCACGCTCTGGGCCAGCGTGCCCGGACCCCGGGTGAACGTGGGCACGATGGCCGTGCCCAGTCGCAGGCTGGGGGCCCACACCGAGGCCAGCGTGAGCGGCGTGAAGGCGTCGGCGCCGTTGGCCTCCGACGACCACACGTCGGTGTAGCCCAGGTCGGGCAGCTCCTCGACCCATTCGCGCTGGTCGCCCAGGCTCACGTTGTCGAAGGGGATGGTGATGCCGTAGCGGGCGACGTCGGTCATGGCTCCTCGAACGGTGGTCGGACCCGGCGGGGGTCGCGGATGATGGCGGACTGGCTGGCGGTGGCCATGAGGGTGCCGTCGGTGGCCCACAGGTAGACCACGCCATGGCCGAAGCCGCGGCTGACCAGGTCGACGCGGATGTCGATGAGCACCCACTCGGTGGGGACGATGGTGCCCACCCGCAGCGTGTTGTCCAGGCTGTTGCTCATGGTGTCCAGCTCGAGCGCCTGGCTGATGCCCATCGGGACGTAGTCGCCCAGCACCGCCAGCGAGGCGGCCGACACCTCCAGCAGCTCGGGCATCCGACTCCACACCACGGTGCGCCCCGCCTTGGGGTCCTGCCGGGCCCAGCGCTGGTCGAGGCGGGACAGGATCGAGTCCTCGACGTTGAAGCGGCCCTCGCGCTGCGGCAACCCGTCAGGGGGATCCACGTCGGGCATCTCGGCCCACTGGCCGGAGAGGTCCAGGGCGCGGTCGCCAAGCGCGGCGTTGACGGTGACGATCTCGGTGTCGCCCACCTGGGCCACGGCCCGGGCCTGGGTGATGTTGCGGCCTTGCGACGCGATGGTGATGTCGATGTCCATCACCGACGGCGGCCGGGCGTAGTTGAGGTACTGGGCGGTGGCCCAGATGACCGGTCGGCCGGTGCTGCCCTCCATGGCCGAGATGGCCGCGCCCAGGGCGCAGCCGCCGAACAGGAAGCGGTGCCCGGTGCAGATGCCGGGGGTCACCGGCAGGTACCAGCGCATGGGGTTGTGGGTCGACTGCAGTCCCAACCACTGGCGCGCATCCACGACCGGGCACTCTAGGCGGCCGGGTCCGCAGGCCGTCGGGGCCTGCGCCGATGAGGTCGACGAAGGCTCAGGTGTCCGACAGCGGTAGCACGAAGGTGGGCGTGGCCGTGGCCGCCGCCCCGCCCAGGGGCCGCACGGCGGTGCCCATGGAGATGAACTCGGTGGCGTGCTCGCCCCACACGTGGTTCTTGACCTCGAGGCGCACACCCACCGCGCCGGCCGCCCCGTCGCGCTCGACCTCGTACTGCATGCGACCCATCGCCAGCTCCCGGGCGTCATAGATGGCCTGGGTGTACTGCGGCATCTCCACGTTCTGGCCGATCTGACGCATGCTCTGCATCATCCCCTGGTGGGCCACGTGGTAGACGCAGGTCCCGAAGACGAACGACACCGGCAGGTGACCGCCCCGCACCAGGGTGAAGAAGTCCTGCCCCGACAGGTCCGAGGTGAAGGGCTGGCCGTTGGGCGCCAGGTAGGCGCCGGGGTTGGCGCTGGCCCGCACGGCGGTGCCCACGGCCATGAACTCCAGGACGTCCTGGCCCCCCTCGTACATGACCAGCTCGAGGCGCATGCCCACCACGCCGTCAGCACCGACCTTGGTCGCCTCGGCCAGCATGCGACTCATGGCGTTGGTGCGTCCGTGGTACATGGCCTGGGTCAGCACGTCGAGCTCCATGGACTGCTTCCAACGCCCGATCTGGATGCCCACGTGGAACATCGAGCTGCCCACCACCATCGAGAGCGGCTCGAACCCGGCCTCCTGCACCAGCACGAACTCGTTGACCGACAGGTCCGAGGTGAAGACCTTGCCGGCCGCGATGTCGGCCAGCCGGGCATCACCGGCCTGGGGCACGCCGCTGGCGTCGAGCGGTGGCGCACCGCCGGCCTCCGAGGGCGGCGGCGCGGCGGCGGGAGGTGCGGCCGACGCCGGCGGTCCGGGTGGAGGGGGTGTGACCGGTGGCGGCGGGATGCCCGGCCCAGGACCGGGAGGCGGCGGAGGTGGCGTGGCATCGGACATGGCCCGATCCTTGCAGCTCGACGGGCTCGGGGTGTGTCCCGCGGCAGAGGACGGACCCGCGGTGCAGACCGCTTCAGGTCAGCTGGGAGAGGGCGGCGCGCACCGCATCGGAGGACCGGGCTGCCTCGGCCAGGGCCCCGAGCAGCCCGTCCACCCACACCTCGATGGCACACGGTGTGCGCGACAGGGCCACACCACCCACCACGTCGCCCCGCGACGCCACCACCTGGCCGTGTTCGAGGCGCAGGTCGAAGACCTGGCTGCCGAGCAGGACCTCGATGTGGTTGACCCGGCCCCGGTTGAACATGCCGTCGCGCTGGATGCGCACCGCCTCGGGCAAGGCGCGGCCCAGGGTGCGCTCCAGCTCGTCGAGCAGGCCGCGCTGGTCGCCGCTGACCTGGTGCAACAGCATCGCCAGCCCCTGGAGCTCGGCCGGATCCCTAGGTGGCTCGGCGCCCGAGCG
Source organism: uncultured Microthrixaceae bacterium (assembly GCA_963785815.1). GTDB lineage: Bacteria > Actinomycetota > Acidimicrobiia > Acidimicrobiales > Acidimicrobilacustridaceae > UBA4742. The sequence goes on from CAWAWN010000001.1 coordinate 1,214,819, forward strand.
GGCTGGCATCTGGTCCTCGTCGCCCACCGATCCAGTCTCCACGCCCGTCCTCGCCCCTGGCAAGCATCCAACCGGCGGCAACCACGTGGTTCAGGCGCAACCACATGCCGCCGGACGGATGGCGCGGGACCGAAACTGAGCATCGCTCATCTTGGCTGGCCTACACTCGGCCCATGGCTGACGCACCCTGGTCCGGCGACGCCTGCTCGCTGGTTGACGCATTCCGATCCGGCCAACGGTCACCGCTGGAGGAGCTGGAGACCACCCTGGCGGCCATCGAGGCCAGCCAGCTCAACGCCTTCTGCCACCTCGACGCGGACGGGGCGCGCCAGCGCGCCGCCCAGGCCGACGTCTCCCAGCCCTTCGGCGGGGTGCCCATGGGCGTCAAGGAGCTGGAACCGACCCTGGGGTGGCCCGACACCGAGGCGTCGCTGGCCTTCGCCGACCGGGTGTTCGGCCACGACTCGACCATGGTGGAGCGCCTGCGGGCCGCGGGGGCCAACCTGATCGGCCAGACCACGGCCAGCGAGTTCGGCGGGCTCAACGTCTCGGTCTCCAAGTTGCACGGCGTGACCGGGAACCCGTGGGATCCCACGCGCACGACCGGCGGCTCCTCGGCCGGCAGCGCGGCGGCCGTGGCCGGCGGCCTGGTCACCCTGGCCACCGGCGGCGACGGAGGGGGCTCGATCCGCATCCCGGCAGGTTTCTGCGGCCTGGTGGGCATGAAGGGCACCGCCGGGCGCATCCCCCGCGGGCCCCGCACGGTCATCGGCCCGCTCACCGTGGTGCTCGGCTGCCTGGCGCGCTCGGTGCGCGACGTGGCCCGCTGGTACGACGTGACGACCGGCTACGACTCGCGCGACCCCTACAGCCTGCCCCGCATCGACGGGTGGGAGGCCGGGCTCGACCTGCACGACCTGCACGGCCTCAAGGTGGCCATCGTGGCCGACCTGGGCCGGGCCGTGATCCGACCCGAGCTGGCCGCGCTGGTGGACGAGGCCGGCCGGGCCCTGGCCCGCGACGCCGAGCTGACCCTGGTCGAGATCGCCCCGCCGACGCTGCCCGACACCAGCGTGGCCTGGGCCATGTCCAACCTGGCCACCCTGGCCATGGACCTGGGTGACCGGTGGCCGGCCTGCAAGGACGACCTGACCATGGAGATGGCCTTCGGCATGCAGCTGGCGTCGGAGTACTACAACCTCGACATGGCGGCCAAGGTCGAAGCCGACAAGATCGCCACCAACGAGGCCGTGGCCGACATCTTCGACCAGGTCGACGTGCTCGTCTGCGCCACCAACCCCGATGCCGCCTACCCGGCCGACGTGACCATGAACACCCACGTCGGGTCGGTGCAGGTGGGGGTGGAGAACAACCTGGCCCTGACCGGGCCGTTCAACATCAGCGGCAACCCGGCCATCGCCGTGCCCATCGGCCAGGTCGACGGCCTGCCCGTGAGCATGCAGCTGGTCACCGCCCACCACCGCGACGCCCTGCTGCTCGACCTGGCCCGTGTGGTCGAGCGCGAACGCCCCTGGACGATGACGGCCTAGAAGGCGAAGCCCGCCAGGGCGAAGCCGCTGGACCGATGACACCCAGATGGCGGAGCGCCCGCAGGGAGGCTTGCCGACCGGAGGGCCAGGTCAGTCGCTAGCTCCCGTCCGGGATGAGGGCGTAGGTAGAGAAGCACATCTCGTCCTCGGTGCCCTCGGCGAACACGATGTACTTGGGCGGGCGGTTCGGGTCCAGGGAGCGGTCCCATGAGCAGGACATCTCGATGGTGTCGTTCGTGGTCACGTGGATGGACGAGGCCAACGGGTAGTTCATCTGCCAGTCGAAGTTCCACACCGGGATGTCCAACAGGACCTTCTGCTTGGGTGTGCCGGGGTCGAGGGTGAGGCGGAAGCTCTTGCCCAGGGTGTGCATGTGGCCGAACACCGACACGATGTTGCCGTCGGTGGGCACCTTGTAGTCGCAGGTGGTGTGGGCCACCCCGTTCTGGAAGAGCGCGGCCAGCTGCTGGGAGGACTTGCCGCACAGCCCCAGCAGGCCCGGCTCGGCCATGGTGCCCAGCGCCCCGTACTCCTGGCCATCCTGGGCCAGCGCCGCGTTGCGGTCGCACAGCGGGGCGACGATGCCCGGGTTGCAGGGGATCTCGACCGGGGCGATGGGGTTGATGATGTCGATGGGCTTGACCGAGGCCGTGCCCGGGGTCAGCTGCAGCGACAGGGTGGTGCGGTCCGGTGTCGGCGCCGTGTCGTAGTGGTAGTGGATCTGCAGCACCAGCGCGTCACCGGGCTGGAGCAGGATGCCGGCATCGTCGGGGTAGATGACGGGGTCCTGGCCCGGCACCCACCCGGCCACCAGACCGGGCTGACCGCTGAACCCGCTGCTCAGCCCCTTGTGCAGGTCGGCCTGGCCCGAAGCGCTGGTGGCCTTCTTGAACGCCGCTCGATCGGGCAGGCTCGGCCCGGCGTAGCACGACCAGCCAGCCTTGCCGTCCTGGTCGCTCATGGCGACGCCCTCAGCCGCCTGGGCCGCGTCGATGTGGAAGATCTGGGCGTGGTGGATCTCTTTGACCTGGTCCGGGGTCACCTGGTAGCCGGTCATGTAGGTCGGCTTGGTGATGTGGGGGTCGAGCACGAAGCAGCGGTAGTCGTTCGGGTTGGCCAGCGACCCCTGATACGCCTGAGGCATCCGCACGGTCACGTCGGCCCGGGGCTGGGTGCCCGCCTTGACCGGGCCCGGCTTGATCGGTGTGTCGGCCGGCTCGTCGAGCTTGCCGCCGGCGTCAGCCCAGGCCGCGATGGTGGCGATGTCGGAGGCGCTCAAGGTCTTGGCGTGGGCCAAAGGCACCCCGACGCTCGACGCCGGCCACGGCGGCATGTACTTGGCCTGGGTCACCGTCTTGAGGCCGTCGGCCACCTGGGCTGCGTCCCCGGCGGTGGCCAGCTTCCAGTGGGCGGCACCGACCGTGCCCGGCTGGTGGCAGGAGGCGCAGTTGTTCTCGAGGATCGGGGCCACCGCCGTCTTGAACGACGGGCTGGAGCCGTGGGCCGACGTGTCGGCCGGCGCCGCGATCTGGTCCGGCACGGTGAACTTGGATGGGTCGAGCGCCACCAGCTTGAAGGTCAGCGAGACCGTGTCGCTGGTGCTCACCAGGCCGGCCAGCTCGATGGGGCCGACACCGAAGGTCGACATCTTCACGGTGGTGGTGGCCGTGGCCGTGAGCTTGCCCTCGGAGTAGGAGCCGCTGGCCTGCCAGTCAGCCGGGGCGGCGATCCCGTTCACGGTGAGCGTGCCGTGCAGGGTGAAGTGGTAGGTGGTGCCCTCGGCCAGGTGATCCGGCAGACCCGTGATGGACGTGGTGGCGAACGATGCCAGGGGCGTCTTGGCCGAATCCAGGTAGCTCGTGCGGATGGTGGCGTCCCGCAGGTGGTTGTCCGAGTGCAGCTGCTCGACGTTGACCACGATGGTGCCCACGCGGCTGGCTGAGGGATTGCTGACGTTGATGGCCAGCTCGCCGGCGATGCCGTTGGTGGTGCCGACCGCGTGGTGGGCGGTCTGGCCGACGATGTTCTCGTCGACGCCGTAGGACATCTGCGACTGGGTGGGATCGATGCGGTAGACGGTCTCACCGTTGCCGGCCGCCAAGTGGGGCGCGGCGGGCACCACGTAGCTCACGGCCACGTCCTTGACCGACAGGATGGGTTCGAGCTGGGACCAGACGTAGAGCCCGGCACCGGCGGCGATCACCACGGCCAGCGCGAACAGCGACAGCACCCAGTGCTGGCGCGAGGCACGGCCGATGCGACGCCATCGCGGTGGACGAGCGGGGGACGCGTCGGTGTAGCCCTCTTCAGGCTGGCTGGTGGACTCGGATGCTGACATCGTGCCCCCTGGGCGTGGCCCATGAACGGGTGAGCGGTGCCGTCATCCCCCCGGACACCTCGGTCGATCGGGGTGCAGTTGCACCACGCGTGCAAAGCCTAGCCCGAGGATGTTCCCGGGGCAGGGTCGGCCTGCCGGCTTCATCGGGTCTCCACTTTCGGTTTCCTTGTCATACCCCCTGGGCAGAATCGAGGTATGGAAGCACAGCTCCACCTCCTGCCCACCGAAGACGACGCCGATGTCTCCTGGAGGCTCGACGAGACCACCCGGGCCATCGGTCGCCGAGGGGTGGCCGACGCCCGCATCGCCCTGCGCGCCGCCCTGCGCCACCGCCACGACGACCCGCTCGACGGGCCCGGGGCCGAGGGGCGCCGGGTGCCCGGTCACCACGCGTCGGCCGCTTGACCGAACGGTCGGTCCACGGCCTAGGCTCCCGGCATGAGTGAACGTGAAGTCGTGATCATCGAGGCCGTGCGCACCCCGATCGGGCGCCGCAACGGTGGCCTGTCCACCATCCACTCCGCCGACCTGCTGGCCACCGCCCTCAAGGGGCTGATCGAGCGCAGCGGCATCGACCCGGCCGAGGTCGGCCAGGTCGTGGGGGGCTGCGTTGGCCAGGTGGGCATGCAGTCCTTCAACGTCACCCGCACGGCCTGGCTCACCGCCGGCCTGCCCCAGACCGCTCCGGCCACGACGGTCGACACGCAGTGCGGTTCCTCGCAGCAGGCCACCAACCTGGCGGCCAGCCTGATCGGGTCGGGCGTCGTCGACGTGGCCGTGGCCTGCGGCATCGAGAACCTCAGCCAGGTCCCCATGGGGTCCGGCACGGCCAAGGCCATCAACGTCGGCCGGGCCATCCCGAAGAGCTACTTCCCCCAGTACGAGTTCACCACCCAGTTCGAGGGCGCCGAGCGCATCGCCGACAAGTGGGGCATCAGCCGCGTCGACGCCGACGAGTTCGGGCTCCGCTCCCAGCAGCTGGCCGCCCAGGCCTGGGCCGAGGATCGCTTCGGCACCCAACTCGTGCCCGTCGACGCACCCGACGTCGACGAGGACCGCAAGCCCACCGGCACCACCCACCGCGTCGAGCGCGATGAGGGCCTGCGCGAGACCACGCTCGAGGGCCTGGCCAACCTCAAGCCGGTGGCCCGCGAAGACGGGGTGCACACCGCCGGCAGCTCGTCGCAGATCTCCGACGGCGCCGGCGCCGTGCTCATGATGACCCGCGACAAGGCACAGGCCCTCGGCCTCACGCCCATGGCCCGCGTGGTCGACACCTGCCTGGTCGGGGTCGACCCCATCCTCATGCTCACCGGGCCGATCGACGCCACCCAGCGGCTGCTCGAGCGCAACAGCATGACCATGTCCGACATCGACCTGGTCGAGATCAACGAGGCCTTCGCCTCGGTGGTGCTGGCCTGGCAGCGCGAGCTCGACATCGACATGAGCATCGTCAACCCCAACGGCGGCGCCATCGCCCTCGGCCACCCCCTGGGGGGCACCGGCGCCATCCTCACGGCCAAGGCCGTCCACGAGCTGCACCGCGCCGATCAGCAGATGGCCTTGGTGACCATGTGCTGCGGCGGGGGCCTCGGCACCGGCACCCTCATCGAGCGCCTCTAGCGCTCCTGCTGCACCCTCGTCGGGTATCGAGCGCCTCTAGCGCTCCTGCTGCACCCTCGTCGGGTTCCGTTCCCGACCGCAGGCCTCTCGCGGCGCGCGCCGCCTCCCACACGGCTCCCGTCTCGGAGGTCTTGTCATGCGCTCGTCCACCAAGCTCGTGACCACGCTCGTCGTGGTCGTCCTCGGCCTGTTCGTCGCCCTGTTCGTCCTGTACGTCGGGCTCTCGTTGCACAACGGCGGCCGGGGACCGGACGGGGCCGGGCCCTCGCCCCAGACGGGGCCGCGGACCACCATCGCCACCACCGTCGACCGGGTCGTCGACGGCGACACCATCGTGGCGACCGCGGAGGGTCGGGCCGAGCGGGTCCGTCTCATCGGCATCGACACACCCGAGACGGTGAGCCCGTCCAAGCCGGTGCAGTGCTACGGCAAGCAGGCATCCGACCACCTCAAGGCCCTGCTCCCCGCCGGCACCCGCGTCACCCTGGTCACCGACGCCGAGACCCACGACGTCTACGGCCGCCTGCTCGCCTACGTGTACCGGACCCGCGACGACCTGTTCGTCAACCTCGAGCTGGCCCGAGACGGCTACGCCTCGCTGCTCACCTATCCGCCCAACGTGGCCCACGAGCCGCAGTTCGCCCAGGCCGTCGATGGCGCCCACCAACATCGGTTGGGCCTGTGGGGCACCTGCGGCGGGCCGGGGGTGCCCCTGGCCGACACCCCGAGCACCACGAGTCGGGACGAGGGCGCGGGCGGGTAGCGTCTGGGGGTGACCACGCTGGCGCAACGCCTGGGCTACGCGGCCGACGACCGCGTGCTGGTGATCAACTGCGACGACCTCGGCATGTGCCACGCGGCCAACGCCGGGGTGTACGAGAGCCTGCGCACCGGCGTGGCCACCAGCGCCACCCTGATGGTGCCCTGCCCGTGGGCCCGCGAGGCCTCGGCTCGCTACCTGGGCGAGGACGTCGGCGTGCACCTCACCCTCAACTCCGAGTGGGACCTCTACCGGTGGGGGCCGATCACCCAGGCCCCCTCGTTGCTCGACGGCGACGGAGGGTTCCCCCGCACCACCACCGACGTGTGGGACCACGCCGACCTCGACGAGGTCCGACGCGAGTGCCGGGCCCAGATCGAACGGGCCATCCTCTGGGGCTTCGACGTGAGCCACCTCGACAGCCACATGGGCACCTTGCAGCTGCGCCCCGAGTTCTTCGACATCTACCTCGAGCTGGCCGTCGACTTCGGGCTGCCGCTCCGGCTCTCCGGCGCATCGAGCCAACGCCTCATCGGCTTCCCCTTCCGCGAGCTGGCGCAGCAGGAGGGGGTCGTCTTCCCCGACGGGTTCGTGAACGTGCCCACCGGGGTCGGCAGTCGCCGAGCCATCGAGAAGGTCCTGTTCGACCTGCGGCCCGGGGTCACCGAGATCTACCTGCACCCGGCGGCCGACACCCCCGAGCTGCGAGCGCTGGCGCCCGACTGGGCCGACCGGGTCGACGACCACCACCTGCTCGTGCTCGACGCCGCCCTACGGGCCCGCATCGAGCGCGCCGGGGTCGAGCTCATCGGCTACCGCCCCCTGCGCGACCTGCAGCGCAAGGGCCTCTGACCGGCGCTCATCGCTTGGCCTTGCGCAACGTCCGGTAGACCCTCGAGAAGGTCCCACCCGCGGCGGCGTAGAACCCGACAGGTCCGATCCAGCAGATCTCGACGGCGGTGAAGCCGGCCACCGACAGATCGGCGCAGACCTGGCCGAGCAGGGCCAGGCCGATGCCACGGTGGCGCCAGTCGTCGGCTGTCCCCGTGGGCCCGAACCAACCCGCCCGGTTGACCGAGTGGCAGGCGAAGGCCACCGCATCGCCGGAGGCGGCGTCGAACGCCCCCACGCAGGTTCCCTGCTCGGCCCCTCGCCGCTGCTCGGCCGACCACTCGGGCCAACGACCCGCCACCAGCGCGTCGACGGCGACCAGATCGGCGTCGTCGAGCACCCGCCGCAGCTCGATCCCTTCGGGCACCGGGTGGCGGTAGCCGGCGGGAACCGCCATGTCGAACACGGCGCCCGTCTCCGCGTAGCCAGCGGACTCGGCCAGGCAGTGCATGGCGGTGAAGGCCACGTCCACGCCCGGCCACAGGTAGAACGGCGCGGAACCGGCCAGGTGCAGCTCACCCGCGCCCTGGTCCCAGGCCCACGTCTCGGCCGCGGCCAGCAGCGACCGGCCCACACCCCGGCGCTGGGCCTCGGGATCGACGGCGACCAGCTTGAGGAAGGCGACGGCGACGTCGCCGAATCGGCGCACCACTGCGGCCGCCGCGCCCGCACCGGTCGGGTCGGCCAGCACCACGCCCGGATCGTCCCAGCAGGTGGCCAGCAGCTCGTCCGCGCTCAGCCGCTCCCCGGGCAGGGCGGCGGCGCACAGGGCGGCCAGCTCGGCTGACCGCTCCGGCCCCCAGGAGTCCACCGCCGAAGGATCGCACACCTGCCAGACTCAGCCCATGCGTCGCTCCGCCACCGTCGTCGCGACGCTCGCGCTGGGCCTGAGCGGGCTGGGCCTGTCGGCCTGTTCCAGCGCGGCCAAGTCACCCACGCTGCCCCACAAGGACTTCACACCCAAGGCCGAGCTCGACATCCATGCCTGTCCCGGCCTGCCATCCACGGCCACGACCGCATGCGACGAAGCCCTCACGGTGCACGCGCCCTCGGATCCGTTCGGACCACCGCTGCGCTCGGTGGCCGACAACGCGGTGCTGCTGGTGAAGAACACCGCCGCCGGGTCGCGTCGCGTGACGGGCACGATGAAGGACGATCAGGTCTTCGACACCGGTCAGATGGCCAGCGGCAACACCACCACCATCGTGTTGCAGACCCCTGGGGTGGTGACCATCACCGACACCACCACCGGTCGTCACACCACCCTGACGGTGCACCCCGCGCCGAACACCACGACCTGACCCGGCTGGCGCAGGTCAGCGCAGGCCGGCGAACAGGTCGGTCTCGGGGATGTCGGTGTCGACCAGGCTGCGGGCCAGCTGGTAGTCGTCGAAGGGGTGGATCTCACGCATCACCTCGCGGGGGAGCCCGAACCAGAACGGTGACGTCGGGTCGACCTGGGTGGCGTGGGCCAGCAGGGCCTCGGCCCGCACATCGGCGTAGGGCCCGTCGAGAGGCACAGCGGTGGTGATCTTCTCCTCCTGTGACGGCCGCTTGAACCAATCGTCACCGAAGGGCGACTCGAGACCCAGCTCGACGAACTTCTCGTGCGTCTGCAGGATCCGGGCCCGCGACCACATCGTGTAGTAGAGCTTCGACGGCTGCCAGGGCTCACCCAGGTCGGGGTGGGCGTCGGGGTCCCCGGCCTGGTCGAAGGCGGGGATGGTGATCTCGTGCACGCGCAGGTGGTCGGGGTGGGGATAGCCCTGCTGGTCGTCGCCGTAGGTCACCACCACCTGCGGGCGCTCCCGGCGGATGACCTCCACCAGGCGGCCCACCGCCTCGTCCAGCGGGGCGTTGGCGAACGCGGCCGGGTTGGCGTTGGCCTCGGTCTCGGGCATCCCCGAGTCGCGGTAGCCCAGCAGCTCGACGACGTCGTAGCCGATGATCTTGGCCGCGCTGGCCAGCTCGTCCATGCGGACCTGGTGGAGGTTGTCGCGCACCTCGGGCCGGTCCATGGCCGGGTTCAGGATGTCACCCTCCTCTCCCCCGGTGCAGCAGACCAACGTGGTGTGCACGCCCTGGGCGGCGTACAGGGCGACCGAGCCGGCACCCTTCGACGACTCGTCGTCGGGATGGGCGTGGACCGTGAGCAGCGACAGGGGCGAAGCCATCCCCGCAAGCTACCGGGGCAGGCCCGGGCTGCCACGGGCGTCGGCCGCCCCAGCCTGGGCGCCGCTGAGGGCGGCCGGTCACCGCTTAGGCTCGCCGCCATGGTTCGTGACCCCTCCCGACGCGCCCCCTCGGCCCGATCCGTGCCGGCCCGCGTCGCCGTGGTGGCCACGCTGGTCGTGCTGGCCGGCGCCTGTGCCACCAACTTCCGCACCATGCGCAAGCCCGCGCCCGGCGCCACCGCTCCGGTGACCGCCACCACGGCCTCCACCACGACCACCCTCCAGCCCGTCATCAACACCGTGGCCCCCACCCTGTTCGTGCTGACCTCCACCGCCTTCTCCGGCGGGGGGACCATCCCCGCGGCGTACACGTGCGACGGCGCGGGCACCTCACCCGCCCTGTCCTGGGCGAACGTGCCCCCGCACACGGTCGAGCTGGTGCTGGCCATCTCGGATCCGCAGGCCAACAGCGCCGTGCAGTGGATGGTGGCCGGCATCAGCCCCACCAGCACGGGCGTGGCCGCGGGTGCCACCCCGTCCGGCGGGGTCGTGCTGGCCAACCGATCGGGCGCCCACGCCTACGCCCCCTTGTGCCCGCCGAAGGGACAAGACGACACCTACGAGTTCACGCTCTACGCCCTGTCCAGCCCGTCGGGGCTGACCGCTTCGTCCGACGCCACCGCCGCGTTGGCCAAGGTGTCGGCCGACGCCACCGGCACCCAGGCCGTGCTCACCGGCGACTACCAGCGCCCCTGAGCCAGCTCGACCCGTCACCGACCCCCACGGGGTCAACCCGTCACCGACCCCCACGGGGTCAACCCGTCACCGACCCCCACGGGGTCAACCTGTCACCGACCCCGACCGGGTCGATGCAATAGCGTCTGGGTGTGACCGTGGTGCTGATCGTCGTGGCGCTGGTGCTGATCGTCGTGGTGGCGGTGATGCTCAGCTACAACCGGTTCGTCCGCCAGCGCACCCTCATCGACAACTCGTGGTCCAACATCGACACCGAGCTGAAGCGCCGCTACGACCTCATCCCCAACCTGGTGGAGACGGTGAAGGGCTACGCCGCCCACGAGTCCTCCACCCTCGAGGCGGTGACCCAGGCCCGCACCCAGGCCATGGCCGACACCGGGTCGCCCAACCAGCAGGCCCGCAGCGAGAACAACCTGGTCGGCAGCCTGAAGACGCTCCTGGCCGTGAGCGAGGCCTACCCCGACCTCAAGGCCAGCACGGGCTTCCTCGACCTCCAACACCAGCTGGTCGGCACCGAGGACCGCATCCAGGCGGCCCGGCGCTTCTACAACAACAACGTGCGGGACTACAACCAGCGGGTGCAGTCGGTGCCCACCAACCTGTTGGCCGGCGTGTTCGGCTTCCACACCCGCGAGTACTTCGAGGTGGACGAGGCGGTGGTCGGCACCGCCCCCTCCGTGGGCTTCGACGATCCGTCGAGGGGCTAGTGCCGCAGGCCGCCGGGCCGGAGCCGCTGGACCGACGACACCCAGATGCCGAAGGCGCCCGCAGGGAGGCTCGCCGACCGGAGGGCTGAGAAACCTGTCCCGCCCGCCCCAGCCGGACCTGGCGGGGCGAGCCCAGGTGCTCGACCCGATCCGACGACCACCGCGCGTAGGGCGCCGAGGCCAGCGCGCACAGCGCCACCAGAGGCTGGTCGTAGTTGACCCGCCAGCCGGCATAGTCGCGCCAGGCCAGGTCGAGGTCGGCGCGCAGGGGCAGTCCGGCGTCGCGCAGCTGGTCCATCAGCTCGTCGAACTCGGCGCGGGTGACGGAGATGGGCGCGTCCGGCGCCGGGTCCGGGTCGAAGGGCAGGTGGAAGAAGGTGGCGATGGCCCGCAGGGCCAGGTAGCCCGAGCGGATGGTGACCTGGGCCTGGGGTGACTGCTCGATGTCGAGGCACGACACCACCAGTGAGGCTGTATCGAGCACCGTGCCGGCCGCGGTGATCCACGAGCTGTTGGGTCGCGTCGACCGGAAGAAGGCCAGCGCCGGTTGTGAGGTGTGGCTCTCCTCCAGTTCGGAGAACCACTGCTCCCACCCGTCCCACTGCGTGGCGAAGTACTCGAGGCCGCGGATGCGGTGGATGCGGATCAGGAACTCGGCTGCGCTGGGCGGGCTGCCGGCCCGCACCTCCAACTTGATGACCTCGGCCTCGCGGCGGGAGAAGGCGGTGGAGATGGCCGGCAGGTAGCTGATCAGCAGGGCGACGAGCCCGAGGCCGATGAGGGCCTCGACGAAGCACGCCACCTCGGCCCCCATCAGGCCCGGACGGTCGAACCCGAGCGTGGTGAACGACGACCCGCTGGTGATCACCGCCTCGCGCCACGGCGTGCCGAGCCCCCAGTAGATGGGGATGAAGGCCATGATCACGATGCCGGCCCAGGCCACGGGGAGCGACAGCAGGGCCACCGGGCCGAAGCGGGCCATCATCCGGTCGTAGCTCTCGTAGCTGCGGCTGCGGCGTCCGAACAGCTCGAAGACCTCGCGCCAGGCCAGGAAGATCACCCGGCTCAAGCGCACGGACTCGCCGCGGGGGACGACCACCGTGCGGATGACCGACCACAACAGCCAGGCGGTCACGACCACACCGGCTGCCACGGCCACGACGCGCAGGAAGATCATCAAGCAGCCAAGCCTAGAAGTCCGGCGCCAGCAACAGGTCGGCCAGGTCGGCCATGTCCTCCACCACCCCGCCCGGCGCGTCGGCCAGCAGCCGACGCGGCGTGAGGGCGGCGTAGCCGAAGGCGGTCATGGCCGCGGCGTTGGCCGCCTCCACCCCGGCGGGCGAGTCCTCGACCACCGCACAGCGACCGGGGGCGACGCCGAGGCTGGCGGCTGCGTGCAGGAACAGGTCGGGCGCCGGCTTGCCCCGACCGACGTCCTCGGCGCTGAACAGGCGGCCCTCGAACCGATCGATCAGCCCGGCGGTGGTCAACGTGATCTGGATGCGTTGGTGGATGGCGCTGGAAGCCACGCAGGTGGCCACGCCGTCGGCGTCGAGGCGGTCGAGCACGGTGGCCACGCCCCGGATGGCCGTGACCGACTCCGCCAGCCGCGGGTAGACGGTGGCCCGGTAGGTCGTCTCGAAGTCGTCGGGGATGGGGTGGCCCAGCTCGGCCTCGACCAGCGCCCGCACCCGGGCCAGGGTGCTGCCCAGGTAGCGCTCGATGCACCCCTCGGTGGTCATGGCCAGGCCGTAGCTGGTGAGCAGCTCGGCCAGGATGCCGTTGGCGATCGGCTCGCTGTCGACCAGCACGCCGTCGTTGTCGAAGATGACCAGGTCGAAGCGAGCCATCGGGGGACGGTACACGTCGAGACACCCCGGTCCCGGCTGCGCGAGGCTCTGGGCGTGAACCCCGCCGACCGTGTGAAGTTCGTGGTGCAGACGGCTCGATCGGTGCTCGACGGCAGCCTGGCCGTCGAGCAGGGCGCGGCCGCGGTGCAGCTGCAGGCCGAGCAGCTGACGCCGCTGCTGCGCGGCGATCGCGACACGGTGACCCGCTCGGAGGCCGAGTCGGTGGCCACCACCCTGCGGCTGCTCGCCGAGCAGGTCAACGACCGGGCGTCGGGGCTGGCCGACACCAGCGACTACGAGGCCATGGCCCGCTCGATCGGCGAGATGGCCCAGGCGCTCCGCTGAGCAAGGTGGCCGAGGCTCAGGCGGCCGGCTCGGGCTTGCGCTCGGGACGCCAGAAGATGGCCAACAGCAGCAACGCTCCGCCGATGCCACCGACGGCAGCCACCGCCAACCCGGCCAGCCCGGCGATGTGGATCTTGGCCACCCGGTCGAGCGACCAGGCGCCAGGGCCGAGTGCACCGAGGGCCAGCCCGGCCACGGTCAGGTTGGCCACGTACTCGTAGCCCTCGCCCGGGCGGAAGATGAAGAAGCCGTTCTTGAAGTGGTTGGTGATCAGCGCCACCATCATCACCCCGACCACCCCGGCCGCGGCCAGGCAGTTGAGCAGCCCGACGATGAGCAGCGCGCCCGCCCCCAGCTCGGTGAGGCTGGCCAGCCAGGCGTGCAGCTTGCCCGGTCGCAGGCCCAGGCTCTCGAACCACCGACCGGTCCCCTCGATCTTGCCGCCGCGCCAGATGTGGTTGTAGCCGTGGGCGATCATGGTGGCGCCCACCATGAGGCGCAGCCCGAGGGCGGCGATGTTCACGCCGCGGGCGTTGTAGATGCTGTGCGTGCCGATGACGACCAGGAGTGAGGACACCTCCGGAGCGTAGGCGACGCGACCTGGCCCGGCGCGCCTGGTCGGTGGGCGGCACGGGTGGCGTCAGCGGAAGTCGCGCGACTGCACGGTGGCCGACAGGGGCATGGTGTCGAGCCGTTCGGCCACCACGTTGATGACCCCCTCCACCTTCTCCAACCGGCCTCGCACCAACAGGGCCGGCGCGCTGCGAGCCACCCGCCGGTACCGGGTCCAACACCCCCGCGAGCACACCACGTTGACCAGCCCGGTCTCGTCCTCGAGGTTGATGAACATGGTCCCCCCGGCCGTGGCCGGACGCTGGCGATGGGTGACCACCCCACCCACCAGGACCTTGGCCCGGTCGTCCACCTCGACCAGCCCGGCCGCCGGCACCACCCCCAGCCGATCGAGGACGTCGCGCACGAAGCGGGTGGGGTGGCCTTCGGGCGCCACCCCGGTGGCCCACAGGTCGGCCACCGCCTCCTCGCGGGCGCTCATCCCCGGCAGCTGCGGGGCCTCGACCCCGGTGACCATCCCGGCCAGCCGGTCACGACCGGTCTGGGCCACCGCCCCCGCACCCCACAACGCCCGGCGTCGATCCAGGGCCACGCCGTCGGGGTCGGCGAAGCACCCGAAGGCCCCGGCGGTGGCCAGGGCCTCGAGCACGTCGAGGCGCAGCGGGACGCGCCGCTGGAGGTCCTCCATGGAGCGGTAGGGACCACCCGCGTCGCGCTCGGCCACCATCCGTTCGGCCAGGTCGTCGCCCACGTTGCGCACGCTGGCCAAGCCGATGCGGACGGCGGGACCCGACGACTCCTTTGGCTCTCCGGTCGGCAAGCCTCCCTCCGAGCGGCTTCGCCATCCGGGTGTCATCTCGCGAGCTGCTCCGCCTGGCGGCTGCGCAGCTGCACCCTCCCATTCAAGGGTGGCTTTGGCCATGGACGCGTTGAGGTCGGGGGTGCGGACCTCGACACCGTGGCGGCGGGCGTCCTGCACCAGGGTGTGAGGCGAGTAGAAGCCCATGGGCTGGGCGTTGAGCAGGGCGGCGCAGAACGCGGCCGGGTAGTGCAGCTTGATCCATGAGCTCGAGTAGACGAGGTAGGCGAACGACACCGAGTGGCTCTCGGGGAAGCCGAAGTTGGCGAAGGCGGCCAGCTTGTCGAAGATCTGGTCGGCCACGTCCCCGGCGATGCCCCGTTCGGCCATCCCCTCGTACAGCCGGGCGCGCAGGCGCTCCATGCGCTCACGGCTGCGCTTGGACCCCATGGCCTGGCGCAGCTGGTCGGCCTCGCCCGGGGTGAAGCCGGCCACGTCGATGGCCATCTGCATGAGCTGCTCCTGGAACAGGGGGACCCCCAGGGTCTTGGCCAGGCTGGGCTCGAGCAGCGGGTGCAGGTAGGTGACCGGCTCCTGGCCGTTGCGCCGGCGGATGTAGGGGTGCACCGACCCGCCCTGGATGGGACCGGGCCGGATGAGGGCCACCTCCACCACCAGGTCGTAGAAGGTGCGGGGCTTGAGGCGGGGCAGGGTGGCCATCTGGGCCCGGCTCTCGACCTGGAACACCCCGATCGAGTCGGCCCGGCACAACATGTCGTAGACCTCGTCCTCCTGGGGGATCTCGGCCAGGTCGACCTCGACCCCGTGCGCGTCGCGGATCAGGTCGACGGCGTAGTGCAGCGCGCTCGAGCATGCCCAGGCCCAGCAGGTCGAACTTGACCAGGCCCACCGCCGCGCAGTCGTCCTTGTCCCACTGCAGGACGGTGCGGTCCTCCATGCGAGCCCACTCCACCGGGCACACCTCGATCACCGGCCGGTCGCACAGCACCATGCCGCCCGAGTGGATGCCCAGGTGGCGGGGGAAGTGCTCGACCTGGCGGGCCAGCTCGAGCACGGCCTCGGGGATCTCGGGCTCGACTTGTCTTTCCCGAGCGGGGCCCCAACCCCGCTCTCCTCCACTCGATGGGGCCCCTGCCCCATCCGTGGCCGTGGCCACGCCTTCGATGGCAGCCACCGGGGACCAGGCATCGACCTGCTTGGACCAGGCGTCCTGCTGGCCCGGGGCGTAGCCCAGGGCCCGGGCCATGTCGCGCACCGAGGAGCGGGCCCGGTAGGTGATGACGTTGGCCACCTGGGCCGCGTACTCCCGCCCGTAGTGGCCGTACACGTACTGGATGACCTCTTCGCGCCGGTCGCTCTCGATGTCGATGTCGATGTCGGGCGGGCCGTCGCGTTCGGGGGACAGGAAGCGCTCGAACAACAGGCCCAGCGACACGGCGTCGGCCTTGGTGATGCCCAGGGCGAAGCAGACCGCCGAGTTGGCCGCCGACCCCCGACCCTGGCAGAAGATGTCGGCCCGCTGGCAGAACTCCACGATGTCCCACACGATCAGGAAGTAGCCGGGGAAGCCCAGCTGCTCGATGACGTCGAGCTCGTGGTCGATCTGGGCCCAGGCCCCGGGCAGGTCCTCGGGGGCGCCCGGCCCGGCCGGACGGGGCCCGTAGCGCTGGGTGGCTCCCCGCTCGGCCAGCACCCGCAGCCACGACATCTCGTCGTGGCCGGGCGGACAGGGGTAGGGCGGCAGGTCGGGGGCCACCAGGGCCAGGTCGAAGGCGCACTCGCGCCCCAGGGCGGCGGCGCGGGCCACCACCCCGGGGTAGCGAGCGAAGCGACGGGCCTGCTCGGCCCCGGAGCGCAGGTGGGCCCCGGCCGAGGCGGGCAACCACCCGGCCAGCTCGTCGAGGCTGGACCGGGCCCGCACCGCAGCCAGGGCGGTGGCCAGACGGCGGTCGGCCGGGGTGGCGTAGTGGACGTTGTTGGTGGCCACCACCTCGACCCCGGCTCGCAGGGCCACCTCGACCAGGGCGTCGTTGCGGGCCGAGTCGAGCGGGTCGCCGTGGTCCCACAGCTCGACGGTCACCCGGTCCCGGCCGAACACCTCGACCAGCCGGTCGAGCTGGCGCCGGGCGGCGGTGGGGCCGTCGGCCACCAGGGCAGCCGGCACCGCCCCCTTGCGGCACCCGGTCAGGACCTGCCAGTGACGGCCCGGGCCGGGCCCCGCCGCGTCGCCCCCCAGCTCGGCCAGCTCGGCCAGGCTGGTGCGCGGTGCCCCCTTCTCCCCCCGCAGCTGGGCCTGGCTGATGGCCCGGCACAGCAGGGCGTAGCCCTGTGGGTCACGGGCCAGGACCAGCAGGTGGCGTTCGTCGGTGCCGGCGCCCGGGTCGGGGGCCTGCGCCGGCGACCGACCCTTCACCGGACCTCGCCCCAAGGTCAGCTCGGCCCCGAACACGGTGCGCAGGCCGTGGGCCCGGGCCGCCTCGGCGAAGCGGACCACCCCATAGCACCCGTCGTGGTCGGTGACGGCCAGGGCCTCGAGCCCCAACCGGGCCGCCTCGACGGCCAGCTCCTCGGGGTGGGAGGCCCCGTCGAGGAAGCTGAAGTTGGTGTGGCAGTGCAGCTCGGCGTAGGGGACGAGCCCGGCGTCGGGTCGCGGGATCAGGGGCTGGGGCTCGAAGGGTCCCCGCTTGCGAGACCAGGCCGGGCTGTCCCCCCCGTCGCCGGGCACTGGTTCGACCCACGGCCCCCGGCCCAACGGGTCGTCGGACAAGCGCCGCTCGATCTGGGACCACGGCACGGGCGGGTTGCGGAACGACACGTCCCGACCCTACCGAACACCTGTTCGCTCCACTACCCCTCCCACTCCGCCCGCTGGGCATCGGCACGACACGCCAGCTCCGCCAGGTCTCGGCCCGCGCTCGGGGCGCGACGGTTCGGGACGTTGGACCCTGCCTACGCCCCGAGGGTGGCGCGCACACTCGTCGGTGACACGCTCCGCCACCGGGAGGGCCGTGATGATGAGCGACACCCCGCCTCCGTCCTCGCCGTCCACGACGGGCGACCGAGCCCGTCGATCCGTGCCGGTCGGATCGATCGTCCTCGTCATCGTCGGCGCGATCATCTGCCTCGTCAGCCTGGCTCCGATGATCGGCGGGGGCGTGCTCCTGTGGGCCTACGGCACCCAACGTGACGCCGGCGGATTCTTCACGACCTCCGCCGAGCGCTTCGAGACCACCTCACCGGCGATCACCTCCGAGCGCATCGACCTCGGGACGAACCCCGGCAACGACCGGTTCTTCGAGACCTTCAGCAACCACACGACGGTGCGCCTCGGCGTCGAGTCGACGGATCGGGGACGCGTGTTCGTCGGCATCGCCTCCCAGACCGACGTAGATCGCCTCCTCGACGGCGTCGCGCACGCCGAGGTGCAGGGGGTCCGCCTCCAGCCGTTCGCGGCCACGTATCGCTACGTCGACGGCCGGCGCACCGCCCCGCCGCCTGGCGACCAGCAGATCTGGGTGGCGTCGGCCCAGGGCCGCGGCGAGCAGACGTTGCAGTGGCACCCGCGATCAGGCCAGTGGGCCGTCGTCGTCATGAACGCCGACGGGTCGCCGGGGGTGAGCGTGGACGCCGCCGTCGGCGCCAAGGCATCCTGGGTTCTGGGACTCGGCATCGGTCTGGTCGCCGGGGCGATGGTGGCCCTGGTCGTCGGTGCGATCCTGCTGGTGGTCGGTGTGGTCATGCTCGCTCGCCGGTCCGAGATCGACCTCACGGGTCGTGACGCGCATCCGGGCCAACCGATCAGGCTCACGGGTCGACTCGACACCCCGCTCTCGCGGTGGCTGTGGCTGGTCAAGTGGGTGCTGCTGATCCCGCACCTGATCGTGCTCGCCGTGCTGTGGTTGGCGTTCTCGGTGGTGACGTTCATCGCCTTCTTCGCCGTGCTGTTCACGGGTCGCTACCCTCGCTCGCTGTTCGGGTTCAACGTCGGCGTCCTACGCTGGACGTGGCGGGTGAACTACTACGGCTACAGCGCGCTGGCGACCGACAGGTACCCGCCGTTCAGCCTGGGACCCGAGCTGGACTATCCCGCCACGCTCGAGATCGACTACCCCGAGCACCTCTCCCGCGGCCTCGTCCTGATCAAGTGGTGGTTGCTCGCCATCCCCCAGTACCTCGTCCTCGGGGTCATCGGCAGTGGGCTCTTCGTCGGCTTCACCTTCGCCGCCTGGCGAGCCGCGTCGGTGCCGGCTGGTGGCCTCATCGGCCTGCTCGTGCTGTTCGCCGCCGTGGCCGTCCTGTTCACCGGCGACTACCCACCGGGCCTCTTCGATCTCGTCGTCGGGCTGAACCGCTGGGTGTATCGCGTCGTGGCCTACGTGAGCCTCATGCGGGACGAGTACCCGCCCTTCCGCCTCGACCAGGGCCCGGACGAGCCGACCCCGGCGCCGCATGGGCCGGGGTCACTCGCACCCGCGGATGCGCAGCCCGTGACGACGAGCAGTTCGCTGGGTGGTCGCTGAGCGCACGTCGAGCCCGACCGCCGCGGCCGAGACCGGACCCGCGAACGCGCCGAGCTGGCGCACCGAAGATGCCCCGGCCCTACCAACATCTGTCGTCTGTGAGCCGAGACGAACCGGGGGCGCGGCGCCGGCGTATACCTGTACGTGCACCGGCGTCCCTGTCTCCCGGTCGTCGCGCTCGCCGCCCTGGCCGTCGTCCTGTGCGGGACCGGCGTCCGGGCCGACGGTGGGCTGGCCGGCGCCACCGGTGCCGTTCGGGCCTCGCGGGCCCAGCTGGTGGGGCCCGCGGTGCTCGCCTTCGTCGCCGTCGTGTTCGCCCTCGAACGCCGCTGGCCGGCGCAACCCCGCCCGGTGCTGGCCCGGGGCCACGTCCACGACGCCGCCTACCTGGGCCTGTACGCCCTGGTGGTCGGTGCCGCTCATCACCCTGACCGGGACCGGCTTCGCCACCCTGGTGCGCCACCTGGCCCCGTGGGTGGTGCTGCCCCGGGTGGCGGCGGTGCCCCGGTGGGCGTTCGTGGTCCTCGCCCTGGTGGCCATGGACGCCGCCAACTGGTTCGCCCACTGGGCCAACCACCAGGTGGACGGGCTGTGGCGCCTCCACGCCGTGCACCACGCCCAGCCCGAGCTCAGCGTGCTCACCTCCTTCCGGGCCCACCCCCTGGTGCACGTGAGCTTCCTGGTGGCGTCGGTGCCGGCCCTGGTGCTGGTGGGCAACGGAGTGGTGCCGGCCCAGGTGGTCGTGGTCTACATCTGCCTGGCCACCCTCCCCCACGCCAACCTCCGCTGGGGCGCCGGCCCCATCGGCCGGGCGGTCGGGCGGGTGCTGGTCACCCCGGGGTCCCACCGGATCCACCACGCCGAGCGCGGCCGGATGGACGTGAACCTGGGCACGATCCTGACGGTGTGGGACGCGGCCCGCGGCCGGGCGGTGTGGGTGGGCGCCGACCACGCACCCGGGGCCACGGGCTTGGCCGGCCATCCCATCCCCGTGGAGCAGGACACCCCCCGGCCCACCCATCTGCGCACCCTGGCCGCCCAGCTGGTCGAGCCCTTCGTGGCCCGGGCCGCGGCCCCGGAGCGGCAGCTGGCACCCGACGGATGAACCTGACGGGGTGCGGGCGACGTAGACACCCACATGTTGCTTCGTCCTGAAGGCCTGGCCGCCCGTGTCCTGGGCTGGGTCGGTGCCGCTGCCCTGGTCGTGTCCGGACTGGTGCACCTGCACCTGTGGGACATCGCCTACCGCCACGTCAACACGCTCGGGTCCCTGTTCATCGTCCAGGGCATCGCCGCCCTGGTGGTGGCGGTGGCCCTCGTCGCCTGGCCCCGTCCGCTCGTGGCCCTGGCCGGTGCCCTGCTGGCCCTCGGCACGATCGGCGGGTACGTGAAGGCGCTCAACGGGGGGATCTTCGGGTTCACCCTGCCGGTGGTCACGGGTTGGGCCAACCTGGCGCTGACCGCCGAGCTGGTGGCGCTGGTGGCGCTGACGGCGTCGGTCGGGGTGACCACGGTCCGGCGGCCCACGGCGGACGCGATGACGACACCCTCGCCCTCGGGTGCCTAGGTCCGCCGCCGTGGGCCGCCGATCCCGCCCGCGGTGGTGGCTGGGCGCCGGCGCGCTGGTCGGGGCCACGATGCTGGTGGCCGCCGCCTGCCAGGGCGCCTCGTCGTCGAGCGCCTCGAGCGGGTCGAGCTCCTCGAGCGTCGGGGTGTCGGCCGCTGAGCTGCGGGCCTACGTCAGCCAGATCGAGGCGGTGCGCCTGCCGGTGAACGACCTGCTGGACGACGCCGACCCCATACTCGACGCCTACCGCGACAAGACCATCACCCCGACCCAGGCGTCGGCTCGCCTGAGCGCCCTGGAACAGCGCTTCGCCGGCTACCTGCTGACCGTCAACGCCCTGAAGCCCGCCAACGCCGTGCTGGCGAAGCTGCACACCCCCTACGCCCGCACCTACTACTACGAAGACGACTACCTGGCCACGATGGCCTCGGACCTGGCCGAGGGCGACTTCGACAACCTGCCGAACACCGAGAACGCACAGCGCCTGGCCATCATCGAGTGGCGCACGCAGCTCGAGATCCTGGCCCGGGCCACCGGCGTGGGGCTCCCAGCCGACATCCAACAGGCCGGCCGCGGCGAGATCGCCCCCGGTCCTCCGGGCAGCGCCAGCTGACCCCGCCTCCAGCCGCCCCGCAACCTGTCATCCGAGCGGACCCGGTGAGGTCGCTGAGCTGACAGGTTCGTCGATGGAGGGGGCGTCCTGCCGGCGTGGATCAGAGGTACTTGCGGGGGTGGCGGCCGTCCACGTTGCCCAGGAACGGTGGGTAGACGTTCCAGCCCAGCAGCTCCTGGAGCCGCGGCGGCAGGTCGCGCACCACGTCGCGGGGCACGCCGATGAGGTGGTTCTCCTGCGGTCGCAGCCAGGCGGCCACGAACTCGAGGATCACCCCCAGCCGGGCCCGGTCGGTGGTGTTGGCCCCGCCTCCGTGCAGCACGGTCCCCGGGTAGAAGATGACCGATCCCGCCGGCATCTCCACGGCCACGGTGGTCATGTCATCGGGGTAGGCCGCGGTGGGTCGGTGGTGGCTGCCGGCGATGACCCGGGTGGCGCCGTTGGCCTCGGTGAAGTCGTCGAAGGCCCACATGGTGTTGACCAGCACGGTGTCGTGAGGCCAGGGCAGCGGGTACACGACGTCGTCGTAGTGGAGCACCTGGGCCACCTCGCCGGGCCCGATCTCGATGCCCACCGGCGCGCTGAACTGGTAGTGGCCGAGCACCCGGTCGAGCACCCCGAGCAGCAACGGGTGCAGGGCGATGTCGTCGAAGGCCCGGGTCTTGGCGAACAGGTTGTAGATGCGCCGGGTGCGGTGGCCCTCGAAGTCGTTGCGCCCCAGCGGGACCGTCTCGAGCACCCGGGTCAGGTCGGCCCGCACCGCCGCGGTCTGATCCGGTGACAGGAGCCGCTCGACCACGGCGAAGCCCTGGTCGTCCATGGCATCGACCACCTGGTCGACGGTGGCCGAGGCGGGCAGGTGCTCGGTCATGGCCCGCCCATGGTCGTGGTCGTCGTGATCGATGAGGTGGTGGACGCCGGCATGGCGAACGTGGTCATGTTGGCCGGGGGCAGGGCCAGCGTGTCGGGCACCGGCGCCGTCCCGGTGGTGGCGGTGACGCCCTGGGGATCGATCTCCGGACCGGGTGTGCACTCCTCGACCTGGTCCACCGCCCAGCCGGCCGTCCAGCTGACCTCGAGGATGACGGTCACCCGGCCCTGCACGTCACGATGGGCGTACCACTGCGGCGCGGGCGTGGCGGTGGTCGAGGTGGTCAGCCCGCTCGAGGTGGGCTCGGCCAGCACGCTCTGCACCGGCTGGTCGGACGGCGGCGGCGCGGCCGGGTCGAACTGCAGACCTCGCAACGTCTTGGCCTGGGGGGCGGAGGCCAGGAACATCGACAGGGCGTCGGCCGGCGACGGAGCACCGCCGGTGGGCGACCGATCGACCACGAAACCCGCCCGCCTCGAGCAGGAGCGATACAGCTGGGCCACCAGCGGCCCGGCGACGGTCGTGGTCGTCGTTGCGGTGCCGCCGGCCGTGCCCACCGTCGATGACGATCCACAGGCCGCAGCGACCAGGGCCGCAGCGACCAGACCGACGCCGAGCGCCGCCCGAACCACCCACCGTCGCCCCATCGTGGTCCTCCATCGCCGGTTGGCACCGATTCGACGTCGATTCGGCGCCAACCGCCTGCGTCGGCACCGCCCCTCAATCGTAGGTGGCTTCGACCCACCAACGTCCGTTCTCCACAGCCAGCAGGTGGGCGCTCCCGTCGGCCACCACCACCTGGAACCGGGCACGACGGCGATGGGCGGGCGGATCCCACCAGCGCTCGTCGGCCAACCAGGGCCCGGCCCAGCCGGTCACCTCGACCCACGGCCCGCCCGCCACCGACAGCCGGGCCGGCGCGGCGGTGGCCGACCCCCGCCCGCCGACCCCCACGGTGACGCCATCGGCATCCACCACCTGGCAGGCCACCGCCGACGCGGGCACGACGGCCGGCGCGGGGGCCGGCACCTGACCGGGCCACGGTGGCCGATCGGGGGCGAGGCCCGACGGCCCCAGCCCGCCAGCCTGACGGCGGGCCAGGTCGACGGCGTGCACCGGCACCCGACGGTACTGCTCGGCCGGACCCCGGCCGCCCTGGCGCTCGGGCACGGTCACGGCATCGGATCCCAGCAGCCCTTGGACCCGGGCGAAGGCCCGCACCGCCCGCTCGTCGTGCTCGGTCTCGCCGCCCCAGAACCCGAGCTGGCGCCCGGTGGCCGCCACCACCTCGTCGGGGACCAGGGCCAGCCGGATGATGCCGCTGGTCGGCCGGAGGGCCACCGAGGCGTTGAGCCACCCGTCGAGCTGCCAGCGCACCCGGTCGGCGATGGCCGCCGGCGACAACGCCCCCTCGTGACGCCACAGCCGTTGGTTGGACTCGCCGTGCTCGGTCTCGGCCAGCACCGCCACCCGGGTGCAGGCCAGGCCGCGCCGGTCGAGCTGGAGGTGCAGGTCATCGGCCAGCGCCTTGGCCATGAAGGCGGCGGCGTCGACCCGTTCGACCGGAGGATCCAACAGGGCCTCGACCACCAGGTGGGGCGGCGGCAACCGGGTGTCGGGCGGGTACGGGTCGAGGCCCCGGGCCAGGCGGTGGGCCAGCTGGCCCTCGAGCCCGAAGCGGGCCACCACGTCACCCGCCTCCAGCCCGGCCAGGTCGCCCAGGGTGCGCAGGCCCAGCCGGTTCAACACGTCGATCAGGCCCTCGCCGTCGGCCCCGCCCCCTGGGCCCCCACCACGACGCACGCCGGCCGAGACCAGCCCTCCGGCCAGCGTGGCGATGGGCAGGGGGGCCAGGAAGGCCGGCGTCTCCCCCGGCGCCACCACCCAGGCGGCGTCGACCGACCCGTGGTGGTCGCCGGCGGCCAACTCGGCGGCGAAGGGGCCGTCGGCCACCCCCACCCGGGTGACCCCCGACCAACCCCGCTGGGCCAGCACCGCCTCCACCCGCTCGAGGACCTGGGTGGCCAGCGCGGCGTCGCCCCCGAAGTAGCGCGACGGCCCGCGGGTGGCCAGGGCGCACGACCCTGGACGGGACAGCTCCAACCGCGGGGTGAAGGCCTCGACCGCGGCGGCCACCTCGGCGAAGGCCCGCACGTCGCGGTCGCCGTCGTGGTCGACCACCACCAGGCCGGGGCACCGGCCCTGGGCCTCGCGCCGCCGCTGCCCGGGTGCCACCCCGTCGGCCCGGGCCGGGGCCGAGGCGGCCACCACCCGGTTGGCCCGCACCACCGCCACCGGCTCACCCCGATCGGGACCGGCGGCCACCACCGGCCAGTCGAGGGCGTGCACCACCATCGTGCGCGCCACATCCGCGTCGGTGGCGGCCACCTCAGCTCACCCGTTCGGTTCTGGCGTTGAAATCCGCCCTCCCAGGGGTGGAATCCAACGCCAGAACCAGGGGGATCGGCGAACGGACCGGATCGGCCACGACGGTGATGGCGCCCTGCGCATCGGGGAGCCACAGCTCGGCCCGGCGGGGCCGCGACGCCCGCCGTCGGCCGCCGGCCTCGACCACCACCCGCCGAGCCTGCAGGTGCCCGTGGCCGCGCCCCAGCCCCTGCCACCGGGACTCGACCCCGGTCAGGCGCAGGTCGGCCTCGATGACGCCAGCCCACGAGCTTCCCGAGCTTCCCGACCCGGCCGGCCGACCCGACGCCACCTGGACCAGGATGGTCCCCCGCTCGCGAGCCCGGGCCACCAACCGTCGGGCGTCGCCGGTGCGCACCCGGTGCGGCGGACCCACCACCACCACGTCGACCGCGCCCACGAAGGCGGCCACCACCCCGGCCCACGACTCGGGAGCCGGCTCGGCCACCAGGGCCAACCGCTCCATGGACACCCCGGCCTCGGCCGCCGCGGCCAGGCCCAGGTCGGGACAGCCGACCACGGCCGTCCACGAGCCGGCAGCCGAGGGACCGGCCACCAGGGCCAGGGCCACCGAGACGGCGGCCACGCCGGCCACCTGCACCACGCTGCCCCGGACCAGGCCCCCACCGACCGGCTGGCCCGACACCAGGCACGAGAGGGCGGGCAGGACGGGCACGACCTGCTCGTGGGCCATGGACACCGGGCGCACGGCCCGGCTCACCTCGGCCAGGTCAGGAGCGGGCCGCAGGACCGGCACGGACGACATGCCTCAGTATCGAACAGATGTTCGGGACTGGCAAGTGGGCCGGGTGCGATAGACCGAGGCCATGCCGAACTCTTCCGAGCCGCCGGACCGCCTCTCCGAGCCGCCGGAACTGCCCTCCTCACCGCCGGACCCGGCCCGGATGCACACCTACGACCAGGCCTCCGAGGCGCTGGCCCAGAAGGTGATCGCCTACGCCCTCGAGCGCATGCGCATGGACCCGCCGCCGCTCGACTCGCCCCGGTCCCCCGACGACCTGCGCGCCCACATCGGGGCCACCGTCACCCCCGAGGGGTTGGGCGGGTCGGCCGCGCTCCAGCTCTGGATCGACCAGCTGGCCCCGGCCTGCATCTCCGAGGACCACCCCCGGGCCCTGTCCTTCGTGCCCACCGCGCCCACCGAGGCGGCCACCATCTTCGACCTGGTCGTGGGCGCCTCGTCCATCTACGCCGGGTCGTGGTTGGAGGGGGCGGGAGCCGTCTACGCCGAGAACCAGGCCCTGCGCTGGATCGCGGACCTGGCGGGCCTGCCGCCCGAGGCCGGCGGGTGCTTCGTGTCCGGCGGGTCGGCCGGCAACCTGAGCGCGCTGGTGGCGGCCCGCGACGCCGCGGCCCACGCCCGGGCCGCCGCCGGTCGGGACCGACCTCGCCGCTGGCGCATCGCGGCGTCGGCCGAGGCCCACTCGTCGATCGCCGCCACGGCCCGGGTCATGGACATCGAGGTCATCGACGCCCCCACCGACGAGCGCGGCCGGCTCACGGGGGCTGCGCTGGCCGACACGCTCGACCGCATCGAGCGCGACGGTTCGGACCGGTCCGGGGCGGACGGCACCGACGGGCTCGACGGGCTGTTCGCGGTGGTGGCCACCAGCGGCACCACCAACGCCGGCATGGTCGACGACCTGGCCGGGGTGGCGGCGGTGGCCGAGGCCCGCGGCCTGTGGTTCCACGTGGACGGGGCCTACGGCGGCGCCGCCCTGGCCGCCCCCAGCGTCCGCCACCACTTCACCGGCATCGAGCGGGCCGACTCCCTGGTGGTCGACCCGCACAAGTGGCTGTTCACCCCGTTCGACTGCGCCGCCCTGCTCTACCGCCAACCCGAGCTGGCCCGGCGGGCCCACACCCAGCACGCCGCCTACCTGGAGGTGATGCAGCAGCGCCGCCGGGCCGACGCCCTGGAGTGGGATCCCAGCGACTTCGCCTACCACCTGACCCGCCGGGCCCGCGGCCTGCCCCTGTGGTTCTCGCTGGCCACCCACGGCACCGACGCCTACTGCGAGGCCATCGAAGCCACGCTGGCCACCGCCCGCGCCGGCGCCCGGCTCATCGCCGAGCTCGACCACGTGGAGCTGGTCATGGACCCGGTGCTCTCGGTGGTGATGTTCCGCCGGGTGGGCTGGTCGCCGGAGGACTACCGGGACTGGAGCGACCGGGCCCTGGCCGACGGGCTCACCCTCACGGTGCCCTCGGCCTGGAAGGGCGAGACGGTGCTGCGCTTCTGCATCGTCAACCCGCGCACCACCGTCGACGACCTGGCCGCCATCCTCGAGTCCATGCGCTGATTCGCCTGGCCCTCCGGTCGGCAAGCCTCCCTACGGGCGCCTTCGGCATCCGGGTACCACCGGTCCAGCGGCTCCGACCTGGCGGCCTGCGCCTTCCGGGGCACGCGGTCAGGCGTCGCGCCGGTCGAGCAATCGCTGGACGCTGGTCAGGTCGAAGGGGTGGCCGAGGCCGTGGATGAGGTGGGTGGCGCCGGCGGCCAGGTAGTCGTCGGCCAGGTCGACCTCGTCGGGCGACAGCAGGCCGATGGTGCGCTCGACCTGCGCCGGGTCGCGACCCACCTTGGCGCACCACCCGTCGAGCACGGCGTTCTTGTGGGCGTAGCTGTCGGGTGGGCCGAACGCGTTCCAGGCGTCGGCCTGCTCGGCCACGATGCGCAACGTGACCTTCTCGCCCGAGCCCCCGATGAGGATGGGCAACGGCCCGGCCGGACCGGGGTTGAGCGTGGCCAGGCGGGTCTTCATCCGCTTCAGCGCCACCTCGAAGTCGTGCAGGCGGCTGGCCGCGGTGCCGAACTCGTAGCCGTAGCTCTGGTAGTCGGCCTCGAACCAACCCGACCCGATGCCCAGGTAGAGCCGGCCGCCGCTGATCTGGTCGACGGTGCGGGCCATGTCGGCCAGCAGCTCGGGGTTGCGGTACGAGTTGCAGCTGACCAACGTGCCCAGCTGGGCGTGGCGGGTGTCGGCCGCCATGGCGGCCAGCAACGACCAGCCCTCGAAGTGGGCGCCGTCGAGCGGACCGAAGATCGGGTGGAAGTGGTCCCATACCCAGATGGAGTCGACCCCCATCTCGTCAGCCGCCTGCCACGCCTCGCGCAGGGCGCCGATGTCGGTGTGCTGGGGCCAGAGCTGCACGCCCACCTTGCATCGAGCCATGCCCGCCAGGCTAGGTCTATGGTCGGATCATGGGTGTCATCGAGGACCTGGTCGCCAACCCCGGGCTGTACCTGGGCATCGACGAGGTGGCCGGGGCCGAGCTGCGTGGCGCGGCCCGCATGCAGGTCGCCGTGCTGCCCGGCGGGTCGGGCGTGGCCCTCGACTACGAGGTGCTCAACCCGGCCATGCCCGACCGGCTGCGCGGCCACGTCGAGCACTCGATCGTGGCCCGGGTCCACGAGGGTCCGGCCATCATGGTCATCGGCCACCCCCATGCCGACTCGGTGGCGGTGCTGCGCGAGACCACCCCGGGCACCTTCGAGGTCGGACCCGAGGGTTCACCGTTCCCCATGAAGGTCCTGGTCTCGGTGCCGGAGCCCGGACACATCCGCCACACCTGGTGGTACGGCCGACCGGGCGGCGAAGCCGTCGAGCGCGACGTGGCCGACCTGCGCCTGGCCACCTGACGAGGCGTCGAACGTCAGGACTTGCCCTGGCGCCAGCTCGGCACGCTGGGCGCGTTCGGTTCGAGCGAGCGCAGGTAGGTGGTCACCTGCTGGACCTGCTCAGCGGTCAGGGTGCCGCCGAAGTCGAGGCTCCAGGCCGGCATCTCGGTGCCGGAGACACCGCCGCTCACGATGTTCTCGATCTGACCGTCCGTGGTGGCCTTGAGGAACTGCTGCGAGTTGAGCACCGGGGCACTGCCGCCCACGGCCTCCTTGCCGTGGCACGACGCGCAGCTCGAGGCGAACAGCGCCTTGCCCAGCGACTGGTAGGACGTCTGCTGCTCGGCCGCCGCCGTCTTGCGCAGGTCGGGCTCGCGCACCTTGTAGGTGATGAAGCCGGCGATGAGCAGGACCATGAACACCAGCCCGACCACCAGGTAGCGGTCCAGGCTGCGTTCCAGCTCGGCGGGTTCGAAGGGCGGGGGGCTCGGCCGTTCACGAGGCATGGGTCATCCCTTCACCTGGCACTTGGGGCCCTTGGCCGGCGTGAAGTACTTGTGCGCGCCCCGCGCCGGACCGGGCTGCACGGTCGAGGTGTCGACCACCACCGTGTTGCCGTCGAGCGAGATCGGGTACTGGGACATCCCCACCGGGGCCGGGCCCTCGATCCACTCCCCGCCGATGTCGAACACCGAGCCGTGGCACGGGCACTCGAACCGCCCCGAGGAGGCGCAGAAGGGCACCTGGCAGCCGAGGTGCGGGCACTTCTGGGAGATGGCCAGCAGCGTGGAGCCGGTGTTGGCCACGAACAACCGACCCTCGGGGACGTAGGTGGCCGTCCCCGCCTGGTAGCTCGACACCGAGTCGAGCGTGATCTTGCCGCCGGCGCCGGCGGTGGCGAGGGGTCGCAGCGATTCCCAGACCGTCCAGCCGGCAGCGACGGCCAGCAGCGAGCCGCCCAGCTTCCAGCCCCGGCGCAGGAACTCGCGGCGTGAGGTGTGCGTCATGAGCAGGATCTCCTAGAGCTCGACCCACCAGTGGGTCCACGGGGCGACGAACGACCAACCGGGACCTCGGAAGAAGGTGCCGATGACCGTGAGCACGACGGCGATGAGCACCAACCCCGAGAAGGTGGTGATGGCCACCTTCCGATGGCGGGCGATCGTGGAGGGGTTGCGGTCGATGTAGGGCAGCAGCACCAACGTGAGCACGGCCCCGATCGGGATGAGGATCCCGGCCACCAGGGGATCGAAGTGCGACAGCAGCTCCTGGAGGCCGGCGAAGTACCAGGGGGCCTTGGCCGGCTCGGGCGTGAGGTTGGGGTTGGCCAGGCCGCGCAGCGGCGCGGCGAACAGCACGCCCAGGCCGAGCACCACGGTGGCCACGCCCAGCGCCACCACCACGTGGCGCACGATGAGGTGCGGCCAGCTGAACACCGTGTCGTCCACCGGGCGCTCCTCGGCGGTGACCGATTCGCGCTCGACCACCCCGAGCACCCGGGTCCGGCCGCCGTAGAGGGCGGTGGGGGCGGTCGAGGGCACCGCCGGGCTGGCCGGCGCGGTGGCCTCCTCCTCGAAGGCGCCGGTGGCGGGCACCGCCGAGCGCTCGACCGCGAACCCGTCCTTGCGCACCCGCCAGATGTGGATGCCCAGGATCGTCACGAAGGTCAGCGGCAGCACCGCGACGTGCAGGGCGTAGAAGCGCAACAGCGTGGGTTGGCCGATCTGGCTGCCCCCGATCAGCAGGTCGCTGATCGACTTGCCGAAGAACGGGATGTAGTGCACCAGGTTCGTGCCCACGGTCACCGCCCAGTAGCTGAGCTGGTCCCACGGCAGCAGGTAGCCGGTGAACGACAGTCCGAGCGTGACCAGCAGCAGCACCACGCCGATCACCCAGTTGAACTCGCGGGGCTTCTTGTAGGCGCCGGCGTAGAACACGCGCACCATGTGCAGGAACACCATGAGCACCATCAGGTGGGCCGACCACCGGTGCACGTTGCGCACGAGCTGGCCGAACCCGACCGCGGTGCGGATGTTCTGCATGTCCCCGTAGGCGGAGCCCACGGCCGGCGTGTAGAAGAACATGAGGTAGACGCCGGTCACCGCCAGGATGCCGAACAGCACGGTGGAGATGAACCCCAGCCGGAACGAGTAGCGCAGGCGCAGCACCCGAGCCGGCACCTTCACCGGGTAGACGTGCAGGAAGAAGTTGGAGAAGCCCTGCAGGGCGCGACCCCGCGGCGTCTCGATGCGGGGATGGCGGAACATGGATCGCCACACGTTGCTGCGCTCGACCCGGGCGGTGATCCCGGTGCCGGCGGCATAGGCCACACCGGGCTCGAGCGGGTCGCGGGTGGGCGACTGGCCGTCGGAGGTCGCGACCTCCACCACGGTGCCGACGCTCGACGCGTCCGGGCCCGCGTCGGGATCAGACTCGTGCTCGGTCATGGCCGACCTCCTGGGCGTGGACCATCGACAGCGCGCCCGGTGGGCAGCGGTTGACGCACAGACCGCATCGGATGCACAGGTCCTCGTCGAGGAGCAGGACGCTCTGGGCCGCGGTCCCCAGCTCGAGGTGGTCGGCGCGTGCGATCGTGATGCAGCTCGGAGGGCAGACGTCGACGCAGAGCCCGCACAGGATGCACAGGTCCGGGTCGAGCATGATGTTGTCGAAGCAACGCAGGCAGCGCAGCGACTCGAGCCAGGCGCCGGACGCGTCGTAGCCGGTCTCGACCTCGGCGAAGCCGGTGCGCCGCTCCGTCGGCGTGGCCGGGACCGTCTGGCGGGCGATGCCGTCGTAGCCGGTCGACAGGCGCCGATAGCCCCGGCGCTCGTGCAGCTCGACCTGCACACCGGCGGGTTCGTCGACGGTGGAGGCCGGCCGGCCGGCGGCGCTCGACGCGTCGGGCTGATCGGCCACCCCGACGCGGCGTGGATCGACCGGGCGGCTCGTTGGCCGTCGGCGATGGCGTCGATGAGGTTGCGCGGACCCTTGGCCACATCGCCGCCGGCCCAGATCCGGGGGTGGGAGGTGCGCAGCGTGTCGGGGTCGGCCTGGACCCCACCCCCCCGGGTGCGGTCCAGCACCGTGTCGCCCAGGAAGTCGAGGTCGGCGGCCTGGCCCACGGCCAGGATGACCGTGTCGGCGGGGAGGACCTCCTCGCTGCCGTCCACGAAGCTCGGGTTGAAGCGACCCTCGTCGTCGAACACCGACGACACCGCGATGGTCTCGAGCCCGGTCAGGCGGCCGTCGGTGCCCACGAAGCGATGCGGCCCGCGTCGGTAGAGGATGGTGATGCCCTCGGACTCGGCTTCCTCGATCTCCTCGGGGTCGGCCGGGATCTCCTCCCCCGACTCGAGGGCGATCACGGTGACGTCGAGCACCCCTTCGCGGCGGGCGGCCCGAGCCACGTCGAGGGTCGTGGTCATGGCCCGCCGGGCGTCGTCAGCGGTACCCACCGCGGCCTGGTCGGGCGCCGGACGGTCATCGGGTCGTCCGGCATCGCCGGCCGCGGCGCGCAGCGCGGTGCGGGCCGCGTCGAAGGCCACGTTGCCGCCGCCGACCACCACCACACGCTGGCCCAGCTCGACCCGGTACCCCTGGTTCACGTTCAGCAGGAACTCGACGGCGCGCAGCAACCCGTCCTGGTCGTGGCCGGGCAGGTCGAGGCCGCGGCCGCGACCCGTGCCCACGGCCACGAACAGCGAGTCGTGGCGAGCCAAGAGCTCGTCGAGGGTGATGTCGACGCCCACCCGGACGCGCAGCTCGACCTCGATCCCGAGGTCGACGATGGCCTCGATCTCGCGGGCGATGAGCTCGCGGGACAGCCGATACTCCGGGATGCCGAGCACCATCATCCCGCCCAGCCGGTCGCCTGCCTCGTACACGGTCACCGGGTGCCCGGCCAGCCGGAGCTCATAGGCGGCCGCCAGCCCGGCCGGTCCCCCGCCGATGATGCCGACCGAGGAGCCGGTGGCCTCTGGGACCGGGCCGTGCGCCTCGTGCCAGACGCTGGCGGCGTCGAAGCTCTCGACCCCGAACTGCTCGGTCACGTATCGCTTCAGGGCCCGGATGGCCACCGGCGCGTCGACCGTCCCCCGCCGGCAGGCCGTCTCACACGGCGCGGCGCACACCCGACCGCAGATGGACGCGAAGGGGTTCGGCCCCCGAGCGATGAGGTAGGCGTCTCGGGGACGTCCCTCGGCGATGGCGGTCACGTAGGCGCCGGCGTCGGTGTGGACCGGGCAGGCCGCCCGACACGGCTCGTTGGCCCACAACCAGGCCGCGTCCGGGGCAACGGGTGGAGGCATCAGATCACGCCGCGGGCTTGCAGGCGACGCAGCACCCAGGCGGCCACCACCAGCAGGGCCACGAACACGGTCGACGCCAGGTACTGGAGGTTGTCGCGGCTCAGGCCGCTCAGGTTGGTGAGGATCTCGTTGGCCGCGCCCACGCTCACCCCGAGTCCGACGACCAGGATCACCACGCCGGTGGCGATGCCCCGGAACCACCCGATCTCGTCGCGTCGCGCCGCAGCCTCGGGCCCGTCGTGAGGGGTGTGGCCGACCGCCCCGACCTCGTCGGGGTGGTCGGGGTGGTCGGCCAGTCCCCGGTGACGCAGGGATGGGCTCACGACACCGTGAACTGGGCCCGCATGCCCATGCCGTAGTGCTGGGCGATGTTGCACACGATGGCGTAGTTGCCGGCCTTCATGTTCTTGATCACGAAGGTCCGGGATTCACCCGGCTTCAGGTTCGGATCACCCGTCTCGCCGATGTTGTTGTCCTCGGAGACCTTGTTGGCTCCCGTGGTCACCGGGGCCGGCGGGTCGCCGGCGTCGGCGATCGGCAGCTTGTCCCACGTCTGCCCCGCGGACAGCTGCAGCACCACGGCCTCGTGGTCGATGGTGCCGCTGTTCTTGACGATGAAGGTGACGTCGCCGGCCGGGACGGTGCTGGGTGCGGCCGTCATGGTCATCGATCCGTTCAGCCCGGACGTGTCGCTGACCGTGACGTGCACGACGGTGCCCGAAGGCGCCACGGAGGTGACGGAGACGCCGCCACCACCGCTGGTGCTCGTGCTCTTGGAACTGCTGGAGCAGCCGACCACGGCGACGATGAGCACCAGTGCCATCGTGGCGGGGACGAGGCGCATTCGAGCCATCTCAGGCCCTCTCTCTCGGGGATCCTTGTCGGCATCAACGTACGAATCCGGCGAGTGACCCCGTAGAGCACAAGGTCCCGAGATGTCGCGAGGTTCGGGTTGCCCAGATCTGGCGGGCGACCCGGGGATCAGTCCGAGGAGACGCCCTCGGGGATGACGACCTCGACCCCTTCGCGGTAGTACAGGAACAGGTCCTCGATGGTGGCCTTGAGCCCCATGCTCGACGACCCGCTGGCCATCTGCACGGTGATCATGTTGCTGTTCACCGTGACGGCCGTGACCCCGTTGTGCTCGAACAGCCGCCGGGCCAGCTCGTCGACCGGACGATCGGCCACCACCGCCTCGGGCGACGAGTAGTGCTCGATCCCCATGCCGGTGATGCTCCGGTTGATCTCGAAGCGCACCACGCCGGGCACGGTCGAGGACTTCTCGATGACGGTGACAGGCTGTCCCATGGCGGCGCCGAGCCTAACCGGCGCGCGACACGTCGAGCGCGCCCGAGGCGGGCGCGGCCTCGACCGGGCGGGTCGAGCGCCACAGCGCGGCCGACAGCCCGATGGAGATGAGCCCCAGCGTGACGTGCACCGCCTTGAACGCCACCGGGTGGTGGTGGATGACGATGATGGTGCCGAACACCAACCAGACGGCCGTGGTCCACGCCGCGAACGCCTGGAGGACCCGCGCCTCGAACGGCGAGGCGATGGTGTCGCGGCGCGTCCGCACCACGATGACGATGCCGGCCACGGCGAAGACCACGAAGCTCACCGACAGGGCGATGGCCCCCGTCTTCGACCAGGCGCTGGCGTGGTGGTCGGTGGCCGCGTTGCGGATGCGGGTGGTCCACACGAACAGGGCCCACGCCACCATGGCGATCAACCAGGGACGCGAGTAGCGGTAGGCACGAACCATCGCGACCGAGGGTACCGGCGGCCCCGATCAGGTGGCCAACCTGTCAGGGCAGCGGATCCAGCGAGGTCGCTGGGCTGACAGGTTCGTCTCGGGGCCGGGATGGACTGCCCAACCTGGCTCCACTAACTTGACCGGACGGTCAAGTTCGGTTGGGAGGGCTCATGAGCGACATCACCATCGAGGCGTTCGAGGACGAGGTGGCCGCCTTCCTCGAGGCCAACGCCACGCTCAAGGAGGCCGAGCGGGCCTTCCGGTGGGGCGAGGGCACCGATGACGTGTCCCTGTTCGAGGAGACCACCCGCGAGCAGGAGATGGCCGCGCTGGCCAGGGCGCAGGCGTGGCGGGCCATGCGCTACGACGCCGGCCTGGGCTGGATCAGCGGCCCGGCCGCCTACGGCGGGCGCGAGCTGCCCGGGGCCTACGACCGGCTCTACGTCCAGGCCGAAGCCCGCTACAAGGTGCCCGACCAGGGGTTCTTCGGCATCGGGCTGGGCATGGTGGCCCCCACGATCCTGGCCCACGCCACCGACGAGGTGCGCGACGCCTACCTGGCCAAGCTCTACCGGGGGGACCTGGTGGCCTGCCAGCTCTTCAGCGAGCCCGGCGCCGGCTCGGACCTGGCCGGTCTGCAGACCCGGGCCGACCGCGACGGCGACGAGTGGATCCTCAACGGCCAGAAGGTGTGGACCTCGGGCGCCCAGTACAGCGACATCGGCGAGATCATCTGCCGCACCGATCCCGACATGCCCAAGCACAAGGGCCTCACCGGCTTCGTGGTGGACATGCACGCATCGGGCGTCGAGGTGCGTCCGTTGCGCCAGATGACCGGCGGGGCGTCGTTCAACGAGGTGTTCTTCACCGACGTCCGCGTCCCCGACAGCCATCGGCTGGGCGACGTGAACCAGGGCTGGACGGTGGCGCTCACCACCCTGATGAACGAGCGGGCGTCGATCGGCGCCGGCGGCGGCGGAGGCACCGGCCTGGGCAACGTCGTGCGCCTGTCGGAGATGGTCCGCCACTTCGGCCTGGCCGACGACCCCATCACCCGCCAGGAGCTGATGAAGGTCTACATCGGCTTCCAGGTCTCGAAGTACAACAACCAGCGCGCCCTGGACAAGATCAAGCGGGGCCAGCTGCCCGGCCCCGAGATGTCGATCGCCAAGCTCTCGCTGACCAACAACATGTGGCGCAGCGCGAACTTCGTGGCCCGCGTGCTCGGGCCGCGGATGCAGGCCGACACCGGCGAGTGGGGCACATTTGCCTGGTCGCAGTTCCTGTGCGGCGTGCCCGGCATGCGGGTGGCCGGTGGCACCGACGAGGTCATGAAGAACATCGTGGGCGAGCGGGTGCTGGGCCTGCCCAAGGATCCGGGCATCGACGCCACGACCCCGTTCCGCGACCTCAAGGTCGGCACCCAGGCCTGACCGTGGCGACTGCCGGGACGAGGGCACAGCCCCGTTCAGGCCAGGGCGCGCAGGCCGGCCTCGACGTCCCACACGTGGTGCACCGGGTCGTGGACCATGTAGCGCCCGAGCGACTCGACGGTGAAGGCCGACCCGTCCGAGCGCAGGCCGCGGCGGGCCCACTGGTCGTCGGCCACGGCGGCGAAGGCGTCGCCCAGGGCCTCGCCGTTGGCCACCAGGGCGGCCCGCACGACCAGCGGGTCCTGATCGGCGTAGCCCTCGGCCTCGGCGGTGGCGTCCTGGTCCCAGTTGGCGAAGGTGGGATCGTCCTCGGCCAGCATCAGCTGGAGCCGGCCGAGCATCACCGAGAACACGTCGCGCACATGAGCGCCGTACTCCAGCGCCGACCACACCTCGGGCTCGGGCCGGCGGACCACCTCGACCCCGCCGATCAGCAGCCCGTCGAAGCGACGGGCCACGTCCCGGGTGGCACGGGCGATGTCGACTCGATCCAGCGCGGCGGCGTCGAAGCCGCACTCGGGGCAGCGCCGCTCGAGCACCCACGTCCAGTTCTTGGTGTCAGCCATGCGCCAGTCTCCTGACTGCCTGTCACCCACGCCACCGAGTTCCGGCCCCCCCCGCCCCAGAACCTGCCCGAAATCTGTGCACCTACTGCGGCTGTACCGCGACAAGTGCACAGATTTGGTGCGGGGGCGTACGAGGGGGGTGGCCGGGTCAGAACAGGGTGGGCGGCGGGTCGGGTTCGGGCTCCCAGTTGGCCGGGCGCTGGCGCGGGATGCCGGTCCACGGCAGGTGCTCCATGAACACCCAGGTGCGCCGGTGGATGGTGGTCGGACCCATGCCCTGCAGCGCCGTGCGGTGGCGGGGACAGGGGTAGCCCTTGTTGAACTCGAAGTCGTAGCCGGGGAAGTGCTCGGCCTCGGCCCGCATGATCCGGTCCCGGGTCACCTTGGCCAGGATCGAGGCGGCAGCGATGGACAGGCAGGTGGCGTCGCCCTTCACGATGCGGGTGGTGTTGCCCCCGCCCACGAAGTCCCACGGCCCGTCGATGAGCACGTGGTCAGCCCCGACCCCCAGCCCCTCGACGGCGCGGCGAGCCGCCAGCTTCTGGGCCGCCGACATGCCCAGGGTGTCGCACTCCAGGTGGGTGGCGTGGCCGACCGACCAGGCCACGCACCACTCGGCCACCCGGTCGAACAGGGCCTCACGTTCGCGCTCGGTGAGCATCTTGGAGTCACGGATCTTGTACACCCGGCGGTCTTGGGGCACCACGGCCGCGCCCACGCTCAGCGGCCCGGCCCACGAGCCGCGTCCCACCTCGTCCACCCCCACCACCACCGACGCACCCCGGGCCCACAGCTCCCGCTCCACCGCCAGACCCGGTGACTTGGCCTTGATCGCCTTGCGCAGGCGAGGCGCGCTGGCCGTGGTCACGGATCCGACCCTATCGTCGGCGACCACCTTGCTACCGTCTGGGTGTGCGACCACTCGGGCTGCGCCCCCTCCTCGACGCCGGCCAGTCGCGGCGAGCCAGATCTGGCCGCCGGCCGACGTGGCGTCGACCGACGATGCCCCCGATCGACATGGGCCAGGTGGCGGTGGCGTTGGGTCGGGCCGCGGTGACCGGCGTGCGGGCCACCATCGCCACCAAGCGCGCCTTGCTGGCCACCCCGTCGCTGCTGTCGTCGCACAGCCGGGCGTCGGTGCTGTCGCATCGCAGCATCGGGTCCGTGGCCTCGTCGTGGTCCTCGATGTCGGCCGGGTCCTGGCTGTCGATCGGCAGCGTCGGCTCCATCGCGTCGATCGGATCGGCCGGATCGATCCTGTCCATCGGGTCGAGCGGGTCGATCCTGTCGGTGGGGGCCTCGGGCGGCTTCTGCTCGGTGGGCCGACGCCCGACCGATCTGGGTCGGCCCGACGACCTCGATCACGGGTCCGAACCGGCCCGGCCCCGTCTGATCAGCTGATCACGCGCCCAGGCTGGGGACGCCCGCGGGTTTCCGGCGTGTGTCGGGCCGGAGAACGCGTGTGAACGGCACACGACGGCTCGGCGAAGCTGGCCGGGGGCGCCTTGGCTGGCCGTCGGAACTGGTCCACAATCCACGCGAGGACGGATCGTCGCCGACCGATGCGAGCGCTCCAGGAGTCGATCATGCCCATGACCAGCACAGCCCCGGTGCGGGGCGATGACGTGAGCGGCCATCCGGTCGACGGTCTCGGACCCGGCTCGGCGGTGGAGGTGCGCACCCGCTTCGACGGGCACTGGGCCCGCGGCTTCGAGGTGGTGGCCGTCGACGAGGTCGGGTACCGGGTCCGGCGCCTGTCCGACGGCATGGAGCTGCCCACCCCGATCGACCACCAGGACGTGCGGCCGCCCCGGGAGCGCAAGCGCGGCACCTGGTGGTACTGAGCTCGCGCCCGTCAGATCGGGTCGCCGCCCACCCCTGACCCCAGCGAGGCGATGTAGTCGTCGATGGGGATGGCCCCCAGGGTGTGGGTCTTGAGCGTGCCCCGCGCCGCCAGGGTGGTGGTGATGCGCAGCATGGTCTGGGGGTCCGGGGCCTCGATCACGGTGAGGAAGTCCCACTGACCCATCAGCGCGTACTGGTGCAGCACGGTGGCCCCCATGGCCTCGACCTCGCGGTTCACGCCGCGGATGCGCGACGGGTTGTCCCGGACGGTGGCGAAGCCGTCGGGACCGAGGGTCGACAGCATCACGAACGTGGGCATGTGGGAGCGCTCCTCGCACGATCGGTGGCGCACAGGCACCGGGAGCCGCAGCCTACGCTCGGCCGATGACCACCGAGCTGCCGGATCGTCGGGTCGTGCACGTCGTGCCCCACACCCATTGGGACCGGGAGTGGTACGAGCCGTATCAGACCTTCCGCCTGCGCCTGGTCGACCTGCTCGACGACCTGCTCCCCCGCCTCGACGCCGACCCGTCCTACGCCCACTTCCTGCTCGACGGCCAGATGGCGGTGGTCGACGACTACCTGGCCGTGCGCCCCGAGGCCGAGCCGGTGCTGCGCCGCCTGGCCGTCGCCGGCCGGCTGGCGATGGGCCCCTGGTACATCCTCATGGACGAGTTCCTGGTCTCGGGCGAGACCATGGTCCGCAACCTCCAGCTCGGCCTGGACCGGGCCGCCACCTTCGGCGGGGCCATGCCGGTCGGCTACCTGCCCGACATGTTCGGCCACGTGGCCCAGATGCCCCAGCTCCTGCACCAGTTCGGCTTCGCCCACGCCGTGGTGTGGCGCGGCGTGCCCGAGCACATGCGCACCAGCGCCTTCTGGTGGATCGCCCCGGACGGTTCGACGGTGCGAGCCCAGTACCTGCCCGACGGCTACAGCAACGGCGCCACGCTGCCCGACGACGCCAAGGAGCTGCTGGGCCTGATCGCCCGGTTCGAGGCCACGTACGGCTCGCTGGCCGGGGGGCCCGACGACGGGCCGCTGCTGTGGATGAACGGCACCGACCACCAGGTGCCCCGACCCTGGCTGGGGAAGGTGGTAGCCGAAGCCAACGCCCTCAGCGACGACCACCGCCTCGAGGTGGGCTCGCTGGCCGCCTTCCTCGACGCGGCCACCACCCACGAGCTGGATCGGGTCGAGGGCGAGCTGCGCTCGGGCGCGCGGGCCAACCTGTTGATGGGCGTGGCCTCCAACCGGGTCGACATCCACCAGGCCAGCGCGGCGTGCGAGCGCGCCCTGGAACGGCTGGCTGAACCGCTCAGCGCTCTGTGGCCCGCTCGCGACCACTGGCCCGGCGCCCTGCTCGAGGAGGCCTGGCTGGACGTGATCCGCAACTCGGCCCACGACTCGGTGTGCGCCTGCTCGGTGGACGCGGTGTCCGATGCCGTGACGCAGCGCTACGCGGAGGCGCTCCAGATCGCCGAGGGCCTGACCGGTCGGGCGGTGGCCGCGCTGGGCCGATCGGTGGGCGGCGACCGGGCGCTGGCCGTGAACCCGTCGGCGCGACCCCGCTCCGGGCTGGTGGAGGTGGCCGTCCCCGGCACCGAGCCGGTCCCGGGCACCCAGGTGCTGGCCAGCTACCCGGCCGAGCGGTCCCTCGTCGGGCTGACCCGGTCCCAGGTGGCCGGCGCTCTCACGGGCCTGCTCTACAACGCCAACGACGTGGTCGACGCCCAGGCCACCGTGGACGACACCGGCGTGCTCGAGCTGCGGGTGGCCCGCGACCCCGTGCACGCCACCGGCACCTGGAGCGGTCCGGCCCGCGTCGAGGTGGCCGAGTTGGCGGCCGCCGACCCCGACGGGCCGGGCCGGGTGGTCTTCAGCCGGGCGGCCGGCACCAAGGCCCTGGTCCGGGTCCACGACGTGCCTGGCTTCGGCTGGCGCCGCGTCGACCCCCGGGCCGAAGCCGCCCGCATCGGCGACGGCCCCGACCAGGTGGCCCCGGTCGAGGTGGACGGCCTGGTCCTGGCCAACGGCCTGGTCACCGTGGCCGTGGACGACGCCTCGGGGACGTTCTCGGTGGACGGCCAGCCCGGCTTCGGCCGGCTGGTCGACGACGGCGACGCCGGGGACACCTACAACTGGTGCCCACCCGACCACGACCGGGTGGTCGATCGGCCCCGGTCGTGCTCGGTGCGGGTGACCGAGACCGGCCCCCTGCGGGCCCGCGCGTCGATCCAGGCGCGCTACGACTGGCCGGCGCGGCTCGAGGGCGGCCAGCGCACAGCCAGCATCGAGGTCACGGTCACCACCACCGTCGAGGTCCAGGCTGGCGAGTCCCTGGTACGGGTGACCACCGAGCTCGACAACCCCTGTCGCGATCATCGACTGCGGGTCTGGTTCCCCCTGCCCGAGCCGGCCGCCACGTCGCGCGCCGAGTGCGCCTTCGCCGAGGTGGAACGGGGCCTGACGGCCGAGGGCGGGCCCAACGAGTGGGGGCTGCCCACCTTCCCGTCCCGACGCTTCGTGCAGGCCGGCGGTCTGACCGTGGTGCACGACGGCCTGCTCGAGTACGAGCTGGTGGACCTCCGCGCCGGCGACGGCACGCCGATCGTGGCCGACCACGCCGCCGGCGCCGGGGGGCTCCCCGACGACGCCCGGGCCCATGCCCTGGCCCTGACCCTGCTGCGCGCCACCGGCATCATCTCGCAGGGGCCGATGGCGTCTCGTCCCATGCCGGCCGGACCGCCGACCCCGGTCGAGGGTCCCCAGCTGATCGGACGCCACGCCGTCCGCTATGGGCTGGCGGTGGGGCCGGCCGATCCCTACGCCCTGGTCGACGATGCCTTCCTGGCGCTGCGCCTGGCCGACCCGGCCAAGATCCGGGGCATGGCCGCAACCCGACCGTCCTCCGGTTCGGACGCGTCGAGCGGCCAGGCCCTGTCGGTGCGCGGTGCCGAGGTGTCCTCGGTGCGCCGGGTGGCCGCCCGGTTGGAGGTGCGGGTCTGGAACCCCAGCCACCAGGCGACCACCGTCGAGCTGGCCGGCCGCTCCGGGTGGCTGGTCGACCTGCGCGGCGCGCCGGTGGCGCCGTTCATCGAGACGGTGGCCCTGGATCCCTGGCGCATCGCCACCCTGGTGGTCGACGAGCCCCGCTGATCTCGTCCGCCGCCCGGCCTACTTCTTGTCCCGACCCCTGCGCCGGTCTCGATCGCGGTCACCGTCGCGCTTGTCACGCTCCTGCTTGTCGCGCTCCTGCTTGTCGCGCTCCTGCTTGTCGCGCTCCTGCTTGTCGCGGTCGCGCTTGGTCCGCTCGGTCTTGCGCTTCGCCTTGCGGCGGGCGTCGCGCTTGGCCTGGTCCGCCTTGCGCTCGGCCTCGTCGAGCACCTGGGCCACCTTGCGGTTGGCGTCCTCGTTGGCCTTGCGGGACTTCTCCTCGGCCTCGGCCAACGCCTCCTCGACCTTGCGCCGGGCTTCGGCCTCGGCTTGGGCCACCTTGCGCTGCGCCTCCACCTCGGCCTCGGCCACCCGCTGCTCGGCCTCGCGATCGGCCTGGTCGGCACGTCGACGGGCCTCGACCTCGAGCTCGTGGAGCCGACGCGAGGTCTCGATGTCGGCCAGCAGCTCGACCTGCAGGTCGTGGTCGAGGTCAGCCCCGAGGACTGCCTGGGAGATGGCTTCGAGCTGCTCGGTGGTCGCCTCCTCGGTGAAGTCGGGGGTGGCGGCGGCCAGCTCGGGCGGCACCACCGGGGCCAAGGCGGCCTGGAGGTGCTCGGCCGTCTCCCGGTTCGACTGCTCCAGCGACGTGCCCTTCAGGTCGGAGCGGCGACGGCGGGCCCGGGCATAGGGCTGCTCGTCGGGGTCGTGGGCCGCCCGAAGCGACCACAACGGCACCCGGCCGATGTCCTTGAGGTAGTGCGAGCGCAGGTTGCGCAGCTCGAACGCCTCGTCGGCAGCCAGCGCGTCGCGGATGTCCTGGCTGACCACCACCGCTCCCGGGTAGGCCACGTTCACGATGCGGCTGGCCAGGTTCACCACCGACCCGTAGACGTCGCCGTCGCGCTCGAGCACCCGGCCGCTGGCCAAGCCAACGCGCACATCGGACAGGCCCGGCTCGCGGTTGTAGGTGGCCGCCATCTCGACGGCCAGCGCCGCGCCCGACACCACGTCGTCGGTCATGAACATGACCTCGTCGCCGATCATCTTGATCACCCGGCCCTGGTGCAACCCCACCAGGTCGTAGGCGATGGTCTCGAAGCGTTCCACCACCTCGGCCAGCTGGTGCTCGGGCAGCTCTTGGGTCTGGGCCGTGAACCCCACCAGATCGGCGAAGCCGACGCAGACGATCTCGCCCTCCTCGGCGGTCGCCCGCACGATGCGCCGCCGGGCGGCCACGCCCAGGTGGCGGCGCCAGACCATGTCCATGATCTTGGGCATGAGCGGCAGGACCTGGGCCGCCCCCAACAGGGCGCGGTCGGCCGACGCCTGGTCGAGTGGGGGCTCGTCGTCGCGGCTGGTGAGCTGGGTGTCGATGGCGTCGACCTCGGCAGTGGCGATGCGGGCCATCGACGAACCGATGACCCGGGCCATCTGCAGGGCCAGCCCGGCCTCCAGGGCACCGTCCTGGATGAACTCGACCACGTTGCCGAGCATCTCGACGTCGGGCTCGGTGAAGACCCGCTCGCCGGGACGGGGATCGGGGAAGCCCAGGGCACGCCAGAAGGCGCGGATCACGGCGGGCTCCACCCCCGAGCGATCGGCCACCTGCTCGAGGTCGAGCGAGGGCTGCTCGGTGTCGACCGCCCGTTCCAGGGCCAGCAGCTCGAGGGTGCCGTCGGCCTCGGCCCGGGCCACCTCGTCGGCCGGCACGCCCAGCGACAGCACGGCGTCGCGCAGGGCCGCGGTCAGCTCTGGGGGGACGGCCTGGGTCACGAGAAGGATGCTCCTTGATCCGGGGGCGCGGCGCTGGGCATCTGGCCCGACTCGCCGACCGGCTCGGCGATGGGTGGTCTGGCCCGAGTGGGCCCGGCCGGGTCGGGTCCGGCGAGCAGCGCCTCGCCACGAGCCTCGCGGCTCGACCACGACGGGTCCAGCCCCGGCGCCCGCAGCCGGACCGGACCGGTCGCCTCGGGGCGGGTCTCCAGCTCCCACAGCAGCGCGGGACGGGCGCCGTGCCAGCGCACGGCGTAGGACAGCTGGCCGTGGGCGGTGGGCGCGTGGTGCACCTCGACGCTCTGGCCCAACCAGTCCGGCGGCAGCCACGAGCACACGGCCAGCGTCGGCTCGGCCGCACCCTCCACCTCGCGCACCAGCAGGTCGCGGATCAGGCCCAACCAGGCCGCGCCCGCCACCGGGTCGTGGCCCGATCCCAGGGCGTCGGCGGGGCGCTCGGGGTCGATCTCCTCGGGCCAGCAGAGCGTGGGCCCGATCGCGCCGAGGACCCAGGCCAGGCGGGCGCCGAGGCGCTCGTCCCGACCGGGCCCGAGCTCGGCCAGCTCAACCCGGGCCTGGCGCAGGGTGGTCGCCGGGCTGGCCGCTCCGGGCCATCCGGGCGCGCCGGCCTCGCCCTCGGCGGCCAGGTCGGCAGCCAG
Organism: uncultured Microthrixaceae bacterium; assembly: GCA_963785815.1. Classification (GTDB taxonomy): domain Bacteria; phylum Actinomycetota; class Acidimicrobiia; order Acidimicrobiales; family Acidimicrobilacustridaceae; genus UBA4742. Next base: position 1,258,345 of record CAWAWN010000001.1, read on the forward strand.
CCGGTCCGCTCGGCGCTGGACGGCCCGGGCCCCGTCCACCTGGCCGACCGCCTCCAGCAGCACGGGGGCCGCGGCCAACCCCCGGGCGCGCCACCAGAGCGAGCCGGCGCCCTTGGGATCCGCGCTGGAGGCCCGGCCCGACCGGCGAGTCCGCCGGCCGGGCCGGTCCGCTCGGCGCACCCCGAGGGCCACCACCGACAGCAGGTCCTCGACCAGCGCTCGCTCGCCCGTGAAGGCCAGGTGGTCGGCCAGCGCCACCAGCGTGGCCGCGTCCACCGGGGGGCCGTCGAACGCCGGATCGGCGGCCCGGCGCAACAGGTGGGCCGCCTCGTCGTGGAAGCCCCATCGGTCCAGGGCCCCGATGGCGTCGACCGAGTCGACCCAGGTGCGGGCGTCACCCGCGCCGAGCAGCAGGAAGGCCCGGTTGGCCTCGGTCACGGCCTGCCAGCGGGGATCGGGCAGCGTGACCGCCATGTCCCGCCGCGTCTGGACCTCCCACCCCTTGGCCACCTGGTCGGCGCTGGGCAAGGCGACGGGGAACCCCGTCGTCGTCCGCCGACCCGGCCGGTTGGAACCCCACGGCGCGGGGGTGTCGAGGGGCAGGACCACCCGCACCACCGCGGTGTGGGGCAGCGGATGGATCAGCGCGGCGCGAGCTCCGCCGTCGGGGCACGACACGGGGACGAAGGTGCGGGGGGCGTCGCCCGCGGCCACCACCTCGAGCAGGTCGTCGCCCGCCGGCACCCCCACCGCCCGAGCCGGCGGCTTGGCCAGCAACAGGCCCGGGCGGTCGTCGACCCACAGCACGCAGCTCGCGACCCCGACCCCGACCTCGAGCGACAGCGACGAGACCGACCCGCCCTGGCCCCGCGGGGCGTGGGGATCGAACGGCCCGACCACCAGGGCCAGGGCGACGGGCACGGCCGATCGGTTCTCCACCTCGACCACCAGCAGGTCGGCACCGCCGTCGGCCCCGCGGTCGCGCCCCACGTAGGCCCGGTGCACGGCATCGCCACCCGGGATGTGCATGGCCGTCTCGATCACCGGGGTGTCGTCCACCAGGTGCTGGCGCACCGCCGCCTCCTGATCGGACCGGTGCCACCGATCCTCGGCCCCGATCCACCAGTCCAGCGCCCAACCGGGCGCGCTGGCCACCCGTCCGCGCCCGTCCACCAGGCCCCGCGCCGGGGTGGCCAACGTGCCCAGCAACGTCCAGCGCGGGTCGGGGGCGCGCATCGGCGCGCCTCAGGCCTTGGTGGCGTCGGCCAGGCCGGCCATCTCGCTGCGGTAGCCGCGCCCGAGCAGGCCCCGGTAGGCCTCGTCGGCGGAGCGGCCCTCGTGCACCACGGCGTGGACCTCCTCGGCGATGGGCATGTCCACACCGTGCTGGCGGGCCAGCTCCATGACCACCGCCGCCGTCTTGACGCCCTCGGCCACCATGGACATCTCCGCGATGATCTCGTCGATGCTGCGGCCCCGACCCAGCTGCTCGCCGACGTAGCGGTTGCGGCTCTGGCTCGAGATGCAGGTGGCCACCAGGTCGCCCATGCCGGCCAGCCCGCTGAAGGTGATGGCCTGCCCCCCCATGGCCACCCCCAGCCGGGTCAGCTCGCCCAGGCCCCGGGTGATCACCGCCGCCCGGGTGTTGTCGCCGGTGCCCAGGCCATCGGCCATGCCCGAGGCGATGGCCATCACGTTCTTGAGGGCGCCGGCCACCTCGCAGCCGATGACGTCGGGGTTGGTGTAGACCCGGAACAGCCGGGTGGCGAACAGGGTGTGGAGCTCACCGGAGATCGTGTCGTCGTTCATGGCGAGCACGGCGGCCGCCGCGTCGCCGGCCAGGATCTCCTTGGCCAGGTTGGGTCCGGTCAGCACGCCGTAGGGATGACCGGGCAGCACCTGGTTGATGACCTCGGTCATGCGCAGCCGGCTGCCCTGCTCGAGCCCCTTGGTCAGGCTGACGACCGGCACCCAGGCCCGCACGTGCTCCCCGACCTGCTCGAGGGTGGAGCGGAACCCGTGGCTGGGCACCCCCATGACCACCAGGTCGGCCTCGGCCACGGCCTCGCCCAGCGAATGGGTGACCCGCAGGTCCTCGTGCAGGTCGAACCCGGCCAGGTAGCGCTCGTTGCGCCGGGTCCGGTCGAGGTCGGTGGCCACCTCCGGATCGCGGGCCCACAGCACGGTCGAGGTGTTGTGGGCCAGCAGGTGGGCCACCGTCGTACCCCACGATCCGGCCCCGATCACGGCCGCGCTGATCCTCATCACGCCACCCTAGACTCGGGGCGTGGCCCACCGCTCCGCCGCCGTGCTGGTGCCGGTCAAGGCCTTCGACCAGGCCAAACACCGCCTGGCGCCTGCGTTGGACGCCCCGGCGCGGGCCGAGTTGGCCCGATCCATGGCCACCAACGTGGTGCAGGTGGCCGCGCCCCTGCCGGTGTGGGTGGTGTGCGACGACGACGGCGTGGCTGCCTGGGCCCGCGACTGCGGTGCCACCGTGGTGTGGACGCCCGGCCGGGGGCTGAACGGCGCGGTGGCCGACGGGGTCGACCACCTCACCGCCCTCGGCTTCGACCAGGTGGTGGTGGCTCACGCCGACCTGCCCCACGCCCTCGACCTGGCCTGGGTGGCCGACTTCGACGGGGTGACGCTGGTGCCCGACCGCCACGACGACGGCACCAACGTGGCGTGCGTGCCCACCGGCCGCGGGTTCACCTTCGCCTACGGCGCCCAGTCCTTCGCCCGCCACCGCGACGAGGTCCACCGGCTGGGGCTGGACCTGCGGGTCGAGCGCGAGGTCCACCTGGGCTGGGACGTCGACCTGCCCGCCGATCTGGCCACCCCCGAGTGGCTGGCCCGGTGAGCGTGGTCCCCGGCGCCGCCGGTGGGACCGACCCGGCCATCCGGTTCAGCCGCGACCTGCCCACGCCGGCGGTGGCGCTGGCCATCGCCGCCCACCCCGACGACGTCGAGTTCAACGCCGCGGCCACGCTGGCCAAGTGGGCGGCCGCCGGGTGCACCGTCCACCACCTGATCCTGACCGACGGCTCCAAGGGCACCTGGAACCCCGACGAGGACATCCCGGCCCTGATCGCCACCCGCCAGGCCGAGCAGCGGGCCGCGGCCGCCGCCCTGGGCGCCGACGGCCAGGTCGTCATGCTCGACGACGTCGACGGCGAGCTCGGCTCGGGGCTGGCCCAACGGGAGCGGGTGGCGTACTGGATCCGGACGCTGCAGCCCGAGGTGGTGCTGGGCCACGACCCGTGGAAGCGCTACCGGCTCCACCCCGACCACCGCCACGCGGGCTGGCTGACCCTCGACGGGGTGGTGGCGGCCCGCGACCCGTTCTTCTTCCCCGAACACGACGTGGCCCACCACCGCCCCGAGCGCCTGTTGCTGTTCGAGGCCGACGAGCCCGACCACGTCGAGGACGTGACCGGGTTCGAGGGCACGAAGCTGGCCGCCCTGCTCGAGCACCGCAGCCAGTTCGTGACCACCATGGCGATCGACGACGGCGACACCGGTGAGCAGCTCCAGGCCTTCCGGGACCGGATCTTCCAGCGGATGCGCCAGGCCGGCGAGCCCACCGGCGCCACCTTCGGCGAGGCCTTCAAGCTGATCGACCGGTTGTGAGACAACCGGCTCAGCCCTTCAGGGTAGTGCCGGCGTAGGCGCACCGGGGGTCGACGGGCTGGGTCGTGGAGGTGGCGGCCGAGCGCTTCGCCTCCTGTAGTCGGAGCTCGAGCTGCTGGATCTGGGCCGACGAGAGCGGTTGCTGGCCGAAGCTGGTGGTGGTGCTCAGGTCGAGGGGCACGGTGAAGGGTCGCACCGCCGCCACCTCCTTGACCCCGGCCAGCGGGGCCACACGTCGGGCCACCTCGTCGATCGCGGGCTGGCCGTCGTCCGCCACGATCCCGAACGAGGGGGGCAACTCGCTCGGTTCGACCGAGTGGACCAGGCCCGGTTGGGTGGCGAACAGGCAGGCGAACTGCCGGTAGGTGGCGTCCTGGTCCTGGTAGACGAGCGTGGTCACCTCCGGATCGGCCATCAGCGCGGCACGGATGGCCGCGACCTGGCCCGGCGTCGCCGTTGGCTGGATCCAGACGGTGAGGGGGAGGCGAACCTCGACGGTGGTGGGCGTCTCGGTGCCCACCCGTTCGCTGGGTGACGGTCGCCCGGCCAGGGCCAGGGCGGTGCCACCCACCGCCAACAGCACCACGGCGGCGATGGTCAGGGCGCCGGCGCGCTGGCGGTGGCGGCGGGCGGCCCGGTGGCGGATCTCGGCCAGCGGGGTGGGCCCGATCACCGGGTCGGCCAACAGGGGTTGGGTCAGGCGGCGCAGCTCGCTCGGGTTCATCGGATCATCAGGCATGGGGCTCTCCGACGGGTTCGGGGGGATCGGTCAGGGCCTGGTTCAGGGCGCGGGTGGCGTCGGCCAGCGTCGAGGACACCGTCGAGCGGCTGACGCCCATGGCCTTGGCGATCTCGACCTCGGTCAGGTCGCCCACGAACCGCAGCACGACGGCCGTGCGCTGGCGGGGAGGGAGGTCGGCCACCAGCGCCCAGGCCTCACCGGCTGGGGCCGGCACCGCCGCGGGTGGCTGGGCGTGGCGCATCAGCAGGCGTTGCTCCAGCGCGGCGCGCCGGGCCCGCCGGCGCACCACGTTGATGGCCACCCGGTAGGTCCAGCCCTCGGGCGAGTCCATGTCCGACACCCGCCGCCACGCCCCCAGGGCCCGCGCGAACGCCTCGTCGGTGGCGTCGCGGGCCACGTCCGGGTCGCCGGTGACCAACAGCAGGGAGGTGACCAGCCGGGGGTGGGTGGCGGCGTAGAACGCCTCGAACCCCTCGTGGCCGCCGTGGGCGTCCGCGACCGCATCGGTCGTCTCGATCGCCACCCGGGGAACCGCCGCCGCGTCGCTCATCACCTGTTCAAGTCACGACCGGCCCAGAATGCCGACCCAACCCCGAAAATGGTGCACCTGTGTGCCGCATGAGTCGCATGAGCATGCTCCTGCACCGATTTCGGGACAGCGTTGAGCGGGGATCAGGCCACCGGCTCACCGGCGGGGGCCTCGGGAGCCGGCGCGGCCGCCGAGCCCGGCTTGGTGGTCAGCGACGACTCAGGCACCAGGCGGCGGGACACCCAGTTGCGCCCGTCGGAGTCGGCCCACACCAACATCGGGGGCAGGAACACCAGGGCGCTGATGAGGGCCACGGCCACGTTCATGCCCACCACGATGCCGAAGTCGCGCAGCAGCGGCATCGATGAGGTGGCGATCACGGCCACACCCGAGATGGCGGTCAGACCCGACACGATGAAGGCCCGGCCGGTGCGGGCCGCGGTGTGGTCCACCGCCTCCTTGGGGGCGTAGCCCTTGCCCCGCTCCTCCACGAAGCGCAGCAGGATCAGCGAGGTGAACTCGGTGCACACGGCCACCACCAGCGGTCCGCCCACCGCGGTGAGCGGGCTCAGCTTGAGGTGCAGCACGTAGGCCACCAACGAGGCCGCACCCACAGCGATGAGCACGGGCACGAGCGACAACAGGGAACGGGCCAGGCTGCGCAGCCGGATGGCCAGGAAGGTGCCCACGAACAGGATGGCCAGGTAGGTGAGCAGCACCCGGTTCGACTCCAGGTTGTCGAGCAGGCCCACGCCCACCACAGCCAGGCCCGAGGCGGTGGCCTTGACCCCGCGGGGGATCATCCCGTGCACCTCGACCCCGCCCACCACGGTCGAGGTCCCGCTCACCTTGAGCTGGGCGTTCATCTGGTTCACCATCTTGGCCTGCTTGTCCAGGGCCAGGCTGGTGCGGGCGGGCGTACCCGTGCGGAACACGATGTTCATGGCCCGGCCGTCGGCGGTGGCCGCCGAGCGCTGGGCGTCGGGCGGCGCCACCAGGTACGTGTCGTGCGCCTCCTGGCCGGTGGGCACCACGTGGCCGGCCCCGGGCACGTCGTTGATGAGGTCGCTGATGGTGGCCACGATGCTGGTGACGCTGGAGATCTTGTCGGCGTTGCTGGACTTCTGCTCCTGGGTGAACAGATCGACCGAGCGCACCACGTCGTTGCTGAACACGTCCGGCGCCACCACGAACACGCCCAGCTCGTTGGCCGAGCCCGTCCCGTGCTCGAGAGCGTCGATGTTGTGGATCACCTGGGAGTGCGGGTTCACCCACTGGACGGGGTCGGTCTGGAGGGTGAGCTCGGGCTCGACCAGGATGCCCCCGAAGAACACCAGCAGGCTGATGGCGATGAGGGGCAGGGCCGCCCCCTTGGGCAGGTCGCCCATCCTGACCACCAGGCGCCCCAGGGCCTCGCTGCGCTTGGAGGGCTCGCGCACGGTGGGCGACTTGAACTCGCGGATGCCCAGCGCGGCCAGCGGCGCCAGGATCGAGCACAGGCAGATCATCACGATGCCGACCGCCAGCAGGGCGCCGAACTGGCGGATCATGGGCACCTTGGCGAAGTAGAGCGCGGAGAAGGCGAACACGGCGTCGAAGGTGACCACCAGCAGGGCCGGGCACAGGTTGCGGGCGGTCTCCTGGATGGGGTGCTCGGCCCGGTTGAGGATGACCTCCTCCTCCACCCGGGCGTGCATCTGGATGGCGTAGTCGATGCCCACGCCCAGCATCACGGGCAGGCCGGCGATGGTGGCCAGGGTGAGGGGGATGTGCAGGTACCCGGCCATGCCGAAGGCCCAGATCAGCCCGATGGCGATGACGCCCAGGGGCAGCAGGCGCCAGCGGACGTCGAACAGCACCAACAGGATGACCACCATGACCAGGGCGGCGATGCCACCCAGCAGCAACATGCCGCCCTTGAGGTAGTTGTTGATGTTCTCGAGCAGGGCGGGCGCCCCGGTGGTCAGGGTGGTGGCTCCGTCGAAGTGGTACTTGGCCACTGTCTGGGTCACGTAGTCGGCCGAGGCCGACTGGGCGTCGAGGGGCTGGTTGCCGGCCAGTCGGGTGACGATGGTCAGGTGGTGGGCGTCGGGGATGAACACCCGCAGGGCCAGGCGCACCGTGGGCGGGCTGGTCTGCTGGTTGTTGTAGAGCAGGAACTTGATCCAGGCCGGGTTGGTCAGGGTCTTGGCCCCGGTGACCGCGCCCTCGCGGTTCAAGGTGGTGACCGCGTCCTTCTGGCGAGCCAGCTTGCCGGCGGCGGTGGGGTCGGCGCTGGTGGCCCGCAGCAGGGCGGCGCCGGCCACGCTGGTGGTCGGGTTGCTCGCCGGCACCACCTTGGTGCCCACCACCTGGTCGAGCACCAGGTTGGCGCTCAGGTCCATGACGGTGACCGGTGAGATGACGCCCACGAGCTGGTGCTGGGTGGCCCCGGCGTGCAACTCGGCGTCGAGGCGGTCCATGGCGGCCACGTTGGCCGGCGTGAAGAAGTGGTCGACCGTGCGGCCGCCGTCCATGGTGATCATGGTCACCATGGCCTGGCCGCCGAAGAGCTTCTCGTAGGCGACGTCGTCCTTGTAGATCTGGTCGCTGCGGTTGAGGTAGCTGGCCTGGCTGGTCTGGAACTTGAGCTGGGTGGTGCCGGCGGCCAGGGTCAGGGTGATCAACAGCCCGATGACCGCCACCATCCCGGCGTGCTTGCCGCACCACACCGCCAGCCACGACCAGAATTGCCTCATGCGTACCAAGCTCCTCGTCTGCGGCCACGGCACGCCCGAGGGTGGCTCCCCCAGGGGGCCGTCGCGGGTGGACGTTAGCGCCACCGACCTGGGGCTGGGTGACGCCGGGCACGTCGTCGGCGGGCTCGACGGGTGTCGCGGCGGGTGGATCCTGGCCACGTTGGGCCCCGACGATCTGGCCGTGTGGCTGGCCCCGGCCTTCGCCGCGGTGGTGGCCCAGGTCGAGGCCGCCGCGCTCGAGGCGGTGGCGGTGGACATGCCCATCGGCCTGCCCGACGATGGCACGCGGGCGGCCGACACCGAGGCCCGGCGCCGGCTGGGGCCGCGGCGCTCGTCGGTGTTCCCCACCCCCGTGCGGGCCACGCTGGGCGCGGTGGGCTACCACGACGCCCTGGCCCGGTCACGGGCGGCGTGCGGCAAGGGCCTGTCCCGGCAGTCCTTCAACCTGCTGGGCCACATCCGCGAGGTGGACCGGGCCATCACCCCCGTCCGCCAGGACCGCATCTTCGAGTGCCATCCCGAGCTGACCTTCGCCCAGCTGGCCGGCGCCCCGCTCACCCACTCGAAGCGGACGGCGGCCGGCATCGACGAGCGCCTCGGCCTGCTGTCCCGGGCCCTGGGTGCCCGGCGCCACGCCCAGCTGGTCGACGCCCTGGAACGGCACACCCCAGGCGCCGGCCCCGACGACCTGGTCGACGCCGCCGCCATCGCGCTGGTGGCGGCGGCGGTGGCGGTCGGCCAGCCCGACGTCGAGCGGCTGGGCGACGGCGCCCGGGACCGACGGGGCCTGCGGATGGAGATCGTGACAAGATCGGGTCCGCCCCTTGTGGAGGTGCCATGCAACGACTGAGCGGTCTGGACGACACGTTCCTCTGGATGGAGACACCGTCGTCGTACATGCACGTGGCCAGCCTGATCGTGGTGGATCGGGACAGCGCTCCGGGCGGGCTCGGCTTCGACCAGGTCCGCGAGCTCTACCGGTCGCGGCTCGACGAGGCGCCGCCGTTCCGGCGCCGGCTGGTGTCGGTGCCCTTCGGGATCCACCACCCGCTGTGGATCGAGGACCCGGACTTCGACCTGGACTGGCACCTGCGCTCCATCTCGCTGCCCGAGGGCCACGGCTCGATCCGCGACCTGACCGACCTGGCCGCCCGGCTGGTGGCCATCCCCCTGGACCGCACCCGCCCGCTGTGGGAGATGTGGACCATCGACGGGATCGACGACGACCGGGTGGCGCTGTTGACCAAGGTCCACCACGCCGCCATCGACGGGGCCTCGGGCGAGGAGCTGATGGTGGCCATCCTCGACCTCGAGCCCGACCCCCCACCCCGGCCGGGGCCGGAGGTGGCGTGGGCCCCGGACCCGGTTCCGTCCGACACCGAGCTCATCACCTACGCCACCTGGTCGCTGGCCCAACAGCCGCTGCGGGCCGCCCGCGCCGCCCGGCGCACCCTGGGCGTCGCCCTGCGGATCCGCGAGCAGAACCGCCAGCCCCACATCACACCGCCGCCGGCACCGTTCAGCGCCCCCGAGACCACGCTCAACGGCCCGCTCACCCCCGAGCGCAGCTTCGCCGCCTCGTCGGTGTCGCTGGCCGCGGTCAAGCGGGTCAAGAACGCGTTCGGGTGCACGGTCAACGACGTGGTGCTGACCATGTGCGCCGGCGCCCTGCGCCGCTACTTCGACCAGCGTGACGAGCACCCGTCGGGGCCGCTGGTGGCCATGGTGCCGGTGTCGGTGCGCACCGAGGACCAACAGGGCACCCACGGCAACCAGGTGTCGATGATGCTGACCTCGCTGGCCACCGACCTCGACGACCCGGTGGAGCGGATGGAGATCATCCACGCCAGCACGGTCATCGCCAAGGAGCAGCAGAACGCCATCGGGGCCGACACCCTGCAGGAGTGGGCCGAGTTCGCGGCTCCCGCCATCTTCGGGCGGGCGGCCCGGCTGTACTCCAACACCCGCAGCGCCGATCGGCACCGGCCCATCTTCAACGTGACCATCTCCAACGTGCCCGGCCCGCCCTTCCCGCTGTACGTGGCCGGGGCGCGGGTCCTCTCCACCTACCCGATGGGCCCGATCTTCGACGGCGGCGGCCTGAACATCACGCTGATGAGCTACCTGGACCGCATCGACTTCGGGCTGGTGGCCTGCCCGGCCCTGATCGACGACGTGTGGTCCATCGCCGACGGGCTGGCCGAGGCGCTGGCCGAACTGGAGGCCGCGGCCGACGAGCGCCTGGCCGAAGCCGAGCCCGAGGTCGTGGTCGAGGTCACCGAGATCACCGAGATCGTCGAAGTGGTGGAAGCCGGCGATGGGGTCGACGTGATCGAGGTGGTCGAGGAGCACGTGCAGCTCGAGGTCACCGAGCCCGAGGCCCTCGACCCGTCAGATCCCGTCGAGGCGTGACCGCCGGGCGGCCTGCTCCCTTGGCCCTGCGGTCGGGCGAGCCTCCCTGCGGGCGCCTTCGGCATCCGGCTCTCACCGGTCCAGCGGCTCCGGCCTGGCGGCCTCCGCCTTCTCGAGGCCGGCGCGCAGACGCGCCGCCACCGCCTCGGCTTCGCCGTCGGCGTAGCGGGTGCGGGGCCAGAAGAAGCCGCGCAGGCCGTCCTTGCGGTTGCGGGGCACCACGTGGGTGTGCAGGTGGGGCTGGCTCTGGCTGACCCGGTTGTTGAGAGCCACGAACGACCCGGCCGCGCCCAGCACCTCCTCCATGGCCCGCGACACCCGCTGGACCTGCGCGAAGTAGGGACCCACCTGGTCGGCCGGCAGGTCAGCCAACACCCCGACGTGGTCGCGAGGCACGACCAGGGTGTGGCCCGGGAACAGCGGGCGGATGTCGAGGAACCCCAGGGCATCGGGGTGGTCCAGCACGATGAAGGCAGGGGCCTGGCCGGCCACGATCCGACAGAACAGGCACGTCGAGGTGTCGGGGGCGGGATCCACCACGACCCCATCCTGGCCGCCGGGACCGGCACCCCGGGCCATCCACCTGCCGGGGGCCGCGCTGGGCTTTCATGGGGCCCGGTGACCGAACCCGCACCCGAGCCCGCGATCCAGCACCTCGTGCGCTGTTGATGCCCGGCACCAGGGTGCCCGAACCCGTGGGAGTCCTGTGACCGATCTGCTCGTCCCTTCGTCGCGCCCCTCCGACACCATCGGCGGACCGTCGCCGGTGGCCAACCGGGTGGTGCTCGACACGTCCGTGCTCATCTCGGATCCCGAGTCGCTCTTCGCCTTCCCCGACTCCGACGCGGTGATCCCCCTGGTGGTGGTCGAGGAGCTGGACCAGCACAAGACGCGCATGGACGACGTGGGTCGAGCGGCCCGGGAGGTGATCCGCACGGTCGAGGAACTGCGCATCGCCAACGGGGGCGACATCCGCCATGCCGTCGAGCTGCCCGGGGGCGGCACCCTGCGCATCGAGACCAACGGGCTGATGGTGGACGAGGTGGCGGCCAAGGGGCTCGACCCGACCAAGGCCGACAACCGCATCCTGGCCGCGGCCCTGGGTCAGCGCTCGCACGGCCCGACGGTGGTGGTGTCCAACGACGCCGCCCTGCGCATCAAGGCGGCCCAGGTCGGCCTCGACGCCATCGAGCACCAGCGGCGTCGGGGGCGGCCCGACGACCGCCGGCCCAACGGCTGGATCCACGTGGACGTCTCGGCCGAGCTGATCGACCGGCTCTTCGCCAACCCGGCCGGGGTGGGGCTCGACGAGGTGGTGGACCTGCACGCGCAGGGGTGCGCCGACCTGGAGGTCAACCAGTTCGCCGTGCTGCGGGCCGGCTCCCAGTCGGTGCTCGTGCGTCGCCACGGTCGTCTGCTGGTGCCCCTCGTGCGCCCCACCGAGGCGTGGGGGCTGCGCCCGCGCTCCAAGGAGCAGCAGTTCGCCCTCGACCTGCTGTGCGACCCGGCCGTCACGGTGGTGGCCCTCGACGGCACCGCCGGCACCGGCAAGACCCTGCTGGCCCTGGCCGCCGGCCTGGAGCAGGTGATGGAGTCCAACGCCTACGACAAGTTGAGCGTGTACCGCCCGGTGGTCCCGGTGGGCAAGGCCGAGCTGGGCTTCCTGCCCGGCAGCCTCGACGAGAAGCTCGACCCCTGGATGACGGCGGTGAACGACGCCCTGGTGGCGCTGACCGACACCCGCAGCCACGCCGACGCCCGCGCCCTGCTCGACGAGATGACCAGCCGCGAGAAGCTCTCCCTCGAGGCCGTCACCTACCTGCGGGGCCGATCGCTGCACGGCACCTACATCGTCGTGGACGAGGCGCAGAACCTCGAGCCGACCACGCTCAAGACGATCCTGACCCGCGTCGGGGAGGGCACCAAGGTGGTGTTCACGGGCGACACCTCCCAGATCGACGCCCCCTACCTCTCGGACCAGAACAACGCCGTGTCGGTGCTGATCGACGCCTTCGCCGGGGAGTCCTGCTTCGGCCACGTGCGCCTGACCCATTGCGAGCGCAGCGAGGTCGCCTCCCTGGCCGCCACCCGCCTGTGAGGGCGCCCGCCGACCCGGTCGTGTCACACCCCTTCCCTAGGATGCCCTCATGGCTGACGTCAGCGCCCCGCCTCCGCTCTACGGCCTCGACATCGAGACCGACACGGCCGTCGACGGGCTCGATCCCCGGGTGGGGCGCGTGTTGGCCGTCGCCGTGGCCCACGCCGACGGGGTGACCGTGCTCGACGACGCCAGCGAGGCCGAGCTGCTCGCCGGGCTCGACCACCACCTGGCCCGACTCGAGCCGGGGATCCTGGTCACCTGGAACGGTGCCCGTTTCGACCTGCCCTACCTGTCGACCCGCGCCCGGCGTCGCCGGGTGCACCTCGACCTCCGGCTCGAGGTCGACCCCACCCGGGTGCACCGCCCTCGCCCGCCCCAGGGCCAGGGCCAGGGCGACCGTCGCCCCGCCGACGGCGGCGAACCCGGCTACCGGGCCAGCTGGGGGCCGCACCGCCACCTCGACGTCTACCGGTGCTATCGCGCCGACGTGGGTCCGGCGCTGCGCGTCACCTGTTCGCTCAAGTCGGTGGCCGCCCTGGTCGGGCTGGCGCCGGTCAAGGTCGACGCCGCCCGCGTGCACACCCTGGCCCCCGAGGCCCTGCGCGCCTACGTGGCCAGCGACGCCGCCTGCACCCGCGAGCTGGCCCGCCGGCGATGGGCCACCGCCTCGGCCGCCGTCGACCGGGTCCTAGCATGAGCGCCGTGAGCCAGCCCCGCCGTCGACGGACCTCGACCTCGAGCTTCGGGGTGGGTCGGCGCGAGGGCCACGACGCCACCGCGTTCTACGAGCGGTTCCCGACCCCGGTCATCACGAACGACGCCACGGTCAACCGCCAACCCGTCGTCGACTGGATCCAGGCCATCGACGCCCGCCTGATGCTGTCGGGCACCCCGCCGCTGCTGCCCAACTCCGTGGCCCTGGTGGTCACCTCGCCGCCCTACTTCGCGGGCAAGACCTACGAACAGGCCCTGGGCGAGGGCCACATCCCCGGCTCGTACGTCGACTACCTCGACATGCTCGAGGGGGTGTTCCGCTCGTGCGCGGACGTGCTCGAGCCCGGCGGTCGCATCGCGGTCAACGTGGCCAACCTCGGCCGCAAGCCGTACCGCTCGCTCGCGGCCGACGTCATCACCATCCTCCAGGACCGACTGGGGCTCCTCCTGCGGGGCGAGATCATCTGGCGCAAGGCAGACGGGGCGTCCGGCAACTGCGCCTGGGGGTCGTTCCGCAACGCGTCCAACCCGGTGCTGCGCGACCTCACCGAGCGGGTGGTGGTGGCGTCGAAAGGTCGCTTCGACCGGGCGCGGACCCGACCCGATCGCGAGGCGCTCGGGCTGCCCTACGAGAACACCATCGCCAAGTCCGACTTCATGGACTGGACCACCGACGTGTGGGACATCCCGAGCGAGAGCGCCGTCCGCGTCGGCCACCCCGCACCGTTCCCGGTCGAGCTGCCGCAGCGCCTGATCGAGCTCTACACCTACCGCGGCGACCTCGTGCTCGACCCCTTCATGGGCTCCGGCAGCACCGCGGTGGCCGCCGTGCACACCGATCGGCACTTCGTCGGCTACGACACCGACCCCGAGTTCGCCCGGGCCGCCACCGACCGGGCCGACCAGGCCCGAGCCGAGCGGGCACAACGTGAGGCGTCTCCTGAGCCGGATCGCCACTGGTGGTACGTCCAGCCGAAGGCCCCCATCGACCAGTCGGCCGACCCGGAGGACTTCCAGGCCCGCGCGGTGCGCGAAGGCCAGATGGCCAAGGAGCTGGCCCACGACCTCCTGGTCGAGTGCGGCTTCGTGGAGATCATGGCCAAGCGCAAGGTGGCCGGCGTCGAGATCAACTTCGAGGCACGCGATCAGCAGGGCAACCGCTGGTACTTCGACGTCTCGGGTGCGTTCAGCCGCGGCAACAGCCGAGCAGGCCTCCGACGCACCGACACGCTGTGGAAGGCGCTGGGCAAGGCCGCGGTCATCGACCAGTCCGATCTCGAGGGCTACAAGCTCGTGCTGCTGTCCACCGACCTCCCGCCCCGCTCCAGCGCGGGCGCCCGGGCCCTGGCCGTGGCCACCAAGCCGGGCGGCCTGGTCTTCGATGCGCTGCGCATGCTCTCGCCCGCCGACCAACGGCGATTGCGGCACTACGCCCTGAACGGCCCCGAGGCGCTGCCGGCCGGGCGCTGACCTCAGGGCCGTGGCCACCCCCAAGACGCGCCTCACCGAGCTGGCCACCGCCGTGGGACTGGTCTACGAGCCGTCGCGGGCCGGCCCGCTCGAGCTCGACGGCCTCGAGGTGCCCGGCATCGGTGCCGCCACCTGGCACCCCGCGCTGCAGCCCGCCACCGAGGTCGGCTCGGCCCAGCGCGAGCTGCTGCTGCGCGCCCTCGACAACGGCCGGGCCTTCCGCACCCAGGTCCTGGGTGGGCGCCGGCCCCGCCGAATCGAGTGGTTGGGCGGCAGCCGGGCCACCTGGACCTCCGACATCCCCCGCGACATCACCGTCGACGGCGTCTGGTTCATCCAGGCCAAGTACGACTCGAGCTGCGTGCTCAACACCGCCCCCTCGTCCCTGGTCGACGAGCTCCTGGCCGATCACGCCGTGGACGCCCGCCACTCCTGGTACGAGGAGGTGGCCCTGGCCCCCCTACAGCGCTACTACCTCCGGGTTCGCCAGGCCCACGACGGGCCAGGGCTGCCCGACGACGTGCGCGACCTGGACCGCGCCGCCAAGGACCACCTCAAGGCCGCCATGCGGGCCGCGACGGCCTCGCCCGGCGAAGAGCAGGCCTACGCCGAGCTGTGCCGGGCCGTGTCCATCGAGACGACCCTGCGCTGGCGCCACCGCCTCGAGGCGTCCACCCCGTCCCAGGTCACCCAGATGCTGTTCCGGATGCTGCGCATCGCCGGAGGTCCCTACTGGTTGTTGGGCGCGAAGGGGACGTCGCCGGTCCGCCTGGCCGTCACCGACACCCACTCGTGGCGACAGCGCTACGAGCTGCGCGCCTTCCGCGTGCTCGACGCCCACGCGGGCCAGCCGCAGGTCGATTGGCGGGCCGAGGTCGGCGAGCGCGGCACCCGGGCTCGCCACCACGTCGAGGGGTTCTGCGAGCTGCGATGGTCTCACGGCAAGCTGCAGGGCCACCCCGAGTGCAAGGTGCAGGTCACCACCCCCCTCGACCGGATCCCCGGGTACCGGCCCATGGCGCCGACCTGACACCCTGCCGCACCCACACCCCTTTCGCCTGTCACACCCCCCGGCCATGATGGTGGCGGGTTCGCGATCCCCCTGGTGATCGCCTGAGCAGGAGCCGCGCCGCGGCCACCCTCCAGGAGATCCCCCGTGACCACCCGCTGTCGTCCCCATCGGTCCCCCGCGCCCGCGCCCGACCTCGACCCGGTCCAGCTGACCAGCCTGCTCGAGGGCATCCTGGCCAACTGGTTGCCCGAGCTCGGGTCGGTCCCGCCCGAGCTCGGGCACCTCGAGGCACTCAGCCTGGGCGGCCCCGAGCCGGTCGAGCTCCCCCTGGCCGTGGGCGTCGTCAGCGCCGACTGCGACACCATCGAGCTGGCCCTGCACCCGCTGTGGGGGCCCGAGCCGGTCGGCGACCTGTTCGGGTTCGTGGCCCCGCCCACCTGGCTCGCCTTCGGCGTGGTGGCCTCGGGCACGGCTCGGGCCCTGGCCGGGGCCAGCCCGTCACCCGGCGCCGACCAGGCGGTGCTGGTGGGGTTCCTCGTCTCGCGCCGGGGCCAGTGCGCACACCTCACCTGGTCCGCCGGCGCGTTGGGGCGGTCCAGCCAGGCGCCCGGCGGACGGATCCCCGATGCCTGCCGCCGCAGCCTCGGCCTGCCCACCGACGACCCCCAGGCACCGGTGATCGAGCTGTGGGCCACCCTGTGGCTCGAGCGCGTCCTGGTCGACCTGCTGGCTGAGCCGCGGTCGCCGTCGTGGACCCAGCTGGCGTGGTCCTTCCCCGCCTTCGGGGTGCTGTCGGGGTGCGATCCGGCGGCCACGGTCACGGTCGACTCGCTGGTCGCCGTCGGCCACGCCGCCCAGCTCTGGGGCTGGGGCGAGCTCCGCCGTCTGCAGGCAGCCGGCACGACGTCCAGCTTCGGCATCACCCCGGCCGACGCCCAGTGGATGGACGACGGCATGTTCAGCCGTGAGGCGTTGGGGGCGCTCCCGGGGCTGCGCGAACTGGTGGTCGACCTGGCCGAGCTGCTGGCTCCCACGGTGGCCGACGACGTCGAGCGAGCTCTCCAGGCCTGGGGGCTGACCTAGATTGCCCGATCATGTCTCGACGCCCATGGTCATCCGTCGCCGCCGTGGTGGCGGTCGCCCTGCTGCTCGGGGCCTGCAGCAGCTCCAACCCCGATCGCAACCGCACCATCGACGGGGTCGCGCCGGGGGCCACCCCGCCGACCTGCACGGTCACGCGGCCGGCGGCCTCGCCCACCCCGACGGTGGTGAACGTGGTCGAGTCCTTCGACCCGCGGGCGGCGGCCGCCGCCACCAGCCTGGTCGACGAGTTCAACGCCTCCCAGCATCAGGTCAAGGTCGTGCTCCAGCCCGCCACCAGCGACAGCTCCGTTCAGCAGCAGCTGGCCCACGCCTCGACCGCAGCCTCGTCGCCGGCGCTGGTGGTGCTCGACGACATCCGCGCCCAGTCGGTGGCCGACAGCGGGCGGGTCCTGCCCGCCTCCACCTGCCTCAAGGCGGCCGGCACCAACAACAACGTGTTCCTGCCGGCCGCCAAGTCGTACTACACGGTCGAGGGCAAGCAGCTCGCCGCCTCGGCCAACCTCGAGGTGCCGATCATGTACTTCGATCGGAGCACGTTCAAGGCGGCTGGCCTCGACCCGACCCACCCGCCCCAGACCCTCGACCAGGTCTACCAGGACGCCGTCAAGCTGAAGCAGGCGCAGCCCACCTCGGTGCCCCTGGCCATGACCGAGTCGTCGTGGTGGGTCGAGTCGTGGCTCACCGGGGCGGGCTCGGCCATCGTCAACAACGACAACGGGCGTTCGGCTCCGGCCGACGGGTCGACCTTCGACAGCACCAAGTCGGTGGCCATCCACCAGTGGATGCAGAAGATGTACGCCGCCGACCTGGTCGATCTGGTGCCCGACACCGGCAGCGCCCACGACGCCGAGCTCGACCTGGCCGACCGCAAGTCGGCCATGCTCTTCGACTCGTCGACCAGCATCCCCGACATGGATGCGCTCATGGCCGGCACCCTCGACCCCACCACGTGGAACCTGCCGGCGGTGACCGTGCTGCCGTCACCAGGTCCCAGCCTCGACCTCGACGTGGCGCCCATCCCGGGCCTCGAGGTCCCGGGTCGGGGCCAGGTCAGCGGCAGCGCCTGGTACCTGACCACCAACTCGACGCCCGCCACCCAGGCCGCGGCCTGGGCCTTCCTGACCTGGTGGAACCAGCCCGCGCAACAGGCGGCGTGGAACCTGCAGGGCACCTATCTGCCCTACAACACCCAGGCGGTCAACCAATCGGGCCTCCAGCAGGTGTGGCAGAACACCCGCAAGGGTCGGTGGCTCGACACGGCCTACACCGAGCTGACCAACTTCGACACCCAGTCGCCGGGCCCGCTCATCGGGCCCTACTCGGCCGTGCGGGCAGCCATCGTGCAGTCGCTGACCGACGTCACCGCCGGGGGCATGGATCCCCAGATCGTGGTCACCGAGACCGACCAGACCATCGAGCAGGATCTGGTCGAGTACACCCTCGCCCACTCCTGAGGGTGCGGCGTCCACGGACGGACGAAGCCTCGATCCTCCCGACGTGCGCTTGAAACATCATCACATGGCATGAGACGATGGATAGATCGTCGGCCGGGCCGACCTCCTCGTACGCATCGAGAGGTCCCTCATGCCGAGCCTGCGCCGTCTGCCCGTCGTCCCCCGCTTCCAGCCCCGTCCCCGCCACGCCGATCGGCGTCGGGTCCGACCGGGCGTGCTCGGCGCCATCGGCCTGGCGGCCGTCGTGTGGGGCGGCGTGCTGACCGGCGCCTCCGCGGGGGCTCGTCCCGCCCTGGCCACGGTCGTCCACCGCACCGGCTTCGAAGCCACCGTGCTGGGCTGGACCAGCTGGTACGGCAGCTACGACCTGGGTGCCATCGGCCCGGGCTGGTGCATCGACCACGGATCGGCGGCGCCCGATGCCGCCTACCGGTACGTCCCGAGCGTGCCCACGGACCTGCGCGACGACACCCGGGCGGCCATGGCCTGGGCCGTGACCACCACCGACGCGGCCACCGATCCGGTGCGGGCTGCCGCCCTGATGCTGGTGCTGCACGACCTGCGTGGCGCCGAGTACCCCTACGGCCGCCTCGACGTCGACGCCCTGACCACCTCCGACCTGGCCGGATTCGGCGGCCAGGAGGGCGCCGTCATCGCCCAGGCCCAGGCCATCATGGCCGACGCCCTGGCCCATTCCGGTCGGCAGGCTCCCCTCCATCTGGTGGTGCAGACCCAGCAGACCGGGCTCAGCTCGGGACTGGTGGTGGCCAGCCTGACCGACGGGCGCGGCGCGGCCGTCTCCGGGGCCACGCTGACGCTGGGATCCGACGGGGCGGCCCTGGGCGCGCCCTCCGGGACGGTCACGGGCCCCGACGGCAAGGTGACCGCCCCCTTCGACCTGCCCGACGGTTGGGCCGACGGGGCCGGACCGGCGGTAGTCACCTTCACGGCCCGGGTGGTGACACCCGACCCGACGCTGTCCGCCTGGGCCCCCACGACAGCCGCGGCCCAGCGCATCGTGACGCCCGCGTGGGTGACGCTGACCGCCGCGGCCCAGCTCACCCGGCCGCCCACCACCACCCTGGCCACGACCACGACCACGACCACGACCCGGCCCAAGCCCACGACCACGACCACGACCCGGCCCAGGCCCACGACCACCACGACCGCGACTGCGACCGCGACGAGCACCACCACGACCACCCGACCGGGACCCACCACGACCACGACCACCGGGGCGCCCACCACCACGACCACCACCACCGGACCGGCGCCATCCACCACCCCGGTCGGCCCGCTCCCGAGCGGCCAGCTCCCGGTCACGGGCGCCGCCAGCACCGGGTGGGCCTTGATCGGGCTGGGCCTGGTCCTGGTGGGCGCCGCGTTGGTGGTGGTCAGCCAGGACCTGCGACGCCCAGCAGCCCGATCCGCCCGGTCCGCCGGAGCCGCCGCGTCGGGCCGTGCCTGACCAGGCCAGGGGCACCCCGGTAGGGTAGAGGCCCGTGCCCCCCTCCCCACCCGAAGGCCAGCCACCCGGCATCAGTCGGCGCACGTTGCTGCTGGGGGCAGGGTTCGGCCTGGCCAACGTGGCCCTGGTCGGGGCCCTGGTCACCGACCGCAGCGGGGCGTCGAGCTCGTCGACCACCGTCCCGCCGCCCCGCGTGGTGGTCAAGGGCGAACGGGTGCAGCACACCCCGCCGGCCATCGACGGCGCCGAACCGCCGCCCGAGGGCCACGTCTTCGACCGGGTCATCACCGGGGGCCGGGTGATCGATCCCGAGACGGGCTACGACCAGGTGGCCGACGTGGGCATCGACGGCGGCCGCATCACCGCCATCTCCACCAAGGCGCTCACCGGCACCGCCAAGATCGACGCCACCAACCTGGTGGTGGCGCCGGGATTCATCGACCTGCTCTCCTACGAGCCGAACGACTTCGGCACCTGGTACAAGATCGGCGACGGCATCACCACCAACCTGGGCATGCACGGCCTCAACGCCACGCCCGACGAGTTCTTCGGCTACTACGGCGAAGCGGCCAACCGACCGCCGGTCCACTACGGCGGCGCGTTCGACGACCCGTGGATGCGCCTCCACGACCACATCCCGACCCGCGCCGCCCTGCCCTCGCAGGTGGCCGAGCTCACCGCCCAGGTCGAGTCCGGGTTCGCCAGCGGCTGGCTGGGCGTCGATTTCGAACCCGAGTACACGCCCTGGGTCACCGACACCGAGATCACCGCGCTGGCCACGGTGGCGGCCAAGCACCAGATGCCGGTGTTCTTCCACGCGCGCTACTCCTCGCCCACCGACCCGGGCAAGGACAACGCCACCGCCCTGGCCGAGGTGCTCCAGATCGCCGAGGCCACCGGCGCCTCGGTGCACGTCGACCACATCACCAGCACCGGCGGCACCCACACCATGCCCCAGAGCATCGAGACCCTGGAGAAGGCCCGGGCCAAGGGGGTCGACGTGACCGCCTGCATGTACCCGTACACGTTCTGGGCCACCTTCGCCGCCTCGCCCCGCTTCGGTCCGGGGTGGCAGCAGCGCTACGAGATCACCTACAGCGACCTGCAGATCCCCGGCACCGGCCAACGCATGACCGAGGCCACCTTCGCCCAGGCCCAGCGCCGCAACGAGCTGGTGGCCGCGTACGCCATCCCGGAGGGCGACGTGGTCACCGGCCTGCAGACCGACTGGATCATGCTGGGCAGCGACTGCATCCTCGATCCGCCCGTGGCCGGGCAACCACCGGACAACCACCCTCGCGGGGCGGGCTGCATGACCCGGACACTGGGCCACTACGTGCGCGAACAGAAGACCCTGACCCTGATGGACGCGCTCCGGAAGATGACGATCCTGCCGGCGCGCCGGCTCGAGAAGCGGGCCCCGGCGCTGACCAAGAAGGGTCGGATGCAGATGGGTGCCGACGCCGACATCACCATCTTCGATCCAGCCACGGTGGGCGACGCCTCCACCATCGACAACCCGGCCCAGATGGCCACCGGTGTCGAGTACGTGCTGGTGATGGGTCAGCTGGTCAAGGAGGGCGACACCCTGCACCGCGACGTCCGACCCGGCCTGCCCATCAAGTCGGTGGTGTAGCGCCCCAGCCCGGGCTCAGCCGGTGGCGTCGGCGCAGCTGGGGTTGGTGCCCAGCACCGCCAGGATCTCCGCCTCGGATTCGGACGCAGCCGGCCCGTAGGCCGACACGAGCACCCCCCGCACCTGCGAGCGCCCGTCGTGGAGAGCCAGCACCAGCGATTCGTAGTCCGGATCGCTGGTGCCCTCGAACCGGTACTGCCGGTCGATGTGGATCTGGCGGGGATCCACCGGCCCGCGGCCCGACAGCACCAGCTGGTCGCCGTGGATCTCGAAGTCGGCCTCGAACCCGGCCTGGCGCAACGCCTCGAGCTGGGGGGTCTCGGTGCGGGCCTGGATGGGCAGCTCGACATCGTCGGCCATGGGGTCCTCCGAGGGTCAACCGAGCCGTTGGGGCGGCCCGAAGGCGTTGTCGGGGAAGGGTACGTCGGCCGGGGCCAGCATCATCACCCGGTACCCGCTCGACGCCGAGCGGAACTCGGTGACCAGCAGCAGGGCGGCGGCCAGGGCGTGGGGGCCGGCGCTGGCGCCCTCGTCCACCCGCCCCTCCACCAGCCGATCGAGGGCGGCGGGCGAGGCCAGGTCGACGGGCAGCACCTCGAGCGCGCCCTGCGGTCCAGCGAAGCGCACGCGCAGGCCGTGGAGGCGAGCCAGGCGCCCCACCTCGCCGAAGTCCACGTCCCAGGTCAGGTCGCTGGTGCCCGGCGAGCGGTACGGGTCGCAGCCGTGCACCTGGTCGACGGCGTAGACCCGCAGGCGGGACTCGTCGGTGTCGATCCCGTCGATGGTGGCGTCGCCGTAGTCGATGAACATGGCCACACCCAGCGAGCCGGGGCGGCGGAGGATGTCGGCCAAGTTGGCGATGAGCCGGGGCAGCGCCGGGGCCCAGTAGAGGTCGGCCGGCGGCTCACCGGTGTCGCGCACCTGCTCGACCATGGGCACCACCCGGGCCAGGTACTCGGCCAACCCGTCGGGCCACGGGCCGGGACGTCCCTCGGGGTCGAACCAGCCCCAGCTCAGCGGCACCTCGAGCTCATGTCGACCCGCGGGCTGCCCATCGGGACCCTCGACCACGTGCACCCGCACGATCTCGCCTGACTCGTCGACCCGCAGGCACTCGTGCACCAGGGCGTCGAGCAGCTCGTTGGCCACGATGACCCCCCGGAACGGACCGGCCCACGACACGTCGACGGCGTCGACGGCGCGGACCTGGGCCCGCCCGGCCCGGATCGGCTCGGCGAGGACGTGGGCCTGGCGGGAGCGCATCGCCGGGCTGCGATCGCCCAGGACGTAGCGCAGGCCGGCGCGGTAGGGCCCCCAGGTCTCGGTGTCAGGCGACCACACGTGGTCGAGCACGTCGAGGGCCAGCCGGCCCTCGCCGCCGCCCAGCTCGAGGATGGTGAGCGGGTCGACGTCGTCGAGGCGACCGGCCCAGGTCCACTCGTCGACGATGGTGCGGATCGACTCGGCCACCATCATCCCGAACAGGGGCGACATGCGCTGCGGGTAGGTCCAGAAGTGGCCATCGGTGCCGAAGCGGACCTCGCCGGTGCTGTAGTAGCCGGTCTCCTCGTCGTAGAGGCAGCGCTCGGCGTAGGCGGCGAAGCTGGGGGCGCCCACCACCTGGGCCGGATCGGTGGCGCGCACCGGAGCCGGCCTGGGCGCCAGCTCGGGTGAGCCGTCCCACGCCTCGGTGTAAGCGCTGTCGGTGTAGCGCACGGCGTCGCCATAGGCCCCGAACCAGCCGGCCTCGACCCGTCCCGTGGTCGACTCCTGGGCGTCGGTCAGCGCCGCGAAGCTCGACAGCTCCCCGCCCGGGTAGCCCGCAGCCGCCGCCTGCACCAGCTGGCGCTCGTGGTCGTCGAGCTCGCCCTCGAGCTCGAGCCCGTCGAGGTTGCCCTCGGCCATCTGGTCGCGCCGAGCCGGGTCGCCCATCGCATCCAGGGCCACGAGCACGTCACGGATCGCCACCCGCTGAGCGTACCGAGCGGGCTGGGGCCCCGGCGCCGCCCCACCCGCGGCGTAGCCGGGGCCGGGACCGGCCGAGCGCGGACGCGTGTCGAGCTCGACCAGAGCAGTGGTACAAACAAGACGTAGGATCGGCGAGGGAAGGAAACCGATGGCCGAGACGCGCAAGGCGATACACGCGTTCCTGACTCCCGAGGCCCACGAGGCCTGGCACGAGTTCGCGGCCGAGAACGGCGTCTCGGTGTCCGCCCTCATCGAGGCCATCGCCATGGACTGGCAGGAGCGGCGCAACGGCAACGGCGACGGCTTCGACCTGCCCGAGGTCGACGAGCTGGCCCGCACGGCCCGACGCATCGACGCCCAGCGCCGGCGACGCGCCCGGGCCTGACGGCTGTCGGTGGCCCGCACCCCTCGTCCCGACCGCGACGACGACCCCGGCGACGCCGAGCTGCGCGTCGGGCCCCCGGCGACCCGCGCCGCCGGGCTGGGCGCGGTGGCCGTCTCGGGTCGGATGGCCCTCGACCAGATGGGCCCGGTGCGCACCGCCCGCACGCTGCTGCGGGTCAACCAGCGCCAGGGCTTCGACTGCCCCGGCTGCGCCTGGCCCGAACCCGACCACCGCTCGCCGTTCGAGTTCTGCGAGAACGGGGCCAAGGCGGTGGCCGAGGAGGCCACCACCCGCCGGGTCACCCGCCACCTGTTCGCCAGCCACACGATCGACCAGCTCCGCGCCCACAGCGACCACTGGCTCGGCCAACAGGGTCGCCTGACCGAGCCCATGTGGCTGGCGCCGGGGGCGGAGCGCTACGAGCCCATCTCCTGGGACGGGGCGTTCGCGCTGATGGCCCGCACCCTCGGCGACCTCGACCACGCCGACCAGGCCGCCTTCTACACCTCGGGTCGCACCAGCAACGAGGCCGCCTTCACCTACCAGCTGTTCGTCCGGGCGCTGGGCACCAACAACCTGCCGGACTGCTCGAACCTGTGCCACGAGTCGAGCGGCGCGGCGCTGAGCCAGACGATCGGGGTGGGCAAGGGCAGCGTCACGCTCGACGACATCCACCAGGCCGAGCTCATCGTGGTGGTCGGCCAGAACCCGGGCACCAACCACCCACGGATGCTCACCGCCCTGGAGCGGGCCAAGCGCAACGGCGCCCGGATCATCGCCGTCAACCCGCTGCCCGAGGCCGGCCTGCTGGCCTTCGCCAACCCCCAGCGACCCCGCGGCCTGGTCGGCTCGGCCACCCCGCTGGCCGACCTGTTCCTCCAGATCCGCCTGAACGGCGACCTGGCCCTGTTCCAGTCCATCAACCGCCTGGTGGTCGAGCGCGACGCACAGGCATCGGGCGCCATCGACCACGCCTTCGTGGACGCCCACTGCGATGGGCTGGCGCCGCTGATCGACCACCTGGCCAGTGCCGATTGGGCGGTGCTCGAGGAGGCCACCGGACTCGACCGGGCGCAGCTCGGCCAGGCCGCCGAGATGGTCCTGGCCTCGTCGCGCACCATCGTGTGCTGGGCCATGGGCCTGACCCAGCACGCCAACGCGGTGGCCACCATCCGCGAGATCGTGAACCTGCTGCTGCTGCGGGGCAGCATCGGCCGTCCTGGAGCGGGTGTCTGCCCGGTGCGCGGCCACTCGAACGTGCAGGGCGATCGCACCATGGGCATCTGGGAGCAGCCACCCGACTGGTTGCTCGACGCTCTCCATGACGAGTTCGGCTTCGATCCTCCGCGCCAGCCCGGCCTCGACGTGGTCGACACCATCCGGGCCATGGTCGCCGGTCGCATCCGGGTGTTCATGGCCCTGGGGGGCAACTTCGTGTCCGCCGGCCCCGACACGGCGGTGACGGCCGAGGCCATGGCCGGCTGCGAGCTGACCGTGCAGGTGTCCACCAAGCTCAACCGATCGCACCTGCACCCCGGCCGCCAAGCGCTCATCCTGCCGTGCCTGGGCCGCACCGAGCTCGACCGCCAGCGCACCGGCGACCAGGTGGTGTCGGTGGAGGACTCGATGGGGGTGGTGCACGCCTCGCGCGGCCACCTCCAACCGGCGTCGCCCGACCTGCTGAGCGAGGTGTCCATCGTGTGCCGACTGGCCCGACGCACCCTCGGCGACCACCCGGCGCTGCCCTGGGAGGCGTTCGAGGACGACTACGGCGCCATCCGGGAGCGCATCGCCCGGGTCATCCCCGGCTTCGACGACTTCAACCGCAAGCTCGCCCTCCCTGGGGGGTTCGCCCTCCCCCACCCGGCACGCGACGAGCGACGGTTCCCGACCTCGTCGGGTCGGGCCCAGCTGACCGTCAACCCCCTCGAGGTGCTGCGGGTGGCCCCCGGGCGCTTGCTGATGCAGACCATCCGCTCCCACGACCAGTACAACACCACCATCTACGGGCTCGACGACCGCTACCGCGGGATCCACCAGGGTCGCCGGGTGGTCTTCGTGAACCCCGACGACCTGGCCGACCTCGGCCTGATCGACGGGCAGCGGGTCGACGTGATCTCCGAGCACGAGGGCACCGAGCGGGTGGCCCCCGACTTCCGGGTGGTGTCGTACCCGACGGCGCGGGGGTGCTGCGCCACCTACTTCCCCGAGACCAACGTGCTGGTCCCCCTCAACAGCACCGCCGCGGTCAGCAACACGCCGACGTCCAAGTCCCTGGTGGTGCGGTTCGAGCCTCGAAGTTCACCGGGCGCGACCTAGGGCGTCACCGCCGACGGCGCGTGCCCAGAGCTCAGGGGGTGCGGTTCAGGGTGGAGCGTGCGTCGGGGTGTGTTGGCGTTGGCTGTGCAGGGTGCGCCCGGATGGCGTGGTCCAGGTGAAGGTCTGGTCGGGGTTGGCGACCATGGTCCAGCCTTGGCGGTGGGTGACGCCGTGGTGGTGTCGGCACAACAGGGCCAGGTTGGCGATGTCGGTCGGTCCGCGGTGGTGGTGGGCGACCACGTGGTGGGCGTCGCACCAGCTCACGGGACGGTCACATCCCGGGAACACGCAGCCGCCGTCGCGGGCGGCCAGCGCCCGGCGTTGGGCCCGGCTGGCGTGGCGGACGTCGTGGCCCAGATCGAGGGGCACGCCCCGCTCGTCGCAGCGCAGCAGCCGCCACACGGCGTCGCACAACAGGTGCCCGACACCGGCCGGGTCGAGTCGCTCACCGTTCGAGGTGCGCACCGCGTCAGGGTCGTCGTCGCGGATCACCAGGGTGATGTCGACGACCGGACCCGAGATGGCGGCCCCGTCCGCGGCCTGGGCGGCCAGGCCGTGGCGGCACAGCTCGGCCAGGGCCTCGGCGCGCAAGGTGGGCCGGGTGGGCACCGGGACCTCGGGGGTCTCGTGCTGGTCGGCCTGAGCCCGACGCCACAACGTGTCGGCCATCGACTCGATGGCCTGACGCACGACCACGGCCAACTCACCCACCAGCTCGCCGCGCACCACGGTGGTGTCGCCCACCTGGCGGAAGTTGAGCCGGTTGCGCACCCGGTCACGACCCGGATCGAAGCGGCTGTCCTGATCCCACAAGCGCACCAGGTCATCCACCGCGCGCCGCCACAACTCGAACGGCACCTTGCGGGCCAACTCCACCAGCTCACCGTGGTTGACCACCACCTCCTCGGCCACCCGCCGGTTGCCCAACGCCCTGCCCAGGACATCAGCATGCTCGTAGCCCAGCTCACCCTCACCCAGCGCCACGTCGAGGACATCGAGGCGATCCACGGCCAACGCCGTACGCACCCGCACCGAACAGGCCCGACGCGACCCACGAGTCGCCCACGCCAACCAACTGGCAGTCGACATGCCCACATCGACATCGCAGCTCCCCCGCCGCTCCAACACCGCCAACGCATGCCCCTCCACCGCATCCAACGCAGCCCGAGCCCGCTCCACCTCGACCACCAGGTCACGCAACCCGTCGTCGGACGCCAGCGACACATCCTCGCGGGCCGCCTTGCGACACCGATCCCCCACGTCGCGCAGGCCCACCGGATCCACGACCGGATCGCACGCCGGGTCGTCGGCCCGATCGCCCGCATCTTCGTCGCATCCCGCCTGATCGAACATGTGAACGAGCCTAGCGCTGTCTAGCGCCAGTTACAACATCTTTCGCGCTCTTCTGTCACGCCCCGGTCATGAGCTCGACGAAGTTGCCGGCGTAGAAGCGCTCCAGAGCCTCGTCGTCGGTCGTCTCCGTGGTGTCGGCGAAGCGAGCGATGGGATCGCGTCCGCCCTCGGGGTGCGGGAAGTCGGAGGAGAACAGGAACAGGTCGTCGCCGGCCTGGTCGATCAGCCAGCCCACCGGCTCGGTCGGGAAGGGCGTGAACCACAGCTGGCGGTGCACGTAGTCGGACGGAGCCAGGGGCAGGCCGGCCAGCTCGGGCTCGGTGCGGGAGAAGGTGCGCTGGGCCAGGTCGAGGCGCGTCATCCACGGCACGACCCAGAGCGCGCCCTGCTCGATGCACCCGCCACGCAGACCGGAGTGGCGCTCGAGCACGCCGTCGAGCACCAGGGCCGACAGGAACAGCTCTGGGCCGTGGAACAGGCCCATGTAGTCCTTGGACCGGATGTTCTCCCCGCCGCCCAGGAAGTCGGTGACCGGCCGCCCGTTGCGATGGAAGGCCGGTGGCACGGGTCGGCCCCCGCCGCCGACGTGCAGCACGAAGGGCACGTTGCGCTCGGCCAGGGTGGCCCACACCCGGTCGTAGTCGGCATGGGTGGGTGAGAGCCCGTGGCGGGCGGGGACCGACGGGAAGAGCACGGCGGCCGACCCCAGGTCGAGGGCCTCGGTCACCGCGTCCGCGGTGCTCGAGGGCTCGCCCCAGGGGACGAAGCCGACCGGGAGCAACCGCTCGTCGTCGGAGCAGAAGTCGACCATGGCTCGGTTGTGGGCCGTGGTGCCACCGAAGAGCAGCTCGGGGTCGTCGTCGCCCAGGAACTGCGTGGGCGCGAAGGTCGAGAAGACCAGCTGCTGGTCGAACCCGAGCAGGTCGAGGGCGCGGCTGCGCTCGGCCGGGTCGAAGGCACCCAGCCCGGCCCACCCCTTGGCGCTCATCAGCTTGTCCTCCAGGCGCGCCGCGGCATCCGCGTCGCCCTGGCGCCGTTGGGCGTCGGCCACCGCCTCGTCCGCCAGGGCGCCCGCCCCACCCAGCCGCAGCGGCCGGATGCGCGAGCGGACGGCGGGGTCGGCGTAGCCCTCCAGCCAACCGGGCAGCTCCATCAGGTGGCTGTCGGCATCCAGGAAGGTGCGACCCTGGGCATATGGCATGGCGATCCCCCTTTGTGCAACGCCCCCATGGTAGGCGCAGCCCGCCAGGGCGGAGCCGCTGGACCGATGACACCCGGATGCCGAAGGCGCCCGCCGGGAGGCTCGCCGACCAGAGGGCCAGAAGAGTCGGCGCCCGCCGGGAGGCTCGCCGACCAGAGGGCCAGAAGAGTCGGCGCCCGCCGGGAGGCTCGCCGACCAGAGGGCCAGAAGAGTCGGCGCCCGCCGGGAGGTCCAGTCAGGTCGGCTGCCCGTGGCGGCCGGCGCCGCCCGCGAACCGGGTGGCCCCCTCCAGCGCCTCGCCCGACGCCAGCGAGTCGAGCCCGAGCTCGGTCTCGCGGGCCAGGGCCTGGTCGAGGTCGACGCCCCACTGCTCATAGGAGGAGCGCCGGTCGTTGCGCAGGCACACCTGGGGTAGGGCGGCCAGCTCGTGGGCCAGGGCCACCGCCGTGGCCCTGGCCTGGCCGGGCTCGGTCAGCCGGTTGGCCAGCCCCATGGCCGCAGCCTCGTCGCCGGCCACCCCCCGGCCGGTCAGGATCAGGTCGAGGGCGTGGCTGTGGCCGACGAGCCGCGGCAGGCGGACCGTGCCCCCATCCACCAACGGCACCCCCCACCGCCGGCAGTACACGCCGAACACGGCGTCGCGCGCCGCCACCCGCAGGTCGCACCACACGGCCAGCTCGAGGCCCCCGGCCACGGCGTGGCCCTCCACCGCGGCGATGACCGGCTTGTCGAGCAGCAGCCGGGTCGGGCCCATGGGGCCGTCGCCGTCGAGCGCGACCCGGTTCCCCCGCCCGTCGGAGATGCCCTTCAGGTCGGCACCGGCGCAGAAGGTGCCGCCCGCGCCGGTCAGCACCGCCACCCGGGCCTCGGCCTCGGCGTCGAACTGGCGGAAGGCGGCCACCAGCTCGTCAGCCGTGGGTCGGTCGACGGCGTTGCGCACCTCGGGGCGGTCGATGGTGACCACCACCACCGGCCCGTCGGCCTCGACGTGGACGGCCACGTCAGGCCGACCCGCTCGGGGTCGGCAGCCGCAGGGTGGCCGTCGCCACCGTGTGCCCGTCCCGCTCCTCGAGCGAGAGCTCGTCGGTGAGCGATCCCACGATGGCCAGCCCGCGACCGCGTGGCGACAGGGGGTCGGCCATGGTCGGGATGGTCACCGGTCGAGTGCGCCGCGACGGGTTGCGCACCTCGACGGACATGGCGCCGTGTTGCACGGCCAGGTGCACGTCGACCTGCTCGGCCGGCCCGGAGGCCTCCACCGCGTTGGCCACCAACTCGCTCAGCACGACCTGGATCGAGTTCAACAGGGTGTCGGGGAGGTGCCGGGGCGCCAGCCAGGTGGTGACCGAGTGGCGCAGCCCGGGGAGCGATCCGGGGGTCGCGTCGACGGACAGGTCGAGGGTGACGACATCCACGATCATGGCTGAGCACCGGCGCGCCAGACCGGGCTCATCTCCCTTCGCCCTCGGGCTCGCACACCCTCACCTCCGCGCTCCGGCCGGGCGTCCTGGGACCCGGCCAGGTTCGATCGGCTCCGTCCGATCCGCCCTGACCCGGCGCACACTAGGCGCGTCGCGCCAACCATCGTCGCATTTGTAGCCGAGTGACCACGACGATGGTCGATCGGGGGCGCGTCCGGGTTAGGGCTGGTGGCGCAGGGCCAGGATGCACACGTCGTCTTCTCGCGTGAGCCCGGCGCGCACCGAGTCGGTCAGCGCGTCGCACAGGGTGTCGAGCGCGTCCCAGTCGTCCGCGGCCAGGCGGGCGCGGACCTCGTCGATGCCCTGGTCGATGAGGTGGCCGCGGCGCTCGACCAGCCCGTCGGTGTAGAGCAGCACGAAGGAGTCGGGGTCGAGCACCGCCTCGCAGCTCGGGTAGGCGTCCACCAGCCGCGTGCCCAGGGGCGGACCGCCGGCGGCCTCCAGCTCGCGCACGTGACGGACCGACCCGGGTGTGACCGGCGCGCACACCATCGGCAGCGGATGCCCGGCCCGCGACCAGCGCAGGTGCCCCGAGCGGGGGTCGTAGATGGCGTAGATGGCGGTGGCCAGCTGCACGGCCGGCGACTCGGCCAGCAGTTGGTCGAGCTGGCCCAGCACCTGCGCCGGGTCCGCCACCGGGTCGGCGGCGGACGCGTCGTGGGCGTAGGCGCGCAGCGCGAGCCGGCACTGGGCCATGAGGGCGGCGGCGTCGAGCCCGTGGCCGGTGACGTCGCCGATGGACAGCCCGATCCGACCGTCGGGGAGGCGGAAGGCGTCGTACCAGTCGCCACCCACGTCGGCCCGCTCGTCCACCGGGTTGTAGCAGGCCGCGATCTGAAAGCCGTCGCCGTCGGGCAGGTTGCGGGGCAGCAGCGCCTGCTGCAGCCGCTCCACGATGCGGTGCTCGACGGCCAGCTCGATGGTGGCCTCGCGCAACCGCCGGCTGGCCTCGCGCTCGTTGGTGACGTCGCGGGAGCAGATCAGCAGGCCGTCGCCGAAGCGCAAGGCCTGCAGGTCGTAGTAGCCCACCCGCTCCTGCCCGTCGACCACCATGGTCTGGGCCACCTCGCGGCCGATGTAGGGCTCACCGGTCTCGACCGCTTTGATGTAGGCCTCGAACAGCTCGCTGCCGGCCAGACCGGGCCACAGGTCGAGCAGCGTGCCGCCGACCAGCTCGTCGCGGGTGCGCCCGCCCAGGTCGTGCACCACCGGGTTCAGGTACTCGATGCGGAAGTCGACGATGTGGCCGGCCTCGTCGCGGATGGACGAGTCGATGGCCACCGAGTCGCGCATGATGTCGAGGGCGGTGCGGAAGCGGTCCTGAGCCTGGCGGGCCTCGAGCTCGCGGATCTGGGCCTGGGCGCGGTTGCGGTCGGTGATGTCCACCAGCGTCGAGCCCACCCCGCGCAACGAGCCGTCGGGTCGGCGGACGGGGAAGTAGTTCACCAACCAGTCCCGGGGTCGCGCCGGGTCGGGGCCGCCGCTCAGCTCCAGGCCCAGGATCGGGGTCTGGGTGTCGAGCACCCGCTGCAACAGGGGCTCGACGAGGTCGCCCAGGTCGGTCGACACCTCTCGGGGTCGCCGGCCCAGGTGCTCGTCGGCGGGCAGGCCGTTGGCCGCGGCCATCGTCTCGTTCACGAGTTGGAAGCGCAGCCGGGCGTCGACCAGGGCGAAGCCCACCGGAGAGCCGGTCAGGAAGCTGTCGAGCAGGCGGGCCAGCCCCGCCAGCTGGTTCTCGGCCGTCATGCGGGCGTCCACGTCGGCGAACGCGGCCACCAGCTCGACCACCTCCTCGCCGACGTGCACGGGCACGAAGTCAGCCCGGACGTGGCGCCACTGCTCGCTGGGGGCGTGCCACAGGCGGAGGGCGACCGTCAGCGGTCCCGGCACGGACCGACGCGACCGGATCAGCTCCTCGGTGGAGGCCCGCTCGTGGGGGTGGATCGCCTCCAGCCAGCCCCGGCCGGCGGCGGTGGCGGCGTCCTGCCCGGTGAACGCCTCCCATCCCGCGACCACCGATGCCACGCTGGCATCGGGGCCCAGCCGGGTGACGATGGAGGCGGGCGCGTCCGCCGCCTCGCGGTGCCAGCGCTCCTCGTCGGACGGCGGCACGGTCGGGGCATCGGGGGCGCCGGCCATGGTGCTGATGGCCAGCCCCCCGACCGAGGCCACCGCCGCCAGGAAGGACCGCTCGGCGGCATCGAAGACGTGGTCCGCCTCGAACACGAGCCCGAGCACGGCGGCGGGCGGCACGGCGGCGACCCCCCCGCTCGCCCCCATGGGCAGCCAGCACCCGGCCGACACGTCGGCCTCCATCTCGGACAGCACCGGATAGGTCCGGGTCAGGGTGGCGCGGTCCTCGACCCAGATGGCCTCGGCCCGGGCGAAGGCATCGGCCAGCGGGAAGGTGGCCTGGGTCGGCGTCGGATAGGCGGCGCGTACCGTCTCCGGGTACCCGTGGTCGGTGATGAGCTCGATGAGCCCCGATTGGGGATCGCGCAGGCCGATCCCACCCCCGCTGGCGCCCACCGCGGCGGTGGCCACCTCCAGCACGAGGTCGGCCACCTCGGCTGGCGTGGCGCGGGTGGCCGCCGCCACGCTGAGCGCGGCCAGCCGCGCCAACCGATCGGTCGTCTGCTCCTGGGGCTCCAGCGTCTCCATCCCCCGACATCGTGCGACGAGGACGGGAGCATAACCGCCGAACGTCGACCGCCATCCCCGCGACCCCGTGCTCGTCGGCGCGGGTGCTACTGGGTCGGGGCGTCGGCCTCGTCGTCGTCGGCCAGCTCCAGCAGGTCGGCCGAGGCAGCCAGGGCCACAGCCACCACCGCCGCCTTCTGGTACATGGCCTCGAGGTAGTGGGTGGCCGAGTTGCTGTGGATGCCCAGCGGGGGCGGACCCAACGACGCCACCACGGCGGCCGGGTCCTCGGCCGGCACCACCACGTGCTCGGACCCGATGGCGTTGGCGTTGCCCCAGAACCGCTGGGCGGATCGGGGGTTGTTGGCCGGCCGGCGACGGCGGCTCATGCCGCGCTCCCGTCGGCCAGGGCCTCGCCCGCCTCGTCGTCACCGGGGCGGCCGTCGGTGGAGGCCGGGTCGTCCATGACCACCATCTCGTCGGTCAGCCCCAGGGCCTGGCGCAGCTGGCCGGCGTCGAGGTCGGCGATGGAGCTGCTCTTGGGCAGGACCAGGTCGGCGATCTGGCGCTTCCCGGCCACCACCTCCTCGACCCGCTCGTCGACCGTGCCCGGGCACACCAGGCGGTGGCAGACCACGGTCTTGGTCTGGCCGATGCGCCAGGCCCGGTCCCGGGCCTGGTCCTCGACGGCCGGGTTCCACCACCGGTCGTAGAGCACCACGTGGCTGGCCGACGTGAGGTTCAGGCCGGTGCCGCCGGCCTTGAGCGACAACACCAGGGCGCCGGCCCCGGTGCCCGACTGGAAGTCGTCGATCATGCGGTCGCGGGCGCCGCGCGACAGGCCGCCGTGGTAGCACTCGATGGTCACGCCGGTGCGCTCGGTGAGGTGCTCGGCCAGGCGCTGCCCCCAGGTGGCGAAGTGGGTGAAGACGAGGATGCGCTCCCCGGCAGCGAACACGGCCTCGACGATCTCCTCGAGGCGGCTCAGCTTGCCGGACCGGTCGGACAGGGGCTGGTCGTCGGTGCGGTAGGCGGCCGGGTGGTTGCAGATCTGCTTGAGGTGGGTGATGGCGGCCAGCACCTGGCCCTTGCGGGCCGCGCCCTCGACCTGGTCCGCGCCCAGCACCAGCTCGTCGAGCACGGCCTGGTAGAGCCCGATCTGCTCGGCGGTCATCGAGCAGTGGTCGAGCTGGTCGATGCGTTCGGGCAGCTCGGCGGCGATGGCCGGCTCGGACTTGGTCCGTCGGAACACCAGCAGGCCGTTGAGGGCCCGCAGCGCCGACTCGCCCCGGTCGGGCTCGGACCCGGCCTCGCGATCGGCGGACAGGTTGGCGATGAACGGGGCCCGACCGCCGACCAGGCCCGGGTTGGTGAAGTCGAGGATGGCCCACAGGTCGCCCAGGCCGTTCTCGATGGGGGTGCCGGTCAGCGCGATGCGACTGCGGGCCTCGATGCGGCGCAGCTGCTGCGCCGTCTCGCTGGTGGGGTTCTTGATGACCTGGGCCTCGTCGAGCACCATGCGGGCCCAGCTCAGCTCGGCCAGGGCCTCGATGTCGCGCACGGCGGTGCCGTAGGTGGTGAGCACCAGGTCGGCCCCGGCCACGCTGCGGGCCAGCTCGTCGACCGACGCCCGCGACGCCCCGTGGTGCACGACCACCGACAGCCCGGGGGTGAAGCGGCGGGCCTCGGCCGCCCAGTTGCCCACCACGGCCGGCGGAGCCACCACCAGCGTGGCGCCGCCCTCGCGCTGGGCCAACAGGTGGGCCAGCAGCGTCGGCGTCTTGCCCAGGCCCATGTCCAGGGCCAGGCAGCCGCCCAGGCCGGCTTTGTCGAGGAAGTCCAACCAGGCCAGGGCGTCGGCCTGGTAGGAGCGCAGCTCGCCCACGAAGCCCTCGGGGGCGGCCATGGGCTCGCGGGCGACCCGCTCGGCCTGGGTCAGCAGGTCGGCGGCCCAGCTCGAACCGGCGATGGTCAGCCCGCCCGACAGCGGGTTGCCCTCCAGGCCGAGGGCGTGGCGCAGCAGCTCGGCGCCCGACAGGCGGGTGGTCGACTGGCGTTCGGCCAGGGCGGCCGCGGCCGCGGCCAGATCGGCGTGGTCGACCTCGACCCAGTGCCCGTGCGACTTCACCAGGGGACGGGCCTCGGCGGCCAGGCGAGCGATCTCGGTGGCGTCGAGCTCGACGTCGTCGAACAGCACCGACCAGCGCACGTCGGCCAGCTGGTGGGCACCCACCACCGACGGGGTGGACGAGTC
This sequence comes from uncultured Microthrixaceae bacterium, assembly GCA_963785815.1. Taxonomy (GTDB): domain Bacteria; phylum Actinomycetota; class Acidimicrobiia; order Acidimicrobiales; family Acidimicrobilacustridaceae; genus UBA4742. The sequence goes on from CAWAWN010000001.1 coordinate 1,292,959, forward strand.
GGCCTCGAGGCGCAGGGTGGGCTTGGCCCGGCGGGTGGCCAGCACGGGCACCCGCACGTCGAAGCCGGCGGCGGATAGGCGGCGACCGAGCCCTGACATCAGCTCCCAGGCCTCGTCCTGGCTCAGGATGACCTGACCGCGGCGGTGGCCGCCCGGGCGCAGCAGCGCCGGGAGCAGCCGCTCGAGCCGCGCCGTCTCGGTTTCGACGTGTCGGCGCTTCTCGGTGGGGGCGGTGACCAGGGCGCGGTCGAGGGGCACCGGTTGGCGTTCGATGCCCTCGACCGACACGGTCAGCTGCCAGGCGTTGCCCTGGTCAGGCGGATCGAGTTGCACGACCAGCTCGACGAGCCCGGCCTGGGTCACGGGCTTGGCCCAGCGCTCTAGGCGGTGGGTGAGCTCGGCGGCCACCCGCTTGGAGGCCCGGAACCGGCTGCCGTCGAAGCGGGACAGGAAGGCCTCGGCCATCTCGGCCGCGCTGGTGGGCGCGGGGGGCGGCGCGGGCAGCGACAGGCGCTCGGCGCCCTCCCGGCAGATGGCGTCGACGAAGGCACCGAGCACGGCCCGGGTGAAGGCCCGGGGCTCGGGATGGCCGTCGAGGGCGGTGACCACGCCGGGCAGCTGGTCGACCAGCACACCGAGGCGCTTGGCATCGACCAGCGCCGGGGCCCACGACACGGCCGCCTCGACCGGTTCGTTGCCCGCGCCCTTGCCGCCCGAGACGGTGCGGTAGCTGAGCTGGGGGACCATTCGCCCCTGGGCCACCAGCTCGACGGCCCAGCTGGCCAGCTCGGCCATCCACCGCACGCTGGCGCCCAGGTCGGCGGCATCCTCCTCGGCCGACACGTGGGCCAGCCAGCCCAGCACGTTGCGCAGGGGGGCGGCGAGCGCCGGTGCCTTGTCGGCCCCCGGGATGGGGACACCGACGTGGGCCTCCCAGCCGGCGGAGGGGGCCTCGGCCTCGGCCAGCCAGGCCCGCAGCTCGTCGACGCCCACCGGCTGGCCGGTGGGGCCGCCCACCCACACCACGATCTGGCCCGCGGACCAGGTGGCCTGGAGGCGGGGGGGTTCGCTGCCCAGCTCGAGCTCGGGGCTGAGCGGAACGCCGGTGAGCCGGGCCAGGGCCACGCTCAGGCGGTCGCGCTCGGCCTCGAAGTCGGCCACCACCTGGAGCCGCTCGGGCCCCGACATGCGCCGGAGCTTGGCCAGCTCGTCCTCGGTGTCGTCGAGCAGGTGCTCGAGGGCGGTCTGCCAGCGCTCGGGCGCCGCCTCCAGCTGGGCGCGCTCGTCAGGCGTGGCCTCGCCCGAGGCGTCGGCGGTGACCAATGCCTCGAAGTATTCGGAACGGTCCGGGCCCAGCGGCGTTGCCGGGCCCACGAGCTGCTGACTCACACTTCCTCCGCCGGATCATCGACCACACATCGAACAACGTCGGGACAATCCAGGTATCACCACTCTACCCCGGCGGGGACCCCGTACCGCACATCCCGGCCCGCCCGTCGGGATCACCCAGGCTGGTAGGACCCTGGCTCCAGCGCCGCGGTGGTGATGGCCAGGCGGTTCCAGGCGTTGATCTCGATGATGGCGTAGAGCACCCGCGTCAACTCCTCGGCCGAGAACGGCGCGGAGGCCTCGTCCACCACATCCCGGGGTACGTGGGTGTCGGCCACCAGGGTCACCGCCTCGGTGAGGGCCAGGGCGGCGCGCTCGCGCTCGGTGAAGAACGGCGTCTCGCGCCAGGCGCTGAGGGCGTAGAGGCGCTGCTCGGTCTCGCCCGCGGCCCGGGCGTCCTTGGTGTGCATGTCGATGCAGTACGCGCACCCATTGATCTGCGAGGCCCGGACCTTGATCAGCTCGAGGAGGTCCGGCTCCAGGCCCGAGCCGGCCACCGTCCGGTGCAGACGTTGCAGGGCGTCGTATCCCTCGGGCCAGTACCGGAACTGGCGCTTTCGGGTTGCGGACATCGTGCGATCGTACCGGCGCCCCGATGTGGGCAGGCAGGACCGGGGCAGACGGCGTTGGTCAGACGAGGTCCGGGTCGGCCATGACCTCGACCAGGGCCAGGCCCGGGTGGGCCAGGGCCTGGGTGACGGCCGCGTCGAGCTGGTCCCGACGCTCCACCCGCAGGCCCAGGCCACCGCAGCTGGTGGTGTAGTCGGCGAAGCTGGGGTTGGTCAGCCCGGTCTGCCACACGTCCATCTCGACCGCCCGTTGCTCCTTGGTGATCTTGCCCAGCTGCCCGTTGTCGATGAGCACGTGGGTGATGTCCATGCCGTAGCGCACGGCGGTGGTGTGCTCCGCCAGGTACTGGCCGAAGCCGCCGTCGCCGGTCACCGCCAGGATGGGCCGGTCGGGGGCGGCGGCCCACGCCCCCATGGCCGCCGGGAACCCGAACCCGATCGAGCCCAGGTAGCCCGACATGAGCACCGACTGCCGGCTGCACTCGAAGTAGCGACCGAACGAGTAGGTGTTGTTGCCCACATCCACCGCGATGACGGCGTCGTCGGGCACCAGCCGGCTCAGCGAGTCGAACACGGCGGCCGACGCCAGGCCGTGGCCGTGGTCGTCGGCCAGGCGCCGTCGCTTCTCCTCGCGCCAGATGGCCCAGCGCTCGGCCACATCGGCGCGCTGGTCCGCCCGATCGGGGTTCGGCGTCACCCGCTCGGCCAGCAGCCGCGCCGTCACCCCCACGTGGCCGAGCACGGGCACGGTCACCGGGTGGAAGCGACCCAACGCCATGGGATCGAAGTCGACCTGGATGATGGGCTTGTAGCTGGCGATGCCGGTGTGGTTCGAGAACGACGCCCCGAACACCACCAGCAGGTCGGACTCGTTCATCAGCCAGCTGGCCACCGGGGTGCCGCTGCGCCCGAGCACGCCGGCCCCGAGGGGGTGGCGGTCCGACACCTGGCCCTTGGCCTTGAAGGTGGTGAGGATCGGGGCACCCAGGCGATCGGCCAGGGCCAGCACCTCGTCCATGTCGAAGCGGGCTCCGTGGCCCACCACGATCACCGGCCGGGTCGCTCCGGCCAACAGGGCCAGCGCCTGGTCGAGGGCCGTGACAGGCGGGGCGATCCGGTCGTCGGCCACCCGGCCCGAGGGCCCGGAGGCAGCTGCGCCCTCCGCCGGACGAACCTGCACCTCGTCGGGCAGCACCAGGTGCGCCACCTGCCGGCCGACCACGGCGCGCTTGGCCGCCAGTGTGGTGAGCTCGGCGTGGTCCGAGTCGGCCAGCACCGTGCGCGACCACCCGGCCACGTCGGCGAAGGCGGCCGTCAGCTCGACGTCCTGGAAGGCGCCCCGGCCCAGGACCTTGGAGGGCACCTGCCCGGAGATGGCGATCACCGGCGACCGGTCGACCTTGGCGTCGTAGAGCCCGGTCAACAGGTTGGTCGAGCCGGGCCCGGCGATGCCCAGGCAGGCGGCCGGACGGCCCGTGAGCTTGCCGTAGGCCGATGCCGCGAAGGCGGCCGCCCCCTCGTGGCGGATGCCGATGAAGCGCAGGTGCCCCGCCTGCTCCTGACGGCGCAGGGCGTCGGCGAACCCGAGGTTCGAGTGGCCCACCATGCCGAACACGTGGGTGATGCCCCAGGCCACCAGCGTCTCGGCGATGACGTCGGACACGGTGCGGGCGTGCGGGGTCCGCACCGGCACGGACACGTACACGCCGTCGGACCGCTCCTCCACCGGGTAGGACTCGGGAGCGTCGGTGAAGCCCGGAGGCGGGGTGCCGGTGTGGGGGTCGTAGTCGTAGCCGTGCCAGGGGCAGCGCAACCACCCCTTCTCGATCGACCCCTCGCCCAGCGGACCGCCCTGGTGGGGGCACCGGTTCTCGAGCGCGCCGTAGCGGCCACCGCACCGGGTCAGGGCCACGCTGAGGTGACCGGCCACCACGGTGGCCACCCGGCCCTCGCCCAGCTGGTCGCGCTCGGCCACCCAATGCCACTCGCGGGCCGCCTGGTCTTCGGGCGGGGTCATGGCGCCATCACCCCGCCGTAGGCGATGCCGGTCAGCTGCGCCATGTCCCGATCGAAGGTGGTCAGGTCGTCCAGGCTGAAGTCGTGCAGGTGCCGGTGACCGCAGGCCCGGGCCAGCACCGACATGAGCTCCACGGTGGACCGCAGGAACCGCTCCAGGCGCTCCGCCGCCTCGTCGACCGGGAGGCGGGCCCGCAGGTGCGGCTTCTGGGTGGCGATGCCCACCGGGCAGTTGTCGGTGTGGCAGGCCCGCATGCCCAGGCAGCCGATGGCCTGGATGGCGGAGTTGGCCACCGCCACCGCGTCCGCTCCGAGGGCCAGCGCCTTGGCCATGTCGGCGGCATCCCGGATCCCGCCGGTGGCCACCAGGGTGACGTCGCGCCGCCCGACGTGGTCGAGGTGGCGCCGGGCCCGGGCGATGGCGGGGATGGTGGGGACCGAGATGTTGTTGCGGAAGATGAGCGGCGCGGCACCGGTCCCGCCACCCCGACCGTCGAGGATCACGTAGTCGACGCCCACGGCCAGCGCCGCGTCCAGGTCGCGCTCGACGTGCTGGGCCGACAGCTTGAAGCCGATGGGGATGCCCCCCGACACCTCGCGCACCTGGTCGGCGAAGCGACGGAAGTCGTCGGTCGAGTGCCAGTCCGGGAAGGTGGGCGGCGACACCGCCGGGGTGCCCTCGGGCAGGCCGCGCACCTCGGCGATCCGCCCCACCACCTTGTTGCCGGGCAGGTGCCCCCCGGTACCCGTCTTGGCCCCTTGACCGCCCTTGAAGTGGAAGGCCTGCACCTTGGCCAGGTGGTCGAACGACCAACCGAAGCGCGCCGACGCCAGCTCGTAGAAGTACCGGGAGTTGGCGGCCTGCTCCTCGGGCAGCATGCCGCCCTCCCCCGAGCAGATGCCGGTGCCGGCCCGCTCGGCGCCCTTGGCCAGGGCCGTCTTGGCCTCAGCCGACAGCGCCCCGAAGCTCATGTCCGACACGAGGATCGGGATGTCGAGCCACAGAGGCCGATCGGCGTTCGGCCCGATGCACACCTCGGTCCCCACCTCCACGTCGTCGAGCAGGGGCAGGGTGGCCAGCTGGGCGGTGACGAACTGGATCGAGGACCAGCTGGGCAGCTGGTCGCGGGGCACCCCCATGGCGGACACCGGACCGTGGTGACCGGTGCGGCTCAAGCCGTGGGCCGCCAGCTCGTGGATGGTGTCCACGAACGGTTCCTCGGGCGCGCCGTGGGGATCCTTGTAGTAGCCCTGGTAGACGTCGGGATCGAAGGGCTGGGGGTGGCGCATCTTGAAGGCGGCCACCTCGTTGGCGTCGACCACCAGGTCGTCGCCATCGAGCCAGCTGCTGAAGCGCTCCAGCGCCTCGGCGTTGTTGTAGGCGCTGACCCCGGTCTCGATGCGGTAGTCCCACCCGTGCAGGCCGCAGAGCAGGTTGTCCCCGGACACCGAGCCGTCGGCCAGCAGCGCCCCACGGTGCAGGCACCGGCCGTAGAGCACCGAGTGGTCATCTCCTCGGCGCACCACCACCAGGTCGATGCCGTCGACCATGGCCGCCACCGGCGTGCGATCGGCGACCTCCGACCACACCGCCACCTTGGCCGGCCGGCGTGGCGGTGATGCGCGCAGCTCGTCCTTCGCGTCCATCCGTCGTCTCCTCCCCGTCTCCCGATCATCGCATCCAACCCCGCCACGCGTGCCGCTGGGCTCCTCACGGATCGCGAAACTCTGCGGCGGCCGGCGACGGGATCCGAGCGCCGCCCTAGGGTCTGGCCATGGACCACATCGGCCAGACCCCCGACACCACGGCGGATCGGTTGCGGTCCACTCGGCTGGGCCTGCACGCGCTGGCCGAGCACGTGCTGGCGCCCGCGTCCTACGCGGCCACCGGTCACATCAGCCTGCGGGCTACGACGGGGGGCTTCGGCACCCGCTGGTTGGACGCCGGCCCGGGGATCGGTCGGCGCGTGCGCGTCGACGGCCTGGAGCTGGTGTACGAGGCGGGCGACGACCAACGACGGGCGCGGCTGACGACGGTGGGCGCGGCGGCCGAGCTGGTCGGCATCCCGCCGGGGCTGCCCGAGGGGCTGTACGCGCCCGCCACCCCGCTGGCCCCCGACGCGCCGCTGGAGCTGGATCCGACCGCGGCGGAACGCCTGGCCGAGCTCTATGCCGCGGTGGACCAGGCCCTGGCCTCCCTCGGCCGGGAGCACCAGGGCGACGCCGAGGCCGAGCTCTGGCCGGAGCACCTCGACCTGGCCGTGACCGTCGAGGAGGTCAACTACGGCGGCTCACCGGGTGACGCCGACCACCCCGAGCCCTATCTCTACGTCGGTCCCTGGTCCCCGCCGCCGCCCGACGGCCAGTTCTGGAACGAACCATTCGGGGCGTCCCGACCGGCCCCCGCCGGCCTGACCGCCGATCAGGTGGCAGCGTTCTTCCGCGAAGGCGCACAGAAGGCGCAGGCCGCCAGGCCGGCGCCGCCGGACCGATGAGACCCGGATGGGCGAAGCCCGCCCGCAGGGAGGCTTGCCGACCGCAGAGCCAGGGAGTCGGTCAGTCGATGGGCAGGCGGCGCATGAGCTCCGCCTTCTCCTCCTCGAAGGTCTCGAAGTCGATCTGCTTGGCGTCGAAGCGGCGGTGCAGGTCCTCGACCCGGTGGAGCAGCTCGGCCGGCGAGAGCACTTCGTCGGACGACTCGGTCGGCCCGCTCGGCACCTCGTCGGTGACGGCGGGCGCGTCGACGTTGCCCTGGCGGCGCTCGCGCTTGAGGGCGGCCCGAGCCTTCTTGGCCCGGTCGCGTTGCATCTTGTCGAAGCTCGTTCGGTTCGTGGCGATGACGTCTTCTCCCGGTCGTCTGGTGGCGCGGCCGGCTCGATCGAGCGGCGCGGCGCGGCGCAGGGACGGTCACCCTCGGGCCGCGGCAAAAGGACGCCTGCCATCCTACCGACCGGCGGCGCGAACCCCCAGCCAGGCCGCTGACCTGCTCAGATGCGCTCCAGCTGGTCGCCGTCGAAGAGCGGCTCGAGTTGGTGGGCCGCGGCGTCGGCCGCCATCTCGGCGTCGCTCGGCGCAGGCTGGCCCACGATGTCCTCGGCCACGGCCAGGGTCGGGGCCAGCAGGTCGGCATCGCTCGAGGTGTTCAGGAAGAGGTCCGGCTCGGCCAGCACCCAGCGGATGGAACGGGCTGCCACGTCCGGGTCCGCCAGAGGCTCGTACCAGCTGTGGCGTCGCGGTCGGTCCGGCGGTGCCGCGCCCCCCGTGCGGCCGGCCTCGGCCGCCCCTCGGGTGGCCGGCGTCGGCGGCTCGGTCGGAGGCCACCGCCGCCGGGCCATCGACTTGATGGTCTGCACGGCCACCTGGCGATCGCGGGCCAGCTCGCGGAGGGCGTCGACCTCGGCCCGGTAGTCGGGGTTGCGCAACAGCACCCAGTTGTAGGGCAGCAGCACGGAGTCGAAGTCGAAGCGCTCGAGGCTGGCGCGGTGCATGCCGGCGATGCGCAGCCCGTGGCCGGTCACCCCGATGAAGCGGGTGAGCCCCTCGTCGCGCGCCGTCGCCAGGGCCTCGACCGCGCCGCCGGGACCGTGGGCTCGTGCCCACTCGTCCGGCTCGACCAGGTTGTGCAGCTGGATGAGGTCGACGTGGTCGACCCCCAGGCGCTCGAGCGAGCGCTCCAGGCTGGCCCGAGCGCCGTCGCCGCTGCGGGCCTCGGTCTTGGTGGCCAGGAAGAAGTCGTCCCGGCGGCTGACCAGCCAGGGGGCCAGGCGCAGCTCGGAGTCGCCGTAGCTGGCCGCGGTGTCGAGGTGGTTGACGCCGTGGCGGTCGAGCAGCTCGAGCAACGGGTCGGCCCGCTCCTGGGACATGCGGGCCAGCGCGGCGGCACCGAAGATCACCCGGCTGCTGCGATGGCCGGTGCGCCCGAAGGCCGATCGCTCGATCATGGCTGTCCGACCGCGGGCGGGTCGGGAGAGGCCTCGCCGATCGCCTCGCCCGCCCCGTCGAGGCGATCGGCGAGCTGGCGCACCAGGCCGGACACCTGCCGGGGGCGCTCCTGGAGCAGCTGGTGGCCGGCACCGGGGATCACGTGCAGCTCGGCATCGCGCAGGTGGGCCGCCAGGCGGCGGGCCATCGCCGGCGGAGTCAGCCGGTCGAGCGACCCGACCAGCACCAGGGACGGGCCGTCGAACTGCTCCAACCCGGCCTCGCCGTCGTAGTCGAGCAGGTCGGCCCACAGCGGGATGTAGTAGTCGAGGTCGACCTGGCTCCCCATGCGCCGCGCCTGCTCGACCGCCGCGGCCGACGGCTTCGATCCGAAGGCGGCGCGGGTGGCGATCAACGACCGGTTGTTCTCGCCCACCAGCCGCGGCAGGCGGCCACCGGCGGCCACCCGATCGCCGACGCGGCGTCGCACCTGGCGCACCACCGGCAGCGACGCCCGGGGCACCAGTCGCGACGAGGCGGTGTTCATGAACACCAGCCCGGCCACCCGCTGGGCCACCACGTCGGGGTGTCGCGTGCAGGTCTCCCCGATGATCATGCCGCCCATGGAGTGGCCGACGAGGATGGCGCCGTGGAGGTCGAGCTGCTCGAGCAGGCTCACCACGTCCTGGGCAGCCGCCACCCGACCGACCCCGTCGTCGCCCACCACCGATCGGCCATGACCCCGCACGTCGACGGCCAGGACGCGGAAGCGGTCGGCGAGCAGGTGCAGCAGCGGGGCCCACACCGCCGCCTGCAGGGTGACCCCGTGCAGCAGCACCACCGGCCGTCCCCGCCCCCGCTCGATCACGTGCAGGGAGCCCCCGTCGTGGGTGACCAGGTCGTGGTGGACCACGTCGTCGGGCAGCTCGTAGAGGGGGTCGAGGTCGTCGTCGCGCACCGACCGGATCCGCGACGCCGCGGCCCGGTTGGCCAGCTGGCTGCCGATCACGACGCCACCGGCCACCGCCCCCACCCCCAGCAGCAGCCGTCTGCGGCGAGTCGTCATGTTGGCGGAGCATACCCACCGCCCATTCCCTGTCGTCGTGCGAGTCCACGAGTAGGGTCGACGGCCATCGCCGGACAGGGAACGGAGCCGCAACGGTGAGCGACACCTCGCAGGGACCCGGCTGGTGGCAGGCATCCGATGGCAAGTGGTACCCGCCGGAGTCGGTCCCGTGGGCGGCGCCCACCACCCCGCCGGTGACCCCGCCCGAGACCGCGCCCGAGACCCCGCCGGCGACGCCCGCCGAGACGGCACCGATGGCCGACCCCGTGGCCCCGTTCGGCCAGACACCACCGGCCACCCCCTACGGCCAGACACCACCGGCCACCCCCTACGGGCAGGCGCCGGGGTCCACCCCCTACGGCCAGACACCACCGGCCACCCCCTACGGGCAGGCGCCGGGGTCCACCCCCTACGGCCAGACACCGCCTGCCACCCCCTACGGGCAGGCGCCCGGGTCCACCCCCGCCGACCAACCCGGCTACGGCCAACCCGGCTACGGCCAACCCGTCTACGGGCAACCCGTCTACGGGCAACCCGCGTACGGGCAGGGCGGCTACGGCTACGGCTACGGACCGAACGGGGCCTACCCGACGGCGGGCAAGACCAACGGCATGGCCATCGCCTCCCTGGTGTGCGGGATCCTGGGCTTCATCTGCTTCCTGGGGGCGGTCCTGGGCGGGGTGGCCATCATCCTGGGCATCGGCGCCCGCCGGAAGATCAAGGAGTCCGGGGGCGCGGAGACCGGCGATGGCCTGGCCCTGGCCGGCATCATCATCGGCTCCGTCTTCGTCGTCCTCCAGATCGGCTTGTTCGCCCTGGCGGTCGTGGGCAGCGGGAACAGCTCCAACACCAACAACAGCCTGGTCCGACCCCCGGCGGCCGTGTCGGTGTGGGCGCCCGGGCCCTGACCCCGACGCGAGCGGCACCGATCGAGCCCCTCGGACCGAGCCGGTAGGCTGGGCCGCCCGAGTCCCGACCAGGAGGCGAGCCGTGGCCGGCGCCGTGCCCGATCAACGAACCGACGAGCCCCCGCTGCGGGTGGTCGACCCACAGCTGGCCGAGCTCATCGACGACGAGGCCCGCCGCCAGCACGACACGCTCGGGCTCATCCCGTCGGAGAACTACGTGTCGCGCGCCGTGCTCGAGGCCACCGGAACGGTGCTGACCAACAAGTACTCCGAGGGCTACCCGGGCAAGCGCTACTACGAGGGCCAGCAGGTCATCGACCAGATCGAGCGGCTGGCCGTCGATCGGGCCCAGCGCCTCTTCGGCGTCGACCACGCCAACGTGCAGCCCTACTCGGGCTCGCCCGCCAACCTGGCGGTGTACACCGCCTTCCTCGAGCCCGGCGACACCGTGATGGGCATGCACCTGTCCATGGGAGGCCACCTGACCCACGGCTGGAACGTCTCGGTGACCGGCAGGTGGTTCCGCAGCGTGCAGTACGGCGTGCGCCGCGACACCGGCCGGGTCGACCTCGACCAGGTCCGCGAGCTGGCGCAGGCCGAGCGGCCCAAGCTCATGTTCTGCGGTGGCACCGCCATCCCCCGCACCATCGACTTCCCCGCCTTCGCCGAGATCGCCCGCGAGGTGGGAGCCGTGCTGGTGGCCGACATCGCCCACATCGCCGGCCTGGTGGCCGGGGGTGCCCACCCGTCGCCCGTCGGCCATGCCGACGTGATCACCACCACCACCCACAAGACCCTGCGCGGCCCGCGGGGGGCGATGATCCTGTGCGACGACGCCCACGCCTCGGCCATCGACAAGGCCGTGTTCCCGGGTCTGCAGGGCGGTCCGCACAACCACACGACCGCCGCCATCGCCGCGTGCCTCCACGAGGCCGCCCAACCCGTGTTCGCCAAGTACGCCGAGCAGGTGGTGGCCAACGCCCAGGCCCTGGCCGAGGCGCTGGTCGAACGGGGCTTCGACCTGGTCAGCGGGGGCACCGACAACCACCTCATCCTGATCGACCTGACCAGCAAGGAGGTGCTGGGCAAGGCTGCGGCCAAGGCCCTCGACCGGGCCGGGCTCACGGCCAACTACAACACGGTTCCCTACGATCCCCGCAAGCCGTTCAACCCGTCCGGGTTGCGGCTGGGCACCCCGGCGGTGACCAGCCGGGGCATGGGACCCGAGGAGATGCGGCGCATCGCCGACTGGATGGACCGGGTGCTGAGCGCTCTGGCCGCCGACGACGAGTCCACCATCGCCCGGATCGGGGCCGAGGTGCGCGAGGTGGCCCACGCCTTCCCCGCCCCCGGCGTACCGGTCGACTGACCTCGCCCGCCTGGGCGTACCGGCTCGCACCGTCCATGTCCGACTTCGGCGACCACGTCACCAGCTACCAGCGCGAGGTCCGGGAGTCGGTGGCCTTCAGCGGCCAGGAAGCCACGTTCTTCCACCTGCGCAAGGCGGAGGCCCTCGTCGGGTTGGCCGACCGGCTGGTCGGCGACCCGCGCACGCTGCGGGCCCTGGACGTCGGCTGCGGGGTCGGCTCGATCGACCGCCACCTGGAGGGCCGCTTCGGCCTCCTCTGCGCGGTCGATCCGGTCCCCGGGGCGGTGGGGCGGGGGGCCGCCGACAACCGGTGGGTCCGCTACCTGTCCGGCGACGGCCTGGAGCTGCCCTTCGCGGCCGGCACCTTCGACGTGGCCTTCGCGGTGTGCGTCGTCCACCACGTGCCGCCCGCCCACCGGGATGCCTTCGCCCGGGAGGTGGCCCGGGTCGTGCGTCCGGGTGGGGTGGTGGTGATCTTCGAGCACAACGCCCTGAACCCGCTCACCCGGTTGGCCGTCAGCCGCTGCGAGTTCGACGAGGGGGTCGAGCTGTTGACCCGCCGGGCCACCACCCGCCTGCTGGCCGGCGCCGGCCTCGCGCCGGCCGAGGCCCGCGACCTGATCTTCACCCCCTTCGACCACGACTGGGCCCGGGCCCTGGACCAGGCGCTGGGCCGGCTGCCCCTCGGCGCCCAGCACTACGTGGCCGCCTGCCGGGTCGGCGCCTGAAGAACCGCGAGCCCCCGGGCCTGCCCGGCCCCAAGGCTCTGGACGGAGCGGCCGGAATGGCGGGGGGTGGACGGGTCAGCCGGGCCGAGAAGCCGGGCAGGCGCTCGGGTCGAGCGGCCCGTGCAGGCGATACAGGCCGTTCGTGCCGGCCACCGGCGTCGCCGTCGGAGCGCCTCGGATCCAGGCCTGCCCTCGGATCCGGTCCTGCTGGGACGCGCCCAGGCCGCCGGTCACGTACACGTACTGGTAGTGCCCGGCGTCCACCACACGCCGCCAGGTGCGGCAGTCCTGGATGCTGCGGTAGCTGCCGTCCGCGCCCTGCAACCCCAGGACCTGCACGTGGTTGCTCAGGTCGCTGCCGGTCATCGGGTACTGGATGATGCCGGACGCGCCGTACACGCCGATGCGCTGACCGTGCAGGTCACGGGCCCAGATGTAGGAGAGGAAGGGGTTGCGGTCGGTGGCGTAGCGGTTGCGCTGGTAGGCGGGTGTCACCACCAGACCGACCACCACCACGGCCACGACCACGCCGGCCGCCACCGCCCAGCGCCGGCGACGGAGGCCCTCGAGGTGGTCGCGGCCCAGCGCCAGGGCCACGCCCACGACCGCCACGACGACGCCCACCGCGAGGCCGAGAGCGCTGTCGGTGCCCCGGATGGCCGGGACGAACGACATCGACAGCACGTGGATGGGCCACAGCGTCGGGTTGAGCTGCAGGCTGGCCAGCAGCAGGACGTAGGCCGCGAGGATGGGGAGGCGGAGCGCCGGCCAGCGCACGGCCACCGCGGGCAGGGCCACGAAGCCCAGCACGAGGGCGGTGGCCAGGTACCGCACGTTGACCCCGAAGTAGATGGGAGCGTTGGGCGGTCCGATGATCTGGGGCGTGAAGACGTAGCCGATCAGGCTGGCCAGGGCCACGAAGGCCAGCAGCCGGTGGGCCCGCGTCGGGCCCCAGGCCAGCACGCCGACCATCCCGGCCACGGCCAGCCCGAGCAGGATCCACCACGCCCAGCTGAGCGAGCCGTCCAGGCCCGGCACGAGGTAGCGGCGCCACGTCGCGCCCTGGAACAGGTAGTGCGACACCGAGTTGATCACCGCCTGGCTGTCGCTGAGGTTGTGCAGCTGGAGCGGCCCGAACTTGATCCCCAGCGACGGCAGGGGGCTGCCGACGGCAACGAGGTTGCGCAGGTACCAGAAGCTGCCGGTGACCGTGAGCCCGGCGACCCACACGCCCGTGCGCCGCCAGCGCACCGCCCGGGGTGCCGCCACCACCGCGCCGATGGTCAGGGCTCCCACCGGAGGGAGCATGGTGAACTTCGCGCCCAGCGCCCAGCCGGCGGCCAGGGCGGCCACCGCGTAGGCGGCCAGCGAGGCCTGCTCGCGCCGATGGGCCTCGACCAGGATGGCAAAGCAGCTCAGCAACATGGCGATGGACACCACGTCGGTGTAGGCACCGCCGGGCTGGGTGCCGACCAGCGACGGCGTGGCGAAGACGACGGCCACCCCGGCCAGTGTGAGGGGCGCCAGCCGGTAGCGCCGGCCGATGCACCAGCCGGCCACCAGGGCCAGCACCAACCAGATCAGGTCGAGCAGCGGTGACAGCAGGTCGCCGCCGGTGGCCAAGATCCCCCACCCGTGGACGAGCTCGCCGTTGGCCGGGTAGAAGGCGGTGACGGCGTCGGAGTCGAAGTACTGCACGTGGGCCAGCGACCCGGTCTGCACCCACCGGGTGGCCATCGGCATGTGGTACCAGAGCGTGTCGATGGTGAGCATGCCGTAGTGGTAGGCGTCGATGACGCGGGGGGCCCAGTCCGCGACCAGCACGCCGACGACCACCGCGGTCACCACCGCCCCCCACCGGCCGAGCTGGGTCGGCGCCACGTCGTCGGACCCCTGGACGTGGGGGTCGGACGGAGCCGGGACCCCGTCGGCGGGAGGCGATCCCGGCCAGGACCGGCGAGCCCACCACCACTCGGCCGCCCCTGCCGCCACCAGCGCCAGCTCCATGGGCACCACCCGGTAGAGCCCGACCAGTCCGAGCAGCTCGGACACCACCACGAAGGTGGACAGCGCCAGCACCACCTCGACCAGCCGCGCCGGAACGCCGCGCCAGCCGAGCAACCGGCCGCCGAGCGCCCAGGCGCCCCCGACCAGCGGGACCAGCGCCACCACCAGCAGCACGGCACCGACCAGGACGCGACCGACCGTCATCGGACTCCCGTTCCCAGACCGCTGCTCGTCAGGTCGTCCACTCCGCGCCGACGCCGCACCCTGGGCTCTCCAGGCCCCTGGAGACTAGCCAAGCCCCCCTACGCCCGCCGCTCCCGGGCGGCGCCGGCGGCCGAGTCACCCGGGCGTGCCAGCATGGTGCATGGACCCCCGCCTGACGGTCTCCGACATCACCGTGGATCGCGAGCAGGCCCTGGTCACCCTGGTGTTCGGCGACGGCGAGCGCGGGCAGCTCGGCTTCGAGGAGCTGCGGGTCAACTGCCCGTGTGCCACCTGCCGGGGGCGGCGCGACCAGGGCGAGGCCCCCTGGCCACCGGCGGGGACGCATCCGTCGCTGTCGGTGTCCGACGCCCGTCTGGTGGGCGCGTGGGGTCTCGGCCTGACCTGGAGCGACGGGCACGCCACCGGCATCTATCCCTGGGAGTCGATGCGGCAGTGGTGCGATGCGGGTCGCCCGTCCTTCCAGGCCGATTCCGGGCGGGGCGCCTGACCGACGTCGATCAGCTCGTGCCGAGCGAGCAGCTGCCGAGGGCGTCGGCGGGCCGGGACCGCGGCTCGGCCACCACGAAGGCGGTGCTGGTCGAGCTGGCCTCGAGGGTCCGGCCGGCCGGATCGGCGGCCGAGCGCACCACCTGGTCGAGGCCGTCGCCCAGCCCCGAGAGCACGACCCGGTCGAACCACGTGGTGCGGGCCTGGAAGTAGCGGGCCATGGGGCTCGGGCCCAGATCGAGGTCGCCCACCACGTCGGCCTGCAACCGATCGTCGTCGGCCGGGCGCCCGAAGGTGGCGGGCTGGCGGGTCAACCGCAGCCGGTGGTGCGCCACCCGTCGGGCGGTGCTGGAGGCCTGGTCGGGTTGCACGGCGACACCTGGGGATCGGGGCTGGAGGTCACCCCGAGCGCGGGGTCCGGCACCCAGTCTCTCGCCCGGCCGACGCCGGGGCTAGCCGACCGGCAGGGACTCGGGCGAGTCGGCCGGGGCGGGGGTCGGGGCGGGGGCAGTCGGCTGGGGCGGATCGATGTTGATGTGGGGAAGGATGCGGTCGAGCCAGCGCGGGCACCACCAGTTCAGCCGGCCGGCCAGCTCCATGGTGGCCGGCACCAGCACCATCCGCACCAGCGTGGCGTCGATGAACACGGCGGCGGCCATACCCAACCCGATCATCTTCACGGTGGGCGACGGGTTGGTCACGAAGGCCAGGAAGACCGAGATCATGATGAGGGCGGCGGCGGTGATGACCCGGGCCGTGGCCGTCAGGCCGTTCACCACCGAGGTGTGGCTGTCACCGGTCCGGTCGTAGTCCTCCCGGATGCGGCTCAGCAGGAAGACCTCGTAGTCCATGGACAGGCCGAACAGGATGGCGAACATCATCACGGGCACGAAGGCCACGATGGGCACCGTCTCCTCGAGCCCGATGGCGCCCCGGCCCCAACCCCACTGGAAGATGGCCACGATCACGCCGTAGGCGGCACCGATGGACAAGACGTTCATGACCGCGGCCTTGAACGACACGAACAGCGACCGGAACACCATGGTCAGCAACACGAAGGCGGCCAGGATGACCCCGCCGATGAACGGGAAGAGCCGGGCCCGGATCAGGTTGGTCAGATCGATGGAGGTGGCGGTGGAGCCACCCACCAGCACCTGGTCGGCCGTGATCGTGCCCGAGGCCGTGACCCGGGGGATCACCTGCTGGCGAAGCGTGCGCACCAGGGCGGCGGTGGCCGGATCGGTGGGCGAGGTGGTGGGGGTGATCTGGGCGATGGCCACGGCTGCGTCCGGGGCCAGCAACGGCGGGCTGACCACCTTCACCCCCGGGGTGCTGGCCACTGCCGCGGCCAGGTGGTCGAGGTCGGTCTTCACGCCCGGATCGGTCTTGGGTGAGCTCGGCAGGCTGACCACGAGCAGGAGGGGCCCGTCGGCGCCGGGACCGAAGCCGCGGTCGATCAGCTCGTAGGCCTGGTGCTGGGTGGTGGACGAGGGCGCGCTGGCATCGGACGGGAAGCCGAGGTGGATCCGGAACAAGGGTGACGCCAGCACCAGCAGGATGGCCAGGCTGACCAGGCAGTAGACGATGGGGCGGCGCGCCATCTGGGCCGCCCAGCGCCCGGACAGGGTCCGCGTGGTCGCGCCGCCCGGCTCGACTCCGGCGACCGCCTGCGCCCGTTGACGGGCGTGGGGCAGCGACCCGGCGAAGATGCACGGTCCCAGCGCGCCGAGGATGGCTGGCAACAGGGTGAGGGCGGCCACCACGGTGACGGCCACGAACAGCGCAGCGCTGAAGCCCAGCGTGGTGATGTACGGGATGCGAACCAGGGCCAGGCCGCACAGGGCCAGGCAGACGGTGATGGCGGCGAACAGCACCGCGGAGCCGGAGGTGGCCAGGGCCACGCCCGCGGCCCGCTCCGGGGACATCCCCCGGATCAGGTTCTGGCGGTGCCGGCTGACGATGAACAGCGAGTAGTCGATGCCCACCCCCAGACCGATCATCGTGCCCAGGATGGGCGCCACCGTGCCGATGGTGACGTGGGCCTCGATGATCTGGAGCAGGAGGCTCGAGCAGCTGAGGGCGAACAGGGCCAGCGAGATCGGCACCAGCATGGAGACGGCCGACCCCAGGGCCACGAGCAGGATGACGACGGCGATGGCCAGCCCGATCTCGTCCGCGTGCTGGGAGATGGCGCTGGTGGGCGGACTCGAGCGCGTCGATCACCGCGCCGCCCATGCGCACCTGCAGGCCGGCGTCGGTGGCCGGGACGGCGGCCGCCCGCAGCCGATCGAGCGTGCCGGCCGGGAGGCGATCGGTGTCCTCCTTGAACACCACGGTGGCGAAGCCGATCGAGTGGTCCGGCGCCAGCGAGCTGGCGAACAGGGGGTTCGTGGGGTTGGTCACGGTGGCCACGCCGGGGATCTTCTCCAGCTCGGCCACGGTGCGGGCGATGGCGGCGGCGGTGGCCGGATCGGTGAGCGAGCCCGAGGGCGCGTGGAAGACCACCTGGGCGGTGGCGTCGTTGGCCGTGGGGAAGTCGTGGCTGAGCACGTCCACCGCCCGCTGGGACTCGGTGCCCGGGATGGTGAACACGTCCTTGGTGGTGCCGCCCGAGCGGCCGGCCACCACGCCGAGTACGACCAGCACCGCCACCCAGGCGCCGATCACCCACCAGTGGTGGTGGGCCGCGCCACGACCCAGTCGCTCCAGCATCGGGTTCCCATCGGCCGGGACCGGCCAGGCTCAAGGGCCTAAGCTGCGACGAGTAGCCGGGGGCCACGCCGGCCGGACAGCCGAGCGGGCGGGGATGAAGGGAGCCGGGTGAGTCGCAGCCGGGGACGTCCGACCACCAACCAGGACGCACCCCATGGTCCCGACGACGTGCGCGAGGCCCTCTTGCGCGCTGCCACCCAGCTCTTCGCCGAGCGCGGGGTGAGCCGGATCTCGGTCCGCGAGGTGGCCGCCACCGCCGGGGTCAACGTCGGGCTGGTGCATCGCTACGTGGGCACGAAGGACGACCTGGTCCGGGCCACCGTCCACTGGGCCAGCACCCACCTGTCGACCGACGCCGGCGAGGGGCCCGTGGCCCTGGGCGCCTACGAGCGCATCCTGGGACACCTCAGCCTGGAAGGCTACGACGTCGCCGACCTCGACCTCGACTTCCCGCTCACCCGCCAGATGGTCGACGCCCTGGTGGCCGCCGGTGTCGACGACCGCCAGGCCCGCCTGCGGGCGGTGTGCAGCCTGACCCTGGCCGCCTGGCCCCTGCTGCGGCCGGTGGTGAGCATGGCCACCCAGCTCGACGCCGCCGACCAGCTGGCCGTGGACGAGGCCGTGGCCACCACCCGGGCCTGGATCGGTTCGGCATCGTGAGCACCGCCGCCGAACCCCAGGCCGTGCGCGGCCGACCGCCCAAGCAACCGGGCGCGCCCCACGGCCGGGCCCAGGTCACGCCGGCGGTGATCGAGGCGGCCTCGGAGCTGTTCGCCACCCAGGGCATCGGCGGGGTGAGCGTGCGCCAGATCGCCCGCCAGGCCGGGGTGAACCCCGCCCTGGTGGCGCGCTACCTGGGTGACAAGGACGCGGTGGTCGACGCCGTGCTCGACCAGCTCCTGGCCCAGATCACCGGCCAGCTCGACCAGTTCCTGGCCACCTCGGGGTCGGACCAGCCGCCGGTTCCGCCCGAGGCCATGGACCGCTACATCCGCATCGCCACCCAGCTGGTGGTCGAGGAGGGTGACCTGCGCGGCCATCGGGCCGAGTTCCCCATCATCCGCCGGGTCATGGCCGCGCTGGTCAGCCGCGACGGCCTGAGCGAGGTCGAGGCCCGACGCCGGGGCGCCCAGATCTTCACCCTCGAGCTGGCGTCACGCCTGTTCGGGCCGGCGCTGCTGCACGCCGCCGGCCTCGGACCCGACGACGCCGACGACCTGATGGGGCTGGTCCACCAGGTCAGCGCCCGCATCGCCGCCGGCACCGCCCGCGACGAGCCCTTCCACTGGGCCGAGCCCACCTCGGCGTCGTAGCCCGGCGGCCCGACCAGCGGGCTGCCGGGTTGCGGGCGGGTTCGAGCGTGATCAGGAAGATCTCGGGGTGCTCACGGCTCGTGCAGCTGGTCGCGCAGCTCGCGCTTGAGCACCTTGCCCGACGGGTTGCGGGGCAGGGCCTCCACGAACCGGACCTGGGTGGGCACCTTGAACTTGGCCAGCTGCCCCCGGCAGTGCTCGACCAGGTCGTCGGCGCTGGCCGGGGTGTCGGGGCGCAGCGCCACGAAGGCCACCGGGACCTCGCCCCAGCGCTCGTCGGGGCAGCCCACCACGGCCACCTCGAGCACCGCCCGGTGCTCGTAGAGCACCCGCTCGACCTCGGAGCCGGCGATGTTCTCGCCCCCGGACACGATCATGTCCTTGAGGCGGTCGACGATGAACAGGTACCCGTCCTCGTCGCACACGCCGATGTCGCCGGTGTGGAACCAGCCTCCGGCGAAGGCGGCGGCGGTGGCCCCGGGATCGCGCCAGTAGCCCTTGAACACCTTGGGCCCGCGCATCACGATCTCGCCCCGCTCGCCGGGCGCCACCGAGCGGCCCTGGTCGTCCCAGACGTCGAGCTCGAGGTAGAGGCAGGGGCGACCGACGCTGCCCAACTTGGTCACGATGCTGTCGCGATCCAGGAAGGTGTCGCCCGAGACGGTCTCGGTCAGGCCGTAGGCATCGGCGAACCAGGCCGAGGGGAACGTGCGCTGGATCCGCTCGATCAGCGGGATCGGCATCTTCTCGCCGCCGTTGATGATCACCCGCACCGACGACAGGTCGCGCTGGTCGAGGTCGGGCAGGGCCATGATGGCGTTGACCATGGCGGGCGCCAGCCACACCGTGGTGACCCGCGACCGCTCGAGCTCATCGACCACGGCGGCGGCGTCGAAGGCCGCGTGGATGATGACCGGGGCCCCGGCGGCGATCAGCGAGGTGGTGGTGAGGTCGAGCGCGCCCACGTGGTAGAGCGGCCCGCAGGCCAGACCCAGATCCGCGCTCGTGAAGCCGAACTCGACGATGTGGGCCAGGTTCTTCCAGGCCAGGTTGGCGTGGGTCAGCATCACGCCCTTGGGACGCCCCGTGGTGCCCGACGTGTACATCAGGCGGTGCACGTCGTCGGCGGCCACGGCCACGTGACCGTCGGGGGCGTCGGCGTCGCGCACCTCGGCCAGCGGGGCCCACCCGGCTGGCGGGGTGGCGGCGATGCAGGTGCGCACCAGATCGTCCAGCCCGGCGCTGGCCTCGGTGGCCAGCGCCACCAGCGACTCGTCGCACACCAGGGCGCGGGCCTCGGAGTGCTCGAGGATGTAGCGCACCTCCGGAGCCGCCAGCCGCCAGTTGATGGGCATGGCCACGGCCCCGAGGAAGTTGGCCGCGAACACCACCTCGAGGAACTCCGGGCAGTTGTAGGCCAGCAGCGCCACCACGTCGCCGCGCCCCACGCCCCGCTGGCGCAGGCCCCCGGCCAGGTGGGCGACCCGGTCGGCCATCTGGCCGTAGGTGGTGGTCTCGCCGCCGAAGGCGGTCATGGGCGCGTCCGGCGAGCGGGTGGCGTGGTGGGCCAGCACGGCGCACCAGTTCATGTCCGCTTCCATCGACCTCCCCCTCCGTGCCGCTCGCTCCGACGGCCTGATCCCGGCGGCTCGACCTGGCCTCTCGACCTGACCACCGATCCTGTACCGACCAGTCAGTCTACGACATCCGGACATCGACGGTGCCCGCCCAAGTAGGTTCGGGGGCCATGTCCCCCACGGACGCCGGCCCCGACTCCCGCCGCAGCCCGAAGTGGCAGGCCCGCCGCCGGGCCATCGTCGACACGTCCGCGCCCCTCTTCGCCCGGCGCGGCTACCACGCCACCGGCATCGCCGAGCTGTGCGAGGCCAACGACCTGGGCAAGGGCGCGCTCTACCACTACATCGGCTCCAAGGAGGAGCTGCTGGCCGCCATCCACGACCGGGTCATGGACGAGGTCATGGCCGGCGCCGATCGGGTGGCCGCGGCCGGGGGCTCGCCCTCGGTGCAGCTGGCCATGCTGGGCGCGGAGCTGCTCGACGTGATCCACCGCTACCCGGATCACGTGTGGGTGTTCCTGCACGAGTTCATGGCCCTGACCGGTGAGCGGGCCGAGCAGTTCCGCCAGCGGCGCGCCGTCTACGAGCAGCGGGTCGAGGCGGTGCTGCGGGCCGGGGTCGAGTCGGGCGAGTTCCGCGACATCGATCCCTGGCTCACCACCCGGGCGTGGCTCGGCATGCACAACTACACCTACCTGTGGCTCAAGGCCGGCGGCCGCCTCTCGGCCCGCGACGTGGCCGAGCCCTTCGCCGAGATCTTCCGCCGCGGCATCGGGGCCTGAACCTGTCCCACCGATCCAACCGGCGGCAACCACACCGCGTTTTCGGAGGGTGGTTGCCGCCGCTCAGCCAACGGGGGGTGAGGCGAGTCGGACCGCGGTCGGATCAGGGGGCGGAGTAGCCGCCGTCGACGACGAGCGCCGAGCCGGTGGTCCAGCGCGACTCGTCGCCGGCCAGGTAGGCGTAGGCCCCGACCAGGTCGTCGGCCGCGCCCAGCCCGAGCGGGTGGCGCGCCGCGATGGGGTCGAGCGCCCCCTCGGGCAACCCGTCGTGGATGGCGGATCGGAACGTGCCGGGGCACACGCAGTTCACCCGGATGCCATCGCGGGCGTACTCGACCGCGGCCACCTTGGCCAGCTGGATGACCGCCGCCTTGGTGGCGCAGTAGGGCGCGGCGTGGGACCAGGCCGTCAACCCCGAGACCGAGGCGGTGAGCACGATCGAGCCCGAGCCCTGCGGGCGCATCACCCCGACCGCCGCCTTGATGGCGTTGACCGCCCCCAGCAGGTTGACGCGGAAGGCCCGCTCCCAGTCCTCGGTGGTGAGGTTGTGGATGCGCCCGTTGGGCGACAGCACGCCGGCGTTGCTCACCACCACGTCCAGGCGACCGAACCGCTCCACCGCCCGGGCGATGACGGCGTCGACCTGGTCGGGATCGCTCACATCGGCCAGCACCGATTCGACCGGCCCGGTCGGATCGTCCAGGGCCTCGACGGTGGCAGCCAGGGTTGCCGCGCTGATGTCGCTGACCACCAGGTCGGTGCCCGGCTCCGACGCCAGCCGGCGCGAGACGGCCGCGCCCAGCGCGCCCCCGGCGCCCAGGATGGCCACCACCCGTCGGGCGTCGGGCTCGGCGCTCATACCAGCAGGTACCCCCCGTCGACGCTGACCACCGTGCCGGTCACGAAGGCGGCGGCGTCGGAGGCCAGGAACTGGTAGGCGCCGGCCAGGTCGACCGGCGCCCCCCAACGGCGCTGGGCGGTGTGGTCGGTGATGGTGGCGGCCAGCTCGGGTCTGCGCTTCCACCCCTCGGCCAGTGGTGAGTCGAACCAGCCCGGGGCCACCACGTTGACGGTGATGCCGTCGGGGGCCAGGTCCTGGGCCAGCCCCTTGGCCAGGCCGACCAGGCCGGCCTTGGACGCGCTGTAGGCGCTGAGGCCCCGGCGGGGACGTTCGCCCAGCACCGAACCGGTGAAGATCAACCGCCCGCCTGCGCCCATGACCCGGGCCGCGGCCCGGGCCCCCAGGAAGGCACCGGTGAGGTTTACCTCGAGGACCTGGCGCCACACCGAGGCGTCGATCTGGCGGGGCGGGGCGACGATGGGCGAGATCCCGGCGTTGCAGATCCAGACGTCCACACCGCCCCACTCGGCCACGGTGGCATCGGCCACGGCCTCGTTGAAGTCCTCGTCGGTGACGTCGCCCGCGAGCACCAGCGACGGTCCGGGCAGCGCCTCGGCCACCGCCTTGAGGTCCTTCTCGGTGCGCGCCACCAGGGCCACGCGGGCGCCGGCGTCGGAGAAGGCGTGGGCCAGCAGGGTGCCGAGGCCCCGACCGGCCCCGGTGATGACCACCCGCTTGCCCGCGACCGCACCCGGGACCGGGAACGCCTCGGGGATCTGGATCTGGTCGGTCATGGCTCCCGAACCGTGCTGCTCGCCTCTGCTTGTACCGACCAGTACAATACATGGTCCGTGACCTCCAGCCGAACTGATCCACCCTCCCCCAGCCAGGCCGACCTGGCCTCCAGCCGGCCCGACCTGATCGAGATGCACCGTCGGATGCTGGTGATCCGGGGCTTCGAGCAGCGGGTGGCCACCCTGTACCGCAGCGGCGAGGTCCCCGGGTTCGTGCACCTGTCGATCGGCCAGGAGGGCACCGCCGTCGGTGCCTGCTGGCCGCTGCAGACCGACGACGTGATCACCTCGACCCATCGGGGCCACGGCCACTGCCTGGCCAAGGGCCTCGACCCGCGGGGGATGTTCGCCGAGCTGATGGGCAAGGACCAGGGCACCAACCGCGGCCGCGGCGGGTCGATGCACATCGCCGATCCGGACCTGGGCATCTTCGGGGCCAACGGCATCGTGGCCGCCGGCCTGCCCATCGCCGTGGGCGCGGCCACCGCAGCCCAGCTGCGAGCCGATGGCCGGGTGGCGGTGGCCTTCTTCGGCGACGGGGCGCCCGCCCAGGGCGCCTTCCACGAGGCCCTCAACCTGGCCGCGGTGTGGCGGCTGCCGGTGGTGTTCTTCTGCGAGAACAACGGCTACGCCGAGTTCTCCCCGGCCGCCACCCAGCACGCGGCCACCCTGGGCCAGCGCGCCGCCGGCTACGGCATCGGCTTCGCGGCGGTGGAGGGCAACGACGTGGTGGCCACCGCCTCGCTGATGGCCGAGGTGGTGGCCACGGTGCGCGCCGGGCAGGGACCGATGGTGGTCGAGGCCAGCACCTACCGCTGGCACGGCCACTACGAGGGTGACCCCGAGCGCTACCGCACGCCCGAAGAGCTGGCCGAGTGGAAGCAGCGCGATCCGCTGGTGGTGCACGCCGCCCGCCTGGCCGAGGCCGGCGTCGACGCGGCCACGATCGCCGAGCTCGAGGCGTCGGTGGCCGCCGAGCTGGACCAGGCCGTGGTCGACGCCCGGGCCATGGCCGCCCCGTCGGTCGAGACGTTGCACCAGTTCGTGACCCGGCCCCGACCGGCCCACCCCGAACCGCCCGCCCCGGCCGCCGACGCCGAGGTCTTCCGCACCATGGACGCCGTCCACGACGCCCTCGAGGTCGAGCTGGCCACCGACGAGAGGGTGTTCGTGGCCGGCATCGACGTGGCCGCCGGCGGCAACGTGTTCGGGCTGATGCGAGGGCTGCACGACCGCTTCGGCGACCGGGTGCGCGACACGCCGATCTCCGAGACGGCCGTCATGGGCGTGGGCGTGGGCGCGGCCATGGCCGGCATGCACCCGGTGGTCGAGCTCATGTACCTCGACTTCGTGGGCGTGTGCCTGGACCAGCTGATGAACCAGGCGGCCAAGCTCCCGTTCATGACCGGCGGGGCCGCCCAGATGGGCCTGACCGTGCGCACCCAGTTCGGGGCGGGGCGCTCGTCGGGCAGCCAGCACTCCCAGAGCCTCGAGGTGCTGCTGGCCCACATCCCGGGCCTGAGCGTGGTCATGCCGTCCACGCCGGCCGACACCTACGGTCTGCTGCGGGCCGCCATCCAGGACCCCAACCCCGTGATCTTCATCGAGAACCGGCTGCTCTACGGCATGAAGGGGCCGCGCCCGCCGGCCGACCACGTGCTGCCCATCGGGGTGTCATCGGTGGTGCGGGGCGGTACCGACATCACGGTGGTGTCGGTGTCGCGCATGGTGCACGAGGCGCTGGCCGCGGCCGAGGCGGTGGCCGACGAGGGCGTGTCGGTGGAGGTCATCGACCTGCGCACGGTGGCGCCGCTCGACATGGCCCCGATCCTCGAGTCGGTGCACAAGACCGGCCGTCTGCTCATCGCCCACGAGGCGGCGGTGCCCTTCGGCATCGGCGCCGAGATCGCCGCCGTGGTGGCCCGAGAGGCCTTCTGGGACCTCGATGCCCCCATAGAGCGCGTCGGCACCGCGGCCACGCCGCCGCCCTACGCCCCCGAGCTGGAGCACGCCTGGCTCCCCGACCGCGACGACATCGCCGCCGCCCTGCGCCGCCTGGCCGCCGTCTAGTTCCCCCCTCGCGAGGGTGGGAAGGGTCAGCAACCGAGGGCGCGGGCGATGACCAGGTGCTGGATCTCGTTGGTGCCCTCGCCGATCTCGAGCACCTTGGAGTCGCAGTAGAACCTCGCCACCGGCGTCTCGAGCATGTAGCCGATGCCCCCGTGGATCTGCACCGCCTCCGACGCGGCCCACACGGCCAGGCGGCTGGCCTTGAGCTTGGCCATGGCCGCCTCCTTCATGAAGGGCTGGCCGGCGTCGCGCAACGACGCGGCCCGATAGGTCAACCAGCGTGCCGCCTCCAGCTCGGTGGCGATGTCGGCCAGCTTGAACTGCACGGCCTGGAACTTCGAGATGGGCTGGCCGAACTGCTGGCGCTGGCCGGCGTAGTCCAGGGCCAGGTCGAGCACGGCCTGGGTCAGGCTGAGCGACAGGGCGGCGATGGAGATGCGCCCGACCTCGAGCGTGCCCAGGAACTGGCCCAACCCCATCTCGGGATCGCCCACCAGGTGGTCGTCGGGCACCCACACGTCGTCGAAGGAGAGCCCGCGGGTGTCGAGGCCCCGCCAGCCGATGCCGCGCATCTTCTCGCCCATGGTGAAGCCGGGCGTGTCGCGCTCGACCACCAGGCTGGCGTAGCGCGGCGGCGCGCCGCGATCGACCTGCGTACGGGCCAGCAGGGTCACGCCCAGGGACATGTCGGTGCCGGCGTTGGAGATGAAGGCCTTCGTGCCGTTGATGAGCCAGCCGCCGTCGCGCCGCTCGGCCCGGGTGCGGATGCCTCGGGCGTCGGAGCCGGCATCGGGTTCGGTGAGCCCGAACGCGCCCAGCGCCCGACCCTCCGCCAGCGGTCGCAGCCAGCGGTCGCGCTGGGCGTCGTCGCCGAACAGCAGGAGGGGCAGCGAGCCGATGGTGACGTGCGCCTGCCAGGCCGCGGCCACCGACTGGTCGGCCAGGCCGATCTGCTCCATGGCGGCCACGAAGCCGACGGTGGACATGCCGATGCCGCCCCACTCCTCGGGCACGAGCATGCCCAGCAGGCCGAGCTGGCCCATCTCGCGCAGCAGGTCGGTCGGACAGCGCGCCTCGTCCCAGGCCAGCGGCGCCCGGGGCGCGATCTCCTTCTGGGCGAACTCGCGGCACAGGGCCACCAGGTCACGTTCGGGTTCGCTCAGCGAGAAGTCCATCGGCTGGTCAGCCCTCCGGGGGATCGAGGTGGGACAGGAAGTCGGCCGACCACGCCATCAGGTCGGTAGGCACCGAGTAGCCCGACTCGTCGCCGATGGCCGCCCAGTGCTCGACCACGTCCTCGATGCGCACCTCGGGTCCGGGCGCCACCCAGCCCGGGGTGGTGGCCAGGAAGAGCCGCGAGAAGCGGCGCGACCCGGCGGCGTAGATCTCGCCGGTGACCGGGCAGTCCTCGTGGGCCAGGTAGGCCACCATCGGCGCCACCAGATCCGGCGACATCTCGGGCGGGGCCTCGGCCTCGCCGGCCTCGGGCACCCCGGCCATGCGGGTCCACGCCGCCGGGGCGATGACGTTCACCTTGATGCCGTGGGCGGCGCCGGTGCGGGCCGTGCTGCGGGCCAGGCCGATCACCCCGGCCTTGGCCGTGGCGTAGGCCGTGTTGTTGGGCAGGCCGAACACCCCGGCCGAGCTGGTCATCACGATGCGGCCGTAGCCCTGGTCGACCAGGTGGGACCACGCGGCCCGCACGGGGTGGAACGTGCCGCCCACGTGCACGGCCAGGTGCGCCTCCAGCGCGTCGGCGTCGAGCTTGGGCAGCCCGGCCCAGCGCATGATGCCGGCGTTGGTGACCACGATGTCGACGCGCCCGAACCGGTCGAGGGCGGTGTCGACCAGGGCCTGGCCGCCGGCCGGGTTGGACACGTCGTGGGTGTCGGCCACGGCCTGGCCGCCGGCGGTGGTGATCTCGCCCACCACCTCGGTGGCCGGGCCGGCGTCGGCTCCCTGGCCCCCCATCGACCCGCCCAGGTCGTTGACCACCACGGCCGCACCCCTCGCCGCCAGCAGGCGGGCGTAGGCCCGGCCGATGCCCCGCCCGGCCCCGGTGACGACGGCGACGCGCCCGTCGAAGCGCAGCTCACCCATGCGATCGGGGGCGCCCGGCGCGCTCAGGCGGCCGGGACCGGCGAGAAGCCGAGCAGGTCGCCCAGCGTGCCGCCCACCATGGCCTTGCGCTCGTCGTCGGGCACGCCGGCCATCAGCGAGGCGAGCAGCTCCTGGCTGCCGCGGAAGGTGCCCTCGGCATGGGGGTAGTCGTTGCCCCACATGATGGTGGACAGCCCGGTGATGTGGCGGCAGGCCACCGCCACCGGGTCGTCCTGGAAGGACACGTGGAACTGGCGGGCCACGTACTCGCTGGGCATGAGCGGGTACGGCCACTTCTCGTTGAGGCGGAACAGCTGGGCCATGCCGGGCTGGTCGTCGTCGGGGCGGGTGTCGTCCCACACGCCGATCCACCAGTCGGGGTCCTGGCCGATGCCGGTGATCCAGCACTTGTCCATCGAGCCGACCAGCGACGAGAGCCAGTAGGCGTTGAACTCGATCAACGAGAAGTGCAGGTCGGGGAAGCGCTCGGGGATGCCGCCGCCGATGAGCTGGCAGATCAGCGTCTGGGGCACGACCGGTTGCATGACGGCCTGGGTGACCATGCGCTTGGCCGCCATCTTCTCGGTCATGGGCTGGTTGACCTGCTGGGCGTTCTCCATCATCACCTTGAGGGTGAGCGCCTCGGGGTCGTCGACCTTGATCCCGCCGGTCTGGGTGTGGATGAACACGCTCATGCCGCAGGCCTGCACCGCGGCCCAAACCGGGTCGTAGTCGGGCAGATAGTACGGCCGGGGCGCGGTGGCCGGCACCAGCACCGCCTTGAACCCGCCCGCCGCCACCCGCTCGACCTCGGCCACGGCGTCGTCGACGTCGGTCAGCGGGATGGGCGCGGTCGGGGCCAGCCGGTCGAAGTAGGGCGTGAACCGCTCCATGACGTAGTCGTTGTAGACCCGGGCGTGGGCGATCGACATCTCGTGGTGGTCGGTGAACAGGCCGAACTGCGACAGGTTCGGGTGCAGCACCTGGGCGTCGACGCCGTCGGCGTCCATGTCCTCGAGGATGATCTCGGGATCGCCCTCGGGCGTGCGACCGCTGGTCTGGCGGTAGCGCGACACCGTCCAGCCCTCGAACCCGGGCGTGTGCAGCTTGCGGAACACGCTCGCCCCGTCGGGCACGAACGGCTCGATCTCGATCTCCTCTTCCCAGACCGCCATGTCTCGCAGGTTCTCGGGCAGGCGGGTCTTGAACAGGTCGATCGGCTCGAGCAGGTGCCCGTCGGCCGAGACCACGAAGTCTCTCTGCGGCATGTCTCCGACGGTAAACCAACCGGTCGGTACAATTCAATCATGACGACGCGGTGGCAGCAGCGCCCGGACGGCTCCACCTGGGGCGACTTCGGCGACGACGACGAGCTGGGCCGGATCAACCTGATCACCCCCGACAAGGTGTTGGAGGGCGTGCGTGAGGTGCAGGCCGGCATCAGCTTCTGCCTGAGCCTGCCCCTCGACTTCCCCGGCGGCACCATCCTCAACCAGCGCCGCCCGCCGCCCCGGCTGGCGCCCACCGAGGACATGGAGGGCAACGCCGGCACGTTCTACAACATCCACATGAGCGAGATGCCCGACTTCGGCGACCCCAAGTACGTGGACGTGTGGGCCGACGACGTGGTCACCCTGTCGTTGCAGTACTCCACCCAGTGGGACTCGCTGGCCCACGTCGGCGCCGAGTTCGACGCCGACGGCGACGGCGTCGAGGAGGCGGTCTACTACAACGGCTACCGCGCCGGCGTCGACCTGGTCGGGCCGACCGACGACGCGGCGGGCGACGGGGTGGGCCACACCGCCTTCGCCAAGCACCTGGGCCTCGAGCACATGGCCTTCCACGGCGTGCAGGGCCGCGGCGTGCTGGTCGACCTCGAGCACCACCTGGGCCGCGACTTCCGCGGGGTGCGCCTCGACATGCTGCGCGACATCATGGCCGCCGACGGCGTGGCGGTGGAGCCCGGCGACATGCTGCTGTTGCACACCGGCTTCGCCACCCGTGTCCTCGAGTGGGACCGCCACCCCGATCCGGTGGAGATCTTCCAGACCTGTTCGTGGCTCGACGCCCGCGACCCCGAGCTGCTCGACTGGATCGCGGACTCGCAGATCTCGGCCCTGGTGGCCGACAACTACGCGGTCGAGGGCCTGCTGGGCAAGGACCGCCATCCCGAGCGCCACTCGTTCCTGCCCATCCACCACCTGTGCCTGTTCAAGCTGGGCGTTCCCCTGGGGGAGATGTGGTACCTGCACGAGCTGGCTGCTTGGCTGCGGGCGCACGACCGCAGCCGATTCCTGCTCACCGCGCCCCCGTTGCGCCTGCCCGGCATCGTCGGCTCGCCCCTGACCCCGATCGCCACCGTCTGACCCGGCAACCCTGCGAACCTGTCAGCTGAGCGGACCGACAGGGTCCGCTCAGCTGACAGGTTCGGCGTTGGGCGAACTGGTCAGCTCGAAGGCCTGCCAGTGGTCGGCCCGGGTCTGGGCCGCGATCTCGAAGAGCTTCATCCGGCCACCCGTGTTGAGCAGGTAGCGCCGGGGCTTGCCCGGGATGTTCGAGCCCACGTACTGGCCGATGGTGCCGAAGGTGGTGCGGGCCGCGCCCTTGTCGACCATTCGGGTCCAGCGCTCCTCGGACTCGGCCGACACCTCGATCACGTCGGTCCCTTGGTCGCGGGCGAACACCAGCAGGTCGGTGAGGATGTCGACCTGGTCACCGTTGTAGCGCGGGTTGTTGCCGGCCGCGGCATGGGGGCCCCCGGGGAAGAAGAAGTTCGGGAACCCGCGGGTGGCCAGCCCCATGAAGGTCGTGGGACCGTCCGCCCAGTGCTCGTGCAGGGCCAGACCTCGCCGGCCCTGCACGCCCATCCGCGACAGCGCACCCGTGCCGAAGTCGAAGCCGGTGGCCCACACGATGAGGTCGAGCTCATGCAGGCCGTCGGTCGTCTCGATGCCCGTCTCGGTCACGCGCACCATCGGCGTCCGGCGCAGGTCGACCAACGACACCTTGGGATCGTTGAACGCCTCGAAGTACCCGATCACGAACGGCGGCCGCTTGGCCCCGAAGAGGTGGTCGGTGGGGATGAGGAGCTCGGCGGTGTCGGGGTCGGCCACGATGGCGCGGATCTTGTCGGCGATGAAGTCGCACCACTCACGGTTCACGTCCGGGTCGAAGAGCAGGTCGGCGTAGTTGCTGGTGAGCTTCATGAAGCCCGGGCTCTGCCACATCTCCTCGAAGAAGGCGTGGCGCTCGTCGGGTGACGCCTCGGCCCCCAGCCGCTCGTTCACCGGGTGGGCGAACCCGCTGAGGGACGTGTTCAGCACGTCGCGCAGGTGCTCGAAGTCGGCCCGCAGCGCCACCTGCTCGTCGGCGGTGATGGGGCGGTTGTTGAGCGGGGTGCACCAGTTGGCGGTGCGCTGGTACACGACCAGCTCGGCCACCTGGTCGACGACGGTGGCCACCACCTGCACCCCGCTCGACGAGGTGCCGACCACGGCCACGCGCTTGCCGGTGAAGTCCACCGGTTCGACCGGCCAACGCCCGGTGTGGTGCTGCTCGCCCCGAAACGTGGCCCGGCCCGGCACCTCGGGCGTGAAGGGCACCGACAGCACGCCGGTGGCCGCCACCACGAACCGGGCCCGACGCGACGTGCCGTCGGACAGGGTCACCAGCCACGTCCCGGAGGACTCGTCGAACACGGCGGCGGTGACGGCGGCGCCGAAGCGGATGTGGCGGCGCAGGTCGAAGCGGTCGACCACGTGGTTCAGGTAGCGCTCGGTCTCGGGCTGGGCGGCGAAGTGCTCCTGCCACCGCCACTCGTCGAACAGCTCCTCGGAGAACAGGTAGCCGTAGGTGTAGCTCTCGGAGTCGAACCGGCACCCGGGGTAGCGGTTCCAGTACCAGGTTCCGCCCACGCCGTCGCCGGCCTCGACCAGCTCGACCGAGAAGCCCGCCTCGCGGGCGCGATGGAGCTGGTAGATGCCGGTGATGCCGGCACCGATGACCAGCACGTCGACGTCGGGCTCGGACTCGGCTCGGGGGGATGTCATGGGTCTCCAGGCGCGGCGGCGCGGAGGTGGTGCGCACCTGACGCCGGGGGGCATCTTGTACCGACCGGTTAGTATAACGTGAGCCCGTGGTCCCCTTTGCCATGACCGTCCCGGATCAGGTGCCCAAGGCGCGCTACTACGACCGGGACTTCTTCGAGCTCGAGGCCGAACGCCTCTGGCCCCGGGTCTGGCAGGTGGCCTGTCGCCTCGAGGAGATCCCGGAGCCGTACGACTTCACCACCTACGAGATCCTCGACCAGTCGATCGTGGTGGTGCGCACACCCGACGCCGACAGCGGCGCGCTCGGCGTCACCGCCTTCCAGAACGCCTGTCGACATCGCGGCGTGCGGGTGGCCCAGGGTCGAGGCCGGTGCGAGGACGGTTTCACCTGCCCCTTCCACGGCTGGTGCTACGCCCCCGACGGCCACAACACGGCCATCCCCCGCCGCAAGTCCTTCTCCGGGCACAACCTCATGCCGGGCGACCTCGACCTCACCCCCGTGCGCTGCGAGACCTGGGGCGGCTGGGCGTGGATCAACCTCGACGACACCGCCCCGCCGTTGCGCCAGTGCCTCGAACCCTTCGCCACCAGCCTCGATGCCTGGAAGGTCGAGTCGCTGCGCACCGAGTGGTGGTACGCGGCCCGCCTGCCGGTCAACTGGAAGCTGGCCATCGAGGCCTTCGTCGAGGCGTACCACGTGCCGGTGACCCACCCCCAGCTGGTCATCCCGACGCGCTACGGGCTGCGTCCGGGCGAGACCTTCGACGCCGCCGAGTTCATCGACGCCGACATCCGCTATCTGCGGGCCATGAGCGACGGCATGGCCGGCATGGTCCATGCCGACGACGTGCAGGTGGCCGAGAGCCTGCGGGGCACCGAGCTGCCCGACGATCCCGAGGCTGCCATGGCCGTCTGGAACCGGACGCTCAACGACGCGGTCACCCGGTGGCACCGCGACCGGGGCGCCGACATCCCCGACCTGAACGAGCTGGCGACCCAGGGGCTCGACCTGGAGTTCTTCCAGGGCTTCGCCAACGCCTTCGTGCTGCCGATGTACAGCAGCGCGTCGGCCTACCGGTTCCGGCCGCTCGGCCCCGAGGAGACCCTGATGGAGATCTGGTCGCTGACCCGACCGGCCGCCGACGAGGCACGTCCCGCGCCCACCCCGCCCGAGGCCTGGAGCCACGACGACCCGCGCTGGCCGCCCATCCCCACCCAGGACTTCTCGAACATCCCCCGCCAACAGCTCGGCCTCCACGCCCGGGGCTTCGAGCACATGCGCCTGTCGGAGGGGCTCGAAGGCCACATCTCGAACTTCGAGCGCACCATCGACGGGTTCCTGGCCGGCCTCCCCCACGACCAGCTCCTGGGCGCGCTCGAGCAGGTCAACGTCTACCCGTTCGACCGTCCCATCGCCGACCTTGGGTTCTGACATGACCACCGCCAGCTACGCCGAGGTGGTCGAGGGGGTGCGTGCCGCCCTGGCCGCCTACACCCAGGCCCTCGACGACGGCCGCACCGACGACGTGGTGGCCACCTTCTGCCCCGACGGCGCCATCGAGCTGCCCGGGATGGGCACCCACCAGGGCCATGACGCCCTGCGCGCCGCCTACGCCGACTGGGCCCCCCGGCGACCGCAGCGCCACCTGGTGCTCAACACCCTGGTCACCGAGTGGGACGACGACGCGGCCACGGCGGTGAGCGACGTGATCTTCATCCTGAAGGGCCGGGAGGGTTGGTCGATCCAGCTGGTGGGCCGCTACCACGACACCCTGCACCACCACGACGGCACCTGGCTCTTCCACCGACGCCAGGCGGAGTTCATGTGAAGTCGGGCATGACCTCGGTGACGAAGCGCTCGACCTGGGCGTCGCCGGCCCCCGGCCAGCCGCACACCAGGTAGTCGAACCCGGCATCGGCCCACTTGCCGGCGTGCTTGCGGGCCGTGTCCAGGTCGTCGAGCGACAACGACGCGGCTCGCCGGATGGCGGCCGGATCGCGCCCGACCTCGGTGGCGAGCTCGTCGACCGCGCGCCGACGCCTCAGCCAACGAACCCGGAGTGCCGTAGGCGTGCCACACGTCGGCGTAGCGGGCCACCAGCGGCAGGGTGCGCCGCGGTCCGGTGCCCCCGATCCAGATGGGCGGGTGCGGCTGCTGCACCGGGGTGGGGCGCAGCTGGGCGTCGTGCAGCGAGATGGTGCGGCCGTCGTAGCTGACCACGTCGCCCGTCCACAGCCGGGTCACGATCTCGAGCGCGTCCTCGAGCAGGTCGAAGCGCGCCCCGGTCGACGGGAAGGGGATGCCCAGCTCGGCGTGCTCCTTGTCGAACCAGGCACTGCCCAACGACAGCTCGAGGCGCCCGTGCGAGGCGTGGTCGATGGTGATGGCCTGGGCGGCCAGCACCGACGGATGGCGATAGGTCACCCCGGTGACGAGCAGGCCCAGGCGGATGCGATCGGTCACGCCGGCCAGCGCGGCCAGCGTGGTCATGCCCTCGAAGGTCTCCCCCGGCCCGTCGCCGTACATGGGCTGGAAGTGGTCGAAGCCCCAGGCGCCGTCGAAGCCCAGCCCTTCGGCCAGCTGCACGCGGCGCACCAGCTCGTCCCACGTCATCCGCTGCTGGGCGATGTCGAGTCCGAAGCGCATGGCGCCGACACTGCCACAGATCGCGAGCGCGCCGCGATCCGGCGCGGACCGGCGAGGCTGTGACACGCTGGCGACGATCACACGCGCCGCTGGCGCACCGGACGGATCGGACGGCTCGCTGGGCCGGGGGGTGGCATGGGTCAAGCGATCGGTGAGGCGCTGCCCTTCGCCGTCGGGGTGGCCATCAGCCCGATCCCGGTCATCGCCATCATCCTGATGCTGCTCTCGGCGCGGGCCGGGGCCAACAGCGCGGCCTTCCTGGGCGGTTGGATCGTCGGGGTGACCGGCGCCGCAGTGGTGCTGCTGGCCGTGTCGGGCAGCCTGAGCACCGATGCGAGCGGGGCTCCGTCGACCAGCTCCTCGGTGATCAAGCTGGTCCTGGGCCTGGCCCTGATCGGGATGGCTCGGCGCCACTTCCAGCAGCGACCACGAGCCGACGAGCCGCCGGCGCTGCCCAAGTGGTTGGCCGGGATCGACGCCCTCACCCCGGTGCGCGCCGCCGGGTTGGGCGTGCTGCTGTCGGCCGTGAACCCGAAGAACCTGCTGCTGATCGCCGGGGCCATGCTGGCGGTGTCCCAGTTCGACCTGACCCGGTCCGACCAGGTGGCTGTGGTCGCGGTCTTCGTGGTCATCGCCATCTCCACGGTGGCCGCCCCCGTCGTCGTCTACCGGGTGGCCGGCGCCAAGGCCCAGCACCTGCTGGACGAGGCCAAGGCCTGGCTCACCACCAACAACGCCACGGTGATGGCCGTCCTGCTCCTGGTGATCGGCGTGGTGCTGCTGGGCAAGGGCGTCAGCGGGCTGTCGTCCTGATCCCCCTCTCGCATCGCCGCCCGGCCCCGCGTCGCGCCCGCGGCCGAAGGCCGGCGCCCCGGGCGGGCGGGCGGGCGGGCGGGCGGTGCAAGACTGCCGGCATGGTCGACGACCTGGTGGACGCGCGCCGCTCCGAGCCGCCCTTCGTCCTGCCCGAGCGGGAGATGATCGAGGGCTGGCTGGAGTTCCACCGCACGACCCTGCTGCTCAAGTGCGAGGGACTCGACGACCAGGCCCGCAAGGCTCGCCCGGTGTCCACGTCCGCGCTGTCGCTGCACGGCCTGGTGCGCCACATGGCCGAGGTCGAGCGCAACTGGTTCCAACGGGTGCTGGCCCAGGACGCCACGGCGATCCCGATCTGGTTCGACCCGGCCGTCGACGACGACCGCGAGCTGGTCCCCCTCGACGACGCCGACTGGACGGCGGACCTGGCCGTGTGGCACGCCGAGTGCGAGACCAGCCGTCGCATCGCCGCCGACCACCAGCTCGACGACGTGGGCGTGCGCCGGGGCGAGCCGTGCTCCCTGCGCTGGATCTACGTGCACATGGTCGAGGAGTACGCCCGCCACAACGGCCACGCCGACCTGCTGCGGGAGATGGTCGACGGCCAGGTCGGCTGCTGAACCGGGTTCAGAGACGGAGGCATGAGAGGTGGAGGGTCGGCCGAACATCCTGTTGATCGTGAGCGACGAGGAACGGGTACGGCGACCACGCCGCCTGACGAGCTGAGCGGGCCCCGGCGCGGCTCAGCCGGCGCGGGCCAGGCGCTCGGCCTCGGTGGCCACCGCCTCCACCAGGTCGTCGTCGTCGGCCAGGTCGGGAGCCAACCACGCCACGGTCCGGCGGGCGGCGTCGACCCACGGCCCGCAGGCCAGGGGGACGACGGTGGCCGCGGCCACGTCGTCCACGGCCGCCCCCAGCCCGCGCAGGTGGCACATCCAGCCGGCCACCATGGCCACGCCACCGGTGGGCAGGCGTCGCGCCGCCCGGGCCTCGCGTAGCGTGGGCACCACCCGCACCACCAGCTTGTGGGATCCGTCCGCCGCGATCTGGGCCAACCGGTGGCGGATGCGGGCGTTGCCGAAGCGGTCCACCAGCTGGGCCCGGTAGGCGTCGAGCTCGGTCGCCGGCAGATCCAGGCCGGCGCCGGCATCGGCCCACCACGCGTCGACCTGGCCACGGCACGCCTCGTCGGCCATGGCCTCGGCCACGGTGTCGTGGCCGAGGAGGGGTCCGGTGTAGGCCAGCAGCGAGTGCGCCCCGTTCAACAGCCGCAGCTTGCGCTCCTCGTGCACCGACACGTCGTCCACGAACCGGGCGCCGGCCGACTCCCAGGCGGGACGCCCAGCGGGGAAGGCGCCGGCCAGGATCCACTCGCCGAACGGCTCGGCCACCACCGGCACCGCGTCGCGCCAGCCCGTGGCGGCGGCCACCCGGGCGACGTCGGCGTCGGTGGTCCGGGGCGTGATGCGGTCCACCACCGTGGACACGAACGCCACGGACTCCTCGATCCACGCGGCCAAGGCCACGTCGACGGCCGCGGCCACCGCCACCACGGCGGACCCCACCCGGGGCCCGTTGGCGGCCAGGTTGTCGCAGGGCACCACCGCCAGCGGGCTCCCATCGGCCCGACGCCGGGCGGCCAACCCCTCGACCAGCCGGCCCGGGGCGGTCGAGGCCGGCACCCCCTGGCGCAGGGCCGCGAGGTCGGCGGCCACGTCCGCCCGGTCGAGGTCGACCACGCCGTCGGGTCGCAGGCAGTAGCCCACCTCGGTCACCGTGGTGGTGACCACGGCGGTGGTGGACGCGGCCAGCACGTCGCGCCACCGCTCGGCGTCGGCTGCAGCCGCGGTGGCCGACACGCTGGCCACCAGGTCGAACCGGTCCTCGTCGGGGAACCGGGTGACGGCGGTGTAGAGGTGGTCCTGGTCGGCCAGGAGGTCGGCCACCCGGGCCGAACGCCCGCCGAAGGCGGCCAAGCCCCAGGCCGGTGCGTCGGTGGCCAGGTCGGTGAAGCGAGCCACGTGCGAGCGGAAGAAGCTGCCCAGGCCGAGGTGGGCCTGGCGCACCGGCGCCCGGGGACGGCAACCGGCGGCGGCCCGGGTCAGCCGGGCCCCGTCGCCCACCGTCACAGCTTGAACACGGCGGTGGCCTGGTCCACCAGGCGCTGCGCCATGGCCGCCGCCTCGTCCTCCTCCAGCCGGTGCTCGACCACCAGCTCGGCCAGCACGCCCGCGTCGATCCGTCGGGCCAGGTCGTGGCGGACCGGGATCGAGCAGTAGGCACGCGTGTCGTCCACGAAGCCCGACGTACGGGTGAACCCGGCTGTCTCCATGGTGGCCTTGCGGAAGCGGCGCATGGCCTCGGGGGCGTCGAGGAACCACCACGGCACCCCGATGAACACCGACGGGTAGAACCCGGCCAGAGGCGCCAGCTCGCGCGAGAACACCGTCTCGTCCACGGTGAACAGCACCAGGTGGAACCCGGGATGGGTGCCGAAGCGATGCAGGAGGGGCGCCAGGGCGTCGACGTACTCGGTGGCCGCGGGGATGTCGGAGCCGGTGTCGGGACCGAAGCGGGCCTCGGTCGGGCCGTGGTGGCCGCGGCGCACGCCAGGGTGCAGCGTCATGACCAGGCCGTCGTCGCAGGACATCCGGGCCATCTCGAACAGCAGGTGGCGGCGCAGGGCGACGGCCTCGGCCGCGGTGGCCCGTCCGTCCAGGGCCAGGCGGTGGATGCGCTCGGCCTCGGCGGGCTCGAGCGGCTCGGCCCGGGCGTCACCGTGGGCGTGGTCGGCGGAGGTGGCGCCGTGGGCCACGAAGTAGCGGCGGCGGGCTTCGAGGGCGGCCAGGAACCCGGTGTGGGTGGCGGTGTCGGTGTCAGCCGCCTCGGCCAGCCGGGTGGCGGCCGCGGGCCAGCCCTGGCGTCCGACCTCCAGGTACCGGTCGGGGCGGAAGGTGGGGATGACCCGACCGGGCCAGGTCGGGTCGGCGGCCAGGGCGCGATGGACGGCCAGGTCGCTGCACGGATCGTCGGTGGTGGCCAGCACGCGCAGGCGGAAGCGCTCGTAGAGGGCGCGGGGTCGCAGCTCGGGCTGGGCCAGGCGCGCCGCCAGCTGGTCGTAGAGGTCGTCGGCCGACGCGGCGGTGGGCCGGCGGGTCACGCCCAGGACCTCGACCAGCTCGGCCTCGAGCCAGGTGCGCACCGGCGTCCCCACGAACACGTGCCAACGGCGGCACAGCTCACTCCAGGCGGCGCGGGCCGCGGGTTCGTCGAGCGGCCCCTGCCCCACGCCGAGCGCCTCGAGCGGCACCCCGTCGGCGTGGAGCAGGCGGGTGACGTAGTGGTCCGGCGTGATCAGCAACGACACCGGGTCCGCGAAGGGCACGTCGTCGAGCAGCAGGGTCGGGTCGACGTGGCCGTGGGGCGACACGATCGGCGCCTCGGCCACCGCCTGGTGGAGCCGGCGGGCCACCGCCCGGGTCGACGGCTCGACCGGGAGCAGCCGATCCGGGTGCAGCACCATCTCGGGACCGGGCTCGGGCACGGCCCTAGTCTGGCCGACCAGATCCGCACCCGAGGCCACGATGACCGACACCCGCGAGCAGGCGAGCGGCACCACCCGTTCGGCCCCGGCCTCGGCGCGACTGGGCCGCGCCGAGGCCCGGCTGGCCGACGACGAGGTGCGCGCCTTCGTGCGGGCCCAGCTCGACGCCGTCGACCTCGACGGGGCCCGCGTGTGCGTGCTGGTCCCCGACCGGACCCGCAGCTGTCCCCTGCCCCTGCTGGCCCGGGCCGTGGACGACGCGCTGGCCGACCGGGCCGCCCAGGTCACCGTCGTGGTGGCCCTCGGCACCCACGCCCCCCTCGACCCCGACGACCTGTCCGGGCACACCGGCCTGGCACCGCGGTCGGGCCTGGTCGTGGGCAACCACGAGTGGTGGGACGACGCCACGTTCGCCCCGCTCGGGCGCATCTCCGAGGAGCGGGTGGCCGAATTGTCGGGCGGCCGGCTGCGCGAGGCGGTGGACGTGCGGGTCAACCGGGCCGTGGTCGACCACGACGTCACCCTCGTCGTCGGCCCGGTGCTGCCCCACGAGGTGGTCGGCTTCTCGGGGGGCAACAAGTACCTGTTCCCCGGCGTGTCCGGTCCCGAGATGATCGACGTGTCGCACTGGCTGGGCGCGCTCATCACCAGCGCCGAGATCATCGGCACGACCGGCACCACCCCGGTGCGCGCCCTCATCGACGACGCCGCCGCGCTCGTCCCCAGCCGCCGCCTGGCCCTGTGCGCGGTGACCGAGCCGGGAGGCGACCACCTGCGGGCCCTCACCTTCGGGGCGCCCGAGTCGGCGTGGTCGCAGGCCGCGGGCGTCGCCGCCCAGGCCCACGTCCGGTACCTGGACCGGCCCGTGCGCCGGGTGCTGTCGCTCATCCCGACCCGTTACGACGACCTGTGGACGGGGGCCAAGGGCTTCTACAAGGTCGAGCCGGTGGTGGCCGACGGCGGGCAGGTGGTGCTGCTCGCTCCCCACATCACCGACTTCGCGGCCATGCACCCCGCCATCCGCCAGATCGGCTACCACTGCCGCGACTACTTCCTGGGCCAGTGGGACCGGTTCGCCGAGGTCCACCGAGGCGACCTGGCCCACTCCACCCACCTGCGCGGCGCAGGCACGTGGGACCCGGTGTCGGGCGAACGGTGCCGGGTGACGGTCACCTTGGCCACCGCCATCGCCGAGGCCGAGGTGCGGGCCGTGGGCCTCGACCACCTCGACCCGGCGTCGATCGACGTGGACGAGTGGGCCCGGGACCCCGACACCCTGGTTGTCCCCGACGCCGGCGAGACCCTCTACCGCCTCCGCCCCTGACCCGCCCCGCCCCGGCCCGGCCCGGCCCGGCAAATTGGGCATCTTTGGCTGTGCGGAATCGCGCATTTCGTCGGTCAGTTCGGGCGATGGCGAGGTCGGGTCGCGCCCCGGCGAGCCGCGCCAGACTCTGGGGATGCGACTGACTGCGAGCGACGGGGTGACCGTCGAGCTGGACGACGACGGGACGGTGCGAGTCGGGCTCGACGACCAGGACTGGTTCGGCCCGGGGCGTCCGTCCCGGCCGGCCCGGCTGGCCGAGCCGCTCGAGGTGGTCGACCACCTGGGGCGATCGACGTCGCTGACCGTCTTCGACGGTGCGGTGCGCGGCTCGGTGCGGACCTACGCCGATCGGCCGCTGGCGGTGTTCCGCCTCGAGGCGACCACCGACGTCGGTGACCTGGCCAGCGGTGCCTTCGACCAGCCGTCGGTGGCCTGGCCCACGTTCACCCCGTCCGAGCGCGCCGAGGTGGTCGAGCCCCCGGGCCTGCGGGCCCTGGTCTTCCAGCACTGCGAGTTCGGCCTGCCCAGCACCGCAGGACCGTCGCTCGACGGCTGGTTCCTGCTCCCCCACCGGCCACCCACCGGTTGGCCGCTCCTGCTCACCCGGGCCGACGGCGCCACCCTCCTGGTCGCACCGCTCGACGCGTTCCACGAGGTGACCATCGGACTGAACGAGGGCACGCTGCGCTGCGGCTGGCACGGCGACCTGGAGTCGGTGCCGGCCGGCTTCGCCTCCGATCTGGCCGTGCTGGCCGCCGACGGCCCCCGCGCCGCACTCCTCGCCTGGGGGCGGATGCTGCTCGACACGGCCGGCACCGTCCGCCCCGGCCGGTGGCCCGACGCCGTCGGTTCCAAGCCCTCGTACTGGACGGACAACGGCTCGGCCTACTGGTACCGGACCGAGCCGGGCCACGACGTGGCCGGCTCGATCGTGGCCGCGGTCGACGACCTGCGCGACCAGGGGGTGCCCATCGGTGCCGTGCAGCTCGACTCGTGGTGGTATCCCCACGTCGACCTGCGGCCCTTCGACACCGACGAGTGGGTGGTGCCCCCCAGCGCCATGACGGCCTGGGAGGAGCGCCCCGACGTGCTGCCCGACGGCCTCGCCGACCTGCGCAGGCGCCTGGGCGACCCGCCGCTGGTGGCCCACATCCGCCACCTCTCGGCCGACGCCCCCATCGCCGCAGCCACACCCACCTGGGCGGACGGCGACTACGCGGCGCCGGCCACACCCGAGGCCTACGAGCGCTGGCTCGACCAGTGCCGCACCTGGGGGGTGGAGACCTTCGAGCACGACTGGCTGGTGGAGGTGTTCTTCGGGGTACGGGGGATGCGGGCCGAACCGGGCCGGGCCACGGCCTGGCAGGAGGGCATCGACGCCGCCGCCCGCGACCGGGGGATCACGTTGCAGTGGTGCATGGGAACGCCCGCCGACTTCGCCGAGACCACCACGCTCACCCAGGTCACGTCGGTGCGCACCAGCGGCGACCACGGCTACATCGCCACCGCCGGCCAGCTCTGGGCTTGGTTCTGCACCACCAACGCCCTGGCCCGCAGCCTGGGGCTGATGCCGTACAAGGACGTGTTCCGGACCGACCCCGAGTTCGCCGGCGACACCGGCGAGGCCGAGGCGCTGCTGGCCGCCCTGTCCACCGGACCGGTCGGGCTGGGCGACCGGGTCGGGCGGTTCCAACCGATCCTGGCGCAGCGCACGTGCCGGGCGGACGGTCTGCTGATCAAACCGCACACGGCCATCGCCGCGGTGGACGAGTCGATGCTGTCGGGGCCGGCCTTCAACCCGACGCCGCTGGTGGCCGAGTGCACGTCGGTGCACCCGGGCGGCACCTGGGTGTACGTGGTGGCCATGCACGCCCACCCTGGCGACGACGTGGTCGATGACGAGATCGACGTGGACGCGGTGCTGCGCTCGGCCGGCGTGGCCCCGAGCCCCCAGGGCGTGCTGGCCTGGGATTGGCGGTCCGGTCGGCCGCGCCCCCTGGCGCCGGGTGCCACCATCGCGGTGGCCCTCGAGCGCGAGGAGTTCGACTACTTCGTCCTGGCTCCGGTGCTGACCTCGGGTCTGGTGGTGGTCGGCGACGTGTCCAAGTTCGTGACCGCCGGCGACGCACGGCTCGAGGTGGCCGAGACCGCGACCGGCGTCCGGTTGCTGGTCAAGGGCGCGGGCGAGACCGTCACCATCACCGGCTGGGCCGAGTCGGCCCCCAGCTCACCCGACGCTCTCCTCCGCTTCGAGCCGACGACCGGCACCTGGACCGCGAAGGTCGAGGTCCCCAGCCGGGGCTGGACCACCGTCACCGTCGACGCCTGAGCGGCCGCACACGCAAGCCTGGACAACCGTTCTGCCTCGCGGCGCGCAGCCGATCCACGAGGCGACGCGTCACCCCGAAGCCGCTGAGGCCGGAACCGGTCGATCAGCCCGCCAGCCGCTTGCACCGAGCGACGATTGACCCCGGTATTCGCTCAGTGTATTCTCTCAGAGGTGAGTCTCGTCCCGATCGCATTGCTCGGCCTGCTGGAACGAGAGCCCAGCCATGGCTACGACCTCAAGCACGACTACGACGCCTACTTCGGGCGGGGCCGGCCGGTCCCGTTCGGTCAGGTGTACGCCACGCTCAGCCGCTTGGCGCGAGACGGCAAGGTGGCGGCCGGCGACGTCGAGCCGGGGTCCGGTCCCGACCGACGGCGCTACGCCATCACCGAGCAGGGCGTGGCCGAGGTCGAGGCGTGGCTCGCCCAGCCGGTGGAGCCCGAGCCGCATCTGCAGACGGTGCTCTTCGCGAAGGTAGCGCTCGCCTTGATGCTGGACCGTCCCGCCGAGCGCTACCTCGATGCCCAGCGCGCCGCGCACCTGCAACGGATGCGGGAGCTGACCGAGCTGCGCCGGCAAGGCGGGGTGGTCGACGGCCTGCTCGCCGACCACGGGCTGTTCCACCTCGAGGCCGATCTGCGTTGGATCGACGTGACCGCCGCCCGGCTGACGAAGCTCGCCGAGGAGGTGCGACCCACATGACCACATCCATCCTCGAATCCGCCGGTGGGGACCAGGTGGCGTTGATCGAGGCGCGCGGGTTGGTCAAGTCGTTCGGCCCGACGCCCGCGTTGCGCGGCGCCGACCTGTCGGTCAGAGCGGGCGAGATCATCGCCGTGATGGGTCCGAGCGGGTCGGGGAAGTCGACCCTGCTGCACTGCCTGGCCGGGATCCTCGTGCCCGAAGAGGGAACCGTATGGTTCAGCGGACGGCGGGTGGACGCCATGCGCGAGACCGAGCGCAGCGCGCTGCGACGCGACCGGTTCGGGTTCGTGTTCCAATCCGGTCAGCTCGTCCCCGAACTGACCGCCGAGGAGAACGTCGCCCTGCCCCTGCTCCTGCGCGGGTCTGGCCGTTCTGACGCGCTCGGGCAAACCCGAGACTGGTTCCAGCAGCTCGACTTGTCCGGGTTGGAGCGGCGCCGCTCCGGCGAGCTCTCAG
The DNA here is from genome assembly GCA_963785815.1 of uncultured Microthrixaceae bacterium. Lineage (GTDB taxonomy): Bacteria > Actinomycetota > Acidimicrobiia > Acidimicrobiales > Acidimicrobilacustridaceae > UBA4742. The sequence goes on from CAWAWN010000001.1 coordinate 1,335,703, forward strand.
GAGGGCAGGCACAAAGGGTCGCCTTGGCCCGGGCGATGGTCACACACCCGGATGTCCTCTTCGCCGACGAGCCGACCGGATCCCTCGACTCGCTCACCGGGGAGCTCGTCATGGAGCTGCTGCTGGCCGCCTCACGTGACCAGGGCACGACGGTCGTGCTGGTCACCCACGATCCCCGGATCGCCGCGTACGCCGAACGCGAGGTCATCGTGCGTGACGGCAAGGTGAGCGCGCTGGCCGGCGACCCCGTTCCGTCATGATCCGCCTCGGCGTTCGACTGACCGTCAACGGCGGTCGGGAGGCGCTCGTGCGCCTCGTCGTCACCGCCGCGGCCGTCGCCCTGGGCGTCGGTCTCCTCCTGGTCACCGTGGCCGGCATCAACGCGGTGCAGGCTCAGAACAAGCGCATCGCGTGGCTCAACACCTCCTCGCACAACCTGCGACCCAGTGTCGACGAGGCGACCTCGGACCCGTTGTGGGCGACAGCCGCACTCGACGAGTACCGCGGCTCGATCATCCAGCGGATCGACGTGGCCCCCACCGGTCCACGCTCGCCGGTCCCGCCCGGGATCCCAGGCCTCCCCCACGCCGAGCAGTTCTACGCCTCCCCGGCCCTGGCCCGACTCCTGCGCACCACCCCCGCCGCCGAGCTGGGTGACCGCTACCCCGGTCACCAGGTAGGCGTCGTCGGGCCTTCGGCGCTCGCCTCGCCGAACTCGCTCGTCATCATCATCGGCCACAGCGTCGCGGACCTCTCGCAGACACCGGGCGCGCACGAGGTCCGAAGCATCGAGACGGCTCCGCAGGGTACGCCCGGGGACGCGCACCCCGATCGGATCGAGTTCATCCTGGCAGTGGTCGCCGGCGCCCTCTTGCTGCCGGTTCTCATCTTCATCGGAGCGGCCACCCGCCTAGCTGCCGCGCGGCGGGAGCAACGATTCGCCGCCATGCGCCTCGTCGGTGCCACGCCCCGTCAGGTCTCGATCGTCGCTGCCACCGAGGCGTGCGTCGCCGCCGCGTGTGGCGTTGCCGGTGGCTTCGCCCTGTTCTTCCTGCTGCGGTCACCGATTGCGGGGGTGCCGTTCACCGGCCAGCCGTTCTTCCCAGGCGACCTCTCGCTGGGTCTGTCCGACACCCTGATCATCGCGACCGGTGTCCCGATCGCCGCTGTCGTCGCCGCCCGCCTCGCCCTGCGGCGGGTGCAGATCTCCCCGCTCGGCGTGACCCGCCGAGTCACGCCCCCCGCCCCACGCGCCTGGCGGGTGATCCCGCTTCTGATCGGTTTGGCCGAGCTCGTCTTCTTCGTCGGTCGCCGGCCCGCCACCACCGGCAGCCAGATCCTCGCCTACGGCACCGGCTTCCTGCTCGTCATGGTCGGGCTCGTCATCGCCGGCCCCTGGATCACGATGCTGATCTCCCGCATGCTGGCTCGCAAGACAGGGCGACCGGCCGTCCTCATCGCCGGGCGACGCCTCTCGGACAACCCCCGAGCCGCGTTTCGGGCCGTCAGCGGGCTCATCGTCGCGCTCTTCATCGCCACCGCGACGGTCGGGATCATCACAACCATCGTCGCCTACCACACCGCTTCCACCGGGGGGGCGGCCGGCCGCGACATCTTGTACGCGGAGCTCGCCGACGGGCAGCCGTTCGAGCCGGCCACGCCGGCAGACGCCACGTCGGCCAACACACTCGCCAGCCGGCTGACCTCGATCCGAGGCGTCCAGGCCGTCACCATCGTCCGCGACGATCCGCGGCTCGTCCAAGGTCCCGCCACCGGCCCCGGGCCCGCCACCGGACTCGTTTCGTGCGCCCAGCTCGCCCGCATGCCCACGCTCGGCCGATGTGCACCCGGCGTGGCCGTGGCTTCCATCCCCCTGGGGTTCGGCTCCGGTGCCGGCGTAGCCGCTCACCCCACTGGGCCAGCATCGGCGTGGCCGGACGCACACATCCCGACCGACCGGCTCGACCGCCTCCCGGCACAGGACGTCTACGTCGATGCCGGCGGGTCTCCCGGTCCGCTCGAGCGGGCCCGTACTGCCATCGAGCTGGGCGCGCCCATGGCGGGCACCCCCAGCACGGTCGGCGACATCAGCCCCGGCAACGCGCAACTGCTCGCGAGTTGGCGACAGCTCGCGGACGTCGTCATCGTGGCCAGCCTGGTCATCGCCGCCTGCAGCCTCGCCGTGAGCGTCGCGGCCGGGCTCGTCGAGCGGAAGCGCCCGTTCAGCCTGCTCCGGCTCACCGGTACGCCACTCGGTGTGCTGCGGCGGGTCGTCGCGCTGGAGGCCGCCGCCCCGCTCGCGGCGATCGCCGTGCTGTCGGCGGCCGCCGGCCTGCTCGCCGCCCAGCTCTTCCTGCGGTCGCAGCTCAGCGAGACGCTCCAGCCGCTCGGCCTGCACTACTACCTGATCGTTGCCACCGGCCTCGTCGTCGCGCTCGGGATCGTCGCCGCCACCCTCCCGCTGCTCGAGCACATCACCGGGCCCGAGGCAACCCGAAACGACTGACGAACATCACCGCCCGTCACGACGCTCACCGGCTCGCATCTGGCCGATAGGCCTTCTGGAGCACCCCCAACGGGATTCGAACCCGTGCCGCCACCTTGAGAGGGTGGTGTCCTAGGCCGCTAGACGATGGGGGCCGGGACGAGCCGGATCATCATAGCCAGGCACCCCCAGCCCACCCCAATGGGATCCAGACACCCCAGATGGCCGCCAGGTGACGCCCGGGTGTCACCTGATCGTCATCTGGGCGCGTTCTGGCCCCGCAGGGTGACGGGTAGGAGGCGGCTCGTGAGCTCGCCCACCCATCCGACGCCCACGCCGGCTCAGGGCACCGAGGCACGCGACCTGCCCGTGAACGTCTTCGCCACCACCAGCTCGACCATGGTGGTGGCCCCCCTGCCGGGGGTGATGGCCGAGCACGTCCGCGTGGTCGTCTCCGATCGCGAGCTCACCATCACCGCCCACCGCGACGTCGACGCCGACCACGAGTACCTGCTCCACGAGTGGCATCCGACGGCCTTCGAGCGCACCATCGAGCTGCCCGACGACGTGGGTTGGCCCATCACGGCGGCGGTGGCCAACGGTCTGCTCACCGTCACCCTGTCCCGGCGCGGCACGCGCCCCGACGACGAGGCCATCTCGATCGTTCCCGCCGCCCCCCGCCACCCCAGCTCGCAAGACGTCCTCGACGTCATCGACCTGCGCCACCCCCACCCCGGCTGACCGACCGGGCCGATGGTGCGAGGTGGGCTGGGATGACGGTGGAGCAGCTGGCCATCACGGTGCGTCCGGAGAACGACAGCGTGGCCGCCGTGCGCCACTTCGCCGCCTTCGCCCAGCGCGTCCTGGGGGCCGAGGCCGACCCCGAGGTGGCGGCGGTGATCACCAGCGAGCTGGTGGCCAACGCCGTCGCGGTGGCGGCCGGCGAGATCACCGTGACCATCCGCTGCCTCGGCACCTGCCTGCGCATCGAGGTCCACGACCACGGCTACGGCATGCCCGAGGTGCAGCACCCGCGGCCCTCCGACGCCGGCGGTCGCGGTCTGCTCATCGTGGACCAGCTGGCCGACGAGTGGGGCGTGCAGCAGTTCCTGCCCGGCAAGATCGTGTGGTTCGAGCTGGGACCGCACCCGGCCCCTGTCGACCATGGCAGCATCGGTGGGTGAGCGCACCTCGGGCCTCCACCCCGGCGGCTGACGGCTACCACCTCCCCGCCGAGTGGGAGCCCCACGCCGCCTGCTGGATGGCCTGGCCCACCCGCCCCGACACCTGGCGCGACGACGCCGGCCCGGCCCAGGAGGCGTTCGCGGCCGTGGCCAACGCCATCGCCGCCACCGAGGCGTTGACCATGGCCGTGGGTGCCGGCCACCTCGAGCAGGCCAGGGCCCTGCTCGACCCCCGCGTGACCATCGTCGAGCTCGACACCGACGACGCCTGGATGCGCGACATCGGCCCCAGCGTGGTCGTCGACGCGGCCGGCCACCGTCGGGGGGTCGACTGGGTCTTCAACGCCTGGGGTGGTCTCGACGGCGGGCTCTACGCGCCCTGGGACCGCGACGACCGGGCGGCAGCCGCCGTGTGCGAGGTCGAGGGCATCGACCGCTACCGGGCCCCCCTGGTGCTCGAGGGCGGCTCCATCCACGTCGACGGCGAGGGCACGCTGCTCACCACCGAGCAGTGCCTGCTCAACCCCAACCGCAACCCGACGCTCACCCGCGCCGAGATCGAGGGCCACCTGCGTGACCACACCGGGGCCCGGGCCGTCATCTGGCTGGGCGAGGGCGTGTGGGGCGACGAGACCGACGGCCACGTCGACAACCTGGCCTGCTTCGTCCGTCCCGGCGTGGTCGCCCTGACCTGGACCGACGACCGCGACGACCCCCAGCACGCCATCTCCGTCGACGCCCGCCGGCGGCTCGAGACCGCCGTGGACGCCCAGGGGCGCACGATCGAGGTGCACCTCGTCCCCCAACCCCGGCCCCGACCCATCACCGAGCGCGAGGCGGCCGGCATCAAGCCGGCGCCGGGCACCAAGCCCCGCCCGGCCGGCGACCGCCTGGCGGCCAGCTACGTGAACTTCTACCTGGCCAACGGCCAGGTGGTGCTGCCCCGCCTCGATCCGGCCCTCGACGACGACGCGGCCGCCATCGTCGAGGGCCTGTTCCCCAGCCGGACCGTGGTGGGGGTCGAAACCCGGGAGGTCCTGCTGGGCGGCGGCAACATCCACTGCATCACCCAGCAGGTTCCCGCGGCCGCCCCATGACCCCGGCCGAGCCCGGATCGTCGGGGATCGAACCGGATGAGCGACGTCCGCCGGTCAGCGACCGCCCAGGGCCCGCTCCAGCTCGGTCTTGCTCATCTTCGAGCGGCCCTTGATGTTGTGGCGCTTGGCCTTCTCGTAGAGCTCGTCGTAGGTCCGATCGCCGGACCCGCGACCGTCGGACGGGACCCCCCCGGCGGCTCGGGACGGCGAGTAGCCGCTGCCCCGACGGGCGTATCGGATGTCTCGAGGCATGTCGTCTCCTCACAAGGGGCTTCGGCCCGCCGGATGCGGGCCAGACCGGTGCCTACCCACCAGAGCGGGAGGCCAGACCCCGATCTGGGTTCGCCGAACCGGGGCGGTCGGATGGCCCGGTCGGCGCCAGGGCGCCCGTCGGCCGACCGGCCGGTTCTACTCCGGGTCGTGGGGGGTAGGTGAGGGCCTCGTACGACCACGCGAGCGTCGCCCGGCCCGGGCGACGCTCCACGTTGTCGGTCGGATTCCCGCCACCGGCCGGCGAAGCACAGGACCCGGACACCTTCCCTCCCGTCCGGGTTCTGTGCGCGTCCGCTCGCGGTTCTAGCCCCCGACGAGCGGGGTAGAGACGGAGCGATCCGACGGAGAGGACCACCATGACCGAGCCCGGCAGCACCCTTGACGACCCGATCGCGGCTGTCGATCCACCCTGGGGAGTCGTCGTGAGCCCGTCGGTAACCTTCCGCCCATGACCGACCTCGAAGGTCCCCTCCAGGTCGAGGCCTCCGATCAGGACGGCGAGCTGGTGCTGGTCCTCCACGGTGAGCTGGACCCGCACACCGCGCCGCTGCTGCGTGACCGCATCGACCAGTCGCTCACCGCGGCCACCACCACCCTGGTGCTCGACGTGCGCGGCCTGCGGTTCATCGACTCGTCGGGCCTGCGGGTCATCATCGGGGCCCACAAGGAGATGATCGGGCGCGACGGTCGGCTGGTGCTGCGCGCGCCCACCGACACCACCCGTCGACTGCTCGACATCACCGGCCTGGTCGACCACATCGAGATCGACTGACTCCGTGGGCCACGACATCCGAGTCGTCGTCCCGGCCCAGAACCGCTTCCTGCGCATCGCCCGGCTCACCGCGGCCGGCGTGGCCACGAACCTGGGCTTCGACCTGCGCGACATCGAGGACCTGCGGGTGGCGGTGGACGAGATGTGCGCCGTCATCATCGACGGCGTCGACACCGACGCCGACCTCGAGCTGCGCTACATCCTCGACGGGGACCGCCTGGAGATCGAGGGGCGCTGCGCCCAGCCGGGCTCGCCCCCCGACATCCATCCCGTGGCCCGCGAGCTGCTGACCCTGACCGCGGACGAGTTCCACGTGGACGGCGACGGCGCGATGCGCTCGTTCCGGTTGGTGAAGCGCCGTCGCGATCCGTCGTCCTGATGGACACCGACCCGTCGGCTGGCGAGCGCCAGGCCGCGGAGCGCGACGCGGCCTTCGCCACCTATCGGCGCACGGGTGACCGACGGTTGCGCAACCAGCTGGTCGAGGAGAACCGGGGCGTGGCCGAGTACTTCATCAAGCGCTACGCCCACCGCGGCGTGCCCGCGGATGACCTGCGCCAGATCTCGCTGCTGGCCGTCGTCTCCGCCGTCGACCGCTACGACCCCAGCCTGGGGGTCGCCTTCTCGACCTTCGCCAGTCGCACCATCGAGGGCGAGCTCAAGCGCTACCTGCGGGACCGGACCTGGATGGTGCGACCGCCGCGGCGGGCCCAGGAGCTGCACCTGGAGCTGCGCCGGGCCGACGAGGAGCTGAGCCACCAGCTGGGCCGCTCCCCGACCATCGCCGAGCTGGCCACCGCGGTGGACGCCAGCGAGGACCACGTGCTCGAGGCCCTGGAAGCCGGCGTGGCCCACCAGGCCACCAGCCTCGACCAACCCCAGGCCGGCGCGACCGGCGACGACGGGCGCTCGGTGGGCGACCGCGTCCTGGTGGACCGCGAGTCGGGCTTCGAGGACGTGGAGCGGGCCGAGGTGGTCAACGCCTTGCTGGCCGAGCTGCCCGAGCGCGAGCGCGAAGTCATCCGCCTGCGCTTCTTCGAGAACCTGACCCAGCCCGAGATCGCCCAGCGGATGGGGGTGAGCCAGTCCTACCTGTCGCGGATCATCCGCCGCACGCTGGTCGACATGCGCCAGCGGCTCAGCCAGTCCGACGCCCTGGAGTGAGTGGGCGCCGGATCGGGTCGGAGGTCTCACGCACGCGTCCTGAGGATGGTGTGCGGCCGAGCGCCACATCCGCGGCGATTCCGAACCCGATGCAGCAGAGGAGGTCGAACGGCGCCCGCAGTCGCGGCGGGGCGACCAGGAAGAGGCTGGCGAACGTGAAGCACGCGGTGGCCAGGAAACTCCGGGCCCCATCCGTCGCGGCTGACCGCGGGCGTCGGCGTTGGATCCGTCGCCATCCGCCGACCTCCCGCTCAGGGTGTGGCCACGAGGTGACCATCGGGCCTCAGCGCGGACCCGGCGCACCCGCGACCAGCCTGTTCGTTGCTCGGGGGGGAGGACTCGAACGAGTTATAACCAGAACCTGTGGATCGGCCACCCGTTCGAGGGCGCGGCGTACCTTCCTCGTTGACCAAAACGAGTGAACGCCGGCGGTGGAACGCCGGCGAGGAAGGCACGCCGATGTTGAGAGTAGTGACTGATGACGAGCCCGCGCGGAGATGCGGGTGGGCCTCGATGAGATCGTCCGGAGGGCGCCCGGCGGATGCTGGCCGCGGCGCTCGAGGCCGAGGTCGATGCCTACGTCGCCGGCTTCGCGGACGAGCTCGACGGGCAGGGCCGCCGGCTGGTGGCCCGCAACGGGCACGCCGAGCCGCGCACGATCACCACCGCCGCCGGTGGGCTCGAGATCGAAGCCCCGCGGGTGAACGACCGCCGGGTCGATGAGGCGACCGGTGAGCGGCGCGGGTTCCAGAGCGCGATCGTGCCGCCGTGGTGCCGCAAGAGCCCGAAGGTGACCGAGGTGTTGCCGTTGCTGTACCTGCACGGGATGAGCTCGGGCGACTTCGCTCCGGCGCTGGGCGAGTTCTTCGGCTCGGCCGCCGGGCTCTCGGCGTCGGTGATCACCCGGTTGACCACCCAGTGGCAGGCCGAGCAGCGCGCCTTCGCCGAGCGGCGCCTGGAGGACCGCGACTACGTGTACGTGTGGGCCGACGGGGTCCACTTCAACGTCCGCCTCGAAGAGGACCGGCTGTGTTGTCTGGTGATCGTCGGGGTGCGCGCCGATGGGACCAAGGAGCTCGTGGCCATCACCGACGGCTACCGGGAGTCGACCGACTCCTGGGCTGATCTGCTCCGCGACCTGAAACGCCGGGGGATGCGCGCCCCGATGCTGGCGGTCGGTGACGGGGCGCTGGGGTTCTGGGCGGCGCTGCGGACGGTGTGCCCCGAGACCACCGAGCAACGCTGCTGGGTGCACAAGGTCGCCAACGTCCTGGACGCGCTGCCGAAGTCGACCCAGCCCACCGCCCGCAAGATCCTGGCCGAGATCCGCGACGCCGAAGACCGCGACCACGCCGTGGCCGCCATCGAGGCCTTCGCCGCCGAGTTCGCGGTGAAGTGGCCCAAGGCGGTCGCCAAGATCGTCGACGACATCGAAGCGCTCCTCGCGTTCTACGACTTCCCGGCCGAGCACTGGATCCACCTGAAGACCACGAACCCGATCGAGTCGACCTTCGCCACCGTCCGGCTGCGGACCAAGATCACCAAGGGCCCGGGCTCGCGAGCCGCCGGCCTGGCGATGGCCTTCAAACTCATCGAAGCCGCCCAGGACCGATGGCGGTCGATCAACGCCCCGCACCTCGTCGCCCTCGTCCGGCCGGCGCCACCTTCGACAAGGGGGTGATGATCGAGCGACCCAACCAGCAGGATCAGGAAGCCGCCGCGTGATCAACGGAACAACCCGATCCACAAGTCTTGACTATTTCTCACTCGAACTCCGACGGAGGTCATGATGCGAAGTGTCACCGTGTGACACACAGCCGGGTGGCCTGGACGAACAGGTCCCATGACCCTCGGTCGGTGCCTCGCAGTGCCGCCGCGTTCTCCTGCGTCTGTGACCACGCAGTGACCACGGCCGGCGCCGTATGGACGCAGGGTTGTCGGCCCGATGGCTGCCGCGGCGAACCGATTGTGGGACGGCGCCGATACGGGAGACCAACCCGATACGAGGCGGTCACCGGTATGCACCCGCCGAGAGGAGATCCTCAGTCCAGAGTCAGATCTACCAGGCCGGTGGCAACGCAAAAGTTCCTGATAGACCCCCTCCTGGTCGGCCGGTCTGGTCAGGACCGACCAGTCGAGTCAGGAGGGACACCCACCGGGCGGACTCCAGCAGGCAACCGACATCAACGAGGGCAGAACCATTGGCTGCCAAGGGGCAGAACTGTCGGCCACCGCCGGGCGCTCTACATGGCCGCCTCGGGGCAGGATGCCATGCCCCTACAGCCGTGACCGACGAACAGGGGGAGACCGTGCGAACCTTGCTCGGAGGGAGCCGACCCCATGTCCATCAGCTGTCGGTTCGTCCCGGCCTGGCTGCAGTCTCACCTGACCCAACCCGATCGTGGCGTCTCCCTGGTCGTGTACGCCCTACTCGTGGCGCTGACCGGGGCCGTGCGCGTCGCCATGACCCTGTTGGGCCAGATGGCCTCGAGCAAGTTCTCCGAGGTGGCCAGCGCGGTCAGCTGAGCGCCGCGGGCCTCACCGGCCCGCCGACGGGGGCGGCGAGGGACCTTCCCCGGGCGGCTGAGGGCCAGCCCGCTCACCGGCTGACGCCGTGCTCGAGGGGAGCACAGGCCGGGTCCGGTGGAGCTTGATCATCAGTGGGGGATTGTTGTTGTACGCCGCTGTCCAACCTGTCCACACGATGCGGTTGTAAGGGGTCGATGGCGTTCCGTATGCCCACACGGCGTTGTTGCCCGTGGGCGAGCTGTCGAGCACGTACGACATGCCACCGGTCGACTGGGAGAGCCCGGCGAACGTCCCGCCTGAGCCTGGAAAGCACTCGTTCGAACTGCTGAACGTCTCGCAGGGGATCTCAACCGAGTAGTAGTCCCCGTAGGTGTCCCAGGTTCCGACCGAAACCGTGACGTCGATGCCGTTGTACGGGTCCGACACGACCGCAGGGTTCTCGACGTAGGGATTGCGGCCGAGCGGGCCTGGTGCCAGCGCGGCGGCATCCGAGTAGGTGAAGAGTTGGGAGGCTGGGCCGACCAGAGCTCGTGCCATCGGCCGAGAGCTGCTGCACCTCGATCCAAGACGTGTGAGCCGACGGGATCTCGATGCTCCAGACCAGCCAGGGTGTGAGGTTCAGGTCGAAGAAGATCTGAGGATCGAGCCACCCGGTGTCCATGCCCGGCGTGCGTTCGTTCGGGTCGCAGAAGCGTGTCTGCATGGGGGTGAACGGGCCGGCCTCTCCGCCCGGACCGTTCGAGTACGCCTCACCGAGGCAGTTCCCCCCACCGGCGTAGCCCACCGAGTAGAACATGATGTATCGGCCGCCGTAGCCGAAGTAGCGCACCGAGGGAGCCCACACCGGCGTTGACGCCCACGCGGGGAGGGTCGGCAGGGCTTCCACGAGGGCACCGTCGACGCCGCCCGAGCTGAGGCTCGTTTTCCAGGTCGCGATGTTCTTCACTAGGGGGTTTCCTGTCGTGTAGACCTGCGCGAGGCCACCCGGGACGGGCACTGCGGCCGGATCCCCGAAATCCACGGCCCACGGTGGCGACACCTGCAGCGGTGTCTGATCCGGGATGATTAGACAACTTGAGACGACGAAAGGCACCACCACCAGCGCCAGGACAACCGCCCAATTCCGCCGTTTCGCCAGCATTCCGATCTCCTCCGTTGGGAAGCGGCCGGACGCCTCGCCGCCAACTTGAACGTACCACTGTGTCCCTGGACCATCAATCAGTCTGGACCCAGAGATCGTGGTTCCTGCGTCAGATCCGTCGAGCGGGGCTGAGGGTCTGATCCTGCGGTGCGGACGCGGCGCCTGATCCGGCTCGCTGCTGTTCACCGGGCGCCCAGCGGCGAAGCGCCGCATCGACCGCGACACCGAACCCGATGCAGCAGAGGAGGTCGAACGGCGCCCGCAGTCGTGGTGGGGCGACGAGGAAGAGGCTGGCGAACGTGAAGTAGGCGGTGGCCAGGATCATCAGCGTGGCCAGCGAGCGCGTCCGATGCCGTCGCCACAGCAGGACGACGCCGGCCAGCCCCACCACCGTCATCACGTAGAAGAGCGGGAGCGTCCACGTGACGAACAAGAGGTTCCGCCCGTCTTCGACCTCGGCGGTCCGGTTGAACGAGGGACGCAACTCGAAGAAGGCGGCGCTGTTGCGGGCGAACACCGACGCCGGCTGCCGCGGGTGCGCCTCGAGGTTGGTGATGGCCATGTGCTGGAGATCGCGCTGCCAGCCGACCTCGTCGAACTGGGCGAGGCGAAGCTTGTCGAAGCTCGGGTCGTAGACCGGATCGACGAACGCGCCCCTCGCCTCGGCCGCTGGCGAGTACATGGCTGCCAGGTTGAACCCGTTGGAGGTGACGAGCACGGGGGAGCCGATCTGAACCCAGTTCCGCACGATCCACGGGGCGACCACCACGATGGCGAGGCCGACGAACTGGAGGCATCGCCGGAGGCCGAACGACCAGAGGACCCAGAGCCCGACGACCACGGCGATCCCCTGGGCCGAGGGCCGGGCCAGGACGAGCAGTCCGCACAGCGCGCCGGCCAGCAGGACCCGACGGGCGTCGAGGGCCAGGAGCAGGCCCAGGATGAGCACCAGCGAGAGCGGCTCGGTGAGCAAGGTCACGTCGTTGGCCAGCAGGGGCGGGTAGAGGGCGACGGCGAGCCCGGCGATGAAGCCGGCGCGAGGCCGGAGAGGCGGTCGACCAGGCGGTAGGTGAGGAGGACGGCCGCCGCCCCGATGATGAGGTTGAGGACAGCGCCCGGCGGTGATCGAGGCTCCGAAGATCCAGTACACGAGGGCCAGGAGCCCGGGGTAGAGCGGCGGCCGGAAGGCGGTCGGGTGCACGGTGATCTGCGGGAAGTGCATGTCGAAACCGTGCCCGCTGGCCAGGTTCCGTGCGATCTCGTAGTACTGGCCGGCGTCGCTGATCGGCACGTACCTCGGGGTGGCGAGCACCCAGTAGGCGACCCGGGCCACGACCGCCACCGCCAGCAGGATCAGCGGTCTGCGATGGTCGTGGACCAACCGACCCAGCCTCCGTGCCCCCTCTGCCGCCTCTGGCGGCTGCCGCCGGCGTGTTGTCGGCGGTCGAACCGGCGGTGGGCACGAGCGCCGATCGTAGCAACACGTCGCAGGGCACCGGCGATGGTGCTTGGCGACGTCACGATTGCTCGGGGGGAGCACTCGAACTCTGCAGCAGCTCATGACGCGCCAATCACTGAGTCACGTGCAGGTGCCTGACCTGCAGGAACACACCGAGCGAGCTCCGCCGTACCGCATGCGCCGGCGCGGCCCAGCGCATGCGGGCCGAGGACGAGGGCTCAGGTCGTCGCTTGCATCGAGCGCGCTGCCCCGGATGCTGGTGCCTCTGTGCGCCCGCCCATCGGAATCTGACCCGTCTGTCCCCACCGAGACGCGTCGGCATATCAGCATGCGGCGGACCGGCGTCATACGACCATCACCATGCGGGTCAATCGGCTACGCCAGATGCGGGTGTCATCGGACCCCCCAACCCTCAGGAGTCCGTCTACCGTGAACCATCGGACTAGAGGCCGAGTTGGAGTCCGTGGTCGATGGCGGGCTGGTCGGTGTTGATGATGAGCGGGGTTGCGCGTTGGAGCGTGTGTTGCCAGTTGGGCGGATGGGGACGGCCGGTTGGGGGCGTGGGGTCGAGCCGGTGGGCGTTGTCGAGGATGCGGTCGGTGTGGTCGAGGAGTGTGGCGAGATGTTCCCATTGGTCGCGGCCGTGGCGGGCGGGGCGAGTGCCGAGGAGGGGGTGGGTGGGTTCGCCGAGTTGCTGGTCGATGGATGGCTCGGGGTTGGGTGGGCGGTCGCGCGAGTTCGATCTCGAGGGCGATGCCGCACCAGGCGTCGCGGCCTCCTGGGAGTTGGGGGGTGGTCCGAGGGTGGCCCAGAGTTCGCTGGTGGGGTCGAGGGCGGCGGCGGCGACCCGGTCGGGTCGGGTGGTGGTGAGGGCGTGGTCGATGTCGTTGATCGCCTGGGTGAGTCGGGCTCGCTGGTGGCGGTGTGTGCATCGCTTCGGTCAGGCTTGGACGGCTTCTCGCTGATGTTGAGGTGGTTCTGGGCGGCGGTGAGGGTCTCGGTGGCTGCGGTGAGTTGGTGTTGGGCGTGGCGGAGGGTGCGGGTGGCGGTGTCGATGGCGGGTTCTCGCGCCGGCCCCAGTGGCGTTGCTCGGCTCCTTGCAGGCCAGCCCGGGCCGTGTAGAGGACCTGGTTCGCGGCGCGTAGGGCGTGTTGGGCGTGGCGGAGGTCGCTGGTGACGTGTTCGAGGGCGGAGCGGGCGTCGACGGGGAGGTTCTGGTGGAGTTGGTGGAGGTCGGTTCGGTGCACGGCGCCGGCGTAGCGCAGCATGGGGGTGCCGAAGGCGAGGGGGTCATCGGCGTGCACGGCGGCGGAGTGTGGTGTCGGCCCAGTGGTGGGCGAGGTTGACGGTCGATCTCGTGGAGCCGAGCGAACCGCCAGGCATGTTGGTGTCCCAGGCGGTGTGTTCGGCCAGCGGCGGCTTCGAGGTCGGCGACTTTGGTGTCGACACGGTGGTGTGGGCGGGCGGCTTCTTCGAGTCGCGTGGTGGGCGTCGGCGAGGTCTTGGTCGTGTCTGGATGATGTCGGTCGCGGCTGCCGCGGCGGATCGGGTTGAGGGGTCCGAGCTGGTCTCGTTGGCGTTTCGCCCAGGCCAGCGGGGCCGCGGCGTCGTGGTGGTCGCGCCCGGCGCGGGCGGCGTCTTTACGGGCACGTTCGAGTCGGCAGGTGCAGGTCGGGCGGGCAGGTGGCGAGGACCGCGGTGTGGTGGTCGCGTTCGGTGCGGAGCTGGCGGTCGAGGATGAACGGGTCGTCGGTGGCGGCGAGGGTTTTGGGTTCGTCGCGGGCGCATGGCGTCGGCGACGGCCTCGGTGGGGCTGCGATCGTCGGCGAGAAGCCTGAGGCGGGTGGGTCGCGTCGGGTCGGGTGTTCCAGGTGTGGGTGGGGTTAGCGGCCGCGGCTGTGGGCGACGTAACCGGTGAACCGGTCCAGGGTCGGGGTGGCGAGGAGGTGGACTTGGCGTCCAGGTGCCGCCCTGCGCGCCGTCGACGGTGCGGGCCCAGGTGTGCGAGACGTTCGGGTTGCCGTCCGCCCGCCGCCCGGCGATCAGCGGCGTCGGTGAGTGTCCGGTGTGCACCGTCGTCGGTCGCCACCTCGAGCGCCGTGGGCGGTGACGGAGGTGACGGTGGCGGTGGAGCCGTTGAAGACGGCCGGGATCCGGGCCGGGGTCGAGGGTGGCGTGCAAAAGGATGCGGTCGCCGGCCGCGTAGGTGCGCAGCTGGGGTCCCCATCCGGGTCCGGTGGAGGGTGGGGCCTCGCAGCTCGCCGCGCCCGGCGCGCAGGGCGCGTATGCGGTCGGCGAGGTCTTCGCAGTCGGCGTGGCTCACGGCCAACACGGCGACGTGTTCGACGCCGTGACGATCGGCGTCGGCCACCGCCGCCTGAGCGAGGGCTTGGCGGGTCTCTGGTGGGCTGGCGAGTCTCGTGTTCCCAGCCGTGGTCGGTGCGGATGGTGCGGCTCGCGTCGACGTCCCCGGCCCGGCAGCGTGGCGAGGGCGGTCTGTCGTCGGGGTGGGTTTGGCGGCGGTTCACGCGTCAGGGTGCCGTGGGCGATGGCGTCGTCGGTCGGCGAGTCGCTCGATCTCGGCGGCGAGTCCGCCGGCCGCGACCGACTGGGCTTGGGCGGACGTCACCGACAAACCACAACTGGCTGCACCAGGCTGACCGCGACGGGCGCTGATCGATCGGGGTGATGTCTCGGGTGGCGACCTGGGACAGCTCGTCAACAATCACCGTCGTGTTCGGGGCGATGGGTTGGTCGCGCAGCTGCGAGACGGAATCGGGCGATCGTCTGCGCGTCGAGCCCGGCGGCGCGCAACTCGGCCGACGGCCTTGTGGGTGGTGCCACGACCACGACCACACGACCGGCCGACGGCAGTCGGGCGGCGGCTGCCGCGTGGAGGGCGGTGGTCTTGCCGAACCCGGCGGGGGCGGACGACCGCCCGCACGGACGGCCCGGCACCGCACAACGGCGCACCGCTGGCATCTGATCTTCTCCCAGCTGTTTGGATTCGGCCAGCGATCGCCGTCGTCGATACACGGCGAGACCGCAATGCCCTCGGCAGGTTCGGTAGCTGGCCGAGCTCGGGCGAGGAGGCGGTCTTCGACCGCGCGCAGCTCGACGGTCGACCACTGCGGCGGTCGGCGCCCGACGGCGTCGGGGGCGAGACGCACGAACGTGTTCGGAACCCAGGAACTGTCTGGTGACGCTGAGGATCTCTTCAAGGGTGAGCCGGCCCGCCGAGATCGCTGCGACCCGCTCAACGACGTGGGCCTCACCGAAGCGAGATTCGGTGGCACACAACCCGGTCGCCGGATCGACCAACGCCGCGAGCATCTCCTCGTCGCGGAGTGCTGGGCTGTGGAGGCGTCGACCGATGACCAGGTTGTCGACCCGGTCACCCGGCGTCAACCCGACCGACTTGGGCTTCGGCGGTCCAGCGGTCCCGCAGCCGTTCGGGCGTGAGCGCCTTGTCCTTGTGCTGGCGGGTGGTGACGCGAGGCCAGATCGTCGGCACGCATGCGGTCACGCTTTCGAGTCGAACGCCGTCTCCCCGGCCGCCTCCAGATGGGTCTCGATGGCCACGGTGCGCTTCGAGAACGTCCGCAGCTGCTCGCGGGTGAACCCGACGATCTCCCGGGATCCGTTGCGGTCCGGTCCCCAGCCACCCCGAGCTGGCGGGTGAGGGTGCGTTCGAGGTGGTTCAGGAACACCGTGCCGGCCGCTTTGGCCCAGGTGTGCAACGGGTTGGCATCGAACGCCACGAACACCCCGTCATCAGCCCGGCGGACCACATTCGGGATGAGGCAATGCGTGTGGAGCTGCGGGTCGCCGGCCCGGCTGGTGCGATGCGCGAACGTGGCGATCGGCGAACCCGTCGGTCCGGACCCGGCGGCGTACCCCGCCCTGCTGGCGCCGGGCCACCGCCGCCCGGTCCTCGAGGAACCCCAGCGCCCTGATGGGTCGCTTCGACCACCGCGATCGACACCGCCGCCGAGGTCTCCGGTGTCCCGAACGCCCACAACAACGACACCGACTTTGGGACCGACAACGTCACATCGATCGCCGCCACCCGGCGTTCCCGATGCCCGGCCAGCAGCTCGACGCCGGTGCCCGGGTGGCGGCCGTCGACCAGGGCGCGCAGATCATCGCGCGGCCACGACCCCGTCGAGGCCGAGCTCGGTCGGCCCAGTCGCCGCTGCCAGACGCCCGGGCGCCTCGCCGGCACCCATGTAGTAGTCCTCCATCCCCGCCGCCACCGCCGTGATCACATACTCCGCGCTCTGCAACTTCGTGATCGTCAACACCGCCCCCACCCCCACAAGACCCCGGCACGCGACGCCAGCCCGAAGGGCTGGCAAGTGCCTGCTCTCAAAGTGGTGAGGTCACCGAAGAAGGGAACCATGCTCGGGTCAGCTCGCGGGAGGAAGGTCGAACAGGTCGAGCTGTCCCGCAGCAGAATGCTTGTGGCGTAGCTGACTGGTCTTCGGTGATGACGGTCGCTCCGTGCTGACAAGGTCGGGCGTCCCAGAACTTGGGTGCGCCGCATTTGGGACCTGTGCACAAGCCTCAGCCTGGGGCTTGTCCTCGTCCGCCTGAGACACATCGGGCGATCCCTCGATCGAGGCGGACGGCTCCGCCGAGCTAGGGCTGGGAGCTGCGAGGCTGATCGGGTGCCCGGGGACCGCGGCGTCGATCAGATCCTCGAGCGCTCGCCGCGGAACTCGCAGCACATGTCCGAAGTCCACGACGGGCAAACCCGACCGACCCCCGGTTGCGCGCCAATCTTGCGCCATGGCGTACGCCTTCGTGCGACCGATGCGCAGCACGCTGGCGGCCTCCTCCACCGTGAGCAGCTCAGGCAGGTCGTTCACAGCGCTTCACCTTGTCGCAGAACATCAACGGTTCTGTAGAGTATCACGACTGAACGAATCCGTGAATGACACGACGGACTCGTTGGGTTAGGGTAGGCGCATGGCCACTCGGAAGCTCGGCGTGCGGCGCACGATGAGCCCGAACCAGATCGTCGCCTACAACGTCGCCAAGGCTCGGGCGCTGCGTGGGTGGACGCAGGAGGAGGCGGCCACTGCCCTCGAGCCCTACCTCGGGACGCGGCTGTCCGGGCCCAGCTTCTCGTCGCTCGAACGTTCGGCGTGGAACCCGAACCGGGTGAAGGTGTTCTCGGCCGACGAACTGCTTGCGCTCAGCCGGGCGTTCGACCTCCCGATCGGGTTCTTCTTCACTCCACCCCCCCGGGGTTCGACGCCGGGTTGCACGCGCCCGACGCCGGCCTGAAAGGCCTCGACCCGATCACCCTTCTCGACGCCATCCTTGGCACGCCCGACAACCTTCATCACTGGGAGGACGAGCTGCTGGCCTACTCCGCCAGCACCGCCCCCAAGCCTCGGAGCAAGCGAGAGAAGCCCAGCGTCTCGCCCCCAAACCTCGGGACCGGCTCACCACGCTGGTACGGCTACGCGGCCAAGCATTCCTGCGCAACGCGCTCGGCGACATCGACGGAGCGAGCGACCTGCTGGAGCGCCTCGCCGAGGCGCTACGGCTTCTGGACGAAACGACACCAGACGACCGTTCGGACGATCCGACACGAACTGGCACGGCTGCCAAGGGTGGTCGACAGCCCGGTCTGGACCGGTAGATGAGCAGCGCCACGGCTACCCCGAGAAAGGACCCGAAGACGGGCACCTGGTGGTTCGTGGTGGATCTCCCCGCCGGACCGGGTGGCCGTCGTCGGCAGGCGAGGCGCCGCGGCTTCCCGACCAAGAAGGACGCCCAGGCGGCACTCGACCAGTTGCGCGTGGGAGCCGGGATGGGCGCCTACGTCGCGCCGGCCCGCCAGACCTTCTCGAACTTCCTCAAGATCGACTGGCTCCCGGTGATCCGGCGGTCCCTGGCCGAAAGCACCTGGGAGTCTTACGAGCGGAACATCCGCAACCACGTCGAACCGAACGTCGGTCACCTATCCCTGCAGGCCCTCGACGGGGCCGCTCTGAACCGGCTCTACAGCGATCTCCTCGAGAACGGACGCCTGCTCGGGCACCAGTCCCCCGGTTTGAAGCCTCGGACGGTCCGCTACATCCATACGATCATTCACTCGGCCCTTGACGACGCCGTCCGGTGGCACCGTGTGCCGCTGAACGCGGCCGACCAGGCCACACCGCCGTCTGCGAAATCGGCGAAATCCCCCGAGATGCAGGTGTGGTCGGGTGGCCAGGTGGCGCGGTTCCTACGGCTGACCGAGAACGATCGCTACCACTGGCCCTGGATGTTCCTCGCGACGAAGGGGTGCCGGCGCGGTGAGGCGCTCGGGCTTCGCTGGGATGACCTCGACTTCGAGCGCAGACTCGCGTCCATCCGCCAGGAGCTCATCCCCCTCACCAAGCCGTCGGGCCGTGGCCGCGAGGGGCGGCTCCTGCCGCGCACCAAGTCCGGATGGCCACGGGTTATCGAACTCGATACCCGGACCGTTGCCAGTCTGCGCAGCTGGCGAGCCCGCCAAGCTCAGGAACGACTCCTCTTGGGCGACGCGTACCTCGATCTAGACCTGATCTTCCCTCGGCCGGATGGGCGTCCTTACCACCCGGAGGCGTTCTCCAAGACCTTCGACCGACGTGTACGCCAGCCGGCCTTCGCCGATCTGCCGGTGATCCGCCTGCACGACCTGCGCCACACTTGGGCGACGCTGGCGCTCGTAGCGGGCGTGGATGTCAGGATCGTCGCCGACCGTCTGGGTCACTCGAGCCCGATGATCACCTGGCAGACCTATCAGCACGTCATCAAGGGCATGCAGTCCGACGCCGCGGAACGGGTAGCCGATCTGATCTTCGGTGCCGGGTCGTGACGGCCCATCCGGCACACCCGTCCCGCCGACCGTCATTGCGGATGGTGGCCGATCCCGTGACGAACGGCGTGTCGGATCGTACACAACTGGCCGTTGTCGAAGCGCTGCTCGGAAGATGTGTGACCAACCTGTGACCACGGCGGCATCTCGTGCCCTTTCACGATGAAGGCCCAGGTCGCTGACCTGGGCCTTTGCGCTTGGAGCAGAGCTCGGGGGGGAGGACTCGAACCCCCAACGAGTGGACCAGAACCACTTGTGTTGCCAATTACACCACCCCCGAAGGTGGTTGCTCCCCGCAGGGGGGCACCGCACTCTAGCGACTGGCCCGGACGGGCGGAAAACTCGATCGCCCGTTCGGGCGGGGATCAGGCGACGTGGGAGAGGCGCCGGTAGCCGATGAGGCGACCGAGCGAGACGGCCGCCGTCTCCCGCGCGTACTGGTAGGGCGACGAGGGCTCGTCGTCGGGCGAGACGTGGGCCGACATCCCGAGCTCGTCGGCGATCTGGCCGATGCGGTAGGCGTGGTACGGATCCGACACCAGCAGCACGTCGGGCGCCACCCGGTCCTGGTGCAGGATGTTGGCCGCGGCCGACAGCTCCTGGTAGCTGTCGGTGCCCTGGTTCTCGAGCTTCACGGCCGAGGCCGGGATGCCGTCGGCCACCAGGTAGTCGTAGCCGGTGACCCCCTGGGTGACCCGATCGCCCGGCTGCTTGCCGCCGGTGACCACGATCATCGGGGCCCGGCCGGCTCGGTACAGGGCGGCGGCGTGGTCGAGCCGGGCCTTGAGGACCGGCGATGGCTTGCCGTTCCACTGGGCCGCGCCCATGACCACGATGGCGGCGGCCGACGCCCCGGTCTGCTGGCGCGATGCCCACCACACCTGGGCGAAGGTCACGCCGAGGTAGAGCGCGACCAGCGCCACCAGTCCCAGAGCGACCTTGATCGGCAGCTTGAGGAGGCGGAGCACTAGAGCTGTTCTCGCGCCGCCTGCAGCCGGGTCAGGGTGCGGTCCCGGCCCAGGACCACCATCGATTCGCCCAGCGGCGGGCCCACCGAGCGGCCGGTCACGGCCACCCGGATCGGCGCCTGCCACTGCTTGCGGGGCAGGCCGAGGCGCTCGCCCGCGGCCCCGATCACCCCCATGAGGACGTCGGACTCCCAGTCGCAGTCGGCGTAGGCCCCGGCCACCGCGTCGAGCATGGCCGCGGCCGCCTCGCCGCCGGCGACCATGACCTTGTCCCACGAGGCCCGGTCGATCGTCGGTTCGGCCAGGAACAGGAAGTCGACGTAGCCGGGCACCTGGTCGAGTCGGGTCACCCGGTCTCGCACCAGGGGCGCCATGGCCGCGAAGGCGTCCGGGTCGTACTCGTCGGGCGACCACGGGCGCTCACCCCGGTCGCCGGTCAGCCACGGCGCCGAGCGGGCGATGAACTCCTCGTCGGAGAGCGCGCGGATGTACTCACCGTCGAAGTGGTCGAGCTTCTTGAGGTCGAAGAAGGCGGACGACGAGGTCACCTCCGAGATGTCGAACAGGTCGACGATCTCGCGCAGGGGCCGGATCTCCACGCCGTCGGGTGCCCCCCAGCCCAGGGTGGCCAGGTAGTTGGTCATGGCCTCGGCCAGGTAGCCCCGGGCCACGTAGTCGCCGACCGACACGTCGTCGCGGCGCTTGGACAGCTTCTGGCGCTTCTCGTTCACGATGAGCGGGACGTGGGCGAACTGGGGCTGGTAGTCGATGCCCAGGGCCTGGCGCAGCAGCAGCACCTTGGGCGTGGTGTTGATGAGGTCCTCGCCCCGGATGATGTGGGTGATGTCCAGGTCGGCGTCGTCCACCGCGTTGGCCAGCAGGAACATGGGCACGCCCCCGCTGCGGACGATGACGAAGTCCTCCAGGTTGGCGTTCTCGAAGGTGACCTCGCCCCGGATCAGGTCGGTGAACGAGGTGGCCCCCTCGTCGGGCACCCGGAAGCGCGCCACCACGCCGGGACCGTCGGCCACCTGGCGGTCCCGGCAGTACCCGTCGTAGCCGGGGGTCTTGCGCCCGGCCGCGGCGTTGCGGGCGTCGAGGGCCTCGCGGGTGCAGTCGCAGCGGTAGGCCAGGCCGCCGTCGAGCAGCCGGCGGGCCGCCTCCCGGTACAACCCGGTGCGCTCGGACTGGTGCACCGGGTCGCCGTCCCAGTCGATGCCCAGCCAGCGCAGCGACTCGTAGATGGCGTCGACCAGCTCGGGCCGGGACCGCTCGGCGTCGGTGTCCTCGATGCGCAGCACCATCTCGCCCCCGTGGTGACGGGCGAAGAGCCAGTTGAACAGGGCGGTGCGGGCGCCGCCGATGTGCAGGTAGCCCGTGGGCGCGGGCGCGAAACGGACGCGGACGGGGGGTTCGGTCACCATCCGATGCTAACGGTGTGGCTGACCCGGTCCCGAGCAGGTCGGCCGGTAGCATCGTCTCTCGTGCGCCCCCGCTCGCTGCTCTCGATCCTGTTCGTCGCGTCCCTGGCGGCCCCGTTGGCCTGCTCCGGCCACCACACGGCCGCCTCGATCACGCCTCGTCAGGTGCCCAACACCACCAACACCACGGTGCCTCGCGATCCGTACATCACCGAGATCGCCACGGCCAAGGTGCCGCTGGTGCAGGTCTTCCACGACCAGCCCGGCCAGCCCTCCACCACCACGACCGTCGCGCCCACCACCACCCACCAGGCCCCGCCCATCCCCCGCGCCGGGCTGAACGCGGCCGGGGTGGCCATCGAGCCCAACGGCTACGCCTATTCGAACCCGACCTACTTCAACAACCCGCTGGTGTTCGACGTGGTCAAGGACGAGGGCGACTGGCTGGCCGTGTCGATGCTGGCCCGCCCCAACCAGCAGGTGGGTTGGGTCCGTCGCGACGACGTGACGCTGAGCACCACCCAGTACCGCATGGAGCTGAGCGTCTCGAACTTCGACCTGAAGGTCTTCGACGGGCCGAACCTGGTGGTGGAGACCAAGGTGGTGGTGGGCACGCCGTCCACCCCCACGCCGCTCGGCCACTTCTACCTGACCGAGAAGATCGCCCGGCCACCCACCAGCGCCTACGGCTCGTGGATCATGGCCACCAGCGCCTACTCCGAGCAGCTCGACAGCTTCGACGGCGGCCTGCCCCAGGTCGCCTTCCACGGCACCAACGCCCCGCAGCTCATCGGCACCCGGGCGTCCAACGGCTGCGTGCGCATGCCCGACGCGGTCGACATCCAGCTGGCCGGCCTGCTCCCGCCCGGCACCCCCATCACCATCGAAGCCTGAGCTCCTCGGACGGAAGGCTTGCCGACCGGAGGGCCAACAGATCACGTCGTCGGCGCGGCTCGCCGTTTGAAGAAGGCGCGCCAGTCGGCGGTGGCCTGGCGGGTCACCTCGTCGGGGGTGAGGCGGAGCACGGCCTGGGGCACCAGGTCGGCGATCCGGCGGCGTTCCATGTAGTGGTGGGGGTTGGCCGCCTCCTCGAACAGGGGACGGCGCAGGCGCAGCAGCTCAGGGTCGGGCGGAGCCAGGTAGCCCCAGACCGTGAAGGCCACGGCCACGTCGTGCACCGACGGCGCCCGACCGAACAGCGAGGCCCGCTTGAGCGCCACCGCGCTGCAGCCCGAGATGACGTCGTCGACCGACTCGGTGTCGTCGAGCTGCAGGCGGTCCTCGAAGCGACGGGCCAGCTTCAGCACGAAGCCCTGGTCGGGACCGGGGTAGCCCAGGCGCGGGCCGAGGGGCTGTCGACCGGTCAGCTCGCCGGGGCGGTCCGCCAACCACTCCTCGCCGTTCCAGGGCGGTGAGCGGTAGACGCGGGGTTTGTCGACGGGGGAGTGCGGCACGTACTCGGGAGCAGCCATCGGGTCGATCCTAGGCCGTGGTGTGCAGCAGCCCGTAGACGAGCGAGTCGACCAGGGCGTGCCAGGACGCCTCGATGACGTTGGTGTCCACCCCGACGGTGGTCCACACGTTCTCGCCGTCGGTGGAGTCGATGAGGACGCGCACCACCGCCCCGGTGGCCGATCCCCCGTCGAGCACCCGCACCTTGAAGTCGGTGAGGTGGATGCGCTCGAGGGCCGGGAACCCGCCGTCGAGGGCGGCGCGCACGGCGGCGTCGAGGGCGTTCACCGGGCCGTTGCCCTCGCCCACCGCCGCCACCCGCACCCCGTCCACCCACAGCTTGACGGTGGCCTCGACGCTCACCTCGACCGCGTCCTCCCGGGTGACGGGGCCTTCGCGGTGGTAGCTCGACACCCGGTAGGCCTCGACCTCGAAGAACTCGTGGCTCCAGCCCGCGGCCCGGCGCATCAACAGCTCGAGCGAAGCGTCGGCCGCCTCGAACAGCCAGCCCTTGGCCTCGAGGGCCTTGAGCTGGTCGCTGACCAGCCCGGCGGCCCGGTCGTCGAGCACGACGCCCAACTCGCGCGCCTTCATGGCCATCCCGGCCCGGCCCCCGAGGTCGGACACCAGCACCCGGGTGTGGTTGCCCACCACCGTGGGGTCGACGTGCTCGTAGGTGGCGCCTCCGGCCCGACCCAACGCCGAGGTGTGCAGCCCGCCCTTGTGGGCGAAGGCGGACACGCCCACGAACGGGTCGGCAGGCGACGGCGGCACGTTGACCAGCTCGGCCACGTGGCGGCTGACCGCGGTCAGCCGCTCGAGGCGTCCCTCGGGCAGCGTGGCGATGCCCAACTTGAGCGTGAGGTCGGGGATGACGGTCATGAGGTTGGCGTTGCCGGTGCGCTCGCCGTAGCCGTTGACCGTGCCCTGCACCTGGGTGGCGCCGCCCAGCACGGCCGCCACCGAGTTGGCCACCGCGCAGCCCGAGTCGTTCTGGGTGTGGATGCCGATGCCCACCCCCGACAGGTGGGCCCGCACCTCGGCGGTGATGCGCTGCACCTCGTGGGGCAGGGACCCGCCGTTGGTGTCGCACAGCACCACGCAGTCGGCGCCGGACATGGCCGCCGCCTCGACCACCGAGAGAGCGTAACCGGCGTTGGCCTTGTAACCGTCGAAGAAGTGCTCGGCGTCGAAGAAGACGCGCCGGCCCGCGGCCTTGAGGAACTCGACCGACTCGCCCACCATGGCCACGCCCTCGTCCAGGGTCGTCTGGAGGGCCTCGGTGACGTGGAAGTCCCAGCTCTTGCCCACGATGCACACCGTGCTGGTCTCGGCCGCCACCAGAGCCGCCAGCGTGGGATCGACGTCGACCTTGCCGGCCGGGCGCCGGGTCGACCCGAAGGCCACCAGCTCGGCGGTGGACAGGTGCAGGTCGCGTGGGGCGCGGCGGAAGAACTCCTCGTCGCGGGGGTTGGCCTGGGGGTAGCCCCCTTCGATCCAGCGCACGCCCAACCAGTCGAGCTGCTCGGCCACTCGCAGCTTGTCCTCGACGGTGAGCGAGATGCCCTCGAACTGGGCGCCGTCGCGCAGGGTCGTGTCGAAGATCTCGACCGAGGTCGGTACCCCGTCAGCTGACATGTTCGAGCCAGTCCTTGTAGCGGTCGACCTGGCCGCGGACGGTCTTGGCGTACTCGGCGGCGATGGCGGTGGTCATGGTGCCCGGCACCGGGATGGGTCGGTCGTCGACGGAGCTCACGGCGCTGACCTCGGCGGCGGTGCCGCACACGAACATCTCCTCGCAGATGTAGAGGTCGCTTCGGGTCAGGTCGTCGAAGCGCGTTTCGAAGCCCAGGTCGCGGGCGATGGTCATGACCGTGTCCTGGGTGATGCCTTCCAGGGCGCCGGCGGCCAGGGGCGGCGTGATGAGCACGCCGCCGCGCGCCGCGAAGATGTTCTCGCCGGTGCACTCGCTGACGAACCCGGCCGAGTTCAACATGATGGCCTCGTCGTAGCCGGCCTTGAGGGCCTCGACCTTGGCCAACGACGAGTTGACGTAGTTGCCGGTGGTCTTGGCCGCCGGGGGCATGGTGTTGTGGTCGTGGCGAGACCACGACGAGATCTTCATGCGCACGCCCTTGGTCACCGCGTCGTCACCCAGGTACGCCCCCCACGGCCAGCAGGCAATGGACACGTCGACCGAGCAGGGCAGGGTGTTGAGCCCCATCTCGCCGTAGCCGAAGTAGGCGATGGGCCGGATGTAGCACGAGGGCAGCCCTGAGGAGGCCACCACCGCCTTGGTCGCCTCGACCAGCTCCTCGACCGAGTAGGGCAGGTCCATCATCATGATGCGGGCCGAGTTGTGCAGCCGGGCCATGTGGTCGGTGAGGCGGAACACGGCGGGTCCGTCGGCGGTCTCGTAGGCGCGGATGCCCTCGAACACGCCCATGCCGTAGTGCAACGAGTGGGTGAGGATGTGGATGTTGGCGTCGTCCCAGTCGACGAGCTGGCCGTTCATCCAGATCTTGGCGGTGGGCGTGATGGGCATGGGGTTCCCCTTGCGGTCGGTCGGCGAGCGGTCGCCGATCAGGGTCGGTGGGCGACGTGGTCGCCGGTCAGAGTCGGTGGGCGACGGCGTCGCCGATCTCGTTGGTGCTGCCCGTGAGCGACGACGGGTCCGCGCAGGCCTTGCGGATGCGGGCGGCGGCGTCGGCCTCGCCCAGGAACTCGAGCATCATGGCCGCCGAGAGGATGGCGGCGATGGGGTTGGCCTTGGCCTGGCCGGCGATGTCGGGCGCCGAGCCGTGGACCGGTTCGAACATGGACGGCCCGGTGCGGTCGGGGTTGAGGTTGCCCGACGAGGCCAGCCCGATGCCGCCCGATACCGCGCCGCCCAGGTCGGTGAGGATGTCGCCGAAGAGGTTGTCGGTCACGATCACGTCGTACTGCTGGGGCGACTGCACGAAGTAGATGCAGGCCGCATCCACGTGGTTGTAGGCGGTGGCCACGTCGGGGTACTCGGTGGCCACCTGGTTGAAGGTCCGCTCCCACAGGTCGCCGGCGAAGGTCAACACGTTGGTCTTGTGCACCAGCGTGAGGTGGCGGCGGGGACGCGACCGGGCCAGCTCGAAGGCGTAGCGCACGCAGCGCTCCACCCCGTGGCGGGTGTTGACCGAGCCCTGCGTGGCGATCTCGTGCGGGGTCCCCTTGCGCAGGAAGCCTCCCTCGCCGGCGTAGGTGCCCTCGGTGTTCTCCCGGATGACGACGAACTCGTGGGAGCCGTCGGGAGCCACGAAGGGCCGCTGGTTGATGTAGAGGTCGAGATCGAAGCGCATCTTGAGCAGCAGACCTCGCTCGATGAGCCCGGGCGGCACCTCGGGCGTGCCCACCGCGCCCACGAGCAGGGCGTCGAGCTGGCGCCACTCGTCCACGATCTCGTCGCTGAGCACCAGGCCGTCGCGCCCGTAGCGGGCACCGCCCAGGTCGTAGTCGACGGTGTCGAGCTCGACGCCGGCGGCGGCCACCACCTTGAGGGCCTCGGCCACCACCTCGGGGCCGATGCCGTCACCCCCGACGATCCCGACACGGGGACGACCGTCGCGTCGGGCGGGGCTCGGGGTGGTCGATGGGGAGTTGCTCACGGGATGTCGGACCTTTCGCAGCGGGGGCGGTCCGGCCATCCGACCCGCCCCGAGAACGAGAAAACCGCCCACCGGGGTGGACGGTCGAGAGCGCACGCCGGGGTACGACGTGCGCTACGGAATGATGGCTACCGGGGCGAGGGCGCGAAGTTGCACTCCCACCAGTGTGGTGGTGACCAGGCCGTTCGTCAACCCGATAGCCGCCGGCCGCCTCGTCGCTAGCATGGGCGGGTGGACGACATGACCCAGCACCTGTCCCAGGACGCCTATGACCGCCTCAAGGCCGAGCACGAGGACCTCACCACCCACGGGCGCGTCGAGATCGCCCGCAAGATCCAGGCCGCCCGCGAGCTGGGTGACCTCTCGGAGAACGGCGACTACCACGCGGCCAAGGAGGAGCAGGGCAAGATGGAGGGCCGCATCCGCCACCTGGCGGCCGTGCTGGAGAACGCCGAGATCGTCGACGCCTCCGACAGCGACCACGTGGTGGCCGGTTCGGTGGTGACCATCCGGTTCGAGGGCGACGACGACGAGGAGCGCTTCCTGATCGGGTCAATCGAGGAACGCCGCGACGACCTGGTGGTGATGTCGCCCGGTTCGCCGCTGGGCGCGGCCGTGCTCGACCACGCGGCGGGCGACACCGTCGAGTACGAGGCCAACGGCGTGCTCCTCAAGGTCGAGATCATCTCGATCGAATCGTGAGCCCCGGCCCACCGGAGCAGCCCGACGACGCGTCGTCGGATCGACCGGTGGTCGAGCCGCCGGGGCTCCCGGCCGGACAGCCCATCGAGCTCGCCGGCCGGGGACGCACCTGGTACCGGCGCCAGGCCGGTCCCCCCGGCGCCCCCACCCTGTTGCTGCTGCACGGCTGGACGGCCAACTCGGCGCTCAACTGGTACGCCAGCTACGCCACCTTGGGGCAGCACTTCGACGTGGTGGCCATCGATCACCGCGGCCACGGCCGGGGCATCCGGTCGCGACGACGGTTCCGCCTCGAGGACTGCGCCGACGACGCCGTGGCGCTGGCCGCCGCGCTGGGCATCGACCGCTTCGTCCCGGTCGGCTACTCGATGGGCGGTCCGATCGCCCAGCTGATCTGGCGGCGGCACGGACGGCGGGTCGAAGGCCTGGTGCTGTGCTCGACGGCCCGCAACTTCGTGGGCCAGCGGCCCGGCGAGCGGGCCGCCGCGCCCATGCTGGGGCTGGCCTCGCTCGTGGCGCGGGCCACCCCGATCCGATGGCAGCGTTCGCTGGGGCAGCGTCTGGCGATGGCCCGCTATGACCAGTCCGACCTGGGTCGGTGGGCGCGGCGCGAGGTGATGCGCAACGATCCCCGCATGATCGTGGAGGCGGGTCAGGCGCTGGCCCGGTTCTCGTCGCGGGAGTGGATCGGCGGGGTGGACGTGCCCACGGCCGTGCTGGTCACCGAGTTCGACTCGGTGGTGCCGCCGAGGCGCCAGCACGCACTGGCCGCGGCCATCGACGGTGCCGTGGTCCACCCGGTGGGCGGCGACCACGGCGTGTGCGCGCTCGACCCCGCGGCCTTCGTCCCGGTGCTCGATCAGGCGTGCCTGGAGGTCATGGCGCGGGCGCAGGCTCGACCGCGTCGAGCGAGCTGACCGGGCTGGCGGCCATCACCGACACCCGCCGGTCGAGCACGGCCTCGAGCAGGTCGCGGCGTTCGTTGGCCGTGTAGAGCTCGAGGGAGACGTCGCAGCCGTCGGCGGCCTCGACCTCGATCACCAGGGTGCGGCGCCGGAGGTGGGTGCGCAGGCCCTGGACGCGGGCGCCGTGGGTGCGGTCCAACCCGATGGCCACCCGGAGGAGGCCGGCCAGGGTGCGCACGGTCTGCTGGTCGGTGGCCCGCAGCGCCGCGAACTCGGGGTGCTTGGGCGACGGGGCGCTCTTGCGGTGGTAGCGGGCCACAAGCGCGATCATCTCGATCTCGTGGTCGTTGAACCCCGACAGGTGGTCGCTGTTGCGGATGACGTAGTAGGTGTGCTTGTGGTGCTTGCTGTGGGAGACGAACAGTCCCACGTTGGCCAGCAGGGCGGCCGCCTCCAGCAGTTCGCGGGCGTCGTCGCCCAGACCGTGGAGCTTGCTGGTGGCGTCGAACAGGGCCAGGGCCAGTCGGGCCACGTGGGCCGAGTGGGCCGGCTCCTCGTCCATCTCCTCGGCCAGGCGCACGACGCTGCGCCGCCGCAGGTCGTGGAGGTGGTGGAGGGCGGCGCCGTGGGTGCGCTGGAAGGCGTCGAGCAGGGCGCCCTCGCGCAATGCGTAGCCGGACACCACCAGCTCGTCGATCCCGAAGGTGGCCATGGCCTGCTCGAGGATGATGGCGCCGGCCAGCACGATGTCGGCCCGGGAGGCTTCCAGGCCGGGGACATCGCGCCGCTGGGCGAGCGTGAGGGCGGCCAGGCGCTTGACCGTGGCCCGAGCCGCGGCGGCGGTGATGGTGGCGTTGTCGACGGTGCGGGGCGGGCCCTCTGATTGTGCGGCGTGGATGATGGCGGCCACCGCCTCGATCGTGCCCGAGCTGCCGACGGCTACCTCGAAGCCGAGCCGGGCCACGTCGCGAGCCAGCGGGGCCAGCATGGCGTCGACGTATCGGCGGCAGGCGTCCACCGCCCCGGGGTGGACGCGATCGGTGCGGAAGAAGCGCCGAGTCAGGCGGATGGCGCCCAGCTTGAAGCTGCGCACGGCCAGGATCTCGCTGCGCTCGCCGACGAGGACCTCGGTGCTGCCCCCGCCGATGTCGAGCAGGATCAGGCGGCGGTCGTAGACGGGCACGGCCTGGAGGACACCGAGGTGGATGAGGCGGGCTTCCTCGGTGCCGGAGATGACCTCGACCTCGACGCCGGCCTCGTGGCGGGCGCGGCGGATGAAGTCGTCGGCGTTCTCGGCTTCGCGCACGGCGCTGGTGGCCACGGCGGTGACGGTGGCGGCGGAGATGTCGGCCACCTGCCGGAGACGGGTGAGCGCGGCGATGCCCCGCTCGATGGCGTCGGGGGCGAGCTGCTTCATGTCGCCGCCGCCGGAGCCGAGCCGGACGGTCTCCTTCTCGTCGCCGATCACCTCGAAGTGGCCGGCATCGTCGAAGCGGGCGACGACGAGGTGGATCGAGTTGGTGCCGATGTCGATGGCCGCCAGGTTTTCGCCCATGCCCGCAGGAGCCTATCGGCGGCCCCTTGGCACCGAATCGACGTCGATTCGGTACGATGTCGACGCATGGCCTTGGTTGATCACGGTTGGGCTTGGCGCCGAATCGACGTCGATTCGGTGCCAAGCGTCAGGCTGGCGACAGGCCGGCCGCCTGCTCGATCCGACGGGCGGCGGCCACCACCGCCTCGCCGTAGCGCCCGCCCGGGTCCTTCGTGATCCGCTCGATCGGGCCCGACACGCTCACCGCCGCCACCGCCTGACCGCCCTCTCCCACCACACCTGCGCTCACCGACGCCACCCCCGCCTCCCGCTCCCCGACGCTCTGCACCCACCCCTGGCTGACCTGACCCTGCAGCACCCGTCCCGCCGACCCCACCTCGAGCGGCAACGACGCCCCCATGGGCACGATGGTGCGCAGCCCATGGGGCGACTCCAGCGCGGCGATGCACACCCGCCGATCGCCCTCGCGCACGTACAGCTGCACCGACTCCCCCGTCTCGTCCCGCAGCGCCCGCAACGCGGGGAGCGCGGCGGTAGCCAACGGCAACCCCTCGGCGGCGCGGCGCCCGAGCGCCACCAGACGCACCCCGAGGGCGAAGCGCCCATCCGGATCCCGCCGCACCAGCCCATGGTCCTCGAGGGCCACGGCCAAGCGGTGAGCGGTAGCCCTCGACAAACCGGTCGCCTCCACCAGCTCGGCCAGCGAGGCCGGCGCCCGCTCGAGCACGACCAGCACCCCCACCGCCTTGTCGATCACTCCCACACCGCTTACACTCTGTTCCACAGCCTGAGACTAGCGTCCTAAATAGTAAGACGCCAGCCCAAACCAGGTCGTCTGTGGGATGCCACCCACCCCGAGAGACCGTGAGATCCAGCCATGGCCGAAGCCAGAACCCTGAGCGAGAAGATCTGGGACGACCACGTGGTCCACCGTGGTCCCGACGAGCCCGACCTGCTCTACATCGACCTACACCTCGTCCACGAGGTGACCTCGCCCCAGGCCTTCGACGGCCTGCGACTGGCCGGCCGCAAGGTCCGCCGCCCCGACCTCACGGTCGCCACCGAGGACCACAACGTCCCCACCATCGACATCGACCGGCCCATCGCCGATCCCGTCTCGCGCAAGCAGGTCGAGGTGCTGCGGGCCAACTGCGCCGAGTTCGGCATCGCCGAGTACCCGATGGGCGATCCCGACCAGGGCATCGTCCACATCATCGGGCCCGAACAGGGCCTCACCCAGCCGGGCATGACCATCGTCTGCGGCGACAGCCACACGTCGACCCACGGGGCCTTCGGCGCCCTGGCCTTCGGCATCGGCACCAGCGAAGTCGAGCACGTGCTGGCCACCCAGACCCTGCCTCAGCAGCGCCCGGGCACGATGGCCGTGACCGTCGAGGGCGACCTGCCCGCGGGCGTGACGGCCAAGGACATCATCCTGGCCATCATCGGGCGCATCGGCACTGGCGGGGGCATCGGGTCGGTCATCGAGTACCGGGGATCGGCCATCACCGGGCTCTCCATGGAAGGCCGCATGACGGTGTGCAACATGTCGATCGAGGCGGGCGCCCGAGCCGGGCTCATCGCCCCCGACGACACCACCTTCGCCTACCTCGAGGGTCGTCGCCACGCCCCCACCGGCGCCGACTGGGAGCGCGCCCTCGACCGGTGGCGCTCGCTGCCCACCGACCCGGGGGCCGCCTTCGACAAGGAGGTCGTGCTGTCGGCCCCCGGCCTCGAACCCCATGTGAGCTGGGGCACCAACCCCGGCCAGGTCGTGGCCCTCGGCCAGTCGGTCCCCGACCCGGACCAGTTCACCGATCCCTCGGCGCGCGAGGCCGCCGCCCGGGCCCTCGAGTACATGGGCCTGACCGCGGGCACCCCCATGCGCGAGGTCCCGGTCGACACGGTGTTCATCGGCTCGTGCACCAACGGTCGCATCGAAGACCTGCGGGCCGCGGCCGAGGTGGCGCAGGGCCGCACGGTGCACCCTGGCCTGCGCGCCATGGTGGTGCCGGGGTCGTTCCGGGTGAAGGCCCAGGCCGAGTCCGAGGGGCTCGACCAGATCCTGGTCACCGCCGGCTTCGAGTGGCGTGAGCCGGGTTGCTCCATGTGCCTGGCCATGAATCCCGACAAGCTCCAGCCGGGTGAGCGGGCCGCCTCCACCAGCAACCGCAACTTCGAGGGCCGCCAGGGCCGAGGCGGGCGCACCCACCTCGTCTCCCCGGCCGTGGCCGCAGCCACCGCGGTGGCCGGCACCTTCGCCAGCCCTGCCGACCTGCCGACCGCCTGAGCGAGAGGATCTCCCATGGAACCCGTCATCGTGGTCACCGGCACGGCTGTGCCGCTCGAGCGCTCCGACGTCGACACCGATCAGATCATCCCCAGTGACTGGCTCAAGCGGGTCGAGCGCACCGGCTTCGGTGCCGGCCTGTTCTCGGAGTGGCGCGACGACCGCGACTTCGTCCTCAACCAGGAGCAGTACCAGGGCGCCACGATCCTGGTGGCAGGCCCCAACTTCGGGACCGGCTCGTCTCGCGAGCACGCCGTCTGGGCCATCCAGGACTACGGCTTCAAGGCGGTGATCTCGCCGCGCTTCGCCGACATCTTCCGCAACAACAGCACCAAGAACGGCCTGGTGCCTGTCCAGGTCGACCCCGAGGTGGGCCAGCGACTGCTCGACGCCGTGGTCGCCGATCCCACCCTGGAGCTGACCATCGACGTCGGCGCCCGCACCCTGTCGGCACCGGCGCTGGGCCTCGAGGTCGCCTTCCCGCTCGACGAGGCCACCCAGCACCGCTTCCTGGAGGGCCTCGACGACATCGGCATCACGCTGGGCCACGAGGCCGACATCACCGCCCACGAGGCCACCCGCCCCTCCTACCGACCCCGGGTCACCCGCTCCTAGGTCAGGTCGAGGGCTCGGCCTCGACCGGCTGGATTCGATAGCGGTTCCCGCCCGTGGACTTGGCCCGGTACATGGCCTGGTCGGCGACGGTCAGGATCCGGTCGCCGCTGGCCTGACCGCCGGGCGACACCGCCACCCCCACCGAGATGCCGACCCGGGTCTGCACCGGGCCGGCGTCGAACGGACGCCCGACCGTGTCGATGACCCGATCGGCCAGCGCGGCCAGGGCGTCGGGGTCGTCGGCCCCGTCGCAGATGATCACGAACTCGTCGCCGCCCACCCTGGCCACCATGTCGCCGCCCCGGATGATGGCGCACAGCCGCTGGGCGATCTCGACCAGCACCTGATCCCCCACCGCGTGGCCGTAGCGGTCGTTGACCTCCTTGAACCGGTCCAGGTCGCAGAACAGCACGGCCACGCTGCGCCCCGTGCGCCCGGCCCGCTCCACCACCTCGTCGAGGTGCTCGGTGAACAGGGCCCGGTTGGCCAGACCCGTCAGGTGGTCAGAGGTGGCCAGGTGGCGCAGCCGACGCTCCGCCTCCTTCAGCGAGCTGATGTCGCGGGCCACCATCGCCACCCAGTCGAGCTCCCCGTTCTCGTCGCGCCCGACGACCCCCAGGGCCGACACCGGCAGGATCCGATCCGGGGCCACCCGCAGGTCGATCTGCCCGTGGAAGGTGTCGGAGGTGGCCACCACCGCCAACCCCCGGTTGATGAAGCCCTCGCGGTCCTCGAGCAGGTCCTCGAGCCGGCCACTACCACCGGCGGTCCGGTTGTCCTCCAGGATCTGGGCCAGCGCGGCGTTGGTGTGCAGGATCTCGCCGCTGGGCCGGAAGATGGCGACGAAGTCGGAGGTGGCGTCGAGCATCTGCAGCAGGCGCTCGGACTCGGCGCGGGCCTCGACCTCGACGGTCACGTCCTCCAGGGCCACGATCACCCCGACCGGCTGGTCCCGGGGGTCGAGGTGGGGGGCCACCCGCACGCGCATGGCCCCTCGACGACCGTCGGCGGGCAGCGTGTAGGGGATGGTCAGCGTGGTGGCCGCCGCCCCCACCAGGCCGCCGGCCACCAGCTCGTCGATGACCAGGCGATGTCGGCCCGAGAAGCGGTCCCGCCAGGTGCTCACGTCGTCGCTGTCGGAGAAGCCGAGCAGCTCGCGGCCCACCCGGCTGAGGTACATGACCTGCTCGATGCGGTCCATCAACAGGATGCCGATGGGCGCGGCCTCGGCCAACGACAGCATGGGACCGTCGGTCTGGGCCACTGATTCGAGCTCGGAGCCGACGCTGATGTTGCGGACCTGCACCACCACCCCGCCCAGGTCCGGGTGGTCGACCCGGCTGGCGCCGACCAGCTCGATGAGCTGCCAGATGTCGTCGTGGGCCACCGCCCGGGACCGCACGATGCGGTTCAGCCGGCCGCCCGGGCGGCGAGCCAGGTCGGCGAAGGCCTCGAGCACCATGGGCAGGTCCTCGGGGTGAAGGCGCTCCACCGGATGGGTGCCCAGGTTGGCGCTCCCGCCCGGCACCCGGGCGGCCAGGGCGTCGGACTGCCACAGCAGGCGCCCGTCGGGGTCGAGCAGCAGGGTGGAGTCGGCCACGGCGTCGATCACCGCCCCCAGGCGGCGCTCAGGAGCGAGATCGCGCAGCGCCACCAGCAGGCGGCCGTCCGAGGCGCCGGCCGCACTGATGGCCACCGGGGCGCCGGTGGTCAGCCGCAGCACGGCCTCGGTCCCGTGAGTGCCCTCCGCCAGCACGGCGGCGCCGAGCACGGCGTCGAGGCGGTCCTGGTCGCCCTGGTCCACCAGGTCGGCCAACGCCGCCCCGATCAGCTCACCCGCCGGCCGGCCCACCAGGGTCGCGGCCGCGGGTGACGCGTCCTGCACCACCCCCGAGGCCACCACCAGCACGGGGCACGGCAACTCGTCGAGGAGCACGTGGTGGTACGGCTCCGGCACTCGTCCCCTTTCCGCGGACGAGCACGCGCCCGCCCTCTCCTCGTGAGGTTTCGGCCGGCCACCTCCCACGGCTGAACGAGCCACGCCGTTTTGGGGCCGGATGACCTAGGTCGATCGGACCCCGGCGTGGGCTCCGAGGCGCGGCTCGCGGCGTCGGCGGCGGGCTCAGCCGAGCTCGAGGGCGTGGACCGAGGTGATGCCGTCGGTGTTGACCAGCTCGGCCACCACCTCGGAGGGCACGCTGGAGCTGGTGGCCAGCACCATCAGCGCCCCGAGACCGGCCGCCGACTGGCCCACGTGGATGCCGGCGATGTTGATGCCGGCATCCCCCAGCTGCGTGCCCACCGAGCCGATCATCCCGGGGCGGTCGTCGTTGCGCACCACCAGCATGTGGGGCGCCGGGGGGACGTCGACGGTGTGGTCGTCGACCATCACGATGCGCGCCTCGCCGGCGAGGCCGACCAGGGTCCCGGCCAGCGCGTGGTCGCCCCGGCGCACGGTGATCAGGTTGACGAAGTCGTGGGCGGTGGTGGTGGCCGACTCGCGCACGGCGATGCCGCTCTCCGTCGCCAGCTGCGGGGCGTTCACGAACGACACCGGCTCGGCGCTGACCCGCCCGAAGTACCCCTTGAGCAGCGACAGGGTCAGGATCCGGGTGTCGTAGCCGGCGATCTGGCCCTGGTACTCCACCTCGATCGACTCGTGCCCGGGCCCGACCAGCGAGGCCAGCAGCTCGCCCAGGCGTTCGGCGAGCGAGAGGAAGGGGCGCACCGTCTCGGACGCTTCCGCGGCGCTGACGTTCACGGCGAAGGGCACGAACTCGCCGGCCAGGGCCAGCTCCACCTGCTCGGCGATGGTGTCGCCCGCCTTGTCCTGGGCCTCGTGGGTGCTGGCCCCCAGATGCGGGGTGACCACCACCGAGTCGAGGGCGAACAGCGGCGACTCGGTGGTCGGCTCGCGCTCGAAGACGTCCAGCGCGGCCCCACCCAGATGGCCTGAGGCGACGGCATCGGCCAGCGCCGCCTCGTCGACGATGCCGCCCCGCCCCACGTTGATCACCCGCAGGCCCGGCTTGGCCTTGGCCAGCAGGTCGGCGCCCACCAGCCCGATGGTGTCGGGCGTCTTGGTCACGTGGATGGTCATGAAGTCGGCCACGGCCACGAGCTCGTCGAGGTCGACCAGCTCGACGCTGAGCTGGCGGGCCCGGTCGTTGGACACGAACGGGTCGTAGGCCACGAGGCGCATGCCGAAGGCGAGCGCCCGCTGCGCCACCAGCTTGCCGATGCGGCCCAGCCCGACGATGCCCAGGGTCTTGTCGCTCAGCTCGACACCGGTCCAGCGCGACCGCTCCCACCGACCGCCGACCAGGGCGGCGTGGGCCTGGGGGATGTTGCGGGCCTGAGCCAGGAGCATGGCCATCGTGTGCTCGGCCGCCGACAGCACGTTGGACTGGGGCGCGTTGACCACCATCACGCCCTGGGCGGTGGCGGCGGCCACGTCCACGTTGTCGAGCCCGATGCCGGCCCGACCCACCACCACCAGATCGCGGCCGGCTTCGAGCACGTCTGGCGTC
The DNA here is from genome assembly GCA_963785815.1 of uncultured Microthrixaceae bacterium. GTDB lineage: Bacteria > Actinomycetota > Acidimicrobiia > Acidimicrobiales > Acidimicrobilacustridaceae > UBA4742. The sequence goes on from CAWAWN010000001.1 coordinate 1,371,739, forward strand.
ACGGTGGTGGCCGAGCGGATGATCAGCGCCTGGGCACCGACCACCGACTCGAGGAGCTGATCGGGCGTCAGGTCGAGGACCACGTCGACCTGGTGGCCCGCAGCCCGCAGCCGCTCCAGGCCACCATCGGCGATCGGTTCGGTTACCAGGATGCGGGCCATGCGCTCATCCTGGCCGCTGGGCCCGACCCCCCGCCAACCCGTATGTCGGCTCAGGCCGTGGTCGAGCGCGGGCGGAGGCTGGTCCGGCCGGTCAGCCGCCGGCCAGCTTGAAGGAGATGAAGAAGGCCAGCAGGGGCACGACGATCAGCACGGCGATCGCCACCAGCACGGGGATCAGCATCGAGCGCATCGACCGGGTGATCTCGTCGTCACGATCGCCCAGCACCTCCTCGGCGGAAGGCAGGCCCAGGATCTCGCGAGCTCGGCGGTCGTCGTCGGCCAGGACGGCCACGCCGAAGCGCGCGCCGTCGTGGGTGACCTGGCTGTCGAGGCCCGCGGTGGCCAGGTCCACCGATTGGGGTTCGGTCTGCACATCGGCGCCGACGCCGTGTGCCACCAGCGTGGCTGCCGCCTGGCGGGCGAGCTCGTCGGTGGCGTACCACTGCAAGACGTTCATCCCGTCCGCGGTCGGTTGTGGATCCATGAGGTTCCTGCCGAGTGGCCGGTTGGCACCGAATCGACGCCGATTCGGTGCCTAGCGGTCAAAGGTTGTCGATGGCCACGGGTTCAATCGGTTCGGCGAGCTCGAAATCGAACACCTGGGAGTAAAAGTACAACTCGGCTTCGAGCGCCCGCTTGATGGTCGTCGCCTGGCGGAACCCGTGCTGCTCGCCCTCGAAGGGCAGATACGCCACGGGGATTCCCTTGTCACGCACGGCCGCCACGATCATCTCCGACTGGGCCGGCGGCACGATCTCGTCCTCGAGGCCCTGCAGAACGAGCAGGGGGCAGTCGAAGCCATCGACGTGGTGGATGGGCGAGCGCTCCCGATAGCGGGCGACCTCGGCCGGGAAGGGACCGACCAGCGAGTCGAGGTAGCGGGATTCGAACTTGTGGGTGTCGCGGGCCAGGGCCTCGAGATCCGCCACCCCGTAGAGGCTGGTCCCGGCCTTGAACTCCTGGCGGAAGGCCAGGGCTGCCAGCGTCGTGTATCCGCCGGCGCTGCCGCCACGGATGGCCAACCGCTGCCGATCCACCAGGCCGGCGTCCGCCAGGTGGCGGGCCACGGCCACGCAGTCGTCCACATCGACCACCCCCCACTGACCCGCCAGGGCCTGCCGGTAGGCGCGCCCGTAACCCGAACTACCCCGGTAGTTGACGTCGACCACGGCGAAGCCACGCGACGTCCAGTACTGGATGCTCAGGTTGAGCTGCGGGCGGGCAGCCGAGGTGGGGCCGCCGTGGCTGAGCACCAGCAGGGGCGGGGCCGACTCGGCGCCCCCACGCGCCTGGGGATGGGTCGGGGCGTAGAACATGGCGTGGGTCCGGCCCCCGTCGGCCAGCTCGACCGACAGCGGCCGGGGCTCGGCGAACCACCCGGCGTCGAGCCCCAGCGGTCGTCCCTGGCGGACGATGCCGATGCTGGCGTCGCCCTGGGCGGGCAGGTCGGCCACGGCCACCACGGTCTCCTGGTCGGGCGAACCCCCCAGGAGCACCACGCCGTGGCCGTAGGACCGCAGCGACGCCAACGCCACGAACCCCGTTTCCAGGTCGACCAGGTGGGCCTGGGCCTGTCCCTCGAGACCGGCCGGGTGGACGACGGCCAGGTGGTCCACCCCGTCGGCGGCATAGGCCACGGCCACCCGCCCATCCGGCAGGAAGGCGTACCGGGACTGCGCGAACACCCAATGCGGGACGCCGATCTCGCCCTCGAACAGAGCGATCGGTTCGGGTTGGGCGCCCGGCGCCGATTCGATGTCGATTCGGCGCCCATCGATCCGGTACAGGTTCCACCAGTTCGACCGGTCGGAGAGGAACCACAGCGAGCCGTCGGCATGCCACTCGGGCTGGGTGATCGACTCGTCACGCCCGCCCGCCAGCACGGTGGGCGCCGACACCCGGCACGCCCTCGTGTCGCTGGCCAGGCCGGCCACCGCCAACTCGGTGCCGTCCCAGGGCATGTCGGGGTGGTTCCACTGGATCCAGCACAGGTGCCTACCGTCGGGGCTCACCCGCGGGGCGGCCACGAAGTCGGGGCCCGACACCAGCACCTCGGGTTCCGCGGGCGGGTCCGAGGGCTCAGCCGGAAGCGCCACGATCTCGTTGCGGGCCTCGGTCGCGTCCGCCTGGTGACGTTCACGGACGCAGATGACCCACCGCCCGTCGGCGCTGATCACCCCGTCGGCGTAGCGGTCGCCTTGAAGGCGGGCCGGCTCGGGCGTGAGCGCCACCGGGGGCCCGAACGTGCCCGGCTCGGTACCCGGATCGACCCGGTAGAGGCGTTGATCGGACCAGTTGGCGAAGAAGACGGTGTCGTCGTGGAGCCACCAGGCGCCACCGCCGTACTCGTGCACCCGGGTGCGGGCCGAGAACCCGTCGGCCAGCACGTCGACATCGCGCCCACCGGGCTCGTGGCGCACGACCATGACCCGGCCCCCCTCCTGGGGCCGCAGCTCGGACCACCAGATGTCCTCGTCGCCGGCCACGACCTCACCCAGGCTGACGGCCGCCTCCACCACCAGATCGGCGGTGATGGCCGACGGCCAGCTGCCGTAGTCGAGCGTGGCCACCGTCAGACGGCCTGAGCCAGCAGGTCGGCGATGCGGGTGACGCCCTCGACCAGGTCCTCGTCGCCGAGGGCGAACGACATGCGGGCGTAGCCCGGGGCACCGAACGCCTCCCCCGGCACGATGGCGACGTTGGCCAGGTCGAGGATGACCGCCGCCAGCTCGCTGGTGGTCGTCGGCCGCCGGCCCTTGATGTCGCGACCGAGCACACCCTCGAACGACGGGAAGGCGTAGAAGGCCCCCTCAGGCTCGAGGCAGCTGACCCCGGGGATCTGATCGAGCAGCTGGTGGATGGTGCGGCGACGCCGGTCGAAGGCGACGCGCATCTCGGCCACGGCCGTGAGGTCGCCCGCCACCGCGGCCAGCGCGGCGCGCTGGGAGACGTTGGCCACGTTGGAGGTGCTGTGGGACTGCAGGTTGGTGGCCGCCGCGATCAGGTCCGGGGGGCCGATCATCCAACCCACCCGCCAGCCGGTCATGGCGTAGGTCTTGGCCACCCCGTTGAGCACGACGCAGCGATCGGCCAGCTCGGGAACCAGCGCCGGCATCGACGAGAACTCGTGGTCGCCGTAGACCAGGTGCTCGTAGATCTCGTCGGTGATGACCCAGATGCCGCGGTCCAGCGCCCATTCACCGATGGCGCGCACCTCGGCCACCGGGTACACGGCGCCGGTCGGGTTGGACGGCGACACGAACACCAGCGCCTTGGTGGCCGGCGTGCGGGCCGCTTCCAGCTGCTCGACGGTCACCCGGAAGCCGGCCGCCGCGTCGGTGGGCACGACGACGGCGACGCCGCCGGCGAGGGCCACCGGCTCGGGATAGGTCGTCCAGTAGGGCGCCGGCAACAGGACCTCGTCGCCGGGGTTCAGCAGCGACTCGAACGTGTTGTAGACCGCGTGCTTGCCCCCGTTGGTCACCAGCACCTGGGCCGCCGCCACCTCGAGACCCGAGTCGCGCTGCGTCTTGGCGGCGATGGCCTGCTTCAGCTCGGGCAGGCCGCCGGCCGGCGAGTAGTGGTGGTTGCGGGGGTCGCGGCACGCAACCACCGCGGCCTCGACGATGTGGTCGGGGGTGGGGAAGTCCGGTTCGCCCGCACCGAAGCCGATGACCGGCTCGCCGGCTGCCTGGAGGGCCTTGGCCCGGGCGTCGACGGCCAGCGTGGCGGATTCGGTGATGGCGCCTACACGGCGGGAGATGCGATCGGCCGACATGGCCTCGACGCTAGCGGGAATGGATTTCGCCCCCGAACGGATTCGCCGCCATAGTGGCCCCGATGACCGACGACGTGCCCGCCATCTCGATCCCCACCAGCCTGCTGCCGGCCGACGGCCGCTTCGGCTGCGGTCCCTCCAAGATCCGTCCTGAGGCGGTGAACGCCCTGGCCAGCGTGTCCACCACCTACCTGGGCACCAGCCACCGCCAGGCGGGCGTGCGCTTCACCGTGGCGCAGCTGCGCAACGGCCTGGCCGAGCTGCTGGGGCTGCCCGACGGCTACGAGGTGGTGCTGGGCAACGGCGGCACGACGTCGTTCTGGGACGCCGCCACCTTCGGCCTGATCGATCGCACCAGCCAGCACCTCAGCTTCGGGGAGTTCTCCTCGAAGTTCGCGGCTGCGGCCGCGGCCGCACCCCACCTGGACAGGGCCCAGGTGATCGAGTCGCCAGCCGGCACCCATCCCGAAGCCGTGGCCACCGACGGCATCGACACCTACGCCCTGACCCACAACGAGACCTCCACCGGCGTGGCCATGGGTCTGGCGCGCCCCGACGGGGCCGATCCCGCCGCTCTGGTGCTGGTCGACGCCACGTCGGCCGCCGGGGGCCTCCGGTTCGATCCGACCCAGGTGGACGCCTACTACTTCGCGCCGCAGAAGTGCCTGGCCTCCGACGGGGGCCTGTGGCTGGCCGCCCTGTCGCCAGCGGCCTGCGAGCGGGTGCAGCGGCTGGCCCGCTCGGATCGGTGGGTCCCGGCCTCGCTCGACCTGGGCATCGCCCTGGAGAACTCCCGCAAGGACCAGACCTACAACACCCCGGCCCTGGCCACGGTGTTCCTGGCCGTGCAGCAGGTCGAGTGGATCAACCGGAACGGCGGCCTGGAGTGGGCCGCGTCGCGCTCGGACCGGTCGGCGTCGATCATCTACTCGTGGGCCGAATCGTCGGCCTACTCCACGCCGTTCGTGGCCGATCCGGCGGACCGCAGCCACGTGGTGGCCACCATCGACCTCGACGACCGGGTGGACGCGTTGGTCGTGTCCAAGGTGCTGCGCGCCAACGGCGTGGTCGACACCGAGTCGTATCGCAAGCTCGGCCGCAACCAGCTGCGCATCGCCCTGTTCCCGGCCATCGACCCGGCCGACGTGGAGGCGCTGACCCACTGCATCGACCACGTGGTGGCTGAGCTGAGCTGAGCTGAGCTGAGCTGAGCTGAGCTGAGCTGCGGCGTCGGGCCGGGCCAAGGGGCAGACTGATCCCCCACCGTCCCCACGCCGACCCTGGAGCCGCCCTGCCATGCCGTCATTCCGTGAGGTCCGAGCATCGCTGACCGGTCCCGGCGGGCCCTTCGAGGTCACCACCGAGGTCGTGGACGGCGTCGAGATGAAGGTGTACGCCCAGCGCTTCGAGAACCTGCGGGTCATCGCCCAGATCGCTGCGGCCCGCACCGACGACGAGCCCTTCATCGTCCACGGCGACACCCACCTCTCCTTCGGCGAGTTCTTCGACCTGGCCAACACCGGGTCGGCTGCGCTGGCCGACCAGGTCGGGGTGGGCCACGGCGACCGAGTGGCAGTGCTGTCGGCCAACAACCCGGCGTGGTGCATCGCGTTCTGGGCGGCGGTCGACCTGGGGGCCATCCTGGTGGGGCTGAACGGCTGGTGGAAGACCGATGAGATCCTCTACGGCCTGGGCGACAGCGGCGCCAAGGTGCTGGTGGCGGACCGAGGGCGGTTCGTGCGCATCGCCGACCAGCTGGACGACCTGCCCGATCTGGAGGCCGTCTACCTGATCGACGCCGACCCCGCGGAGTTCGGCGGCGGACCCCTGCTGCACCGCTTCGACGAGCTGACCGCGTCGCCGGCCGACGGATCGGCGGGGACAGCCGGGTTCCCCGACACGCCCATCGCCGAGGCCGATCCCGCGGTGATCTTCTACACCAGCGGGACGACCGGTCGACCCAAGGGCGCCATCTCCACCCACGGCAACATGGTGGCCAACCTCCAGAACACGCTGTTCAACAGCGTGGCGGTGAGCATGGCCTTCCCCGAGAGCGGCAACCCCACCGATGCCGCCAACCGCAACACCTCACTGCTGACCTCGCCCCTGTTCCACGTCTCGGGCTGCCACTCCAGCCTGGTCGTGGGCACCCTGGCCGGCATCAAGCTGGTGATCCCTGAGGGTCGGTTCGAGCCCGACAAGGCCCTGCAGCTCATCGCCGATCACCACGTGACCATCTGGGCCACGGTGCCGACCATGGTGTGGCGGGTGTGCGAGTTCCCCGACCGACACCGCTACGACACGTCGTCGGTGACCACGGTGGCTTTCGGCGGTTCCCCGTCGGCGGACGAGCTCCAGCGGATGATCCGCGAGACGTTCCCGAACGTGCACAGCACCAGCAACGCCTACGGTCTCACCGAGACGAGCTCGGTGGCCACGGTCATCAGCGGCGCCGACGCGCTGGCCAAGCCGACCTCGGTCGGACCACCGGTGCCGGTGGTCGACGTGCGCATCGCCGGACCCGACGGCGAGCCGGTGGCCGACGGCGGGACCGGCGAGATCCTCATCCGCGGACCGATCGTCATGCCCGGCTACTGGGGCAAGCCCGAGGCCACCGCCGAGACCATCCGTGACGGCTGGCTGCACACCGGCGACATCGGCCACCTCGACGCGGACGGCTACCTGTACGTGACCGACCGGGCCAAGGACATGATCATCCGAGGCGGAGAGAACGTCTACTGCGTCGAGATCGAGGAACGCCTGGTCGAGCACCCGTCGGTGGCGGACGCGGCGGTGATCGGCGTCCCCCATCCCGAGCTGGGTGAGGAGGTCAAGGCGGTGCTGCAGGTCAAGCCGGGGACGACGCTGACCGAGGACGAGGTGCGGACCTGGGTGGCAGAGACGTTGGCCAACTTCAAGGTGCCCACCTATGTGGAGCTCACGGATGAGAAGCTTCCCCGCAACGCCTCCGGCAAGCTGCTCAAGAACGTGCTGCGCGGCCAAGGCGAGGTGAGCTTCTCGGAGACCATGTGAACCCATCGACAGCCCCGGCTCGGTCACAACCCGGGCTGCGACCCGCCACTGTGCTGCTGATGGCGGCTGGGCTGGTGACGGTCGCCTGGTTGCTGGTGATCGTGCTGTGGCACGACGCCCCGTTCAGCATGACCTTCGACGATGCCTTCTACTACTTCGGCATCGCCCGCAACCTGGCGCACGGGCACGCCTCCACCTTCGACGGCCTCGACGCCACCAACGGCTACCACCCGCTGTGGATGCTGCTGGCGTCGGTCGCCTTTCGACTGGGGCTCGACGACACGACGGCGGTGCGGGTGCTGCTGGGGTTCCAGGTGCTGTGCTACGGCGGCGCGTTGGCGCTGGTGGCCCGGACCGCGGGTTCCTCCATCGGGGACTGGGACCGGGTGCGCGCCAAGCGACCCGATGACGCTCAGCGGGCTGCGAACTGGTGCACGGCCATCGTGGCGGTGGCCCTGGTGGCGATTTCGGCCAACCCATATGTGGTGAAGGCCATCGTCAACGGCATGGAGTCGGGCGTGCTCGTGGCGTTCGACGCCGCCCTGCTGACGATCGGAGCGGCCCGGAAGGGTCGGTTCCTGTTCGTGGGCACCCGGCGCGACCGTTGGCTGCTCGGCCTGCTGTTGGCTCTGACGTTGCTGGCCCGAACCGACAGCGTGCTGCTGCTGGGTGTTCTCGGGGTGTGGACCCTGGCCGAGGCCCGCCGATCGCCTCGCCAGGCGGTGGCACCGATGCTGGAGCTGTTCACCCTGCCAGCACTGACGCTGGGTGCGTACCTGTTGTCGAACCGGATCTGGTTCGGTCTGTGGGAGCAGATCAGCGGGCTGACCAAGCGGGCGCCGCTCACCGCGGGGCGGGCTGCGATCCTGCTGTTGGTGGCCGCGGTTGCCGCGCTGGTGGGGAGGTGGGGGTTCCGGCGCAGTCGGGAGAAGGTGCGGCGGTCCCGGTTCGGTCGCGTGGCCAACTTCACCGCCTCGACGGCCTGGTTCGCGGCGTTCGCCATACTGGTGGTGGCGTACTACCAGGTGCTCCAGTCCCAGCAGTGGCTCTGGTACTACTGCCCGGTCGTCGTCTACCTGATGTTCCTGCTCGTGCTGGTGGTGGCCGACTTCGTGGAGGGGGCGGTGCTCGAGGCGCGGGCCGACGCCCATGTGGGGCGGGCCGTGCTGGCGGTGAGCGCCATCTTGTTGGTTCCGCTGGTGGCAGCGGGCGTGTACGAGGGACGGCAGGTGGCGGACCCCCACACCTACTCGATCGCCCTGGCCGATCGAGATGCCGGCCAGTGGATCGCTCGCAACACGCCGAAGGGCGCGGTGCTGGCCTCGTGGGACGCGGGGGTGATCGGCTACTACTCGCACCGCCATGTGCTCAACCTCGATGGGGTGGCGAACTCGTACGCGTACTACCAGGCGGCCCGGGAGGGTCTGCTGGGTCGTTTCCTGACCGATCGAGGGGTCAGCGGGTTCGTCAACCTGGGGACGCCGGTGCGGGGGCAGGATCCGAGCGTGGCGGCGTATGTGCGCGACACGATGGGGACGTCGGTGGCGGGGCGTCTCAGGCTGGCCCGAGCGTGGCCGTTCATCTACTCGGGATCGACGACCGGGTCAGCGGGATCGGCGTCGGGCGCTCGACACCTGGCGGTGTTCGTCTACCTGCTGGAGGGAGGGGCAGCGCGAGGTCGATGAGCGGCGATGCAACCGATGGGTTGGGGACGGTCGCCGACAGGCACGGGCCAGGAACTGCACCGGGGTGACCTCCCCGTCGAGTGCCGCTTGGCACCGATTCGACGTCGATTCGGTGCCAAGCGGCAGCCTCGCGGTTGTCGCTGGATTGGGCCGCGACGGCTGGCGCAGCTCGCGATCTCAGCACACCCACCCCGAGCTGTCACACCCCCCGGGCAAGCTGGTGACGCGATTCGGCGCAGGGCGCCCTCCTCGTTCCTCGAGCACAAGGCCCCCGCCATGTCAAATGATCCCGGCCGCCGTTCTCACCCCTCCTCCGACGACGAACGATTCGCCACCTTGGTCATGCGCATCGCATCCGGGCTTCCCGCCTCCCGGCGGCGGTCCAGGCACCTCCGACGCCAGTCGCTGCTCGATGAGCTCTCCCGACTCGACCATCAGTTGTTGACCACCCACGATCAGCGCGTCGACCTCCTCCAGGAGCTCGAGGTCATCCGCGAGGAGCTCTGGCCCCGGCTCGACCACCACCACGCCAGGCGACCGACCCTCGACGGCAGACCGTGCCTCAGACCCTTGCCCCACAACCACGGGTCGCTGTGGGGCCGGCGCCTGCGATCGACCTGTCTCGCCATCCTCGGTCGGCACGGGCGTCTCCCGCTCCCCGAGTTGCACTCCCTGCTCCACCTCTACGGCTACCAGGTGGCCAGCGACGCACCGGTGAAGGCGCTGGCAGACGCGATGGGCTACGAAGCGCTCAAGGGACATGCCAGGCGGGTCGAACGAGGCGTCTACGAGCTGCATCCCGACTTCCGGCCGCGCCGGGGGCGGCTGGGCCACCCTGACCTGCTCGGTCCCGAGCCATCCGAGCACTGGGGCGAGCCACCACCCAGCGCTCGCTCCGGCCCCGCCACCGCATGGGTGGTCGATGATGCGATCCGGGAGGACCCGCAGACCTGGTGGCCCGAGGACCAGAGATGGGGCACCGATCCCGATCCGGACGCCGACGCCGACGAACGGCCGTCAGGTCTTGGCGGCGCGGAAGCCAGCGTCGAGGTCGGCGATGATGTCCTCGATCGACTCGAGTCCGACCGACAGGCGCACGAGGCCAGGCTCCACGCCGGTGGCAGTCTGCTCGACCTCGGTGAGCTGGGAGTGGGTGGTCGATGCCGGATGGATGACGAGGCTGCGCACGTCGCCGATGTTGGCCACGTGGCTGTGCAGCGAGAGCCCCTCCACGAACCGCTTCCCGGCGTCGAGCCCGCCCCTGATGATGAACGCCGGCACGGAACTGGCCCCGCGACCCCCGCTGTAGCGCTGCGCGCGCTCGTACCAGCGCGAGCTGGGCAGGCCGGCGAACTGGACCGACTCGACCTGGTCGTGGGCCGCGAGGTACTCGGCCACCGCCTGGGCGTTGGCGACGTGGCGCTCCATCCGCAGGCTGAGCGTCTCGAGCCCCTGCAGGAAGAGGAACGAGTTGAACGGCGTCACCGCGGCACCGATGTCGCGCAGCAGCTGCACCCGGGCCTTGATGATGTAGGAACCGGCCCCGAGCGCGGGCCAATAGGCCAGGCCGTGATAGCTCGGATCCGGATCCACGAATTGCGGGAACCGGTCACTGGCGCTGAAGTCGAACGAGCCGCCGTCGACGATGAGCCCGCCGATCGACGACCCATGCCCACCGATGAACTTGGTGGCCGAGTGCACGACGATGTCGGCGCCCCATTCCAGCGGGCGGATGAGGTAGGGCGTGGCCACCGTGTTGTCGACGATGAGAGGCACACCCACCTCGTGGGCCACGCCGGACACTCCCTCGAGGTCGAGCACGTCGTTGCGGGGGTTGCCGATCGTCTCGCCATAGAACGCCTTGGTGTTGGGGCGCGCCGCGGCCCGCCAGGCGTCGAGGTCGTCGGGGTCGTCGATGAAGGTCGTCTCGATGCCGAGCTTGGGCAGCGTGTAGTGCAGCAGGTTGTACGTGCCCCCGTAGAGGGCCGCCGACGCCACGATGTGGCTCCCGGCCTCGGCCAGGTTGAGGATGGCCAGGGTCTCCGCCGCCTGGCCGCTGCTCACCGCCAGCGCCCCGGGGATCCCGATGGCCGTCTCGGTGGCGCCCTCCAACGCCGCGATCCGCCCCTCGAACACCGCCTGGGTCGGGTTCATGATGCGGGTGTAGATGTTGCCGATCTCGGCCAGGGCGAACAGATTGGCCGCGTGCTGGCTGTCGCGAAAGACGTACGACGTCGTCTGGTAGATGGGCACGGCCCGCGCCCCGGTGGCCGAGTCGGGCTCCTGCCCGGCATGGATCTGGCGCGTCTCGAATCCCCACTCAGCCATCGACGAACTCTCCCCTGTCCTCGACGCCGGAGGGTGCCGACGCCATGTCGCCCAGCCTACGGGGCCAAATCCTGACCTGTCTAGTCGGAATTAGTCAGGGCGTCAGCCTTGGCCGCCGGAGGCGTCTTGCACGCGGGTCTTGCCCGCCGAGATCCACGGCATCATGGCCCGCAGCTCAGCCCCCACCTGCTCGATCTGGTGATCGTGGCCAGCCTGCTCCAGAGCGGTGAACCTCGGTCGTCCCGCCTCGGACTCCGCGATCCACTCCTCGGCGAACTTCCCCGACTGGATCTCATCCAGGATCGTTCGCATCTCGGCCCGAACCGCCTCGTTGATGACCCGCGGCCCTCGGGTCAGATCGCCGTACTCGGCCGTGTCGGAGATCGAGTAGCGCATGCCCGAGATGCCTTGCTCATACATCAGGTCGACGATCAGCTTGAGCTCATGGAGGCACTCGAAGTAGGCGGACTCGGGCTGGTAGCCGGCGTCCACGAGCGTCTCGAAGCCGGCCTGCACCAGTGCGGTCAGCCCGCCGCAGAGCACGACCTGCTCACCGAACAGATCGGTCTCGGTCTCCTCTTCGAAGGTGGTCTCGAGCACACCGGCGCGGGTTCCCCCGATGGCATCGGCGTAGGCCAGAGCCAGGTCGCGGGCGTGGCCCGACGCGTCCTGGGCAACGGCTATCAGGCACGGCGTGCCACCGCCCTCGTCGTAGGTGCGACGCACCAGGTGACCTGGGCCCTTGGGCGCCACCATGGCCACGTCCACACCCGCGGGGGCGACGATCCGTCCGAACCGGACGTTGAAGCCGTGCGCGAACAGCAGGGCGTCCCCATCGGCGAGGTTGTCGGCGATGGCCGACTCGTAGATGGCCTTCTGCTCGGTGTCGGGGGCGAGGACCATGATGATGTCGGCCTCCGCGGCCGCGTCGGCGATCGAGCGCACGACCAGCCCCGCTGCTTCCGCCTTGGCGGCCGACCCGGAGCCCTCCCGCAGGCCGACCCGCACGTCGATCCCCGAGTCCTTCAGGTTCAGGGCGTGGGCGTGGCCCTGGGAGCCGTAGCCGATGATCGCCACCTTGCGATCAGCGATCAGCGATCGATCTGCGTCCTGCTCGTAATACACGTTTGCCACGGGTGTCTCCTGGATCGAAGAAGTGGATGCGGTGGTAGTTGCAGTCAGCGGTCGCTAGGCACCGAATCGACGTCGATTCGGTGCCTAGTGTCAGGCATCGAGGACGGTGCTCAGCGGGCCAGCTTGGCCAGGGCCACCCGGCCCGTGCGCTGCAGCGCCACGATGCCGTAGGACCTCAGCAGTTGCTCGAAATCGTTCACCTTCTCCGGCGCGCCGTCGAGGCAGACGGTCAACTGATCGGAGCCGACGCTGAGGATACGACCCTCGAACACCCCGACCAATTCGATCACCTGGCCACGCAGCTCGGCCGACGCCGCCACCGTGGCCAACAGCAGCTCCCGCTGCACCGACTCCCCCGCGGCCAGCTCGGTGATCTCCACCACGTTGACCAGCTTGTCCAACTGCTTGACGACCTGGTCGAGCACCTCCGGCTCGACGTCGACCACGACCGTGATCCGGCTGAAGCGGTCGTCGTCGGTGGGCGCCACCGCCAGCGAGAAGATGTTGAACCCGCGCCGGGCGAAAAGCCCGGCCACCCGGGCCAGGACGCCCGGCCGGTTCTCCACCAGCACGCTCAGCGTGTGATGGGTCGGCAACCCGCCGTCGCTGCTCATCGCCCCCCCTGGCCCTGGCTCGGGTCCACCACGATCTGGTCGTTGCTCAGCCCGGAGGGCACCATCGGGTAGACCTTCTCCCGCGAGTCGGTGCGGAAGTCGATGACCACTGGGCGATCGTCGATCTGGTTCGCCTTGTCGATGGCGGGCAGGACCTCCTCGGGGGTCTCCACCCGCATGCCGATGCACCCCATCGACTCGGCCCACATCTTGTAGTCGGGCAGGTCGGGCGAGAGGTACACCTCCGAGTAGCGCTCCTCGTAGAACATCTCCTGCCACTGCCGCACCATCCCCAGGTACGCGTTGTTCAGGATGGCCACCTTCACCGGGATCCGCTCGCTGGCCGCGGTGACCAGCTCCTGCGCGGTCATCTGGAAGCAGCCGTCGCCATCGACGGCCCACACCATCCGGTCCGGTCGTCCGACCTTGGCCCCGATGGCCGCCGGCACCGAGAACCCCATCGTGCCCAGCCCACCCGAGTTCACCCACGTGTAGGGGTGGTTGAACCGCCAGTGCTGGCTGGTCCACATCTGGTGCTGACCCACCCCCGACGCCACGATGCAGTCGTCAGGTGTGTTGTCGCGCAGCGTCTCGAGCACGAACTGCGGCTTGAGGGCTTCTCCCGGCTCGGACTGCTGGTAGGTCAGCGGATAGCGCTCCTGCCAGTCGTGCAACCGCGCCGTCCACGGCGCTCGGTCGGGTTGGCGGTCGGGGCCGCCCAGCTCGCGCACCGCGGCGATGATCTCCTCGATCACCAGCCGGCAGTCCCCCACGATGCCCACCTCGGGACGGCGCACCTTGCCGATCTCCGCCGGGTCCACGTCCACGTGGATGACCTTGGCGTCGGGGGCGAAGCCGTCGACCTTGCCGGTGACCCGGTCGTCGAAGCGGCTGCCCAGCGCGATCAGCAGATCGGACTGCTGCATGGCGGTCACGGCGGTGTAGTTGCCGTGCATGCCGGGCATGCCCAGCGCCAGGGGGTGGTCATCGGGGAACGCACCCCGGGCCATCAGCGTGGTGACCACGTGTAGGCCGCACAGCTCGGCCAGCTCGCGCAGGACCTCGGCGGCGCGGGCCTTGAGGATGCCCCCGCCCGCGTAGATGACCGGCCGGTGCGACGCCAGGATCAGCTCGGCCGCCTGGCGCACGAGCGCCGGGTCGCCGTGGGTGACCGGGTGGTAACCGGGTAGTTCGACGGTCTCGGGCCAGTACCACTCCATGGCCGACCGTGGGTTCTTCGGATCGACGATGTCCTTGGGCACGTCCACCAGCACCGGGCCGGGCCGGCCGGTGGTGGCGATGTGGAAGGCCTCCCGGATGACCCGCGGGATGTCCTGGGCCTCGGTCACCAGGAAGTTGTGCTTGGTGATGCCCTGGGTGATCCCGGTGATGTCCGCCTCCTGGAAGGCGTCGGTGCCCAGCGCCGAGGTGGCCACCTGTCCCGTGATCACCACCATCGGCACCGAGTCCATGTAGGCGTCGCAGATGGGCGTCACGATGTTGGTGGCGCCCGGACCGCTGGTCACCATGGCCACCCCGGGTCGACCGGTGGCGTGGGCGAACCCCTCCGCCATGTGCCCGGCGCCCTGCTCGTGGCGCACCAGGACGTGGCGGATGGGCGAGTCGATGATCGGGTCGTACACCGGCAGGATGGCCCCGCCGGGCAGGCCGAAGATCGTCTCGACGCCCTCCATCTCCAGGCTCTTGATCAGGGCTTGACCACCATCGAGGTTCATTCGTGGGTTCCTTGGGTCGTTCCATCGCGGGCGGAAAAAGCAAACGACCTCCCGCTGGGGAGGTCGAGGGCGCACGCAGCGAAGCAGGCGGCGTGCGCTACGAGAGTACGAGAATCCGGGTCGAGGTGCTCATGGGGCGATCAGCTTGACACAGGTCGCTTCGCTCGGCAAGCCAGATCGACGCGCGAGACGGGGCCCGGCCGTGGGCACCGAATCGACATCGAATCGGTGCCGACGGCCGCATCACGCCTCGGTGATGGCACCCTTCTCGGCTCCCTGAGCCAGCCGGGCGTACTTGGCCAGCACCCCGCTGGTGTAGCGGGGCTCGGGCAGCTTCCACTCCGCCCGCCGCCGGGCCAGCTCGTCGGGCTCGACCTGCAGGTCGATGGTGTGGGCCACCGTGTCGATGGCGATCCGGTCACCGTCGCGCACGAACGCGATCGGCCCCCCGTCCACCGCCTCGGGGGCCACGTGCCCCACGCAGAACCCGTGGGTCCCCCCGGAGAACCGCCCGTCGGTGATCAGCGCCGCGTCCCCGCCTCGCCCGGCGCCCTTCATGGCCCCGGTCACCGCCAGCATCTCGCGCATGCCCGGCCCGCCCTTGGGTCCCTCGTAGCGGATGACCACCACATCACCGGCCTGGATCGTCCCGGCCAGGATGGCCTCCATCGCCCCGTCCTCACCGTCGAACACGCGGGCCGGCCCTTCGAACCGGTCGAAGTCGAGGCCCGCCACCTTCACGACCGAGCCCCTGGGTGCCAGCGAGCCGGTCAGGATGGCGATGCCGCCCACCTGGTGGATGGGCGTGCCCATCTGGTGGACCACGTCGCCATCCGGCTGGGGCGGATCGAGGGCGGCCAGGTTCTCGGCCACCGTCCGGCCGGTGACGGTCAGGCAGTCGCCGTGCAGCAGGCCGGCGTCGAGCAGCTCGCGCATGACCACCGGCACCCCGCCGATGCGGTCGAGGTCGGACATGTGGTACTTGCCGTGCGGCTTGGTGTCAGCCAGGTGGGGCACCCGCGCCGCCACCTTGTTGAACTCGTCGAGCTCGAGCTCCACCTGGGCCTCGAAGGCGATGGCCAGCAGGTGCAGCACCGCGTTGGTCGAGCCACCGAGCGCCATGGTCACGGCGATTGCGTTCTCGAACGCCTGCTTGGTCATGATCTGACGTGGCCGCAGGCCCAGCTCCAGCAGGTGGACCACGGCCCGACCCGACTCGTAGGCGAAGTCGTCGCGACGGCGGTCCACCGCCGGCGGGGAGGCCGATCCGGGCAGCGACATGCCCAGCGCCTCACCGATCGAAGCCATGGTGTTGGCCGTGAACATGCCGGCGCAGCTGCCCTCGGTCGGACAGGCCTGCCGTTCGATCTCGGCCAGGTCCTGGTCGGAGATGGTGCCCGCCGCCCGCGCCCCCACCGCCTCGAACACCGACACGATGTCGAGCGCCTCGCCGTTGCGGTGGCCCGGCAGGATCGACCCGCCGTACACGAACACCGACGGCACGTTGCACCGGGCCGAGGCCATCAACATGCCGGGCAGCGACTTGTCGCAGCCGGCGAAGGCGACCAGGGCGTCGAGGCGCTCGGCGTGCATCATGACCTCGACCGAGTCGGCGATCACCTCCCGGCTCACCAGTGAGGCCCGCATGCCCTCGTGGCCCATCGAGATGCCGTCGCTGACCGCGACGGTGGTGAACTGGATGGGGAACCCGCCCGCCGAGCGGATGCCCTCCTTGGCCCGTCGGGCCAGGCGATCCAGCGGCAGGTTGCAGGGGGTGACCTCGTTCCACGACGAGGCCACCGCCACCTGCGGCTTGTCCCAGTCGTCGTCGGTCATCCCGATGGCCCGCAGCATGGCCCGGGCCGGAGCCCGCTCGTAGCCATCGGTCACCTCGTAGGACTTGTCCTTCATGCCGTGCGGGCGATCCCCTTCAGTCATGGGTCCGAGGTTACGCTCGTGCGGCGATGGACCACCACCGGGATCGGCTCGGCGCCAATGGGCGATGACCACCAGGACCCGCCGACCCGCGAGCCGATCGTGGTGGGCACGGCGGTGGCCAAGCGCTACGGCCCGACCCGGGCGTTGGACGGCGCCACCTTCACCATCGGTCGCGGCATCACCGGCCTGCTGGGCGCCAACGGCGCGGGAAAGACCACGCTGCTGGGGCTCATGCTCGGCCTGCACCGTCCCACCGAGGGGCAGCTGCGGGTGTTCGGCCTCGACCCCGTGACCGCCGGGGCCGACATCCGCGAGCGCATCGGCTACTCGCCCGAGCACCACACGCTGCCTCCCGACACCAACGCCCAGGACCTCGTCCGCCACATCGCCGAGATCCACGGCCTCCCCGCCCGCGAGGCGACCGGTCGGGCCAGCGACGCCCTCTGGCAGGTGGGGCTGGGCGAAGAGCGGTTCCGTCCGCTGGGCACCATGTCGACCGGCCAACGCCAACGGGTGAAGCTGGCCCAGGCCATCGCCCACGACCCGCACCTGGTGCTGCTCGACGAGCCGACCGACGGGCTCGACCCCGTCCAGCGCGACGACATGCTCGCCCTGATCCGCCGCGTGGGCACCGAGTTCGGCATCGACGTCGTCATGTCCTCACATCTGCTCGAGGAGATCGAACGGGTCTGCGACGACGCCGTCATCCTCTCCAGGGGCCGCGCCGTGGCCTCCGGGCCGATCGCCGAGCTGACCGGCTCGGACCGGGGACTGCTGGTCGAGGTCGACGGCCGCGCCGAGGAGCTGGCCCAGGTTCTACGGGCCGGTGGGCTCGGGGTCGAGGTGGACGGCAACCTGCTCGTCGTGACCGGCGCCCACGGCGGGGCCCCGGCCTCGGTCCACGACCAGGTGCGCGACGCCCTGGTGACCACCGGTTGCGGCGTCCGGCGCCTGGCCAACCGCACCCTCACGCTGGAGGACGTCTACCTGCAGGTGGGGTCGTGACCACCACCCTCGACGACGACGGCCGCCCCTCGGAGGACGACCCGGGCTCCCCGGAGGTCGCCCCGGCCCGCATTCTCGACCGCGGCTATCGGGCCTACACCGGCGTCCGCCTCGGCGCCAGGGGATCGGTGCAGGCCCTGACCCTGCACACCGTGCAGGGCGTGCTGGGGCTCAAGCGCTCGTTCTGGAACAAGCTCCTGCCCGGGCTCACGATCTTCCTGGCCTACGTGCCGGCCATCGTCTTCGTGGGCATCGCCACCTTCCTCAAGAGCCGCCTGATCGCCCGGGGCGTCGACATCAACGACGTGATCCCGTCCTACGGCGACTACTACCTGTTCGTCTGGGCCGCCATCGGCGTGTTCGTGGCCTTCGTCGCCCCCGAGGCGTTGTGCACGGATCGTCGCACCGGGATGCTGGGCATGTACCTGGCCTCCCCGCTGCGGCGCGACACCTACCTGCTGGCCAAGTCGGCAGCCATCGCCTTCGTGCTGTCCATCGTGACCCTGGGCCCGCCGCTGCTCATGCTCGTCGCCCGCACGATCGCCGGTGTCGGCCCCGACGGTCCTGGCGGGGTGCTGGCCGTGCTGTGGCGGGTCATCGTCGCCGGGGTCGTGGTCGGGCTGCTCCCCGCCACGCTGTCACTGGCCGTGGCCAGCACCACCACCCGCCGGGCGGTGGCGTCGGCCGCCATCGTGTTGATACTGCTCGGCTCGATCGCGGTGTCCGAGAGCCTGATCGCGGCCGGCGCATCGCACGGCTTCTTCGCCCTCAACCTCGTGTACCTGCCCGTGGAGCTGGTGGTGCGGCTCTACGGCGAGCCCGCCGGCACCAGCTTGTCCTCCGCCACCGGCGTGGCCACCTCGACGCTGGTGGTCGTCTACGTGGCCCTGACGGTGGCCCTGGCCGTGTTCGTGCGCACCCGATACCAGCGGATCCAGGTGACCCGATGATCGACGTGGTCGACGTGTCGAAGTGGTTCGGCGAGCTGGTGGCCGTGTCGGACGTCTCCTTCTCCATCGGCGAGGGCGTCACCGCGCTGCTGGGCCCCAACGGGGCCGGCAAGTCGACCATGCTGCGCATGCTGTGCGGGCTGACCCGACCCTCGCGGGGCACGGTTCGGGTGTTGGGCCGCGACCCCCACCGCGACGTCGACCTGGCCCGCCGGATCGGACTCGTCCCCCAGCAGGAGGCGGTGTTCGAGACCCTCTCCGGCCTCGACTTCGTCCAGCTGGCCGCCGTGCTCCACGGCCTCGACGACCCCCGTCGGGCCGCCGTGCGCGCCTTGGAGGTGGTGGAGCTGGACCCCGGGGACACGCGCCCCAGCTCGAGCTACTCCAAGGGGATGCGACAACGGCTCAAGGTGGCCCAGGCCATCGTGCACGATCCGACCGTCATCGTCCTCGACGAGCCCCTGACCGGCCTCGACCCCCGACAGCGCCTCCACATGATCGGGCTGTTCCAGCAGCTGGGCACGGCCGGACGTTGCGTGGTGGTGTCGAGCCACGTGCTCGACGAGGTCGAGCGGTTCGGGTCCCGGGTGCTGGTGATGGTGCAGAGCCGGCTGGCCGCCGAGGGCGACTACCGAGCCATACGCGAGCTGATGGACGACCGACCACATCGGGTCCGCATCCGCACCGACCGCCCCCGCCAGGTGGCCACCGGCCTGCTCGAGGCCGGCGCCATCATGGCCGTCGAGCTGGTCGACGACGAGTGCGCGGTGGTGGAGACGGCCACCGTCGGCCAGCTGCGGCGCCAGGTGGCCGCGGTGGCCCAGGCGGCCGCCGCCACCCTCATCGAGATCCAGCCCCTCGACGACGACCTCGAGAGCGTGTTCCGCTACCTGGTGGCGAGGTGACGGACATGAGCCCGACCTCCGTTCCCGCGTCCACCGAGGTGCGAACCCCGGGCGCCACCGCCGCGCTGTACCGGCTCATGCTGCGCACGATCGTCACCCGGGCCCGCGTCCTGTCGATCCTGGCCCTGGGGCTGATCGGCATCGTGGTGGGCGCGGCCATCGGTCACGTCCACCCCGCGGCCCCCGCCGCGGTCCGCTTCGGGCCGGGCGTCCCGTCCCCCGTGGTCGGGCCGGGCGGGTCGGGCCAGATCACGTTCCACGCCGGCCCACCCGTCTACTCCCAGCTGCACCGGGCGGCGCGGTTCATCAACACCTTCGGCATCTCGCTGCTGGTGCCGGTCGCCACCCTGGTGTTCGCCTCGGCGGCGCTGGGCGACCCCAGCGAGGACGGCACCCTCGTCTACCTCTGGCTGCGTCCCGTCGCCCGCTGGCGGATCACGGTGAGCGCGGCGGCCGCCGCCTTCACCGTCACCTGGCCCCTCGTGACCGTCCCGCTGGCGGTGGCCGCGGTCCTCGCCGACCATGACGCCTCCCTGGTGGCCGGCACGGTCGCGGCGGTGTCGGTCGTGCTGTGCGGCTACGTCGGCCTGTTCGTGGCGCTCGGCCTGCGCGTCAAGCGCGCCCTGGTCTGGGGACTGCTGTACATCTTCATCTGGGAAGGGTTCGTGGCCACGGCCAACACCACCGCGGCGCGCCTGGCCGTGCGCAGCTACGGGCGCTCGACCCTGTCGGCCATCGCCCGGGTGGACCTCGGCCTCACCCAGATCTCGGCCCCCTGGCGCTGGGTGGTGCCGCTGGGCGTCGCCGTGGTGGCGCTGGCCTACGCCACCCGCCGCCTGGGCCGCCAGGACGTCGCCTGAGCCGGCGGTGGCCGAACCCCCTCCCGAGCTCGCCGGCCCCAGCTCGACCGGCAGGCGCCCCCGCCGGGGCGTGTTCCGGGCCGACCCGCACGACCGCCAGATCCTCCGCCTGGCCGTCCCCGCCCTGGGGGCCCTGGTGGCCGAGCCGCTCTACATCCTGTGCGACACCGCCGTGGTCGGCCACCTGGGCACCGACCAGCTGGCGGGGCTGGCCGTGGCCAGCAACATCCTGCTGCTCCTCTACTCGATCTTCATCTTCCTGGCCTACGGGACCACCGCGGCGGTGGCCCGGCTGCTGGGCGCCGACCAGGAGGGCGAAGCCGCCCACCAGGCCGTGCAGGGGATGTGGCTGGCCCTGTCGGTCGGGCTGGTCCTGGTGGTGGTGGGCGCCCTCAGCGCGCCGTGGATGGTGTCGGCGCTGGGTGCCTCGGGCGCGGTGGCCGCCAACGCGCTGGTCTACCTGCGCATCAGCCTCGTCGGCGTCCCCGGCCAGCTCGTCGTCCTGGCCGGCACCGGCTACCTGCGGGGCCTCCAGGACACCCGCACCCCGCTGCTGGTGGCGGTGGCCTCCGCCGTGGCCAACCTGGTGCTCGAGGTGGTGCTCATCTACGGGTTCGGGTTCGGGATCGGCGCCTCCGCCCTGTCCACCGCCCTGGCCCAGCTGGGCGCGGCCGGCGTGTACGTGTGGTGGGTCCACCGGGCGGTCCGACGCCACCGCGTGCGCCTGGCTCCCCACGGCCCCACCCTCCGCCGGCTGGCCGTGGTGGGGGGCGACCTGTTCGTGCGCACCGTGGCCCTGCGGGGTGCGCTGGTGGTGTCCACCGCGGTGGCCACCCGGCTGGGCACCGTCGCCCTGGCCGCCCACCAGATCGCCTTCCAGATCTGGAACCTGCTGGCCCTCGCCCTCGACGCCATCGCCATCGCCGGCCAGGCGCTGGTCGGGCGGTTCCTGGGCGCCCGGGACGAGACCGCCGCCCGCCGGGCCGGGCGGCGCATGATCGAGTGGGGCGTGGCCGCCGGGGTCGTCTTCGGCGTGGCCACCTTCGCCCTGCGGGGCGCGTTGCCGTCCATCTTCACCAGAGACCCGGCGGTGGTGGCGGTGGCCACCTTCGTGCTGGTCTTCGTGGCCGTCATGCAACCGCTCAACGGCGCCGTCTTCGTGCTCGACGGTCTGCTCATCGGCGCTGGCGACCTGCGCTACCTGGCGGTGGCCATGCTGATCCCGAGCGGCCTGTTCGCCGTGCTGGCCCTCGGCGTGCTGCGTGCCGGCCTGGGCATCGGCTGGCTGTGGACCGCCCTCATCGCCTTCATGGCCGGCCGACTGGTCGGCCTGGCCTGGCGCTGGGTGCGCGGCGGCTGGGCCGTGACCGGCGCATCGCTCGCCGCGCCCTAGCCTCCCCGCGCCGTGTGGGGACGACGCGCTGAGAACCGCGTCAGGCAGAAGGGTTGGTGCTCGGCGGCGAACAGCCGGTCGGCCCGCGCCAGCACGTCGTCTCGGCGCGCCTCGACGCGCCCCGCCCGGGCCAGCGTGGAGGCGGACACGCCGCCCAGGTAGAGCGAGCCCAGGTCGGCCACGTCGACCTCCAGGTCGGCGGGCGCGTCGGTGGGGCGCACCTCGGCGGCGCCCGGTGCGCCCGGGCTCGGGTTGGCGAGGTGGTAGCGGCTGGCCGCCGACGGGCGGAACCGGTCGGTGACCCCCAGCACCAGCTCGTCGGCGCTGCCGTAGGCCCGGGCCGACAGCGCGGCGACCGGGTCGAGCAGGCGGGCCCACAGGAAGTCGACCTGGGACCGCACCTGATAGGCCCGCCAGTCGGCCAGGCGCCACGCCAGGGGGTCGTCGAGGGGCGCGGCGCCGATCTCGAGGGTGGCGGTGAGGTCCAGGTCGAGCAGGTAGCGCCACAGGACGGCCTCGGCATCGGGGTGGGCGGCCACCACTTCGCCCACCTGGGTGACCCAGCCGCCCGAGGGCCCGTCGCGGCGCACCTTGTAGATGGCGTAGCCCCCGGGGAGGTCGGATCCGGCCGGGGGGTCGCACAGCACGGTGAAGTGGTCACCGCCGCCCGCCCAGGTCTCGACCGGTCCGAAGATGGTCGGCCAGAACCGATCGGGTCGGGTCAGCCCGCCCACCCGGGCCGCGGCCGCCGCCTCGAAGCGGGCCGGCGCGGCCGCCACCGCCTCGTCGCGGTCGACCAGGCGAAGCGACCAGCCCGCCGGCCGCGGCTCGGCGAAGCTCGACCGGGCCCGGTCGATGCGCACGGACTGGTGGCGGCTGGCCACGCCGTAGCCGAAGCGGCGGTAGATGGTGGCTTCCGACGCGGTGAGCACCGCCACCGCAACGCCGGCGTCGACCAGGTCGTCGAGCTGACGAGCCATGAGCGCGGTGAGCACACCCGTGCGCCGATGGGTGGGCAGCACGCCCACCGCCGTCACCCCGGCCACCGGCTGGCGCGCACCGCCGGGCAGGGTCAGGAGCTGGTCGAAGGAGCCGGTGGACCCGCACAGCCGGCCGTCACCGGTGAAGGCTCCCACCGTGCGGGACCACTCGAGGAGCGCCGACTGGGCGCGCTGCTCCGAGGTGGAGCGCCCCGAGAAGGCGGCGTCGTCCAACTCCCAGAAGGCGTCGGCATCGGTCGGTTCGAGGGCCCGCAGGGTGAGATCCACCCCGCCGGTCTAGACCAACCGGCGTCAGCTCTGGCAGTGGTTATCGAAGTAGGCCTGGATCTTGTCGCTGGCGGCCTTGACCGTCGGGTTGTCGACGTCGCCCGCTGCCTTCTGCAACGCGGACATGTCGGTCAGGCTGGCACCCTTCATGTCCTGGGCGAACTTGGCATAGGCATCGCCCACCGTCTTGTACTGGCTCTGCAGGCTGCTGGGGATCTTGCCCCCCAGCGCGTCGTACTCGGCGTTCAGCTCGGAGGTGTCGGTCTTGTTCCCGGTGATGGCCGCCTCGGACGAGGTGAGCAACTTCCCGAAGGCCACGGCGGCCTGCTCGCAGTCGCTCGACGACAGGACGCCGAGGCCGCTGTTGGAGCCGCTGTTGGAGCCGCTGCCGGACCCACCTCCGCTGGAGGACTTGGCCGCCGTGGTGGTGGTCGTCTTCTGGCCCGACCCCGCCGAGACGTCGGTCTTCTTGGAGCTCGAGCAGGCGGCGGCCATGGATGCCACCAGCAGGACGGCCACGAGCAGTCCGGTGACGCGCTTGAGTTGCATGGTTCTCTCTCCCTCGTGGCCGGCGGGCCCGGCCTGTGCACCGGCCGCGACCCTAGAGCAGGGACGCGCGCCGATCGGACATGGTGGTGACGTCGAGCCGGGTCGGCGGTTACGGCCTCCCAGCCATCGACATCGTCGCGGGCCGGTGCCCGCCTTTAGGACCCGCGCGGACAGGAACGGGGGGTGCACGAGAGACTTCGTCCGATCCTCGCTCCGCTGCGGTCGGACCCCGACCGACCTCATGGGCCGGTGCGCCTATCGGCGCACCTCCTCAGGAGCAATGCGCCCGCAGGTACCGGTCGAGGTCGGCGGTGGCATCGGTGGCCGCCGGGGCGGTGACGGCGGTGGCCGCCTGGTCGAGGGGGTGCTCGCCACCGGCGTCGGGACGGTCGAGCGCCCGGGCCGCGTCGCCGTAGATCTGGGCCAGCACGTCCAGGTCGTGGGCCACCGCCGGCGGGACCTGGCTCGAGCGCGCCGCGGTGTCGGCGGCCAGGGCCCGGGCACCCGCCCCGCCGTCATCGGCGGCCAGACCCAGCTCCACGGCCACCAGATCGGCGTAGAGGTGGGTGATCGCCGCGCACGCCGGGTTCCGGGGGGCCGCGCTGGCGGCGGCGCCGCTCACCCCGGCGCCGCGGGCGATCCCCGAGCCCGGGGTGGGAGCGGGCGACGCCACGGGCGCCGGCGCCCCCGATCCGCCCGATCGCGGTTGGGTGCCGCCACCGTCGGGCCAACCGGCGCAGGCCGTCATCACCAGGGCGGCGGTGGCCGTCACGACGAGCGCGACCAGGAGTCGGACGCGCGGCGCGACGGCCGCAGGACTGAAGGACGACATCGGTGCCCTCCCGAGGGGTCAGCCCCCTTCCGCCGGTCGTGAGCAGGATGCACCCTAGTGTGCGCCCGTCGGCGCCGACAGCCCCAGATCCGCGACCCCGCGATCGCTGGCGCGGGCTCGGTCAGCTCTGGGCGCGCCGGGCTTCGAGCAGCTCGGTGGCCACCCGGCCGTCGGCCTGGCCCCGGGTGGCCTTCATGATCTTGCCGATGAAGGCCCCCGACACCTTCTTGCGGCGCTTGTCGTCGCCGTTCACGTAGCTGTCCCAGTCGTCAGGGTTGGCGGCGATGATCTCGTCGACCACCGCGGCCAGGTCCGCCGTGTCCATGGCCTCGAACCCGTGGGCGGCGGCGATGACCTCGGCCTCGCCCCCGGTGGCCACCATCTCGGCCAGCACCGTCTTGGCCTGGGTGGCGGTGAGCCGGCCGCCCACCTCGAGGGCCACCAGTGCCGCCAGGCGCGTCGGGTCGAGGTCGGCGGCGCCGTCGACGGCCAGGTCGTGCTCCACGTGGGTCAGGACCCGCCCGGGGTCGGCGCCCGCGGCGATGGCCCCCAGGGCCAGGTCGTCGAGGCCGCGCTCCACGTGGATCGCCACCGCGGCCGGGGCCACCCCGGCCGCGGTGGCCAGGCGTTGGCGACGCTCGGCCGGCAGGACGCCCAGCTCGTGGCGGATGGCGTCGACCCACTCGGTCGGCGGGTCGAGCACGACCAGGTCGGGCTCGAGGAAGTAGCGGTAGTCCTCCGCCCCCTCCTTGGATCGACCGGCTCGGGTGCGACCGGCCTCCTCGTCCCAGTGGCGGGTCTCCTGGCGCACCCGGTCACCCGCCTCGATCACGTCCACCTGGCGGCGGGCCTCGAACTCGATGGCCCGGCCCAGCGAACGCAGCGAGTTCACGTTCTTGATCTCGCAGCGCAACCCCAGCTCGTCGGAGCCCACCGGACGGACCGACACGTTGGCGTCGACCCGCATCGACCCCTCTTCCATCTTGCCGTCGGAAGCCCCCACCGCCACCAGGATGGCTCGCAACTCGGCCACGTAGGCCTTGGCGTCGTCGCCCGAGCGCAGGTCGGGGCGGCCCACGATCTCGATGAGCGGGACGCCGGCCCGGTTGTAGTCGACCAGCGAGGACTCAGCCCCGTGGATGCGCCCGTCGCCACCCTGGTGCGACGACTTGCCGGTGTCCTCCTCGAGGTGGGCCCGTTCGATGCCGATGCGGGTGCCGTCGGGCAGGTCGAGCCACCCGTCGACGTTGAGCGGTTCGTCGTACTGGCTGATCTGGTAGTCCTTGGGCATGTCCGGGTAGAAGTAGTTCTTCCGGGCGAAGGTCGAGCGCTGCACCGTGCAGTTGAGGGCCAGCCCCACCCGGATGCCCAGCTCGACGGCCCGACGGTTCACCACCGGCAGCGAGCCGGGCAGGCCCAGGGTGACCGGGTCGATGTGGGTGTTGGGCTCGCCGCCGAAGGCGTTGGGGGCGGCGCTGAACATCTTGGTGGCGGTGGCCAGCTCGGCGTGGACCTCGAGGCCGACGACCACCTCCCAGTCGTCGCCCGTGGTCGGGCTGGTGACGATCAGGGCGTCGCTCATCGGACCACCTCCGCCCCGGCCTTCGAGCCGGTGCCGACCGACGACGACTGCTCGGGGGCGGCCGCCTCGAGCACGGCGGCCGCGGCCAGCAGCCGTCGCTCGCCCAGCTGCGGGGCCAGCACCTGCACGCCGACGGGAAGGCCGTCGTGGCCGGTGCCGAAGGGCACCGATATGGCCGGGTCGCCAGAGAGGTTGCTGGGGATGGTGCACACGTCGTTCAGGTACATGGCCAGCGGGTCGGCCTTGGCCCCGAAGGGGAAGGCGGTGGTGGGCGAGGTGGGGGTGACCAGCAGGTCGAACTGCTCGTAGGCGGCGGCGAAGTCGCGGATGATGAGCGTGCGGACCTTGAGGGCCTTGCCGTAGTAGGCGTCGTAGTAGCCGGCCGACAGGGCGTAGGTGCCGAGCATGATCCGTCGCTTCACCTCGGCGCCGAACCCGGCGGTGCGGGTGGCCGTCATCATCTCGCCGGTGGTCGGGGCGTCGACCCGCAGGCCGTAGCGCACGCCGTCGTAGCGGGCCAGGTTGCTGGAGGCCTCGGCCGGGGCGATCAGGTAGTAGGCCGAAAGCCCGTAGGTGGCGGCGGGCACGTGGGCCTCGCCCACCGTGGCGCCGGCCGCGGCCAGCGCCTCGGCCGCCTGGGTCACCCGGGCCGCCACGTCGGGCGCGATGCCCTCGCCCATGAGCTCGGTGACCACCCCGATGCGCAACCCGTCGACCCCATCGTCGAGGGTGGCCGAGAACGACGGCGGCACCTCGGGGATGGACGTCGAGTCGTGCGGGTCGGGCCCGGCGATGGCATCGAGCACGGCGGCGGCGTCGGCCACCGTGGTGGCGAAGGGGCCGATCTGGTCGAGCGAGGAGGCGAAGGCGATGAGGCCGTAGCGCGACACCAGGCCGTAGGTGGGCTTGAGCCCGACCACGCCGCACAGCGCCGCCGGCTGGCGGATCGACCCCCCGGTGTCCGAGCCCAGGGCGACCGGCGCGAACCCCGCGGCCACCGCCGCCGCGCTGCCCCCGGAGGAGCCGCCCGGCACCCGCTTGGGGTCGTGGGGGTTGCAGGTCGGGCCGAAGGCGGAGTTCTCGGTCGAGCTGCCCATGGCGAACTCGTCGAGGTTGGTCTTGCCCACGGCGATGGCGCCGGCCGCGGCCAGCCGCGTCACCACGGTGGCGTCGTAGGGCGGGTGCCAGCCCTCGAGGATCCGCGACGAGCAGGTGGTGGCCACCCCGTGGGTGCAGAGGTTGTCCTTGAGGGCGATGGGCACCCCGGCCAGGGCGCCGACCGGCTCGCCGGCCGCCACCCGCCGGTCGACCTCGTCGGCCGCCGCCCGGGCGTCGTCCGCCATCACCAGGTTGAAGGCGTGGACGGTGCCCTCGGCCTCGGCGATGCGGGCCAGGTGGGCGTCGACCACGTCGCGGGCCGACAACTCGCCGGCCGCCACCGCCCGGGCCACCGACACCGCCGAACCCCGGGGCGCCGGCGCCGCCAGGCTGGCCGCGGGCGAGGACGCGTCGTCGGGCCCGCTCACGGCTCCTCCCCCAGGATGGCCGGGACACCGAAGCGATCGCCCACCGCATCGGGGGCCTCGGCCAGCACCTCGGCCCGGTCCAGGGTGGGCCCGACCACGTCGTCACGCCACACGTTGACCAGCGGGTACGGGTGGGCAGTGGGGACCACGCCTTCGACGTCCAGCGCCTCGACGTCGGCCGCGTGGTCGAGCACGGCGGCCAGTTGGTCGGTGAAGCGGTCGAGCTCGTCGGGGGTCAGGGCCAGGTGGGCGAGGTGGGCCACATGGGCCACGTCGTCGCGGGTCAGGCGTTGGGGCATGCGGGCCATCGTAGAGGACCACCCCGGACCCTCGGCCGAGGGCAGCGAGCCTGTCGAGCCGACGCGGTTGCGCGACTCGTATGCGGTCGGTCGATGCGCCGGCCCCCTCGGTCCTGGTTCTGCACGACACCTACCACCCCAACTGGAGCGTCACCGCCAACGGGCGACCGGCCCACGTCGGAGCCGTCGACTCGGTGCTGCGGGGCGTGGTCGTGCCCGCCGGCCACTCGGTGGTGGTCTTCCACTGCCACTCGACCGCCCGCGCCATCGGCTGGATCATCGCCCTGATCACCGGGAGCCCGCCCGAGCTCAGCGGTAGGGATCGTCGAGCTCAGGCTCCTCCCACCAATCGTCGGGGGCCGGCTTCCAGTCCGGGTCGTCGAAGATGCAGTCCACCGGGCAGGGCTCGAGGCACTTGCCGCACCCCGAGCACAGCTCGGGGATGATGATCACGTCGATGCCGTGGTTGAAGATGGCCCCGAACTGCGGCGGGCAGTGGCGGATGCACGTGTCGCAGTTGATGCAGATCGACATGTCGATGTAGAGGGGCGCTGCCTTCCACTTGGGGTTGCGCTCGTGGCTGGCCAGGCGGTGGGCCCGGTTCGACGGCACGGGGGTCGGCTCGGGCACACCCTGAGGGTAGTGCCGCGGAACCGGCGGCCTCCGAGCCCGGCGATCAGGACTAGGTTCGACGGGCGCCCGGAGGCGCGACGGATCTACCTTTCACCTGTCAGGTGGCCTCTGGCGGCGCGGCTGGGGAAGGCCTGCACACCCGATCTTCGCGAGGACGACTCTGATGACGGCGACATCTCTGTCCCACGAGGAGTCCAGCTCAGCCGGCGAGCCCCAGGACCCCGACATCGAGGTGGTCCCCGCTCGCCGCCGGGTGCCCGGCGCGCTGATCTCGCTCGCCTGCGCCCTGGCCCTGGTCGTGCTGATCTTCCCCGAGATCTTCTTCGCCGGCGGATCGTTCTCGACCGTGCCCCTGGACCGGGTGGTGGGTCAGCCCACCCCGGCCCGGACCGTGACCGTCATCCCCAACCTGGGCAACCGCAAGCCGACCTCGGGCCTGGCCGACCTGGGCGCCCACGCCTGGCAGTTCGAGCCCACCATCCGCTACATGGCGGGGGTCCTGCGCCACCGCACCAACCCCGACTGGAACCCCTGGCTGGCTTCGGGCGAGTTGGGGCCCGAGAGCCTCGACGGGATGCAGCTCTCGCCGGTTGTGCTGGCCATCGCCGCCCTCGGCGGCGGTCCGACCGCATTCACCTTCGGGCTGATGGCGTTCATCGTGCTAGCCCTCTACTGCCTGATGCAGCTCTTCACCCGGACGCTAGGCATGCGTCGCCTGGCTGGGGTGGGAGCCTGCGTGGTGTTCCTGCTCAACGGCTGGACCACGTCGACGATGACCGACGTCACCTGCGTGCCGTACCTGCTGTTCCCGGTCGTGCTGTACGCGGTGGCCGAGTTCCAGCGCCGGATCGGCCCGGGCCGCTTCGCCCTGGCCGTGGCCGCCTATGCCGGCCTGCTGCTGTCGACCTTCAGCCCGGGCCAGGTCATGGACATCATCCTGATCACGCTGGTCGCCGTGGTCCTCGACGTGTGGCGTCGACACCAGGCCGATCCGCACAGCAGCTGGCCTCGCCTGGCCGCCACCGAGCTCGGGTTGCAGGCGGCGGTGCCAGCGGTGGCCATGGCCGCCATCGCTGTGCTGGTGCTGCCGGCGCTGGCCGCCTTCCTGCACGCCGGCACCGACATCACCGACTACAGCCACCAGGTGCTGGTGACCATGAGCCCCAACCGCTGGCTGGGGGTGCCGACCTGGGTGACCCAACCGCTGCAGACGCCCACCGCCGTCACCCAGCAGGTGACCTACCTCGGTCTCGCCCCCATCATCTTCACCCTGGCCGCCTGGCCCCGCACCCGTGGGCGATCCCGATGGCTGCTGAGCGCGCTGGTGGTCGTGGCCGTGCTGGCCCTGACCCAGCACCTGGGCCTGCCCGGCTTCAAGCTGATCGGCGACCTGCCCGGCCTCCGGATCATCGAGAACGCGTACTGGGGCAGCCTGGCCGCCGGAGCGGTGACCCTGGCCGTGGGCGTCGCCGTCGACACCGCCATGGACGAGGGCGTCAGCTTCGGGGTGGTGATCGCGCTGGTGGCCGCCGCGTCGGTGATGGTGACCCTGGCTGCGGTGAACGCCACGGGCTCCGACGTGCGCTTCGTCGCCGTCTTCGGCTCGCTGGCCGTGGCCCTCCTGCTCGGCTGCGTGCTGGGGCTGGTCTGGCTGGCCGATCGCGGCCTGATCGGTCGGACCCTGCTGGGCGCCCTGGCCGTCCTGGTGATGGCCCTCGAGCTCGGCACCTACCAGAACCACTCCCGGACGCTGCGCTCCGACGACCAGCAGCCCCCAGCGCAGTACATCCAGTTCCTGCAGCGCAACGTCGGCAACGGGCGCGTGCTCGACTTCGGCAAGTCGTCCATGCTGGGTGACTGGGGCGCAGCCCTGGGCATCCGGGACGTGGGCACGTTCGACATCATGCAGGTGTCCGCCTACCGGGACTTCTTCCGGGCCCACATCGGCCATCGCGGTCGGTTCCTGCAGCTCGATCGGGTGGACACGCTGCCCTTCACCGCGGACCCGGCGGCCCTCGACCTGCTGTCGGTGCGCTATCTGGTGGTGGCGGACGGGGACGAGCTGATCCGCCAGGCCATGGGCAGGCGGTTCCCGCTGGCGTTCCACGACCCAGTGGCGAAGGTGAGCGTGTACGCCAACCCGCAGGCGACCCCCCGGGCCACCGTCGTTCCCGCGCTGGCCTCGGGCCCGGTGCCCGTGGCCGCCGACGGCGCGCTCCAGGCCACGCCCGGCCAGGCCCACACCACCGACCCCGCCCTGTTGGCCGGCGCCTCCCGGGCCGGCATCCCCACCACCTCCTCGGGCACCCGGCCGGGCCGGTCGACAGCGCGCATCACCCACGACGGCAGCACGCAGGTGACCGTGGTCGTGGACGCCTCGGCTCCCTCCGTTCTCGTGCTGGGCGACACCTACCAGAGCAACTGGCGGGCGACGGTCGACGGCCGGTCGGCGCACGTGGGGCCGGTGGACGACGTGGTGCGGGGCGTGGTGGTGCCCGCCGGGCACTCGGTGGTGGTGTTCCGCTACCACTCCACGGCTCGCACCATCGGCTGGGTGATCACGCTGGTCACCCTCGTCGCCCTGCTCGTCGGATGCCTGTGGTGGGCCCGGGCGCGCCGCATCCGGGCGGACCGGCAGAGGTCAGCTCCAGCGTTGTAGGGTGCGCGACGGTCGCCGGGTGGCCTACCCATCCGACCACCACACCACACCGATCACCGCCGTCCATCCCGTCAAGGAGCCTCTCGACATGGCGTACCAGTTCCTCACCCAGGAGTGGATCGACGAGGCCAAGCGCCTCCAGGCCGAGGCCGGCCCGCCGGCCAGCCCGCCGGCTCACACCGTGCGCATGAACCAGGTGATCACCGACGTGCCCTTCGGCGACGCCGACATCCACGCCTTCATGGACACCTCCAGCGGCGAGCTGAACCTCGATCTGGGTGAGCTGGAGAACCCCGACCTGACCGTGACCGTCGACTACGCGACGGCCAAGGCCATCTTCGTGGACCAGAACCCCCAGGCCGGCATGCAGGCGTTCATGGCCGGCAAGATCAAGGTGCAGGGCGACATGACCAAGCTGATGGCCATGCAGACCACCCAGCCCGATCCGGCCGCGGTCGAGCTGGGCCAGAAGATCAAGGAGATGACCGCCGAGTAGTCCGGCATCCCCGCCGGTCGGGGTCCGGCGCGGCCGGGCCCCGATCAGTGGGTGATCAGGACCACCGAGCTGCCCTTGAACACGGTGGCGCCCACCCCGGGGGTGGTGCCGGTCACGGTGCCCACCGGGTTGCCCTGCGTGCCGCTCACGGTCAGCCCGGCCGCCTGGAGGGCGGCCACCGCGGCCGACACGCTCATGCCCACGATGCTGGTGGGGATGACCACCGTCGGTGGCCCGCTGGACACGATCAGGGTCACCGTCGAGCCGCGCGGCACCTCCTGGCCGGCGGGGGGCGATGTGGCGATGACCACGCCGGCCTGCACCGTGGTGCTCGACTGGGACGTCTGGGCCACCTTCAGACCCATGTCCTCGAGCTTGGTGGTGGCGACCGCCGCGGTCGTGCCGGAGGCGAAGGTCGGCACCGTGCGCGGCTGGGGGCCGTTGGACACGACCAGCGGCACCTTCGAGCCCTTGGGCACCTGGAGCGGTTGGCCGGGGACCAGGCCCAGCACCACGTCCTTGAGATGGGTCTCGTCGTACTTGTAGGTGAGCTGGCCCACCCCCAGGCCCTCGGCCTGGAGCTCGGCGGTGGCCGCCACCAGGGGCTTGTTCACCACGTCGGTGGGCACCGCCACCGGCGGCGGGCCGGTGGAGACCACCAGGGTGAGGGTCTTGCCCTCCGCCAGCTGGGTCCCGGGGGCCGGGCTCTGACGCAGGATCTGGCCCCGCACGGTGCCGTCCTGGGGGATGTCGGCGGCCCGGTGGATCACCCAGTGGTCATGGCCGATCGTGTGGTTCAGCGTGGCCAGGTTGGTGCCCACCAGCTGGGGGACCGGGTGGGTCACCGGGCGCGACTCGTACCACCAGCCCGCACCGCCCGCCACCAGGGCGAGCACCACCAGCACGGCCAGCGTGACGAACGGCCAGCGCCGCCGGCGCCGGGGGGTCGGAGGGACGCTCGCCACCGCCGCGGCGCGCTCGGCCTTGCGAGCCCGCCGACGCTGCCGACGGGTCTGGCCCGACTCGGGGTCGCCGTCGCCCTCGGGCACCAGGTTGGCCAGGGGGCCGCCCCCGGCCGGACCGTCGATGGTGGGACCGACCGCAGTCGCGCCCGCCCCGGCGGCCGCTGAGCGCTCGTCGGGGTCGGGGATGACCCGGATGCCGTCGATGACGGTGCCCGGCGGCGCGGTCATGATCTCGGGCTCCGAGTCGGGCCGCAGCACCACGGTGGGGTCGCGGTCGGCCACCACGTCGTGGACGTGCACGATGGCCCCGGCCAGCACCAGCGGTGCCGGGCGGTCCAGCTCGTTGGCCGCCTCCATGAGGGCGCTGATGAAGGCGCTGGCGTCGGGCCGGTCCTGGGGTCGGGGGACCCCGGCCGCCTCCAGGGCGGGGCGCAGCGCGCCCATCTGCTCGGGCACCTCGACCGGCCGTTCGACCCGGGCCATGAGGGTGCCGATGGTGGTGTCACCCGAGAAGGGCACACGACCGGTCACCGTCTCGATCAGCACCAGGGCCAGCGAGTACACGTCGCTGCGACCGTCGAGGGTCTCGCCCCGGGCCTGTTCGGGCGACGCGTACCGGGCCGTGCCCAGCACCGCGCCCTGGGGCTCGGTCCACGCCGCCTCGGCCAGGGCCCGAGCCAGGCCGAAGTCGGCGATGCGCAGGCGGGCCTCCTCGTCGAAGAGCAGGTTGGCTGGCTTGATGTCGCGGTGCACGAAGCCGCGGCGGTGGGCGTAGTCGAGCCCGCGGGCGGCCGACAGCCCGACCAGCAGCGCCTGGGCCGGCGACAGCTGGTGGCCCTGGTCGAGCATCGTGCGCAGGCTGCCGCCGCCGAGGTACTCGGTGACCACGAAGGGCACGGCGTCGTGGCCCCAGTCGAACACGGCCATGATGTTGGGGTGGTTGAGGGCGGCCGCGGCCTGGGCCTCGGCCCGGAAGCGCCGCAGGAAGGCCTCGTCATCGGAGAGCCCCTCGTGCAGGATCTTCACGGCCACCCGGCGGCGCAGCGTGATGTCGTCGGCCAGGTAGACGGTGGCGGACGCGCCGGTGCCGATGGGCGCCAGCAGCCGGTACCGGTCCGACAGGACCTGCCCGACGCGATCGGTCACGCGCGACAACGCCATGGCGACAGGCTAGTAGTTACCCCGGTGTCATTCGGTCCACCACCGCCTGTCCCCGACACCGCGACGGTGGGCCGACGGTGGTCGGGGCCCGCGCATCCGGCACAATGAGCACGTGAGCACCAGCGACCCCGCCTCGTTCGACGACGACGCCTTCGAAGACCGCACCACCGCCGAGCAGGTGGGCCTCGACGACGACCAGGGCTCGCCGCGTCCGCCCACGCGGGTGCCCGGCGTCTGGAAGCAGATGCCGCTGGCCGTGCGGATCCTCATGGTGGCGCTGCTGCTGGTGGCCGCCGGCGCCATCTGGGCCCTCAGCCGCCAGAGCCTGGCCAGCTCGTCCAACCTCGCCGGCGGCACCATCGTCGAGCTCATCCCCACCGACGGCTCCAACATCCTCCAGCAGGACCAGATCGGCATCGTCTTGAAGAGCGGGTACAGCACCCGCTTGTCCGTGAACGGGACGGCCATCCCGATCAGCCAGGTGCAGACGGTGAACTACGCCTCCCAGAGCCAGTACACCTTCACTCCGGGTCAGGGGAAGGTCTTCACCAGCTGGCCGGCGGGCAAGAGCTGCGTGGCCGCCAGCTACTGGCGCGTGCAGGACGGCCCCAGCCACGCCAGCAGCCAGGACTGGTGCTTCACCGTCGTGTGACCGGTCGACTCAGACGGCCAGCAGGCGGTCGAGCTGGGCGATGGCGTCGTGGTAGTCGGTGGTGACCAGGATGGGGTGCAGGCCGGCCCGCCGGGCCGCCTCGACGTTGCCGGGGTAGTCGTCGAGGAAGGCGGCGCGCTCGGCGGCCACGCCCAGCCGATCCATGGTGAGGGCGAAGATGCGGGGATCGGGCTTGCGCATGCCGACCTCGCACGAGTCGACCACGACGTCGAACAACTCGTCGAGGGGCAGCATGGCGCGCCAGTACTCGCCGAACTCGACCACGTTGTTGGTGATCAGGGCGGTGCGGTAGCCGTCGGCCCGCAGCCGGCGGGTGCGGGCCACCATCTCGTCGCGGACCCCGCCGCCGGCCATGGAGGCGAGCATGTCGAACAGCTCGATCTCGAGGCCCTGGGCCCGAGCCTGTTCGTGGATCTGGAGTCGGGCCTCGTCGAGGGCCAACTCGCCCCGCTCGGCCCGGTGCCAGGGGTGGTCGGTGTCGCGGTCGTAGGAGCCGAACACGAAGAGCATGGCCTGCTCGGGGTCCATGCCCAGGTCGAGGCCCCGGGTGCGCACGGCGTCGAATGGCGAGTCGGTGTACACGCCGCCGAAGTCGAACACCACCGCCTGGAGCGCGTCTCCCGGGCCCGGCCCGTCGACCCCGATCACGCGCCCGCTCCGTCGTCAGCGACGGGCGCGGCGCCGGGCGGCAGCTCCCCGGTGGCCAGCAGGTGCTCGAAGCCCGCCTCGTCCAGCACCGGCACCCCCAGGTCCTGCGCCTTGGTGACCTTGGCCGCCCCGGGACTCTCGCCCACCACCACCGCGGTGGTCTTCTTGGACACGCTGCTGGGGGCCTTGCCGCCGTGCGCCTTGATGGTGGCCTCGACCGCGTCTCGGGTGTAGCCGGCCAGCGTGCCGGTGACGACCACGGAGCGGCCCTCGAGCGTCTGGGCCGCCTCGGGAGGTGGCGGGCCCTCGAAGTTCACGCCGGCGGCACGCAGCCGCTCGATCAGGGCCCGGTTGCCGTCGAGGGCGAACCAGTCGTGCACGCTGGTGGCGATCACCTCCCCGACCTTGTCGACGGCCACCAGCTCGTCGACGGTGGCGGCCATGATGTGGTCGAGGTCGCCGAAGGCCCGGGCCAGCAGCTCGGCCCCGGCGTAGCCCAGGTGGCGGATGTTGAGGCCCACCAGCAGGTTGGGCAGGGGTCGGTGCCGCGAGGCGTCGATGGCGGCTCGGAGGTTGGCGATGGACACCTCGCCGTAGCCCTCGAGCTCGCCCACCCGTTCGAAGTCGAGCGTGTAGATGCTGGAGGGGTCCTCGAGCAGCCCGAGCTCGCGGAGGCGCCGCACGCTCTGCTCGCCGAACCCCTCGATGTCCATGGCCCCGCGGCTGGCGAAGTGCTCGATGCTGCCGGCCACCCGAGCCGGGCAGGCCTCGTTGGGACAGCGGTGGTCGGCCTCGCCCTCGGGTCGCACGAGCGTGGTGCCACACACCGGGCACACCGTCGGGAACACCCACTCGGCCAGCCCCTCGGGACGTTCGGCCAGCACCGGGCCGACCACCTCGGGGATGACGTCGCCGGCCTTGCGCACGATGACCACGTCGCCGGGGCGCACGTCCTTGGCCGCCACCTGGTCCTGGTTGTGGAGCGTGGCCACCCCGACGGTGGAGCCGCCCACGAAGACCGGCTCGAGCATGGCGAAGGGCGTGGCCCGACCGGTGCGGCCGATGGAGACCTGGATGTCGACCAGCCGGGTGGTGCGCTCCTCGGGCGGGAACTTGTAGGCGATGGCCCACCGGGGAGCGTGGGTGGTGGAGCCCAGCTCGTTGCGCAGGGCCAGGTCGTCGACCTTGACCACCACCCCGTCGATCTCGTAGTCGAGGTCGTGGCGGTGCTGCTGCCAGTGCAGGCAGTGGGCGTAGACCGCGTCGAGCGAGGTGAGGTTCTGCACCTCGGGGTTGACCGGGAAGCCGAGGTCGTGCAGCCACGCCAGCGTCTCACCGTGGGTGCGGAACTCGGGCCCGCCATCGACCTGGCCCAACTGGTAGCTCCAGAACGACAGGTTGCGCGAGGCGGTGATCGCCGCGTCCTTCTGGCGCAGCGAGCCGGCCGCGGTGTTGCGCGGGTTGACGTAGGTGCGCAGCCCGGCCTCGACCTGCTCGGCGTTGAGGCGCTCGAACTCGGCGATGGGCATGTAGATCTCGCCTCGCACCTCGACCACCGCGGGGGCGCCCCGGCCGAGCGTCCGAGGCAGCGCCTCGATGGTGCGCACGTTGGCGGTGACGTCCTCACCGGCGCGACCGTCGCCCCGGGTCGCGGCCTGCACCAGGCGGCCGCGCTCGTAGCGGATGGACACGGCCAGGCCGTCGATCTTGAGCTCGGCCACCAACCCCACCTGGTCGGCCGAGTCGCCCAGCTCGCCCAGGCGCCGGGCCAGCCGCTCGCCCCAGGCGTGCAGCTCGTCCGCCGACATGGCGTTGTCGAGCGACATCATCGGCACGGCGTGCACGACGGTGGTGAAGGTGGCCGACGGCGCGCCCCCGACGAGTTGGCTGGGCGAGTCCGGCGTGATCAGCTCGGGGAACTGCGCCTCGAGCTGCTGCAGCTCGCGCATGAGCGCGTCCCACTCGGCATCGGGGATCTCGGGCTCGTCGAGCTCGTAGTAGCGCTGGTTGTGGTGGCGGATGGCGGCCCGCAGCTCGTCGACGCGGTTGCCGGGATCGATCGGCGAGTCGTCTCCAGCAGCGCGACGCGGCACCTATGCACCCTACCGAAGGCCTACGACAGTCTCGGAAGGCGCAGCCCGCCAGGGCGGAGCCGCTGGGGGGATGGCACGCGGATGCCGAAGGCGCCCGCCGGGAGGCTTGCCGACCAGAGAGCCAGTGGATCAGGCTCCCACGGACAGGCGGACGCCGATGGCCTGGTCGTGCAGGCGCTCGGCCAACCGGTTGGTGAACTCGAGCACCTGCTCGGCCTGGGTCACGCCGTGGCGGTAGAGCCCGCAGGCCGGGGTGATCATGGCCTGGGTGCGCAGGCGGGCCGGATCGCATCCCCCGCCGGTCACCAGCTCGCACCACACGGCCGACAGCTGCCGCCACAGCCGCTCGACGGTGGTGCCCAGCGGCCGGTCGGTGGGCACCGCCCCCCAGGCCAGCCACCCACCGCGCTCGAGGAAGCCGGCCACCGCCCCGGCCGAGGTCTCGATGCCGGCGTCGAGGGGCAGCGACAGGATGTGGGCCCCGGCCTGCAGCAGCAACCGCCAGTCGGCCGTGCCGCAGCAGTGCAGGCCGGTGGTGGCCAGCCGCTCGAGCTGGGCCAGGGTGCCCGACACCAGGTCGATGGCGTCGAGCGCGGCGATCGGGAACCCCGGATCCATGGCCCCGATCAGGCTGGGCTCGTCCACGAAGGCCACCACCTCGGCCTGGGGCACCCGACCGCCCACGTACTGGACCAGCGCGCGGGCGCGCCGCTCGGTCGCCGCCCCCGACACCCGGAAGGCCAGCTCGGCCGGCACCCCCGCAGCGTGCAGCGCCACCCCGAAGGTCACGGGCCCGGTCAGCGACACCTTGATGGGTCCACGGCGATCAGCCACCGCGGTCAGGAAGGCGCGCAGGCCCACGAAGCTGTCGGAGGCAAAGCCGGGATCGACCAGCGGCGCCTCGGGGTCGAGCGCGGCGATGTCGACCTCCATCGACCCGTCCGGGCGCAGGGTCACGCCCGGGACCCCGCATGCGGCCTGGGCGATCATGCCCTCGGCGCGCGACCGGGCCGGCAGCGAGGGTGCCGCGGGCAGCCCGTGCTGGTGGCGCAGGATGAAGTCGACGGCCTCCCCCGGGTCGCAGTGGGGCAGGCTGCCGATCGACGTGGCCAGCCCCACGGGCAACGGGACCAGACGATCATCTGCCACTCGAGCACCCCCCACGATGGTCCGCGGAACCGGTCTCGGCCCGTGGTAGCAGGATCGGCACCGAACCTGCATTCCTGAGCTATGGAATAGCCACGGGGGAGGTGGATACGCAAATCTTCGAGGATGACCGAGGCCTCTCGACGCGTCAGCTGGCGCTCCCACCTGGGACGGTGGGGCCTGGCCGCCGCCTGGGTGCTGCTCCCGCTGGTGTCCGGGCCGTCCCTGGCCGCCGCCCTCGATCCGCGCAGCTCCCTGTTCCGCTCGGCCGTCTCGGTCGTCCTGTGGGCGGGGTGGGCCGCCGGTCTGGCCGCCACCCTGATCCCCCGGACCGTCACGTTGACCGCGGTGCGCATCGCAGGGCCTGCGCTGGTGGTGGGCGCCGCCTGGGCCGCGGCGGCCACCCCCTCCCCCGGCACCCGCGACGTCGTGTCGGTGGCCTACGCCGCGCTGGTGGCCGTGATCGCCTTCACCCCGGCGACGGGTCTCGCCTTCGTCAACGGATCCGCCTACGGCCTGGAGCGCCGCCTGCCGCTGCGACCCCCCGGCGCGCTGGTGCTCGGCCCCATCGAGCTGGCCTGGGCCGTGGTGGTGTGCGGGTTCACGGCCGGACCGTTGCTGCTCGCCGACTGCCAGTGGATCCTGGGCGCCCTGCTGGTCATCGTGGGGTGGCCGGCGGCGGTGTGGACCTCCCGCTCGCTGCACATCCTGAGTCGGCGCTGGTTGGTGTTCACCCCCGCCGGACTCGTCCTGCACGACCAGCTGGCCGCCGTCGAGTCGGTGCTGGTGATCCGCCAGCACCTGGCTGCCATCGGCCCCGCGCTCGTGGGCAGCGACGCCCGTGACCTGACCCTGGGGGCGTTCGGTCTGGCCCTCGAGGTGCGCCTGACCGAGCCCCTGCCCATGAGCCCGTCGCCGCGCCGGCGCCTGCGCTCGCGCGACGAGGTCACCACCGAGGAGATCACGGCCTTCCTGTTCACGCCCACCCGACCCGGCACCGTGCTGGCCGATGCAGCCAAACGCGGGATGGGCTGAGCGCGAGCCGCCACGCCAGGCGGGGGCCGCGCCCGCGCCAGGTCACGACGAGGCGAAGTAGCCCACCACGTCGGCGATGACGTCGACCTGGCCGCTCAGGTTGTAGATGTCGACCTTCCCCGCGCCCGACAGCGGGAGCATCGCCAGGTTGGGGATGGTCTGGCCGGCCACGAAGTTCAGGTTCGACGCGGTGGGCCGCGACGCACCGTCGGGGTAGACGGTGAGGAACGAGGACTGGGTCGGGCCCGTGGCCGTGACGTTCATCACCACCGCGTGGCCCGCGGGCACCGCCGGGGTGCCGGCGCCGGAGACCGTCACCGTGCGGGCCTGGTTCGGTCCCCACGGCCCGCTCAGCCCGTTGCCGACCCGATCGTCGAGGATGCGCGTCGGCGCCAGGGCGTGGAACCGGTCACCGGTGTTGGCGTCGAAGTAGCCGGTCACGTCGGCCACGACATCGACGTGACCACTGAAGTTGTAGAAGGTGACGTCGCCCCCGGTGCCGACCTGGATGGTGGCCAGGTTGGCGATGGTCTCACCCGCGGTGAAGTTGAGGTTCGAGGCCAACGGCTGGGCGGAGCCGGTCGGGTACACGGTGAGATACGAGCTGGTGGACGGGCCCACCGTGGTGACGTTCAACACCACGCCGGTGGCGGTCGAGGGCACACCGCCCACTCCCGTCACCTTGAGGGTCCGGGCGTTGGCCGCCCCGGCCTGCAGGGGGCTGCCCCAGCCACCCGTGGCCGTGCGCGAGTCCAGCAGGCGGGCGGGGGTCACCCCGTTGAAGAACGCACCGTCGCTCTGGGTGCCGTCGTCGTAGTAGCCCACCGCGTCGGCGATGACGGCCGTCGACCCGGCGTGGTTGTAGAAGGAGACCTGGTGGTTGGTCCCGATCTTCACGGTGACCAGGTTGGCGATGGTCTCCCCCGGCACGTAGTTGAGGTTCGAGGCGGTGGGGACCGACTGGCCGGAGGGGTACACGCTCAGATACGAGCTGGCGGTCGGGCTGGCCACGGTGACGTTGAGCACCACCGCCGACGCGTTCGACGGGATGGTCGGGGTCACGGTCAGGGCCCGGCTGGTGTTGCTGCCCAGCGGCGCGTTCCAACCGCCGGTGCTGGTGCGCGAGTCGAGCAGCCGCACCGGAGCCATGGGGTGGAACTCCGCCCCGAGCGTCCCGACGGTGAACTTGCGACACGACGAGATGCCCTGGGCGTTGGCCGAGCCGTCCAGCGAGGTGACGTCCCAGTAGTAGGTGCCGTCGGCCAGCAGGGTGGTGGGCGCCCAGGCCGTCATGACCGTGGTCACGGGGTAGGACGAGACCGATCCGATGCAGGAGGCCGACGAGGAGATGTTGATCCGGTACTGGGACGCTCCCGGTGAGGGCTCCCAGGTGAACAGCAGCTGGTTGGCCGTCACGTTGGCACTGGCGGCTGGCGAGTCGAGCACCGGCGCCGCCGGCGTCAGCGTGAACAGCCGGAGCCCGGTGTTGTCCACGGCCGACCAGGGACCGGCCCGGCCGGCCACGTCGATCCGGCGTAGGCGCCAGCCGTAGGTGCCCGGGGCGATGGTCACGGTCGGGGTGTAAGCCGTCGTCTCGGTCTGGACGTCGACGATCCGGTTGGCGGTGCTCAGCGGCGAACCGGTGTTCTTGTAGATCTCGATCTCGTACTTGTTGGCGAACAGCTGCGACGCCCAGGTGAACGACGGCACGCCGGCCACCGTCTGGCCGTTGGTCGGCGTGGTCAGCGACACCTCAGGTGAGGTCTTCTGCGTGACCGTGAAGGTGTCGCTCCAGGTGAGGCTGTTGGTGCTGTGGTCGATGGCCTGCACCCGCCAGTAGATGGGACCGTCGGGCAGTGTGGTCGACGAGATGGTGTAGGTGGTCTGGTCCACCGTGGCCTGGTTGAGGATGGACGAGAAGTCAGGCACCGTGGCGATCTGGATGTGGTACTGCTGCGCCTCCTGGTCGGGTGGGCACGGCTGGGGATCCGAACCGTCCGACGGGAACGGGCACGAGTCGGGCATCCCCAGGTTCGTGGTCAGGTAGTCGGTCCACGAGAAGCTGAGCTGGTTCGAGTTGGTGGCCGTTCCACTCGCGGCGACGGTGGTGTAGGCCGTGCCATCGGTGGTGGTCTGGACGGACAGCCCACTCACGGCTGGCGACTCCTTGCGGAAGGTGAACACCGGCGAGCTGTCGGTTCCCGCGAAGGTGGAGGGCTCGGGCCCGCAGTGGCTGGTGGTGGCGTAGCAGGGTCGGGCGTACCAGTAGGTCGACTGACCGGCCTGGCTGTCGGGCAGGGACAGGGTGGGCGTGAGCGTCGAGTACGACGTCTGCCAGGTCTCGGTGATGTGGGTGAAGTTCACGTCGGTGGCCAGATAGACGATGTACAGGGTGGCCCCGGGCACCGAGTTCCACTGGAGGGTGGGGGTGTCGCCGACCGTCGGACACGGGTCGGCCACGGCCGAGCAGTTGTTGGGCGCGGTGAGCGACGTCGTGGGCAGGCTCTGCACCACGAAGGTGCTGGCCAGGCCGGTGACGGTGGTGGCGCCGCTGGTGGCCACCACCTGCCAGTCGTAGGTGCCGATGGCCGGGTCGAACCCGGGATAGCTGTAGGAGGCGGTGTTGAGGTTGCTGACCAGCGTCTGGAAGGTGGGCGTGCCGTGGACGCGGTACTGGATCGAGTAGCTCCAGGTGCCGAAGTCGGTGCCCATGGCCTGCCAGCTCAGGTTGGGCACGTGGTCGGCGCTGGTGCCCGCCGGCGTGATGGGGTCGGGCGAGGCGTGGGCCGTCGGGGCGGTGGCGGTGAACGAGAAGGTGGAGCCGGGGACGGGGCCGACCTGGTTGTTGCCGTCGATGGTCTGCACGTACCACTGGTAGGTCTGGCCCACGGTCAGCGCCTGGGGCACGTACGAGCTGTTGTAGGTGTTGGCGCTCTCGGTGATCGTCCCGTTGTGCAGGACGGTGACCTTGTACTGGCCGATGTTGGCGTCGGCGTGCCAGGTGAGCACCGGGGAGCTGGTCGAGGCGCCATCGCTCGGCGTCGCCAGGCTGACGGCCGGCGGGGCGTACACGAAGCTGAACGTCGTCGACCACAGGCCGTTGACCCCCACCGGGTGGTCGATGGGCCGGACGCGCCAGTAGTAGAGGGTCCCCGGGGTGGGATCGATGTCGCTGCAGCCCTGGGCGTAGGGGGTGACCAGCGTGTGGTTGGTGCTGCACTGCTGGAAGGACGCCGGCGAGAAGTTGACGTCGGTGCCCACCTCGATCTGGTAGTCGCTGGCCAGGCGGACGGGCGTCCAGGAGAAGTCCGGTTCGGTCACCGCGTAGTTGGCGTCCGTGGGCGTCAGCAGGGTGACTCGGTTGTTCGGCGGCGAGTCGGGCGCCGGCCAGGCCCGGGTGAAGGTGCGGATCTGCGACCAGCCGCTGAACGTGCCGGCCGCGTTCCTGCCCCGGACGCGCCAGTAGTAGGTGCCGTTGTTGAAGGTGGAGGCGGGCGACCACTGGACCGAGTCGATGGTGACGTCGGCGGTGAGCGTGCCGGTGAAGTTGATGTTCGGGCTGACCTGGAGCTCGTACTGCGGCGCGCCGTTCAGCGCCCCCCACGAGAGCACGACCTGCTCGATGGTGGCCGTGTCAGCCGGGGACTGCAGCTCGGGCACGGCGGGCCAGGAGTACTGATAGGTGGCGGTGCCGTCGTCGCAGGTGCCGTCCGACCACTGCGTGTCGAGGTTCCCCGCGGTGACGCCCTGCACCCGCCAGTAGAACGTCTGGCCGACGGGCTGGGGGGTGGTGAGCGTGTAGGAGGTCTGGACCGTGCTGGTGTTGAGCACGGTGGTGGTGAAGTTGGAGGCCGCCGAGACCTGCACGTTGTAGCTCTTGGCGCCGGCCAGGGCCTGCCAGGCCAGCGTGGGCGGGTCGTCGGGGAACACCAGCGTCTGGTTGCAGGTGGGGCTGACCTGCGTCGGCCCTGGTGGGGTGGTCCGGGTGAAGGTCCAGGTGCTGCTCCACGGCCCGGTGCTGTTGGATGCGTCGGTGGCGTCGACCCGCCAGTAGTAGACGACGTTGAGGGCCAGATCGCTGGTCGGCGTGGCGTAGGTGTTGGTGGTGCTGGTGTTGTACACGGTCGAGCTGAAGCTCGACGTCGTCGAGATCTGCACCTGGTACTTGACCGCCGAGGAGGTGACGTCCCAGTGCAGCGTCGGGTTCGTCGCGGAGGTCCCTCCGTCCGCCGGCGACTCCTGCGTGGGTGCAGCCGGCGTGGCGCCCGCCGGGCTGGCGGCCAGCAGCGGGAACAAGGCGGCGAGCAACGTGGCCGAAACCAGGGCGATGAGGATCCTGCGCATGCGCATGAAGTGGACCAGCCTTCCAATTCTGCACCCACGGAGAGTGCTGCGACCCCCACACTCCATGGGGAGTCAGGGCGCCGTACTCTACCCCATGCAGTTCGGCGCCAGCCTGGTAGGGGTCACGATCCCGCCGCCCACCACCAGGTCGTCCTGGTAGATCACCACGCTCTGACCGGGCGCCACCCGAGGCTGGGGTCCCTCCAGCCACGTGAGCTCGACGGTGGGGCCCGCTCCTGCGTGGCCATCGGCACGGACGTCGGGGACGGTGGTCGCCTCCTGGACCGGCCCGAGCGCCACCGGCCGGGGTCGGCCATGGGCGCTGCACTGGGCCACCAGCGGCGCGCCGCTCGCCCGCGGAACACGAGGATCGGGTCCGGCGCCCGTGGCCCACACCAGGTCCCCGATCACCACCGACGAGGTGGCCAGCGCCTCGACGGGACCGACGCGCACCTGGCGAGCAGCCACGTCGACGTCGACCACGTAGCGGCCGGCCTCCTGGCCCGACAGGCCCAGGCCCCGGCGCTGGCCCACCGTGACCAGCTCGACGGCGTCGACCTGGCCGATGCGGCGGCCGGCGGCGTCCACCACCCGACCGGGGTGCAGCGCGATGCGCGGCCCCAGGAACGCTCGACGGCCGGCCGAGGCGGTGATGAAGCACACGTCCTGGCTGTCGGGCTTGGTGGCGGTGCGCAGCCCGAGGCGCGCCGCCTCGGCCCGGACCTCGGTCTTGGTCATCTCCCCCACCGGGAACCACACCCGCT
Organism: uncultured Microthrixaceae bacterium; assembly: GCA_963785815.1. GTDB lineage: Bacteria > Actinomycetota > Acidimicrobiia > Acidimicrobiales > Acidimicrobilacustridaceae > UBA4742. The sequence continues at coordinate 1,415,932 of CAWAWN010000001.1, forward strand.
CGAGCCACGACGGTTGGATCACGTAGAGCACGTAGCTCTGGTCCTTGGCGGTGTCCGCCCCGCGGGCCAGACGGCGCCGACCGAGCGGGTCGATGACGACGCGGGCGTGGTGGCCGGTGGCCACACCCTCGAAGCCGAGCGCCTCGGCCCGGCGGAGCAGCCGATCGAACTTCAGGTGCCGGTTGCACTCGATGCACGGGTTGGGTGTGCGCCCGGCGGCGTGGTCGGTCACGTAGGGGTCGACGACCCGGGCACCGAAGTCGTCGGCGAAGTTGAAGACCAGGTGGTCGACGCCCAGGTGCTGGGCCGCCCGGCGGGCGTCGTCCACGTCGCTGACCGAGCAGCAGCCCGAGTCGCTGTCGCCGCCCCACAGCTTGAGGGTCACGCCGGTGACGTCGTGGCCGTCGGCCACCAGCCGGGCGGCGGCGACCGACGAGTCCACCCCGCCGGACATGGCCACCAGGAGCTTCATCGCCGGCTCAACCGGCGGTGGTGGGCGCGAACCGGGCCAGGCGCGCCACGGCGGCGGGCACGGCCTCGAGGGCCAGGTCGATCTCGGCGTCGGTGGTCGACCAACCCAACGAGAAGCGCATGGCGCCCTGGGCCAGCTCGCGGGGGATGCCCATGGCGGCCAGGACGTGGGACGGGTCGAGGGCGCCGCTGGAGCAGGACGAGCCGGCCGCGGCGTACACCTCGCGGTCCTCGAGCAGGTAGAGCAGGGCCTCGCTCTCGACGTCGGGCAGGCACAGGTGGCAGAGGCCGGCGGCGCGGGCCGCCGCGTCGCCCGCCGTCGCCGCCCCGAGGTCGACCCCGGTGCGCACCGCCCCCGGGATGGCCGCCACCAGGCCGGCTTCCAGGCGGTCGCGCCGCGCCGCCACCGCCTCGACCAGGGCCGGGCGGGCCTCGACGGCCAGGCGGGCGGCCAGTCCCAACCCGACGATGCCGGCCACGTTGGGGGTCCCCGCCCGTCGGCCGCGCTCCTGGCCGCCGCCGCGCTGGCGGGCCTCGAGCGCCGTCCCGGCGCGCACCACCAGGGCGCCGACCCCCTTGGGTCCCCCGATCTTGTGGCCGCTGATGGCCACCAGGTCGGCGCCGCGGGCCGCGGTGGCCACGTCCATCCAAGCCAGGGCCTGCACCGCGTCGGTGTGCACCGAGGCCTCGGGTGCGTGGGTGCGCACGAGCTCGACCACCCGCTCGAGGGGCTGGATGGTGCCCACCTCGTTGTTGACCAGCATCACCGACACCACCGCCACCCGCCGGCCCTGGCCCCGGGCCTCGACCAGGGTGGCGGCCAGGGCGTCGAGATCGAGCACGCCCCGGGCGTCGACCGGCACGGTCACGCCGTGGCGCGACGCCACCGCCTCGCCCACCGCCTTGTGCTCGACCGACGAGCCCACCGCCAGGCCGCCCGCGTGGTCGAGGGTGCCGAGTACGGCCAGGTTGTCGGACTCGGTGCCCCCGCTGGTGAACACCACCTCACCCGGCTCGGCCCCGAGGGCCTCGGCCACCAGGTCGCGGGCGTCGTCGACCGCCCGCCGCACGTCGCGAGCCAGCCGGTGGGCGCCCGACGGGTTGGCGTGCAGCTCGGTGAGGTAGGGCAACATGGCGTCCACCACCTCGGGTCGCGTCGGGGTGGACGCGGCGTGGTCGAGGTAGGCGGCCATGCGCAGAAGGCTACCGACTGGTCCCCCGGTCCTGGTCGGGGCCACCGGAAGCCTCGCGAGGCGGACCCCAGGGGAAGGTGGCCGGCCCCGACGGTGGGGCGACCACCGCGGTGCCCGGGACCGGCGGCGGGTAGGCGCCGTAGCCGCCCGACGGGTACGCGCCCACGGCCGCCGACGGGTTGGTGCGTCGTTGGTAGGCGGCGGCCACGCACACCAGGAACAGCTCGGGGTTGACGCCTGCCGGCGGCTGCAACCGCAGCCGCAGGGCGGTGGCGTTGGCCAGCTTCACCGACACCGACCACCGGGCCGGCGGGCTCAGGTCGAGCACCCGCAACAGGAACGATCGGATCACGCCGTACTGCTCGGCGGTGAGGCCCACCACGTCGAGCGAGGCCACGTAGGCATCGAGGCCGGGGGGTGGCGCGAAGGTGATGGGCATGGCCTGGTGGCCGGGGGCCGAGCGCTCCCGCAGGATGATGGTGCCGGCCATGTGGTCCCCCACCCGCTGGTCGCGCCGGCTGAAGATGATGGTCATCAGGGCCACCGACCCGAGGGTGGCGTAGATCTCGAACAACCCGACGATGCCGCGGATGGCCGAGTGGCGGAACCGCACCGGCCCACCCTCCACCGTCACCACCCGCAGGCCCAACGCCGCCTTGCCCAGCGTGCGCCCGTTCCACAGGGTCTCCGACGCCACCGGGTAGCCCACCAGGACCAGCAGGACCATGACCAGGGCGATGACCGCCGCCGCGGTGTGGCCCGCGTAGCTCCCGACGGCCAGGGCCGCCCCACCCACCACGCTCAGGACGAACAGCTGCAGGAACACGTCGAGGACCTCGCCGGCGGCCCGGGAACCGGCGCCGGCCGTCTCGAACTGGAGCAGCACCGCCTCGGGGGTGACGATGCCGCCCGGCTGCACCGAGTTGAGGGACGCGCCGCTCACCACGGTGGAGCGTAACGTTGCGCGGTGGACATCGACGGGTACATCGCCCGCAACCAACCGCACTGGATCCGGTTGGCCGAGCTGACCGGTCGGGCCCGCAAGCGGGTGGGCGACCTGTCCCCGGCCGAGCTCGACGAGCTGATCAGCCTCTACCAGCGCACCTCGGCCCAGCTCTCCTACGCCCGACCGGCCTTCCGGGACAACGCCCTCACCGCCCGGCTCACCCGGCTGGTGGCCGACGCCTCGGGGGTCATCTACGGCACCCGCCCCCGGGTGTGGCAGACCGTGCGCACCTTCTTCGTGGTCACCTACCCCGCCGCCGTGTGGGACTCACGGCGCTACGTGATGCTGGGGGTGGCCCTCACCTTCGTGCCCGCCATCGTGTTCGGGGCCTGGCTGGTGGGCGACCACCGGGCGCTCGACGCCACCGGCACGGCCGAGCAGCGCCACCAGTACGTCCACGACGAGTTCGAGCAGTACTACTCGAACCAGCCCCACGTGCAGTTCTTCACCGAGGTGACCACCAACAACATCCTGGTGTCGTTCGAGGCCTTCGCCGGCGGGGCCGCGCTGGGCGTGTTCGGCATCCTGGCGCTGCTGAGCAACGGGCTGAACCTCGGCCAGGCGGCCGCCTGGATGATCACCGACGGCCGCGGCTGGCGGTTCCTGGGCCTGATCCTGCCCCACGGCCTGTTGGAGCTGAGCGCCATCTGCATCGCCGGGGGGACCGGTCTGCGCCTGGGCTGGACCATCGTGGCCCCGGGCGACCGCCTGCGCTCGGCCGCGCTGGCCGAGCAAGGACGCCGGATGGTGGTCATCGTCATCGGCCTGGCCACCATGTTCGTCTGCGCCGGCACCATCGAGGGCTTCATCACCGGATCGAACCTGCCGGCCGGGGTGAAGGTCGGCATCGGCTTCACGGCCTGGGTGGCCTACGTCGCCTACCTGGTGGTGTTCGGCCGCCAGGCCGTGGCCCAGGGCTTCGTGGGTGACCTGGACGAGGTGTCCCGAGCCGTCGAACAGCGCGCCGCCGCCCTCGTCACGGCCTGACGTGTGGGTGAGGCGTGGCGTGGGGGGGCTTCGCCACCCCCGCTCCAGTGGAGAGCGGAGCTGATCCCCCGTTCCCCGGGCCGTGCACGGGTGACGACGCCGGCACCTCGAACACGTCGGCCACCTTCACCGTCACCGATCCGGGGTTCGCCACGACCACCACGACCGCGGCGCCGACCACCACGACCACGGCGGCCCCGGCTCAGGCCGCCCCGGCCGCCACGCCGGTCGCCTCCTCACCCACGCTCACCGGCTGACGTTCCCGCTGGCCGGAGGGGGATCACAGCCGGCCGGTGGCCTTGACCCGGAGGTAGGCGTCGGCCAGCTGAGGGGCGAGCTGGCCCGGCGGGGCGTCGACCACCGTGGCCCCCAGACCGCGCAGGCGGGCCGTGGTGCGGCGTCGCTCCTCCAGGGCGGCCACCGCCGCCGCCTTGCGGTACGCACCGACCGCGTCGCGGGGCGAGGCCAGGGCCCACTGGACGACCTGGGGGTCCTGCACGGCGGCCACCACCACCAGGTGGTTGCGGCTGATGAGGGGCAGGGCGGGGATGAGCGTCTCGCCCACCGCCTGCTCCACCAGGTCGGTGAACAGCACCAGCATGGCCCGGCGGCGGAAGCGGGCCAGGGTGGCGGCGAACGCCCCCTGGTAGTCGCTCTCGGCCAGGGCGGGCTCGAGCTGGTACATGGCCTCGGTCACCCGGCCCAGCTGGTCGCGCCCGTGCCCCGGCGCCACGATGCCCCGCACCTCGCGGTCGAAGGCCACCAGCCCGGCCCGGTCCCCCAGCCGGGTGGCCACGGCCGTGAGCATCATCACCGCGTCCATGGCGTGCTCGACCCGGGGGACCTCCGCGACCTGTCCGGCCATGATCCGACCGTTGTCGAGCAGGCTGATCACCGTCTGGTTGCGCTCGGCCCGGTACGTCCGCACGATGGCCTTGCCGGCCCGGGCGGTGGCCGACCAGTCGATGCGTCGGAACTCGTCGTCGACGGTGTAGTCGCGCAGCTGGTCGAACTCGGTGCCCCCACCCAGGCCGGGGGCCGACCGCAGGCCCACCTCCAGGATGCGCGCCTTGTTGATGCGCAGCTCGGCCTCGTCGCGGGACTTGAACGGCGGGTAGACCCGCAGCTCGCCGGGGAGGGCCCGGGTGGCCTGGCGAGCGGCCAGGCCGAGGCGCCCCTCCACCCGCACCGTGAGGTCGCGGGGCCGGAAGCGCCCTCGGCGGGCGGGCCGGATGGTGGTGGTCACGTCCACCCCGCCGCGGGCCGGCAGCCGGACCCGGGCCCGGCGCGAGCCGGCGTGCAGCGAGGGGGCCAGGTCGTCGGCGAAGCTGACCCGCTGGGCCCGCCCGGTGGGGTTGGTGACCTGCCAACCCAGGTGGTCGGCCACCCCGAGCTGGACCACCTCGGGCAGGACCCGGGCGATCTCGATGCGCCCGGGCGCGGTGGCGGTGGCCCAGTCGACCAGCATGGCCACCACCAGGACGCCGTTCACCACCAGGAAGCCGATCCCGCCGTCGACCACGAGCACCACGATCGAGGCCAGGGCGACCACGGCGGCCAGGCGGCGGGTGGGGATGGGCATCGGGGCTCGACTCGGCAGCGGCTCGGCGGCTGGCTCGACGTTCAGCGCGGGACCGGCACCGAGGCCAGGATGCCGTCGAGCACGCCGTCGGCGGTGGCGCCTTCCAGCTCCAGCTCGGGTCGCACCAGCAGGCGGTGGCGCAGCGTGGGCTTGACCACGGCCTTGACCTCGTCGGGGGTCACGTAGTCGCGCCCGGCCAGCCAGGCCCAGGCCTTGGCCGCGTGCAGCAGCGCGGTGGCGCCTCGGGGGGACACGCCCAGGGTGGCCGACGGCGACTCGCGGGTGGCCCGCACCAGCGCCACCAGGTAGGCCAGCACCGGCGGTTCCACCCGCAGCGCCTCCACCTGGGCCCGGGCCCGGGCCAGGTCGGCGGCGCCGGCCACCGGTCGGATCCCGGCGGCCACCATGTCGTGGGGATCCAGGCCCCGGTCGTGGCGGGCCAGCACCTCCTGCTCCTGCTCGAAGCTCGGATAGCCGACCTGGAGCTTGAACAGGAACCGGTCGAGCTGGGCCTCGGGCAGCGGGTAGGTCCCCTCGTACTCCACCGGGTTCTGCGTGGCCACCACGATGAACGGGTCGGGCAGGGCGTGGGCCTGCCCCTCGATGGTGACCTGGCGCTCCTCCATCGATTCGAGCAGGGCGGCCTGGGTCTTGGGCGGCGTGCGGTTGATCTCGTCGGCCAGCAAGAGGTTGGTGAACACCGGTCCCTGGCGGAAGCGGAAGGTGCCCTGGGCCGGTTCGAAGATGACCTGGCCGATCACGTCGGAGGGCATCAGGTCGGGGGTGAACTGGACGCGCTTGAACTCGAGGTCGAGGGCGGTGGCCACCGCCTTGACCAACAAGGTCTTGGCCGTCCCCGGCACCCCTTCGAGCAGCACGTGGCCCCGCACCAGCAGGGCCGCCACCAGCCCCGACAGGGTGCCGTCCTGGCCGACGACCACCTTGGCCACCTCGTCGCGCAGGGCCAGGATCGGGGCCCGGGCGTCGTCGAGGGGCGGCTGGGGGGTGCCACCGGTGGGCGCAGCGGGATCAGGGGGCAGTGCCATGGAGTACCTCCGCACGGATGGTGTCGATGTCTCGGGCCAGGTCGAGCAGCTCGGCCTCGGAGCCCACGGGCACGTCGGTGACCGCCCGGGCCACGCGATCGCGGTCCACCCCGGCGCGCGCCGCGGTGACCTCGGCCACCACCTCCGGGGCGGCGCCCGGGGCCAACCCCAGCCGCTCGGCCAGGCGCCGGCGCAGATCGGCGCGCAGCAGGCGGGCAGCCCGGTCGGGGTCGCGGGTCTGGGCCAGCAGGTGGCCGTGGGCGGCGATGAGCTCGGATCCGCCCAGCTCGACCAGCTTGGACTCGGTGACCGGGCGACCCAGACGCCGGGCCCGGAACCAGGTGTAGACGCCGAAGGCGGCCAGCAGCTCGACCAGCGCCAGCTTGAGCCCGACGGCGATGAGCGCACCCAGGTCGGGCTGGTGGCCGCCGGCCGGCACGCCCGGCGCGGTCATCCCCCACAGCACCGAGACCCGCGTCCCGTCCCGGGGGGCCAGCAGGTTGGTGGCCAGCCCCGCGTTGTCGTACTGGTCGAGGGTGCCGTTGGCCAACACGTCCGGGCTGCCCAACGACACGATGTGGCCGCGCCCCAGCGGGGTGTCCACCACGAAGGCCCGGATGCCGTTGGTGTAGCAACCGCTCGACCCCGCGGGCACGTCGTAGAACGACGGGTCCCCCGAGGACCAGACCTGGCCCAGGTTGGCCAGCGCCGGGATGTCGCAGCGCCCCGGCTCGATGGGGGGATCGGACAGGCCGAGGGGGGAGCCCGAGGAGGTCGAGCCCACCGGCACGAACGAGGACGCCGAGTCGGTCACCACCAGCGTGCCGCCCGCCCGGACCCAGGCCTCGAGCCGGTCGGTCTGGTCCTGGCCGGTGGTGTCGACCAGCAGCAGGGCGATGTCGGTGTCGGCCCCGGGCATGCGGGTGGTGACCCGCACCTGGGCGCCCGACTGGCCGAGCAGCATCACCAGGGCCTTGGTGCCGGACGGGCCGGTGGCGTGAGGATCGTAGGGGTCGGGTCCGCTGGGCGAGCGGGGCGCGCCCAGGGCCAGCACCACCACCAGCAGGCCGGCCAGCCCGAGCAGCCACGGCACCCACCGCCGACCGCGCCGCGGTGCCACTGGGCCCCCACCGGCATCCGGGTCGGCCACGGCCGCGGTCATCGGGCCACCAGCTCCAGCTCGTGGTCTTCGGGCGCGGGGTCGGGCACGGCGTTGGCGTGGCGGGCCTTCCCCAGCACGGACTCGGCCAGCTGGACGAACCGGTCGCGCTCGTCGGGCCCGGTGAACCGGTCGCCGTACCAGGCCCGCTCGAACAGCTCGGACGCCCCGGCGAAGTCCGCCTCGGCGTCGGGCACGGTGGCCCGCACGTCCGCCCGGTGCTCGCCGGTGGTGCGCCCGGGCAGGTCGCGCACCGCGTGGGCCGCGATCAGCCCGGCCACCAGCGCCCGGTATCGGCAGCGCAGCCCCTCCTTCCAGTCCCCGCCCCGCTCGTGGCGCTCGGCCTGGTCGACCCAGTCGGCCGGGGAGCGGCGCAGCTCCACCTGGATGACCGGCTCGGCCCGCTCGGCGTCGCGACGCAGGGTGCGGGTGCCGTAGACCACCAGCGCCACCACGATGCCCACCGCCACCAGCAGGACCATCCATCCCAGCGCCGCGCCCGGACCCCCGCTCAGCAACCGGTTGGCCCCGAGGCCGAGGTGCTGGCCCACCCAGCGCAGGAACTGCTCGAAGAGGCTGGGCCGCGCCCCCCGGAACTGGCGCTGGGACAGGATGGCGTGGGCCTTGGCCCGGCTGACCGCCGGGGGCTGGCGCGGCAACGGCAGCGGCGTGGCCGCGGGGTGATCAGCGGGCATCGACGAAGGCGTCCGCCGCAGCCAGCTCGAGGTCGAGTCCTTCGGTGCGGATGCGCAGGTCCATGTAGAGCAGCACCGACACCGACACGAGCGTGGTGACGATGACCAGCGCCACCGCGGCGCGGGCCAGGCCCAGCACGATCCACTGCCCCGGGTTGGGCAGCAGGAGCGCGAACAGGGTGGGCAGGACGGTCAGGACCGAGGAGAGGATGGACGAGCCCAGGGTGGCGGCCACGATGATGCCCAGCGATGGCCAGAACCGGCGGGCGATGAGCTGCCAGGACCGGCGGGCGCCGGCGAAGGGCCCGAGACCTTCGATGACGATGGCGGGGGCGGTGAGCGAGAACAGGGTGACCGTGGGGATCACCGGCAGGTAGCACAGCATGGCCGAGACGACCTTGACCGGCAGCAACATGGCGAAGGCGGCCATGAGCGCCGGGGTCCGGCGGAAGGCGGCGGCCAGGGCCTGACCCGCGGTGAGGTCACCCCCGGCGTACCAGGCCGAGACCAGCCGTCCCAGGGCACCACCCAGGTAGAACAGGCTGGCCGCCACCAGGATGGCCGCCGCGTACTCGCTCACGACCGTGCCACCGGAGGTGGCCAGCACCTGGGTCAGGCTCAGGCCGCTGCCGAACGAGTAGCCGTTGGCCGCGTCGCGCTGAAGGAAGGCGGCCACCATGAACACGGGCACGAGGATGGCCGCCGCGATCCCCAGCACCGTGCGGGGCGCCAGCTTGAGGACCCGGAAGGCGCCGTCGAGCAGGTCCGACAGGGTCATGGGGGCCAGGGGCACGGGCAGCACCGGCGGGGGCCGACCCTCGGGCCGCTCGGCGGTGGCCATCGAGGACGACCGGCCCGGCGGTGGTCCGCCCGGTGGGGGGTTGGCCGCCTGGCTGTCGGGAAGCGCCCAGTCGCCCGCGGCCGGCGGGCGGTCGAGTGGTTCCACGGCGGACAGACTAAGCGCATGGCCGAGTTCGAGCCGGGCTCCTACGGCGACGCCTTCGCCGACGTCTACGACCAGTGGTACCCCGACGTCACCGACGTCGAGGCCTGCGTGGCCCGGGTGGCGGAGCTGGCCGACGCCCCCGGGGTGGGCGACGCCGCCGTCCTGGAGCTGGGGGTGGGCACCGGCCGCCTGGCCCTGCCCCTGGCCGCCCGAGGCCTGCGCCTGACCGGCGTGGATGCCTCGGCGGCCATGCTCGAACGGCTGGCGGCCAAGCCGGGTGCCGACCGCCTGCGCCTGGTGGCGGGCGACATGGCCGACCTGGGCGCCACCGACCTCGACGCCGCCGGACCGGACGGGTTCGGCCCCCCCTTCCAGGTGGTGCTCATCGCCTACAACACCCTGTTCAACCTGGCTGACGACGACGCCCAGGCGCGGTGCCTCGCCGGCGCTGCCGCCCGGCTGGCTCCGGGCGGTCGCCTGGTGGTGGAGACCTTCGTCCCCGCCGACCCCGATCCCGATCCCCCACCGGGCCGGTCGGCGGCGGGCGGCTTGTCGGTGAGCCGGGTCACCGCGTCGGAGGTGGTGCTCAACGCCTCGATGCACGACCTCGCGACCCAGACGGTGGTGGGCCAGCACATCCAGCTCAGCGAGGCGGGCACCCGCCTGCGGCCCTGGCGCATCCACTACCTCCACCCCGACCAGCTCGACGCCCTGGCCCGCCGGGCCGGGCTGGCGGGGCTCGAGCGCTGGGGAGACTGGCGGGCCACGGCCTTCGACGAGGACAGCCCCACGCTCATCTCCGTCTACGGCACCTCGGCCTCCGGGACGTAACGTTCGCCATGGCCCGGATCCGCGTCCACGTCGACATCGAGGCCACACCGGCCCAGGTGTGGGACGCCATCGCGGACGTGGGCAGCCACGTGACGTGGATGCACGACGCCCACGCCATCCGGTTCACGTCGTCGCGCCACCACGGGGTCGGCACCACCTTCGAGTGCGACACCCGCATCGGACCGCTGCGCATGGTGGACGACATGGAGATCACCCGCTGGCGGCCGCGCCGCGAGATGGGCGTGCGCCACCGCGGGGTCGTCTCGGGCAAGGGGTCGTTCACCCTGCGCCCGCGTCGAGGGCGGCGCCGGGGCCGTCCGGTCACCCGCTTCACGTGGTCCGAGCGGTTGCGCTTCCCCTTGTACCTGGGCGGCCCACTCGGTGCCCTGGCCGCCTCCCCCGTGCTCCACTGGACCTGGCGACGCAACCTGCGCACCCTGCGCCGCCTCGTGGAGGCGGGCTAGTGCCGCACTAGATCAGGGCGTGGCCGGTCAGGTAGTAGTGGTTGGCCGCCCACACGCCGGCGAACAGCAGGGCCACGGTGATGGCCAGGCACATGGCCGCCGCCGCCCACTCGGAGCGCACCCGGCCCTCGAGCTGGAAGATGAGCCAGCCCACGGCCAGGCCGCCGATGAGCCCGCCGATGTGGCCCGCGATGGAGATGCCGGGCACGGCGAAGCTGAACACCAGGTTGATCACGATCAGCACCCCCAGGCCGGACTGGGCCAGGCTGATCCCCCGCGACCGCTGGAACGAGGCGGCGGCGCCCATGATGCCGAAGATGGCCCCCGAGGCCCCGACGGTGAGCACGCCCGGATCGGCCAGCATCACGGCGAAGGCGCCGGCGGCCAGGCAGGTCACGTACAGGGCCAGGTAGCGCACCGCCCCCAGGACCCGCTCCATCTGCGTGCCGATGATCCAGAGCACGAACATGTTCATGCCGAAGTGGATGAGGCCGGCGTGGACGAACCCGCCCGTGATCAGCCGGTACCACTGGTGCACGGCCACGCCCACCACGGTGTTGGACTGGGTGAGCCCGGCGCCGACCAGGCCGTAGTTCTGGGTGAAGGTGCCGCCGCCGTCGGTCAGCGACCCACCCGACTGCAGCACCGCCAGCAGGCCGAGGGCGTTGAGGGCGATGAGGGCGTAGGTGACGTACGGCGGGCGCTCGAGGACGGCCCGGGCGGTGACGTGAGGGCTGCGCTTGGCGCCCTGCTTCACGCACTCGGGGCACTGGAACCCGACCGAGGCCTGCACCATGCAGCTGGGGCACACCGGCCGGCCGCACCGCTGGCAGCTCACCCCGGCTCGCCGATCGGGATGGCGGTAGCAGGTGACCGCCGGTTCGGCCGGTGGCGAGGCGTGGGGACCGAGCGACATGGCCCTTCGACGCTACCGGCCACAGGCCGACAGCCGACCGCGCCTCACATGCCGGTGAACGTCGCCTTCCCGGGGCCGTGCTCGAGGAACGAGGCCACCCCGATGGCCGCGTCCTCGGTGTCGAACACCTCGGCGAATCGTCGTTGCTCGAGGGCGAGCCCGTCGTCCAGCGTGCCGGCCAGCCCCTCGTCGATGGCCGCCTTGGCCAGCCCCTGGGCGGTGCGGGCCCCGGACGCGAGCTCGGCCGCGTAGGCCAGGGCGGCAGGCATCAGGTCGTCGGGCTCGACCACGTAGTCGACCAACCCGATGGCCAGCGCCTCGTCGGCCCGCACCTGGCGCCCGGTCAGGATGAGGTCCTTGGCCTTGGCCGGCCCGATCAGGCGGGCCAGGCGTTGGGTGCCGCCACCACCCGGGATGATCCCCAACAGGATCTCGGGCTGGCCGAACCTGGCCTTGCTGGAGGCGAAGCGGACGTCGCAGGCCAGGGCCAGCTCGCAGCCCCCGCCCAGGGCGTAGCCGCTCACGGCGGCGATGACCATCCGGGGCAGGGCGGCGAGGGCACCGAGCGCATCGGTGAAGCGGGCCCCGATGGCGGCTGCCTCGCCCGGCCCCCCGAACTCGGAGATCTCGGCGCCGGCCGCGAAGATGCGCTCGCCACCGGTGACCACCACCGCGCCGGGCGGGTCGGCGGCCAGCTGGCCCGCGACCGCCGCCAGCTGCTCGAGCAGGGCCACCGAGAGGGTGTTGGCCTTGGGGTGGTCGAGGGTGACGACGGCCACCCCGTCGTCACGGCGGTCGAGGTGCACGAGCTCGGGGTCGCTGGACATGCGCGCACGCTACCGGTCACCCGTCGCCGGTGCGCCCCGCTGACGCCGCGACCCCGGCGGCCCGCGGCCGCCTCGCCTACCCTCCCCCGCCTAGCGGTGCCGGACGACCCACCAACGAGGAGCGATCGTGAAGAACATCCTGTCGGAGTTCAAAGAGTTCATCATGCGGGGCAACGTGGTCGACCTGGCCGTGGCCGTGGTCGTGGGCGCGGCCTTCACGCAGGTGGTCAACTCGTTCGCCAAGGACATCCTCATGCAGGTGGTGGGCATCTTCACCGGCAAGCCCACCTTCACCGACCTGCACGTCACCATCAACGGCTCGCAGATCAACTACGGCAACTTCCTGACCGCGCTGGTGAACTTCGTGATCGTGGCCGTGGCCATGTTCGCGGTCATCAAGGGCATCAACTCGCTGCAGGGCCTCCGCCGCCGCGACGAGGTGGAGGAGGAGCACGAGGTGACCGAGATCGAGCTGCTCACCCAGATCCGCGACGCGCTCCAGACCGGCCCCTCTTCATAGCGAGCGCCAGGTCGGCGGACGACCCGGCTGGCGTCAGCCGAGCGGGTCGATCAGCTGGTCGGCCGCGTCCCAGGGCGCCAGCCGGCGGGCCAGCACCTCGTCGCGCACCCGGTCGTAGGCCGGCCCCGACGACAACCCGCGGGCCCGCTCGGCCAGCCGGGCCGCCGTGACCCGCTCCAGCTCCGCCTCGGTGCGGGCCCGTCGGCGTCGCTGGCCCTCGCCGGAGGCGTCCAGCTGGGCGCGGGTCGCCTCCAGGTCCGACCACAGCTGGTCGATGCCCTCGCCCCGGGTGGCCACGGTGTCCACCACCGCGGGTCGGGGGCGCGCCCCGGCTCGGGACGGCCCCGGCCGGTCGGCGTCGGCCGACAGGGCCAACATCTGCTCGAGGTCGCGGCGGGTGGCCTGGGCACCGGGCCGGTCCGCCTTGTTGATCACGAAGACGTCGGCGATCTCCATCAGACCGGCCTTGTTGGCCTGCACCGCGTCGCCCCAGCCCGGGTTGACCACCACCACGGTCAGGTCGGCCTCGCCGGCGACCTCCACCTCGACCTGGCCCACGCCCACCGTCTCGATCAGGATCAGGTCGTAGCCGACCGCGGCCAGCAGGCGGGCCGACTGGGGGGTGGCCACGGCCAGACCGCCCAGGTGGCCCCGGGAGGCCATCGAGCGGATGAAGACGCCCTCGTCCAGGGCGTGGTCGCCCATGCGCACCCGGTCACCCAGGATGGCCCCGCCGGTGAACGGGGACGACGGGTCGATGGCCAGCACGGCCACCTGGCGCCCGTCGGCCCGGGCCCGGTGGACCAGGGCGTTGACCAGGGTGGACTTGCCCGCTCCCGGAGATCCCGTCACGCCCACGGTCGGGGCGGTGGCGCCGCCGGCGAAAACCGGCCGGTCCACGGCGGCGGCGGCATCGCCCCCCTGCTCGACCAGGGTCAGCAGCCGGGCCAGCGCGGCGCGCTCGCCCTGCCGCGCCTGGTCCAGCAACACCGCGGCGTCACCCGATCGAGATCCCATGGGGAAGGATCGCGGCTACAAGGTGACCGGGGTCTCGCTGACCGGGGCGGGGGCGAAGGGGCTGACCGGGCCCTCGCCGATGGCCTCCGCCTCCTCGCCCACGTTGATGACCTCGGTCACCCCGGGCACCCGGTCCTTGAGGATGCGCTCGATGCCGGCCTTGAGCGTCACGGTGGAGGCCGGGCACGACACGCAGGCCCCGATGAGCTCGACGCTGACCACCCCCGTCGTCTCGTCGACGCCGCGCAGGTAGATGTCGCCGTTGTCGGCCTGGATGGCGGGCCGGATGGCTTCGATGGTCTGTTCGACCTGGGCCAGCATGGACAGTGGGGCTCCTGGAGCGACGACGGGGACTTCGGGCCGGCGCAGCATGATCGCGCCGACAGGCACCCCGATCCAACCCCGTCGCGGACCCCGATGTTCCCCTCGGTATGCTCCTGCGCCAGACCCGGATGAGGCGAGACGTGCCGAAGATCGTCACCACCCACGTCGTGCCCACCGACCAGGTGGCGCACTACCTGCGCCCCCGCGACGACCTGGTCATCGAGCGCGAGGACGGCGACCGCGAGTTCGCCCTGGTGTCGGGGCCGTTCGACCGCTACCACCGGTCGGTCACCGTGGCGGCCGCCGAGCCGGCGGACGGGACCGCCACCGACGGGGTGGTGGCCCTGACCGAGACCATCACCTACCACCTGGCCATCCCCGTGTGGCGACCGCTGTTCGCCGTGCCGGTGCGACGCCTGCTGCGCCAGCCCCACCACCGCGCCGACCGGGACGACGAGCCCACGGGCAGCGGCCACCGGCCCTGGTGGGCCCCGCCGGACCACTTCGACGCCCGGGTCTCGGTGGGCCTGTCCCTGCTGTGCGTGTTCGCCGTGCTCAGCGGCTACCTGGGCGCGCTGTTGAGCCAGACCAACACGTACTTCCGCCACGACTTCGGCGTCAGCGAGGGCGCGGTGGGCGTGATGCTGGCCGCCACCCGGGTCGGCGCCGTGTTGGCCCTGGTCATCGTGGCCCTGGCCGACCGGCGCGGGCGCCGGTGGGTGCTCATGTTGTCCGCCGTGGCCGGGTGCGCCCTCACCGCCACCGGAGCCCTGGTGCCCGACCTGGCCTGGTTGGGGATCAGCCAGACGGTGGCCCGCTCCTTCTCGACCGCGCTGACCCTGGTCATCTCCATCATCGCCGTGGAGGAGATGCCGGCCGGGTCCCGGGCCTTCGCCGTGTCGGTGCTGACCGCCACCGGCGCCCTGGGCGCCGGCATCTGCGTGATGCTGCTCAAGCTGGCCGACCTGGGGCCGTGGGCGTGGCGGCTGCTGTACCTGGTGCCGTTGCCGGCCATCCCCGTGTGCCTGCGCATGGGGCGCCGGCTGCCCGAGACCGCCCGCTTCGAGCGCCACCAGCGCGCCCAGCACGAGGCCCGCACGCCGTGGCGCGACGCGTTGGCCAGCATGGACCGCGGCCGCCTGGCATTGCTGTCGGGCGCCGGATTCCTGCTGGCCCTGTTCGTGCTGCCGGCCAGCTCCTTCCTGAACGACTACCTGCGCACCGACCGGGGCTTCTCCACGTCGGCGGTCATCGCCTTCCAGATCCTCACCAACACCCCGGGCGGCGTCGGGATCGTGGTCGGGGGACGCCTGGCCGACCAGCGGGGCCGGCGCATCATCGGCTCCATCGGCATCGCCGCGGGCACGGTGTTCACGGTGTTGATGTTCGTGACCAGCGGTGCCCAGATCTGGGTGTGGTCCCTGCTGGGGACGGTGATCGGCGCCATCGCCGTGCCCGCCCTGGCCGTGTACGGGCCCGAGCTGTTCCCCACCGAGTCGCGGGGCATGGCCAACGGCCTCATCAACCTCTTCGCGGTGATGGGCAGTGCCGCCGGCCTGGCCCTGGCCGGGTGGCTGGCCGACCAGGCCGGCGGGCTGGGCACGGCCATGACCGTGCTGGCTCTGGGGCCGCTGGTGGTGGTGGCGCTGATCCTGCTGCTGTTCCCCGAGACGGCGGCCCGCGAGCTGGAGGACCTGAACCCCCTGGACCGACGCGAGGCCGGAGACGCACCGTCCCCGGACCCCCGGCCCTGAAGGCATCGGGGGCCGCCACCCCGGTACCATCGCCGCCGTGCTCGCGTCCCGGTCCGCCTCCAGCCGTCGCCCCGGCGCGGCCCCTCAGACCTCGTCCTCGGCTCAGCTCCCCCGCGCCGCCCGGGCCCGGGCGGTGGGACTGGTCGTGGTCGCCGCGCTCGCCCTGGCGGCCTGTGGCACGTCCGCCCGACCCTCGTTGCAGGCCGCGTCGTCCACGGTGGCCAAGCACCTGGAGACCCAGACCACGCCGCCGCCCTCCGTGTGCGCCACCATCAACTGGGGCAACACCCTGGTGGCCACCGCCAGCCACGTCGGGGCCCTGGCCATCTACACCAACCCCGGCGACGCCACCCCCAGCCAGACCATGAACAACCCGTACCTGGTCAACAACGATCCGAAGGCGCCGACGCCGCTCACCTTCCTGGTCAAGGACTTCCCGGCGACCGAGACCTGCCAGTGGGTCAACATCTACCTGCCCATCCGCCCGGACGGCAGCACGGGATGGGTCAAGGCCAGCGACGTCACGATCGCTCCCAACCCCTGGAAGCTCGAGGCCGACCTGGGCGAGTTCACCCTCAAGGTGTTCAAGGACGGCAACCAGGTCGACACCATCAAGATCGGGGTGGCCAAGTCGAACACCCCGACCCCGGGTGGCATCTACTACCTGACCGAGCTCATCAAGACCCCCGACCCCAACGGCGCATACGGCCCCTACGCCTACGGCCTGTCGGGCTTCTCGAACACGTTGACCAGCTTCAACGGCGGGCCGGGCCAGCTCGGGCTGCACGGGACCAACGAGCCCCAGGCCATCGGCACCCAGGTCAGCCACGGCTGCATCCGCATGAACAACGCGGACATCACCCGGCTGGCGGGCGAGCTGCCGCTGGGCACCCCCATCCAGATCAACGTTTGAGCTTGGCCCCCAGGTCGGCCAGCCACCCGGCCACCGCGGCGGCGATGGCGCCGTCCTGGCCGCGGGGGTCGTGGCCGCCCGGCAGCGTCACCGACGACACCGGCCCGGGGATGGCGGCCAGGGCCCGCTCGAGCTCGGTGGGTGAGCCGAAGGGGTCCTTGGCCCCCGACACGAACAGGCAGGGCACATCCAGGGCGCCGAAGTGCTCGGTGCGCAACCGGTCCGGCTTGCCCGGCGGGTGCAGCGGGTAGCTGAGCAGGACCAGGCCGGCGGCGGGCAGCCCCTCGGCCACCGCCATCGAGGCCATGCGGCCGCCGAAGGATCGCCCCCCGAGCACCAGGCGGTTGGCCCGGATGCCGGCCTCGGCCACCAGGGCGGTCGCCTCCTGGCGCACGGCGGCCACAGCCACCGGGGCCTTGTCAGGGGCGCGCCGGCCGGCCCGGCGGTACGGGAAGTCCATGCGGGCCGTGGGCAGCGGGGCGACGGCCTCGGCCACCGCCACCAGGGTGTGGTGGTCTCGGTCGGCCCCGGCTCCGGGAGCCAGCAGCAGCGCTCCCGGGGTCGGTCGGCGCCTTCGCGTCGATCGCGACGACCCGTCGGCGGCGCTCATCCGAGCAGGATCCGGCGCGCCTCGGTCAGCTCGGAGATGCGCTGGGCGGCGGCGTCGGCATCGCCCCCGTGATCGGGATGGGCCTCGCGCAGCTGCTCGCGGAACCGGCTCTGCACCTCGGCCCGCTCGGACCGGCGGGACCCGTCCGCCAGCCCGGCGCCGGGGCGGAAGCCCAGGATCTCCAGGGCCCACGACCGGGGGTTCTCGAGGGCCGAGGTGGACAGCGGCCGGCCCCGACCCACGCCGGCCAGGACCGAGATGAGGTCGTCGCCGACCGACCCCTCCCAGCGCACGGCCCGACGCACCGCGCCCATCACGGCGTGGCGCACGGCGTGGTCGACCCGCCCGGCCGCGTACACCGCCCCCAGCACCTGCTGGGTGGGCAGGCCGTGGTCGTCGTCGAACTCGAAGTGGAGGGCCTCGCCGTGGCCCACCAGCCGGTGTCGGCTGCGCTGCAGCCCGACCTTGTCCTCCTGGAACCGGTAGCGCAGCCGGGGTTGGGGCACCCGGCGGTCCTCCTCCAGCTCGGTGGTGAGGCGCATCAGGTCGGGGACCAGGTCGGGGTCGATGCCCCCGATGTTCTGGGCCACGATGCCACCCAGCAGGATGCCACCGAACCCGGGCGGCGGGTCGGTGGGCAGCAGCGACCGGCCGAGCGACACCCGCCGGGTCGGAGCGATGGGCCGCGAGTGGAAGACCTCGAGCTCTGCCACGACCATCCGGTCACGCTAACCGGCGAACTCCCGCTTCGGTGAGTCGGGGTCAGACGTAGAGGCGCAGGCGGTCCCGCAGGGCGCGGGCGGTGGCCTCGAGGTCCTCGTCCAGGGCGTCGTCGCCGGCCAGGTCGTCGCTCAGCCCGGTGGCGGCGGCCACCAGCGACTCCCACACCTGGGGCTCGTAGCCGAAGGGCAGGGACCGACCGGCCAGCTTCTCGGCCCCGTTCACCACGCCCAGCACCCCGTCGGCGTCGCGGGCATTGTGCTGGAGCCGGTCGCAGGCCACGAACAGGTCGGACAGGATCTCGGCCGTCTCCAGCCCGTCATCGGCGTCGCCGGGCTGGCCGTCGATGTCGGCCTCGGCCACGTCCTCGGCGTCGATGTCGTCCGACACGATCCCGCCCAGGTCGGAGCCGCTGCCGAACTCGATGACGTCGAGCAGGGCCTCGACCCCCTCTTCGTCGGTGGCCAGCACCACCAGCTCGCCCTCCATGTCGAACTGGTAGCCGATGCCGCGCTCGACCAGCCCGTCGGTGAGGGTCACGAGCTGCTCGGTCGTCCAGTCGCTGACCTCGTAGACCACCTTCTCGGCGTCGGGGTCGAGCATGGGCTCGTCGGTGGAGCGCACCTCGTCGACCAGGTCGTCGACCGCTTCCTCGTCCTCGGCGCGGACCACCAGGTCGGTGCCCTCCCAGACCCGGGCGATGCCCGCCCCGGTCAGCAGCTGCTCCAACATGACCCGGGCCTCGCTCGACCACTCGCCCATCTCGTAGGTGACCTGTTCGTCGGCCACGTCCCCGCCGTCGCCGTCCTCTCCGTCGTCGTCGTCCTCGTCGGCGAGGACGTCGGGGGCGACGCTGACCGGCGCGGTCGGGCGGTCGACGGTGGTGGCGGTCCTCGTGGACGAGGCGCCGGCCCGGACGTCGATGGCCTCTCCGATGGTGGCGGGCACGGCGGGTGCGTCCTGGTCGACGTCCACCTCGCTGGCCAGCACCTCGACCAGCTCGACCTCGCAGTCGGGACAGGTGGCGGCGCTGAGCTGGTACTGCGTACCGCACCGAGGACACCGCTTGATCGCCACCGGCGCATCCTTGCACGCGGACACGGGCACCCGCCCGGCGACGCCTCGCCGACCGGGATCAGGGCCGCGACGGTGATCGACCCGCGCCCGACCGCCCGGCGCCCGACGCCCGACTAACTTGTCGGGCCATGGCCGACAACGTCTCGACCCAACCCGACCGGAACCTGGCACTCGACATCGTTCGCGTCACCGAGGCGGCGGCCATGGCCGCGTCGCGGTGGATGGGCCGGGGCGACAAGGAGGGAGCGGACGGGGCGGCGGTCGACGCCATGCGCATCACTCTGGGCTCGGTGCCCATGGACGGCATCGTGGTCATCGGTGAGGGCGAGAAGGACGAGGCCCCCATGCTGTTCAACGGCGAGTCGGTGGGCGACGGGCACGGCCCGGCCACCGACATCGCCGTCGACCCCATCGACGGCACCACCCTCACGGCCAAGGGTCGGGGCAACGCCATCGCCGTGATCGCGGTGAGCGAGCGGGGCACCATGTTCGACCCGGGACCGTGCGTCTACATGGAGAAGATCGCCGTGGGCCCCGAGTGCGCCGGGGTCATCGACCTCAACCTCTCGCCCACCGAGAACCTCGAGGCGGTGGCCAAGGCCAAGGGCGAGGCCGTGCGCGACGTCACCGCCGTGATCCTCGAGCGCGACCGCCACGACGGCCTCATCGAAGAGGTGCGCGCCACCGGTGCTCGGGTCCGGCTCATCCCCGACGGCGACGTGGCCGGGGCCATCTCCACGGCGTGGGCCGACTCCGGCGCGGACATCCTCTTCGGCATCGGCGGCACCCCCGAGGGGGTCATCACCGCCGCCGCCCTCAAGTGCATGGGGGGCGAGATCCTGGGCCGGCTCTGGCCCCGCGACCACGGCGAGCGCCAGGCCGCCCTCGACGCCGGCTACGACCTCGATCGGGTGCTGACCACCGACGACCTGGTGGCCGGCGACAACTGCTTCTTCGCCGCCACCGGCATCACCGACGGCGAGCTGTTGAAGGGCGTCCACTACGACCGCAACGGGGCCAGCACCCAGTCACTGGTCATGCGCTCCAAGTCGGGCACGGTGCGCATGATCAACGCCCGCCACAACCTGAACAAGCTCGGCGGCTTCAGCGCCATCCAATTTCATTAGCCCTTCGGTCGGCAAGCCTCGAATTGCTTTGCCCTTCGGTCGGCAAGCCTCCCTGCGGGCGCCTTCGGCATCCGGGTGCCATCGGTGCCGCGGCTACGGCCTGGCGGCCTGCGCCCACTGAGACGCAGCTACGGCCTGGCGGCCTGCGCCTGACGAACCGCGGCTACCTGCCCTGGTCGCCGCGGCGGGCGCGCTCGGCGGCCGAGAGCACGGCCCGCAGGGAGGCGGTGACGATGTTGGGGTGGGTGCCGATGCCCCAGCGGGTGACGCCCTCGCCGTCGATCGTCTCCACGTAGGCCACGGCCGCGGCGTCGGCGCCCGAGCCGATGGCGTGCTCGTGGTAGTCGACCACGTCCAGGGCGATGCCCAGCCCGTCGCGCACCGCCACCACCAGCGCGTCGATGGGGCCGTTGCCCTGGCCGCTGAGAGTCACGGGCTCGCCGTCGACCAGGAGCTGGGCGGTGAGCGACGCGTGGTCGTCGGACTCGGTGACGATCTCGTGGCTGCGCAGCTTCACCGACGGCTCGGCCGGCAGGTAGGTCTGGGTGAACGTGTCCCACATGGCCGTCGGGCTGATCTCGGTGCCCGTGTCCTCGGTGATGGTCTGGATGCTGCGGCTGAACTCGATCTGGAGGCGCCGGGGCAGCTCGAAGCCGTGCTCGTACTCCATGATGTAGGCCACGCCGCCCTTGCCCGACTGGCTGTTGACCCGGATCACGGCCTCGTAGTCGCGGCCCACGTGGGCCGGGTCGATGGGCAGGTAGGGCACCCCCCACACCTCGTAGTCGCGACCTCGACCGGCCGCCTCGGCCTCGGCGTAGAGGGCGGCGAAGCCCTTCTTGATGGCGTCCTGGTGCGAACCCGAGAACGACGTGTACACGAGGTCGCCGACGTAGGGGTGCCGCTCGTGCACCGGCAGGCGGTTGCAGTACTCGGCCGTGCGCCGCAGGGCGTCGATGTCGGAGATGTCGAGCTGGGGATCGACGCCCTGGCTGAACAGGTTCATGGCCAGGGTGATGACATCCACGTTGCCGGTGCGCTCGCCGTTGCCGAACAGCGTGCCCTCCACGCGGTCGGCGCCCGCCATCACACCCAGCTCGGCCGCGGCCACGGCCGTGCCCCGGTCGTTGTGGGGGTGCAGCGAGAGGGTGATGGCGTCGCGGTTGCGCACCGTGCGCAGGAACCACTCGATGGTGTCGGCGTACACGTTGGGGGTGTACATCTCGACCGTGGCGGGCAGGTTCATGATGAGCGGCCGGTCGGCGGTCGGCTCGATGACCTCGGCCACCGCATCGCAGATCTCCACCGCGTACGCCGTCTCGGTGCCCGTGTAGCTCTCGGGTGAGTACTCGTAGCGCACGTCGGTGCCCGGGATCGTCTCCTCCAGCTTGCGGCACAGGCGGCGCCGCGTTCACCGCGATCTCGGTGATGCCGGCCTGGTCGAGCCCGAAGACCACCCGGCGCTGGAGCACCGACGTCGAGTTGTAGAAGTGGACGATGGCCCGGGGAGCGCCGGCCAGGCACTCGTAGGTGCGCTCGATCAGGTCCTGGCGGCACTGGGTCAGCACCTGGATCACCACGTCGTCGGGGATGAGGTCCTCTTCGACGAGCTGGCGCACGAAGTCGAAGTCGGGCTGGCTGGCCGAGGGGAAGCCGACCTCGATCTCCTTGAAGCCCATCTTGACGAGCACGTCGAACATGCGGCGCTTGCGATCCGGGTCCATGGGATCGATGAGGGCCTGGTTGCCGTCGCGGAGGTCCACCGAGCACCACCGGGGCGCCACCGTGGTGCGCTGGTCGGGCCAGGTCCGGTCGGGCAACGTGAGCGGCAGGAAGGGCTCGTACTTCTCGAACGGCATCTTCTTGGGTTGGACGTTCTCGGGTGGCATCGGTGGCACCTCTGGTCGTGGGTCAGGCGGGTGGCTGGGAGGGATCGGGTCCGGAAACGCAAGAAGTCAGGAAAACGAAAGAAGCCCCTGGCCCGGAGGCGCAGGAGCTTCGGCGAGCACCGATATGGGGCGCTCGCCTAGGTCAGAAGGAGGAGTCCGGTCAGGTGTGGCATCGCTTCCACTATCTCCGAACGCAGGCCCGACGTCAACCCCTCCCCCTCCGGTCAGATCAGCCGCAACGCCACCGCCACCAGGACCACGACCGGCGCCAGGGTGATCTCCACCAGGGCGCCGACCACGGCCAGGCCCACGGCCACCAGGAACGGCACGCTCACCAGACGCAGGGCGGCGCCGTAGCCGGGCACCTCGGCGTGGGTCTCGAGCAGCAGGCGCCCGGCCCGCCAGCCGTCGCGGACCAGGTGGGAGCGCGTGCGGCGGCCGTCGCGGCCCGCGGCGCGCGACTCGGCCACCAGTTCGGCCAGCTCGCGCCCGTGGTTGCGCACGACGTCGGGCGACGCCCGCAGCCAGCCGGGCAGGGCGAGCACCTCCTCCAGGGCGTCGTAGAACAGCCACAGCACCACCGGCGCGCCGGCCAGGACCAGCGCCACCGAAGCCAGCGCCACGCCGCCCACCGCCCCGGGCCAGCCGGCGGTCAGGGGCACGACCACGATGATGGCCACCGACACGGCCGCGCTGATCGCCAGCCACCGCACCCCGTGCACCAGCCGCCGGGCCAGGGGGACGAGTCGTTGGAGCACGGCCAGCAGGGCGACGGTCGAGCGACCGCTCTTCACCGAGGACAGGCTCACACCGTCACCTGCAGCTCGCGCAGGCCGCGCAGCACGAAGTGCTCGCGGTGCACCGGCTCGGCGGCCAGCGCCAGATCGGGGAAGCGCCGGATCAGCCGGCCCAGCGCCACCTGCCCCTCGAGTCGGGCCAGCGCGGCCCCCAGGCAGTAGTGCATGCCCATCGAGAAGGAGAGGTGGTGGTTGTCGGTGCGACCCAGGTCGAGCCGGTCGGGGCGTTCGAAGCGCTCGGGATCACGGTTGGCCGCGGCCAGCAGGGTGACCACCGGGGTGCCCTGGGCGTAGAGCCGCCCCCCGACCTCGACGTCGACGGTGGCGGTGCGGCCGGTGATGTGGGCCGGCGGGTCGAAGCGCAGCAGCTCCTCCACCGCCGAGGCGTCGAGGCTGGGGTCGGCTCGCCAGCGGACCAGCTCGTCGGGCTGGCGCAGCAGGGCCAGCGTGCCGTTGCCGATCAGGTTCATGGTGGTCTCGTGGCCGGCGATGAACAGCAGGACCACGATGGAGCTGAGCTCCTCGGGGCTGAGCCGGTCTCCCGCCTCCTCGACCGCCAGCAGGGCGCTGATGAGGTCGTCGCCCGGGTTCGCCCGCCGCTCGTCGAACAGCGTGGCGAAGTAGTTGAAGAAGCTCATGGCCGCCACCATGCCCCGCTGCAGCTCCTCGTCGGTCATGATCCCGTCGAGCAGCCGGGAGGCGTCGGAGGACCAGCCGGCGAAGTGCACGCGGTCCTCCGCCGGGACGCCCAGCAGCTCGCAGATCACGGTGACCGGCAGCTCGAAGCCCAGGTCGGCCACCACGTCGAGCCCGCCGCGCTCGACCGCGTCGTCGAGGATCGAGTCGACCAGCTCCTCGATGCGGGGACGCAACCGCTCGACCGTGCGGGGCGTGAAGGCCTTGGACACCAGGCCGCGCACCCGGGTGTGGTCCGGCGGATCCATGAACAGCAGCACGTGGGCGTCGGCTTCGCTCAGCAGCGGGCCCAGGTCACCGACGCCGGCGTCGGTGCGGTGCGACGGGTTGGAGCTGAAGCGGGGATCGCGCAGCACCGCCTCGCAGTCGCGATGGCGGGTCATCACCCACTCGCCCAGCTCGTTGCGCCACACCGGGGCCTCGGCCCGCATGCGGTCGTAGGTCGGCCAGGGCTCTTCCCAGTCGAAGGTGCCGAATCGGTCCGAGCCGATGACCTCGAACACCGCCTGGGCGGCGGGACCGCCCGAGGGTGGGGCCGGCGGCTCGGCGGCGTCGATCTCGCTCATGGCACCATCATCGACGGCGGCGCGCAGATTTGCCAGGGATGTGACCGACGCGGCCGCGTCAGGTCTCGACGCCGACCTCGCGCTGGCCCAGCCGGCTGGCCCGGGCCAGCTCCTCGGCCGACTCCAGCGAGGAGACGACGAAGCCCTCCAGCGCCTGCTTGCGCGACACCAGGCCCTGGCTGACCGCGGCCTGGGCCGCGTCGCGGGTGGAGGCCAGGGCCTCGGTGGCGCTGGCCTTGCCGCCCTGCACGGCCTGGACCACGTGCGATCGGGCCACGGCCCGGGTGGCCTTGCCCCAGTGGGCCCGGAACATCCCGATGTCGAAGGCGCCCTGGGCCACCCGGTTGCTGGCCCTCACCCGCGCCGGGGGGGTGCGCAGGCCCTTGACGACGTGCAACCAGCTCAGCCCCTTGAGCGCGTAGTAGGTCGGATCCCACTCCCACCAGAAGAAGCCCTGACGGGCCGACGCCTGGTAGTAGTGGTGGTTGTTGTGCCATCCCTCGCCCATGGTGAGCGCGGCGATGAGCACCGAGTTGCGGCTGGTGTCCTCGGTGGCGTAGCGACGCCGACCCATGACGTGAGCTAGCGAGTTCACGGTGAAGGTGGCGTGCCACAGCAGGATGGTGGACAGGAAGAAGCCGATCAGCAGGCCGCTCCAGCCGCCGATGAAGAAGCAGGCGAACCCGAGCACCCACGGGGCGATCCAGTCCTTCTTGTTCAGGAAGACGAGCTCGGGGTACTTGGAGAAGTCCTTGATGCGGTCGTAGTCGGTGGCCGCGAACTTGTCGCACAGGATCCACCCGACGTGGCTCCACAGGAAGCCCTTCTGGGTGGGCGAGTGCACGTCGGTCGGGGTGTCGCTGTAGCGATGGTGGTCGCGGTGGTGCGACGCCCACCACAGCGCGCCCTTCTGAGCCGCGGTCCCACCGCCGAAGGCCATGACGAATTGCCAGAACCGGTTGAGCCGGTAGCTGCGGTGCGAGAAGTAGCGGTGGTAGCCGGCGGTGATGAAGAACATGCGGCCGAAGTAGAGGACGACGCACAAGACGACAGCCGTGCGCGAAACCCCCGTGAAGAACGCCAGCAGCGGCAGGAAGTGGACCAGGACGAACGGGATCGAGGTGACGCGGTTGATGCGCTCCTCGGGCGACCGGCGATTGGACCCGGCCAGCTCGGACAGGTCCCGGGCCAGCTCGGCCGCCAGGCCGTCGTCAGGCTCATCGACCTCGTCGGGCTCGTCGGCTCGGGTCGAGGACGCGGGCAGCGGCAGTCGCGGAGCGACGGCGGGCGTGGATGGCATCGACGAACATCCTGGGGGTGGGGTTGGCCGGTCGGCAGGGACGGGCGGAGACGGGCGGCGCCGCAGGCGCACGCTAGCCTACCGACCAGTAGGTAGGCACGTCACGAGAGGCGATTTCTCGCGACGTCCTCCTCTGTCGGCCGGGGCCCCGCGATCAGTAGCCGTACCCGCCGGCGGTGGTCGTCGTGGTGGGCCGGGTGGTCGGCGGCGTGGCCGTCGTGGGCGGCGCCGCGGTGGTCGGCGGAATCGTGGGCGGCGCCACGGTGGTGACCGGGTGGGCGGTGGTGGTGGGTGCCTCGGTGGTGGCCGGGATGGTGGCCGGCGAGGCCGTCGTGGCCGGCGCCACCGTGGTGTCGGGCGCCGTCGTGGAGGTGGCCATCGAGGTGGTGGTGTCGGACCCCGCGGCCGCCACCGCCGTGCCCGGGGTGGTCGAGCCGGTGGAGGTCCGGCTGCCGTTGCTGCCACAGGCGGCAGCCACGAACACCAGGCCGGCCGCCACCACCAGCACGGCTGTGCGTCGACTGATCATCTCGGTCTCCGTCCACGAGTCGTCGTGGGGACGGATACGACCCGCGGCGCCGATCGGTTCG
Source organism: uncultured Microthrixaceae bacterium (assembly GCA_963785815.1). Taxonomy (GTDB): domain Bacteria; phylum Actinomycetota; class Acidimicrobiia; order Acidimicrobiales; family Acidimicrobilacustridaceae; genus UBA4742. The sequence continues at coordinate 1,441,955 of CAWAWN010000001.1, forward strand.
CCGCACGACGGCGGGGGTCGGCGCGACCCGGCGCCGGCTCAGAGCGCGGCGAGGGCGAGCCCCGTGGCGGCCGCGGCCATGCCGACGAGCAGGCTCATGCCGGCGTTGAGCAGGGCATCGCGCATCGCCCCCTCCTCCAGCAGGCGGAGCGTCTCGAAGGTCCACGTGCTGAAGGTGGTGTAGGCCCCGCAGAAGCCCGTGGCCAGCACGATCTTGGGCGTGGCCGGGAAGGCGTGGTAGAGCGCCAGGCCGGTGATGAAGCCGAGGACCAGCGAGCCGCTCGTGTTGATGGCGAAGGTCCCCCACGGGAAGGCGCCGGAGGTGCGGTCCTGGACCAGGCCGTCGAGCAGGTACCGGGTGGGTGCGCCCACCGCGCCGGCCAGCACCAGGCCGATCCAGACCATCACCGGCTCGGCCGGACGGGGATCTGACGACCGGCGATCAGGCCGATCCAGACCGCGACGAAGCCGGCGATGGCGCTGGCGAACAGGTAGACGAGACCGGTGGCGGTGTGGCCGTCCTTGACGAGGGTGGCCGTACCGACCATGTAGCTCGAGTAGGTCGTGTAGGCCCCGAGGAACCCGACCGCCACGAACGGGCGCAGGTAGGTCGAGGGCGGGAGCCGCTCGATGATGAGCACCAACAGGAAGCCGAGCGCCAGGCTGCCGCTCAGGTTGATCCAGAAGATGTCCCAGGGGAACCCACCGGCCGGCACCGCCATGATGCGGGACAGCTCGTAGCGGGCCGCGGTGCCGCAGGCCCCGCCGAGGGCGATGGCGGCGAGCACGTCGGGCCGGGCCCGCCCCGGTCGCGGGCGAGGCGCCGGATGGTGCCGGAGGGACGGCTCGGCCGGGTCGCTGGGCGACAGGTCCGGGTCGATCGGGATGGCCATCGGATCGTCCGGGTCATCGTCCATGGGTGCTCGGCTCCTACCATCGACGCGATCGATGCGGATCGGTAGGAGCCATCAGCCTCGCGGCGGTTGTGGCGAGCCCCATCGCCGGTGGGCACGGTACCAGCACCACCGCGCCGAGGCCGAACCACGGCACGCCGGCCCGTCTGCCGGTTCCCGCCAGAACCGTCGGGGCTCCGCATGACGAACCCTCTCACGTCCGATCTGGCACCGTAGAGGTCTCGTGACCGACATCCCCTCCGACCGCGGCACGCGCACGCCGCGCCGGCCCTGACGGAACCGGTCGCGGGCGAACGGCGCCCGGCGTCGAACCACCCCGGGCCGGCTCGGTGAGCGTCACCCAGGCCCGGGTGGCGGGCGTCCTGGGTGCCGGGGTGGCCCTGGCCGTGACCGAGGTGGTGACCGGTCTGTTCGGACACGACCAGTCGCTGGTGGGCAGCGTGGGGGGCCTGTTCATCCACGAGTCCGGCGGCGGCGTGGCCCGCACCGCCATCAGCGTGCTGGGCACGGCCGACAAGCCCTCGCTCATCCTCGGCATCGTGGTCGTCTCGCTGCTGGTCGGCGCCGCGCTGGGCACCGCCAGCCTGCGCCGCCGGTGGGTGGCCATGGTGGGCTTCGCCGCCTTCGCCGTGGTGGGGATCGTCGCCAGCGCCCGCGATCCCCTGGCCTCGACCGGCGTGGCCACCGTCGCCGCCGTCCTGGGCGCGGCGGCCGGGTTGGGCACCCTGTTCGGCCTGCTGCGGGTCGGCCGCACCGGCCATCTGCTGCCCGAACCACCGCCGCCCCCGGCCGCCCGCTCCGGCCGGGCGGTGGTGGCCCGGCCCACCGACGGTGCCGCCACCCGTCGGGCCTTCCTGGGCTGGGCCGCGGCCGCCGGCACCTTCGCCGTGACCGGTGCCCTGGCCGGGCGCGCCCTGCGAGGCCGATCGTCGGTGGAAGCGGCCCGGGAGAGGATCCGGCTGGTGCGGCCCGCCAACCAGGCCGTGCCTCCGGGCTCGCCAGCCGCCTTCGAGGCCCCGGGCACCGCCTCGTTCCCGGTCCAGGGCCTGAGCCCGTATCTGGTGCCCAACGCCGACTTCTACCGCATCGACACCGCCCTGGTCGTGCCCCAGGTGGACGTGGCCAGCTGGAAGCTGTCGATCACCGGCATGGTGGACCACCCCTTCACCGTCACCTTCGACGACCTCCAGCGCATGGAGCAGGTCGAGGCGGCCGTCACCCTGTCGTGCGTGTCCAATCTGGTGGGCGGTGACCTGGTGGGCAACGCGCTGTGGCAGGGCGTGCCCCTGCGCGCCCTGCTGGCGCGGGCCGGGGTCCAGCCGTCGGCCAGCCAGGTCGTGGGCCGATCGGTGGACGGGTTCACGGTCGGGTTCCCGACCGCCGCCCTCGACGACGGCCGCACCGCCCTGGTGGCGGTGGGCATGAACGGCCAACCGCTGCCCACCGACCACGGCTACCCGGCCCGGCTGGTGGTGGCCGGCCTGTACGGCTACGTGTCGGCCTGCAAGTGGCTGGCCGAGATCCACCTCGACCGCCTGAGCGACTTCGACGCCTACTGGGTGCCGTTGGGCTGGTCCAAGGAGGCCCCCATCAAGACCCAGTCGCGCATCGACGTGCCGCGCTCGGGGGCCACCCTGCCCGCCGGCACCACGCCCATCGCCGGGGTGGCCTGGGCCCCCGACAAGGGCATCGCCAAGGTGGAGGTGCAGGTCGACGGCGGCCCGTGGATGACCGCCGAGCTCGGCCAGGTGCTGTCCAAGGACACGTGGTGCGAGTGGATGGTGCCCTGGTCGGCCACCAAGGGCTCCCACACCCTGCGGGTGCGGGCCACCGACAAGTCCGGCTACACCCAGACCAGCGCCCAGAGCGATCCCGAACCCAACGGCGCCACCGGTTGGCACACCCGCAAGGTCACCGTGACCGACTGATCTCGGCGGCGCCGGCCGGCGATCCGGTCGTCCCGGGTGCAGCCCCCAGCTCCGGAGGCTGTCACACCCCGTTCCCAGGCTGGTCGGCATTCGACGGTTCGGCGTCCGGCGGAGCGGAGGCCAACCGAGGGCGGACCGACGGCGGAGGCGACGGCCATGGAGACGGCGTTCGAGACGGCGACGACACCGCTCGACGAGGAGCCCCAGGCCGCCGCCGACCGCGACCGCCAGCACCTCGAGATCTGGCGCCGGAGCGGCATGGTCGAGCTGCGCGGCGAGGTCGTCGTCGAGGACGGTGCTCTGGTCGAGGCCGCCATCTCGACCGCGATCGAGCACCTCAACGAGGCTGCTTGTCGCAACGTCGTTTCCGCGGAAACGGCTCGCAAGCCCAAGGGTGCATCCAGTGAGCTCGCACCCCGACCGACGCGCCTGATGGGTTGGTCGAGATCGCCCGGGCCTACCTGTCCGACCACGCCCCCTCGCCTCGGGTCGCACGCCGACATCTGGTCATGCTCGTCGCCCAGCGTCTCGCCCGACCGTGGCGTGTGCCGCTACCCCGGCTGCACCAGCCGCCACGTCGACGCCCACCACCTCACCCCGTGGGAACGAACACCACTTGTATTGAAGTTGTATGCTTTCTCCCATGACCGGATCTGCGTGGGACCCCGACCAGTACCAGCGCTTCGCCGCTGAGCGACGCCGCCCCTTCGACGACCTGGTGGCCGGCCTGGTGCCCATCCCGGGCGGTTCCGCGGTCGACCTGGGCTGCGGACCGGGGCCGCTGACCCTCGACCTGCACCGCGCCCTGGGCGCGGCCCAGACCGTGGGCGTGGACGACTCCGAGGCCATGCTGGCCGAGGCCCGGGCCCGGCTGGCTCGTGCCGAGGACGATCCGGCCGCCACCCGCGGCGTGCGCTTCGAGCTGGCCCCACTCCAGACGTGGGCCCCGGCCCAGCCCCTCGACGTGGTCTTCGCCAACGCCTCCCTGCAGTGGGTGCCGGACCACCGCCACCTGCTGGCCCACCTGGTCGACCTGATGGCCCCAGGCGGCCAGCTGGCCTTCCAGGTGCCGGCCAACCACGACCACCCGTCCCACACCCTGGCCGACGGCCTCGGACGTGAGTGGGGGCTGACCGTGGGCGGCGGCGCCGCCAACGTCCTGGTTCCCGAGGTCTACGCCGAGCTCTTGCACGACCTGGGGCTGTCGGGTGTGGACGTGCGGCTCCAGGTCTACGGCTTCGAGCTCGACGCCACCGCCGACCTGGTGGAGTGGACCAAGGGCACCTTGCTCACGGGGTACAAGGCCCAGCTCGAGGCGGACGCCTACGAGGAGTTCGTGGCCGAGTACCGGCGCCGGCTGGTGGCCCAGGTCGGGTCGGCCGCGCCCTACTACTACGCGTTCAAGCGCATCCTGGCCTGGGCCCGCCGGCGCTAGAGGCCGAGCTGGGCCCGACGACGCTCAGCGGGCTGACCGCACCCCACTGACCTGCACGGCGACGCCCACATCGGCGTTGAACGAGCAGGCGGGTGGCAGCCGGCGTGTCCGGACCCCGGGTGGCGCGTCGTACCAGGGGTAGCCGGCACAGATCGGGGGCCGGTCCTGGTGCGCGGTGCACAGCCGGGTCGACGGATCGAAGGCATCGCAGGCGTACTTGGTGGCCGAGCCGCCCCCGCTGGCGCGGTGCCAGTGGGCCAGGATGAACCGGGCGTTGGCCAGGTGGTCGCGGGTGAGCGGGGTGGTGGCCACCGCGTCGCCGCCGCGGGCGAAGGCGCGCAGCTCGGCCTTGGTGAAGTTCAGCTGCAGGTTCTCGCAGCAGCTGCCGCAGCGGTTGCACTCGGTCATCGCGCACCTCGCCCGACGGACCAGCTCACCAGCTGACGGTCTTGACCGCCACCAGCTTGAAGTTGAACACCAGGTACACCTTGCCACTGGTCCCACCACCGCCGCCGCTCTTGCGCAGATCCGCGTCGGCGCCCCACTGGAACGAGTCGAACGTCCCGCCCGTCGGCCCCGCCTCCATGGCGAACCCGGTCACCTCGTCCTCGGGCTGGGCCGAGGCCACGGCCGCTCCGGCCAGGGCGAAGACGCCGCCCAGGACCTCACGGTCGCGCTCGGAGAGCTCGTCCCAGGCGTCGAGGTGTCCGGCCAGCGCCTCGATCTCGTCGGTGGTCAGGGACAGGGGTTCAGCCACGGTGGCCTCCGGTGATCGGGTCCTGGCAGATGGCGGCGACACAGGTCGCCGCTTCTCGGTCCCCTGGATGACCGCCCGGTCGCCGCCGGGTTACACCGGCCGCCCGGGCCGGGACCTCAGCCCGCCGCCCGGGCCAGCCGGTCTCGGACCGCGTCGCCCAGCCCGCCCGCCGGTGGGAGCACAGCCACGATGTCGGTCGCCCCCAGCCGATCCGCCTGGCGCAGGCGCTCGTAGAGGACCCGGGCGTAGTCCGACGCGGGGCCCGCCGGCTCGAGCTCGATGACGGCCACGTCGAGGCCGTCGACCACCGTCGGGGCCAGGACGGCCACCACTGCGCCCGTGACAGCCAGGGCGTTGGCCCGCCGCACCGCTTCGCCCGCATCGTCGACGAGGATGACCCGGGCCGCCGGAGCGTAGTGGGCCCCGGACATCCCCGAGGCCCGCACCGGCTGGGCCGACCCCGGCTCGAGGTCGGCGCCCCGGCGCACCTCGGGGGCCAGGGCGGGCAGCGAGCCGAGCACCTCGGCCAGGCGTTCCAGGCTCACGCCGCCCAGGCGCAGCACCTCGGGCACCGCTCCCTGGCAGTCCACGATGGTCGACTCCACCCCCACCCGGGCCGGCCCGCCGTCTAGCACCAGGTCGACGTCGTCACCCAGATCAGCCCGCACGTGCTCAGCAGTGGTGGGGCTCACCCGCCCGTAGCGGTTGGCCGACGGCGCCGCCACCGCCGCACCGTCGGACCGACCGGCCGAGAACGCCCGCAGCAGCTCCTGGGCCACCGGGTGGGACGGCACCCGCAGCCCCACGGTGTCGCCGCCGCCCGTCACGGCGTCGGGAACGCGGGACCGTCGGCCCAGCACCAGGGTGAGCGGGCCGGGCCAGCAGGCCTCGGCCAGCCGGCGGGCCGGCGCCGGCACTGCACGAGCCCAGGCGTCGAGGTCGTCGGGGGCAGCCAGGTGCACGATGAGGGGATGGGTGGCCGGACGGCCCTTGACCGCGAAGATGCGTCGCACCGCCTGCGGGTTCTCGGCGTCGGCGCCCAGGCCGTAGACCGTCTCGGTGGGGAACGCCACCAGCCCACCCCGCTCCAGCACCTGCACCGCCGACCTGATCGGCTCTCCGGTCGGCAGGCCTCCCTCCGAGCGCTTCGCCATCCGGGCACCGCCTTGCGAGCGGCTCCGCTCTGCTCCGCCACCTGATGGCGTGCTCACCCCACGATGCCTTCGGTCACCACCACCAGCACGCGGGTGGAGGGACCCAGCGCCGCGCCCGCCGCGTCACCGTCGCGGCGGTCCAGCGCCTCCAGCAGACCGGCGAAGGCCACTGCTCCGGTGGGGCTGGCCAGCACGCCGTGGGCGGCCAGGCGCTCGGCGGCCTCGTCCACCCGTGGGTCGTCGACGGCCACCACCGTGTCGAGGGCGCCCGACACCACGGGCCACGCCAGGGGCGAAGGCAACCCGCGGGCCAGACCCTGGGCCACGGTGGCCCCCGGCGCCGGGAGGGTGACCCGCTCCCCCGCCTGCACCGACGCCGTCCAGCAGGCGGCCGCGGCCGGCTCGACCCCGGCCATCCACAGGTCGTCGGCGAAGCGCTCGGTGCGGAACCAGCTGACCCCGGCGGAGGCCAGGGCGCCGATGCCCAGCGGGACGAACACGGCGTCGGGCGCGGGACGCCCTCGGGCCTCGAGCTCGTCGGTCACCTCCTCGAAGACCGTGGCGTAGCCCTCGGTCACCCACCCCGGGATCTCCTCGTAGCCCTCCCAGGAGGACTCGCTGAGGAGCACCACCTCGTCGCCGGTCTCGGTGGCGGCCGCCGCCATGGCGTCGTCCCAGGTCGTCCCCACCGCCTTCACCTCCGCGCCCTCGCGCTCCAGCCCGGCCAGGCGCTGGGGCGAGGCCGTGGCCGGCACGTAGACGACCGAGTCGAAGCCGAAGAGCCGGGCGGCGCAGGCCACGCCCGCCCCGAAGCCCCCGTCGGTGACCGTGACCACCCGCAGGCGGCCGACGGGCTCGATGGCGACGCGCAGGTCGTCCATGCCCTGCCAGCGGGGCGGGCGCCGGCCCAGTCGACCCAACACCTCCCGGTAGAGGGCCCACGACGCCCCCAGCACCTCGTAGCCCTTCAGCCCCAGTCGAGCCGACTCGTCCTTGACCAGCAGCCCGCCCAGGCCCAGCTCGTCGGCCAGGGGACGCAGGTCGAGCAGGGGTGTGGGGGCGGCGGCGGGCAGCCGGGTGTGGAAGGCGCGGGCGAAGTTGAGGCGGGCCGCCTGGTGCTGGTGTTGGCGCATCGGGTTGACCCGGGCCCCGGCGTTCATGCCGGGACGATATCGATTCGGGCCTCGCCGGCCTGCACGCGGGGTCACGTGGTGGCGTCGAGCTCGAATCGGTAGCCCATGCCCGGCTCGGTGATGAAGTAGCGCGGCCGACTCGGTTCGGGCTCGAGCTTGCGGCGCAGACCGGCCAGGTACACCCGCAGGTAGTTGGCCTCGGTCTCGTACTCGGGACCCCACACCTCCTGGAGCAGCTGGCGCTGGGTCACCAACTTGCCCCGGTTGCGCACGAGCTGCTCGACCAACCCCCACTCGGTGGGGGTGAGGTGCACCTCGGCCCCGTCACGGATCACCTTCTTGGCCGCCAGGTCGACCCGGAAGTCGGCCGTCTCGATCACCGGCAGCTCCTCGATGGGCGTGGCCCGGCGCACCGCGGCCCGCAGGCGGGCCAGCAGCTCGTTCATCCCGAAGGGCTTGGCCAGGTAGTCGTCGGCGCCGGCGTCGAGCGCCTCCACCTTGTCGTGCTCGTCCTCGCGCACCGACAGGATGATGATGGGCACCGAGCTCCAGCCCCGCAGTCCCCGCACCACCTCGATGCCGTCGATGCCGGGCAGGCCGATGTCGAGCACCACCACGTCGGGGTGGCGCTCGGCGGCCAGGCGCAAGGCCTCCTCGCCAGTGGCGGCCAGATCGACGTCGTAGTGGCGGGCCCGCAGGTTCGTGGCCAGGGCGCGGCGGATCTGTGGCTCGTCGTCGACCACCAGGACCCGGGTCATGTCGTACCTGCTCTCGTGGCCATCGTCGCTCGCGCCGCGGCCTGGAGATCGGGTTGGGTCCCCGAGACCGGCGCGGCGCCGGCATCGCTCGCCGGTTGGCCGGGTAGCGAGATCACCGTCGTCAGCCCGCCCCCCGGGGTGTCCTCCAGGGTCAGCTCGCCGTCCATGGCATCGGTGAACCCCCGGGCCACCGCCAGGCCCAGGCCCACCCCGGTGGAGGTGGCCCGGTCACCCAGGCGTTGGAACGGCTCGAAGATGCGCTCGCGGTCGGCGGGGCGCACCCCAGGTCCCTGGTCGATGATGCGCAGGTGCACCCGGGCACCGACCTGGCCGGCCTCGATGCGCGGCGGCCGGTCGTCGGGCGAGTAGCGCAGCGCGTTCGACACCACGTTGGCCACCACCCGCTCGAGCAGGCCGGGGTCGGCCAGCACCCGTGGCAGCTGCTCGGACACCTGGATGTCGATGGCGGCGCTCAGCTGGCTGAGGCTGGCCAGCGCCTGGGCCACCACCTCCTCGAGGGCCACCGGGCGCAGCTCGACCTCGAGCACGCCGCTCTCCAGGCGGCTCATGTCGAGCAGGTTGCCCACCAGCACGTTGAGCCGGTCGGCCTCCTCGTCGATGGTGGCCAGGAAGACCTGGCGGGCCTCGGGCGTCCACTCCACGTCGTCCTGCAGCAGGCTGGTGGCCGACGCCTTGATGGACGCCAGCGGCGTGCGCAGGTCGTGCGACACGGCCCGCAGGATGGCGGTGCGGAGCTGGTCGGCCTCGGCCAGGGCGGCGGCCTCGGCCGCCTCGCTGCGCAGGCGACGCCGCTCGAGGGCGGAGCTGAGCTGGGCGGCGAACACCCGCAGGACGCGCTCGTCGTCGACCGTCAGCGCCGGGCCCTCGTAGACGAGCACGGCCCCGCCCACCAGGGCCACGTTGCGATGCCCGGTGGGCGTGGACGGGGCCGGCGACCCGGCGAAGGCCTCGACCTGCCAGCCTCCCTCGGGCCCCGGCGACAGCAGGCTCACCGCCTCGAGCTCGAAGGTGGTGCGCAGGTGGGTGACCATCTCGTCGACGGCGTCGTCGTCGCCCACGAGCCCCCCGGCCACCCGGGCCAGGGCCTCGGCCTCGGCCCGGGCGTGGGCCGAGTCGGCCGAGCGCCGCGACAGCTTGGTGACCAGCGTGGCCACGATGCCGGCCACCAGCAGGAAGGTCACCAGGGAGACCAGGTTCTGGCCCTCGGCGATGGTGAAGGTGTGGACGGGCTCGGTGAAGTACCAGTTCACGACCAGGGACGCGGCCAACGCGGCCGCGATGGCCGGCCACAGCCCGCCGATGAGGGCGACGACGATGACCAGCACCAGGTAGAGGAGCATGTCGGTGGTCAGGTTCACCTGGTCCTGGAGGGTGGAGAGCACCAGGGTCAGCAGGGGGATGCCGATCAGCGCCACCAGGGCGGCGACCACCTGCCGGCGCGTGGACAGGTGCGGGCGACGACGACGTCGCACCAGCGAGACCGAGGGCAGCCCGGTCGGGTCGTCCGCGCTGCGCTCCTGGCTGATGACGTGCACGTCGATGCCGTTGGCCTCGCGCAGCACGGCGTTGATGACCGAGCCCCGGGTGAGCTCAGCCCAGCGGGACCGCCGGGTGGCGCCCAGCACCAGCTGGGTGGCGTTCTCGGCCCGGGCGAACTGGGTGAGGGCCGGGGCCACCTCGCCGCCGATCACCTCGTGGTACTCGCCGCCCAGGTCGGCCAGCAGGCGTCGGTGCACCTCGAGCAGCTCGGACGGACCCGCGGCCAACCCGTCGCTGGCCTGCACGTGCACGCCGAGCAGGTCGGCCTTGGCCCGCTGGGCCATGCGGGCGGCCCGGCGGATGAGGTCCTCGCCGCTGGGCGACCCGGTGACCGCCACCACCACCCGCTCACGCGTCTCCCAGGGGCCCTCGATGCCCTGGGCCTCCATGTAGTCGTGGAGGCCGGCGTCCACCTTGTCGGCCACCCACAGCAGGGCCAGCTCGCGCAGGGCCGACAGGTTGCCGATCCGGAAGTAGTTGCCCAGGGCGGCGTCGACCTTGTCGACCGCGTAGATGTTGCCGTGCGCCATGCGCCGGCGCAGGGCCTCGGGGGTCATGTCCACCAGCTCGACCTGGTCAGCGGCCCGCACGACGGCGTCGGGCACCGTCTCGCGCTGCTTGACACCGGTGATGCGCTCGACCACGTCGTTGACCGACTCGAGGTGCTGGATGTTGACCGTGGTGATGACGTCGATGCCGGCCTCGAGCGCCAGCTCGATGTCCTCGTAGCGTTTGGCGTGGCGCGACCCGGGCACGTTGGTGTGGGCCATCTCGTCGATGAGCACCACCTCGGGCCGGCGGGCCAGCACGGCCTCGATGTCGAGCTCCTCGAAGGTGGCGCCCCGATGGGTCATCACCCGCCGGGGGACGATCTCCAGGTCGCGCAGCTGCGCCGCCGTCTTGGGCCGCCCGTGGGTCTCGACGAATCCGACCACCACGTCGGTGCCGCGGTCGTGGCGGCGCCAGCCCTCGTCGAGCATGGCGAAGGTCTTGCCCACGCCCGGGGCCGCCCCGAGGTAGATCCGAAGGTGACCGCGGGACATGAGACCAGTCTACGAACCGTCGACCACGGCCAGCAGGCTGCTCGGGCTCACCGGGCCAACCGGTCCAACGCCAGGTTCAGCTCCAGCACGTTCACCCCGGGATCGCCCAGGAAGCCGACCGAGCGGGAGTCGGTGTATGTGTCCACCAGCCGGTTCACGGTGGCCGGCGTGAGCCGGCGGGCCCGGGCCACGCGGGGCACCTGGAGCCGGGCGTTGGCCACCGAGATCTCGGGATCGACCCCGGAGCCCGACGCCGTCACCGCGTCCACCGGCACCTTGGCCGTCGGGCCCAGCCCGTTGAGCTTGCGGTAGGCCGCCACCCGCTGGGACACCAGGTTCAGGAAGGTGGTGTTGTTGGGTCCGTAGTTGGAGCCGCCCGAGTTCATCTCGCTCAGGTCCGCGGGGTCACCGGGCTGGCCGTTGCTCCCGTCCGACCCGCTGGCCGTCGGCCCGGCGGCTGAGGGGCGGCCCTGGAAGTACTGGTTGCCGGTGAAGGTCTGGCCCAGCAGCTTGGAGCCGACCACGTGGCCGTCGACCTTCACCAACGAGCCGTTGGCCGAGCCGTGGAAGAGGCCCTGGGACACCAGCGTGACCACCAGGGGGTAGGCCAGGCCGAGCACCACGGTGAGCACCAGCACCATGCGCAGCGCAGGCAGCAGTTGTCGTCGCATCACTTCACCCCCAGGGCGGTGATCAGCAGGTCGATGAGCTTGATCCCCACGAACGGCGCGATCAGCCCGCCCAGGCCGTAGATCAGGATGTTGCGCCGTAGCACGGCGGCGGCCCCTGCAGCCCGGAACTTGACCCCGCGCAGGGCCAGCGGGATGAGGGCCACGATGATGAGGGCGTTGAAGATGACGGCAGACAGGATGGCCGAGTTCGGGCTCGACAGGTGCATCACGTTCAGCGTCTTGAGGGCGGGGAACACCCCCTCGAACATGGCCGGGATGATGGCGAAGTACTTGGCCACGTCGTTGGCGATGGAGAACGTGGTCAGCGAGCCGCGGGTGATGAGCAGCTGCTTGCCGATCTCGACGATCTCGATGAGCTTCGTCGGGTTCGAGTCGAGGTCGACCATGTTCCCGGCCTCTTTGGCCGCCTGGGTGCCGGTGTTCATGGCCACGCCCACGTCGGCCTGCGCCAGTGCCGGCGCATCGTTGGTGCCATCGCCAGTCATGGCCACCAGGAAGCCGCCCGCCTGCTCCTTGCGGATGAGGGCCATCTTGTCCTCGGGGGTGGCCTCGGCCAGGAAGTCGTCGACCCCGGCCTCCTCGGCGATGGCCGCGGCCGTCATGGGGTTGTCGCCGGTGATCATCACCGTGCGGATGCCCATGGCCCGCAGCTCGTCGAAGCGCTCGCGCATGCCCGACTTCACGACGTCCTTGAGCTGGATGACGCCCATGACCCGGCCGTTGTCCACCACCACCAGCGGGGTGCCGCCCTGGGTGGCGATCTGCTCGACGGCGGCGTCCAGCTCGTCGGGCACGGTGCCTCCCTCCGCCAGCACGAACTTCTTGACCGAGTCGGCCGCCCCCTTGCGCACCTGGCGGCCCTCGTAGTCAAGCCCGCTCATGCGGGTCTGGGCGGTGAACGGCACCAGCTCGGCCCCCGGCAGGTCGCGGGTCTCGAGGCCGTACTGCTCGTTGGCCAGCACCACGATGGAGCGGCCCTCGGGCGTCTCGTCGGCCAGCGACGAGAGCTGGGCCGCCTCGGCCAGCTCGGCCTCGCTCACGCCTGGCATGGGCACGAAGGAGGCGGCCTGGCGGTTGCCCAGCGTGATGGTGCCCGTCTTGTCCAGCAGCAGCGTGGAGCAGTCGCCGGCCGCCTCGACGGCCCGACCGGACATGGCCAGCACGTTGCGCTGCACCAGCCGGTCCATGCCGGCGATGCCGATGGCCGACAGCAGCGCCCCGATGGTGGTGGGGATGAGGCAGACCAGCAAGGCCACCAGCACGACGATCTTCTGCTCACCACCGGAGTAGATGGCGAAGGGCTGGAGGGTCACGGTGGCCAGCAGGAAGATGATGGTCAGCCCCGACAGCAGGATGTTGAGGGCGATCTCGTTGGGGGTCTTCTGGCGGCTGGCCCCCTCCACCAGCGAGATCATCCGGTCCAGGAAGGTCTCGCCCGGCTTGGCCGTGATGCGCACGATGATCTCGTCCGACAGCACCCGGGTGCCGCCGGTGACCGCCGAGCGGTCGCCGCCGGACTCGCGGATGACCGGTGCCGACTCGCCGGTGATGGCCGACTCGTCCACCGAGGCGATGCCCTCGATGATCTCCCCGTCACCGGGGATCATCTCGCCGGCCACCACCACGCACTCGTCGCCCACCGCCAGCTCGGGGCTGGGGACCTCGGTTATGGTGCCGTCCGGCCGGCGGACGTTGGCGATGGTGTCGGCCTTGGCCTTGCGCAGCGAGTCGGCCTGGGCCTTCCCCCGCCCCTCGGCCATGGCCTCGGCGAAGTTGGCGAACAGCACGGTGAACCAAAGCCACGCCGCCACCAGCCCGGCGAACAGGTTCTCGCTGCCCGACGAGCTGCCCAGATCGCGGAAGAACAGGATGGTGGTGAGCACCGAGCCCACCTCCACCACCATCATCACCGGGTTCTTGGCCATCTTGCGGGGGTCGAGCTTGATGAAGCTGTCGACCGCGGCCCGCCTCATGATGGCCCGGTCGAACAGGCCCTTCTGCTGCTTCTTGCCGGCCGACGAGGCGGCCCCGTCGCCAGGGGCGTCGGGCTGGTCGGGTTCGTCGACGTGGACGGTGGCGGTCATCGCCTCGCTCCTAGTGGGCCAGGTGCTCGACGATGGGGCCGAGCGCGAGGACGGGGAAGTAGGTCAGGCCGACCACGATCACGATCACGCCCACCAGCAGGCCGGTGAACAGGGCCGTCCCGGTGGGGAAGGTGCCGGCCGAGGCGGGCACCGGCTGCTTGCGGGCCAGCGAGCCGGCGATGGCCAGGGCGGGCACCATGAGCACGAAGCGCCCCACCAACATGGCCAGGCCGAGCGTGGTGTTGTACCAGGTGGTGGCGCCGTTGAGGCCGCCGAAGGCGGAGCCGTTGTTGTTGCCGGCCGAGGTGAAGGCGTAGATGACCTCGCTCAGCCCGTGCGGGCCCGAACCCTGTGCGGCGGTGTTGAAGATCGAGGCCTTCGCTCCGGGTAAGAGCACCGAGGCGGCTGCGAAGCCGAGCACCACCAGGGGCACCGCCAGGATGTAGATGACCACCAGCTTCATCTCGGTGGCCTGGATCTTCTTGCCCAGGTACTCCGGCGTGCGGCCCACCATGAGCCCGGCGATGAACACCGCCAGCAGCACGAAGATCAACATGCCGTAGAGCCCGGCACCCACCCCGCCCGGGCTGACCTCGCCCAGCATCATGTTGACCATCGGGGCCATGCCGCCCAGCGCGGTCAGGCTGTCGTGCTGGCAGATGACGGCGCCGTTGGACGTGCCGGTGGTCGATCCGGCGTAGAGGCCGCAGGTGGCCGGGCCGAACCGGGTGTCCTTGCCCTCCATGTTGCCGCCGGACTGGGTGGAGGTGACCGCCTGGTTGGCCCCACGACTGGTGAGCTGCGGGTTGCCGTGCACCTCGGCGCCCATGGCCAGGGCGGCCACCCCGATCCACAGCACGAACATGGCGCAGAACAGCACCCAGCCCTGCTTCTGGTCCTTCACCATCCGCCCGAAGGCGTAGGTGAGCGCGAACGGGATGAGCAGCAGCGTCGCGATCTGGAGCAGGTTCGTGAACCCGTTGGGGTTCTCGAAGGGGTGCGACGAGTTGGCGTTCAGGAACCCGCCGCCGTTGGTGCCGAGCTCCTTGATGGCCTCCTGGCTGGCGATCGGGCCACCGGGGATGACCTGGACGGCGTGCTGCACGGTGTGGGCCACCGTGTTGCCGTGCAGGCTCTGGATGACGCCCTGGCCGGCGTACACCAGGGCCAGGATGAAGGCCAGCGGCAACAGGACTCGCAGGATGCCGCGGGTCAGGTCGACCCAGAAGTTCCCGATGGTGTTGGTCCGCCGACGGATGAGGCCCCGGATGAAGGCGACCGCCACGGCCAGGCCCACCGCAGCCGACGCGAAGTTCTGCACGGCCAACCCCGCCATCTGGGTGAGGTAGCTCATGGTCGACTCACCGGGGTAGTTCTGCCAGTTGGTGTTGGTCACGAAGCTGATGGCGGTGTTGAACGAGATGCCCGGCGACACGGCCTTGAGCCCGTTCGGGTTGAGCGGGAGCACCCCCTGGAGGCGCTGCAGCCCGTACACCGCCAGGATCGACAGCACGCTGAAGGCCAGCAGCGACAGGGCGTAGGTGGACCACCGCTGCTCGCGGGTGTCGTCGATGCCGCAGATGCGGTAGACGAGCCGCTCGACGGGCAGGAAGACCCGGTCGCCCGGGGCGTGGGGCCGATCCAGCCCGGGACGTCGCGGTGGCGCCGGCGGGGCCGGCTCGGCGACCGCCAGGGTGGCGCCGGCGGCGGTGACGGTGCCGGCCGTGGCCCCGACCTCGGCGGCCACCCGGCTGACCGAGTCCCGCAGGGCGGTGGAGGCCTGGTCGTCGTCGGGTTCGGCCACCTCGGCCAGCGCGGCCTCGGCGTCCTGGGCATCGGCGTCGAGCGCGGTGGTGAACACCGCAGCCAGGTAGGGACCCAGCAGACGGGTGCCGCCGGCGATGATCAGGATGAGGACGAGCAGCTGGATCCAGCCGGCGGCCGTCATCAGAACCGCTCCGGGAAGACCAGGGAGGCCACCAGGTACACGGTCAGGAGCACGGCGATGATCAGCCCGACGACGTTGTCGGCGGTCATCGGGTGCTGCCGTTGGCGTCGTGGCCGGTGGGCGAGGCCGGATCGTCCGGGCCGATGATGTGATCGCAGGCCTTGACCAGCAACACCATCAGCCCGAAGAACCCGATGATCACTGCGAGGTAGAGCACATCTGCCATGAACCCGTTGTAACAGCCAGCCGCAGCTCGGGAAGGGTCTTAGCGCGCCTTTTGCGTAACGCCCACAGCTCTTGACGGAGCCTTACCGGATCCGGGCGAACGAGCGGCGGGAGCCTGGTCGCCCGCCGAACGACGGACGACCTGACCAGGCTGGTGCAGCTGCCGGCACACCGCCTCAGGCGAGTCCGGCGGCTTGGAGCGTCTGGTGGACGGAGGTGCCGAGCTCGGAGGTGTGGTCGTCGAACGTTGCGCTGTTCACGCCGATGGCGACGGCGGTGCCGGACCGGGGCGAGTACATGTTCAGCACCCGGTAGCCGTCCGTCTCTCCCTCGTAGTACCAGATCGTTCCCAAGGAGGTGCTCGTCACCTGGCTGACCCCCAGGCCATACCCGGCGTCGTCGGTCGAGGTCGTGGTCATGATCGGGTTCCCGGTGGCGGCGGAGACCAAGCTCGTCAGCTCTCGCTGCTGGACCCTGGGGAGCACGCGCCCGGTGAGCAGGGCGCGGTTCCACTCGACCAGGTCCTGCAGTGAGCTGACGATGCCGCCGGCTCCCTGGGCCCAGGAGACGCTCTGGTGGCTCGTGTCCTCGCCCATCTGGAGTCCGGGCCCCGGCAGCGGCGCCACGAACCAGTAGCCGGCCGGCATGCGAGCCGTGATCCAGGGCCCGTAGGTGGTGGCGGAGTAGAAGGTGTCGTGCAGCCCGAGGGGGACGAAGATCCGCCGGCGCAGCTGGCCGGCGTAGCTGTCGTGCGTGGCGCGCTCGATGATCATCTGGGCCAGGATGTAGTTGGTGTTCGAGTAGCTGTATCCGTGTGTGGCGGGAAGGTCGACGGCGAAGGCGACCAGCTGGGGGGCCGAGAGCTCGGCGTCGGGCGCCGCCGCGACCTGGAGCCAGAAGGCGGCCGCGTCGGTGTAGTTCGGGATGCCACTGGTCATGTCCAGAAGCTGCCTGATCGTCACCTGGCTCCACGCCGGGTACTGCGGGAGCCAGCGGCCGAGCGTGTCGTCGATCGACAGCCGGTGCTCGGCCTCGAGCTGGAGGAGCAGCACCGACGTGAATGCCTTGGTGTTGCTGCCGATCTGCCAGAGCGCATGGGGCCAGAGCACCCCCCCGCCGTCGTCGCGGGTGGTGCCGACCGACAGGTCCAGGGCCGGGTGGTGGCGGAAGGTGACGGCCACCGACACCCCGGAGATGTGCTCCGCGCTCCGGTAGGCGCCCAGGTAGTGGTCGAGGTCGCTGCGCAGCGCCGCCGTGACCGTTGCCGAGCGATGGCCGTCGTCCGAGCCGCGCCCGCCGGTGGCCGGCTCGGCCAGGGTGGGCGTGGACGCGAGCACCAGGAGCACTGCGGCAGCCACAACCGCGGAGATGATCCTTCGCATCCAGAGGCATCCTTGTCGAGCCCGGCCCCCCGGACCCTACTTCCCGACCGGAGGGCTAAGCGGGCTGCAGGCCGGCCAGGGCGGCGCCGACCTGGTCGGCCAGGGCCACCGCCACCAGCAGCCGGTCCTCGCCCAGCACCAGGCCGGGCGTCGGGATGAGCGTGAAGGTGCCCACCACCCGCCCCTGGCCGTGGGCGGCCAGGGTCACGCCCTTGGTGGGCAGCCCCAGCGATTCGGTGCCCCAGCCGAGGTCGCCCCAGCGCACCCGACCGTCGTGGTCGAGGGTGGGCAGCTGCTCGTCGGCCACCCCACTCGAGAAGCGGCAGTCGCGCAGGAACAACAGATCGCGCAGCTCCAGGGACACGGCCAGGATGAGGTGGTCGACCGATTCGCCCTGGGCGGCCAGCTCGGCCGCGTAGTGGATCCGGCCGATGTCCTCCCGACCTCGTCGGGCCTCGTCGCGTTGGCGCAGCGCCCACGATGCCAGCTGGCCCACGGCCAGGCCCACCACCAACAGCAGCCCGGCGGTGAGCGCGTCCTCGCCGTTGGCGATGCGGGGCGAGTTGTACGGGACGGTGAAGAAGAACTCGTACCAGAACGCGGCTGACACCGCGGCCAGGGCGGCGGCCACCCGACGGCCGGTGATGGCCACGGCCACCACCACGACCACCAGGATCAGGGCGACGTTGGTGTGGGCCAGGTGGTTGCGCAGGGGCACCAGAGCCAACGCCACGGCCGGCGGCGCCACCACGGCCGCGCCCAAGGCCAGACGATCGACCGTGGTGCGTTCCATGTCCTCCGGTCTAGCGTTCGCCAGCGCGGCGCGGGCGGGGCTTAGCGAGATCTTGACGCGACATGCGTAACGGCGGCCGGGCGCCGCCGATCAGTTGCCGCTGCCGCCGCCGGTGCCACCCCCGCCGCCCAGCGCGGTGGCGCCGGCATCGGTGACCCGGGTGGCGGTGACGGTGCCGTCGGAGCCCGTCGAGCCCTGTACCACCAGCGTCTCGCCCGGCTGGAGGGCGCTCACGCTCGACGGCACCGTCTTGGTCACGGTGGTGCCCGTCGGCGTGGTGGTCACCTTCACGATGCTGCCGTCGGTCTGGGACAGGTAGATCGTGTTGCCGTCCACCAGCTTCACGGTGCCCACGGTGGAGCCGCCCCCGAGACCACCGGCGCCGCTGCCGCCCGTCCCGCCGCCGAACCCGGCGAAGGCACCTGCGCCCCGTGCCCCCGTCGCGCCGGCACCGGCCCCTCGGGTGCCGGTGCCCCCGAAGCGCGACGCCAGGGCCGAGGCCAGGGCCGAGGCCGTGGTGCCCGACGAGGACGACGACCGCGACTTCTGCAGGCGGACACCGCCGTACACACCCAGCCCAGCCACCAGCAGCAGCGACAGGACCATGGTCAGCAGGCCCACGCGGCGCCGGTGGGCCGGCAGCTCGAGCTCGTCGTCCTCGGGGTCGTAGGGCGAGTCCCACTCGGTGGGGCCGGTCGGCGGCTCGGGCGGCAGGTCCGGGGTGGGCCCGTCGGCGGCACCGGGGTCGAGAGGGGTGGCGGTCATGGCCAGCTCCTGTCACTCATAGCGGAGGGCGTCGATGGGCCGCAGGGAGGCGGCGCGGTTGGCGGGATAGATCCCGAAGAACAGACCCACGGTCAGCGCCACCCCGAAGGCCAGGAAGACCGAGTACGGCTCGACCACCGGCTGCACCCCGACGATCTTGAACCGGCTGCCGATCAGCCCCACGGCGACCCCCAGCAGGCCGCCGAGCACGCTCAGCAGGATCGCCTCGACCAGGAACTGTCCGAGGATGTCGATCTTCTGGGCGCCGATGGCCTTGCGGATGCCGATCTCGCGGGTCCGCTCGGTGACCGTGACCAACATGATGTTCATCACCCCGATGCCGCCCACCAGCAGGGAGATGGCCGCCACCGCGCCGAGCAGCACGGTGAACACCGAGTTGGTGGACTGGCTGGTGGAGATGAGGCTGTCCTGGCTCAGTACCTGGAAGGCGGCGGTGCCGTTCGCCGTCTTGTGGGCCGAGTTGAGGATCGAGGTGATCTCGGTCGAGGCGGCATCGGTCTGGCTGCGGGAGGCGGCCTGGGCCACGACCTGGTTCACGTCCCCGTTGTCGCCGGTGATGTTGTCCATGACCGAGGTGATGGGGGCGATGACCACGTCGTCCTGGTCCTGCAACCCGTTGGACCCCTTCGACTTCAACACGCCCACCACCGTCCAGTCGGTGGAGCCGAACTTCACCTGCTTGCCCACCGGATCGACGCCGGTGCCGAAGAGGTTGTCGACCACCGTGGTGCCCAGCACCACGACCCGCCGGTCGTTGGCCACGTCGTCCTCGGTGAAGAAGGCGCCGCTGGTGGTGGTGTAGTTGCGGATGCCGGCGATGTTGGGGGTGGTGCCCAGGAACTGCGACGGCGAGTAGCTGTTGCCGCCGTAGGCGCCGGTGACGCTGTTGGCCGACTTGATGGGCGCCACCTGCGACACGTCCGGGGCGTTGGCCTTGTTCTCGAGCGCGTTGACGTCCTGCTCGGTGATGACCGGGCGGCTGGCGAACGAGCGGGCTCCGCCCGCCCCGAAGCCCGCGGGCAGCACGGTGAGCACGTTGGTGCCCAGGCTCTCCAACTGGTTCTGCACGCTCTGGGACGACCCGTTGCCCACCGCCACGAGCACGATGACGGCACCCACGCCGATGAGGATGCCCAGCATGGTGAGCGCCGAGCGCAGGCGGTTGGCGTTGATGCCGCGCAGCGCGATGCGCACGTTCTCGAGGTTCACCGGTCCCGGTCCTCGACGATCTCGCCGTCCTTGAGCGTGATGACGCGCCGGGCTCGAGCGGCCACGTCGGCCTCGTGGGTGATCAGCACCACCGTCCGACCGTCGGCGTTGAGCGCGTCGAAGACCTCGAGCACCTCGGCCGTGGAGTGGCTGTCGAGGTTGCCGGTGGGCTCGTCGGCCAGGATCAGCGGCGGGTTGGTGGCGATGGCGCGAGCCACGGCCGCCCGCTGCTGCTGGCCGCCGGAGAGCTCGGAGGGCAGGTGGTCGGCCCGATCGGACAACCCCACGCGGGCCAGGGCGGCCTCGGCCCGTTCGCGCCGCTCGGCCTTGCGCAGCCCGGCGTAGATCATGGGCAGCTCGACGTTGGCCAGCGCCGAGGTGCGGGGGATCAGGTTGAAGCTCTGGAAGATGAACCCGATCTTGCGGTTGCGGATGATGGCCAGGTCCTCGTCGTCGTGGTGGCGCACGTCGACCCCGTCGAGCAGGTAGCGGCCTCGGGTGGGCAGGTCGAGGCAGCCCAGGATGTTCATGAGCGTGCTCTTCCCGCTGCCCGACGCGCCCATGATGGCCACGAAGTCACCCCGCTCGATGGTGAGCGAGACGCCCTGGAGGGCGTGGACCTCGATCTCCCCCAGCGAGTAGGTCTTGACCAGGTCGTCGACCTGGATCACCGGTCGGCGCCGACGCGGGTGGCCATCGGGACCGTCGCCGGGACGGGCCCCGGCGCCCGGCCCGGCCGGCCCGGCTGGGACGAACGGCGGTGGAGGCGGTGGCGGCGGAGGTGGCGCCAGGCTCACCCGGCTCCTCCTCGACCCAGGCCACCGCCCAGGCCGCCCAGCCCGCCGCCACCGCCGAAGCGGAAGGTGCCGGTGCCGGTTCCCCCGGTGGTGGTGGCGGTGCGCACCACCTTGTCGCCCTTCTCCAGGCCCGACAGGATCTGTACGTCGGTGTCGCCTCGCAACCCGACGGTGACCGTGCGGGTCACCTGGGTGCCGTCGCTCTGCAGCACGGTCACCCGGGCAGTGGTCCCGGTGCCCGAGATGGCCGAGGCCGGCACGTAGAGGGTGTTGTCGACCTCGTCGACCACGATCTCGGCCGTGGCCGACATGCCGGGCTTGAGCCCCGCCACCGGCTGGTTGAGCTGGACCGTGACCGGGAAGCTCACCACGCCCCCGCTGGTGGTGGCGGTGGTCGCCACCTGGGTGACCAGCCCCTGCACGGTCACGTTGGGCAGGGCGGTGAAGGTGACGATGGCGTTCTGGCCGAGCTGGATCTTGGTGGCGTCGGTCTCGGTGAACGAGGCCTGCACCTGCAGGGTGGACAGGTTGGTCAGGGTGATGAAGGCCGAGGAGCTGGAGCTCGATGACGAGCTGGAGCTGGCGCTCGACGCCGCGCTCAGGGCCGAGGTCGCCGACCCGGCGGCCCCCGAGCTGCCGGATCCGCCCGTCCCGCTGCCACCCGCGCCGGACCCGGTGCCCGACCCGGTGCCGGACGAGCTGGTGGCGGAGGCGGCGGCCACGGTCGTGCCGCCGCCGCTGACGGTCTGGCCCACCTGGGCGTTGACCGCGCCCACCGTGCCCGAGGCCGGGGCGAGCAGGGTCGTGTCCGCCAGGTTCTTCTCGTCGTTGGTGACCGTCGTCTGGTCGTTCACCACCTGGGCCTGGGCCTGGGCCACGCTGGCGGCGTTGGAGGCGGCCTGGGCCGCGCTGGTGGTGCTGGTGGTGGCGGCCGTCGACGCCGGCGCGGCGTGGGCGGCGTTGAGCCGCGCTCTGGGCCTGCACCACGGCCGCGTTGTCGGCGTTGACCTTGAGCTGGTCCTGGCTGACCACCGCCTGTTGCGAGGTGACCCCCGCCTGGGCGGTGTCGACGGCCTGGGTGGCGGTGGCCACGTTGGCGGCCAGGATCGGGCACGACGGGCTGGACGGGTTGGCCGTGCACCCCGCCGTGGCGTAGGCCGTCTGCGCCGCCGTCAGGTTGGTGCGCGCCGAGGCCAACTGGGCCTCGTAGTTGTTCAGCGTGACCGTGTCGCGCTGGAGCTGGGCCTGGTCGGCCTGGGCCAGCCCCTGGGCCGCCGACAGGTTGGCCTGCGCCGTGGCCGCGCTCGACGCTCCCGTGTCCGCCGATGAGCCCGACCCACCGCTCGAGGCCGCCAGCGACCCCGACCCGCCGCTCGAGCCGCCGCCGGCCTGGGCCGAGGCCAGCTGGGCCTGGGCCGAGGCCAGCTGCGCCTGGGCGATGGTGAGCGCCTGCTGGGCCGACGTGGGATCGATCTTGGCCAGGACCTGGCCCTGGGTGACCGCCTGGCCGGCGCTGACGTCCACCTCGATGAGGGTGCCGGCGTTCTGGAAGTTGACGTTGAGCTGGTTGGAGGTCTGCACCGTGCCCGAGGCCGACACCGTCGACAGGACGGTGCCGGAGGCGGCGGTGACGGTCACGGGCGTGGACTTGGCCGACGCCGGCGACTTCACCGCCGTCCAGATGGCCAGACCGGTGCCGACCAGAGCGACCGCCAACCCGGCGTTGACGATTCGGCTGCGCTTCATCAGGGATCCTCTCGGATCAGCCGACCGCGGCTGTGGTGGTGGAGGTCGACGAGCCCGGCGTGGGCAGCAACGCCTTGCAGACGCCGTAGGCCGCCTGGTACTGCGGCGAGCTGGTGTCCACGGTGGTGGCCGGGGCCGTGCTCGAGGTCGACGAGCTGGCCGTGCCGCGACCCGCGCCGGCAGCGTGATCCCGTGCGAGCTCATGCAGCTGGCGAAGGCCTGGAAGGCGCTGCTGCCGGCGCCGCCCCGACCGCCCAAGCCGCTCTTGGGCCGCAGGCTGGCGCAGGCCTGCTGCGCCTTCTGGAAGGCCGGGTTGTTGCGGAAGGTGGAGGCCCCGCCCTGGAAGCCTCCAGGTGGGAACGTGCCGGTGGGCGCCCCGGCGCCGCCCGGGCGCCGGTTGCCGAAGCCGGCCGGCAGGGTGACGCCGTTCTTCTTGAGGCAGGCGGCGTAGGCCGTGAAGCTCGACGCGCCTGACCCGCCCTTGGCCGTGGTGCTGGTGGCGCCGGAGGCAGTGGTGTTCGCCTTGGAGGTGCCGCAGGCGGACGCCACGACCAGGATGGCCACCCCCAGGAGGGCAGCCGTCCACCGTGCCCGACGACGGTGGCGATGGTGAGGACGGGCACGGTGGACGACATCGGGTGCCGCGGTCGCGGCAGATCTCGACGCGCGGGTGCGGAACGGGCTCGACGGAGCGGGACGGGCGCCACGAGCCGGATGGGGTGAAACGGAGGACAGGTGGTCGCGATCGACTGACATCAGGGGGGTCCTTTCGCCCGCGTGCTGGCGCGGGTGCCCTACGGGCTCGAACGCACTTCACCAGCCCCATCTCAGGAACCGATGCGGACTCCTTGTGAGTTGCCTGTGAATCCGGCCAGAGGAAGCTCCACCCGGAAGCGGGCACCGTGCCCGGGCTCGGACTCCACCCAGGCCTGGCCGTGGTGGGAGGCGACCACGGCGGCCACGATGGACAGCCCGAGGCCCGCCCCGGCGCCGTCGCGCACCCGGGCCGGATCGCCCCGGAAGAACCGCTCGAACACCCGCTCGGAGGCCTCCGGCGGGATGCCGGGGCCGTGGTCGGCCACCTCCAGCTCGGCCAGGCCGTCGCCGCTGCGCACCCGCACGTCCACGGGCGAGCGGGCCGGGGTGTGGCTGCGCACGTTGGCCAGCAGGTTCCCCACCACCTGGCGCAGGTGGGCCTCGTCGCCCGACACCACCACCGGGCCGAGCGGCGTCTCGATGCCGATCGGCCGATCGGGCTCGACGGCCCGGGCGTCGGCCACCGCGTCGCGGGCCAGCGCGGCCAGGTCCACCGGCTCGTCCTCGAGGGCCCGACCCTGGTCCAGGCGGGCCAGCAGCAGCAGGTCCTCGACCAGCTCGCCCATGCGGGCCGCCTCGCCCTCGATGCGGCCCATGGCGTCGTCCAGCTCGGGTCCGGCGGGGATCACCCCGGAGCGGTAGAGCTCGGCGTAGCCCCGGATGGAGGTCAGGGGCGTGCGCAGCTCGTGGGAGGCGTCGGCCACGAACTGGCGCAGGCGGTTCTCCGACGCCTGGCGCTGGGCGAACGCGCCCTCGATCTGGTGGAGCATGCCGTTGAGGGCGACGCCCAGGCGACCCGCCTCGGTGTTGTCGGGGCCGACCTCGACCCGACGCGACAGGTCGCCCTCGGCGATGGCGTTGGCCGTGGCCGCCATCTCGTCGATCGGGTGCACGCCGAGGCGGATGACCCAGAAGGCGATCAGGGCCAGGGCCACCAGCACGGCGGCCGTCGAGGCCAGGGCCACGGCGGCCAGGCGGCTGAACGTGGCGTTGGTCTCGGTCAGCGACACGCCCACCACCAGGTAGCTGCTCTGTCCCCGCAGGTCGACGCGCACCGCGGCCATGCGGTAGGTCAACCCGCTGGAGCCCTCGGCCCCCACCGTGAAGAACCGGGGGGTCTGGCGGGGCGCGGTGGCCTCCTCGGACACCTCGGCCAGGCCCAGGTGCGGGGTCGACCGCTCGTCACGCAGGCCCGGCGAGTTGCGCAGGATCTGCCCGTCGCTGGACAGCACGATGATGGTCAGGTCGGTCAACGTGGAGGCGTTGCCGGTGTCGCCGGGGCCCTCGAAGGTCCGCTCGGGGAACGTGGTCGGCGTCGCGCCGGCGGCCGTCGAGCCGGGGGTGGACGACGGGGTCGACGAGCCCGTGCCGGTGGTGGTGCTGGTGGACGACCCGGCCGGTGAGGTGGTGGCGGTGGAGGGCGAGGTCGGCACCAACCCCAGGCCCCGGTAGAAGCGACCGCCCACCCCGCCGGCGTTGGACAGGGGCACCACGGCGGCGGCGATGCGGCGATCGAGCTGGTCGATCAGCGACCGGTGGACCGACACGGCGATGATGACGTCGGTGGCCACCAGCAGGAAGGTGATGGCCACGAATCCGATCAGCACCCGATTGCGCAGCGACATCTCAGGGCTTGCGCAAGGCGTACCCGACGCCGCGCACGGTGTGGATCAGCGGAGGCCCCAGCCCGTCGAGCTTCTTGCGCAGGTACGAGACGTAGGTCTCCACCACGTTGGCCCCACCGCCGAAGTCGTACTCCCAGACGTGATCCAGGATCTGGGCCCGGGACAGCACCCGGTCGGGGTTGAGCAGGAAGAAACGGAGCAGCTTGAACTCGGTGGGCGACAGCTCGACGGGCTCGCCGGCCCGCCACACCCGATAGGCGTCCTCGTCCATCTCCAGGTCGGCGAACTCCAGCCGGGAGTTGGCCGCCGGGTCGTTGCCGGCGCGACGCAGGATCACCCGGACCCGGGCCACCACCTCCTCGAGGCTGAACGGCTTGGTCACGTAGTCGTCGCCGCCCAGGGTGAGGCCCCGGACCTTGTCCTCGGTGGCGTCGTGGGCGGTCAGGAAGATCACCGCCACCCGATCGCCATCGGTGCGCATGCGTCGGCACACCTCGAACCCGTCGAGGTCGGGCAGCATCACGTCGAGCAGCACCGCGTCGGGTCGGAAGGCCTTCACCCCGTCGAGGGCCTCACGCCCCGTGCTGGCCTCGGCCACGTCGAAGCCCGAGTGGATGAGGGCCGAGGTCAGCAGGTAGCGGATGTTCTCCTCGTCGTCGACCACGAGGACCCGCGGGGCGCGCTCGGACAGGCTCACCGACCCCATGGTGGCGCGAGTTCCTGTGAGAACGCTGTGCGCGGGCAGAGAGCCAGGTCAGAGCCGGGTGCACCCGGGGCGATCCATGTCCAGCGGGCGACATCCACGTCGATCGACTACGATGAGAGGCCTCTCATCGGGCATTGAGACGGAGGGCGATGATGCTTCGAGCAAAGGCAGTGGCGATCGCGGTGGTGGCGTTGGGGCTGGTCGGCTTCCTGGGCGTCTCGCCCGCGGCGGCCAACCCGGTCACCAACTACACGACGGTGTACAACACCGACGTGGCCTACGCCGGGCTGGGCGGCATGCGAGGCACCGACGGCTCGGGCACGATCACGCTGTCGGGCGTGTCCGGGACGGTGACCAAGGCCCTGCTCTACTGGCACGGTCCCACGAACGAGACCGACCCCAACTCCAACGCCGCGGTCAGCTTCGCCGGCTCGCCCGTCACCGGCACCAACATCGGCACCTCGTCGTCCAACTGCTGGGACTTCTCCAACAGCCAGGCGTACCGGGCCGACGTGACCTCGCTGGTGCACGGCAACGGAGCGTTCCCCCTGGCCAACTTCACCAAGACGGGCGTCGACATCAACGGCGTCGAGCTGATCGTCTTCTACGACGACGGCAACTCGGCCAACAACCGTGACGTGGTGCTGTTCAACGGCAACGACTCCAACGTGGCCTTCGCCGGTCCGCCGGCCGACCCAGCCGGTTGGGACGTCACCCTCGACGGCATCAACTACACGGCGGGGGCGGCCTCGCTCGACATGGTGGTGGCCGACGGCCAGGCCTACCCGGACGGCGCCGTCGTGCTCAACAGCACCACCCTCGCCCCGACGGGTGAGATCTTCGACGGCAACACGGTGCCCAACGCCTCGGCCTCCAGCGCCAGCAACAGCGAGGGCGGTCTGTGGGACTTCAAGTCGTTCCCGATCACCAGCGAGCTGACGGCCGGCCCGAACACGCTGCACCTGACCTCGGCCTACGACGACGACTGCCTCTCGCTGATCGTGGCCGCCGTGAACCTGCCGGCCGGATCGGCGCCGAACCAGCCCAGCACCACCACCACCGAGGCCACCACCACCACCGTGGCCCCGACGACCACCGCCGCCGCGGCCAAGGCGGTGGCGGCCACGCCGGCCTTCACCGGCTGACGTCGACCTCGGCGCCTGCGGGCGCCGGGCGGTCGACGATCGCCGCCCAGTCCGGACCCTCGCTCAGGGTGGCCTGGCCTCCTCGGAGGCCGAACAGGTGCTTGGCCCACAGCAGGTAGACGAGCACGACCAGGTTCACCACCAGCGCCCCCGCGCGCAGCACGGTCACCTTGTCGATCAGCTCGAGGATCTCGAAGGGCAGGAACCCGGCCGTGGCCACCACGGTCAGGTACTCGGCCCAACGCTTCTCGTGCCACAACCCGACCGCCTCGGTGCTCTCCACCACGGCGTAGGCCACCGACGTGATGAGCAGCACGGTGATCGTCCCCTGGCTGAGGTGCGAGAGGGCGGCGAGCTCGCGGGCCAGGCGCGTGTGGCCCGAGGTGCCGGTGTTGTCGACCACGCCCGACAGGTCGGTGCGCAGCGACCCCGCCCAGCGCTGGATGCGCCCCAGGTCCAGGCGGACCACGACCAGGGCGATGGCGAGCAGGGTGAACAGCACGCCGTGGATCCCCCGCTCGATGGCGATGAGCCGCAACAGGATGGCGTCCTCGAGCGACTTGCCCCGTCGGGGCAGGTCGAGCTCGTCGAGCGGCGGCACCACGTCGAAGACCTCCTGACCCGGAGCCGGCACCGCCACCTCGGACCAGTCGTCGCAGCGCAGGCAGCGCACCAGGCGATGCCCGCCGGGGCGGTCGACACCGAGGTCGGCGTCATCGGGCCCCAGCTCGGCGGCATCGGCGGCCGGGGCCACGTGGCCCCGGATCGAGCAGATCCACCGTTCGTTCGACCACCGCCGAGGCACCACGCGCATGGGTCATCTTCGCACCCGGGACGATCCTCGTCCTACGCTGGCCCCGTCGTGGGTCCGGACCGGACCCGGACCTCAGGGGGACAACCACGTGGCCATCACCGACGAGCCCGCCGATCACCGCGACCTGCCCGTGACCGACGTGCCCATCATCTCGGCCGACTCGCACATCACCGAGCCGCCCAACTGCTACCTCGACCACATCGACCCGGCCTGGCGCGACCAGGCGCCCTACCTCAGCCACGACGACCGGGCCGGCGACCTGTTCGTCATCCCCGGCATGTCCAAGCCGGTGCCGATGGGGCTGGTGGCGGCCGCCGGCAAGCCGGCCGAGGAGATCACGGTGCTGGGCGTGATGTTCGACGAGCTGCACCGCGGCGGCTGGGACCCCGAGGCCAGGCTGGGAGACCAGGACCGCGACGGCGTGAGCGGTGAGGTCATCTACCCGACGGTGGGCATGGTGCTGTGCAACCACCCGGACCTCGACTACAAGCACGCCTGCATGCAGGCCTACAACCGCTGGATGGCCGGCTACTGCGGCGCCCACCCCGACCGCCTGTTCGGCGTGGGCCAGACGGCCATGCGCACGCCCGACGAAGGCATCGCCGACCTCCAGGCCATGGCCGAACAGGGCTTCCGGGGCGTGATGATGCCGGGTGTGCCCGGGGTCGAGGACTACGACTCCCCCATCTACGACGAGTTCTACCAGGCCGCCATCGAGCTCGGCCTCCCGCTGTCGTTCCACATCCTGACCGGGCCGGCCGAGCGGCCCCGCGGCGCCAAGATCAACGGCTTCATGACCATCGTGCGGGCCTGCCAGGACGTCATGGGCATGTTCGTGTTCGGTGCCGTGTTCGAGCGTCACCCCGACCTGCGGCTGGTGTGCGTCGAGGCAGACGCCGGCTGGGTGCCGCACTACCTGTACCGGCTCGACCACGCCTACAAGCGCCACCGCAACTGGATGCCCCACGGCGAGCTGAGCCGGATGCCCAGCGAGTACTTCAGCGAGAACATCTACGTCACCTTCCAGGACGACTGGGTGGCGTTCAAGATGACCGACATGATGAACGTCGAGCGGCTCATGTGGGCCAACGACTTCCCCCACTCCGACGCCACCTGGCCGTGGTCCCAGGAGATGTTGGCCGAGCACACGGCCCACCTCACCGAGCACGAGAAGCGCCGCATCCTGCACGACAACGTGGCCGAGCTCTACCGGCTGGGATCCTCGGATGCTTGACCTGGCCATCACCGGGGGCACGATCGTCGACGGCACCGGCTCGCCCGGCGAGGTGGGCGACGTGGCCATCGCCGACGGACGGGTGGTGGCCCTGGGCCCCGACGCCGCCGCCGGTGTCGACGCGGCCGCCACCATCGACGCCACCGACCGGGTGGTGTGCCCGGGCTTCGTGGACATCCACACCCACTACGACGCCCAGGTGCTGTGGGACCGGATGATGACCGTGTCCCCGTGGCACGGCGTGACCACCGTGGTCATGGGCAACTGCGGCTTCGGCGTGGCGCCCACCCGCCCCGACCACCGCGACCTGATCATCCGCACGCTGGAGAAGGTCGAGGGCATGAGCGCGGCGGCGCTGGCCGCCGGGCTGGGCGACGAGTGGCCCTTCGAGACCTTCCCGCAGTACCTCGACGCGGTGGAGGCTCGCGGACCGGCCATCAACGTGGCCGCCATGATCGGCCACACCCCGGTCCGCCTGGAGGTCATGGGGGCCGAGTCGACCGAGCGCGCCGCCACCGACGACGAGATCGCCCGCATGCGCGCCATCGTGGCCGAGGCCATGGAGGCCGGCGCGGTGGGCTTCGCCACCTCCAAGTCACCCACCCACGTGGGCTTCGAGGGGCGGCCGGTGCCCAGCCGGGCGGCCGACCTGGAGGAGATCCTGGCCCTCACCGGGGCCCTGGGCGACGCCGGCCGCGGGGTCATCCAGGCCACGATGGGCTCGGGTCTGGCCTTCGGCGAGTTCGCCGAGATCACCCGTCGGTGCGGGCGGCCCATCTCCTGGACCGCGCTGCTGGCCGGCGTGGGCGGCCCGGGCGTGTCGGCCTGGATGCTCGAGGAGTCGGTCAAGCTGCTGGACGAGGGCCTCCCGGTGCACCCCCAGGTGAGCTGTCGGCCCCTCAACTTCGAGTTCACCATGGCCCAGCCGTTCCCCTTCGAGAGCATGCGGCTGTTCGGGGCCATCTCGGCCGCCCCCGACCTGGCCACCAAGGTGGCGGTGTACCGCGACCCGGCCTTCCGCGCCGAGCTGCGCGAGAAGCTGGCGGCCGGCAAGCGCGGCGCGCTCGGGGGGCAGCTGGGAGCGCACGGTGGTGTCGTGGTTCCCACCCGACCACACCCTGGACGAGCGCAACATCGCCGAGCTGGCCGCAGAGCGGGGGTCGGATCCCACCGATCTGGTGCTCGACCTCGCCCTGGAGTCGGACCTCGAGGCCCGCTTCCGCATGGCCGTGCTCAACTACGACGACGACGAGGTCGAGGGGCTGCTCACCGATCCCCACACCATGATCGGCCTGTCCGACGCGGGCGCCCACGCCAGCCAGCTGTGCGACTCGGGCTTCTCCACCCACCTGCTGTCCCACTGGGTCCGCGACCGACGCGCCCTGACCCTGGCCGAGGCGGTGCGCAAGCTGACCTCGGAGCCGGCCGAGATCTTCGGGCTGGCCGACCGGGGTCTGCTGGCCGTCGGTCGACCGGCCGACGTGGTCGTGTTCGACCCCGAGACCGTGGCGTGTGAGCCGCTGCGCCGGGTCCACGACCAGCCGGCGGGCGCCGACCGCCTCATCGCCGAGGCCGCCGGCATCGACGCGGTGGTGGTCAACGGCACCGTGCTGCGCCGCCACGGCACCGACCAGGTCGACCTGGCGGGACCCCTCCCGGGCCAGCTGCTGCGCGGCTGACCGGGAGTCGACCCCCGCGGGACGGCGGTCAGGCCACCCGGATGCTGCCGCGGGCGTCGCGCTTGGCCGCATAGAGGGCGCCGTCGGCCGCGTCCACCAGCTCGTCGATGGTGCAGGTGCCCGGCGGCGCCACCGCGATCCCGACCGTGGCGCCCACCTGCACGGGCTCGTCGCCGACGGTGATGGACTGGCGCACCGCCGCACTCAGCCGTTCGGCCACCGCCCGCACCACCGCCAGATCGGGGAGTCCCGGGCATAGCACGGCGAACTCGTCGCCGCCCAGCCGCGCCACCAGGTCGCCGTCGCGGGTGACCTCGCGCAGCCGGCGGGCCACCTCGACCAGCACCCGATCCCCGGCGCCGTGGCCCAGCCGGTCGTTGACCGGCTTGAACTCATCGAGGTCGATGTAGAGCACGCCCACCAGCGGCCCGGTGCCGTCGTCGCCCAGGGAGCGCTCCATCTCGGCGAAGAAGCGGCTGCGGTTGGCCAACCCCGTGAGGGCGTCGTGGTTGGCCGCGTGGCGCAGGGCGGCGGCGTCGCGCTCGCGCGCCAGCACCAGGCCGGTGACCCGCACCAGGTTCTCCAGCAGCACCCGGCAGGTGTAGTCGGGCTCCTCGTCCGCCCGCCGCCACAGCACCAGGCAGGCCTGCGGACACCCTTCGGCCATGACCGGGAAGGCCCAGCACCAGCGGTAGCCGGCGTCGACCGCCCAGTTGCGGACGGGGTCGCCCAGCTGGGCCACCGGCACGGCGCGGGGCTGGCCCACCAGGCTGGCGTGGTGCCACGGGGTCCCGACCTGACCCGCGTCGCGCAGCAGGCCCGGGGGCAGCCGGTCCGATCCCACCGATCGGAAGAACCGCCCGGCGAAGGGCTCGACCAGGATGGCGCCGTCGGCCTCCAACGTCTCGGCGCCCATGACCTCGACCAGCAGGCGCAACGTGTCGTCGAGGGTGGCGCCCCCGGCCAGCTGCTCGATGACCTGGTCCAGCAGGTGCCGCTCGTCCCACCGGCGCAGGTAGGCCACCAGCCCGCCCACCTGCGGGTCGTGGAGCTGGGCGTTGGCCGTGGCCTCGCACACGAAGCTGGAGCCGTCCTTGCGCCGGATGCGGAACAGCATGGGACGCTGCAGGCCCTGGCGGGTCATGGCGAAGCCCACCGACTCGAGGGCCGGCGGGTTCCACTCGACGTCGATGTGGTCCACGATGTTGGTGCCCAGCAGCTCCTCGGATCGGTAGCCGGTCAGGCGCTCGAGGGCGCCGCCCAGCCAGACGATCTGGCCCAGGTCATCGATGATCATCACGATCCCGGGTGACAGGTCGAGCAGGCGCTCGGCCAGCGATCCGTTCGCCGCAGGGGGTGCTGGTGGAAGAAGGCCCACATCAGATCATCGGCATCGACGACGTCGGACTGAGGGCCCGCGCTCAGGGTTGGGTCAGCCAGATGCGCAGTACGAGCAGCGCGGGGTTGATGGTCGGCTGCACCCCCGGCGCCAGCCCCACTCGCAGCTGGTTGCGTCGGTCGTCGGTGGCGATGGTGCCGACCTGGCCCCAGATCACGGTGTAGGGCTGGGCCACGCCGGCCAACCTGGACGTGTTGTCGGCCACCACCGTGGCGGCCACGGGCTGGTCCAGGGCGCGGGTGCGGAACTCGGTGCCGATGAGCACGGCCTCCACCGGGGCGGCGATCGAGGTGGGACCGGGCGCGTCGACGAACGTGTTGCGCCGCACCTGGTTGCCGTCGTCCTCCACCCGCACGCCGTGGGTGTCGCCCTCGAACCGGTTGTGGTACACGGTGTTGCCGGTGGCGTGGTCGAGCACGTGGACGGCACCACCGGTGGTGTCGTAGGGCGGTGTGGCGCAGTCGAAGCTGGCCGTGTTCTCGGCCATGCGCGAACCGATCCACACGCCGTTGGGCTCGTCGGCGATGGTGTTGTCGACGATCAGGTTGCCCGAGGCGCTGGTGTGGCGCGGCCACCACTGGTCCGGGTGCTGGTGCACGTACTCCCCGCAGTTCTCGTAGAGCAGCACACCGCCATAGGAGTTGCCCTCGATCAGGTTGCCCCGGATGGTGTTGTCCTGGGAGCCGTCCACCGCGATCCCCTCGCGCCCGGTCGACACGTAGCGGAAGGTCAGCGACCCCACCTGGATGGGGGTGCCGGCCGGATCCGTGTTGGCGAACCCGTTGTCGACGATGGTCGAGTTGGTGACCATTGATCCCTTCGAACCTGCCTCGAGGTAGAGGCCGGCGCTGCCCGCACCGGTGACCGACACGTCGTCGATGGTCACACCGGTGACGTAGGCGTCGACGTAGAGGCCCACGCCGCCCGAGCCGGAGATCTGGTCGTCGAGTATGCGCACCTGGGAGTAGTCGTGGTCGTACTCGTGCCCCGCCACGAGGGCCTTGAACCCGACGCGGGTCACGCGCACGCCGTTGGTGAAGCCGTGGACCACGCAGTTGCGCACCGTGATGTCGGTCAGGGCCGCATCCGTCGGCGCACTGACCAGGATGCCCACGCCGCTGCGCCCGGCGCCCTGGTCGATGCGGGCCCCGCGACAGTCGAGAACCACGTGCGACCGCGTGATGGTCAGGCCGCCGGAGTAGGTGCAGTTGGGATCCAGGTCGATCGAGTGGGTCACCACCAGCGCGGCCGCCCCCTGCTCGCAGCCCACCACCGGCACCGGCCCGGCTCTCGGCGTGGCCCCCTGGGCCAGGGCCGGATCCGCCGCCACCAACAGCAGGCCCAAGAGCCCGGCCAATGCGAAGGCGGCCCCGCGGATGCTCATCCCCACCCTCCGAACCCTCCCCCGGACGCGGCCGTTGACGCCCCCCGGCCGTCTTGAAAGACTGCATTCATGATACGGCCGGGCTGGGCCGCCGACCAGGCACGCCGTCAACCCGGCCGGTGACCGACACCACCGAGCGCCCCGAGCGCCGCTACGGCGGCCTGTCGGCGGAGCAACGGCGCGACGAACGTCAGCGACGGCTGCTGGGGGCCGGGCTGGAGCTGTTCGGCACGCGCGGGTTCCGGACCACCACCGTTGCCGACGTCTGCCGCGAGGCGGCGGTGGCACCCATCCACTTCTACGAAGAGCACACGGGTCGCGAGTCGCTGCTCGAGGCCGTGTACGACGAGATCATGGTCACCACCCGCGCCGCGGTGGACGAGGCCCTGGCCGGCTGCGCGGCCGAGTTCCGGGCCCGATCCCGGGCCGGCCTGGCCGCCTTCTGCCACGCCATGCTCGACGACCCGCGCCGGGCCCGCGTGCAGTGCATCGAGATCGTGGGGGTGTCCCCGGCCATGGAGGCTCGACGCCACGAGGGGTTGCTGGCCTACGCGGCGCTGGTGGCCGAGTCCTTCGACCTGGCCCGACCCGAGCCCGACCGGGGCGTGGCACCCACCGACCTGCAGACCAGCCCGGCGCTGCGCAGCATCGCCGTGACCCTGGTGGGCGGGGTCAACCAAGCCATCGTCGACTGGCTGCTGGTGCCCGATCCTCAGCCCATCGACGAGCTCATCGACGCCCTCAGCGCGGTGTTCGTGGCCACTGGCGAGCACCTCTCGTCCACACCGGGCTGATCGCCCGTCAGCTGGCCTGCACCCGCGACATCAGGTCGCTCACCAGCGCAGCCTTGCTGGCCACGAAGGCGTCGGTCAAGTGGTGGGTGTCGACGTACACGAGCGTGCCGCCAACCTGCAGCGGGCACACCTTGGGCCCACAGATCACGTCGGTCAGGTCGAGGGTGGCGACGTGGCCCACCTGCTGGATGGCGCTCTTCTCGGCGGCGAGCAGGGGCGCCGAGGTGGCCAGCGCCGCCGCCCGGGACTGCACGCAGGGCGCCACCGCGTCGACCGAGGCCACACACTTGCTGGCGTCGATGGGCAGGGTGGGTTCGTCGTAGATGTAGCCCACCTTGGCCCCGCTGGCCTCCACCGACTTGAAGAAGTCGACCGTCGCCTGCTGCCAGATCGCCGGCTGCTGGCTGGGTGGCACGGCATGTGCGGCGCGGTCCAGCACCCGGCCCGCATAGCCGTTCCAGTTGGCCACGATCACGTCCGTCGGCTTGAAGTACTGGATGAGTCGGAGGTCGCCGGCCTGCTGGAACTGGCAGACGACCAGCGCGGACTCGCCCTTGGCCGCGTTCCAGACGTTCACCTGGAACGGTGCACAGCCATCGTGCTCGCGCAGCACGATCCGCAGGTGCTGGGCTTGGGCCAGCTGCTCGAACACGGGGGCCCACTGGCCCATGTGCGAGTCACCGATGAGCATCAACGTGCGGGCGCTGGTCGTGTCGCCGCCGACGCAGTACTTGTCCCCCTGCGGGGACTTGGCCGAGGTCAGGTAGGGACAGATCGTGGACTCGCGGGTGCGGTAGAGGCTGACGGCGACGTTGATCTGTTGTTGGAGGGAGGACCCGGCGGGGGCTTGGAGGTTGGCCACGGTGCGCCCGGCGCCGGTGGCGGCGGCCACGGTGGGGGTGTCGGGGGTGACCGCGAAGCACACGATCAACACGATGACGGTGATGGCCGCCCCGAACGCGAACGTGCGGGCGTTGGAACCGGTCAACGGCTTCCAGAACCGGATCGGGGTCTCGTAGTAGTGGTAGGCCAGCCACGCCACCCCCAACGCCCAACCGGCCGCCACCGTCTCGAGGACCACGTTGTTCGAGTTGAACGCGGCGGCCGCCAGCACGATCGCCGGCCAATGCCACAGATACCACGAGTACGACACCCGCCCCAACCACTGCGGCCCCCGACGCGACAACCCGGCACTGACCGGGTTCGCCGCCTCGACCCCCTCCCAGGTGTGCCCGGCGGTGATCAACGCCATCGTCGCCACCACCGGCAACAACGCCCACAACCCCGGATACGGCGTCGACGCCCGGATCCACACCAACCCCGCCCCCAACACCACCAACCCCACCAACGCCAACCCCGTGCGCGCCCACCGGGCCCGCAACCCATCCGGAACCGTCACCGCCGCCAACAAACCAGCCGCCGCGAACTCCCACGCCCGCGACTGCAACCCATAGAACGCCCACGTCGACCCCGAACGAGTCAACACCACATCAATCCACAACGACACCACCAACGTCACCGCGAACACCCCGATCAACGCCTTCCGACGAAAATCGTTGACCCGGCGAGACAACGGACCCCGCGCCACCCAACACACCAGCGCGAACAACACCGGCCACAACAAGTAGAACTGCTCCTCCACCCCCAACGACCACGTGTGCACGAACGGCGACGAGTTCACATCCCCACCGAAATAGGACTGCGCCTGCCCCGCGAACTTGATGTTCGACACATACAACGCGGCCGCCGCCCCCTGACGAGCGAACGTCGGCATCTCGAACAACGGGAACACGAAATAGCCCACCACCAACGTCGCCACGATCATCAACGCCAACGCCGGCACCAACCGCCGCACCCGCCGCGCCCAAAACCCCGCCAACGCCACCCGCCCCGCCCCCGACGCCTCCCGCAACAAGTTCCTCGAGATCAAGAACCCCGAGATCACGAAGAACACATCCACCCCGATGAACCCACCCCCGAACCCCGCCCACCCCACGTGATACCCAACCACCAACACGATCGCCACCGCCCGCAACCCATCAACATCCCCACGGAACCACACCCGCGGACCAACCACCCCCACCCCACCACCACCGACACCAACAGCCTCAACCCGATCGGCTTGCACGGTCACAGAAGCTGTCGTCCTCCGCTGGTGGCTGCCCGCATCAGGGGCCGCAGCGTAGCCCCATCCCGAACCCACCGAACCGCGGGACCAACCCCCCCGAACACGCCCGACCCGGGTCCGGGGTCGCCGGAGGAACCCGCGAGTTGGTGGAGGTGATGGGATTCGAACCCACGGCCTCCTCGATGCGACCGAGGCGCTCTAGCCAACTGAGCTACACCCCCAGGGGTCCGGCCACGATAGCCGAGCCGTCACGAGGGTCCGGACAGACGCGCGGGACGAAGGCGGGATCTCAGTTGGCCGACTGGCGCAGCAGCAGCGGAGCGGGGTGCCGCTCGCCCAGGTCGATGGCCGGCTGCAGGTAGCGGACCTTGTGCTGGCGCTCGGTGGCCGCCCGCTGCATCTGGGCCAGCAGCACGACGTAGCCGACCAGCAGCACGTCGCTCAGCAGCTGCAGGTACCAGAAGACGCCCCCGACCAGCACGCTCAGCGCCAGGGTGACCAGCGTGGCGCTGAGCAGGCCCAGCAGCACGTTCTTGCGACGCTGGCGGGCCTGGCGACGGGTCATCACCGACGGCGACCGGTAGGCCACCGGCGCGAAGGCCGGACGAGCCAGCGAGATCGAGCTGGCTTGGGGGGCGGGACCGGCGATGCGGGTGGCGAGGGCCGAGCGGCGTGGTGAGGTGCGCTCGAGGATCGAAAGGTGCTTGGAGAAGCTCGAGATGGAGTTCACGCTGCGATGCTCGCTACGGCCACGGAACCAGATGACGGCGTAGGTGGCCCAGACTGCCGCAAGGATGAACAGCACCACGAATGTCACGCTCCGTGCCCTGCCTTCGTTGCCTGGTCACCGTAGCCATCAGGCCACGGAAACGGGTGGATGCCGCGACGGGGACCGGACTCGATCGCACGGCGTTCGGACGAGCTCGGAACCCAGGTTACGGTCGGATGGACGATGTTACGGTTCTACTACGGAACGGCCCCCGCCCGCTAGCCCGCTCGCCCGGTCAGTCGACTTGCTGGCCGACCTCACGGTCAGTCGACTTGCTGGCCGACCTCACGGTCAGTCGACTTGCTGGCCGACCTCACGGTCAGTCGACTTGCTGGCCGACCTCACGGTCAGTCGACGAGGTCGTCGAGGACGCCCGAGCGCCGGTAGGTGCCCGAGCGGCCGCCCGTCTTCTCCCACAAGGTGATCTCGCCGATCACCATGGAGCGATCGGCCGACTTGCACATGTCGTAGATGGTGAGCGCCGCGATCGAGCACGCGGTCAGGGCCTCCATCTCGACGCCGGTGCGGTCGACCGTCTCCACCTGGGCCTCCACCTCGATGTAGGTGTCCTCGATGCGGAAGTTGACCAGCACCGAGCCGACGAGCAACGGGTGGCACAACGGGATCAGGTCGGGGGTGCGCTTGGCCGCCTGGATGCCCGCCACCCGGGCCACGGCCAGCACGTCGCCCTTCGAGATGGCGCCCCGGGCGATCAACGACGTCGTCTCGGGCTGCATCGAGACCCGGCCTCGGGCGATGGCCCGCCGATGGCTCGGCTCCTTGGGCGACACGTCGACCATGCGAGCCCGACCCAGCGGATCGAGGTGGGTCAGCCCCGGCGTCAGTTCGGACATAGTCCCCAAGTCTACTTGTGCGTTGCGGAGCGGAGCGAAGCTGCTCGCCAGGCGACACCCGGATGGCCGGAGGCCGCCCGGCGGATTACCGCCGGGCCGGAGAGTCGTCTATCCGCCGATCTGGCTCATGCTGCGACGCGGCCGGATGAACTGCACCTGATCGATGGCGTGGCCCGAACCCTTGGTCGCCATGGCCGCCCGGATCACCTCGGCCAGGTCGTCGTCGGAGGCCCCGGCGCGCAGCGGCGTGCGCAGGTCGTGCTCGTCGGTGGCGAACAGGCACGTGGCCAGCTGTCCCTCGGCCGTCAGGCGCACCCGGTCACAGGTCTCGCAGAACGGATGGGTCACGCTGGCGATGACGCCGACCGCGCCACGGCCGTCGCGGTAGCGGAACCGCTCGGCCGGCGCCGATCCCCGCCCACCGACCGCGTCCAGGGGATAGGCGGCGTGGATGGCGGCCACGATCTCGGCCTGGTCCACCACCTGGTCGCGGGTCCAGCCCCCCTGGGCATCGAGGGGCATGAACTCGATGAAGCGCACCTCGACCCCGCGCTCGCGCCCGAAGGTGGCGAAGTCGACGACCTCATCGTCGTTGATCCCCCGCATGACCACCACGTTCACCTTGATCGGCCCCAGCCCGGCCTGAGCTGCGGCCTCGATCCCGTCGAGCACCGCGGCCAGGCCGTCGCGGTGGGTGAGCTGCGCGAAGCGCTCGGGCCGCAGCGAATCGCACGACACGTTGAGCCGCCCGAGCCCGGCCCGGGCCAGGTCGTGAGCGATCAACGCCAGCGTGGCGCCGTTGGTGGTCATGGCCAGGTCGACCGGTCGGCCCTGCTGCGTGCGCAGCGCGGCCAGCTTGGCCACCAGCACCGGCAGGTGGGCGCGCACCGTGGGTTCGCCGCCGGTGATGCGGATGCCGTCGACGTCGAAGTGCGACACGAAGATCCTGGCCAGCCGGGCGATCTCCTCGTAGGTGAGCAGCTCGCGCCGCGCCAGCCAGTCCATGCCCTCGACCGGCATGCAGTAGGTGCAGCGGAAGTTGCAGCGGTCGGTGATCGACACGCGCAGGTCGCGGTGCACGCGTCCGAACCCGTCGACCAGCGGCTGCCCCATGGAGAGGAGGCTACGCGGGTCGGGGGGTGCTCCACCACCGCCGGATGAGCTCGACCTTGGCGTCGAGGTCCGGATCGGGTCCTGGGCCGATGAGCGAGCCACCGGTGAGCGGGACCGGCAGCCGGATCCGACGCGACGACGTCGCCAGCACGACCCGCCGGGCCACGCCTCGTTCGCGGACCTCCACCCCCGTGATCGCCGACCACGGCACCCGCTGCCGGCGCGGCCCCCACCGCCAGGTCAACCCGTCGGAATCGAGGGCGGTGACCGGCTGCACCGAGCTGAGCGCCCAGGCGACGGTGGCCAGCAGGCCGGCCAACAGCGCCAAGGCCAGCCAGCCCGACGGGTGTGACAGGCGATCCACGAGCACGAAGCGCACCAGCCCGGCGGCCCACGCCATGGCCGCCACCGCCACCAGCCCGCGCCGGTAGCGCCGACGCTGCGGCGCGGTCAGCCGCAGCTCGACCGACTGGGCGGTGGGATCGGCCAC
The DNA here is from genome assembly GCA_963785815.1 of uncultured Microthrixaceae bacterium. GTDB lineage: Bacteria > Actinomycetota > Acidimicrobiia > Acidimicrobiales > Acidimicrobilacustridaceae > UBA4742. The sequence continues at coordinate 1,481,248 of CAWAWN010000001.1, forward strand.
GGCTCAGATGCCGACGGCGTCGGTGACCAGGATGTCGACCCGCCCGCCGGGTGCCACCCCGTCACCGTCGGGCACCACGGCCAGGGCGTTGGCCCCCACCAGCGCGCTGAGCTGGTGCGATCCCTGACCGCCGGCGGATCGGACGTGGTGCAGCCCGTCGGGGTCGATCCGGGCCACCACCCGCAGGAGGTGGATCTTGCCGTCCGGTCGCCGAGCCAGCCCCTCGTCGGCCACAGCCGACAGGCGGGGACGATCCAGGGCATCGGCGGGATGGCCCATGAGGGCGCGCAGGCCCGGTCGGGCGAACAGCTCGAAGGAGACCACCGAGGACACCGGGTTGCCGGGCAGGCCGAACACGGGCACGGCCGGACCGCCCCCCTCGCCACCGCGGGGGATGGTGCCGAAGGCCAGCGGCTTGGCCGGGCGGATGGCCACCTGCATCCAACGCATGTCCCCCAACCGATCGAGCACCACCTTGACGAAGTCGAAGTCGCCCATGCTCACGCCGCCGCTGGTGATGAGGGCGTCGCACTCGGCCGCCCCGGCCACGAAGGCGTCTCGGATGGCCTGCTCGTCATCGGCGATGCGGCCCAGGTCGACCCCCACGGCGCCCGCCTGGTCGACCAGGGCCAACAGGGTGGCCCGGTTGGAGTCGCGGATCTGTCCGGGTCGCAGCGGTCCCGGACCGTCCACCAGCTCGTCGCCGGTGGACAGCACGCCGACCCGGGCCCGGGGCACGACCCGCACGGACTCGACGCCGAAGGTGGCCAGCACCCCGATGTGGCCAGCGGTGAGCACGTCACCCGCCGGGTACACCAGATCGCCGACCGCCAGGTCGTCGCCGGCCGGGCGCACCGACTGGCCGACGGCCACCTGGGTCACCAGGTCGATCTCGTCGATCTGGTCGATCGAGCCGGATCCGTCCGACCGGGTGACCGGCCGGCTGTCCTCCACCATCACCACGGCATCGACGCCGGCCGGCACCGGCGCCCCGGTCATGATGCGCACGGCGTGCCCGGCGCCGATCTCGAGGTCGGGCGGCGAGCCGGCCCGCAGGGTGCCGACCACCGCCAGGCGCGCCGGCGTCGCCTCCGAGGCACCATGTGTGTCGCGGGCGGCCACGCCGAAGCCGTCCACCGCGCTGTTGGCGAAGGGGGGCACCGGCTCGGTGGCAACGAGGGGGTCGAGGGCCACGCACCCCAGGGCGCGCGCCGGCGCCAGGCATTGCGGGTCCAGCACCCCGCAGGCGCCGAGCACGTGGGCCCGGGCCTCCGGCAGGGAGATCACACCAGGCCCCGGTCCTTCACGAACTCGGCGAGGAAGGCGCGGAACTCCGGGCCCAGGTCGTCGCGGTCGGCGGCCAGCGACACCGTGGCCCGCAGGAAGTCGAGCTTCTTGCCGATGTCGTAGCGGCCGGTGGCGAAGCAGTAGCCGTACACGGCCTGCTCCTCGATGAGCAGGGCGATGGCGTCGGTGAGCTGGATCTCACCGGCGCCGTCGGGCACCACCCGCTCGATGGCGTCGAAGATCTCGGGGGTGAACACGTAGCGGCCCATGACGGCCAGGTTCGAGGGCGCCTCGGCCGGCGAGGGCTTCTCCACGATGTCGAGCACCCGCACCAGCTGGTCGTTGATCTGCTCGGGCTTGACGCACCCGTAGGACGAGATCTCCGAGGGCGGGAACTCCGACAGGGCCACCACCGACCGGCCGTACTGCTCGTACGTCTGGATCATGCCCTCGAGGACAGCGCGATCGGCTGTCCATGATGTCGTCGCCCAGCAGCACCACGAACGGGTTGTCGCCCACGTGCTTGCGGGCCACCGAGATGGCGTGGCCCAGGCCCAGCGGCTCGCCCTGGCGGACGTAGTGGATGTCGGCCAAGTCGGCCAGGGCCTGCACCTCTTCGAGCTGGCCGGTCTTGCCCCGTTGCTCGAGGTAGTACTCCAGCTCGAAGTTGCGGTCGAAGTGATCCTCGAGGCTGCGCTTGGCCCGGCCGGTGATGATGAGGATGTCGTCGATGCCCGAAGCCACGGCTTCCTCGACCACGTACTGGATCGCCGGCTTGTCGACGATCGGGAGCATCTCCTTGGGCTGGGCCTTGGTGGCCGGCAGGAACCGCGTACCGAGCCCGGCGGCGGGGATGACGGCCTTGGACACCGTGTGCTTCATGGGCGCTCACTGTAGGCCGGCGGCGCCGGCCGCGCCCAGGATCGCTCCCGGTGTTCACGGTGGGTTCACGGTGACGTCGACCAGGCGCGACGGCCGGTTCGGCCGCCGGTCACCGGGGTCTCACCGGGTGGCGGCGCCACCTCTTTCGGTATGCTGGCAGTCCGGGTGCTCGACTGCTAGCACCCGGTCCCACCCCCCGGAGGATCCATGCCCACCTACGAGTACCGCTGCAAGGACTGCGGGGAGCCGCTCGAAGTGGTCCAGTCGTTCAGCGATGACCCGCTCGAGGTGTGCCCGAGCTGCGGCGGCGCGCTGCGCAAGGTGTTCGGGACCGTCGGCATCGCGTTCAAGGGCTCGGGCTTCTACAAGACCGACAGCCGGTCGTCGTCGGGTTCCAAGGCCAGCTCGGCCTCGTCCAGCTCCTCTGAATCGAGCTCCGGCGACTCGAGCTCGTCCAGCTCCGGGTCCGACTCGTCGAGCTCCAACGGCTCGTCGAGCTCGAACGGCGACTCGGGCTCGTCCAGCTCGTCGAGCACGTCCAGCACGCCGGCCAAGACCCCGGCCTGAGCGCCGGACGTGAGCACGGGGGACACGTGACCGAACCCATCGTCGACGAGCCGGCCCAGATCGGGGTGTTCGGCGGGTCGGGGCTCTACTCCCTGGTCGACGACGCCGTCGAGATCGAGGTGGCCACGCCCTACGGCCCACCCAGCGGCCCGCTGCACCTGGGTCGGCTGGGCGACACGCGGGTCGCCTTCCTGCCCCGGCACGGCCCGGGTCACGAGCTGCCACCGCACCGCATCAACTACCGGGCCAACGTGTGGGCGCTGCGCCAGGTGGGTGTGACCCGCATCCTCGCCCCGTGCGCCTCCGGGTCGCTCCAACCCCATGTGCAGCCCGGCCACTTCGTGGTGTGCGATCAGCTGGTCGACCGCACCTACGGGCGCGAGCAGACCTTCTTCGACGGGCCGGGCGCGGTGCACGTCTCGCTGGCTGAGCCCTACTGCCCCCAGCTGCGTCGGCTGGCGGTCGAGTCGGTCGAGGCCGAGGGCATCACCGCCCACGACGGTGGGACCGTCGTGGTCATCCAGGGCCCCCGCTTCTCGACCCAGGCCGAGTCGGTCTGGTACCGCGACCTGGGTTGGAACGTGGTCAACATGACCCAGTACCCCGAGGCGGCCCTGGCCCGGGAGCTGGGCCTCTGCTACGCCTCGATCGCGCTGATCACCGACTACGACGTGGGTGTGGAGGGCCTGGCCGGCGTGCTCCCGGTCACCCAGGCCGAGGTCTTCGCCTTCTTCGACCGCAACGCCGAGGTCGTCCGGGGGGTCCTCGGGCGGGCCATCCGGGAGATGCCCGCCACCCGCACCTGCTCGTGCGCCGACGCCGTGGACGGCGCCGAGCCACCCCCGCCGCGGGCGCCGGCCTGAGCCCACCCCTGGTCACCGGATCGGAGCCCACCTAGGCTTGCCGCTCGCCGCCCGCTCCGGCGCCGGTGGACCCGCCCAGCCTTCCCCGCGAGCAGCTGATCGACCGGTCCGCGACCGGAGGCGAGGAGCAGGCATGCGGGCGTCGTTGCGGTTGGGTTCGGCGCCGCCCTGGTGGCGGGGACGGCGTTCGCTGCTGATCCGATGGGCCGCCACGGCCGGCTTGGTGGCGGCGTCGGTCGCACTGGTCACGGCGGCCTCGGGGCGCGCCGAGCGCCTGGAGGCCGCCTACGGCTCGCGGCGGCGCGTGCCGGTCGCCCGCCACGACCTGGCCGTCGGCCACGTCCTCGACGCCGACGACATCGAGTGGCGCGACCTGCCGCCGGCCGGGGTGCCCAGCGACGTGGTGGCCGGCTCGCCCGTGGGGCACACGGTGGTCGACCGGGTGGCCCGCGGCGAGGTGATCGGCGACCTGCGGATCGCTCCGGGTGGCCTCAGCCCGCTGGCCGCGGCCGTGGGACCGGGCCAGCGAGCGGTGGCCCTCCCCCACCCTGATGGCGGGTTGGCCCTGGCCGTGGGCGATCGGGTCGACATCCTGGCCGGGCGGCGGATGGCCGGCGACCTGACCGACGCCCCCGATCAGGGCGCGTCGGTCGTGGCCCGGGCCGTGCCCGTCCTGGCCGTGGGGGCCGGCGATGTGGTGGTGGCCGTGCGCGACTCGGATGCCCCCGTGGTGGCCGACGCCGTGTCCCAGGCCACCCCCGTGCTGGCGCTCGTCGGAAGATGAAGGCGCAGCCCGCCTTTCCTACTCCCCGCTGAGGGCCACGTCGCCGATGACCAGGGTCACCGACCCCATGCCCGACGGCAGCCACTCCCGATCGGCGCCCACGGCCTCGATCCCGAGCAACAGCCGTTGGAGGGTGGAGGCGATGGTGACCTCGCGCACCGGCTCGCACACCTCCCCGCCGCGGATCATGCGGCCCTCGGCGCCCACCGAGAAGTCGCCCGACACGGCATTGACCCCCGAGTGGAAGCCGCTCATCGAGTCGACCAGCAGGCCCAGCTCCACCTGGGACACCAGCTGGTCGTGGGTCCCGGCGCCGGGTGCCACGGCCAGGGCCTGGCAGCCGACGCCCGGGGTGGAGCGGTAGCCGCGCACCGCAGACCCGGTCGAGGCCACCCCGGCACGTCGACCGGTGTAGGCGTTGTGCAGGAACTGCTGGAGCACGCCGTCGACGATCAGCGCGTTGGGGCGGCAGGCCAGGCCCTCGCCGTCGTGGCTGTCCGCCGCCAGCGAGGCCGGCTCGGTGGGGTCGTCCACCAGGCTGAACGTCGGCACCGCCACCGCCTCGCCCAACCGGTCGGCGAAGGGCGAGCGGCCCTTGAGCATCCGCTCGCCCGTCAGGGTGCCCCCGGCCAGGGCCACGATGGAGGCCGCCACCCGGGGCTCGAGCACGATGGACAGGCGTTGGGACGGCACCGGGCGGGCGCCGAACATGCGCACGGCGCGCTCGACCGCGTCGGAGGCCGCCACCTCCACGTCGAGGTCGAGGGGTTGGCGGCCCACGTCGATCCCACCGCCCATCTTGGTCTCGTCGCCGTCGGTGGCCAGCGCCGCCACCGACAACCAGCACGACGTCCCTCGTCCCCAGGCCCGCACCCCCGTGCTGGTGGCTACCGCCCCCTGGCTGGCGGCGTCGGCGTAGATCGCCGAGCGCACGCCGCGCACCCTCGGATCGCGGCCCTGCACCGCCCGCTCCAGGGCCAGGGCCAGCTCGACCTTGTCGGCGGTGCGGAAGCTGGCCAGCTCCTCGCGCCACAGGTCCTGGTCGATGGGCTCGACGCCGTCGGGCTCGGCCAGGCCGAACCACTCGTCGGGCTCCCCGAAGGTGGCGTTGTCGCGGGCGTCGGCCAGCGTCTCGGCCACCACCTCCGGGTCGAAGCTGGCGGCATGGGCGAACCCCTGGCGGTGGTCGGCCACCACCCGGATGCCGATGCCCGCCGCACTCGCCGAGGTCAGGGACTCGACCTCGCCCTCGTAGGCCTTCACCTGGGTGGTCGTCCCCTGGCTGACGTAGGCCTCGATCTGCTCGCCCGGGCGAGCCATGACGGCCACGCGCTCGGCCAGTTCCAGCAGGTCAGACACCGGAGATGGTGACCTCGTCGATGACCAGGCTCACACCCGAGGCGCTCATGGGCAGCCACTGCAGGTCGCCGCCCACGGCCCGCACGTCGAGCAGCATGCGTTGCAGGGTGGAGGCGATGGTGAACTCGCGCACCGGCTCGGCCACCTCGCCCCCGCGGATGCGCAGGCCTTCGGCTCCGGTGGAGAAGTCGCCGCTGACGGGGTTGACCCCCGAGTGCAGGCCCGACACGTCCTGCACCAGCAGGCCGTCACCCACCTGCGCCACCAGCTCGGCCTGGGTGGCCGTGCCCGGCAGCAGCGAGGTGGCCATGCAGCCCACCCCGGGGGTCGACTTGAACCCGCTGCGCACCGCCGAGCCGGTGGACGTGGTGCCGGCCCGTCGGGCCGTGTAGGCGTTGTGGACGAACTGGCGCAGCACGCCCCCCTCGATCAGCGAGTTGCGCCGCGTGGCCAAGCCCTCGCCGTCGGTCTCGGTGGCGGTGAAGGCCGCGGGGTCGGTGGGGTCGTCGACCAGGGTGACCACCGGTGCGGCGACCTCTTGACCCAGGCGCTCGGCGAACAGCGAGCGGCCCTTGAGCACCGCTTCGCCGTTGAGGGTGAAGGCCAGGATGCCGAGGAACTGAGCGGTGACCCACGGGTCGAGCACCACCGTGAGCCGCTCGCTGCCCGGCTTGACCGCACCCAGCATGCGGGTGGCCCGCTCGGCGGCCTCGCCCGCGGCCCGGGCCACGTCGAGCTCGCCCGGGTGGCGCCCGAGCGAGAACCCGAAGCCGGTCTGGGTCTCGTCGCCCTCGCTGGCCATGACCGAAGCCATGATGTAGCAGGCCGTCTCGCGCCCGGCGGTGCGGATGCCGGTGCTGGTCACGATGGCGCCCTCGGCTAGCACGTCGACGTACTCGGCGGACTCGATGCCCGCGATCCTGGGGTCCGCGGCCAGGGTGGCCCGCTCGAGCTCGATGGCCAGGTCGACCTTGTGCTCGGAGGGGAAGGACTCGAGGGTCGGATCGAACAGGTCCAGGTCGGCCACCGCCACCCCGTCGGGCTCGGCCAGACCCAGGGACTCGTCGACGGTGGCGAAGGCGGCGTTGTCGCGGGCCTCGGCCAGCGTCTCGGCCAGCACCTCGGGGTCGAAGGTGGCGGCGTAGGCGAAGCCTTGGCGCCCGTCGGCCACCACCCGGATGCCGACGCCCTGCGACTGGGCCGACGAGAGCGACTCGACCTCGCCTCCGTAGGCCTTGATCTCGGTCTCGCGACCACGCGACACGACGGCTTCGACCTGCTCGCCCGATTGCGCCAGGGCGACGACCATGTCACCGATCTGGAGAAGGTCGTCCATGGGACTCCTGACGCCGCGCAGCCGCCAGGCGGAGCAGCTCGCTCGATGAAAGCCGGATGCCGAAGGCAGCCCGGCGGATCATCGCCGGGCCAGAAGGTCGTCCCGTCACGCGGCCGTCCCGCCGATGGTCAGGCTGGTCACCCGCAGGGTGGGCACACCGTCGCCCACCGGCACGCCCTGGCCGTCCTTGCCGCAGGTGCCCGGTGGACCCATGGCGAAGTCGTCGCCCAGGGCGTCGATCCGGGTGAGCACCTCGGGCCCGTTGCCGATCAGGTTGCCCTCGCGCAGCGGCTCGGTGATCTGGCCGTCCTCGATGAGGTACGCCTCGGTCATGCCGAACACGAAGTCACCGGTGGCCGTGTTGACCTGCCCCCCACCCAGGTGGGCCACGTACACCCCCCGGTCGGTCGAGGCGATGATCTCGGCGGGGTCGTCGGCGCCGGCCAGCAGGTAGGTGTTGGTCATGCGCACCATGGGCAGGTGCTGGTAGCTCTGGCGCCGCCCGTTGCCCGAGCTGGCCCGACCCTCCTTGCGGGCCCGGAGCAGGTCCCACATGTAGTCGGTGAGGATGCCGTCGGAGATCAGCACGTTGCGCTGGGCGCGGTGGCCCTCGTCGTCGATGGCGAAGCAACCCCACTCGCCGCCCATGGTGCCGTCGTCGACGATGGTCACCCCGGGGCTGGCCACCCGCTCGCCCACCCGGCCCTTGAACACCGAGGCGCTCTTGCCCACCAGGTCGGCCTCGAGGCCGTGGCCGCAGGCTTCGTGGAACAGCACGCCACCACCGCCCGAGCCGATCACCACCGGCATCTGGCCGCTGGGCGCCGGGCGGGCGGCCAGCTTGGTCAGCGCCCGGTGGGCGGCCCGGCGGGCGAGCTCGTCGACGTCGTGGGTCTCGAACAGCTCGAAGCCGACGGTGTGGCCGACGCTCTCGCGACCCGTCTGCATGCCGGTGTCGCCCGTGGCCACGCACGACACGGCGAAGAAGGTCTTGACCTGGTCGTCGGTGGCCAACAGACCGTCGCTGTTGGCCACCAGGATCTGGCGGCGGCTGTCGCCGTAGTTGGCCGACACCTGGCTGATGGCGCCACCCTGGGCCCGCGCCGTCTCGTTGGCCCGGTTCAGCAGCTCCACCTTGCGGGCCTTGGGCACGTCACCCGGGAAGATCTCGACGACGTTGGGGGCGGCCGCCGACTGGCGCACCAGCTCGACGGTGTGCACCCCGCCGCCCCCGCCGCGCGCCGCGGCGGCGGCCGCCTCGGCCGCGGCCGACAGGCCCTCGGGGGTGAGGTCGGCGGTGTGGGCGAAGCCGGTGGTGTCGCCCGACACCACGCGGATGCCGGCGCCGCGATCGCGGCCCGAGGTGAGCTCCTCGACCTTGCCGTCGTCGAGCATGGCCGATGAGGACCGCCTGTCCTCCACGAAGATCTCCGCGAAGTCACCGCCAGTCCGCAGGGCGTCGCCGAGCACTCGGCTGATGAGGGGCTCTTCGATCACGCGGCTCACCTTCGGTCGCACGGCAACACCGGGTCGCGCACCACCCGGGACGCGCTTGGCCCTGCCGACAGGGAGTGCTTATCGTAACCCGGTGCCCCTGAGACCTGGCCTGACCGCCGCCGTCGAGTTGGTGGTGTCCGACGCCGACACGGCCATCGCCATGCGCTCGGGCTCGGTGCCCGTGCTGGCCACCCCGCGGCTCATCGCCCTGTGCGAGGAGGCCTCGGTGGCGGCGCTGGCCGACGTGTTGGCCCCGGGCCAGACGTCGGTGGGCACGAAGGTGCAGATCGACCACCTGGCCGCCACCGCCGTCGGCCAGACGGTGCGCGCCGAGGCCAGCGTCGAGAAGGTCAACGGCCGCCGGGTCATCTTCACCGTGTCGGTGAACGACCGGCGCGGGCTGGTGGCGGTGGGCCGGGTGACCCGCGTGGTGGTCGACCTGGAGCGCTTCCTCGACCGCAACCGCTGAGCCGGCGACACGTCCGCCCCGGTCACGGGGCCGACTCGTCGGGATCGGCCAGCAGGGCCAGCAGGGGGACGCGCAGGGCCACGGCCAGCCGGCGCGACACCTCCGGCGACGCGCGGCGGCGACCCCGCTCGATGTTGGAGAGGTGCGGTTGGCTGATGCCGACCTCGCTGGCCAGGGCCGACACCGACAGGCCCGAGCGCTCGCGGATGGCGCGCAGGGCGTGGCCGTTGAGCTGCATGCCGCCAGCTAACCTGCTCTAGCTGTAGATGGTCAAGGATCATCGTGGTTCGTGTAGACTTACCATGTATGCACCGCCTGCCAGGCCCAGGGCGCGCCGATCGAGCGCTAGCCATAGCCAAGCATTTCAGCGAGAATGCGACCGTGTCCGACAACCCGCAACTCGATCCGAACTCGTTGGAAGCCTGGACCCGCCTGGGCCAGGCGGTGAAGGAGCGTCGGCTGGCCCTGGGCTGGACCCAGCAGGAGGCCGCTGACCGCTCCGGGGTCTCCCTGGCCACGTGGCGCCTCATCGAGCTGGCCGGTCGCGAGCGCTACCAGGAGCTCACCCTGCGCGGGCTGATGCGCGGCCTGGGCTGGCCCCGCGAGGCGGTCGACCGCCTGCGCGCCGGTGGCGACGCGCCCGGGCCCGACGAGGTCACCGAGCCGCCGCCCAACCCCAACACCGAGCCCGAGGAGCTGCGGCGCCGCCGTTCCTTCGACTACCTGGCGCCCGAGCAGAGCCTGCCCGCCGGGTTCGCCCGGAAATACCTCGACCTGACCCCCGAGGAGCAGGGCATGGTCCAGGGCTACCTCGAGGCCCTGTTCGTCCGCCACGCCAAGTAGCCGGCTCCGGGCCTGTCGCACCCGCCCGCTACCGTGACCAGGGTGACGGATCCCGAGTTCGACCTGTGGCGGGCCATCGATGCCCACGCCGACCTGCAGGTCGTGTTCGATCCCATCGCCGGCCTCCTGGGCGGCGGCTTCCACGTCGGTCGGGCCGGGCGCGCCTTCATCGTGGTCGACCCCGAGCTCGACGAACCCCGCAGACGCGAGGTGCTGACCCACGAGCTGGTGCACCACGAGCGCGGCGGAGGCGCCCCGCGGCGCGGCGCGCCTCCCCTGCTCGAGACCCTGGTCGAGCGCGACGAGCACTGCGTCGAGGTCGAGGTCGCCCGCCGGTTGGTCCCACCCGCGGCCCTGGCTCGGCTGGTGGCGCAGCGCCTGGGCGACGAGGGGTCGGTCGATGCCTTCGACGTGGCCGACCACTTTGCCGTGTCGCCCGACGTGGCCGCCGAGGCCCTGCGCCAGCTCCGGGACCGTCCATGACCTTCGTGCTGGTCCACGGGTGCGGACAAGGTTGATCCAGCAGCATCAGAAGACTCACAGAGTCGGCTCATAGGATGGCGGCGTGGCCGCCGTCGACCCCGATCTCCAGGACACCCGCCTGGCGTCGTCGGACGAGTCGGTCGGGCGCGGCGCCGGCGACCAGCAGGCCGAGACCGAGCGGGCCGACCTGGGCCTGCGCTGGTGGAAGGAGCTGCTGTTCGTGGCCGGCTTCTACGGCGTCTACACCCTGATCCGCGACGAGTTCGGCTCGGCCTCGGTGGGCACCGTCCACGCCCTGCACAACGCCACCCGGGTCATCCACCTCGAGCGGTGGATCGGCATCTTCCACGAACAGGCCATCCAGGACTGGTTCCTGCGATGGCCGGCGCTCATCCGGGCCTTCAACCTCTACTACGGCACCCTGCACTTCGTGGTCCCCATCGGCGTGCTGCTGGTGCTGTTCCGGCGCTGGCCGGCCGACTACCGGTTCTGGCGCAACACGCTGGCCGCCACCACCGCCCTCGCCCTGATCGGCTTCAGCCTGTTCCCCCTGATGCCGCCCCGGCTGCTGTGCGACTGCGCCTACGGCGCCGGGCCGGGCCTGCACTACGGCTTCGTCGACACGCTGGCCCGCTTCGGTGGGTCCTGGTCGTTCGACTCGGGCGCCATGAAGGACGTGTCCAACCAGTACGCGGCCATGCCCAGCCTCCACATCGCCTGGTCCCTGTGGTGCGCGGCGGTGCTGGTCCCCCACCTGCGCCACGCCTGGGCCAAGGCCCTGGCCGCCCTGTACCCGCTGGTCACGCTCACCGCGGTGGTGGTGACCGCCAACCACTACTTCCTCGATGCCGTGGGGGGGGCGGTGACCCTGCTGGCCGGGGTCCTGATCGCCCGCCTGGTGACCCGCCGGGGGCCCGATCGGGTGTCTGGTGGCACCCCCAAGCCGTTGCTACGGTGACCGGAGTGATTCTCGAGAAGATCATGAGCCCGGCGGACCTGCGGGGCCTGGACCAGGCCGAGCTCGAGACGCTGGCCGTCGAGATCCGCCAGTTCATCGTCGACTCGGTCACCCAGGCCGGCAGCGGCCACCTGGGCTCCAACCTCGGCGTGGTCGAGCTCACCCTGGCGCTGCACCGGGTGTTCGACTCGCCCAACGACATCATCCTGTGGGACACCGGCCACCAGGCCTACGTGCACAAGATCGTCACCGGGCGCCGGGCTGGCTTCGAGCAGCTGCGCAAGGTCGACGGCCTGTCCGGCTATCCCAGCCGGGCCGAGAGCGAGCACGACTGGATCGAGAACAGCCACGCCTCCACCGTGTTGAGCTACGCCTACGGGCTGGCCACCGCCGAGCAGAGCCGTCTCGGGCACGGTCGTCGAGTGGTGGCGGTCATCGGCGACGGCTCCATGACCGGGGGCATGGCCTTCGAGGGGCTCAACAACCTGGGCCACAGCGGGCGGGACTGCATCATCGTGCTCAACGACAACGGCCGGTCCTACGCCCCCACCGTGAGCCGCCTGGGCGAGAGCCTGGCCAGGATCCGCAACAACCCGGTCTACATGCGCCGACAGGCCCGCATCGAGAGGATCCTCCAGGAGGTGCCCATGCTGGGCGACCGGCTGGAACGGGCCCTCGACGCGTCCAAGGCCGCGGTGCGCGAGCTGTGGGAGCCCACCGTCTTCTTCGAGACCCTGGGCGTGCGCTACACCGGCCCCTTCGACGGCCACGACATCCCCACCCTGGAAGAGGCCCTGCGCAACGCCTCCAAGATCGGTGGCCCGCAGGTCGTGCACGTGCTCACCCAGAAGGGCCGTGGCTACGCGCCGGCCGAGAACGATCCGATCAAGCGGCTCCACGACATCGGTCTGCCCAAGCCCGGCAGCTACACGGCGGCCTTCACCGAGCAGCTCATCAAGGAGGCCGACGCCCACCCCGAGGTGGTGGCCATCACCGCGGCCATGCCCGACTCGACGGGCCTGCTGCCCTTCGCCGAGCGCTACCCGGATCGCTGCATCGACGTGGGCATCGCCGAGCAGCACGCGGTCACCGCCGCCGCCGGCATGGCCATGGGCGGCCTGCGTCCGGTGGTGGCCGTGTACTCGACCTTCCTGACCCGGGCGTTCGACCAGGTCAACCTGGACGTGGGCCTGCACGGCCAGCCCGTCATCTTCTGCCTCGACCGGGCCGGCATCACCGGCGACGACGGCCCCAGCCACCACGGCGTGCTCGACATGATGCTGCTCACCAAGGTGCCCGGCATGGTGGTGTTCGCCCCCTCGTCGTACCAGGAGCTCCAGCAGATGCTCCACGACGCCATGGAGCTGACCGACGGGCCCGTGTCGATCCGCTACCCCAAGACGGCGGCCCGCCACGAGGCCCCCGGCCAGATCGGAAGCGGCCTCAAGGGCCGGCGTCTGATTGGGGGCGACGAGCTGTGCATCATCTCGGTGGGCAAGATGCTCGACGCGGCCGAGGCGGCGGCCAACCAGCTCACGGCCTCCGGGGTGTCGGTCACGCTGTGGGACGCCCGGGTGGTCAAGCCGCTCGATCCCGAGATGCTGGCCGACGCGGCCCGCCACCCGTGCGTGCTCACCGTCGAGGACGGGGTGCGCGAGGGCGGCATCGGCAACGCCGTGCAGGACCAGCTGGCCGAGCACACGCTGGGCGAGCACGAGCCCCGGGTGCGGGTGCTGGGCACGCCCATCGCCTTCATCGCCCAGGCCAAGCCCGACGCCATCCTGTCCGAGCTGGGCCTCGACCCGGCCGGCATCACCGCCTCGGCCCTCAGCCTGCTGGCCGGTGACCACGTCCCCCTGACGGATTGATCAGGTGTAGAAGGGGTTGTCCCCGGCGTGGTGGTCGGTCACGTCGATGACCTCGGTGACCTCGGGCAGCGCTTCCTTGATGGCCACCTGGATGCCCTGCACCAGGGTGGCCGCGCTGAGCGAGCACCCCTGGCAGCCGCCGCCCATGGTCAGGAAGACCTTGGTGTCCTCGATGCCGACCAGGGTGGCCCACCCGCCGTGGGCGTCGAGCGACGGGTTGATGGACTGCTCGAGCAGCTGGTTCACCTTGTCGGCCAGGTCGCCGGTGAGCTCGAGGTGCATGCCGGCCAGCGGGTTGGGCCGGTTGGGGTTGCGCAACACCAGGCCGCCCTGGTCGGCGTGGGTGGGCAGGTCGAGGGTGGCACCGCGCAGCTGGTCGACGCTGCCGGTCGGGATGGCCACCAGCAGCTCGCCGATGGGCTCGCGGTGGTCGTCGTCGTGGAGGTCGTCGATCGTCTCGAAGGACAGGTCGTAGGTGTAGTCGACGCCCTTGCTGCCGGTGACCTCGACCCACAGGCACAGCGTGTCGGGGTCCTCCTCGCCGGCGCGGATCTCGAGCACCTTGGCCAGGGCCGCCGGGGTGATGGCGAAGACGGGTTCGACCTCGTCGTCGGAAGCGGTGACGGGGACGTCGGTGCCGAGAGACATGCCTCCAGGCTAACGCCGGCCGGCGGCGATGCCGATCAGCGCGGCGCGGTCTCGGCCTCGGTGGACAGCTCCAGCCAGCGGTGCTCCACCGCCTCGATCTCGGACCCCAGCCCGGCCAGCTCGGCCCCCAGCCGGGCCAGCTCCTGGTGGTCGTCGCGGGCGGCGTCGACCTGCGCGGTCGAGCTGGTCGCGTCGGCGCTCCAGGCCGGCCAGCTCCTTCTCGATCTGGCGGATGGCCTGACGCAGCGTGCTGGCCGTGCGCCGACGAGTCGTGTCGGCCGGGGCTGGCTGGGCGGCCGAGACCGGTGAGCCGGAGCCCGAAGGGGACCGGTTGGCCCGCCGTTCGGCCTCCCAGGCCGCGTAGCCGCCGGGGCGGCGTCCCACCCGGCCGGAGCCGTCCAGCACGACCACGTCGGCCACCGTCCGCTCCAGGAAGGCCCGATCGTGGCTGACCACCACCAGGGCGCCGGGCCAGTCCTCGAGGAACTCCTCCAGCACCCGCAGGGTGTCGACGTCCAGGTCGTTGGTGGGCTCGTCCAGCAGCAGCACGTTGGGCCGCTCGGACAAGGTCAGCAGCAGCTGCAAGCGTCGCCGCTCGCCACCCGAGAGCAGCCCGATCGGCGCGAACTGGGTGTCGGCGTCGAACCAGAACTGCTCGAGCAGGGCGGCGTCGCGCCAGTCCGGCACCCGCACGCCACCGGTCACCGCGTCGCGCACCCGCTGGTCGGGGTCGAGGGCGCGACCCAGCTGGTCGTAGTAGCCCAGGGCCACGGTGGGACCGACCTCGATGTGGCCGGCGGTGGGCTGGCGTCGGCCGGCCAGCAGGTCGAGCAGGGTGGACTTGCCCAGACCGTTGGCACCCACGACGCCCAGGCGCTCGCGGGGGTCGAGGTCGAGGCGGACCTCGGCCAGCAGCGGCGGCCCGGTCGGGTCGAAGCCGAAGCTCACGTCGTGCAGCTCGATGACCTTGTCGCCCAGCCGCGGCGTGCCCAGGTGCAGGTCCGGGATCCCCACCCGGGCCGGGGTCTCGCGCCGACCCTCGACCACCGCGGTGGCCGCCTCGATGCGGGCCCGGGGCTTGCGGCTGCGGGCCGGCGCGCCCCGCCGCAGCCAGGCCAGCTCCTTGCGGGCCAGGTTGGCCCGGGTGGCCTCCGCCGCGTCGGCCTGGGCCTCCCGGACCGAGCGGGCCTCCAGGAAGGCGGCGTAGCCGTGCTCGTGCACGTGGCCGCGACCGCGGTCCAGCTCGAGGATGCGGGTGGTGAGCCGGTCCAGCAGGTGCCGGTCGTGGGTGACCAGCACCAACCCTCCCCGGTAGGCGGCCAGCCGGTCCTCCAGCCAGTCGATGCCGTCGATGTCGAGGTGGTTGGTGGGCTCGTCGAGCACCAGCAGATCGCTGGCGGCCACCAGGGCCCGGGCCAGAGCCACCCGCTTGGCCTGGCCCCCCGAGAGGGTCTCCACCTCGGCGTCGAGCTGGGCCCCCAGACCGATGCGGTCGAGCACGGCGTCGACCTCCCAGGCGTCGACCTCGCCGCCCGGACGCCCGTGGGCCACCACGTCGCGCACCCGGCCCGAGCCCAGCTCAGGGCGCTGGTCGAGCCAGGACACCCGCACGTCACGCCCCCGTCGCACCACCCCGGACTCCGGGAGGTCCTGACCGGCGATCACCCGCAGCAAGGTCGACTTGCCCACCCCGTTGTGGCCCACCACGCCGAGGCGATCGCCGGTGGCCAGGGTCAACGACAGGTCGCTGAACAGCGGCCGGCCGGGCCGGCTGACCGACACGCCGTCGAGGTCGACCAGGATCATGGCGCCACGGTACGCAACCCCCGCGCCTCTCGGCGCGGGTTCGACGGGCGATTCCAGGACCGGCACCCGCCACCGGTAGATTCGACAGCCGTGGATGTCGACACCGTGGCCACCGAGCAGGCCCTGCGCGACCTGCGCCGCGCCCGGCGTCGGAACCGCATCCAGGACATCCACTGGATCGACGCCCTCTACAACGTCTACCTGACGGCCGGAGCCGGCATCATCCTGGTGCTGCTGGCCGCCGGACGCCTCGACCAGGTGAAGCTGACCGGCGCCCACCTGACCCGCCTGGCCGACCAGGGGCCGGCCGTGCTCGGCCTGCTCATCGCCGTGGCCGTGGGCTTCGGGCTGCGCTCGGGCGGTCGGGGCGGCCCCCTCACCCTCGAGGCCGCCGTGGTGCAGCACGAGCTGATGGCCCCCGTCCCCCATGAGGCCGTGGTGCGCGGCCCGGCCATCAAGCAGCTGCGCTTCATGGCCTTCGCCGGGCTGGTGGTGGGCGCCATCGTCGGGGTCATGGCCACCCGTGAGCTGCACGGCAACCCGGTGGTGCCGGTGGTCTGCTGCGCGGCCACCTTCTCGCTGGCCGCGGCGCTGGCCATCGGGGCCGCCATGGTCACCTCGGGCCGGCGGCTGGGCTGGTGGACTGCCAACGCCATCGCCGCGCTCGTCCTGGCCTGGTCGGTGCTCGACATCGTGTTGAAGGTGCGCACGTCGCCGATCACCTGGCTGGCCAGCCTGGCCTTCTGGAGCATCCGCTTCACCCCCATCGCCCTGGTCTCGGTGGCCCTGGTAGGGGTGGTGGCGGTGCTCGGTGTGCTCGGCATGGGCAACATCTCGGTCGAGGCGGCGCGCCGGCGCGCCGGCCTGGTGTCCCAGCTCCGCTTCGCCGTGACCCTCCAGGACCTGCGCACGGTCGTGCTGCTGCGCCGTCAGCTCTCCCAGGAGAAGCCTCGCCACCGACCCTGGCTGCGCCTGGGACGGGCCCGGCGCATGCCGGCGGTGTGGCACCGGGACTGGCAGGGCATCCTGCGCTTCCCGCTCTCGCGGGTGGTGCGCCTGGTGCTGCTCGGGGCGGTGGCCGGCGTGTCGCTCGGCCTGATGTGGCGCGGCGCCACCCCGATGGTGGTGGTGGCCGGCCTGGCGCTCTACATCGCGGCCTACGACGCGGTCGAGCCCGTGGCCCAGGAGATCGACCACCCCACCCGGTGGGAGAGCTTCCCCGACGACAGCGGCCGCATCCTGGTGAGGCACCTGCCGGCCGCCGCCATCGTCATGCTGTTGGTCAGCCTGGTGGCCGGCGGCGTGGCCCTGGCCCTGGTGCCGGCCAGGGTGGTGCTCACCCTGGCGCCGTTCATGGTGGTGGTGGCCGCGTGCGGAGCGGTGGCCGGCGCCGCGGTGAGCACCACCCTGGGCATGCCCAACCCGTCCAGCCTGCTGGGCCTGGGCCCCGATCTCATGGGCATCGTGCTGGCCGCCCGCCTGGTCATCCCACCGGCCATCGCCGTGGCCGCCCTGCTGCCGCTGCTGGCCGCCGGGCACAACCCCGATCTGGTCCAGACGGCCAAGGTCAACAACGTCGGGGTCTACCCCGTCTTCGCCATCTTCGGAGCCGGCATGTGGCTCCGCTACCGGAAGCCTGGTCACCTGTGAGCCGCCGCAAGGGTTCTGATCCGCAACCGAGCCAACCGGTCGACGACGAGACGGTCGACGAGGTGGACGAAGAGGTGGTCGACGAGGACGTGGCCGAGAAGCCCCAGCCGATCGCCCGGGCCGACATCCCCGCCGACGCGGTGCTGGTGGCGTCCAAGCTGGGCAAGGACTACGGCGACGGCATGGGCCTGGTCGCCCTCGACCTCGAGCTGCATCCGGGCGAGCTGGTGATGCTGGTGGGCCCCAACGGGGCCGGCAAGTCCACCTTCCTCGGGCTGGCCGCCGGTCTGGTCGAGCCCAGCAACGGCGACTGCTGGGTGCAGGGCGCGGCGCTGGGCACCATCAAGGCCCGGGCGGCCACCTCCTACCTGCCCGACGCCCCCGTGCTCTACGACGACCTGAGCCTGAACGAGCACATCGAGTACATCGCCCGCATGCACAACACCCAGGACTGGGAGTCCTACGCCGACGACCTGCTCGACATCTTCAACCTGACCGAGCGGGCCGACGACCTGCCGTCGCGCTTCAGTCGCGGCCTCAAGCAGAAGACGGCGCTCATCCTGGGCCTGATCCGCCCGTTCACCCTCCTGCTCATCGACGAGCCCTTCGTCGGTCTCGACACCCCGGGCCAGGAGGCGCTGGTGGAGATCCTGGGCGACGTGGCCGAGCAGGGCGCAGCCGTGCTCTGCTCGACCCACCAGATGGACCTCACCCCCAGGGCCACCCGGTGCGTCGGCCTGCGCGACGGCGAGCTGTCCTACGACGGCAAGGTCAGCGTCGAGAAGATCCGCTCGCTCGTCGGCGGCTGAGCCGAGCCGTCCGCGGCCAGCGGAGGCCGCGTCGCTACCATCGGCCGCCCATGACCGCCGAGCCTGACCCCTTCTACGCCCGCGGGATCCTGAGCGGCCCCATCGACCTCGACGGCGGACGGCCCCGGCCCTCCTACCCGTCGGTGGAGGCCGTCGCCGGCCTCGAGGTCACCCAACGCGGCACTGGGCTGCGCGGCGTCATCGTGGCCAGCTCCAGCGCCCTCGTCACCGTGCGGGACCGCAACGGCCGCGATCGCCAACTGCGGCTGCGCCCCGGCGGGTTCGAGGTCGACCGCCGGCAGGTCACGCTGGTCGCCCCGACGGCCGGGGCCTCGCCTCCGGGTCGCACCGCCTCGGGCTCGGTGGCCGTGCCCCGCACCCCGGCGCGGGTGGCCCGGGCCAGCCGCCTGCTGGTGGAGGGCCGCCACGACGCCGAGCTGGTCGAGAAGGTGTGGGGCGACGACCTGCGCCTCGAGGGGGTGGTGGTCGAGCTGCTCGACGGAGCCGACCACCTGGACGAGGTGGTCCGCACCTTCGGTCCCCGACCGGGTCGCCGGCTGGGGGTGCTGCTCGACCACCTGGTCGACGGCTCCAAGGAGACCCGCCTGGCCGCCGGGGTCGACCACCCCGAGGTGCTCATGTGCGGCCATCCCTTCGTGGATGTGTGGGCGGCGGTCAAACCGTCGGTGGTCGGCCTGACGGCGTGGCCCGAGGTCCCCCGCGACGAGGAGTGGAAGGCCGGCGTGTGCCGCCGCATCGGGGTGGCCGACCCCCGCGCCTTCTGGCTGCGCCTGCTCGGCGCGGTGTCGAGCTACGTCGACCTCGAACCGGGCCTGGTCGGCGCGGTGGAGCAGCTCATCGACTTCGTGACCGAACCGACCTGAGGCCTCCCGCTACCGTCGCACGCGATGTGCGACTCGATGTGCTCGCTCCAGGTCGATCGCACGCTGTTCGCCAAGAGCTCGGACCGCTCGCCGGCCGAGGCCCAGGTGGTCGAGCTCCACCCGCGCCGACCGGCCGGCGGGGCGCTGGCCACCACCTACCTGCACCTCCCCGACCCCGGGGCCCTGGCGGTGCTCGGGTCCCGTCCCACCTGGCAGTGGGGGTTGGAGCACGGGGTCAACGAGCGCGGCGTGGCCATCGGCAACGAGCAGGTGTGGACCCGCGACGATCCGCGGCAGGCCCCCGACGCGTTGACCGGCCTGGACCTGGTGCGACTGGGTCTGGAGGGCGGCGCCACCGCCGACGCCGCCCTCGAGGTGATGACCGAGCTCCTGGCCACCCATGGGCAGGGCGGGATCGCCGATCAGGATGCGGGCCGGGCCTACTTCTCGTCCTTCCTGATCGCGGATGCCACCCGAGGCTGGATCCTCGAGACCAGCGGATCGACCTGGGCGGCGCGCCCCGTCGCCCCGACCGAGGGCGGCGCCGCCCTGTCCAACCGGATCAGCCTGGGCACCGACTGGACCCGGGCCTCGCCCGATGTCGCCCCCGGCACCGACGTCGACGGGTGGCGCCTGGTCTCGAGCCCCACGGCCCACGCTGACCGCCGGCTGGCCGTGACCCGGGCGGCGGTGCGGGCCGGCGGGTCCGAGCCAGGTCGTCGCGCCGTTGACGAGCACGAGCTGGCGGGGGTGCTGCGCGACCACGGCCACGGCCGCGCCCACCCGGCGGAGGCAGGTGCGGGCGCTGGGCCCGATCCCCTGCCGCCAGCGGTCATCGACCGACTCGGCACCGGCGTGTCGGTGTGCCTGCACCTGACCGGCGTGCAGGCCACCACGGCCTCGATGGTGGCGTCGCTGCCGCGCCTACCCGGGCCGGCACAGCCGGTCCGGGCCTGGGTGGCGCTGGGGTCGCCCTGCGCAAGCGTGTTCATCCCCCTCTTCCCGTTCGACCCGGCCGCGCCCGACGCCGCGGTCGTCCCCGCCGAGCTGGGCCGGCCCGAGACCTGGGCCCGGTTCGCCGCGCTGCGAGCCCGACTGGAGGCGGCCCGGGCGCAGGACCCGGCCGCGGCCGACGCCCTGCTCGACGTCATGGCCGAACGCTGGGCCGCCCTCGAGGACGACCTGTGGGCCGAGGCCGACGAGCTGGCCCACGCCGGTCCGACGGCCCGGGCCGGCTGGGCCACCCAGCTCTGGCCGCGCATCGAGCCGGTGCTGGAGCACCTGGGGACCACGTAGCCCAAACGACTCAGCTGTCACAGGGCCTGCGTACGATGCCGCCGTGACCTTGACCCTGGAGGTGGTCCCCTACGGGCCCGACGCGGCTGGCCGGTTGGCCACCCACGTGCACCGCTCCCAGGGCGACGACCGGCTGGCGCCGGTCACGGTGGTGGTGAGCCGAGCCACCGTGGGCCTGGCGCTGCGGCGCCAGCTGGCGGCCGGACCCACCGGTCTGGTCAACGTGAGCTTCGTCACCCTCGGCCAGCTGGCCGAGAGCTGGGGTGGCGACGCGCTGGCGGCCCGCGGCCGCGGGCCGGCCTCGCCGGCCGTCGTGCACGCCGCCGTGCGCGCCAGCCTGGCCGACGCCACGGGGCCGCTGCGGGCCGCCCGCCTGCACCCGGCCACCGAGCGCGCCATCGCCGCGGTGGTGCGCGACCTGCAGGGGTGCGAACCCGCCACGCTGGGACGGATGGCTCGGTTGGGTCCCCGCCCCGCGGCCGTGGCCCGGGTGGTGGCCGAGGTCCAGCGCCGGCTGGCCGACTGGTACGACCCCGCCGAGGTGGCCGAGCAGGCCCGGCGTGACGTCGAGGCGGCGGCGCAGGTGGCGCCGGTGCTGGTGCACCTGCCCACCGCCGTGGCTCCGCACCACCGGCGCCTGCTGGCCGCCCTGGCCGGGCGGGCCCCGGTGGTGGTCCTGCTGGGCGCCACGGGTGACCCGGCGGCCGACGAGCCCACCCTGCAGCTGGCCGCCGAGCTCGACTCGGGGGCCGCGGCGGGCCTGCGCTGGCCGAGCCGGGCCGAGGCGCCCGCCGCCCTGGTGCGCAGCGCCCCCACCGCCGACGTCGAGGTGCTGCTGGCGGCGCGAGGTGTCATGGAGCGGCTGCGCCTGGGCGTCCCGCTCGAGCGCATGGCGGTCGTGTCGAGCGGACTCGACCCCTATCCCCGGGTGATCCAGGAGACGTTCGAGCAGGCCGGCATCCCCACCAACGGCGCCGGCGTACGCCGACTGGCCGCCACCGCCGCCGGTCGCACGCTGCTCGGGGCGCTGGCCCTTCCCGATCACGGCTGGCGGCGCGACGAGGTGGTGGCCTGGTTCTCGGGCACCCCCATCCGCCTCGACGGCGCCAGCGGCGTGCCTGCCGCCCGTTGGGACCGGTTGACCAGCGATGCCGGCATCGTGGCCGGCTACGACCAGTGGCTCGAGCACCTCGATGGGCGAACCGCGGAGCTGGCCCGCCGGATCGAGGAGGTCGACGCCGACGACGACCCGACCCGCCGCGAGGACGCCGACCGCCGCCAGGAGCGTCGGCGAGGCGAGCTGGCCGAGGTGGCCGAGATCCGCGCCTTCGTGGTGGAGCTGGCCGACCGGATCGACCCGCCATCGCCGCCGCGCACCTGGCTCGGGTGGTCGCGCTGGGCCGATCAGCTCCTGCGGCGCTACCTGCAGCCCGACCCCAGCTGGCCGCTCGACGAGCGCCAGGCGCTCGACGAGGTGTTCGACGTGGTGGCCCGGCTGAGCGGGCTCGACCCGGTCGAGCCCGAGCCCGACCAGCGCGCCCTGCGCCGCGCCGTCGAGACCGAGCTCGACGCACCCGCACCCAGCACGGCCCGCTTCGGCCACGGCGTGCTGATCGGTTCCGTCGAGGCCGTCGTGGGCCTCGACCTCGACGCCGTCTTCGTGGTGGGCATGACCGAGGGGGCGTTCCCGGCCGGGGTCCGTGAGGACGCCCTGCTGCCCGACGACGAGCGCCAGGCCGCCAGCCCCGATCTGCCCCGCCGCGGCGACCGGGTGCCCCAGGCCCGGCGGGCCTACCTGGCCGCGCTGGCCTGCGGGCGCGAGCGCGTCCTGTCCTACGCCCGCGGCGACCTCCGCCGCGGGCGCGAGCAGCGCCCCTCGCCGTGGCTCCTCGAGTCGCTGAGCGCCCGCGTCGGCCGGCGCCTGTTCAGCCGGGAGGTCTCCGAGCTGGAACCGGTGGCGGGGTTCGACTGGGTGCCCTCCCTCACCGCCGCCGTGCGCTCATCGCTCGAGCCCGCCTCGGAGGCCGACCGCGACCTGCGCAGCCTGCTGCGCTGGTTCGATCGCCACCACCAGCTCGACGGCCACCCGCTGACCACGACCGATCCGGTGCTGCGAGCCGGCCTGCGCGCCCGCCACGAGCGCCGGGCGGGCGACTTCACCCGCTTCGACGGTCTGGTGCACGGCCTGGAGACACCGATCGGTGGTCGGGCCGTGGCCCCCACCAGCCTCGAGCACTACGCCGCCTGTCCCCGTCGGTACTTCTTCTCCGATGTGCTGTGGCTCCGGGCCGATCCGCGGCCCGAGGACGTGGTCCGCATCAGCCGCATGGACTGGGGCAACGTGGTGCACCGGGTCCTCGAGCGCTTCATCGACGAGCACGTGCAGCTGCCCCGGGCCGACCGGATCCAGCCGGGCCAGCACTGGTCGGACGAGCACCGGGCCCGGCTCGACGAGATCGCCGACGAGGTCTTCGCCGAGTTCGAGCAGCGGGGCCTCACCGGCCGCGAGCTGCTGTGGGACCTCGACCGGCGAGCCATCCGCCGAGACCTGCATGCCTTCCTCGACGCCGACGACCAGTACCGTGCCACCCAGGGCGTGGTGCCCGAGCGGGCCGAGCTGCACTTCCGGCCCGACGACGGCACCCCGGTCGACCTGCGCTTGGGCGACGGCCGCCGCCTGCAGTTCAAGGGCAGCGCCGACCGCGTCGACCAGGGCCACGACGGATCGCTCGTGGTCCTCGACTACAAGACCGGCAAGTCCGAGGACTTCCAGCCCATCGCCCGGCAATCCGACCCCACCCTGCGCGGCACCAAGTTGCAGCTCCCCATCTACGGCCTCGCCGCCCAGAGCCGCCTGGGCGAGGGCCCGGTCCGCGCCGCCTACTGGTTCGTGTCCGCCCGCGAGGCCTTCACCCAGATCGCCTATCCGTCGGGCCCCGAGGCCGGCCAGCGCTTCCGCGACGCGGTCACCGCCATCGTCGACGGTATCGAGGCCGGCGCCTTCCCGGGCCGCCCCGGCGACGAGGACACCCGCTTCGGCCGGACGTGGGACAACTGCAAGTACTGCGACTTCGACGCCATCTGCCCCACCGACCGCGACCGGGCGTGGGACCGGGTACGGCCCGCGCCCGAGCTGGCCGGGTACGCGGCCCTGGCCGAGGGCGAGGCCGCGCCATGACCGACGACCCACAGCCGGTGGCCAGCGATGCCGAGGCGCGTCGGCGGATCCGCCACCAGCTCGATCAGACCCTGTTCGTGGAGGCCGGCGCCGGCACCGGCAAGACCCGTGCGCTGGTCGGGCGGATCGTCGAGCTGGTGGCCACCGGCACCGCCCCCATGCGCGAGATCGCGGCCATCACCTTCACCGAGGCCGCCGCCGGCGAGCTGCGCGACCGCCTGCGCCAGGCCCTCGAGCAGGTTGCCGCGGATCCCGACGGCCGCCTGGCGGCCCAGGACGACCTGGCCGATCCTGCACTGGGGGCCGATGAGCACGCCGCCCGGGCCGCCCGGGCCGCCGAGGCGGTGGGCGAGCTCGACGGCGCCGCCATCAGCACCCTCCACGGGTTCGCCCAGCGCATCCTGGCCGAGCACCCCTTCGAGGCCGGCCTACCCCCGACCTTCGAGGTGTTCGACCAGATCCGCTCGCGGGTGGCCTTCGACGAGCGGTGGGGTGCCTTCCTCGACGAGATCCTGGACGATCCCGGCCTTCGGCCCACCCTGGCACGTGCCCTGGTCACCGGCGTCACCCTCGACCACCTGCGCTCGGTGGCGCTCGAGCTCGACCGCAACTGGGACCTGGTCGAGCACCTGGAGGTGGCCACCGCGCCGGCGGAGCCGGTGGAGGTGGGCACCGTGGTGTCCGCCCTGCAGACGGCCGGCTCGCTCACCGGCTGGTGTCGCACCGACGACGACCACCTGCTCCGCCAGATCCAGGACCTGGCTGGCTGGACGGCCCAGCTGGCCGCCAGCACCGGCGACCTGGCGCGCCTGCAGCTGCTGGTCGATGGACCGGCGCTCAAGCCCAAGCGAGGCCGCAAGGAGAACTGGGACGACCGCAACGAGGAGGTGGGCCGGTACCTGGCCGAAGCCGAGGCGGCCGCCGCCGGCACCCTGCGCCGAGCGCAGCGCCAGGCGCTGGGCGTCCTGCTGGTCCACCTGCAGCGGCTGACCCTCCAGGCCGCGGCCGAGCGGGCCCGCGACGGCACCCTCGCCTTCCACGACCTGCTGGTGCAGGCCCGGCGGCTGGTCCGGACGCAACCGGACGTCGCCGCCCGGCTCCACGACACCTACACCCGCCTGCTCATCGACGAGTTCCAGGACACCGACCCCATCCAGATCGAGCTGGCGGTGCGCATCGCCACCGACCGACCTGACCCGGACCGGCCCTGGCGAGAGCTGCCGGTCCCACCGGGTCGCCTGTTCTTCGTGGGCGATCCGAAGCAGTCGATCTACCGCTTCCGCCGCGCCGACGTGGCCCTCTTCCTCGAGATCCGCGGCGCGCAGGACACGCCGCCGCTCAGCTTGACCCGCAACCACCGCTCGGTCCCGGGCGTGCTGGAGTGGGTGAACGCCATGTTCGACGAGCTGCTGGGGGCCGGCGATCCGGACGTCCAGCCGGCCTACGAGGCGCTGGCCCCCTTCCGCCCCGGGCACCCGACCGAGCCGGACGCAGCCCGCGGCTCCGAGCCCCCGAGCAGCTCGGTTCACGTTCCCCCCGTGGTGCTGCTCGGCGGCACGGTGGCCAAGGAGGTGGCCGCCACCATCAGCCAGGTGCGCACCGGCGAGGCCGCCGACGTCGCCCGCGCCGTGGCGCGGGCGCGCGACGAGGGGTGGCCGGTGGGCCCGGAGGACCGGCCGGCGACCCTGGCCGACGTGTGCGTGCTCATCCCCACCCGCACCTCGCTGCCCGCGCTCGAGCGCGCCCTCGACCGACGCCAGCTCCCGTACCGGGTCGAATCCAGCTCGCTGGTGTACGCCACGGCCGAGGTCCGCGACCTGCTGAACGTGCTGCGGGCCGTGGACGACCCCACTGACTCCCGCTCGGTGGTGGCCGCGCTGCGATCGGCCTGGTTCGGCTGTGGCGACGACGACCTCTACCGCTACCGGGCCGCCGGCGGTCACTGGGACTACCGCCGGGCCCATCCGGACGGTCTCGGGGACGACCACCCGGTGACCGATGGCCTCGACGCGCTGGCCGCGCTCCACGACCGCCGCTGGTGGCTCGACCCGAGCGCCCTGATCGAGCAGGTGCTGGTCGATCGCCGGGTCCTCGAGCTCGGCCTGGACGAGGGCCGCCCCCGCGACGTGTGGCGGCGGCTGCGGTTCGTGGTCGACCAGGCCCGCGCCTTCACCGACGCCTACGGGACCGACCTGCGTCGCTACCTGGCCTGGGCCGAGCTCCAGGCGGCCGACGACGCCCGCGTGGTCGAAGCCGTGCTCCCCGAATCCGACGACGATGCCGTGCGCATCATGACCGTCCACGCATCCAAGGGCCTCGAGTTCCCCGTGGTGGTGCTGGCCGGGCTGAACACCGAGCGCCGTGCGGGTGCGGCCGGCGTCGACGTGCTCTGGGACGGCACCCACGCCGAGGTGAAGCTGCGCAAGGGCCTCGACACGGCGGGCTACGTGGACCTGGCCGAGCGCGAGAAGCGCATCGAGCAGGCCGAGCAGCGGCGCCTGCTGTACGTGGCTGCCACCAGGGCCCAGGACCACCTGGTCGTCAGCCTGCACCACAAGGCCGCGCCCAACCCGCGATGCCAGGCGGCCGACCTCGAGGCCCTGGCCGACCGGGCCCCTCATCTGTGGCACCGCCTCTCCGACCTCGACCCCGGACCCGGTCGGCCCCCACGGGCGTCCCACGACCCGGCGGCCGATCTCCCGGGGCCCGAGGTCCCGGCCGAGCAGGGGGCGGACGACGACGATCCCGGGGCCCGCCAGCGCTGGATCGACGAGCGCCGCCACGCCCTGGCGGCCGCCGCCCGGCCCACGACCCTGGCCGCCACCGGTGTGGCCAAGCAGGTGCTCGCGGCCGCGCCGGGTGCCCCCGACGACGCAGGCGAGGCCGAGGCTGAGGCCGAACGTCCCGAGCGGGTGGTCGACGCCACGCCGTGGCGACGGGGCCGGGCGGGCACGGCCGTGGGCCGGGCGGTGCACGGCGTGCTCCAGCGCATCGACCTGGTCACCGGGGCCCATCTGGAGGCCCTGGCCGCCAGCCAGGCCGGCGCCGAGGGCGTGGCCGATCGCAGCTCCGAGGTCGAGCGCCTGGCCGCGGCCGCGCTCGGGTCCGAGACCGTGCGCGCCGCGCTGGCCTCCGGGCGGTATTGGCGCGAGGTGTACGTGGGTGCCCCGGTGGCCGGACGCACGCTGGAGGGCTTCGTCGACCTGCTGTTCGACGGGCCCGACGGCCTCACCGTGGTCGACTACAAGACCGACGCCGTCCGCCCTGGCGCCCCCGACCAGGTGAGCGACAGCTACCGGTTGCAGGGCGCCTCCTACGCCGTCGCCCTGGAGCAGGCGTTGGGTCGCCCCGTGGTCAGCTGCGTCCTGCTGTTCCTGCGGTCCGACGGGGCGGTGGCCCGCCCGGTGGTCGACCTCGACGGGGCGAAAGCGCAGGTCAGAGCCACCCTGTCTGCAGTCTGAACGTCCCGGTCTGCCCGCTCTGCGACCCGGGCCTGGGCCATTCGGTCCATTCCCCGCCGGCCGCGGTCGGCGTACCGTTTCGATATGCGGCGAATCTCGAACAGCTTCGCCATGGCCGGGGCGTCGTGGCGGGTGCTGCAATCCGACAAGCAGCTCATGGTCATCCCCATCCTGAGCTTCCTGTGCACCATGGCCGTGGCGTTGCTCAGCGGCGGCGCCGTGTACGTCTCGCTGCGTCGGGTGGTCACCGCCGACGGCACCACCTCGCTGGGCCCCACCCCCCTGACCTGGGCCGTGGGCGCGGTGGCCTACCTGCTGATCACCTTCGTGGTCACCTTCTTCGCCGCCGCGCTGGTGGCCGGGGCCCGCGAGCGGCTCACCGGCGGCTCCGCCGACCTGGGATCGGCCTTCTCCGCCGCCTCACGCCGCCTGCCCGAGATCCTGCTGTGGTCGCTGCTGACGGGCACCGTGGGCTTGATCCTCAACGCCATCGAGAACCGCGGCGGCCTCCTCGTGCGGCTGGTGGTCCGGGCCATCGGCATGTCGTGGCGGATCGTGACCTGGCTCACCGTGCCGGTCATCGTGGCCGAGGGCACCGGCCCCGTCACCTCGCTCAAGCGATCGGCCGGGCTGTTCCGCCAGACCTGGGGCGAGAACCTGGTGGGCCAGATCGGCTTCGGCCTGGTCGGCCTGCTGGCCGTGGCCCCGGGCCTGCTCATCGCCGGGCTCCTCATGGTCACCCTGCCGGTGGCCGGCATCGTGGTCGGCTTCCTCTGGGTGGCGGCGGTCTCGGTGGTCATCTCAACCATGTCGGGGATCTTCCGCACCGTCCTCTACCAGTTCGCGTCCGGGGGCGACCTTCCGGCCGAGTTCGACCCCGCGATGTTGGGGTCGGTCTTCCGCGACCGCAAGGCGCGGCCGGGCCAGCCGGCCTGACGGCGGCGGCGGCGCCCTGGCTAGGGTGCGGGCCATGACCGACGCCCCCGAACCCCACGCTGCCGTCACCTACGAGCTCGACGGTGACGTGGCCGTCATCCACTTCGACGATGGCAAGGCCAACGTCCTGGGCCACGCCGCCATCGAGGGACTGCACCTGCTGCTGACCCGGGCCGAGGACGACGAGGCCGCGGCGGTGGCCATCATCGGCCGGCCCGGCAAGTTCTCGGCCGGCTTCGACCTCAGCGTCATGACCGCCGGACCGGACCAGGCTCGGGACCTGCTGCGGGCCGGAGCCGACCTGGCCCTGCGCATCTACACCTTCCCCATCCCGGTCGTGCTCGGCGTGACCGGCCACGCCCTGGCCATGGGCGCCATCCTGTTGATGGCCGCCGACGTGCGCATCGGGGCCGACGGCCCGTTCAAGGTGGGCCTGCCCGAGGTCGAGATCGGCATGCCGGTGCCCGAGTTCGCGGTGGAGCTGGCCCGCGACCGGCTGTCCAAGCGCCACTTCGTGTCCGCCGTGCAGCTCGCCGTGGTCACCGATCCGGCCGCCGCCGTCGACGTCGACTTCCTCGATCGGGTGGTGGCGCCCGACGAGGTCGAGCCTGCCACCCGGGCTGCGGCCCACGACCTGGCCGACCGCCTCAAGGCCCGCCCCTTCCGCATGACCCGCATCAACTGCCGGGTGCCCACCGCTCGACTGATGCAGGCCGGCCTCGACGCCGACATCGCCAACTTCGACGTCGAGACCTGATTGCTGGCCCTCTGGTCGCAAGCCTGGGGCGGGCGCCTCCGGCATCTGGCTGTCATCGGTCGAGCGGCTCCGCCCTGCTCCGCCGCGCCAGAGGCCCGAGCCAGTCGGCTCCGCCCGCTCCGCCGCGCCAGGAACCTTGCCGACCAGGGGCCCTAGACGGTCGGCTTCGTGATCGTCGGCCAGGCCCTGGCGCCCAGGTAGGGCTTGAACACCCCGGCGATGTGGCGCAGGTCGCCGTCTCCCTTGGGGCGTTGCACCTCGTAGAGGTGGGGGAACTCCAGCCAGCCCACGGTCAGGTCCCACAGGCGCTCGGCCTGGGCCCCCGACACCGCCGGGGCCACCACCGGGCCGAACAGCGCCTGGCCGTCAGCGAACACCAGGGTGGGGACGCCGAAGCCACCCTTGGAGACCACCACCTCGTGGTCGGCGCGGACCTCGTCGGCCGTGGTCGGGTCATCGAGGGCCTGGTCGACCACCTCGGCCCCGAAGCCGATCTCGTCCATGACCTGGCGGTGCACCTCGGGCTCGTGGGTCCTACGCCCCTGGGTGTGGAACGCGTACCCCACCGCCGCGTACCACCGGTCGACGTCGGCCTGGCCCCGGCGGCGCAACCAGGCCGCGACCCGCATCTGGCTGAAGCCGTAGGCCCACGCCCGCTCCCACGGGTGGGGCCGGTCGTCGCGCCGGTTGATCTCCTCCAGCGAGAAGAACCGCCAGCTGATCTCGAGGCCCCTGCGCGACCGGACCTCGCGGATCCACAACGACGTCTGGTACGCCCACGGGCACATCGGGTCCAGGTGGAAGTCGACGGTCCGCACCGGTTCGAGGGCAGCACCCATGCCGCTAACGTACCGGGGCGATCGAGCGAGGGGATGGGGGACGGATGACCGAGCCGTTGATCGACCTGCTGGCCGAGGTGTGGGATTCGCTCATCGACCTCGGATCCGGCCTGGACGAGGCCGAGTGGAAGAGGCCGACCGCGCTCCCGGGCTGGACGGTGCAGGACAACCTCAGCCACATCATCGGGATCGAGCGCATGATGCAGGGCGACCCCACGCCCGACAACCAGCCGGCGCGCACCGACCACATCGCCAACCCCGTGGGCGAGATGAACGAGCACTGGGTCGAGCACTACCGCCACCTGACCGGCGCCGAGCTGCTCGAGGTGTTCCGCCACGTGCGTGACCGGCGCATCGACGAGCTGTCCGCCCTGCCGCCCGCCGCGTTCGACGAGGTCGGCCCCACCCCCGTCGGCCAGGCGCCGTTCCGCACCTTCGTGGCCGTGCGGATCATGGACTCCTGGGTCCACGAGCAGGACATGCGTCGCGCCCTGGGCCGCCCCGGCCACCTGCGGGGCCCGGCCGCCGACCTGTCGGTGGAGCGCCTGGTCAGCGCCATGCCCTTCGTGGTGGGCAAGCAGGCCGGCGCCCCCGACGGCAGCTCGGTGGTGGTGCGCATCGCCCGGCCGGCCAGCCCCGCCGACGGCATCGACGCGGACTCGCGGGTCGTCGCCGTGGTCGTCGGCGGGCGGGCCGCCCTGGTCGACACCCCACCCGGCCACCCCACCACCGAGCTCGACCTCGACCTGGCCACCTTCGTGGCCCTGACCAACGGCCGCCAGGATCCCGCCGCCGCCCTCGATGCCGGGCAGGTGGCGGTGGCCGGCGACGTCGAGCTGGGCCGCCGGGTGGTCCAGCGCATGTCGTTCATGTCCTGATCGGGACCGGCCGCCGCCGCGGCCCTAGGATGACCGCGGTGCCCACCCAATCCGAGCCGCGCTACCGCGCCGTGCACGCCTACCTGTCCGACGACGCCCACGCCACCTGGCAGGAGGTGTCGACCGATTTCGGTGTGAGCGTGTCGGGGCTCATCGAGGCCATGGGCATCGACCTGACCCGGCCCGCCGACCAGCGCCTGCTGACGCCCGACCTCGACCAGCTGGTCCGCCGGGCCCGCAACGTCGACGCCGCCCGCCGGCGCCGCACCCGCCGGCCCAAGGGGGGCTGACCGGGCCGACCGCGGGCCGACCCGACGGATGCGGGCTGATCAGCCCGGGCGCACGAGGACGGGGCGGGACGCGCCCAGCACC
Source organism: uncultured Microthrixaceae bacterium (assembly GCA_963785815.1). GTDB lineage: Bacteria > Actinomycetota > Acidimicrobiia > Acidimicrobiales > Acidimicrobilacustridaceae > UBA4742. Next base: position 1,511,958 of record CAWAWN010000001.1, read on the forward strand.
AGGTTGGTGGAGAAGATGCCCAGGCCGCCGGTCTTGCCGTGGTTGGCCGAGATCAGGGCCACCGAGCTGTCGCGCTCGGCCAGCAGGTCGACCACGGCCCCGGCCTCACCGTCGGGTTGGATCGAGAGCAGCTCGGTGCTCACCCCGCCGGGTGCGGTGAGCCCTTCGACGCGCTGGTCGAGGTAGGGCTGGAGGTCCGTCGGGGCGAAGTTGGTGCCCGGGGCCGGCGAGGCGGTCACGATCATGCGCAGCTTGAGGGCCTTGCACCATTCCACGGCGAAGGCCAGCACCTCGTCGGCGCTGGGCGTGCAGTCGAGCACCACCACCAGCTCGGTCATGGCCAGACCGCGCCCGATGTCGGCCTGGGGCCCGATGATCAGCACGGGCACCGTGGCCCGGGCCACCACGTCGCCCACCAGGTGGCCGATGGATCGGCGGCGACGGCGCAGCGTGCCCGACGGCCGGGGCGTGGCCACGCACAACATGGAGTCGGACCGGTAGGCCACCGCCTTGAGGGCCGCCTCGGCCAGCGGGTGCTCCAGGTCGATCCAGAACTCCACGTCGGCCCCGCTCTTGGCGATGGCCTGCAGCTTCACCGCCGCTTTGGACGACCGGTCGCCGGCATCCGTGTTGCTGACCACGACCATCCGGGCGTTGCAGCGCCAGGCCAGGTCGTTGGCCGGCGCCAGCACGACCCGCCCATCGAGCGAACCATCGAACGGGACGATCACGTTCTCGTACACGCCCACATCATGGCCGATGCCGATACGCGGAGGGGTCGAATCCCCGCGCTGGGTCACATTTCGGGGCCGCGTGGCCGACAGAGAAGGGTGATGTTCGTGGTGGTGGGCCTGCTGGCCCTGTCGATCGTGATGATCGCGGTGGCCGCCGCCGCGCAGCGCGCCGCCACCCGAGCCCAGGCCGACCTCGATCGCACCACCAAGTTCGACCTGCTCACCGGCCTGCCCAACCGGGCCCAGCTCCTGGCCGACCTGGACAACCGCCTGGCCGATCAGGACGGAGCCCGGGCGGCGTTGATCCTGGTCGAGTTCCACCGCTACGCCGCCATCAACGACACCTACGGCCGCGAGGTGGGAGACGGGCTGCTCGTGGCGGCGGCCGAGCAGCTGGGTCGGGGCCTGCACTCCGGTGAGCGGCTCTTCCGACCCGGCGGTCCCCAGTTCGCCGTCACCTGCCCAGGCGTGGCCGATGCCCCGTCGGCGACCAGCCGGGCCGACGAGCTGCGGGCCTGTGTGGGCGTCGCCTTCCGCATCGGCACCGACCACCTCCGGGTGGCCACCAGCGCCGGCATCGCCCTGCTCGACGACAAGGCCTCCAGCGCCGAGGACGTGGTTCGCAACGCCACGGTGGCCCTCCAGCACGCGGATGCCGACGGACCGGGGCGCTCGACGGTGTTCGACCTGACGATGCAGGCCACGGTGATGGCCGGCGCCGCCGAACGGCGCCTGCACGAGGCGCTCGAGCGCGAGGAGTTCTGGCTGCTCTACCTGCCCGTGGTGGCCCTGGACAACCACGAGCTGGTGGGCGTGGAGGCGCTGCTGCGCTGGGCCGACCCCGAGCGGGGCCTGGTCAGCCCGTCGGCGTTCCTGCCCCTGCTGGACGAGTCGGGCCTGATCGTGCCCGTGGGCGACTGGGCCATCGATGCCGCCTGCCGCCAGAGCGTGCGGTGGCAGCAGGCGTTCCCCAGCCGCGAGCTGATCACCACGGTCAACGTGTCGCCCCGCCAGCTGGCCTCGCCCGACTTCATGGACCGCGTCCTGCGCACGGTCGAGGAGACCGGCGTCGACCCCGGTCGCCTGTGCCTGGAGATCACCGAGGGCGTGGTGATGCGCGACATCGAGTCGTCCTGGACCATGCTGCGCGCCGCCAAGGATGCCGGCATCAAGCTGGCCCTGGACGACTTCGGCACCGGCTTCTCGTCGCTGGGCTACCTGCGGCGCTTCGACCTCGACGTGCTCAAGATCGACCGGGCCTTCGTGGCCGACGTGGCCAACAGCCGCGAGGACGCGGCCATCGTGCAGCAGCTGGTGGCCCTGGCCCACGCCCTCGACCTGGCCCCGGTGGCCGAGGGCGTCGACTCGGCCGACCAGGCCCAGGCCCTGCACGGGATGGGCTGCGACTTCGCCCAGGGCTTCTACTTCAGCGCGCCGCAGCCCGTGACCGCCATCGACCACATGCTGGGCAAGGGCACGGTCACCCCCGACGACGGCTCCCCGGCCATCGACTGGACCGGCTCAGCCTGACCCGCCGCTCATGACCGCGCCCAGCTGGTCGGCGGGGACCGCCGGGGCGAACAGGTAGCCCTGGGCCCGGTCGCAGCCCAGGATGCCCAGCGCCTCGAGCTGCTCCTCGTTCTCGACGCCCACGGCGGTGACCACCAGGCCGAGGTTGTGGGCCAGCTCGATCGTGGCCCGCACGATGGCCGTGTCCTGTTCGTCGATGCCGAGCCCGGCCACCAGCGACCGGTCGATCTTGACGAAGTCGAGTGGGAACCGCTTGAGGTAGCCCAGAGACGACTGGCCGGTGCCGAAGTCGTCGAGGCCGATGCGCACCCCGAGCTGGCGCAGGTAGGAGATGCCGGCGTCGACGGTGGGCTCGGCCCCGATGAGGATGCTCTCGGTGATCTCCAGGCCCAGCTGCGCCGGGTCCACGCCCGTGGAGGCCAGCACCTGCTGCACCTGGGTGGGCAGGTCGGGGTCGGCCAGCTGGCGGGGCGACACGTTGACGGTCACCTCGCCCGGCACCGGCGCGCCACCCCGGCTCGACCACACGGCCAGCTGCTCGCAGGTGACCTGGAGCACCTGCAACCCGAGCTGTGAGATCAGCCCGCCCGACTCGGCGGCCTCGACGAACTCGGCCGGCGACATCACCGTGCCGTCGTTGTCGTGCACCCGCAGCAGGGCCTCGGCCGCCACCACCTCGTCGGACTCGATGTCGACGATGGGCTGGAAGTGGACGCGCAGCCCGTCGTGGTCGAGGGCGTTGCGCAGCTGCTGGTCGATGGTGTGGCGCCGCGTGCTCTCCGCGGCCAGGGCCACGTCGAACAGCTCGGTGCGGTCACCTCCGTCGTGGCGGGCCCGCGCCATGGCCTGCTCGGCGCGCTGGATGAGGCGCTCGGGGTCGTCGTCCACCACGCCCTCGGCGATGCCCACGCTCAGGCTCAGCTCGACCTGGCGGCCGTCGAGGGAGATGGGCGCGCCCACCGCCGAGCGGATCCGGTTGGCCAGGCGCATGGCGGCCATCACGTCGGTCGGCCCGGCCATCACCACCACGAAGCTGGCACCACCCAGTCGGGCCAGCGTGGCCGGCGCCTCGACGGTGGCGGCCAGGCGGTCGGCCACCTCGCGCAGGACGGCGTCCCCGCCCGGGGACCCCACCACCGTGTTGAGCGGCTTGAACTCGTCGATGTCGCACACCAGGGCGATGACCGGCGCCGCCACGCCCACGCCCTCGGCGTCGGCGTCGGCGTCGGCGTCGTTGTCCTCCATCAAGGACTCGAGGCGATCCAGCAGGCGCACCCGGTTGGGCAGGCCGGTCAGGGGGTCGGTGAAGGCCCGGTTGGCCAGCTCCCGGGCCGCCATGACCCGCTCGGTCACGTCACGGGCGTTGAGCACCACCCCGCCGATGGCCGGGTTGAGCGTGAGGTCGGTGACGATCGTCTCCAGGTGGCGCCACGACCCGTCGCTGGCGGCCATGCGCAACACGATGGGCGAGCCGATGCCCTGGTCGGTGGGCTGGGCCAGCGCGGGCAGGTCGTCGGGCCGGTCGTCGGGGTGCACCAGCTCCAACACGTTGGAGCCCTCGAGCTGGCCCTCGTCGTGGCCCAGGGTGCGGCTCACGGCCGGGCTCAGGTAGCGGATGGTGCCATCGGGGTCGACCACCACGATCAGGTCCGAGACCTGTTCCACCAACGCCGCGAACCGGGTCTCGGTGGCGTTGACCCGCTCCTCGGCGGCGCGCAGCTCGGACAGGTCGCGGCGCCACCAGGGCCACCTGAGCGATGTCCCCGGCCTGATCTCGGTGGGCCACCATCACCGCGGACACGGGCAGCGGGCCGGCGTCGGACACGAAGGTCAGCCGTCCTCGCCAGCGCCCGAACTTCACGAGGGCCGGCAGCACCTTGACCTCGTAGTGGCCCCGCGACCACTCGTCGAGCAGCTCGACCAGCCAGATCTTGTCCGACTCCCGGATGGGGATGAGGGTCACGAAGGCGTCGTTGGCCCACAACGCCTCGCGCCCGACCGAGGCGAACACGGCCACCATGTCGGGGGTCTCCACCAGCGTGTCGCTCAGGAGGGTGCGCACCGCCTCGCCGTCGAGCTCCACCGCCGCGTCACCCATGGCGTCGGCCAGCGCCTCGAGGTCGTCGCCGCCAGCCGCGGCCGCGTCCCCCGGAACCAGCTGGGCGGCGGACCGACGACCGGTGGCCAACCCGTTGCCGTCCATCAGCCGGACCTCGGCTCCCGCGGCGCTGTGCACCACCTCGAAGGCCAGCTCGGCCACCACCCCCTCGAGCTCGCCGTGCACCACCACGGTGGTGGCCAGCCCGGGATGGGACACGGCGGCGTCGACCACCGCGGCCAGCGCGGCCAGGTCGGCATCCACCACGCCGTGGGCCACGGCCTCGGCCAGCAGGGCGTCACGCTCGTCCGAGCGTGAGGCCCGGCTCACCGTCGGTCGCGCCGTGGCCACCGAGACGCGCCGGCTCCACGAGGTCACCCCGAGATCTCCTGGCTGTCACGTGGCACGGGGGGCGCTCCCTGGGACCGGGCGGATGACCACTGTAGGCGTTTGTGGCTTCACTCTTGGGCTGAACGGGCCATCACCACTGCGTGCTCCATCGGCAGGTCCGGCGTCCACACCAGTCATCCAGCCGAGAAGCGTGGTCCGCCCGGGCCGCTTGGGCCGAACGGCCCACAGACTTAGGCCGTATGGCCCAGGAAAGCGTCGACGGACAGGTGCAGATGCGACAGACTGAGGCCATGACGGTGTCGATCGTGGTTTGCGACGGAGATGAGCTGGCCCGACGGGCCATGGGCCAGCTCGTGATCGAGCACGGGTTCGAGGTGGTGGCCGAGTCGACCATGGCGGTCGAGGCGGTCCAGCAGTGCCAGGTGTTCGCCGCCGATGCGGTGATCATGGGCAACGAGCTGCAGGGCCTGAGCGGCCTCGAGGTCGTGCCCGAGCTCGAGGCGGCCGGCGTGCGGGTCATCCTGATCTCCAACGACGACGACGCCCTGGACCAGGCCCGGGCCGCAGGCGCCTTCTTCGCCGCGGCCCGGGGCGACCTGGACATGCTCGACCGGGCCCTGTCCGCCATGGGCGAGGCGTCCTCCCCCGACGATCGTCGTTCGGGCATCGACCGTCGACGAGGCGTCGACCGCCGGGTCGCCACCGACTGGGCCAAGGTCACCCGCGAGCGCCGCTCCGGGCAGGATCGGCGCCAGACCGAGCGCCGTCAGGCCGACCAGGCCGACCAGGCCGACGTGGGCAGCCAGGCCATCAGCGCGTAGCGTCGCCGGCGGCGCGCGCCCGGCGACGATCCCGCCGGCGACGCCGCAGCACCACCACGGCCAGCCCCACGGCCGCGGCCAGCGTGGCCGACACCGCCATCCAGATGGTGGGACCGGGCGACGTCAGCGAGCGGACCACGTCGAGCGTCGTCTCAGGCTCCAGGCGCTCCACCTCCAGGAGCGGGGGCTCGGCACCGTCGGACACGAACCCCGAGTCCGGCGCCATCCGCTCGGGCTCCGGCTCGGACGCCGCCGGGGCCGCGTCCGGCACCGGACCCAACAGGGCGTCGACGGGGGCCGGCCCCTCGTCGTCAGCCTTCCGGTGACGGGTGCGCGACCGTTGGGGGTCGTACTGCGCCATCCGATGCTCCGTTCTGGTGGTCCAGGTCGCCGACGGCCCGCACGGTCGGCTGGGGGGCGAGGTGCGGTGTCGGGGCCGGCGCCGGCGGGTCGGCCTCGGGGCGCAGGTCGACCACGGGGGCCGGGCCCGACGGGGCCGACGGGTCGGTGGCCGGCGAGGCCGGACGGGCGGACGGCGTCATGGCCGTCAGCAGCTGGTCGAACTCGACCGCCGCCTCCGGCGCGCCGGCCCGGGTGCCCAGCCCATGGATGGGCAGGGACTGGGCCGCGGACTCGGGGACGGCGGCCCGTTGGTGCACCGGGGGCAGGACCAGGTCGCCGTAGCCGTCGACCAGCTGCTCGTACCAGTAGCGGGCGTCGCGGGTGCGACCCAACCGGTTCACCACGATGCCGGCCACGGCCAGCCCGTCGGCGCGCCGGGCCCGGATGCGCTCCACGGTGCGCAGGATCTGGGCCACGCCGTCGGAGGCCCAGGCCCCGGGCTCGGTGACCACCAGCGCCCGCTCGGCGGCGAACAACCCGTTGACGGTCAGCAACCCGAGCGACGGGGGGCAGTCGATGATCACCAGGTCGTGTTCGAGCCCCTCCATGGCCACCGCCAGGCGGTCCTGGGCCCCCACCGGATCGTTGGCCAGCTGGGGCTCGCGCTGGGCCAGCAGGGGTGAGCTGGGGGCGACGTCGGGCCGCACCCACCGCGCCTGGAGGCCCGGCGCCTCCCAGCCCGATTCGGTGATCACGGCGGTCAGCCCACCCGGGCGATCGACGGCCAGGGCATCGTCGACGGTGCGCTCCGGCTCCCACACGCCCAACCCGGTGCTGGCGTTGGCCTGCGGATCGAGGTCGACCACCAGCACGCGCCGGCCGGCGGCGGCGGCCGCCGAGGCCAGCCCCAGCGCGACGGTCGTCTTGCCGACCCCACCCTTCTGGTTCACCACGGCGACGGACACCATGCAGGGCAAACTAGTGCCCTGGCCCGCGGGTGTGCCGAAGGTCCTGCGGGAGTCCTGCGGGAATAGGACCGGGCCGGCGACGATTGCTAGGGACATGATCGAGCCAGATCCCGCGCCGAGCAGTCGCGCCCTGCACGAGGGTGACGTGGCCCCCGACTTCGAGCTGCCGTCCCAGGACGGCACCCCGGTGAAGCTGAGCGACTTCCGGGGCCAGTGGATGGTGGTCTACTTCTACCCGGCCGACGACACGCCGGGCTGCACCCGCGAGGCCTGCTCGTTCCGAGACTCCTACGAGGACTTCACCGACGCCGGCGCCGTGGTGATCGGCATCAGCGGTGACTCGGTGGAGTCGCACCAGAAGTTCCGCCAGAAGCACGACCTGCCCTTCACCCTGCTCAGCGACGCCGACGGCCAGCTGCGCCAGACGTGGGGCGTGAGCAAGTCGCTGGGCCTGCTCCCCGGCCGGGTCACCTACGTGATCGACCCCGACGGGGTGGTGCGCAAGCGCTTCTCGTCCCAGCTGCGGGCCAAGCAGCACCACACCGAGGCGCTGGCCACCATCCGGGCCGGGGCCTGAACCCCACGGTGCCCGGCTCCCCGGCCACCCCGGTGGCCATCGAGCTGGCCGTGCTGGACATGGCCGGCACCACCGTGGTCGACGACGGCCTGGTGGTGTGGGCCTTCGAGCAGGCCCTGGCCACCGCCGGCGTGGCCGCGGCCGACGTCACCGCCGACCACCTGGCCTACGTGCAGGCCACCATGGGCGCGTCCAAGATCGAGGTGTTCCGCGACCTGCTGGGCGACGAGGCCCGATCCCAGGCCGCGCTGGCCGGGTTCGACGCCGCCATCGCCGAGGCTCTCGGTGCCGGGCGGGTGCGCCCGCTGGACGGGGCCGAATCCGCGATGGCCCGGCTGCGCACCGCGGGCGTGAAGGTGGCGCTGACCACCGGGTTCTCCCCCGCCGTGCAGGACCTGATGGTCGACGCCCTGGGCTGGACCGACCGGGTGGACCTGGCCCTGGCCCCGGGCCCGGGCCGGCGCGGCCGTCCCCACCCCGACCTGATCCTGGCGGCTGTGCTGGCCCTGGAGGTCGACGACGTGCGGGCGGTGGCCGTGGTGGGCGACACGGCCAACGACCTCTGGTCGGGCTGGCGGGCCGGCGCCGGTGTCGTGGCCGGCGTCCTCACCGGCGCCCATCGACGAGCCGAGCTCGAGGCCGCGCCCCACACCCACATCCTCGACTCCATCGCCGAGCTGCCGACCACCCTCCGGCTCTGATCGACGACGGGATCGACCCCGCCCGTCAGGATGGATACAGCTCCGATCCGCCGGGTCGGAACGCCCGTGCGGTGCAGTAGCGTCGGACGATGAAGGCCGTCCAGACGTTCACCGTCATCTCCGACCTGCCCGCCTCGCTGGAGCCGCTGCGCGAGGTGGCCATGAACCTGGGGTGGGGCTACGACGAACGGGCCAACGACCTGTTCCGGCGCATGGACCGATCCGGCCACGACATCGAGGGCCGCGACCCGGCCCTCATGCTGGCCACCATGTCCCAGGAACGGCTCGACACCCTGGCCGGCGACGCCGCCTTCACGTCGCTGGCCCAAGGCGTGTGCGACCAGCTGCGCGCCACCCTCGACGCGCCGCGCTGGTTCCAGACCGACCACCAGTTCACCTACGCCGAGCCGGTCCGCTCCATCGGCTACTTCTCCCCCGAGTTCGGCATCGCCGCCGCCCTGCCCCAGTACTCGGGCGGCCTGGGGGTGCTGGCCGGCGACCACCTGAAGGCGGCCAACGACCTGGGCCTCCCCCTCACCGGCATCGGCCTGTTCTACCGCCACGGCTACTTCCGCCAGGAGCTCGACGCCCGGGGCTGGCAACAGGAGCGCTTCCCCCACCTCGACCCCCGGGCCATGGCCCTGTCCCCGGTCACCGACGTGCTCGTCGGCGTCGAGCTGGCCGGCGTGCGGGTGTACGCCCGGGTGTGGGAGGCCAGGATCGGCCGCATCTCGCTCTACCTGCTCGACACCGACATCGACGACAACGACGACGAGCACCGACGGGTGTGCGACCGCCTGTACGGCGGTGGTCCCGAGGAGCGCATCCGCCAGGAGATCGTGCTGGGCATCGGCGGCCTGCGCGTGCTGCGCGACCTGGGCAAGGTGCCCGAGGTGTTCCACCTCAACGAGGGCCACGCCGGCTTCCTGGCCCTCGAGCGCATCCGCCGGGCCATGCTCGACGACGGCCTGAGCTTCGCCGAGGCCCGCACCGCCATCCGGCCCGGGTCGGTGTTCACCACCCACACCCCGGTGCCCGCCGGCATCGACCGGTTCAGCCGCGAGCTGATGGAGAAGTACTTCGGCAACTGGTGCCGCGACTGCGGTCTGGTCCTCGACGACCTGATGACGCTGGGCCATGAGCCGGGCACCCCCGAGGGGGAGGTGTTCAACATGGCCACCCTCAGCCTGCGCCTGGCCGGCTCCAGCAACGGTGTGTCGGCCCTGCACGGCGACGTCAGCCGACGCATGTTCGCCGGCCTGTGGCCCGACGTCCCGGTGGCCGAGGTGCCCATCTCGTCGGTGACCAACGGGGTCCACGCCCGCACCTGGACCAGCCCCGAGATGAGCGCCCTCTACGAACGGCAGCTGGGTCCCGACTGGCCCGAGGTCCCGGCCGAGGACTGGCGCCAGCTCGAGGGCCTGGCCGACCGCGACCTGTGGTCGGCCCGGCGGGCCGGACGCGAACGCCTGGTGGCCTACGCCCGGGCCAGCCTCCAGCGGGCCGAGCTGGGTCGAGGATCGAGCGAGTCCCAGGTGGCCTGGACCGGTCAGGTCCTCGACCCCGAGGTCCTCACCCTCGGCTTCGCCCGCCGCTTCGCCACCTACAAGCGAGCCACCCTGCTGTTCCGCGACCTCGAACGGCTGCGGGCCCTGCTGCTCGACGCCGACCGGCCGGTGCAGCTCATCTTCGCCGGCAAGGCCCACCCGGCCGACGACCAGGGCAAGGCGCTGCTGCAGCAGGTGGCCAAGATGTCGGCCGACCTCGACCTGCGCAGCCGGCTGGTGCTGCTGGAGGACTACGACATCACGGTGGCCCGCATGCTGGTGGCCGGGGTGGACGTGTGGCTCAACACCCCGCTGCGCCCGCTCGAGGCGTGCGGCACGTCCGGCATGAAGGCGGTGTTCAACGGCGTCCTCAACTGCTCGGTGCTCGACGGCTGGTGGGACGAGATGTACGACGGCGACGTGGGCTGGGCCATCCCGTCGGCCGAGTGGGAGGACGACATCGAGGCCCGCAACGAACTCGAGGCGGCCAGCCTGTTCAACCTGCTCGAACGCCAGGTGGTCCCGCTCTTCTACGCCCGCACCGACGGGATGCCGGTCGACTGGCTCCGCAAGGTGAAGGCGTCGATGGGGCGGTTGGGGCCCCGGGTGGGCGCGACGCGCATGCTGCGGGAGTACACCACCGAGCTCTACGAACCCGCGGCCCAGCGCGAGCGCGCCCTGCGGGCCGAGCACGACGAGCGGGTCAAGGCCCTGGTGCGCTGGCGGCGGCACATCGATCGGGGCTGGCCCTCGGTGGCGGTCACCGGCACCTCCCACGAGCAGCTCGACCGGCCCGGGCACACCACCTACCGAGTGGCGGCCCAGGTGTCGTTGGGCGACCTCGACCCGTCCGACGTGGAGGTGCAGCTGGTCCACGGACCCATCGACCTCGACGACGAGCTCCGAGATCCCCAGATCACGGCCATGGCCGAGGACGGCCACGGCGAGCACCCGGGCTGGCGTCGCTACACCACCGAGCTCGACTTCGACCGGGCCGGCAACTTCGGCTTCACCGTCCGCATCGTCCCCAACCACCCGGACCTGCGCAGCTACGCCCACCTGGGCAAGGTGGCGTGGGCGACCTCCTGATCGGGCCTCTGGTCGGCAAGGCTCCCGGCGGCCGCCTTCGGCATCCGGGTCTCATCGTTCCAGCGGCTCCGGCCTGATGGCCTGCGCCTTCTAACCTCCCGGCTTCCCCGCCGTCGGCGCGGCGGTGCCGCAGGTGAGCACGTGGTCGCACGCCGCGCTCACGGGTGGGGCCCATCGCACCGCACCGGGGTCGTAGCCCAACGGGTTGAACGTGAGCGAGGCGACGCCGACCACCTTGCCGTCCACGTTGATGATGGGCGCTCCCTGGAAGTCGGTGCCGAGGGCCACGGTGCTGCGGAACCCGGCGGTGGACTGGTCGATCACCGTGCCCGGCGACAGCGCCGCGCCCGCCCCGCCGGTGCCGCTGATGGCGAAGACCACCGAGCCCAGCAGCTTGGACTGCGCCGGGTCGCTGGCCCAGCCGAGCACCGGGATGCCGTCCTTGGGCACCGACAACAGGGCCAGGTCGTGGGCCGGGTCCCAGCTCACCAGCGTGGCCGTGAGCTGGGCCGAGCCCTTGACCAGGGTGATGGGTGGACCGGGCGCCACCGCGGCGGCGGCAACCGTCGTGTACGAGGTGACCATCAGGCTGGTGCCGTTGCCGCTCTGCACCGCGAAGGCGGTGCCCACCGACGGCTTGCCCGTGTTGTCGAGCGTGTTCACGGCGTACACCGAGGGCGAGAAGCTGGCAGCCAGCTGAGGCACCTGCGTCTGGGCCTCGATGCCGCTGAGGGGCGCGGCGGCCGCCGCGATCTGGGCCAGCGCCTTCTTGCGCTGGGCGTCGATGCTCGAGGCCGCTGACTGCGAGCGGGCCTCGAAGTCCTGCGTGTCAGAGCGCAGCTGGCTGACCTGGCTGTTGAAGTTGGCCCACCAGAAGGCCCCGCTGGCCCCGAAGGCCAGGCCGGTCAGGGCGAAGATGAGCAACCACAGCAGCACGGAGCGGGTGAAGATCGGGAAGCGCACGGAGCGGCGCGCCGCGTAGCGCCGGGCCTGCTCGGCTCGCCGCCATTCGCTGCGTCGCTGCCGCCGGCTCGCCCCGCCGGCCGGCTCGCTCGCCGCTGATGCGTCCGGCGTGGCGGTGACCGCCGTCGCCGCGGTCGGAGCCGTCGGAGCGACCGGAGGGGCCGGCGCGGCTGAGCCCGACGCCGGCGCCCGGGTGGGCGAAACCGGCGGCGGAGCCGTCTTGGGCGCCACCGCCGCCGATCCGGCCGCGGTCCAGGTCAGCCCGGCCCCGCCCATGTCGCCGGTTGCTTCCGACCCGGGCGGGTCGGCGGGACCTGAGGGCGCGGTCGGCGGTCGGGGGCCGGTGGGTTCGGCGTCGGCGTCGAGGTCCGTCATTAGCCGTGGCCTTTGGGGTTGCTCGTGGTGGTGCGAGGCGGGTTTGTGGTCGTGGTCGAGCCCGAGGTCGTGGGCGAGGGCGTGGTCGTGGTGGTGGTGGGCGGACGCGGCGGGGTGGTCAGCGTCGTGGTCCGGGAACAGGGTCCATCACAGTCGGTGGACAACTGGGGGATGGTCTGGCGGTTCGGGTGCCGCGTGCTGGGGTCGAGCACGGCCGAGGCGTCCGCCGCCGAGTTGGGCGGCGGCAGCGGACCGGGGATCGGGAAGTCCAGCGGCGGCAGGTTGGCCAGGGCCTGCTTCATGTAGTCCCCCCAGGCCGCGGCCGGGACGGTGCCACCGAAGACCGACCCCACCCCGGGATAGCTCAGGTGCTGGACCGGGCCGTCGTGGCCCATCCACACCGCCGTGGCCAGCTGGGGGCTGAAGCCCACGAACCAGGCGTCGCTCTCGTCGTTGGTGGTGCCCGTCTTGCCGGCGATGGGCCGGCCGAAGCTGGCCAGGTGGGCGCCGGCGGTGCCGCCGGGACCCGGTGGGCCCTTGAGCAGCTGGGTCACCGTCTCGGCGATGGCCGGGTTGAGCACCTGCTTGCCCACCGGATGCGTGTTGTCGATCAGCACCGTGCCGTCCGACTTGGTCACCTTCACGATGGGCGTGGCCGGCACCCGCACCCCGTGGTCGTCGAACACCCCGTAGGCCGACGCCATCGACAGGGGGGTGATGTCGAGCACGCCCAGGGTGACCCGCTCGTCGCAGCACGGCTGGGTGCCCACCACGGTCACACCCAGCCGCTTGGCCATGGCCTGCACGTTGTCCGGGCCGACGTCACGGGCCAGCTGGGCGAACCACGTGTTGATGGAGGCGGTGAGGGCCGTCTGCATGTCGACGGTGCCCTCCGAACCGCCCTCGTCGTTGTGGATGGCGCACGAGTCCTTGGTGCAGCCACTGGGCAGGTAGGAACCCGGTGTGGGGTAGGTCTGGGCCGGGGTGAAGCCCTGCTCCAGCGCGGTGGCGATGGTGTAGGGCTTGAACGAGGATCCGGCCTGCATCCCCTGGGTGCCGCCGGTGGCCAGGTTCACCTGCAGGGCCGCGTAGTTGCGCCCGCCGGCCATGGCCTTGATGTAGCCGGTGGCCGGGTCGACGCTGACGATGGCCATGTCCTGGGGGTTGGCCACCTCCTGGCGCGTGGTCTGGTCGAAGTAGCGGTCGACGGGCGCCTTGGCCATGTACTTGGCCTCGGTGGCGTCCGCGTCGGCCTGCAGCGTCGGATCGATGGTGGTCTGGATCTTGAGGCCGTCGGTGTAGATGGCGTCGCCGTAGCGCTGCGTCAGGTACTGCTGCACGTAGTCGACGAAGTAGGGGTCGGTGGCCGGGCCGTTGGTGGGCAGCGGGTAGAAGGCGGTGGTGGGACCGGTCGGCTGCCCCAGGCCCGCCGGCCACAGGTAGGCGGCCTTGGCCTGGGTGTACTCGGCCTCGGTGATGAGCCCCTGGTCGCGCATCTCCCCCAGCACCTGGACGCGGCGGGCCTCGGCCCCGAACAGGTCCTGGCGGGGGCTGTAGCGCGACGGCGACGGGATGATCGACGCCAGCGCCGCCGCCTCGGCGATGGTCAGGTGGCTGACGTCGGTGTGGAAGTAGCTCTCGGCCGCCGCCGCCGCCCCGTAGGCCCCGTCACCGAAGTACGTGGTGTTCAGGTACAGGTACATGATGCGCTCCTTGGCCGCGTGCTGGCTGCCCAGCTGCTTGGTCAGGTTGCGCTCGAAGCGGGTGGCCAGCACGGCCTCGTTGAGCTTGCGCGACACGGTCCGCTGGTCGTTCAGGTAGGTGGCCCGGATGTACTGCTGGGTGATGGTGGACGCGCCCTGCTCGACCTTGCCCGACGTGTAGTCGGCCAGCGCGGCGCGCACCATGCCCTCGGGGTCGACGCCCTTGTGCGTCCAGAACTTGCGGTCCTCGTTGGCGATCACCGCGTTCTGCAGGTCGGTGGGCACCTGCGACTCGGTCATGGGCACGCTCAGGTCGAACTTGCGGAAGGTGCCGATCACGTTGCCGGCCGCGTCGTAGACCGTGCTGGGCTGGGCCGCCTTGGGCGGGCGGGCCTTGGGGAAGGTGCCCGGCAGGTTCACGTACAGGAGCATCCCGAACGCCGTGCCCGCGGCCACCGCCACCAGCAGCGGCAACCCCACCACCACGACGATCGTGGCCCGTAGGCCCTGGCGCGCCAGGCGGCGGGGCAAGGGTCGGCGTGCCGCGCCGGCGGCACCCGGGCTCGCCGCGGGGGACCGGCTCATGAGACCCTCGTGTAGGTGCACGCGGGCGATCCCCGGTTGGCCACGAACGCCCGCGCCGGCCCGTCGAGCACCATGTCGGGCCCCACGCTCTGCTCGGGCTGCCAGCCGCCGTTCAGGTAGACCTCGTACGCCACCGAGCAGCCCCCGCTGTTGGCCGTGTAGGAGCCGGCCGGGTAGGGGCCGGTAGCCGGCACCGTGAACGAGCCACCCACCGGCAGGGGCACCACGGTGGGCGGTGGCTGGGTCGTCGCCACGGTCTGGCAGACCGGCAGCGCCCCGGTGGCCGAGCCGTTGGCGGAGGTGGCCGAGGCGGTGAAGGTGCCGGGCGACTGGCAGGTCAGGGTCCAGGTGATCAGCCCATCGGCCCCGGTGCTGCCCGGGTTGGCGCCGTCGATGGTGACGCTCGGATCGGTGGACAGCTGCACCTGCACCCCGGCCACCCCGGCCTGCTGCACCACCCCGTTGCCGTCGACGGTCTGTTGGGTGACCAGCGCCTCGACGCTGAAGGCCTGGCCCACGTCGGCCGCCCCGGCGCTGGCCGCCACCTGCACGGCGTAGGCGTCGTACTGGGTGAGCGGCAGGTTGACGTCGAGCTGGCCTCCGTCGGCCACGAAGCCGGTGCCGGCGGTGAAGGTGGTGAGCGTCGGCGCCTGCCACGCCCGCACCTTGTAGTGGCCACCCAGCAGGCCGGAGGCCCCGTAGTGGCCGCTCCCGTCGGTGGCGACCGTGATGGCGCCGCTGGCCGAGCCCACCCAGCGCTCGATGCGCACGGTGGCGCCGGCCACCGCGCCGCCTGGGCCGGTCACCGTGCCGCTCACCGACGCCCTGCCCCCGGTGACCGGGATGGGCGGTGTGGGCTGGGTCTTGCCCGTGACGGGGGACAGCGACACGTAGCGGGTGTCGGGCAGGGAGAAACCAGCCGGGATGTGCAGGGCGTTGGGGTCGACCGAGGAGGTGGTGGTCGAGCTCAGCGGGTTGAAGGCCCGGGGCGCCGCCGCCGGCTTGGGCGACCCCGAGCAGGCGGCCAGCACGACGACCGCGGCGAGGCTCGCCATGGCCAGTACGCCCAACCGGCGCTGCCTCAGGCCGGCGGTCCGGCGAGAGCGGAGTTGTGGGAGATTCATCGAGTCCTCGGTCGGCCGACCGCCCGGCTCTGCTGGGGAGTGTAGAACGATGCCATCTCAGGGCCCGGAATGGTCGTCACCCGGTGACGAGAGGATTTGGGGGAACCATGGTCGACACGATCGCCACCACCACGAGCGGCGCGGTGCGGGGCCGTGAGCACCACGACGTCCTGCTCTTCGCCGGGATCCCCTACGCCGCCCCGCCCGTCGGGGCTCGGCGGTTCCAGCCGCCAGCGCCGGCCGAGCCCTGGACCGAGGTGCGCGAGGCCACCCGGTTCGGACCGGTGTCCTGGCAGTCGGCCGGGGCCCTTGGTGGTCTGCTGAGCGGGCCCGAGCCCGACTGCGACGAGGACTGCCTCACCCTCAGCGTGGTCACCCCGGCCCTCGACGACGGCCGGCGGCCGGTCATGGTGTGGATCCACGGCGGCGGGTTCGTGGGAGGCAGCGGCTCCACGCCCTGGTACGACGGCCGCTCGTTCGCGGCGCGGGGCGACGTGGTGGTGGTGACCATCAACTACCGGCTGGGGGCGCTCGGCTTCCTGCACCTGGCCGAGCTCGGCGGCGAGGCCTACGCCTCGTCAGGCCTGTCGGGCATCCTCGACCAGGCCGCCGCCCTGGCCTGGGTCCGCGACAACGCCGGCGCCTTCGGCGGGGATCCCGACAACGTCACCATCTTCGGCGAGTCGGCCGGGGCCATGAGCGTGGCCACGCTGCTGGGCCTGCCCGAGGCGGCCGGACTGTTCCACCGGGCCATCGCCCAGAGCGGCGCGGCGCACAACCTGCGCCAGCCGGCCGAGGCTGCGGTGGTGACCGAGGCCTTCCTGGAGGCGCTCGGCGCCACCGACCTCGACGGGGTGCTGGGCGCCGCACCCCGGGACGTCCTGGCCGCCCAGAACGCGGTGGCCGCCACCATGGCCGATCACCCCGAGCGCTTCTCCGACGACGGGCGGGCCCGGCTGGGGCTGCCCTTCCAACCCGTGGTGGACGGGTTGCGCCTGCCGGGCGCGCCGTTGGCCGCGGTGGCCGACGGCGCCGCCCCGGTGCCCCTCATGGTGGGCACGAACGCCGACGAGTGGAACCTGTTCGCCATCGGCCAGCCCGGACCGGCCGACGAGGCGGCGCTGGTGCGGCGCTTCGACCGGCTGGGCCTGGACGGCGAGGCGGTGACCGCCACCTACCGTCGGGACCGTCCCGAGGCCAGCCCCGCCGCCCTGTGGTCGGCGTTCATGACCGACCAGGTGTTCCGGATCCCGGCCATCCGACTGCTCGAGGCCCAGTCGCGGGTGCGCCCCGACGCCACCTTCGCCTACTGGTTCAGCTGGCGCACGCCCGCCTTCGACGGCCGGCTGGGCTCGTGCCACGCGCTCGGAGATCCCGTTCGTGTTCGACACCATGCACCGCGGCGGGGCCGACGTGCTGTTGGGGCCCGACGCGCCCCGCCCGCTGTCCCAGGCCATGCAGGACGCCTGGATCGACTTCGCCCGCCACGGGCACCCCGACCCCGACGCGGCCCGGGGCGGCTGGCCGACCTACGACGCCGACCGGCGGGCCACCATGGAGCTGGGCGACCGGATCGGCGTGGTCGACGACCCGGGCGCGGCGGAGCGCCAGCTGTGGGAGGCCGCGTCCTGAGCGCGCCACCGGCCGCAGCCGGCCGGCCGGCGGTCGTCCTGCTGAGCGGCGGGTTGGACAGCGCCACCTGCCTGGCCGTGGCCCGGGCCGAGGGCTACGCCCCGGTGGCCCTCAGCTTCCGCTACGGCCAGCGCCACGACCACGAGGTCGACGCCGCCCGGGCCCTGGCCGAGCGCGCCGGGGTCGAGCACGTCGTGTGCCACATCGACCTGCGCCTGTTCGGCGGCTCGGCCCTCACCGCGGACGTGCCCGTGCCCAAGGACCGCGACCTCGAGGCGGCCGACGACATCCCGGTGACCTACGTGCCCGCCCGCAACACCATCTTCCTGGCCTACGCCCTGGCCCTGGCCGAGGTGCGCGACGCCCACGACATCTTCATCGGGGTCAACGCCGTGGACTACAGCGGCTACCCCGACTGCCGGCCCGAGTTCGTGGCCGCCTTCGAGGGGGTGGCCAACCTTGCCACTCGGGCCGGGGTGGAGGGTCCCGACCGCATCCACATCCGCGCCCCTCTCCAGGACCTGGGCAAGGCCGACATCATCCGGCTGGGCACCGCGCTGGGCGTCGACTACGGCGCCACCACCAGCTGCTACGACCCCGACCCCGAGGGCCGGGCGTGCGGGGGCTGCGACTCGTGTCGCCTCCGCGCCGCCGGGTTCGCCCAGGCCGGCGTGGCCGACCCGACCCGCTACGCCTCGGGCTGAGCCTCAGGCTGAGCCCCCGACTCGAAGCGGGCCAGCCACGCCACCAGGTCGGCGGTGACCTGGTCGCGGTTGATCTCGTTGAACACCTCGTGGCGGGCGTCGGGGTGGTACGCGGTGGTGATGTCGGTCAGGCCGGCGTCGCGGTAGCGCTGCACCAGCAGGTCGAGCAGGGCCAGGCCCAGGTTGAGCGGATCGGCCGAGCCGGCCACCACGTACAGGGGCAGGTCCGGCCGGATGCCGGCCAGGGCCTCGGGCTCGGCCAGGCGGGGCGCGGCCGCCACCAGCCCGGCGGTGGCCGCGGCGTCGATGCCGAACCCGCACCACGGGTCGGCCAGGTAGGCGTCCACCTCGGCCGGGTCGCGGCTCAGCCAGTCGAAGGGCGTCCGGGCCGGCTCGAAGGCGGCGTTGAGACCGGTCAGGTCGGTCTCGGCCTCGGGATCCATGGTGGTGGCGGCCAGGTCCACCGCCGTGGTGCCCGCCAGGACCAGCCCGTCGACCTCGCGGCTGTGGTCGAGCACCAGCTGCTGGGCGGCGAACGAACCCAGGCTGTGGCCGAGCAGGATGTGGGGCCGATCGGGCACCTCGTCGGCGATGCGCCGACCCAGGCGCACCATGTCGTCGACCAAGCCGTCCCATCCGCCGGCTCCGAAGTGGCCCAGGCCATCGGTCGGTCCGGTGCCGTCGGCCCCCACCACGGTGCGGCCGTGGCCCCGGTGGTCGCCGGCGTAGACCACCCAGCCCCGGGCCGTGAGGGCGCCGGCCAGCCGGGCGTAGCGGGCCGAGTGCTCACCCATGCCGTGGGCGATCTGCACCGTGCCCACCGGGTCCGCCCCGGCGTCGGTGGTGTCCTGCCAGCGCCGGACGACCACGGCCAGGCCGTCGGCCGACGCGCGACTCGAAGGTGGTCTCGGACATCGGCGGAGACTACCGCCCGACAGCTGGCGTGGCTCGGCCCCGCAGCGACCGCCAGTAGGGTTTGGCGGTGCCCCGGCTGAGCCCATCCCGGTCGAGCCGTCGCTGGCTGGTGATCGGCGCGGCCGTGGCCGGAGCTGTCCTCGTCCTCGTGCGCCGAGCCCGAACCACGTCGAGCCGAGCCGCCGCCCTCGACCAGACCGACCGCCTGGCCCGCAACCTGGCCGTGGCCGGGCTGGGCGCCCGGGCCGGCACGTCCTACGCCTCGCACCGGGCCCGCCGGCTGTTCGCCGACGCCGAGCGCCGCCAGGCTCTCGACACCGCCTTCGAGCTGCGCACAGCTGAGCAGGTGGCCGAGACCCTGGGCCAGATGAAGGGTGCCCTGATGAAGCTGGGCCAGATGGCCAGCTACCTCGACCAGGGCCTGCCCGAGCCGGTGCGCGCCGCCCTGGCCGACCTCCAGGCTGACGCCCCGCCCATGAGCCCGGCCCTGGCCGCCGAGGTGATCCGGGCCGAGCTGGGCGACGAGCCCGATCGGGTCTTCGCCGAGTGGGATCCGGTGCCCATCGCCGCCGCCTCCATCGGCCAGGTCCACCGGGCCCTCACCCACGACGGGCAGGCCGTGGCCGTCAAGGTGCAGTACCCGGGCGTGGAGGAGGCCATGGGCGCGGATCTGGCCAACGTGGGACTGCTGTTCGCCGGCATGGGCCAGGTCTTCCGCGGCCTCGATCACCGGCCAATGGTGGCCGAGCTGCGCGAACGGCTCATCGAGGAGCTCGACTACACCCACGAGGCGGCCAACCAGCGCGAGTTCGCCCGCTACTACGAGGGCCACCCCACCATCCACATCCCCGCGGTGGTCGACCACCTGTCCACCCGGCGGGTGCTCACCACCGAGCTGGCCGTCGGCGCCCGCTTCGACGAGGTGGTGGGGTGGGACCGGGACCAGCGCAACCTGGCCGCCGAGACGCTCTACCGCTTCGCCTTCGGCAGCCTCTACCAGCTCCGGCTGTTCAACGGCGACCCCCATCCCGGCAACTACTTGTTCCGCCCCGACGGCCACATCACCTTCCTGGACTTCGGGCTGGTCAAGCGCTTCACCCCGGCCGAGATGGACATCTTCGGGGACATGATCGAGGCCATGGTGATCGAGGAGGACCACCACCGCTTCCGCCAGGTGGTGGAGGAGATCGGGCTGATCTCGGCCGAGGCGGGGTTCACCGACGACCAGGTGGCCGACTACCTGGGCCACTTCTACGACTTCCTGCGGCGCGACGAGCCCTACACCATCACCCCGGCCTACGCCTCCGAGACCGTGCGGCGCTTCTTCGACACCAGCGGGCCCTATGCCGAGCTGCAGAAGGCGGCCAACGTGCCGCCCTTCATGGTGATCATCCAGCGCATCAACCTGGGCCTGTACGCCCTGTTCGGGGAGCTCGAGGCCACCATGAACTGGCGGCGCCTGGGTGAGGAGCTGTGGCCGTTCGTGGCCGGGCCTCCGGCCACCCCCATGGGCCAGGCCGTGGCCGACTGGCGTCGCCTACGGGGCCTCGACCCCATCGGCGCCCCCGACCTCGATGGCGCCACCGAGGACCTCGACGACCTCGACGACGAGCAGGCATCGTGACCCAGGTGGACGAGCCCGGCTCCGGCCACGACGCCTCGGTCTGGGTGCATCGCGACGCCCAGGTGGTGTGGCACGGCTTCACCCAGATGTCGAACTTCGAGGAGAGCTCGCCCGTGCTGGTGGAGCGGGCCGAGGGTCGGGAGCTGATCGACGTCGACGGGCGCCGCTACCTCGACGCCATCTCGTCGTTGTGGGTCACCACCCTGGGCCACTGCGTGCCCGAGCTCGACGACGCCCTGCGCCACCAGCTCGACCGGGTGGCCCACTCCACGCTGCTCGGCAACGGCAACCGCGCCACCATCGAGCTGGCCGAGGCGCTGGCCCCGCGCCTGCCGGTCGACCGGCCGCACCTGATGTTCGCCTCCGACGGGGCCAACGCGGTGGAGCAGGCGCTCAAGATGGCCTTCCAGTACTGGGCCAACCGGACCCGCGGTGAGGGCCGCGACCCCCGCGACCACGGGCGCACCACCTTCCTGGCCCTCGAGGCCGCCTACCACGGCGACACCATCGGGGCCATCTCGCTGGGCGGCGGGGGGTTCGGCACCGACGTGTTCGATCCGCTGCGCTTCCCCGTGCACCGCGCCCCCAGCTACGCCGACCCCACCTGGGCCGACGTGGCCGTGGCCCAGATCGAGGAGCACCACCAGGAGCTGGCCGCGGTGGTGCTCGAGCCCCTGGTGCAGGCCGCGGCCGGCATGCTGGTCACCGATCCCGCCTCGGTCCGGCGGGTGGTCGAGGCCGCCCACGCCCACGATGTGCTGGTCATCGCCGACGAGGTGGCCACCGGCATGGGTCGCACCGGCACCCTGTTCGCCTTCGACCAGATCGGCGTCCAGCCCGACCTGCTGGCCTTGGGAAAGGGGCTGACCGGCGGCTACCTGCCGCTGTCGGCCACCGCCGCCAGCCGCCAGGTGTACGAGGCCTTCCTGGGTCCGGACCTGAGCGAGTCGACCTTCTACCACGGCCACTCCTACGCCGGGAACGCCTTGGCCTGCGCGGTGGCCCGCCGCCACCTCGAGCTGCTCGACCGCTGGGAGGTGCTGGCCAACGTGGCGGCCCGCTCGGCCGAGCTGGCCGAGGCCCTCGAGGCCCGCGTCGTCGACCTCCCCGGGGTGGCCGAGGTGCGCCAGCGAGGGCTCATGGTGGGCGTCGAGCTGGCCCCCCCGGTCGACGGGTTGCGCTGGGGTCGACGGGTGTGCGCCGCGGCCGTGGCCCGGGGGGTGCTCCTGCGTCCCATCGGTGATGTGGTGGTCTTGATGCCCATGCTCACCTCGACCGCCGACGAGATCGACCGGATCGTCTCCGTGCTGACCGAGGCCGTCGAGGCCGTCTGCACCGGAACCGCCCCGGCATGACCCGAGCCCGCATCCTGGCCGCCGGGCTGGCGGCCGTGGTGATCGTGTGCGTGGCCGGGGCGCCGGTGGCCGGTGCCGAACCCCAGGCCACGCCGGGCACGCCGCTGCCGCCCTCGGCGGTGTCGGTGACCCGTGACATCGAGTTCGCCGAGGTGGGCGGGGTCACCCTCACCCTCAACGTGTACCAGTCGACCCGGGGCGGCACGAACCGCCCGGCGCTGATCATGGTGCACGGCGGGGCCTGGGGCTACGGGAAGGCCAACGACCTCGACCCCGAGGGCGCCCTGGTGGCCCGGGAGGGCTGGGTGGGCTTCAGCATCAGCTACCGGCTGGCCAACCAGACGCCGAACCCGTGGCCCGACGAGCTGTCCGACGTACAGCGGGCCGTGCGCTGGGTCGGGGCCCACGCCACCCGCTACGGGGTCGACGCCACCAAGCTGGCCATGCTCGGCGTGTCGGCCGGCGGCCACCTGTCCATCCTGGTGGGCGAGCTGGGGACGGCCGTGGACGGGACCGGCAACCCGGTGACCTTCGCCGATCCGCCGGTGGGCATCAAGGCCGTGGCCGCCTGGTCGCCTCCGACCCAGCTGGCGGGCCTGGCCACGCCTCCCCGGGGCACCAAGCCGCCCGACTGCGGCACCAACACCCAGTGCGTCAGCTTCTGGTCGCTCCCCTACGTGACCCACTTCCTGGGCTGCAACCCGGCCAACTGCCCGGCCCGCAGCGCCCAGGCCTCGCCCACCACCCGGGCCACGGCCGCCTCGGTCCCCATCTGGTGGGCCAACGCCACCAGTGAGCTGGTGCCGCTCATCCAGGCGGAGCGGCTGGACCGGTCCTTCACCGCGGCCAGGGTGGACCACCAGCTCGACGTGGTGCAGGGCAGTGGCCACGCCGACCAGAACGCCTCGAAGATCTGGAACGACATGATGGCCTGGCTGGCGGTCAAGATGGGGGTGCCGGCACCGCCGCCGATCAGCTTCGCGGGGAGCAACCTGCTGCTCAGCCCGGTGGTGGTGATCTCGGTCATCCTGGGCCTGGCCCTGCTGATCGTGCTGCTGGCCGTGGCCTTGCGTGACGAGGAAGGGGCGCTGTGATGGGTGTGGGGAGCGACCGGGGTCCGGACTGGGACGCCTGGGCCGAGGGTCGGGAGCGCCAGGTGGTCGACGCCGGCCAGTGGCGCACGGTGCGGGCCTTCGACGCCAGGGGCCCGCGGGGTCGCCTGCGCGGCGACACCCCCGGCCAGCCGGACCGGGCGGTCACCTCCTTCGCCTCCAACGACTACCTGGGCCTGAGCGCCCACCCGGCCCTGGCCGCGGCCGCCGTCGAAGCCGTCGAGCGGTGGGGCACCGGGTCGGGCGCGGCCCGCCTGGTGGTGGGATCGCGGCCCATCCACCACGAGCTGGAGGACGAGCTGGCCGCCTGGCGGGGCACCGAGGCCGCCCTGGTGCTGCCCACCGGCTTCGCCGCCAACCTCGCCGTGCTGTCGACCTTCGGTGACCGGGGCGTGTGCATCCTGTCCGACGAGCTGAACCACGCCTCGATCATCGACGGCACCCGCCTGGCCCGGGCCGAGGTGGCCGTCCATCGCCACGCCGACGTCGACCACCTGGCTGCCCTGCTCGACCGGGCCCGTGCCGACGGCGTGACCCGCAGCCTGGTGGTGACCGACACCGTGTTCTCCATGGACGGTGACGTGGCCCCGGTGGCCGACATCGCCGAGGTGTGCCGGGCCCACGGTGCGCTGCTCGTCCTGGACGAGGCCCACGCCGTGCTCGGGCCCGAGCTCGACCAAGGCGAGCTCGACGACCTGGAGGTGCTGCGGGTGGGCACGCTGTCGAAGACCTTGGGCTCCTTGGGCGGCTTCGTGGCCGGCAGCCGTCGTCACATCGACCTGCTGATCAACCTGGCCCGGCCCTTCATCTTCACCACCGCGCCCACCCCGGCCGACATGGGCGCGGCCCAGGCGGGGCTGGCCATCGTGTCGGGACCGGAGGGCGCCGCCCTCAAGGCCCGACTGGCCGGCCACGTGGCGCGGTTGGCACCTGGGCATCCCTCACCCATCGTGCCCGTGGTGGTCGGGCTGGAGTCCGAGGCGGTGGCCCTGGCCGCCGCGCTGCTCGACGAAGGCATCCTGGTGCCGGCCATCCGGCCGCCCACCGTGGCCCCGGGCACGTCACGGCTGCGGGTGGCCCTGTCGGCCGCCCACACCGACGCCGAGATCGCCCAGCTGGCCGACGCCCTGGCCCGCCACGGCTACGCCGGCGCGGTGGCGACGCCGCCGCTGGCGGCCGCGCCCCGATGACCCGGCACCGCCCCGCCCGCCTCGTGGTGGTGGTGGGCACCGGCACCGAGGTGGGCAAGACCTGGGTCGGCGCCGCCGCCCTGGCCCGGCTGCACGCCGCGGGTGTGGCCGTGGCGGCCCGCAAGCCGGCCCAGTCCTTCGAGCCCGGCGACGCCACCACCGACGCGCAGGAGCTGGGCCGGGCCACCGGCGAGGCCCCCGCCGCCGTCTGCCCCGAGCACCGGTGGTACCCGGCGGCCCTGGCCCCACCCATGGCCGCCGAGGTGCTGGGACGGCCGCCGTTCACGCTGGCCGACCTGCACGACGAGATCGTCTGGCCCGAGGGCGTCGAGGTGGGCCTGGTGGAGACGGCCGGGGGCCTGCGCTCGCCGCTGGCCTCCGACGACGGTGACGCCGTCGGGCTGACCGGCTCGCTCATGCCCGACGTGGTGGTGCTGGTGGCCGACGCCGGGTTGGGCACCCTCAACGCCGTGCGCCTGAGCGTGGCCGCCCTGGACCCTGTGCTCGACACCCGCGACGACACCCGCCTGGTGGTGGTGCTGAACCGCTACGACGCCGACGACGACCTGCACCGTCGCAACCGCGCCTGGCTGGTCGACCACGACGCCCTCGACGTGGTCACGACCATGGACGAGCTCGTCTCCCGGCTCGTGGGGTGAAGGCGCAGGCCGCCAGGCCGGAGCCGCTGGACCGATGACACCCAGATGGCGAAGCGCCCGCAGGGAGGCTTGCCGACCGAAGGGCTAGGGAGTTCGGCCTTCGGCCTGCTCCTTGGCGATCCAGGCCACCAGGCCCTCGACGTCGCCCTCGTCACGGCCATCGGCGGTGGAGGCGTAGTAGGCGTCGGCCCAGGCGTCGATCTCGTCGTCGTCGAAGCCGTCCTGGCGCAGGCGGGCCCGGGCCTCGTTGCCCAGCAGGCGGGCGCCCTCCACCTCGAGCGTGCCCAGCTCCGGCTCGACCACCCCGTCGTCCTCGGGCATGTCGGGGGTGATCGGATCGGACGGGCCAGCGGTCATGGATGCTCCAAGGGATCGGATTGCCGACGGGTTGGCGATCATCGTCGCACCTGGCACTTTCACACTCAACTGCGCCCCCGCGGCGGCCGAAAGACTTGCAGGTGCTTCCCGGCGCCAGCCGGCGTCGGGACGGTCAGGACATGACGAGATCGGAGGCGATCCAGGTGTCCCCGGAGGACGTGAGTCAGGCGGAGACCGACGACAGTTCGGCGCGCCCCCTCGAGCGGGGAGCGATCGCCGGTTGAGCGACGTCTCCCAAGGTCCGGGCTGGTGGCAGGCATCCGACGGGCGGTGGTACCCGCCTCAGGATGCCGCCCAGGCGCCCGCGCCCGGGTGGTGGCTGGCGTCGGACGGCCAGTGGTACCCACCCCGCGAGAGCAAGGATCCGCCCCACCCCGGCTGGTGGCTGGCGGCCGACGGCAAGTGGTACCCACCCGAGCCGGAACCCGAACCCGAACCCGAGCCGGAGCCCGAGCCCAGCTCGAAGCCGGCGCCCGAGCCTGAGGCCCGCTCGAAGCCGGAGCCGGCGCCCGAACCCGAGCCCGACCCGGCCGCGAGCCCGGCAGTGGCGGCCGAGCCCAAGGCCCGGGCCCCGCGGAGCGTGGCCGACGTAAGTCGGCCGGCGGCGACGCCGCACGACGCGGTCGGCCAGATCCGCCAGCGGGACGAGGCCTCCCGGGCCGACGCCGTGGCCCTGGCCCAGGCCCGCTTCCTGGCTGCCAGCCGGGCCGTGCGCCTGCTCGAATCCGAGAAGGGGGCCAGCGCCGCGCCCAAGAGCCGGCGCCGGGCCGGCGCGGGCAGCGGTCGCACGTCGGCGGACCGCGCCCGGCGGGCGGAGTGGGCCGAGCCCGTGACACACACCGACCCGGTCGCCGCCGTCCCGGTCACCCCGGCCGAACCCCCTGCACCCGCGGTGGTCGAGCCCGAGGCGGAGATACGCCTGGCCGATCCCCCACCGCCGGCGCCGGACGGCCCCCTGTTCGAGCTGCGGACGTCACCCCTGGGGGCCGACGTCGAGCACCTGGGGGAGTACCTGGTCGTCTTCGGGGACCGCCTCGAGCTGCGCGACCGCACCGACCGGGTCCGGCGCAAGCTGCGCGACCGCGACATCACCGAGGTGTCGGTGCAGCGCAAGTTCACCGGGGCGGTCCTCACCGTGGAGGCCGGCACCACCGACCCCATCGTGCTCAAGGGCATCAAGCCCGAGCAGGCCGACGAGGTGCGCCGGCTCATCCAGACCCGCCTGCGCCACCAACGCCCGGCGGCGGGTCGCGACGCCACGGCCACCACCGCCCGCCTCGACGCCGCCGTCGCGCCGGCCCCTCAGACGCTCAGCCCGTCGGCCGACGCCGTGTCCAACGCGGCCAGCCGCCTGGCCATCCTCAACCGGGATCGCCTCAACGAGGCCGATCTGCTGCGCAAGCTGGCCGACCTGCACCGCGCCGGCGTGCTCTCCGACCTCGAGTTCGAGGAGAAGATCGCCCTGGTGGGCCGCCTGGTCGCCGGCGAGCCCCTCCTCACCGGATAGACGCGGCGGACAAGAGCGGAGCCGCTCGGGGGATGGAGCCCGTATGGCGAAGCCGCCCGGCGGGAGGCTTGCCGACCAGAGGGCCAAGCAGGTCGGTCAGTCAGCCCACCAGGCCGAGCTTCTCGGCCGCGGCGCGGCGGTAGCGGCTCGTGCTGTGCTCGGGGTCCTGGTCGAACTCGGGGATGACCTGGGTGCCGAACAGCTCGATGGCCTCCTCCATGATCTCGTGGGGCCACGTCGTCGAGCTCGGGCCCATCAGGATCTGGTCGCAGCCCACCTCCTCGAACTTCTTCAGCGCCGCGATGCACTCCTCGGGGTTGCCCACCACGCTCACGTTGGCCTCGACCCGCTTGTCGATCTCGGCCCGGGTCGGCTCGGGCAGGATCTCGGGCCACGGCGGGATGCCCTTGGGCCGCGGGAACGTGTCCAGGTACCGGAACAGCAGGCTGTTGTGGTACGCCGTGCCACCCCGGGTCACCCAGTCCCTGGCCTCGTCGCCGTCGGGCAGGCACAGGAACTGGCTGACGATGGCCACGTTGTCGTTGACGAACCCGCCCACCGGCTCAGCGTCGGCCACCGCGTTCTTGTAGACCTCGATGAGCGGCGCCATCTGGGTCGGGTTGCCGGCCGTGAAGCAGAGCACGCCCAGGCCCATCTTGCCGGCCTTCTCGAACGTGCCCGGGTTGCCGGCCGCCACCCACATCGGTGGGTGTGGCGGCACGAACGGCTTGGGCAGTATGGGCCGGCTGGGCATGGAGAAGAAGCGCCCCTCGTGCGCGTAGGGCTCCGCTCCCCACATCTTCACGAACTCGCCGATCACCTCGTCGAACATCTCCTTGGTCAGGTCCGGGTCGTCGATGCCGAACCCGCCCTGCTCGGTGGTGGACGACCCCCGCCCGGTGCCGAACTCGAAGCGCCCGGCGCTGAGGTGGTCGAGCATGGCCACCCGCTCGGCCACCCGGGCCGGGTGGTTCACCGGTGGCGTGATGTTGAAGATGCCCGACCCCAGGTGGATCTGCTCGGTCAGCGCGGCCACGTACGGCAGCAGCACCTCGTTGGCCGAGATGTGCGAGTACTCCTCCAGGAAGTGGTGCTCGGTGGTCCACCAGTACTTCCAGTTGGTGCGGTCGGCGGCCACGGCCAGGGCCACCTCGCTCATGATGCGCTCGTGCTCCGCCCGGGCAGGGTCGAGGTCCCACAGGCCCCCGGGCACGAATCCTCCGCAGAACAGTCCGAACTCCATGGGCGCAGAGACTAGAACACGTTCTCACTCCACCCGGGCCACCGATGCGCGGCGTCCCCCCCGGTGGGCGAACGTCGATCAATGGTTCAGGATCGTCACGATCAGCAGCACGAACCCCAGCATGAGGATGAGGGACGTGAACAGCCACAGCCACCGCCGGCCGGTGGGGGTGTCGACCAGGTCGATGGTGGCCAGCGTGCGCCGGGTGGTGGTCAGCTGATCGCCCAGCTTGACCGACTGCTGCTGCAAGGCGGTCAGCGCCGCCTCGGTGGAGGCCAGCTGCTCGCGCACCGCGGAGGTGTCCTCCAACGCCGCTTCGCGGTTGGCCCGCTCCTCGTTGAGCTGGCGCTGCATCTGGCGGTACTGGTCGCGCAGGCCGGCCACCGCCGCGTACTGGGTCTGCAGCTCGGCCAGCTGGCGTGACACCGCCCGGCTGCGACCGGTGGCGCTCTGGGCCGCCTCGCGGGCCGCGGCCAGCTGCTCCTGCAGCTCGCGGTGCTCGGCCTCCAGCTCGGCCATCTGGTGCATGACCGCCTCGGTCTCGGTCATCCCCTCTTCGCGGGCCACCTCGCGCACCGAGTCCCAGCGGATCTGGTCGCGCAGCTCGCCCATGCGGTCGACCTGGCGCGACCCCACGGCCCGCAGCAGGTCCTCCGCTTCGTGGATGACCTGGGTGGCGTAGTCGAGGTCGAAGGGGTGGTCCTCGTCGGGGTGGGCCCAGTGGTTGCGGGCGGTGCGCAGCTCGCCCACCGCCGAGCGGATGGGCTCGGGCAGCGGCGGCGAGAACGCCGGCCCCCACCACCGGTTCATCACCTCGAGCTGGAAGTGGGGATCGGACAGCGAGACCAGCACGTCGGGGCGCTTGCCCAGCTTGGTCGCCGCCATCAGGATCCAGTCCTGGTTCGGGTAGGCGCTCGACATGCGCTCGTCCACGAAGGGCGCCAGCCCCTCGGCCAGGATCTCGAATGCGGTGGCGACCTGCGCCCGGTAGCTGACACCCACGCGGCAATTGTGGCCCGAGGCGACCCCTGTCGCACGCCACCTGGGTCCAACCGGGCGCCGGCGCTGGTACAACCGGTGCCATGACCAGCCCTGCCGAGGTCGGCGCGACCCCGCTGCCCCACTGGGACATGACCGCGGTCTTCCCCTCCCTGGACAGCCGCGAGGTGGCGGTGGCCCACGAGTCCACGGTGGCCGATCTGGCCCGGCTGGTCGCCCTCTACGACCGCCACGACGTGCGCGGCGGCGAACCGCGGCCCCTCACCCAGGCCGACGGGGCCGCGGTCGACGAGGTCATCGAGGCCACCAACGCCCTGCTCGAGCAGGTCCGCACGCTCAGCGCCTATCTGGCTGCCTTCGTCACCACCGACGCCACCGACGACGTGGCCGCGGGCCTGCGCAGCCGCCTGCAGACCGAGCTGACCGACGTGGCCCGGCTCACCACCCGCTTCGACGCCTGGGTGGCCCGGCTGGGCCCCGACGCCCTGGCGGCCGCCAGCGGCGTGGCCGCCGACCACGCCCACGCCCTGCGCCGGGCCGAGACGGCGTCGCGCCACCAGATGGGCGAGGCCGAGGAGAGCCTGGCCACCGACCTGCGCCTCACCGGCAGCGCCGCCTGGGCCCGCCTCCACGGCGAGCTCACCGCCCGCCTGGTGGCCACCGTGGCCGCCACCGCCGACCACCCCGAACCAGAGGTCGTCCCCATCACCGTGGCCCGGGGGCTGGCCCACGACCCCGACCCGGCCCGGCGACGGGCGGCCTACGAGGGCGAGCTGGTGGCGTGGGAGTCGGTGTCGGTGCCGCTGGCCGCCGCCCTCAACGGGGCCAAGGGTGAGGCCGAGGTGCTCAACCGACGCCGGGGTTGGGCCGACGCGCTCGAGCCCGCCCTGTTCGTCAACGGCGTGGACCGCGACACCCTCGATGCCATGCAGTCGGCGGTCGACGACTCGCTGGGCGACTTCCACCGCTACCTGCGGGCCAAGGCCCGCCTGCTCGGCCACCCGGACGGGCTGCCGTGGTGGGACCTGTTCGCGCCCGTGGGCACCGCGGCCACCGATCGGGTCGACTGGGCCGACGCCCTGGCCCGGGTGCACGACGCCTTCGGCGGGTACTCACCGGGCCTGGCCGGCCTGGTGGAGCGGGCGTCGCGAGACGGCTGGATCGACGCCGAGCCTCGGGCCGGCAAGGAGGGCGGTGCGTTCTGCATGCCGGTGCGGGGCGACGAGTCGCGCGTGATGTTGAACTTCGACGGCTCACCCGACAGCGTGCGCACCCTGGCCCACGAGCTGGGCCACGCCTACCACAACACCAACCTGGCCGAGCGCACGCCGTTGCAGCGGCGGACCCCGATGGCCCTGGCCGAGACGGCCAGCATCTTCTGCGAGACGATCATGGTCGAGGCCGGCCTGGCCGCCACCCCGACCGACCAGCGCCTGGGCCTGCTCGACAGCGACCTCCAGGCCGCCTGCCAGGTGGTGGTCGACATCCGCAGCCGCTTCCTGTTCGAGCGCGAGCTGTGCGCGCGCCGCGCCCGCCAAGCCCTGTCGGTCGGCGAGCTGTGCGAGCTGATGCTCGACGCCCAGGTGGCGGCCTACGGCCACGGGCTCGATCCCGACGCCCTGCACCCGTGGATGTGGGCCGTGAAGGGGCACTACTTCACGCCCTTCTACAACTGGCCCTACACCTACGGCCTGCTGTTCGGGATCGGCCTGTACGCCCGCCACCGCGACGATCCCGACCGGTTCCGCGCCGGGTACGACACGTTGTTGTCGATGACGGGCATGGAGGACGCCGCCGGCCTGGGCGCCCGGTTCGGCATCGACGTGCGCGACCAGGGGTTCTGGACGGCCAGCCTGGACGTGCTGCGCCACCGCATCGCCGCCTTCATCGAGCTGGCCGAGGCCACGGCCGACTGACCGTCTCGGCGCCGAGCAGGTCCTGGTCCTCGGGGTGGGCCGCCAGGTAGTCGGCCACGAACGAGCAGGTGGGCACCACCGTGGCCCCCTCGGCCCGGATGTGGGCCAGGGCGCCGCGGACGAGGTCGGCGCCCAGCCCGTGGCCTCGACGGGACGGCTCGATCTCGGTGTGGGGGATCTCCACCACGTCGCCGCGGCGCACGTAGTCGGCGAACCCGACCAGCTGGCCGTCGATAAGCAGCTCGAAGCGAGCC
Source organism: uncultured Microthrixaceae bacterium (assembly GCA_963785815.1). Classification (GTDB taxonomy): domain Bacteria; phylum Actinomycetota; class Acidimicrobiia; order Acidimicrobiales; family Acidimicrobilacustridaceae; genus UBA4742. The sequence goes on from CAWAWN010000001.1 coordinate 1,542,954, forward strand.
AGTTCGGGACGATCGTGGACCTCGGTGTTCATGGCCGTTCCTTGCTGTTGCCAGCCGCCAGTCTGCCGGGGCCGTGGATCGTGTCCACCGATCTGGCCCGCCGTTCGGTAGAGAGGGGGGCGATCATCGCCCGACGGCCGCCGGCATGGCGAGGACCACTTGACCGGCTTCGATGACCAGTTCGACGATCTGTGGCGAGTGGCCTACCGCGTCGCCCATCGCGTGCTGGGCAGCCGCGAGGACGCCGAGGACGTGGCCCAGGACGCCCTGGTCCGCGTCGGGCTGCGCTGGCGGACGGTGTCGGGCTACGCCGCACCGTTCACCGCCCGGGTGGCCGGCCAGCGCGCCATCGACGTGTTGCGGCGTCGGCCACCCGAGTCACCGCCACGCCCGTCGGTTCCGGCCATGAGCGAGCTGGAGGTGCGCGACGAGCTGGTGCAGGTCCTGCGCGACCTGCCCACCCGTCAACGCGAGGCCGTGGTCCTGCGGTATCTGGCTGACTTCGACGAGCGGGACCCGGCCGCCGCGCTGGGCTGCTCCGCCGGCTCGGTGAAGACCCACGCGGCGCGGGGCCTGGCCGCCCTGCGCACCCGCCTGCGCCTGCCCGGTCCGACCGCATCGGAGGTCGACTGATGTTCGAGGAGCTCGACGACCACAACCCCCCGCCGCCCGACGAGGTCCGGCACTGGCAGGTGGTGCAGCAGATCCGCCGCACCAGACACCGCCGACGAAGCCTGGCGGCCGCGGCGACGGTCATCGCCGTGCTGGCCATGGCCATGGGCGCCTGGGCGGTCGCCCGCCACGATGACCAGACCCGCGTGGCCACGGCGCCCACCGACCAGTCCTGGGCCTCGTTCTGCGCGGCGGCCGATCGGATCGATGCGACCACCGGCGCCCGGGCGTCGGTGCCGAGACGGTCGTGGAGTCGGACCTGGCCGCCCACTACGCCGCACTGACCGCGTCGGCGCCCGAGCCCGACCCGCGAACCGCGCTCGGGACGGCTGGCGGGTTCCTGCGCGACGATCCGCTGGCCTCGCCACCCCCGCTCCAGCTGCACGCCGCCCGGGAGGTGGCGGAGGCCCTCGCGGCCCGTTGCCCCCGGGACACGTCGATCTTCGGGGTGATCGTGAACCGCACCACGGTCACGCTCCCGACCTTCCACGGCCCAGCCACGGCCAGCGATCTGGCCGCCATCCGATGGGCGTTGGTGGGCCTGACCGAATCGGAGGCGACGGCCGTGGCGCAGCGCTCGGGCTGGACCATCCGGGTGGTCGAGCGCGACGGGGTGCCCCTGACCGTCATCCGCGACCGCGAGAACGATCGGATCGATGTGGTCGTCCGTGACCGCATCGTGATGAGCACCTCGGTGGGCTGAAAGAGCAGGAAAAATGCGGATGTGTGGGTTGTGACTACGGCCAGATCGCGCTAGAACCGATCACATGTTCGAGCAGATCTCGATGCGGTCGAGCTCGAGCGGGGGTTGGCCGCCCTGCAGGCCGCCCAACTGCACGTGCTGGCCGAGCTGGAAGACCGCGAGGTGTGCGACCGAAGCGTCGGGCTGAGCACGGGGTCGTGGCTGGCCGAACACACCCACCTCCCCCGGGCGGTGGCCAGCTGCCGGGTCCGGGTGGCGACCAAGCTGCGCCGGCGCTTCGACCACGTCGACCACGCCCTGTCCGAGGGGTGCATCACTTTCGACCACGCCCGCACGATCGTCGAGTTCGCCAACCCCCGCATCGTCGACCAGGTGGCCGACCACCAGGCCGAGGTGATCGATCACGCCCAGCACGCCCCGTTCGGCATCTGGCGGCGGGCGCTGGCCGAGCAGTGCGAGCTGTAGGACCAAGACGGCGGCTACGACCCGACCCGCGACCGGTCCCGCAACCAACTCCACCTCAACGACGTCGGCGACACCACCGCCATCTCCGGCGAGCTGGTAGGCGAGCTGGCCCTGACCGTCACCCAGATCCTCGAGCGCGAAGCCGACCGGCTGTGGTCGCCGCTACCACCACGACCACGAGCTGGCTCCCGACCTCGACATCCCATCGCGGGCCACCCTGCGAGCCGAAGCCCTGGCCGAGGTCTGCCGCCGCTCCCAAGGCACCGAACCCGGCCACGCGCCAGGCGTCGACATCACGCTGGTGGCCCACATCGACGAACCCGATCCGCTCGCCCCGCCCGAGGCCGCCGACGACGCGACGGTGCCCGAGGCGGCCGAACCGACGGCCGAGGAGCCGCAGCCGACCGCCACCACCCTGCGTACCCCCGACGGATGCCGGCTCGAACCCGATCGCTACGCCCACCTGCTGTGCGACCCGGTCTGGCACCCGCTGCTGGTCGACCAGCGACAAATCCCGCTGGCCCTCGGGCACGCCGTTCGCCTGGCCACCCCGGCCAGCGGCGAGCCCTGGCCATCCGCGACGGCGGCTGCGTGTTCCCGGGCTGCGATCGACCCCCCGGTTGGTGCGACGCGCACCACGTCATGCCCTGGGACCAGCACGGAGCCACCGATCTCGAGTGGCTGGCCCTGCTGTGTCGGTACCACCACGGGGTGACGCATCGCCGAGGCTGGTCGATGGCGCCCGACCCCGGCGGCAGCTTTCGCTGGACCACCCCCACCGGGCTCGTCCTGCTCAGCCGGCCCTGGGATCGGCGGCGCCCCGTAACCCCCGGCGCGTCACCTTGAGCCCGGTCAGCGTGCGGTCGGCATGTTGCATGCGCCAGGAGAGCAACCGCTGCGCGCAGTCGGCCACCTCCGGCGCGCAGGTCGGATCACCGGCCCGGTCGACCAGCTGGTCCGGATCCTCCACCAGGTCGAACAGCAGCGGCGGCAACCCGGCGAACTGCACGTACTTCCACCGCTCGCCCCGCAGCACGTCCAGCGTGCACGCCCCGCTGGGCAACCCGAACAGCTGCTCGGGTCCCTGGTGCACCGGGTCGGAGAAGTCCCACTGCCAGTGGGCCTCGGTGCGCCAGTCGTCCACGCCCGCCGCGCCGGTGGCCACGAACGCGCCCAGCGACCGGCCGTCGCATTGGCGGGGCACGGGCAGGCCCAGCCAGTCCAGCACCGTGGGCATCACGTCCACGTGCTCGGTGACGGCGTCGACCCGGCGGCCCCGGGCCTCGGCCCCGACCCGCGGGTCGTGCACGATCAGCGGCACGTGGTAGCTCTCGTCCCACCAGCCCAGCTTCTCCATCAGCCAGTGGGCACCCATCTGGTCGCCGTGGTCGGCGGTCAGCACCACCAGCGTGTCGGCCGCTGCCCCCGAGGTGTCCAACCAGTCCAGGACCCGGCCCAGCTGGTCGTCGACCTCGGCCATCATCCCGTAGTAGGTGGCCGTGATCTGGCGCAACTCGTCGTCGGCGGGCGCCCGCACCCCGGCCACACTCCGAGCCATGTCCGACAGGGGGTGCGAGGGCTCCTCCTCGGGTGACGCCGCCCGCACCGGCAGGCCCACGTCCTCGGCCCGGTAGCGGTCGTGGTACGGCGCCGGCGCCCGGTGCGGTGGGTGCGGACGCAGGTAGCTGAGGTGAGCGAACCAGGGCTGAGCAGCCGGCCGCGCCGCCAACCACCCGAGCAGCCCGTCGGTCAGGAAGGCCGTGTCGCTGTGCTCGGCCCGGTAGCGCGCCGGGGCCCAGCTCGGAGCGTGGTCGGCCGCGCCCGGGGCAGTGGTGTCGCCCGCGAACACGTCCTGGGGATCGGTCGGGCGCTCGTAGCCGAGCTCGACCAGCCAGTCGAGCCACGGCGCCAGCGTCTGGGCCCGGAAGTCGACCACCGCCTCGAACCCCGGCAGCACCCCCTCGTAGCTGAACAGCCGAGGATCGTCGGGCGCCACCCCCCGTGGGTCGACGCTCACGTCGGTGTATCCCACCAGCACCGGGTCGTACCCCGCGGCCCGCACCTCGCGGGCCACGTTGGTGAACCGGTCGTCGAGCGGCGTGCCGTTGGCCACCACCCGGTTGGTCATCGAGTAGGTGCCCGTGTACAGGCAGGCCCGGCTCGGCCCGCACGGTGCCGACTGGGCCCAGTGGTTGGCGAACAGGGTGCCGCCGGCGGCCAGGCGATCCAGGTTCGGCGTGCGCACCAGCGGGTGGCCCAGGGCCGAGAGGCAGTCGCCGCGCCACTGGTCCACCGTCACGAACAGGACGTTGCCCGGCCGCCCCCCGTTGGCCATCGGCGTCAGACCAGATGCGACGTGGCGGCCCGCACCCGCACGACGAAGGTGGCGGGCGCGGCCAGCGGATCCGCCACCGTGGCCCGCAGCCGGCTGGTGCCGGCCACCACCCCGGCCGTGGCCGGACCCGAGCTGGCCGTGCCGTCGGCGCCGGTCACCGCCGCCACCGACGCGCACCCGCAGCCGGTGAACACCACGGGCGAGCCCGAGCTGGTGGTGAACACCACCGGCACCCCGGCCAGGCGCTCCCCCAGGGCGTCGGTCACCGTCACCCTCAGCGGCGCCACCGCGCCCCCGCCGGCCACGGTCTGCGAGCCGGGCGCGTCGGCGACCACGTGCAGGGCCACCGGCACCTGGGCGGTGGCCCCCACCACCGTCGGGGTGGGCAGAGCCCGGGTCGACAGGTTCCAGCCGGTGTCGAGGCCGTGGACGGTGACCGCGCCCACGCTCAGCGACGGGGCGGCCGACGCCGGAACCACCCGCAGCCGGACCCCGGTGATGGCGCGCGACGACCAGTCGGTGGGCATCTTCACCACCGTTCGCAGCACGCCGGTGCCGACCAGCGGGTAGCCGCTCCCCAGGTCGCTCCGGTACCAGGTGCTCGAGCCGGCCAGCTGCAGGTCGACCGCCACCGAGGTCACGCCCGTGCCGGTGGTGGCGAGCTGCACGTAGGCGTACTGGCGTGCGTCGCCGGGCTGGGGCGATGCCGGGTTGGTGCTCAGGTCGGTGTACCAGCGGTCCATCTCCTGGCCCATCACCTCATAGGTCCAGGGGTTGGCATCCATCACCGCCTCGCGGGGTTGGCCGGCGGCCGGCGGCGCCACCGGGGCCTGCTGGAAGCGGAAGCCGGTGGTGCCCTGGTCGGAGAAGTCGTTGTTGCCGGTGGCGTCGCGCAGGATGGCGTGGTGGCCCCAGTAGCTGCCGGTGAAGGCCACGTCGGTCTCGCTCACCGCCCCCTGGGTGTCCGGGTAGCCCGGCGGCTGGCCGCCCCACAGGTAGCTGGCGTCGCTCACCGAGCCGTCCGGCGCCACGGTGAAGGAGATGGCGTTCTCGATGTCGGTGAGCCGTCCCCACGAGCCCAGTTCGAGCCAGGGCACGAACCCGGTGCCGGCGTCCTCGTGGGACCACACCACCGTGTAGTCGAGCCGCACCGACCCGCCGGCCAGCGGCGTGGCGCCGGCGTAGTCGACCAGCGGCGTGTCGTGCAGGGCCGAGGTGGACCGGCCGTACATCACCGGGGCGTAGGCGTAGGCCAGATAGGACGGGTTGTCGGGCGTGACCACCCGGAGGCCGACCGCGCGCACGTCGACGTGCAGGGCGTGGCCGTCCATGGCCGACAGGGTGGCGTCGGGCGTGACGGTCACGGTGTGGGGCCCGGTGGCCAGCGGCCCGGTGAAGCCGGCGTAGACGAACGGGGTGGGTCCCCGGAACAGCACCAGCTGCTGGCTCGGCCCCCCGTCGACGCTGACATCCACCACCGCCGCCCGGGGCGTGGCCAGCGCCCAGGAGGTCCCGGGCGCGTCCAGCGCCAGCTGGATCAAGCCCTCCCCGGTCACCGGCGGCGGAGTCGGCGACGGAAGCGGCGCGCCGAACACCGGGTCTGGCGTGCCCAGCGGGATGCAGAACGGCTGGCCGTCCCACGGACCGCTCACCGCCCCGGAGGTGGTCAGGTCTCCGGCCAGGCAGGCGTTCACCTGGAGGGTGACCGGCTTGGCCTGGGTGGCGACGGGGGCCTTGGCCACGGCCGGGCGGGCCCCGGCGGCGCGCACCGAGGAGCTGGCCGACCAGTCGGCCGGCACCGAGCAGGAGCCCGGTGCGGCGCAGGCCGAGGCCGAGAAGGTCAGGTTCTGGAGCTGCACCGAGGGACCGCCGGCCAGGGCGAACAGGGCCACGAAGCAGCCGTCCACCCGGCAGTCGTCGGTGCCGGTGGCGGTGGACACCACGGCTTCGGCCCGCAACGTGCCGGCCACCACGCCGGCCGCGTCCGAGAAGAGCACGGTGTCGCGCTGCTCCTCGCAGCCGTCGTTGGGGTTGTCCTCCGGGGGCAGCTGGCCGGTGAAGATCTTGAGGGCCACGGGGTCGCACTCGACGAACACGAAGGTCGAGCCGGGTGTGGTGCCGGTGCTCACCACCGACAGGGTCTGGCCGTCGACCAGGCCGGTGGCGGGGGTGACGGCCAGGGAGGGCCCGGTGGTGGCCGGCGCCACCGTCGCCCCAGGCGCGGGCGTAGAGGCGGAGGCGGGCGCGGCCGGGGTGGCGGCGGCCGACGGCGCACCGGACAGGGCCGCCGCCACCAGAGCCAGGGCGGCGACGACGACCACGAGCACGGATGCCATCCTCGGACGGCCAGACCCCCGATGACCGGACATGGAGGCGACGCTAGTGCCTCGTCGCCGCTCCCTCACCGGCGGCTCACCTGGGGATCACGGCTTCCTAATCGAGGCCTGCCAGCATCGGGCCATGTTCACACGACGGAATCGAACGCGGGTCAGGGCCACGAGCGTGGCCGTGGTGGTGGCGCTGGCCTCGTTGGCGGCGGGATGCGGGCTGGTCTCCCACGGGGGAACGGCCAGCCCCTCGGTCACGGCCGGGCCCGACGGCACCATCGTCCTGCCGGCCGGTTCGTCCACCCAGCACCTCAGGGTGGACGGGCGGGACCGCTCGTTCCGGGTCTACCGACCGGCCTCGCTGCCCAGCGGCCAGCCGGTGCCGCTGGTGGTGATGATCCACGGTGGCTACGGCAGCGCCGAGAACGCCGAGGACGACTACGGCTGGGACGGCCAGGCCGACACCGGCCACTTCGTGGCCGCCTACCCCGATGGGGTCGGCCACGCCTGGAACGGGGGCGGCGGCTGCTGCGGCACACCGGGGCGCGACAACATCGACGACGTGGCCTTCATCACCCAGATGGTGAAGACCATCAGCCACGAGCTGGCCATCGACCCGAACCGGATCTACGCCACGGGCATCTCCAACGGCGGGCTCATGGACTACCGGCTGGCCTGTGACACCGACGTGTTCGCCGCCATCGGCCCCGACTCGGCCACCCTCATGGGGACGTGCCCGTCGCCGTCGCCCGTGTCGGTGATCCACATCCATGGGTCGGCCGACGACCGCATCCCCTTCAACGGCGGCAAGGGCACGGGCTTCGCCACGGTGGTGGACGGCCCACCGGTGCCCACCGTGATCGGCATGTGGCGCTCGGTCGACCGCTGCGCCCCGCCCACCACGACGACCGCCGGCGTGGTCACCACCTCGGTGGCCACCTGCCCGTCGGGGCGGTCGGTCGAGCTCATCACCATCGCCGGCGCCGGCCACCAGTGGCCGGGCGGCACGCCACCCCGGCCGCTCGTCGCCCGGATCATGCAGCTCGACCAGCCCTCGCACGCCCTGGACGCCACCGCCACCATCTGGGCCTTCTTCGAGGCCCACCCCAAGGTCTGACCTCAGCTGCCCCAGCCCGGCGGGTTGGTGGCGGCGTCGCCGGCCGGCGCGTCGCTGCCCGCGGGGGGCGGCGGCGGGGCGAGGTCACCGAACTTGTCCTTGAGGTTGTCGACGGTCTGGTCGTCGATGTGGTGGCGGTTCACGCTGACCGGCTTGTACGGCTCGAACGCCCGGGCCATCTGGTCGGCGTCGCCGCTGGCCCCGATGAGGATCAGCATGGACGAGTCGGGCGTGAGCTCGGCCTTGACCGACTCGATCATCTTGTCGTCCATGCCGGCGTCCTTCATGGCCTTGCCGATGAGGCCGCCGATGGCGCCGCCACCCACCCAACCGGCCAGGAACCAGGCGGGCGGGAACCAGAAGAAGAGCAGGATGCCGACCAGGGCGCCCATCCAGGCGCCGGCCGCCACCGACCCGTGCGGGCTGTGGGTGGCGATGCGGCCGCCCTTGTGCTTCTCGACGATGGCCACGTCGTCGATCCAGGCGTAGTGCAGCTCCTCGAGAGCCCGCACCGCCGACATGGCGGCCTGGGCACCGTGGACCTCGTCGAACTTGAGGGTGATCAGATCAGCCATCGCAGCGCTCCCGGGGGTCTGTCGTGCGGTCGTTCGCAGGCTAGTGCGCGGCCTCTCCGAAGGTGACCGGCGCACCGAAGGCGGCGCGGCGCGCGGCGCGGCGCAGGGCGGCCAGCACGGGGGCGCCCGCCACCAGCACCAGCACGGCGTTGGTCACGGCCCGCACCAGGTCCCAGCCCATGGCCGTGGCCAGGTGGTAGGCCACGAACCGGTGCAGGTTCTCCCACACCGAGGCGCCGGGGACGGGCCCCAGCTGGGTGCCGGCGGACAGGAAGGGCCAGAACCACAGGTCGAGCAGCAGGCCGTAGGCCAACCCGGCCACGAAGGCGTAGCCGGCCAGCAGCGCCAGCTCGCGGCGCCCCCGCGCCGGCGGCAGGCAGCCGGCGAAGAAGCCCACCCAGGCGGCCCCGAACATCTGGAAGGGCAGCCACGGACCCACCCCGCCGGTGAGGAGGGCGGAGGCGAACAGGGTCAGCGCCCCCAGCACGAAGCCGAAGCCGCGGCCCAGCACCCGTCCGGCCGGGATGAGCAGGAAGAAGACGGGCTCGAAGCCCGACACCCCGCCGGGCAGGCGCAGGGCGCACCCGCAGGCGGCCAGCACGCCGAGCACGGCCACGCTCTTGGCGTCCAGGGTGCCGTCGGCCAGCTCGGCCAGCACGACGGCCAGCAGCAGCGGCAACAGGGCCACGAACACCCAGGGGGCGTCGGTCGCATGGGCCAGGTTGGCGTTGCCGTGTACCAACCCGCCACCGCGGCTGTCGGCCAGCAGGGGCCAGGTGAACGCCACCAGGCAGAGCAGCGACGCCACCCCCAGCAGCAGCCCGGCCCGGCGGTGAAGCCCGAAGGCGCGGCGCACCGGTCGCGCCGGACGAGCCGGTCATGCCATGGCCTCGGCCACCTCGGCCACCGTCATCCAGGCGGCGGGGGCCAGCACCTTGGCCACCTGGGGAGCGAACACGGGCGAGTGCACCACCACCTCGCGGGCCGGGCCGTCGGCCACCACCTCGCCCTCGGCCAGCACCACCACCCGGTCGGCCACCCGAACCACCACCTCCACGTCGTGGCTGGCCAGCACCACCAGGTGCCCGGTGGCGGCCAGCTCGCGGATCTGCGCCACCAGGTGGTCCTTGGCCTGGTAGTCGAGGCCGCGGGTGGGTTCGTCGAGCACCACCACCGGCGGGGCCGGGGCCAGCACCAGGGCCAGGGCCAGGGCCAGGCGCTGCCCCTCGGACAGGTCCCGGGGATGGGTGGCGTCGTCGATGCCGGCCGCCAGCCGATCCAGCGTGGCCCGCGTGGTGCCGGCCACCAGGTCGGCATCGTGGTCGTTGTCGTGGCACTCGGTGCCCACCGAGGTGCCGTTGAGCAGCAGCATCGGGTCCTGGGGCACCAGACCCACCCGCCGGATGGCCTGGCGGGACGCCAACCCGGACGGCGCGGCTCCACCCACGGCGACCGACCCCGCCTGCGGGGCCCGCAGCCCGGCCACGTGGGCCAGCAGCGTCGACTTCCCCGAGCCGTTGCGACCCATCACGGCCACCACCTGCCCGGCGGGCCAGTCCAGGTCGACGCCGCGCAGGGCCACCACCGGGCCGTAGGCCGCCTGCAGGCCGCGGATGGCCACGGTCGCCCCGTCGGTCCCGGCCCCGGCCGGGGGGACGACCGATCCCGGGGCGGACGGTGGTGGCTCCCGATCGGCCAGCTGGCGTCGCAGGGGCTCGGCCATCCGGCGGGCGTCGCGGATGGACAGCGGCAGGGGCGACCAGCCGGCCAGCCGACCCAGCTCGACCACCGGGGGGGCCACGGGCGAGGTGCGCATGATCTCGGCCGGCGACCCCAGGGTGACCGGCTGGCCGGCGCCGGGCAGCAGCAGGATCTGGTCGGCGTAGTGCACCACCCGCTCCAGGCGGTGCTCGGCGATCAGCACCGTCACCCCCAGGTCGTGCACCAGCCGGGCCACGGCGGCCAGCACGTCCTCGGCCGCGGCCGGATCGAGTGCCGAGGTGGGTTCGTCGAGCACCAGGATGCGGGGCGCGGCGGTGAGCGCGGCGCCGATGGCCACCCGCTGCTGCTGGCCGCCCGACAGGGCCCGCAGGGGGCGCTGGCGCAGGGGGTGCAGGCTGAGCAGGTCGAGGGCGTCCTCCACCCGCCGCCGCATCACGTCGGGCGCCACGCCCAGGTTGCCCATGGCGTAGGCCAGCTCCTCCTCCACGGTGTCGGTCACGAACCCGGCCGCCGGGTCCTGCCCCACCAGCCCGACCACGTCGGCCAGCTCGCGGGGCGGGTGGTCGGCGGTCGAGCGGCCGTCGACGGTGACGGTGCCGGTGAGCAGGCCACCGGTGAAGCGCGGCACCAGCCCGTTGACGGCCTGGAGCAGGGTGGTCTTGCCCGAGCCGGTCCGGCCCACCACCAGGCACAGCTCGCCCTCGGCCACCTCGAGGTCGACGTCGGCCAGGGCCGGGAGCGACGCGTCGGGATAGGTGAACCCCACCCGGTCGAACCGGATCATGCCGCCGGCTCCGGCTCGAGCTCCGGCGCGGCCTCGAGCTCCGGCGGGGACGGGGCCACCGGCGCCGGGCGGGGCGCGGCCACGGCGGGCACCAGGCCGACGAGGATCCCGACCACGGCCGGCACCGGGATGCCAGGCCAGGTCAACGGGGAGGTGGCCGGGTTCAGTGCCGCCGCCTCCGCCGGCAGGCGGGCCGCCACCAGCGTGGCCCCGGCGGCCACCACGCCCGAGGCGCTCACCAGCCACTCGGGGAGGCGCCAGGGATCGGGCCGGTAGCGGGTGCGGACCGACCGGTGACCGGCGGCGAACAACCCCACGGCCAACACGGCCGCCCCCACGCCGACCAGGGGCAGGCCCAGGGCACCGGGCGCGCCGGCGTCGGCCAGGCCGTAGAGGCCCACGGCCACGATGAGCAGGCCCGACCCGGTCGCCACCCCACCCAGCCGGGCGCGTCCCGCCGACGCGGCCTGGCGCCGGCCGTAGCCCCGCGAGTCCATGGAGGCGGCCAGGGCCACGGCCCGTTCCAGGCCCCCTTCGAGCACGGGCAGGGCCAAGCTCCGGATGGCGGCCACGCCGCGCACGGGGCGACCGCGCAGTCGGCGGGCGTCGCGCAGGCGACCGAGCTCGATCACGGCTTCGGGGGCGAAGGTGAGGGCCACGGTGACCGCCACCCCGGCCTCGTAGAGGGCGGCGGGCAGGGCCTGGAGCATCCGGTAGGGGCTGCACAGGCTGTTCACGGCGCCGAAGCAGATCAGGACCACGGCCAGCTGCAGGCCCCGCTGGAAGGCGTCCACCAGCGCCTCGAGGGTGACCGGGCCGCCGATGCTCACCCCGGCGGCCCAGGCGGGCAGGCCGACCGACGGCAGCCGGAACACCACCGTGCCGGGCAGCCGCGCCCCGATGAGCACCTCCTGCAGCAGGCGGAACACGACCACCGCCACCGCCATCCACACGAAGAACCGGAACGACCGGGCCCACGGCGCGTCGGATCGGCGGGCCGAGACCACCACGGCCACCACGGCGATGATCAGGCCCAGCACCACCACGTTGGTGGTGCGCATGGCGGCCAGGGCCAGGCCGCCGGCCCACAGCCACCACGCCCCGGGGTGCAGGCTGCGCCAGGTCGCCGGGTGGCGCAGCCGGGTCAGGGCGCGGGGCGCGGCGTCGAGCTGGAGCGCGCTCACGTCGGGCTCCGCCGACGCCGGATGAGCACCGACGCCGCCACCAGCCCGACGATCACCGCGACCACCACGATGGCGCCCACCGGTGAGCCCGGTCCTCGGCGACCCGCGATCTGGCCGTGGCTGGGCAGCGCCTCGGCGCGGTGCGCGCCGGTGGCGTGGGCCTCGTCGACCCCGGACGCCGAGGTGGTCGGGTCCGGCGCGGAGCCCGACGGGGAGGCGGTCGAGCCCGGTGCCGGGTCGGCGGCCGTCGACGTGGTGGCGGCCCCAGCCGCGGCGCCCACCGCCGACGACACGCGGGCCGGCGGCGCGCTCGAGACCTGGCCGGCGGGCGCGGTGGTGGTCGCGCCGAGGGCGGTCGTGGTGGGCGTCGGCGCCGGGCAGGGGCCCGACGAGGCGAACCGCGGCGCGCCCTCCCGGGACGAGTCCTGCCCCTGCACGAAGCGCCAGCCCTCCACGCTCCCGGCCGACAACCGGTAGCTGGTCGGACCCCCGGTGGCGTAGGTCCATCCGGCTGGCCCGCCGTGCCAGTAGCTCCAGTACTCGTAGCCGCCGGGGGTGTTCCTGCCGCATTCGTCCGACGGGTACCCGTCGATGCTGCACAGCAGCCCACTGCTGCCCCAGTGCAGCTGGGCGCCGGCCGCGCTCAGCAGGTCGGCACCGGTCTCACCCGACGTGTAGGGCAGGCAGATGGTCTGCACCGTGGGGGTGGGCTCGCCAGGCACGCTGGTGACGTCCCCGAAGTCGACGACCAGGCCGACGTGGGGGGTGTCGGCCGCCGCGCAGCCGCCCCCGGCCAGGGCGCGGACGGTGGCCGAGCCCGACCCGACCGAGGCAGCCAGCACCACCAGGCACGCGACCAGGCCACCGACAGCGGGTCGCAGGTGGGGAACGGACACGGCGGGCCTCGGGGTGGCGGTCGGGCCGACCACGGCCGGGGCCCGGACCCCTTCGCATCCCGAGCTCCCGATCCGCAGTCCGACGACGGAGACGTGGAGCAGTTCACCTCGGGGTGGGCAGTCCGGCTCGCGGGACCGAACCTCGGTCCCGCCTACGGTTGCGGGTCAGCGCCGGCATCTGACCGGCTTCCCCCACCTCGTGGCGTCTGTTCTGGCCAGAGCAGACCACAGCCCCGACCGCGACGTCAACCGACGCCGAAGGGGCTCGGCTACCCTCCGCCATCCGATGGCCACCGCCACCCCGCCTTCCGCCAGCCGGTCCTGGGGGACCCGACCCGAGCTGGTCCGACCGCCCGATGCGCCTCCCCTGCTGGTGTGGCGGTTCGACCCGCCCCGCACCGTGCTCTCCTCGGCGCCGGTGGGCGGCGGGCTGGGTCGGCGGTCGTGGATCGTCAACGCCCAGGTGGTGCCGGGGTACGCCCGCACCGACCTGCGTGCCCACGCCCGCGAGCTGACCGACCCGCTGGGGCTCGACCCCGACCACGGCGTGGTGCTGTTCACGGCGGCCGACGTGGCCGACGTGCGCCACGGCGCCGACGGCGGCGTGCAGGCCGACGTCACCGTGGGGGTGCGCATCCCCATCTGGGCCGCGGCCCCCGACGACGACCTGGGCGGCCCGGCACCGGCGGGCACCATCAACGTGGTGGCGCGGCTCCCGGTGACGCTGAGCGATGCCGCCCTGGTCAACGCGGTGGCCACCGCCACCGAGGCCAAGACCCAGGCTCTGCTCGAGTGCGGGGTGGCGGGCACGGGTACGGCCACCGACGCCGTGGCCGTGGTCAACGGTCCCGACGGGTCCCAGGCCGTCGCCTTCGGGGGTCCCCGGTCGAGGTGGGGAGCCCGGCTGGCCCGGGCCGTGCACTCGGCGGTGGTCGAGGGCACCCGCGCCAGCCAGGCCCGCATGACCGACCGACCATGATCACCCTGGTGCTGGGCGGGGCCCGGTCGGGCAAGTCGGCGGTGGCCGAGCGCCTGGCGCTGCGGTCGCGCCCCGGTTCGGGCACGCCGGTCGTGTACCTGGCCACCGCCGTCGCGGACGCGGCCGACGCCGACCTGGCCGAGCGCATCGGGGCCCACCAGGCCCGTCGGGGCGATGACTTCTCCACCCTGGAGGTGGGCGCCGACCTGGTGGCCGCCCTGCACCAGGCCGGTGGTCGGCCGGTGCTGGTCGACGCCCTGGGCACCTGGCTGGCCGGGTGCGGCGACGACTTCGCAGGCACGGCCGCGCGCCTGGGCCCCGACCTGGTCGCCGCCCTGGTGGCGCGCACCGCCCCCACCGTCGTGGTGTCCGACGAGGTAGGCCTGGGCGTGCACCCGTCCTCCGAGGTCGGCCGCCACTTCCGCGACGCCCTGGGCCTGGTCAACCAACAGGTGGCGGCGGTGGCCGACGACGTCGTCCTGGTGGTTGCCGGCCGGGCGCTGCGCCTGGCCCCGATCGACGAGCTCGACGGGCCGTGAGGCGGGCGCTCGGCTTCCTCACCGTGTTCGGCGGCGCGTCCACGCCGTCGGGCACCACCCTGGTCTGGTTCCCCCTGGCCGGCGCCTTCATCGGCGCCGTCCTGGGCGCCCTGTGGTGGGGAGCGGCCCACTGGTGGTCGGCCGGGTTGGCCGCCGCGGTCGTGGTGGCCGCCGACGCGGCCGTGACCGGGCTGTTGCACCTGGACGGCCTGGCCGACACGGCCGACGGCCTGCTGGCACCCATGGACCGGTCCCACCGGCTGGCCGTGATGGCCGATCCCCACGTCGGCGCCTTCGGGGTGGTCACCGTGGTCGTGGTGCTGGTCCTGCGGGTCCTGGCGCTGGGCTCGGTCACCGCCGCGCCTCTGGTGCTGGCCGGGGTGTGGTGCGCGTCGCGCACGGCCATGGCCGTCATCGCCTGGACCCAGCCCTACGCCCGGCCCGGCGGGCTGGCCCAGGCCCTCCTCGACCCGGCGGACGGCTCGGGCCGGAGCCGGGCCGTGCTCGTGGGGGGCACCGGCGCGGCGGCCGCCGTGGCGCTGGCCGTGGTGGGCGGGGGCGAGCTGGCTCACCGCGGGCTGGGGGCGGTGGCGGTGCTGGTCGGGGCGGTGGCCGCAGCCGCCGTGGCCGGGCTGGCCCGCCGACGGCTGGGCGGGTTCACGGGGGACGTGCTGGGAGCGGCCGGGGTGGTGGGAGAGACGGCGGCCCTGCTGGTCCTGGCCGTGCACCGATGACCGGGCGGCGCACGCCCCGGCCGCGCACCCCCCGGGCCCTGGGCGCCTCCCTGGGCGTGCTGATCGACGCCCGCTGGGGCGAACCGCCCATCGACCCGCACCCGGTGGCGCGCTTCGGCACGACCATGGCCGCGGTCGAGGGCCACACCTACGACGGCTCCCGTGCGGCCGGGATCGTGCACGCCGCCATCGGGCTCGGCCTGGGCGCCGGTGCCGGGGTGGCCGCCGATCGCCTGGTCGGGCCCGAGCTGGCCACCGTGGGAGCCACCGCCCTGGCGGTGGCCGGGCGCGGGCTGGCCGAGGCGGCCGAGCGGGTGGCCGACCTGCTCGACCGGGATGACCTGGACGGCGCCCGGTTGGCCATCCGGGCCCTGGTGGGTCGGGACGCCTCGCAGCTCGAGGGGTCCGACCTGGCCCGGGCCGCGGTCGAGTCGGTGGCCGAGAACACGGTCGACGCGGTGGTGGCCCCGGCCTGCTGGGGGGCGTGCCTGGGCGCGCCGGGCGCGCTGGGCTACCGGGCCGTCAACACCCTCGACGCCATGGTCGGCCACCGCTCCCCCCGCTACCTCGAGTTCGGCTGGGCCAGCGCCCGGGCCGACGACGTGGCCAACTGGATCCCGGCCCGGCTGACCGCCTTGCTGGTGGCGGCCGTGCGCCCCGACGCGGCCCGGGCCGTGCTCCGCGCCGTGCGGGTCGACGCCCCAGCCCACCCGTCGCCCAACAGCGGGGTGGCCGAGGCCGCCTTCGCCGCCGCCCTGGGCGTCCGGCTGGGGGGACCCAGCCGCTACGGCGACCGGCTGGAGATCCGTCCCGATCTGGGCGTCGGGCCCGAGGCCACCGCCGCCGACATCCGCCGCGCCGTGGTGCTGAGCGCAGACGTGGCCCTGGCCCTCAGCAGCGCCCTGGCCCTGTTCGGCTCCTGGCGGGCCCGCACCACCCTGCGACGGTCCTGGAGCCGGCGGTGACCGGCCTGCCCCCGCCCGGGGCCCACGGCGACGACGCCGGTCGGGTGGCCGCCGCCCTCGGCCTCGACCGACGAGATCTGCTCGACCTCTCGGTCAGCCTCAACCCGTTCGCCCCCGACGTCGGAGCCTGCCTGGCCGGCCACCTCGACGCGGTGGCCACCTATCCCGACCCGGCCCCGGCCACCGCCGCCCTGGCCGGGGCGCTGGGGGTCGATCCGGCGCGCCTGCTGCTCACCAACGGCGGCGCCGAGGCCATCGCCCTGGTGGCCGGCCACCTGCGGGGCGGTCGCGTCGACGAGCCCGAGTTCAGCCTCTACCGCCGCCACCTGCACCAGGTCGGCTCGGACCTGCCCCGGTGGCGGTCCAACCCGCACAACCCCACCGGTCGACTGGCCGCCCCCGACGAACAGGCCGCGGTGTGGGACGAGGCCTTCTACCCGCTGGCCACCGGCACCTGGACCCGCGGCGACGCCGAGCAGGGCGCCTGGGTGGTGGGCTCGCTGACCAAGCTCCTGGCCTGCCCCGGGCTGCGCCTGGGCTACGTGCTCGGCCCCGACGCGGCCGGCGTGGCCCAGCTGGCCCGGACCCAACCCGCCTGGAGCGTGAACGGCCTGGCCGCGGCCGTGCTGGGCGACCTGCTCGACGCCGTGGACCTGCCCGGCTGGGCGGCGCAGCTGTCCGTGGCGCGCGCCCGGCTGGTGGCCACCCTGGCCGACCACGGTTGGACGGCGCAGCCGTCCGACGCCAACTGGGTGCTGGTCGAGGCCCCCGGCCTGCGACGGGCCCTGATCGACCAGCGGGTCCTGGTGCGCGATGGCGCCAGCTTCGGTCTGCACGGCATGGTGCGCATCGCCGTGCCCCATCCCGACCACCACGATCGCCTCAAGTCCGCCTTGGCCGCCGCCGAAGCAGTGGCACGGTCGCAGCCGGGCTCGCGCCGGTCCACCACCCCGGCACCCTCCCCCACCCCACCGCAGAAGGACGCCACGTGATCCTCCAACCCCTGCTCGACGCCGTGCTGGTGGACGTCGGCGGCACCCTGGTCGACGAGGCGCAACCGGCCACCGCGGTGGCCGATCTGCAGGCCCACGTGCGGTCCCGCGTGCTCGAGGACCTGGCCGCCATCGCCGCCCAGGTGCCGGTGGGCGCGGTGACCAACACCGCCACCATGACCGCACCCCAGGTGCGGGCCCTGCTCGAGCCGACCGGGGTGAGCGACCACCTGGCGGTGGTGGTGACGTCGGTCGACGTGGGCCAGCGCAAGCCCGACCCGCTCCCCCTCCAGGTGGCCGTGGAGCGTCTGGGGTTGTCCGACCCGAGCCGGGTCCTGTTCGTGGGTGACCAGTCCAGCGACGCCGAGGCCGCCCAGGCCGCGGGGATGGCGTACGCGGACGTGGCCGGCGGTACGGTCGGCCAGGCCATCGAGACGTGGATCGAGCAGATGGCCGGCAGCCGCTTCGAGTCGGCCCGGGCCGCCATCCGTCCAGTGGACGGCGAGGCCATGGCCGAGGCCACCGCCCACCAGGACCGGCTCACCAAGCCGCCCGGCTCCCTGGGTCGTCTGGAGGCAGCCAGCATCAAGCTGGCCGGCATCGCCGGCAGCTCGCCGCCGCCGGTGCCCGAGCCGGCCACCGTGGCCGTGTTCGCCGGCGACCACGGCGTGCTGGCCGCCGGCGTGTCGGCCTGGCCCCAGGAGGTCACGGCTCAGATGGTGGCCAACTTCGAGGCGGGTGGCGCCGCCATCAACGTGCTGGCCCGCCAGGTCGGCGCCGACGTGGTGGTGGTGGACGTGGGTGTGGCCACCCCCTTCGAAGTGGCCTCCCACCAGCCCGGCGCACCCGCGCTGCGGCGGCGCAAGGTGGCCCCCGGCACCGCCGACCTCTCCCAGGGCCCGGCCATGACCCGCACCGAGGCGCTGCTGGCCCTCGACGTCGGGGTGGAGACCGCCGAGCAGGCGGTGGCCGACGGCGCCCGGTGCCTCATCACCGGCGACATGGGCATCGGCAACACCACCGCCTCGGCCGCGCTCATCGCCGCCTTCACCGGCCGGTCCGGAGCCGAGGTGACCGGACGGGGCGCGGGAGCCGACGACGAGGTGCTGGCCCGCAAGGTCGAGGTGGTGGAGGCGGCGGTGGAGCGCCTGCCGGCCACGGCCGGCCCCCTGGCCCGCCTGGCCGAGGTCGGCGGCCTGGAGATCGCGGCGCTGGCCGGGTTCCTCATCGGCGGCGCGGCCGCCGGGGTGCCGGTGATCGTGGATGGCGTCATCGCCACCGCCGCCGCCGTGGTGGCCGTGGCCCTGTCGCCCGACACCCGCTGTCGCCTGGTGGCCGGCCACCGCTCGGTCGAGCCGGGCGCATCGGTGGCCCTGGCCCACCTCGAGCTCGAACCCCTGCTCGACCTGGACCTGCGCCTGGGCGAGGGCACGGGGGCGGTGCTGGCCCTGCCGCTGCTGCAGGCCTCGGCCCGGCTGCTGGCCGAGATGGCCACCTTCGACAGCGCCGGGGTCAGCGACAAAGACTGATCTGACGTTTCTGACGGAGTGTCAGGGACGCGCTACGTTCGCTGCGTGAAGCTCGGACTGATGTGGGGGTACTGGGGGGCGTCGCCGCCGCCCGACATGATCGCCATCACCCAGGAGGCCGAGCGGCTCGGCTTCGACTCGGTGTGGACGGCCGAGGCCTGGGGCTCCGACGCCTTCACGCCCCTGGGCTGGCTGGCCGGGCACACGTCCACCATCAAGCTGGGCACGGGCGTGGTCCAGCTGGCCGGGCGCACGCCCACGGCCACGGCCATGGCTGCCCTCACCCTGGACCACCTGTCCCAGGGCCGGTTCATGCTGGGCCTGGGCGTGTCGGGACCGCAGGTGGTCGAGGGCTGGTACGGGCGTCCGTCGGACAAGCCGCTGGCCCGCACCCGCGAGTACGTGGAGATCATCCGTCGGGTGCTGCGCCGCGACGAGCCCCTCGACTTCCAGGGCGAGTTCTACCAGCACCCCTACCACGGCCCCGGATCGGTCGGGCTGGGCAAGCCCCTGCGGGCCATCACCCACCCCCTGCGGGCCGACCTGCCCATCTACCTGGGGGCCGAGGGCCCGAAGAACGTGGCCATGGCCGCCGAGATCGCCGACGGCTGGCTCCCGCTCTACTACTCGCCGCACCACCCCGAGGTGTACGCCGAGTCGCTGGCCGGGGCCCGGCCCGGGTTCGACATCGTGGCCGGCCTGCAGGTCAACATCGACGACGACCTGGAGGCCGCGCTGGCCCCGGTGAAGATGATGCTGGGCTTCTACATCGGGGGCATGGGCGCCAAGGGGCAGAACTACCACACCAAGCTCATGAGCCGGTTCGGCTACGAGGCCGAGGCGCTGAAGATCCAGGAGCTGTTCTTCGAGGGCAAGCGGGATGAGGCCGTGGCCATGGTGCCCGACGACTTCGCCGACGCCATCTCACTGTGCGGCCCGCCCGAGCGCATCCGCGACCGGGTGGCGGCCTGGGAGCAGAGCCCCGTCTCGACGTTGCTCGTGTACTCCCCGGGCGGCCCCGACGCGCTGCGCCTGCTCGCCGACCTCTTGATGTAGGAGATCTCGATGACCACCGGCCCCGACCACCCGACCCGACCCGACATCGACCTGCTCGACGGCCACTTCTACGGCAACGACCCGCACCCCCAGTTCACCTGGATGCGGGCCAACGCGCCGGTGTACTTCGACGACCCCAACGGCGTGTGGGGCCTCACCCGCTACGCCGACCTCAAGGCGGTGGCCGCCGACCCGGCCACCTTCTCCAACGCCCAGGGCATCCGACCCGACAACGGCCCGCTGCCGATGATGATCGACATGGACGACCCCGACCACCTTCGCCGGCGCAAGCTGGTCAACAAGGGGTTCACGCCCCGACGGGTGCGCGAGAGCGAGGACCGCATCCGTCTGGTGTGCGACTCCATCCTCGACGCCGTGTGCGAGCAGGGTTCGTGCGACCTGGTGGCCGACGTGGCCGCTCCGCTGCCCATGATCATGATCGGCGACGCCCTGGGCGTGGCCCCGGAGGACCGCAGCGACCTGCTGCGCTGGAGCGACGACATGGTCAGCGGGCTCAGCGGGGTGACCTCCAGCGACGAGGCCATGCTGCGGGCGGCCAACGCCTTCAGCGAGTACGAGGCCTACAGCGGCCGCGTGATCGCCCAGCGGCGGGCCTGCCCCGGCACCGACGATCTCATGGGCATCCTGGTCGACGCCGAGGTCGGCGGGGACCGCCTCGACGACGCCGAGCTCAACATGGAGTCGCTGCTCATCCTCATCGGGGGCGACGAGACCACGCGCCATGTCATCTCCGGTGGGATGGCCCAGCTCATCGAGCACCCCGACCAGCAGGCACGACTGGCCGCCGACCCGAGCCTGATGCCTGGAGCGGTGGAGGAGATGCTGCGCTGGGTGAGCCCCATCAAGAACATGGCCCGGGTGGTGACCCACGACGTCGAGCTGCGGGGCCAGCCGTTGCGCGCCGGCCAGAAGGTGCTGCTGTTCTACCCGTCGGCCAACCGCGACGAGGACGTCTTCGCCGAGCCGTTCCGCTTCGACATCGAGCGCTCACCCAACGACCACGTGGCCTTCGGCTTCGGCACCCACTTCTGCCTGGGAGCCAGCCTGGCCCGGCTGGAGATCTCGGTGATGACCGAGCGCATCCTGGCCCGCCTGCCCGACCTGGCCTTGGCCGGCCCCGCGCCGCTGCGGCCGGCCAACTTCATCAGCGGCTTCGAGCAGATGCCGGTCACCTTCTCCCCCACCGCTCCGGTCGGCGCGGGCCCCGTCTGACCAGCCCCCTCCATCTGACCGGCGGCACTCACATGCCCCAGGCGCAAGTGGCTGCCGCCGCTCGGGTGGTCAGGTCGGCTTGACGAACGACACCAGCACGCGGATGCCGTCGTCCGCCTCCTCGGTCAGGTCCGGCGCGTAGCGGTAGCCCAGCGGGTGGTCGAAGTCGGCCAGACCCTCGACCTCGGTGAGCTGGTGGGCGAGCACGTGGCGCACCAGCGCGCCCTTCAGCAGCTTGTTCCAGTGGCTGACGGCCACCAGGTCGGTCCGACCGTCGCGCATCGACCTGGTCGCAGAAGCGCACCGAGACGATGTGGCGGGCCGCGTCGGGGTCGCCCGGGGTGATGCACGGGGCCCAGGCGCCGCGGTGCTCGCCGGGCAGCAGGTCCCACACCACCCGTCCGGCCACCTCGGGGGCCAGGGCGGCGGTCACCGCCGGGCGCCACCACAGGGCCAGCCGGCGCGCCGGTCGCGCCAGGCGGGGCAGGGTGGCGCCCATCTTCAGCTTGTAGTCGGGGATGGGATCGCCAGGGGCGACCAGGCCCCACAGGCCGGAGAAGATGCGCACCTGGGCCATCAGCCGACGGCGGTGGGCGGCCGCCAGGGTGGGCGCATCGAGCGCCTGGTAGAGCACGCCGGTGTAGCGCTCGATGGCGGGGCGGGTCGGGGCGGAGGCCACCGCCGCGTCGGCCTGGGTGGCGGCGGCCAGCGCCTCCCCCTTGACCCCGAGCAGGCTGGCCCGCCGGGGCGCGGGCGCGGCCATGGCCCGGGCCAGCGCGGCCACCACCCGGGCCCGGCGCTCGTCCAGCTCGGGCGAGACCAGCGAGCCCGGGGTCCACGGTGGACCAGAGCCGCCCGCGGCCTTGCCCTCGGAGGGCGGCAACAGGATCAGGGGGGCGACGAGGCGGGAGGGCACCGACGCACCCTACGATCTGGCCATGGCCACCCAGGGACCCCGCCACTGCTCACCGGCCGAGGCCGCGGCCCTGCTCGCAGCCCACCGACCAGCTGGGGATCCCCCTCGGTCCCGGCCACCCGCCCGCACTCCTGCATGCCCTGGGGGAGCGGACCGATTGGGTGGATCTGACCATCTCGGGCGCCCTGCTGCTGGACCTGTACGCGGTGTTCAGCCACCCGGGCGTCCACTACCTGTGCGGCTTCTACGGACCAGCCGAGCGCCTGCTGGTCGACACCGGGGCCCGCATCGACTTCGTGCCGTCCGACTTCCGCCGCTTCGCCCCCATCCTCGAGAAGCTGGCGCCCCGCGTCGTGACCACCCTGGCCGCTCCCCCCGACGAGCAGGGCTGGTGCAGCCTGAGCCTGCACGCCGGTGCCACCTACGGCGAGCTCATGCGGGCCGCGTCCGACCCCAACCGGCTGGCCATCGTCGAGGTCAACCCCAACGCGCCCCGCACCCCGGGGCTGATGCCCGAGCACCCCCACGCCATCCACGTGGACCAGATCGACGTGCTGGTCGAGAGCGACGGGCCCATGTTCACCCTGCCCGAGGACGTCCCCGACGACCTCGACCGCCAGATCGCGACCCACGTGCGCCCCTACATCGTGGACGGCGCCACCCTCCAGACGGGCATCGGTGGCATCCCCTCCACCATCGCCACCATGCTGGCGGCCGACGACGGCGGCGACTACGGCGTGCACTCCGAGATGTTCACCACGGGCCTGATGCGGCTGCACCAGGCCGGGAAGGTGACCAACGCCCACAAGGGCCAGTTCGACGGCCTGTCGATCACCACCTTCGCCCTGGGCACACCCGAGCTGAACGACTTCCTGGACGCCAACGACGAGGTGCGCTTCCTGCCGGCGCAGGTGGTGAACGCCCCCGAGATCATCGCCCGCAACCGCCAGATGGTCACCATCAACGGCGCCCTCACCATCGATCTGTGGGGCCAGGCCGTGGCCGACACCATCGACGGGCGCCAGTTCTCCGGCATCGGCGGCCACGAGGACTTCGTGGCCGCCTCGGGCTTCGAGCTGGAGGACCGCTCCATCCTGTGCCTCAAGTCCACGGCCACCGTCGGCGGCCAGGTCATCAGCCGGATCGTGGCCCAGCTGCCGGCCGGCGCGGTGGTCACCACCCCCCGCCACCAGCTCGACCTGGTGATCACCGAGTACGGCGTGGCCTCGCTGCGCGGGCGCACGGTGCGCGAGCGCGCCGCCGCGCTGGCCGCGGTGGCCCACCCGGACTTCCGCGACGAGCTGGAGGTCTACGCCGCCGCCCTGCGCTGAGCGGGCCTCAGTTGACGATGAGAGACAGGGTCTGGGTGCGCACGACGCGGTTCAGGTTGTCCTTGACCGTGATCGTGTAGTGGTAGCTCCCGGCGGCCGTGGTGCAGATGGTGCCGGTGCTGCCGCCCAGGTTGCCGGGGCACAGCAGCACGCCGGGATTAGCCGAGGTCGAGGTCGAGCTCAGGTTGGGTCCGCTCATGGTCACGGTGATGGGGCCGCTGGCCGTCACCGTCCACTGGGCACGCGGGGCCCCCGAGTTCGTCTCATCCCAACCACCGGTGCTGGGGTTGGGGGCAATCGGGTTCTGACCGCTGATCACGAACGAGAGGTTGACCGTGGGGAAGGGCACGGCGGTGGTGGTGGTCACCCCGTTGCCTCCGGTGGTCTTGGTCACGATGGTGGTGGCCGGGGACCCCTTGGCCGTGGTCGACGTGGACGTCGAGGTGGACGACCCGGCGGCGGTGGTGACGGTGACGGCCACGGTGGTGGACGGGGCGGCGGTGGTGGCCGTGCCGGCGGCCAGCGTGGTGGGCGACACCGTGGTGGTGCTCTGGTGCGAGTTGGCGATGGCCACCTTGGCCGGGTGCTTGGAGCCGGAGCCGCCGAGCACGACGACCGCCAGCACGATCACCACCACAGCGGCGGCCGCCGCGGCCAGCAACCAGCCCTTTCGCGACCCGCTCGATGGAGGCTCCTGGCCGACCGGCCCATCGGACCCCTCCCCGGGGGCGTCGGGGACCGGGGCGTAGGCGGGCGTGGCGTCGAGGGCCGCCTCGGGGCTGGCGTCCGCGCCAGCTGGGGTCGCAACCGCAGCCTCGTCGGGCGCGTCGATCGGGCCGGCGAACGCAGCCAGGCCCACGGCCAGGCCGGTGGCGGCGGCCGCGGCGTCCTCCTTGCGACCCGAGCGGCCCTTGGCCGGCTTGCGGGCGACTCCTCGTGCAGCCACGTCGCGATCTTCCCCGCCCCGCATCCCCGCGTCCAGACCGAGGGCGCCCGCGCCCGTCGAAGGGTTGGGCGGGGTGGCGATCTCGACCGCGCCCACGATCTCGGCCGCGCTGGCCGCGGTGGCGGCGGTGGCCGTGCGCCGGGTCGAGGCAGACGCCTTCATGTCCACCCCGGAGGCGGTCAGGTTCTCGACCACCCCCTCCTTGAACCCGGGAGGGGCCATGGACAACGGGATGGCGGCGAACACCGCGATCGGGCGCACCGGCACCTGCGAGGCGTCGCGGCACTCCTGGCATGTCCGCAGGTGCTCGGCCACCAGCTTGACCACCGAGGTGTCGAAGGTGCGGTGGCCGGCCACGACCTGGGCCAGCGCGTCATGGGTGGGACCGCCCTGGCGCCACATGATCCGGGAGCGCACCACCGCGTTGTAGCCGGCCTCGACCTTGCTCAGGATGGCGTCGATGGAGGCCGTCGTCTCCTGCATGATGGCGGCCACCTCGGCGTTGGTCAGCCCGAAGCGGTAGTGCAGGTCGAGCACCTCGCGCACCTGGAGGCCGAGCACGTCGGCCGCCTCCCACAGGAACGACACCACCGCCGGGTCGGTGGCCAGCGTGCGCACCTCGGCGCTGCGGGTCAGGCGGTCCTCGGCGTAGGGGCCCACGGGCAGGCGCAGGTCGACGCGGTCGGTCTCGTGGGCCGACATGGCCTGGCTGGTCGAGCGCAGGATGAGCACCCGGAACGGGTCGATCGCACCCTGCTGCACGATGCGGCGGTGGGTGGCCACGAAGGCGTCGCTCTCGATGCGGGACACATCCGCAGTGGTGAACCCGCGGTGGGAGATGCGGTCGTAGATGGGATCGGCCCAGGCGTCGAACAGCAGGGCGAAGGCCGCCACGTCGCCGCCCCGCAGGAGCTCGGCGAACGCTTCGTCACGCTGGCGGCCGCCGTCGCGGTCGGACCCCGAACCGGTGGGACCGCTCGGGCCTGACCGCGGCCCTGGTTCCGCGTCCGGTCGCCCATCCGCCTGTCCGATGCTCATGCCCCTTCTGTCGGCCGCGGTAGGGGTGCTCTTTAGGTGACCGGTAGCATCCGCCCGAACGCCATGGCCCCCACCCCGACCCCTGATCTGCCCCCCACGTCCCGGCGGCCGGCCCGGTGGCTGGCTCCCCACGTGGGCCGCTCGGTGTCGGGGCTGTCCCGGGCCGCCCGGCGAGGAGAGGGGTCGGTGATCGGGGGCAAGGTGGCGCTGGCCCTCGACCCGGACCTGGCCCGGCGCCTGGCCGCGCCCATGACCGTGACCCTCGTGTCGGGCACCAACGGCAAGACCACCACCACCACCCTGCTGGCCCTGGGCCTGGCCGCCTGCGGCCCCACGGCCACCAACCGGCAGGGGGCCAACCTGGCCAGCGGCCTGGCCGGGGCCCTGCTGGGCGTCGCCCGACGCCCGCTTCGCCGCCCTCGAGGTGGACGAGGCCGTCCTGCCCTGGGCCCTGCGCCAGCTGCACCCCCGGATCGTGGTCCTCTTGAACCTGTCGCGTGACCAGCTCGACCGCCTGCACGAGGTCCGGGCCACCGCCGAGCGGTGGCGGCGAGCCCTGGCCGCCGACGCGCCGGCGCTGGCTGGTGGCCAACGCCGACGACCCCCTGGTGGCCTGGGCCGTGGCCGACGTCGACCCCGACGCCGTGGTGTGGGTGGGTGCCGGACTGGCCTGGGAGCTCGACTCGTCGGCCTGCCCGTGGTGCGAGGCCGACCTGGCCTTCGGTGCCAGCGGGTGGCGCTGCGCCGGGTGCGGGCGGACCCGACCCGAACCGCAGTACCGCCTGGCCGACGGTGACGTCGTCGACGCCGACGGCGCCGCCCACGCGCTGGGGCTGGCCCTGCCCGGCCGATCGGCCCGGGCCAACGCCACCATGGCCTACGCCGCCCTCGACCAGCTCGACCAGCTCGACGGGCTCGGGCGGACCACCGACCAGGCCATCTCCGGGTGGTCCGGGCTGGCCAGCATCGAGGGCCGCTACCAGCACGTGACCCACCGTGGGGTCGAGCTGGTGCTGCACCTGGCCAAGAACCCGGCGGGCTGGGCCGACCTGCTCGACCTGGTGGCCGGCGGCGCGGGTCCGCTGGTCCTGGTGCTCAACGCCCAGGGCCAGGACGGTCGAGATCCCTCGTGGATCTGGGACGTGCCCTTCGAGCAGCTGGCCGGAAGGCGGGCCTACTGCCTGGGTGAGCGGGGCCTGGACCTGGCCGTGCGCCTGGACTGCGCCGGCCTGGACGTGGCCCAGGTGCCCGACCTCGACGCCGCCACCGATCGGCTGGCCGCCGACGCCGCCACCGAGGCCCCCGCGGGCAGCCCCCGGCGACCGCCGGCGCCGGTCGACCTCATCGCCAACTACAGCGCCTTCCAGCAGGTGCGCCGCCAGCTGGCCGAGGCCGACCCGAGGCGCCGATGATCGGCATCGGACTGGTCCGACCCGACCTGCTGGGCACCTACGGCGACGGGGGCAACGCCGCCGTGCTGGCCGACCGGCTGGTGCGCCGGGGCCGCCCCGCCGAGGTCGTGGCCCTCACGGCCGGGGCCGACATCCCCGACTCGGTGGCCGTGCTGGTGCTGGGCGGGGGCGAGGACGCGGCCCAGCGCGCCCTGCTGGCCGACACCCGGCTGCTGGCCGGGGTGGCCCGGGCGGCCGAGCGTGACGTGCCCGTGTTGGCCGTGTGCGCCGCCCTCCAGGTCCTGGGCCGCGGGTTCGAGATCGACGGCCGACGCGAGGCGGGCCTCGGCCTGCTCGACGTGGAGACCGACCGCCTGCCCCGGCGGGCGGTGGGCGAGACGCTGGTGCGGCCCGAGCCGGGGACCGGCCTCGACTTGGGCGACCGCCTGCTGACCGGCTTCGAGAACCACGGGGGTTGGACCCATCGAGGTCCGGGCTGTCGGCCGCTGGGACGGGTCGAGGTGGGGGTGGGCAACGGCGACGGCACCGACGGCGCCGTCGCCGGCCGGGTGGTGGGCACCTACCTGCACGGCCCGGTGCTGGCCCGCAACCCGGCCCTGGCCGACCAGCTGCTGACCTGGGCCGTGGGCGAGCTCGAGCCGCTGTCCATCGACGTGGTCGAGCGGCTGCACGACGAACGGGTGGCCGCCGCGGCCCACGAGCGCCGGGCCACCGACCAGGCCGACGCCGCGGCCGAGGCCGGCCCCTCGGCCCGGGTGGCGAGCGCCGGGGCCCGAATGGGCGCGGCGGTCAGCGAAGCGACGAGAGCCCGTCGAGGCCGTGGAGCTTCTCCGGGTTGAGCTGGAACCACACCGACCGGATGCGTCCGCCCTCCTGGTCCAGCTGCATGACCATGGGACCGTCGGCCAGCTCGACCCGCAGGGCCGGGCGCCCGTTGAGCTCGACGACCGAGCTGGTGGCCACCGGATCCATCCGCCCGCCCAGGTTCACCAGCAGCCGGCTCACCCGATCGGGGCCCACCACCGGCCGGCGCGCCGCCCGCCGGGAGGCGCCGGCATCGGACACCAGCACGACCTCGGGGTCGAGCAGCTCGACCACCGCCGCCGGGTCACCGGACAGCACGGCGGTGACCAGCCGGGCCAGCAGGTCGACGTCGTCGGCCCGCGCCGCCCGGGTGACGTCGGGAGCCGGGCGCCGAGCTGCGTCGAGCTTGTGGCGGGCCCGGCTGGCGATCTGGCGGCAGGCGTCGGGGCTGCGCCCCACGGTGGCCCCGATGTCGCGGTAGGGCTCGCTGAACACGTCGGCCAGCAGGAAGACGGCGCGCTCGAGCGGGGTCAGGCGGTCGAGCAGCACCAGGAAGCCGAGGGTGAGCGAGTCGGCCACCTCGGCCGCCTCCTCGGGGCCCCGACCGATGGCCACCGGCTCGGGCAACCACTCCCCCACGTAGTCGGCCCGGCGCCGGTCCATGGCCTTGAGGCGATCGAGGCTCAGGCGGGTGGCCACGGTGGTGAGCCACGCCGCCGGGTTGTCGATGGTGCGGTGGTCCACTCTGCTCCAGCGGACCCAGGTGTCCTGGACCACGTCCTCGGCTTCGGCCAGCGATCCCGTCATGCGGTAGGCCAGGCCCATCAGCCGCGCCCGCTCGGCCGCGAACTGGTCGAGCCCGGGATCGTCGACGGTCACGGGAGGGCCCCGGCCAGCGCCCGGGTGGCCAGGTGGTCGACCGCGGCCCGGGCGGCCGCCTCAGCGCTGGCCAGGCTGGCATCGGCCAGCATCCCGTGGGGGCCCACCCAGTCGCCGGCCACGAACAGGCCCGGATGGCCGGCCACCGACACGGGTGGGCGCCCGGCCAGGCCCGAGCCGGGGCGAGGCAGGGCGTGCGTGACGACCATGCGGTGCAGGAAGCGCTCGACCACCACGTCGTCCGACTCGACGCCGGCCAGCTCGGCCAGCTCCCACAGCTCGGCTCGGTCGGCCGCCGCTTCCCGGGCGCCGTAGCGCATCACGTGCACCACGGCCTGGCCCTCGGGCGCCAGGCGGGCCGACGGGGTGTGGGTGGAGAGGTAGAGGGGACGATCGATGCCGAACACGATGGCGCGTCGCGGCGCCCGGCGCAGCGCCAGGTCGAGGCAGGCGGCGGTGACGTCGGCGCCCAGCGCCCAGACGGGCGGGTGGGCCAGGACGGCTCGGGTGGCGGCCGGCGACCCCAGGGCCAGGATGACGGTGGCGGCGCGCACGGTCCCGGCCGGTCCCAGGTCGAGCCTCCACCCCACCTCGGCGGCACCGGGCTCGGGTCGGGCCGGCGCGACCGAACGGAGGCGGCCGCCGAGGCGGGGGACCACGCCGCGGCCGGTGGCCACCTCCCACAGGGCGTCGACCAGCTGCTGCCAACCCCCGTCGAGGTAGTCGACCCCGTGGAGCAGGGCCAGCTGCACCTGGCCGACCCCGGCATCGGCCGACAGCTGGGACAGGTCCGAGGTGTAGGTCGCCACCCGGGTCAACATCGTGACCAGGCCCTCGGCATCGGGCCGCAGTCCCAACGACGAGATCCACCCGGCCATGGACACCTCGCCCAGCTCGGCGGCCCGGATGCGCCCCAGGCGACCCAGCAGCCAGGTCAGCCGGGCCTTGGACCGGGGGCGCAGCAGCCGGCTCGACACCAGGTGGCGACCGTCGTCGGGCAGCCGCTCGACCCGCCCGTCGCGCCAGCCATGGGACTGCGTCCGGGGCGCGCCGCCCTGGGGCTCCACCCCCAGCCGCCCCAGCACGGCGCGGCCGTGGCCGCCGCGGTAGAGGGCGCGGGGGCCCTGGTTGAGGCAGAACCCGTCGCGGTGGTCGGTGCGGGCCCGGCCACCCAGGGCCTGCGGACCGGAGCGGCCGTCCACCAGCACCACCCGCGGTCGACCTCCGGCCGCTCCCGGCTGACCTGCGGACAGGGCGGCGGCGGCCAGACCGGCCAGGCCACCGCCCACCACCACCACGTCGGCGATCTCGTCCCTGTCGTCGTCCATGTCGATCTCCTCCTGGGTCGCTACCTGCCCGACGACCCGGACGGCACGAACGTGACGGACGAGGCGCGTGACGTCAGCCACATCCCGGGGTTGAACCGCGCACCGCCCGGGTCCGTACCCGTTGCCATGACCCTCAGCTCCCGCATCCGACCCGCAGCGGCGGCGCTGGTGGTGGCCGGTGCCCTCGCGCTGGCCGCCGCCGGTTGCGGCTCGTCGGGCAAGACCACCAGCACCGGCAACGGCGGCCACAGCCCATCGACCACGGCCAAGGCCGGGGCGTCGACCACGGCCAAGAGCTCCGGCTACGGCTACTGATGCACCGACTTCCTGGTCCGGCGACGATCCGTCGGACTCGGTTTCGCCGATCCGCGTCCGGGCCGCGCCGGCTGCTCCGCCTGGCGGCTGCGCCGCGTCGATCCAGCTCCGATGTCCGCCACGCCGCGCACCGGTAGCCTGGCCGAGGTGCCGGTGCCACCTGATGTCCCTGCGCTGGCCGGGGTGGCCCAGGGCCAACCCGACGCCGTCGACCGGCTGTGGGCTCTGTACGCGTCGCGCATCCGGGCCCTGGGCCTCAACCTGTCCGGTTACGACACCACCTTCGCCGACGACCTGGTGCAGGAGACCTTCGCCCGCCTGTGGCGCTCGGCC
Organism: uncultured Microthrixaceae bacterium; assembly: GCA_963785815.1. Classification (GTDB taxonomy): domain Bacteria; phylum Actinomycetota; class Acidimicrobiia; order Acidimicrobiales; family Acidimicrobilacustridaceae; genus UBA4742. Next base: position 1,573,063 of record CAWAWN010000001.1, read on the forward strand.
GCCCGCTACGACCCCGATCGCGGCAGCGAGCCCACCTTCGTGTTCACCGTGGCCCGCCGCGCCGCGGTCGACCTCTGGCGGCGGGGCCGACGCCGCGCCGCCGACGAGTCGCTGGACCTGACCGAAGGACCGATCCGGGCCGAACGGGCGGTGGCCGCCCGGCGCGGCACCGACGAGGGCATCGACGCCGTGCTCACCGGCTGGGTGGTGACCGAGGTGCTCGACGCCCTCACCCCCACCCAGCGCCAGGTCATCGACCTGGCCTACTTCGCGCAGCTCAGCCAATCCGAGATCGCGGCCCGCCTCGACATCCCGCTCGGCACGGTCAAGACCCGCACCTTCGCCGCCCTCAAGGTCCTGCGCGCCGCGCTGGCCGAGCGGGGGGTGCTGCCGTGAGCGACGTGCCCGTCGAGCCGGGCGACGACCACGAGCGCTACGCCGCCGACGTCGCCGGCTACGTGCTGGGCGGGTTGACCGACGACGAGGTCCGGGCCTTCGAGGCCCACCTGGCCACCTGCGCCGCCTGCCGCCACGAGTTGGAGGAGCTCGACCCCATCCCGGTGCTGCTCGACCTGTCGGTGGCGGCCACCCTGGTCCCGGACCGGATGGCCGACGACCCCATCGACGCCGAGCCGGCGCCGGTGGTCCCCCTGGTCCGGCCGCCGCGTCGTCGACGGCGGGTGGCGGGCGCGGTGGCCGCGGTGGTGCTGGCCGTGGCCGCCGCCTTCCTGATCGGGGTGATGGTGGCCCGACCGGACGACTCGGGGTACCGCCAGGCCGTGGCCCTTCACCCGGCCACCTCGGGCCCGGGCGCGCAGGCCGCGCCGTCGGCCGAGGGGTCGGTCGCCGTGCGCCCGGTGGCCCACGGCACCGAGGTGCGCCTCGACGTGGCGGGGCTGCCGGCCACGCCCGGCACCTGGTACGAGTGCCTGTGGTGGTCGACCGAAGGGGTCCGCTCGGCTGGCACCTTCCGGGTCAGCTCCGGGGCCGCCACCCAGGTCGAGCTGACCACGGCGGCCGAGTTGCATCCGGGCTGGCGCCTGGCCATCCTCGAACATCCGGCCGGACGCGCCGCGCCGGTGACGGTCCTGTCGACCGCGACCTGATCCCCATCCCACCGGTGCGTGGGCGAGAGGAGCTCCCGTGGCCCCAGCCGGTGCCTCCGTGCGACTGGTGGGAGGGCCTCCCGCGGTCGACGGCACGGTGACCTCGGCCGACCTGGCCATCGACGGCGCCATCCTCATCGCCGTCCACGGCCGCCGCTGGTGCGCCCTGGCCGACCTCGACCCGCAGTGCGGGGACCGGTCGTCGACCGAGCAGCTGGCCGGCGTGTGGGTGCTGGCCCGCTACCAGATCTGGGGCCGGCCCCGCCGACTGCGACCCCAGCTCTACCGCCACACCGGCACCTTCGCCCTGGCCGCCAGCCGCGACGACCGCGGCCACTGGAGCCTCCAGCCCGGGAGCCGCCACCCGACCACCCCGTCGCGGGTGGCGGCCGGGGCGCCCGGCCGGGGCGAGGTGACCGTGTGGGTCCACCTGGAGGACGAGGTCGACCGAGCCGCCCAGCGCTTCCGACGGGTCGTGGCGCTGTTGCCCGACGGGCCGTTGGCCGACCGGGCCTCGGGGGCGGTGCGGGCCGGTGACGCCTGCGTGGCTGACGCCGTGCGCCTGTCCGCGGTCGGGGCCACGGTCAGCCCGGACTGGCAGCCGGGCTCGCCCGATGCCGACGCCACCTCGCTGGTGACCCGGATCACCTCGCTGCTGGGCACCATCGACGCCGCCACCCGCGAGGTGGTGCGCCTCCACCTCGAGCTCGGCGACCCCGAGCCGCCGGCCGAGGACCTGGCCCTGCTGGCCGCCTCGGTGGCCGAGCTCGAGGCCGCGACCGACCACCGGTTCGGCATCGACCCCTAGCTCCGGCCCCCGAGCCCACCCCCAGCTCAGGTTGGGGGCATTCCCCCATGGTGGGCGACTTCGGGGTGGCTCAGGCTGGTGGGCATGGGAAGACCCATCACCTTCACCCCCGGCCAGACCGCCGTCATCCTGCTGATCGTGGTCGGGATCCCCACGTTGATCCTCGGCATCGCGGTGGCCGGCATCTGGGGCGCGGTGGACCACCGCCTCCGAGGCGACAGGGCCCGAGCGTCCACCGCGGCCGGTGCCGGTCTGGTGGCCGCCGTGCTGCCAGTGGCCGGGCTCTTCGGGGCCTACGTCGTGGCCAGGCACCGAGCCGAGTACCCCGATCTGCACCCCCGGGGCGGCGTGGTGGTGCCCACCACCATCCCCGACGGGATGGGCTGGGACGACCTCGGCGTCGATGCCGCCCTGGTCAGCCCCGACGGCCAGGACGTGCTGCTGCATGCCACCCACCTGCCGGTGGCCGACGGGGTGCACCCCTGCAACGTCACCACCTCCACCGCCGCACCGTTCGCGTCGGCCACCGAGGTCGACGTCACGGCCGACGCCCACACCCACGGCTCGCCTGGTTCGATGGGCGGCTGCGTCTGGGGCTCGGGCACGTTGGCGGTGCACCTGACCGACCCGCTGGGCGGGCGCGACCTCGTGATCTTCAAGGGCCTGAACCCTCCGCCCCGGTTCCGCCGGCAACCGGACGGCGCCTACACCCGCTGCGCACCCGACGCCTGCGACCAGCCCGAGGGCTACCCCACCACCACCGCTTAGGAGGTGCGCCGATCGTGCACCCCCCGTGCCCATCCGCGCTGGTCCTCAGTGCCGCGGCGACCAGGGGCTGGTGCGCAGCAGCCGCGACTCCCACCGGTCGCGGTAGGCCAGGGCGTCGGCCATGTAGGTGCCGGGTGCCTTGTAGGCGGCGGGGACCTCGGTGCTGAACAGGGCCATGAGGGCGTCCAGGTCGTGGATGCGCTGCCACAGGATGCCCTCGGGGCGCAGGCCGGCACCCAACATGGTGGTCCAGCACGCCTGGATCTCCAGCATGCGCATGCGCTCGGGCAGGTTCTGGAGCATGGGCAGGTAGGTGTCGCCCCAGTAGTCGAGGTAGTCGTCGAGGGGGACGTGGGGCCAGCCGGTGTCCTCCATGAACAGCGTGGGCTCGTGGTCGCCGGGTCGGGCCGGCTCGGCCGCCAGGTCCAGATCCCCGATGGGCGACCAGGGCACGGGGGTGAGCACCTTGGCCGTGACCGTGCGACGGAGCCCGTCGACCGAGCGCGTCCAGTCGGCCAGGTCGCCGCGCTGCGCCCGATGTGACAACCGCTCCCAGGCGGCGCCGTCGTGCACGGCGGTGATGGTGATGACCCGGTAGGCCGGGCCGGTGCCGTGGACCTGGTTGGCGTACCAGAGCAGGCGGGCGTCGTCGCCCTGGCCGAGTCGGTCCATCCAGCCGCCGGGGTCGCGGTAGGAGGCCTCGAACGCCTCCTCGTGACGACCGATCACGTCGTGGCACTCGTGCAGGTAGAGGGTCATGCCCGACTCCCGGGGCTCGCCTGTCGGATGAGGTCCACCGCCATAGCCCGCGGCAGCTTGCCCAGCTCGTTGCTGGGCAGGGCCTCGACCACGGCCAGCACCTCGGGGCGCTTGAACGAGGCCAGCCGGCCGTCGCACCAGCCACGCAGCTGGTCCAGGCTGGGTTCGGGTTGGCCGGCCGCCACCACCACGGCCACACCCACCCGCTCCCCCATCTCCGGGTCGGGCATCCCCACCACCACGAGGTCGCCCACCGACGGGTGCTGGCGCAGCACCTCGGCCACCTCGTGGGGCGTGAACTTCTCGCCGCCCCGGTTGATCCCGTCCGAGCGGCGGCCGACCGGGAACAGGTAGCCGTCGGCGTCCTGGCGGGCCAGGTCGCCGGTGTGCAGCCAGCCGTCCTCGTCGGCGCCGTCGCCCACGTTCTGGGGGCTGCGCACCCACAGCTCGCCCACCTGGTCGACGTCGAGGACCGCGCCCGTGTCGGGGTCGACCACCCGCACCTCGACCCCGGGCAGGGGGCGCCCCACCGAACCGGCCCGGGCCGGGTCGTGGTGGTCGTCGCCCGACAGCGTGGTGTACGCGCCCAGGGTCTCGGTCTGGCCGAACACGTTGGCGAAGGCCACGCCGGGCCACTGGGCCATGGCCCGGCGCACCAGCTGGACCGGGGCGGCGGCCGCCCCGTAGGCCACGGCGTGCAGGGAGCGGACGTCGGTGACGTCCACGTCGGGGTGGTCCAGGATGCGGGCCAGCATGGTGGGGACCACGAAGGCCGAGTTGACCCGCTGGGTGGCCACCAGCGACAGCCAGCGACCGGCGTCGAAGCGGGGCAGCACGACGGTGGTCTCCCCCGAGTAGAGGCTGACCAGCAGGCCGAGCATGCCGCCCACGTGGAACGACGGCACGCACATCAGCGCCACCCCCGGCGGACGCTCGGGGTCGAACGGGCGGCGGTAGGCGCTCATGCGGGCCAGCAGGGCGGCGTGGGTGATGGCCACCGGCTTGGGCAACCCGGTGGTGCCGCTGGTGAACAGGATCAGGGCAGCGGTGTCGCCACCGGGGGCCCAACTGGCGCCGCCTGAGGGCGGATCGGCGCCGCCTGAGGGCGGATCGTCGCCGCCTGAGGGCGGATCGTCGCCGCCTGAGGGCGGATCGTCGCCGCCTGACGGCGCATCGTCGGACTCGGTCAGCACCACGCCCTCGGGCCCCAGGGCCATCGCCAGGGCCGGCGCCGCGTCCGGGTCGGCCACCCCGACCGTCGCGCCCCCCGTGACCTCGACCAGCTGGGCCAGCTCGCCGCGGGTCAGCAGCGGGTTCATCTGGGCGGTGGCCGCGCCCAGACCGGCCGCGGCCAGGGTCACCGCCGTCGAGCGCACCCCACCCCAGTCGACCAGCGCCACGGTGTGGCCGGGCCCGACCTCGCGGGCGGCCAGGGTGGCCGCCCAGGCCCGGGTCTGCGCGGCCAGCTCCCCGTAGGTGCACACCTGCCCGTCATCGAGGATGAGCGCCGGGCGGCCGGGGGCCTGGGCCGCCGGGCGGTCGACCACGGCGGCGATGTTGGTCACGGCGTCAGCCACACCGCGATCTTGTCAGCTTCAAGGCACCCCGTACTCGGAGTGGGAGCTGATGGCCGCGCTGGGGTTCTGGGCGTCGATGGCGTGGGTCGCGTGGATGTCGCGCTCGGCGCTGGTGGTCCCCGACCCGTTCTGGAAGGTGGTGACCAGGTAGGGGACATCGCCCACCACGTCCCCGCTGGCCACCGCGTCCACTTGCCGGGAGAACAGGTTGTCGGGGCCGTCGGCCAGCACGTAGTAGGTGCGGATGCTGGGGTCGTCGCCCACCAGGTCGGCCACCGCGTTCTGCGGGGTGAGCTCGGTCTGCACGCACATGAAATCGACCCGTCGGAAATTCGGCTCGGCCGACGGGTTGGGCGCGGTGGTGGTCGTGGTCGTGCTCGGCTCGCCCGGATCCACGCTGGTGGACGGGCTGGAGGTGGTCGTCGTGGTCGGCTCCAGAGGCAGGTCGTCGAGGACGTGGACCTTCTGGGCCTGGGCCAGGAACCCGGGTTCGTGCTGGTTGACCGTGCCGCCCTGGCAGGCCCGGGTGTCGCCCAGGTAGCGGGAGGTGAGCAGGGCGATCTGGGCGGTCAGCCGAGCCGTGCCCGGCTCGTCGATGGGCACCTTGACCACCACCTCGGTCGACCAGGTCTGCCCCGGGAGCAGGAAGGTGCGCAGGGAGTCGATCTCGTCGGCGGCCAGCAGGATGCCCCCACCAGAGCCGGGGTAGGCGTTGGTGTTCGGGTTGGTGAAGTCGAACGCCTGGGCCAGGGGATCGTCGACATCGGTGGTGAGGTGGGTGGGCCGAAGCAGGTCGGCGTTCCCGGACCCGAACTCCTCGACCCCGGAGGGACCGGTGAAGGGCAGCACCGGCTGGTAGGTGATCCGGTACACGCTGCCCACGATCACGGCGTTGGCCAGCCCCCGGTTGTGCAGCGTGATGTCGGCCTTCAACACGGTGGTGGTGGCGGTCGAGGTCTCACTGGTCAACGAGGTGGTCAGGTCCACCAGGGGTCGTGACTGGCTGGGCAGGTAGGAGGTCTGGAGCCAGATGGAGAAGAGGCCCAGCAGCGAGAAGGTGGCGGCCACCACCCGCCAACTGGTGCCGAAGGCGTGAGCCGAGCTGCCCGGGGCCCGCAGCACGAGCAGGGCGATCCAGGCGCCGGCCACCAGGGCCACGACCAGCGCCACCCAGCGCGCCGGCGAGCCGGGGTCGGGGCTCTGCTCGTCGACCCACAGCACGTAGACGGCCATGATCAGGGCCAGCACCTGGGCCAGCAGCACGTTGGCGAACCAGCGTCGGCGCTTGCGGGCCACGTTCCACACGGCGAAGGCGTTGATGACGGCGGTCGCCGCCCACAGCCCGACCCCCAGCAGGTGGCCGGCCCCCTGCCCGTACTGCGTGTCGAGCACGGCCACGCCGGCGGCCAGCACCGCGTCGACCGCCAGGGTGGCCAGCAGGGCGACGTAGACCAGCCAGCTCAGGTCCGTCCCGACGCGCTCCGGTCTCGGCGCGGGTGGGTGTGGTCCCGGCCCCCCCTCGACGACGACCTCGCTCGGCATGGCTCCCCCCCAGGTCCGCCCGGCGACCGCCTGCCGGTGTGCGCCCGCACGCTAGTGGGTGGCTAGCGTCTCGGCGTGCCCGATGGCCTGCGGTTCGTCTGCCTCTCCGACCTGCACTTCGGAGCGGAGAACAGCCTGCTCACCCATCTCGACGACACCAGCCCGACCGCCGACCCGTCGCGCCCCAGCCCCGCCCTGGAGCGCCTGGTCGACTGCCTGCGCGAGGTGGTGGCCCAGGTCGGGGGCGACGAGCGCCCCAGCCTGGTGCTCAACGGCGACGTGCTGGAGCTGGCCCTGGCCACCGACGACGTGGCCGCCATGGCCTTCGACCGCTTCATCGACCTGGCCTTCGACCCGGCCCACCCCCTGTTCGGGCCGACCGTCTACTACGTGCCCGGCAACCACGACCATCACCTGTGGGAGATGGCCCGCGAGCGCCAGTACACCGACTACGTGCTCTCCACCCCGCCCGAGGCGGACCTGGCCACCCCCTGGCACGTGACCCGGCTGTTCGAGCGCCCCGATGCCACCGCGCCGGGCGACCAGCTCCCCCGAGCCGAGCTGCTCGAGGCCCTCATGCGGCGTCGGCTGGGCCACGACTCGACGATCGTGAAGATCGGATACCCGAACCTCGGCTTCGCCACCCCCGACGGGTCGAGCACCGTGATCTTCCACCACGGCCACTTCATCGAGACCATCTACCGGCTGATGACCGAGCTGCGGCTGGCCGCGTTCCCCGCCAGCCGACGCGGCACCGACGTGTGGGACTGGGAGGCCGACAACTTCGCCTGGATCGACTTCTTCTGGTCGACGCTGGGGCGATCGGGCGAGTCGGGCCAGGACGTGGGCGTCATCTACCACATGCTCCAGAGCCCCGACGCGCTTCGGTGGCTGGCCGGCAACCTGGGTGGGACCCTGAGCGAGATGGTGCCCGGACCGAAGGCCGCCGGTCGGGCCGTGTCCCCCGCGTTCAAGCGGGTCCTCGGCTCCATGGCCGCCCGGGCCTCGCGCCTGGAGCGCCACGTCCCCGGCGCCGACCTGACCGACGACGCGGCCAGCGGCCTGGTCGAGTACCTGAGCGGACCGCTGCGGGCCCAGCTGGACGGCGAGCACCCGGGGGCCAGCGACGGTTCGGTGGCCCTGGTGTTCGGCCACACCCACAAGCCCTTCGAGCGGACCCAGTCCGTCACCGGCTTCGCCCGGCCCGTGGCCCTGTTCAACACCGGAGGCTGGGTGGTCGACACCGAGTCGACCAACCCGGTGCAGGGGGCGGCGGTGGTGCTGGTCGACGCCGAGGCCCACGTGGCCTCGCTGCGCATGTACAACCAGGCCCCCGACGACCCGTCCTACGCGGTCAGCCTGGCCGCCGACCCGGGCCCCGCGGCCGACAACCCCTTGCACGAGGCCCTGGCGGGCGGGCTCCACCTCGACGCCGAGCCGTGGACCTCGTTCGCCGCGGCCGTGGCCGAGGGCGTCGGCCGACGGCACCGGGCGCTGCCCCAGCTCATCCGCCACGCCATGGCCGCGGCGCCGGAGCCCCCGCCGGACCGCCCCCAGGACTCGGGCAGGGCCACGACCGCGCCATAGCGTCGTATAGCCTGCCGGCGCGGAACGACATTTTGGGGGGGCCGTGGACCATCCGGGTGGAAGCGACGTGACCGCCGAGGAGCTCTATCAGGCCATCGTCGCGGACTACCCCGACCACCTCCCCGGCACCCGCCCGGTCCATGCCGTGGGCATCGTGGCCACGGGCACCTTCGTCCCGTCGCCGGTGGCCGCCCGCTTCACCTCGGCCGAGCACTTCCGCGGCGACCCGGTGGCCGTGACCGTGCGCTTCGCCAACGGGTCGGGCTCGTCCACGGTCCACGACGGCAGTCGCGACGTGCGGGGCCTGTCCACCAAGTTCCACCTGCCCAGCGGGGCCGACACCGACCTGCTCATGGTCACCATGCCCCTGTTCTTCGCGGCCACCCCGGCCGAGTTCCTCGGCTTCGTCCGCGCCGGCGTGCCGGCCCCCCGCCCGGCGGCGGGACGGCTGGGCCGCACCGCCGACGCGCTGCGGCTGCGGATCCCGCTGCCCGACCCCGAGCCCGACCAGCCCGACGGCCTGGAGGGCGTGGTGGAGTTCGCCGACGCCAACCCGTCGGCCCGGGCCGGGACCGTGGCCATGATGTCGCTGGTCACGCCCACCAGCTATGCCCGGGTCGCCTACCACGCCCTGCACGCCTTCGCCTTGACCGACGACGCCGGCGCCGTGCGCTACGCCCGCTTCAACTGGGACCCGGTGGCGGGCGTACGGCCCTATCCGCCGCCGGCACCCGATGACTACCTGCGGGCCGAGCTGGCCGCGCGCCTGGCCCAGGGACCGGCCCGGTTCGTGCTGCGTATGACCCTGGCCGAGCCGGGCGACCCGCTCGACGACCCCACCCGCTGGTGGGACACCACCCGCCAGCGCGTGGTCATGGGCGAGCTGGCCGTGACCGCCCTGGTCGACGACCAGGACGAGGCCAACGAGCGGCTCAGCTTCAACCCGGCCCGGCTCGTGCCGGGGTTCGGGTGTCCGCCCGACCCGGTGTTCGCGGCCCGGGGCCCGGCCTACGAGTACTCGTGCCGCCAGCGGGGCGGTTCGGGCTGCCCGGTGCTGGGAGCGAGCGGGTGAGCGACGCCGGGGGCCTGCCGGCCCGGCCGCCCGGACGGCTGGCCCAGCTGGGCGAGGCCGCCCTGGTCCGGGCCTGGAAGGGCAAGGGCGCCCAGGCCGTGTCCAACCCCAGCTGGGCGTGGTCGAGCGCGCCGGCCGACAACCTCCAGAAGCACATGAACCTGGTCATGCCCCTGGCCGACAAGACCTCGGTGGGGCGCCTGCGGGCCATCCAGGCGGTGGCGGCCAACATCGACGAGCTGTTCACCGGGCTCGAGAACGTGGGCACCGTCCACATGGCCCGCTTCGACCTGGTCGGCTCCGACCTGTGCATGTTCTCGGTCTTCGACGGCGACTTCGCCAACTACATCCGCGACTTCATCTGCGTGTTCGGCAGCGTGTTCGACGCCATCATCTCGTCGCTGGTCGAGTCGCCGCCCACGTCGCCCACCGAGGAGCACCCCGAGGAGTTCATCAACTGGATCAAGGACCACGACGCCTACCAGGTGGCGGGGGACGTCACCCTGTTGTTCCCCGAGGAGGACGAGATCGAGGACTACCCCCGTGATCTGCTGGGGTTGGTCGACGCGAACCAGAACCTGCAGATCGGCCGGTTCAGCGCCTACCCCGGGCTCTCCGCCGCCCAGATCCGCGACGCCACGGGACTCGGCTGGTGAGCGATCCGCTCGACCCCGCCGACATCCAGGGCAACATCCTGCGCGGCTACCACAAGCCGGTGGTCCGCCACCTGGTGCTGGGCGTGCGCGACCCGGCCGCGGCCCGGCAGTGGTTGGCCGACGCCACCGGGGGCGACGCGGCCGTCGCCCCCCAGGTGACCACGGCCGAGCGGTGGGCCGAACCGCCGAACTGGTGCCTCAACGTGGGGCTGACCCACGCCGGCCTGGCCGCCTTGTCCGTCCCCGACGTGGTGCTGGACAGCTTCCCCGAGGAGTTCCGCCAGGGCATGGCGGCGCGGGCCGTGAAGCTGGGCGACACCGGGCCCAGCCACCCCGACACCTGGAAGCCCGAGTGGCGCGACCCCGCGGCCGTGCACCTGGTGGTGTCGGTGCACGCCGACGAGGAGGGGCACCTGGACCAGCCGTGCAACCACGTGCTCGGCGCCGCCCGCGGCACCGCCTTCGCTCCGCTGGCCCAGCTGGACGGCAGGAGCTTCCCGGACGGCGTCGTCCACTTCGGCTACGTCGACGGCATCGCCCAGCCGCGTCTGGCCGGCGTGCCCCCCGACGACACCTCGGCCCGCCCCGACCGCCAGCCCGAGGTCGAGCTGGGCGCGGTGCTGTTGGGCCACCCCACGCCGGTGGAGGGCGTGCGCTGGGAGGTGCCCCAGCCCGACGTGGTCGGCCACAACGGCTGCTTCTCCGCCTTCCGCGTGCTCGAGCAGCAGGTCGAGGCCTTCGAGCAGTTCCTCGACGACCAGGCCGACCGGCTGCTGGCCGCCAGGACCGACGTCCACCTGTTGCCGGCCGACGTCGAGCACGCCTGGGACCCGCCGGTCACGCGCCGCCAGGCCGTGCGCGAGGTGCTGGCGGCCAAGCTGCTCGGGCGGTGGCGCAACGGCGTGCCGCTGGTGCGCTCGCCCACCACGCCCACACCCCAGCCACCGATCGGGCCCGACGACCGCAACGACTTCGGCTTCGCCGAAGACCCGGACGGGCTCGCCTGCCCGATCTCCAGCCACATCCGGCGCTGCAACCCGAGAGACGCCCGCATCGTGCAGCGCAACGCCAACCACTCGCGCCGGCTGGTGCGCCGCGGCATCCCCTACGGCCCCCAGTACGCGCCGGGACAGCCCCCCGCCGAGCGCGGCCTGCTGGGGGTGTTCCTGTGCGCCAGCCTGGTCAGCCAGTTCGAGGCCGTGCAGTACGACTGGATCAACCTGGGTCTGTCCGACCCACGGGTCACCGCCACCAACGACCCGGTGGTGGGCAACAACGACCCGACCTTCAGCGTGGTGCGCATCCCCACCGCGGCCGGGCCCATCGAGATCCGCGGCTTCGGCCGCTTCGTGCACACCCGGGGCGGCGCCTACCTGTTCCTGCCCAGCCTGCGCGCCCTGCGCCACCTGGGCGGGGACTGAAGCCCGGCCATGCACGTCGAGGCCGTCGTGGTGTTGTTCACCGATCTGGTGGGATCCACCGAGCGGTCCATGGCCGAGTCGCCCGAGCGGGCCGACCAGCGCCGCCGGGCTCACTTCGCCGGGCTGCGCCAGGCCGTGGCCGAGACCGGCGGCCGCGAGGTGAAGAACCTGGGGGACGGCCTGATGGTGGTGTTCGGCTCCGCCTCGGCCGCCATCGCCTGCGCGGTGGCCATGCAGCAGGCCATCGAGGTCGACGAGCGCCGGACCGGTGGCGCCACCGCTACGGGGCTGCGGGTGGGGCTCAGCGCCGGTGAGGCGACGGTCGAGGACGGGGACTACTTCGGCGACCCGGTGATCGAGGCGGCCCGGCTGTGCGCGGCGGCCGCCGGCGGTCAGATCCTGGCCGCCGACGTGGTCCGGCTCATGGCCGGGCGGCGCAACCCCCACCGGTGCACGGCGGTGGGTGGCCTCGAGCTGAAGGGCATCCCGGGAGCGGTCGAGACGGTCGAGGTCCACTGGGAGCCGATCGGCCAGACCAGCGGGGACGTCGGCCAGCCGCCGCTGCCCGGTCGCCTGGCCGAGGCCCCCGACATCGGCGTGGTCGGCCAGGTCGACGAGCGAGGGGTGCTGAGCTCGGCCTTCGAACGGGTCCGCGGCGGGGGGCGCGAGGTTGTGCTGGTGACCGGCGAGGCCGGCGTGGGCAAGACCACGCTGGTGGCTGACGCCGCCCGGCGGGCCCACCGCGAGGGTGCCGTCGTGCTGTTCGGCTCGTGCGAGGAGGACCTGGCCACCCCCTACCAGCTGTTCGCCGAGGCGCTCGGCCACTACGTGGCCCACGCCTCCGACGAGGAGATCGACCGCCACATCGCCCAGCACGGGGCCGGGCTGGCCGCGCTGGTGCCCGAGCTGGCGGCGCGGCGACCCGCGCTGGTGGTCCCGCCCGCCACCGACGAGGACGCCGACTCCGAGCGCTACGTGCTGTTCGCGGCCGCCCTGGGCCTCATCGAGCAGATCGCGGCCGAACGACCGCTGGTGCTGGTGCTCGACGACCTCCAGTGGGCCGACCAGGGCAGCCTGCTGCTGCTGCGCCACCTGGTGGCCGCCGATCAGCCGGGGCCGGTGCTGGTGCTGGCCACCTACCGCGACGCGGCGCTGGCACCCGGCCATCCCCTGCTCGACGCGCTGGCCGCCATGCACCGCCATCCCGGCATCAGCCGACTCGAGCTCGACGGCATGGACGGCCCCGAGGTCGTGGCCTTCATGGCCGCGGCGGCCGGACATCCGCTGGACGGCTCCGCCCTCCAGCTGGCCAGCGCCGTGCACCGCGAGACCGACGGCAACGCCTTCTTCGTGGCCGAGGTGCTGCGCCACCTGGCCGAGACGGGATCCATCGTGGCCGACGACCGCGGCCGATGGCGGGCCGACGCCCCCATCGACCAGATCCCGCTGCCCACCACCCTGCACGAGGTGGTCGGCTCGAGGGCGGGGCGGCTGAGCGAACCGGCGCGCCAGGCCCTGGCGGTGGCCGCCGTCATCGGGCGCGACTTCGACGTCGATCTGCTGGCCGCGGCGGTGGACCGACCAGCTGACCAGGTGCTGGACCTGCTCGACACGGCCATCGCCGCCGCCCTGGTGCGCGAGAGCACCGACCACGCCGGGTGGTACCGGTTCTCCCACGCCCTCGTCCAGCACGTCCTCTACGCCGACCTCGGGCTCACCCGCCGGGCCCGGCTGCACCGGGTCATCGCCGAGGCGCTCGAGGAGCTCTGCACCGGTCGGCCCGACGCCCGCATCGGGGAAAGGGCTCGGCACTGGGCCAGCACGGGCCTGGCGGCGGACACGCCCAAGGCGGTCGACTGCGCCCGCCGGGCGGGCGACGCCGCGCTGGCCGCGCTGGCCCCCTCCGACGCCCTCGACCACTATCGCCGAGCCATCGACCTGGCCGCCGACCTGCGCGCCCCCGAGCCGGCGCTGGCCGTCGACCTGGGGATCGGCCTGGGCACGGCGCAGCGCCAGGTGGGCGACCCCGCCTTCCGCAACACGCTGCTGGAGGCGGCCCGGGGCGCGATCGCACTGGACGACACCGGCCGACTGGTGGTGGCCGCGCTGGCCAACGGCCGGGGGTGGTACAGCGCGGCCGGCCGGGTGGACGAGGAGAAGGTGGAGATCCTCCGCCAGGCCCTGGACCGGTTGCCGGACCCGACCGAGGAGCGCGCCCTGGTGCTGGCCACGCTGTGCGCCGAGCTGACCTTCGAGGGCTCGTTGGCCCAGCGCGAGGCCCTGGCCGACGAGGCGGTGGCCATCGCCCACGCCACCGGCCGCGACACCACCGTGGTGCGGGTCCTGAACCACGTGGTCTTCCCCCTGCTGGTGCCGTCCCAGCTCGAGGCGGGCCTGGCCCGCACAGCCGAGGCGCTCGAGCGGGCCCGCCGGCTCGGCGATCCCCTGCTGTTGTGGTTCGCGGCCATGTACCGGGCCACGGTGGCCACCCGGGCCGGCGACGTGGAGGAGGTCGACCGGTGCTACGCCCTGGCCGGCGAGCTGGCCCGGCGGCTCGACCAGCCGTCGGTGAACTGGGAGTACACCTTCCACCTGGCCAAGCGGGCGCAGATCGCCGGCGACGTCGAGGAGGCCGAGCGGCTGGCGGGCGAGGCGCTGCCCATCGGGATCGAGAGCGGCCAGCCCGACGCCGAGACCTTCTTCGGGGTGCAGCTGGCTGCGGTCAGCTGGCAGCGCGGCACCATGGGCGACCTGGCACCGCTGCTGGAGCAGATGGTGGTCGACTCCCCCGGCCTGCCCACCCTCAAGGCGTCGCTGGCCCTGGCCTACGCCGAGCAGGACCGCCTCGACGAGGCCGAGCGGGTGCTCGACGAGTTCGCGGCCACGGGCTACGACCTGCCGGTCGACGCGGCCTGGCTCAACGGCATGACCGAGTACGCCGAGGCGGCCATCGCCTGCGCACATCCGGGCCACGCCGAGGCCCTGGCCGAGCGTCTGTCGCCGTGGGCCGACCAGTTCTCGAGCGCGGGTGGGCTGACGGCTGAGGGACCGGTGCGCATGGTGCTGGGCGGGCTGGCCGCGGTCCGCGGGTTGGTGGACGAGGCCGACGAGCACTTCGCCCGGTCGACGGCGTGGTGCGAGCGGGTCGGAGCCCGGTTCTTCGCCGCCCGCACCGCCCTGTTGTGGGGCCAGATGATGGCCGCCGACGACGACCCGAATCGGCGATCGCGGGCTCGGGGGCTGCTCGAGCAGGCCCGGGCCGAGGGAGCCGAGCGTGGCTACACCGGCGTCGAACGCCGGGCCGCGGCCGAGTTGGCCAAGCTCCGATAGGACGCCTGGTCCCGACCTGTGGGTGCAGACCGCCGATCCCACCAGCGCCGGACGGCCAGATCCGGGCCACTACGCTGACACCCTTCACGCAGAGGTCGGCGCGCACGTTCACGCGGCACCGCACGCGGAAGCCCCGCCCTCGTAGCTCAGGGGATAGAGCATCGGTTTCCTAAACCGTGCGCGGAGGTTCGAGTCCTCCCGGGGGCACCCTAGTCACACAAGGGATCGCGGTCATCCACAGCCCTGTGGTTGACCAAAATCCCATCACGCATCCCACAATCCTGGTGTAGCCTCCCGGGATGAGCGGCAGCGACGGCAGGCGAAGGCGGACAAGGGCGTCCGGGAGACTTCGGCCCGGGCGTGTGGGAGATCCGGATCTACTCGGGCTCGACCTGAAGGGCCGTCGCAAGCAGCGGTCGAGGACGTCATCCGCGGCACCTACCGAGCGGCCTCAGAAGGAGCGGGCCAAGTTGATGGTCGAGCTGCAGCACGAGGTGCCCGATGTCGACGGTCCGATCAACTTCGCCGAACTCGCCGAGCGTTGGTATCGACACGGCTCGGCGAGCTGGAAGGTCCGCACGGCCGACGGGTACCGCCGCCTCCTCGACCAGCGGGTGCTGCCGGCCATGGGCCGACGCCGGCTCGAGAAGATCCGGGCGGTCGACCTCGACAGCCTCTACGTCGCCTTCATCGACGATGGGCTCAGCCCGTCATCCGTGCAACGGATCCATGCCGTGATCCGGGCCGTGTTCAACGCGGGGGTGCGTTGGGAGCTGATCGCCAAGAACCCGGCCGACCGGGCTCGGCCGCCTCGGGAGTACCGCCGCGAGATCGCCCCGCCGACCATCGAGCAGATCCAGAAGCTGCTGGCCGCCGCCCGCAAGGCGGACGAGACCTTCGGGGCCGCCGCGTGGGTGGCCACGTTCACGGGGATCCGTCGGGGCGAGCTGGTGGCCTTGCGTTGGACCGACGTGGCCCTCGACCGCCAGGAGCTGGTGGTCGCGCGGTCGGTGGCCCAGATCGGCCAGGAGCTCATCGAGGAGACGACCAAGACCCATGCCAAGCGGCTGGTGTCGCTCGACGACCTGACGCTTGCGAGTGCTGACCGACCTGCGGGCGACCCAGGAGAAGCGGTGCCAGGCGCTGCTGGGGCGTGACCTGCCGGAGGACGCGTACATCTTCACCCACGAGCCCGACGGGTCGGTCTGCTGGATGCCCAGCTACGTGACCCAGCGCTGGGCGCGGCTGGCAACGCGACAGGGCATCCCCTGTCGCTGGCACGATCTGCGTCACGCCATGGGCTCGATCATGCTCGACGCCGGCGTCCCGCTCCCGGCAGTGAGCAAGCGGCTCGGTCACCAGCGCGTCTCGACGACGTCGGACATCTACGCCCACACGCTCACCGGTGCCGACCGCCAGGCCGCCGACATCATGGCCGAGCGCATGGCCAAGACCTCAGCCGGCTGAGCCTTCGAGCCACTGGGTCACCTGGTAGCGGGAGAACATCAGCCGGGGCCCGACCTTCACCGGGGCGACCGGCGTCTCCTCGGCGGCGATCCACCGGTAGAGCGTCGACGGCGTGCACCGGAAGAACGGCGCCGCCTCAGCCACCGTCATCAACTCCGGCAGGTTCTCCAGGCGCGCGCCCATCTGTCGGATCATCGGTCAGCGGGGCGAGGTCGTGCTGGACAGAGGTCATCGACCCAGGAGAAGCGCGTCGCAGCGGAAGAACGCGACGCACCCCATCTAGTGAAGGTTGAGCGCTTACCCTCGGTAAAGCCCTCGAACTTGAACCCCCGAGGACCGTGTTGCCCGTGGCGACTCGACCGGGTCTGCTGTGGTCTCATCCGCTCGGGGGGTGCTGGTCCATCTCGGTGAGCGCCTGTCGGATCGCGACCAACTCGTTGACGACTGACTCGACGACGCTGTCGACCTCGGCGGCGTCGTTCAGCGCATGGGGCCGAGCGGAGAGTTCGATCACGCGAGCGGCGACCTCGCCGAGGCGAGCGTTCAACAGAACCAGCTCGTTGTAGGTGGAAGAGACCTCGCCCTCGATGCGCGTCGCGGTGTCGAGTTGGGCCTGAAGTGATTCCGCGGCCTGGGTGAGGGCCGGGTTCGCCTGACGCTGCTGAAGCCGGCTGAGCTGTTGGGCGATCGCCACGGTGTCGATGCGGGCGAGTGCTTTGGTCAGCCGTTGCCCTCCCTGGGCGACCTGCCAACACTCGGTCAGGCCAGTGTCGACGCTGTCAGCCACGGCCTGCAGCCGGTCCTGCATGGGTCCGGGAGCGGTGTCGGCCACGGTGGTCACGATTTCTCTTTGCAACGTGAGGGCTTGTGACACGAACGACCGCCATGGGTCCTCGACCGTCCCCGGTGTGATCGTCGAAGTCGGTGGGAACCCGGAGGTTGGAGTCAGGTCCTGAGGCGATGCCAGGAAGGCAAGCCACTCGCGGTTGATGATCAAGGCGTGAACGGTGCCCCCGATCCAAACCGCCAAGAAGAAGAGAGTCCCGATGGTGCTCTGCCAGCCAGTCGGACGGGATGATCCGTCGGCTGCCTTCGGGGCCGTGTCGACGAGCAGGAAGTAGAGGACGAAGGCAAGGCCGTAGAACGCGGCAGCGACGATCCACGAGCGTTGCTTGGCCTTGACCCCGACGTAGAGAAACGACGCCCAAGTGAAGACCCCGCAGCACCCGAAGTGCCGGCAGCATCCACATGGAGTTGCGTCGACGCCAGTCCCGCTCTTCGAGAAGGACCGCCTCGTTTTCTGCCATCCCTTGCCCTCTGCTCATATGTTCGCCGATGTCCCGCCCGCGACCATGGGTTCTGCTCGACAGTGAGTACAGGGCCACTGTGACGAGCGGGCTCGCGTGGCCGGCCATGTCAGTTGCATCAGCCCGCCACCGGTGGAGATGTCAGACCGATTTCTCGCCAGAGCTCACCTGCCGGGTCCTCCAACGGCACATCGATGACGGTGCAACGCGGCCCGCTGCCGAGCTTCGATACGGCGTTTCACTGGCAAAGTCGTGGCGCGGAAGTCACCCCCGGGCCGACGGCGGTTCGGTCTTGTCCCAGACGCTCTCGAACTCGTCGGCGATCTCATGCCAGATCCGCTGGCGACCATCCTCAAGCGAGTTGATTCCATCGGCCCAGGGCCCGAGGAGGACGAAGTCGTGTGGGATGACTCTGCCGGCCGCGTCTCGCCTTCCTTCAGGATCTGGGAAGCGCAACGCCACCTTGTCGGCGACCCGACGCCAGGCTTCCGGCTGATCCCCGACCTCCGAGAAGGTGGCTTCGTAGACGCCGAGCGGGTCCACGAGTCCGCCCTTGCGAAGAAACCGGAAGCCCCAGGTTCGCCCACGAGTGGCCCAGATGAATCTGGCGCTTTCGTCTGTCGGACGCAAGCTCATCTTCGGCTCCTGAGAAGGATCCGCTTCTCTTCGCCCTCATCCAGGTCCAGCCCGAAGCGGGTCAGCACAGCTGCCATGTAGTCCTTCTTGGCGCGGGCTTCGGAGTTCATCTTCTTGAGTTGGTCGCCGCCGAGCTTGGCCGCAGAGCTCATCGCAGCGTTCACGCCTTCGCGACCGACCAACGCCACGAGGCGGCCTTTGAGGCCCGCGAACTTGGCCTTGCCGATCAACGCGGCAGCCAGAGCAGCAGCGCCGTCCAGCAACTCCTCGGCCACCTTCGCAGGGACTTGCTTCCGCTCGGCCCACCTGATGTGTCGCTCGAAGGGGAGCATGGCGGCCAAGGGCAGGATCAGGTCGAGGCCGATGCGCTCGGTCACCTCGATCTTGTTCGGCTCGAACTTCGCCGACGAAAGCCTCACGAAGTCCTCGCCCACGGCGAGGGCGTCGGGGGAATCCACGAGCCCCTCCAGCACCTTGCGCAGCTCGTCAAGGTCAGCGGAAGCCTTGCTGATGACGAGATCTCTGAACCCGAAGACATCGAGCTCCGGCAGCAGATCAGCCTTCGACAACGCCAAGATCCAGATCCGCGGAAACCTGACCAGTGGTTTGCCGTCCTCCAACAGTTGATCCTCGAGCCTCAGCAGTCCGGTGCGGAAACTACCCAGCAACGACTTCAGGTACCGCTCTTCTTCTCCCGCGTTGTCCAGCAACCGCTGACCATCGACGAGCAAGAACGCGACATCAGAGCCGAGCAGAGACCTGAACGTGGCAACCCTGCGCTGGGCCTCCTCTGGGTCGCTCACGTCCTCCTCGAACCACTCCCCGGGGTAGTCGTGCCAGACGAGGCGCAAGGCGTCGAATGGCTTGGGACTGTTCGCCTCGGCCCCCTTGTCCCTCAGCTTCACTGAGAATGCGTAGGACGTGGACGAGAACCGGGTGAGCCCAGGGCGGCGCGAATCCTTCATGCCCAGGTAGTTCGCATGCAGTCGGTGGCCCTGACCAGTGTCGTCCGCCGTGACATTGAACAGACTCGAGTTCCAGAACTCAGGCTCCTGCGTGGCCCCGTAGAAGGAGGAGACCAGGACGGTCTTGCCGCTGCCGCTCTCGCCGAACACTGCGATGTGCTGCTCAAGCATTCTGGGTCGGAGTTGCATGTGAGGAACGTAATCGGGCGCAGACCAGTGCGGGACCGTCGAGCCAGGCTCCTCCCGACGAGCCAGCGGGCGTCATTCGAGACCTACCCTCTTCGTCCGCGATGTCCAACCTCAAGCAACCACTCAAGATCTCGTGTGACACAGACTCCCCGCTCCCTTCGGGCAGCGGACGGCGGTCCCCCGCCCGCTGCTTGACACGTAAGAGCGTGTTGCGGAAACCACGGTTCGGGGTGCTCGCGTTTGTGAGCGTGGTGGCGCATGCTGCGGTGATGGCGTACAACTTCGTGGTGGCTGATCGTGAGCAGCGGTTCTTGTTGCCGCCGGATCATGCGGGACTGGTTGCCCGCAGGATCATCTGGCCTGGTTCGTGATCGACGTGGTGGACCAGATGGACTTGGTCCGGTTCCGGGCGAGTTACCGCTCTGACGGTCATGGCCGCGCCGCGTATGACCCGGCGGTGATGGTCGGCGCTGTTGCTGTACGCGTATTGCTTGGGGGTGCGTTCCAGTCGAGCGATCGAGCGCCGTTGCGTTGAGGACATCGCGTTCCGGGTGCTGGCCGGGAATCACTGTGCCCGGATCACGTGACCATCGCCCGGTTCCGTCAACGTCACGAGCTCGCGTTGGCGGAGGTGCTGGTCGACTCGTTGCGGCTGTACGCGACGGCCGGCCTGGTGGAGCCGGGACGGTGACGTTGGACGGCACGAAGATCGAGCGAACGCGACAGAAGAAGCGAGCCGGACGTTGGCGGACATCGAGGCCGAGGTTGCGGGCATGCTCGCCGACGCCGACGCGGCCGACAGCGCCGACGATGAGCGGGAACGCCGCGACCGTGACGGTGGTGTGCCAAGCACGCTCGCTGATCCGCGCAGCCGTCTCGCTCGACTGCAGGAAGCGAAAGGCGCGTCTGGAGGGCCGACGCGCCGAGCGCGCCGAACGGTTCGCCGAGGGAGCCGGCCTGCTGAACGAGGCCCACGCCGTCAAGGGGCTGCCGCCGCGTGAGTTCCGGCCCCGGCCACGCGACGAGGCCCCCAACCCGGACGCGAAGGCGAACATGACGGATCCTGACAGTCGGTTCCTGCGCCGCCGGGCGGCGCGTGTCTCCAGGGCTACAACGCCCAGATCGTCTGCACCGCGAGATCAGGTCATCGTCGCCGCGGAGATCACCCAAGCCATCAACGACGTCGAGCAACTCGAGCCGATGCTCGAAGCGCTCGCGGCAACGACCAGCGCGGCGGGCATCGCGGACCGGCCCGCGGCGATGGCGGCGGACGCCGGCTACTGGCGAGCGGGAACGTTGACGGCTCCATCGCCGACGCGCCCGAGTTGTTCATCCCGTCGCGAAACACGGCCGTCGGGGCAAGCCCCGCAAAGACGGCAGACCCTCGGATTCCAAGAGCGACCCGTTCGTCGTGGCGATGCAGGCGAAGCTCAACTCGCAGCGGGGCCACGACATGATGAAGATGCGCAAGTCGACGATCGAGCCGGTATTCGGTCAACTCAAAGAGCTCCGCGGCGCACGCCGCTTCTCCCGCCGAGGACTCGCCGCAGCTCGAAGCCGAGTGGCAACTGCTCTCGCGGACCCACAACCTCACCAAGTTGTGGCGTCACAAGCTCGCGACCGGCTGAGCGCACCGGCCACGACCACGACGGGCGCAACCCGCCGTCCGCTCGTTGACCGCTGACAGTCAAACCCGCCCCGCACAGACTCGCCCTTCGGGACGTAACCAACCGATTCCGCAACACGCT